>JAZQQY010000062.1:0-80102 GCA_045629285.1 Paludibacteraceae bacterium | reverse complement strand
AAACGAACAAATGTGCTGGGAGGAAACTCCCAGTACTATTTACCGAAGAAATATTATCCTAAAAAATATAACATTTATGAGCACATATTCAGATAATTAGAGAAACAATTTCGTATAATATTAGTTTTAGGAAAATCCATCTTATACGTAATTTTGGATAAAAAAGAAGAGTTGGTCGCAGAATTGTCGGCAGCATTCAGTGGTTCAAAACTCGGAATTACGACATCCATAGAGCAAGACAATTCAGCACATTATTTGGAAGCTTGGCTAACTAAACTATCTCAGGATCCAGAATATCTGAAAGATGTTTTGGACGAAGTAGAAAAGGCGACGAAAGTCATAGACAACAAGCTTGCTCCATACATGGAGAAACAGGAAATCATATTATCAGCAGAGGAAAAGGTTTCCGAAGTGGATATGGCTGTATCAAGAGCATTCGCTGCTATCTCTCAGTTCAACGAGGTGGCAGAAGGTGTAAAACCGATAGTTCTTGAAGAAAAGAACAAGGTTGTTCTCTCAAACGAACTACTGCCTAATCAGGTTGAAATGTTGAAGCATTACGCAGAAGTATTGGGAGGCACATTCAATGCCAGGTCTGGAGAAGAAAAAGCTTCAATAACCTTTGAAGAAAACAACAAATTCGGTGCTGAAATATGTGCAGACATAATCAAGGGAGCAACTAAAGAAGCAATAATAGAAAAATTGAGCAAAAGACAGTCTGAACTTGAATCACAAAGAGTTGAAATTAAACAAGAATTGGAGAAAACTCCAGTCAAGAAAAGCAAAGGTATTTCTATTTAATCTTAGTTCTAATTGTCAGTAGCACTTTAGAAGTGTTACTGACAACTTATTGAATTGATATATGGGGATTATAAACTGGGAAAATATAGACAAAAAATGGGAGAATCAATGTGTATCAGTTACAAATGTTTACACATTGACAGCACATCCATCCTATAAAGAAGCCAAGAAGAATGGTTCTCTATTTCATGCTAAAGATGTAGTTGAATCTATAGTCAAAGATCGAGAAGAATATAAGAGATTAGCTGACTATAAAGATGCTACACTCATACCAATAATGGGTTCAGACAAGGAAAATTCAAAAAATCAGCTGCCTATTGCATTAGCAGAAAAGCTAAGTGAAATGAGTGGAATGCCTGTTGACTTGTCTTTCTACAAGAAAAATCTCCAACATAATACAGATGCAACTTGGGAAGACCGAGTTCTGAGCAATGATCATTGGCAAGGCAATGTCAAAAAGGGCAATAACTATATTTTGGTAGATGATGTTTTCACCTCTGGAATGACTTTGAACTCGCTTAAAAACTATATTGAGGATAACGGTGGTAAGGTAATTGCTGTTACAAGTCTCGCTGCAAGCAGATATGGCAAACAGTTAGGTGTGACAGATGAACAGCTATCTTCACTTCGTCACATAGACAAAGAAGAGTCAAACGGGCTATTGGAAGAATCTTACAAGAAATACAAGTACAAAGACGGATTTGAAGGAATGTCTCATTATGAGGCAAAATTTCAGATCGAATCTAAGAAATTAAGAAGAAAAACGATATCATTCTATAGCATTCTTGCACAAAAGGAAGAAGCACTGAAACAACAAATGTTATCCTCTGCAAAACAAGAATCAGCTGTTGATAAGCAAAACATAGACTACAATAAGTTAGACCTAAATGGAGCAATATCAATATCAAAAGAAAAGATATTGGAGAACAACCAAAAATTGGAAACAATATTTGCTCAAAGTGCAGGGAAAAGGACTGATTTGACCAATGAGTTTTCTCCAGATGCTGCCACAATCAAAATTCCGTGGTTCATCAATAAGGAAGCAAGAGAAATTCTCAAAGACTATGCCAATATTCTTGGAGGAACTTACACTAACATCAGACTCCGTGAAGAAGTTGATGGCAAGGTCAACTGGAAGACAGCTGCACAAATAGAGTTTTCAAGTGACACAGCAAAAATACATCCTGCTATATGTGCTAAGATAATTTTAGGAGAGTCTGTAGATAATATAATTGAAGCCATTGACAATGCAGAAAAGAAAACTTTGAAAGAAGAAGTAAAACCTTCTCTTAATAAAGAAGAATCATCTTATACAAAAGAGGCTATGTCTTCAAAATTTCCAGACTTGAAAGAGATTGAAGCATTGAAGGAGAAGTATTCCAACACTATCATCTTGGTACAAGACAATGATTATAAAAAGGTCTATGGAAAAGATGCCGAAATTCTTAAAAAGTTAGATATGGAAGAAATTAAAATAAGTAAAATTTCATATCCATCAGATTACCCGAAAGCAATGTCTTCCGAAGGAAAAGAAAATCATTTGGATGTAGCCGAGTTCCATCACACAACATCAGACAAAATATTTTCCAAACTCGTAGAATTAAATTATCGTATTGCGATAATAGACTTTAAGGAATATAAACAGGAAACATCTATCAAGCATCCTGCAAAAAAAGGATTAGGAATCTGATAGATGAAAAAAAGATAAAAATCTTTGTTTTTTATATCAGATAATATATCTTAATATAATAAGATATAAAGGCAATTTTTATCATAAAGTAATAAAAATTAAATATTTAACACTTGTAAAAATCATTTAAAATCACTATATTTGCATAGTGATAAGAAGATAAGTTTACTGTTTATTTAATAGAAAAAATTATGGGAATGAGTTTAGCAGAGCAGTTCGCTGAATACGAAGCAGAACTTGGCTTGAAATTGACTGACGAACAGAAAGAGAGCATGAAAGAATTTATGCTGTACGATGACGACATCGAGGATATTTCTAACGAAGAGTTTCAAAAGGCTCTAACGAATCTTGAAAATTTAATCAAATAAGTAAATATGAGCAGAATCAAATTATTTTGGTTTAGTGCATTCTTAGTGTCCATGAGTTCATGCGACACCAGAGATGATTATTTCCTTGAAAAAGGTGATGCTCCAATCATCGACATGACCACTACCAACGACACAATGAGTAGTGAGTTCTGGGAAGGAAAGAAGTACAGAGTCATTGAGGTTGGTTTCGGAAAGCCCGACACATTGAGTTTTTCCATCAACGATCCTTACGGAAAGGAATGCACTTACGATTTCCAGTTCCAAAGTCTTCCTGCAGACAATCAAGCCAATGGTGTATTTGCAGAAGAGTTATTGTATTTCTTTGGGGATGAAATTTGCACTTTCACCAACAAGGCAACATCAATAGATATAAATCTTACCAATAGAGAGGTTACATTAGACCAATATTCAGACAGAACAATCAAAGAGCCTGCTCTAAGCTTGTCAAAGTCCAAAGGCAAATTCGTATTCTCATTGAACCAAGAGAAAAAAGCACAAGATTTGGTTCATGACTATCTTAAAACAATCGTGAATTACGCATTCAACACAAATGCAATGGAAGATGTTGTGAAATACCAATATGTCTCCCAAACATCATTATTGCATGAGATTCCGTTTTCAAAGGAGGTGTCAGCACGTTTTGCTCTAACTGCGACAAACAAAATTGGAGTTTCTTCTACTGAATATGTATTGGTAAAGATCAAACCCAACACTCAGCCAATCCCAACAATTCAGTATTCTTGCATTGACAAGGAGACAAATGAATATAAGTTTATTGCAGGAGGGCAAGATCCAGATGGTCATAAGATAATCAAATGGTCATACATTTTTGACCACACTCCATTTAAACTTGGAAGCAAGAAGCTTTCAATAAATTGGACTTCTGCAGATAAGAAGACAGGTATGGAGTCTGCAATTTTTGACGGCTATCTATACTATGATGCTTTTGAAAGCACAGTTCAGTATGACGGAAACGATTGGTGCTTCTATTATGCAACATTCGGAAAGAAGAAGGAAGAATTAGAGGGAGTAACTGAGGTTGACTTTATCACACCTACATCAAGGAATGAAATCAACCACATATTCCAAACAAAGGGTGAACACACTATTTCTGTTCGATGCCAGGACGAATACGGATTATGGAGCGATTATGTAACTGAAAAAATATACATAGAGTAAGATTATGAAATATCTAATTACACTTATGATAGCATTATTCTCGTTATCATCAGTTTACGCTGAGCATGAAAAAGTCAGCATATTGCATACTAAAGGTCAGCAAGCTGTAGGTGCAAGGTTTGGTAAAGGAACAAAAAACAAGTTTGATGTCGGCTTAGAGTATGAGCTATGCTTCAATCAACGTACTGCCCTACTCTGTCAAATAGACATGGAAAGAGCTACATTCGGCAACTCAGATTTCAGCAATCAGTTTTTGTTCGGAGGAGGAGTCGAAATAATGTGTTTTCATCCTGCAACATGGATGTTTATAGACATCGACTTAATGGGAAATGTCGGTTACGACAAATGGACATGTGAAGCCTTAGACGCAGAAAAGTCTGGAATAGTAGGAGGTGCAAATGTAGGAACAACATTTGAGTTCTATCCGACACAAAAGCTTGCTATAGTTCTTGGAGCACAACAGTATCTATTATTCGGAAACGGAGATAGTTATCTCAAACCAAACTTCTCTCTCGGACTGAGATATGTTTGGAACAAGTAAAAAGAAAAGTATTACAAAAATTAACTTTAATAGAAAGATTTATGCAACAGATTCAAAGATTTGTGGCTACTCTAATTGCGTTTACTGCATTCATGATAGCAAACGCTACCGAAAGTAAGTTGTTTTTTAAAGATGGAGAACCACAAATAAAATCCGTAAACTTAAATACAACAGGTGCTTTTGACGAGACAGCTAACTTCACAATCTCAACACCATCAGCAAAAGTTTCATGTCGTGGTCATGATGGATGGTTTGTAAGAAATCAGATTATAAGTTTGACTTATGATCTTCGTTGGCAATACAAAATTGAAGACGAAGCTTGGACTGATATACCAAACACAAGAAAGCAAAAAACATGGGACAGTGGCACAAGTTGTCCTAAAGGTTGGTCTGGTTCTTTGGATTACACTGATGATTGGACAGAACCTGTAATAAATGCTTACACATGCACATTTGACATAACAACAACAAAGTATAAAGAGAAGCCATACATAACTGTTTACTTTAGATTCTCTTGGGACATGGAATTGAGAGTTGAAGGAAACA
Source organism: Paludibacteraceae bacterium (assembly GCA_045629285.1). Classification (GTDB taxonomy): domain Bacteria; phylum Bacteroidota; class Bacteroidia; order Bacteroidales; family Paludibacteraceae; genus UBA1723. The sequence goes on along the minus strand of JAZQQY010000062.1, from coordinate 74,977 downwards.
ATAACAGAAAATTGACTGGTTCGTCAGAAGTCACGTCTAAGTGTATAAAAACTCTATACAGATGTGTCGGCGGCAATATTGATTTGATGTCAAGTCCAGAATCCACAATTCCCAAAATATCAGATAATGTATATGGAATCTATGATACAGAAGACTACAAGAAATCACATTATGTAAGGCTTAATTCTACATCAAATTTTGTGGGGCTATTGGACAGAGCTGTATATGTGGACGAGAACGAAACTGAGCTGAAAAACGGTGGAACAATAGTTAATATTTTCCCATACCCTACTCCACGAATCAAGGTCTATGACTTTGAAGACAAGAACGGCAAATTGAATGAGGAAGAATACTATTTTAAGTTGCGATACAAAGTCAATGATAACATTACATGTTTTTCAAAGGATAGTGTTACATTCAGACATTTTGACCAAGTTCTTCTTGGTAAGCCAAAGACATTTGAACCTACAAAATACATTTGTGCTACAGGAAATACAAATTCTGCAATAACATTGAATGGTGTTTCAGTTACGAACATTTCTGAGCAGAAGCTAAGCGATTATGGCATAGAATATAAATGGGATTATTCGTTAGACGGAGCAAATTGGATTGAAGTTGAGTCAAACAGCTATATCTCATTCAAAGGATCTAACCTAAATGTCACAAGCAAATTCATTTCTTCTTTAGGGGAAAATGATGTAATCTATTTCAGACCGAAAGCTTATCTGAACACTTTTGACATCAATGTATATGCAGCTTCGGATATTGTGTATGAAGTTTATCCATACGCAACACCATCAACATCCAACATTCAGGTTTCATTGACCAATAACAAGGTATGTGCCAACTATGAATTTGATGACAAGGAAGGATTCATAACATTGCAAAAGAAATATAGTTCTGATATATTCAATCCTAATATATCATTCACTATAGTGCCATCTGCGGAAAGAGTTGAATCTATAGATGCAAGCAAGAAAGAACTGGCAAAATGGAAGATTACAGACAAACTCACATCTTCTACCGTCTATTCAATAAACATAGAGGACTCAGAATGCCGATCTAATTCTGTAAACTTAGAAGCGAGCATCAAGGTTGAAGATGTAGAGTCAAATCCAGAAGATGAAATAACTCTTGACGGATGTTCATATAAATTTGAAGACGGAAAGCTATACATTCAAGCAAAGAAAGGTGCGACAATCAAGTTTGGCAAGAACTCACGCAACTACAAGTACAATCTTCTTGAAGATGACATCAAACGACAGATTCCTGTATCTCTAACTACATTTTCATCAATGAAAGACAAGTCATACAGAATACAAAAAGAGAATAGCGGAGTAAATTCACTTGGATGTGCTGGAGAAGAGATTCCTGTTATCATTGATATTGTAGAGGACATTCAAGGCAACAATATCTCATTTGCTGACAAAACCACTGTGAAGGAACAGACTTTCTATTTATGCAACGGAGACAAAAATCCTAAGATCGTCGGTTTAGAAAATATAACTGGTGGTTACGGAGAGCAACAGATTATATGGAAGGTAAAGTATGCAAGTGGAGGATCAAGCGTACAGATTCCTAACTCTGAGAACGAGTCTTATTCTCTTTCTGCAGGAGTATTCCAGATAACTGAGGATTGTGAGATTCAGCGAGTAATCAAAAGGGGTAACGGAACATTTGAAAGTGTCAGCAACACTCTAAAGATTAAGTTATATTCAGCACCAGAGTTCAACATAACTAAGGATGGCAATCTGCCACTTCCTCTTGTAGATGTCTGCTACGAAGAAACTCCAATCTTTGACATCACTTACACTCCTGAAGAGCCAAATATGGAAAACAGACTTGCAGAAACCACTTACAGAATCGCAACATACAAGGATGTAAACGGAATGAAGACCAAAGTAGATACTTTGATCTCAGGAGCTTCAAAATATAACGACTGGGCATTTGTCTATCCTGCGACAATCACGGCCACCCTTAATTTCTGCAATACAAGTGTAGCTGCAAGCAATTCAATCAAATTGAATGTAAAGGATGACTTGACATTCGGAGATAAGGATTTCTCTTATTCATGTCCTATACTTGGCAATGAGTTGGAAATAAATTCCAACATTGACGACGAATCTGAATATTCGTACAAAATTGGTTCTACGACATTCAAAAGCAACACAGTGAAATTGCCTGCTGTAGCAGATGGCAAATTGGATGGAGCTAAATATGTAAATGCGACAATCACAAGAACTCTTGCTGAATGTAGCAAGAAGCAGTCTATCAAAATCAAGAATGTACTTGAACCTCTTGGAGAAAAGAAGTTGTTCGTTACAGAATCTTTAGATCCATCTAAATCATTGGTATGCGAATCAACAGAGTACCACATAACAGATAACGAAGCAGAGGAAGAAAACGTAAGATATTCCTGGAGTGCAAAAACTACAGGAGCATCTATCAAAAACAACACTTCCAAAGATGCTGTTGTAAGTTTACTGAACGGCAATGAGATTTATAGAACAAGAACGCTTGGCAATAATTGCGAAGTCAAAAAGGACGAGATTGCAATAGACATCCTTCCTAAAAGCACAGCAACTCCTGTAATTTCTGCCACAGCTTCTGAACTTTGCTATGGTGAAGAGTTGGGAATCTCGGTCACACCTATTGATGGTTATAAGATTACAAGTTGGGAAAAGACAACAGAAGGAAAGACAAACAAATTGTCCAATAGCTATTCTTTCACAGAATTGGTGAAGACATCAGGTGATGTGGAATATGCTGTAACTATGGCAAACGAGAAGTGTCCTAATTATGTGATCGCAAACAAGAAGTCTATACAGGTAGCTCCAAACTTGAAATTTGAGAACAAGGACATTACAATATATCCTACAGACATCAATAAAAGTTTGTTCAGTGCCACAACTAAGACTGTCACAGTAAAGCTTACAGATACTAAGGATTTAGGTCAGTCAAGCGTATCTTTCAGTTTCAATGGAAGCAAATACAATGAATCTTTCATATCTGGTGGAGAATGGTCTTCAAGCTTCCCTATTGTTGAAAGCGACTTGGAAGAAGGATTGTTTACTGGTAATGTGTTCAGAACATATCAGTTGAGCAAAACCAAGACTTGCGTCAGCGATACCTTCCCTATCTACATAACACCGAACAACGGATTTGATGCAATAGCCATCAATACTGTAGGAGATAACTTGAAAGCAGGAAATGTATTCTATTTCTGTAATAAAGGTAAGTTGCAGTTGGAAAATCCAGTTATCCGTTTTAACGACAAGGATATGACAGAAGGATATAACCTACAATGGTATAAGATGACTTCTTCTGGAGTATGGTATTCGATAAAAGGAAAAACAGAAGACGAACTTGAAATCACAACTACAGGTCTTGAAAATACCAGTGAGTTCTACAAGTTGGAGGTAAGCGTAACAAGTGGTGGAAAAGTTTATAAGCAGTCTTCAAATGTGATTGAAGTAAGAAATGTGTCTGCACCAAATGTGAATATTCTACTTGCAGATGGAGACCTTTCCTTCTGTTATGCAGGAAAGAGCGACATTACTTTGCAGACAAACAATTTGAGCAATCCAGATGGAGTTGGAGAGACTAAGAACATCTACACTTGGCAGAACAGTTTGGATGGCACAAAATGGAACGATATTGTCGCAACAACAATTCCAAACGAACTTAATGTGGCCATTGAAAAAAAGAATGACATTTCTACTTTGAACTACATTCAGAACTCTATGACAAAGGCAACATACTTTAGAGTTGTCTTGACAGATCTATGTGGAGCAAAATCAACATCAAACATCATCGCTACAAGTCCATATAAGGAGCTTGATTTGACTGCGAAGGATGTTGTGGTTCTATCAAATAGTTTGGTTCAGAATAAGGATAGCTTTGAAGTAAAATTCTTCGCTAACTATAGCGATGAAAGATTCAAATATTCTTATTATAACGAAGACAACGACCTTATCACAACTACACCAAATGATTTGCAGAGCTTCAAATACAACTCTGTCTTAGGCAATAGCCACAAGAACTTTGATTTTGGATTTGGCAAGCATAAGGTTTCTGTCGAGAAGATAATGTCAGAAACTGGATGTAAGAGTAACAAACTGGATGTTGAATACGAAATCATAGCACCTCTACAGATTGAAGTTCAAGATGGAATCACAAATGCCTGTCCTAACAACGACAAGCAAAAAGGATACATCAATTTGGTTTATATGGATGGTGGTCTTGCAGAAAACAAGACAACTGCGACTTGGTATTACAGATTTGAAAATGAAGAGTATTTCAAGAAGCTTGACTCTTCTGCTCCATTTGAATATACTTTGAAAGAGAATGACGATGCTGACATTACGGATGGAAGACTATCCAATATAAACAAATTGGACAGAACATGCTATTTCTATGCAGAAGTCATGAACGAGGGTTATCCAATCAAGGCAGTAAAGACTTCTGTAGTTAAGATGGAGATTCATCCTAACTTCAAGATTCAACCTGCAACTTGCAACAAACCTATTTACTGCTACGGAGAAAAGGTTATCTTGTCGGCAGGTAATGTTGATACAGCGTATGGAAACATCACTTATAGATGGATTGACGAGAATGATACAGATAAACACTATGCCCAAACTGAAACTCTGGTATTGGATGCTCTTACTGAACAGACTTCATTCAAGAGAATTGCGACAGACGGATGTGGCACTACTGACGAGTTTACCGTAGATTTGACTGTAAGAGACAAACTTGAAATGGAATCCGATGAATACATCTATGCAACTTATACTGAGAAGGGTAAGGTTCCATACATTGCCATCAAGGATCTTACTAAAGTCAATTCTTATGTTCTTTCACACATTGCTCAAAACGGAATCTCTGACAAAACTGAATTAAAGACACAAGGCAACGAGATTCTAAGCTTCACATCAATGCCAGCAGTAAGTTATGACTTGGAAAGATTTGAAATCTACAAGACTGACGGATATGGATGTATCAGCGTTCCAGACACTTTTGCTATCACGGGAATTGAGAAGATCACAGCAGGAACACTTGTATTTGAGAACTATGGAGACACTAAGACAATCAACATCTGTAACGGAGAGAAGATTGGTAGAGTGATTGATGAAAGAATTGCCTCTGGTGGTTCAGACATAGCATTCAACTGGTATTATGGAGAAGTGGATTCTGATGATCTTGATGACATCAGAGACAACAACGGATTACCAATCCGTACTTCTACATTCAATGCAGACACAACTAACTTTGGTAAAGTAGTTGCTCAAAATGTGGGAAGAGGAAACAAAATCAAGAAGAGTTTTCTATACAGAACTGCAAGTATCAATGTTATAGAGCCTGATGGCAAGCTCACATTGAACATCAAGTATAGTGACACTTTGTTCATCAATGTCGCCCCTACCCTTTCTTCTTGCAACATCGAGAATCTTGCAGGAACAATCAAAGCACAAGAGAGTGCTTATTGTGGAGGAGCAGAAAGAAGCGGTGCTATCGTTCTTACAACTGACGAAGGTGTGGAAGAAAGATATGCCATGAAGAATTTCGGAGCTTTGATGTTTGGCGAAGACTATGAGCTATATGGCTATTGGGAAACATCAAAGGGTAATCAAAAGAACTTTATCCAGGCAACTGATGCCTCTTCATACGAAGAAGGGTTGACAAACAAATACTACATCCGAGATCTTGACACTACAACATTCGTCAGATTTACAATCAGCGATGGATGTAGCACTGAGAGTACACCTGCTGTAGCTTTGACGGTAATCGGATTTGAGGAAGACAAAGCAGAAAACTACTCAATAACCTACAAGTATATTGAGCATGGAGACAACATCAAAGTCACTAACTTTGACACCAATGAAAATGAATGGTACTCCAACAGAAACGAGAAGAGCTTGATAGGCACAAACTATTTCATCACTTTGGATAGTGTGACAAACGCAACTCACTTGTTCCATAAGAGAGTAAAGGAGGTAAAGAACACAATCTGTACTGAGCCAAACTATTTTGAGATTGCTCTTGATGTTCATCCTGTCAGTCATGGAGGAAGAATCGCATCAAGCCAGCAGATATGTGTTGGTGACGAGTTCAAGGACATCAAGAACTATGAGGGTGCATTTGGTGGAACTGACATGTTCCGTTACGGTTGGGAGATCACAACTGATACTGCAGATGCGTTCAGTTGGATTAAGATTGAAAATGCCTACGATGATTCTTTGAATTATGTATCATTCCGAAAGAAGTTGGCAAACGGAAAAACTAACTTTATCAGAAGAAGTGCAAATCCTATCTATAATGATGAAGTAATAAGCAAGGAGAATTACACTCGTTATTCTAATGTCATAGCTCTTGAAACATACAAGCCTTTGCAGACAACAGACTTGGAATGGAGCGAACCTGCAAAAGATGCTTTTTGTTCAAACGAGATAATTCCATTCATCAAGACTGTTTCTCCGACAGGAGGTTCAGCAGAATACAGAAAAACAAGATACAATCTTGACTGGATGTATTCAGTAGATGGTACGACATGGACAACTTATCAGCAAACCAACATCAGCTTTGGAAGCGAAGCCGAGTTCAACACACAAGCTATGGTCTATACTTTCTTTGAAGAAAAGAAAAGAAACCAGGATGTGACATTCAAGGTAAAGGCTGTATTTACAGACAAGGAATGTGGAGAAATTGAATCCAAAGTCTTCTCTTTCAAGGTATGGGCTGAAACTGAAATGCCAGAACTATATATCGGAGCAGACAGCTGTGACTCAAAGTACATCAGTTTTATTGTGGAGAATGACAGCAGTTACTACTACAACTGGACTATCGGAACAGACTCTATCAATCCTGTTAAGACAGACTTTAAGGAGCAATACAGAATGGAGTTTGAAAGACATCCAGCCTATATCGTTGAAGACGGTTATTCGGTTCAGGGAATGCACAAAATTAGTGGTTGCAAGACTCCAACAAAATACTTCAATGTAGATAGTCTTCCAGCACTACACCAAAATGAAATTCCGTCGCAACAAGACATCATCTGCTATGGTTCAAACTTGAATATCGAGCATTCAGCTGCTACTGGAGGAACTGGATCCAAGAGCTATCTATGGCAATACTCTTATGACAATGAGAAGTGGAACAACGCAAATACAGGTAAGGATTTCTTCTATGAGGATGTAAGAAGCGACATGTATGTGAGAAGACTTGCATTTACCGACATCTGCAAAGACACTATCACATCAGAGTCTGTGCTTTACAAGGTAGCTGACAAAATAAATGCCATTGATGTGGTCATTGAAGAAAATCTATGCAAGAACCAGGATATGGTTGTTACTCTTTCTGATACGCTAAAATCTAACTTCAACATCGCTGTCTATGGAATTGACGGAGACACAAAGTTAACTGAGATCAATTTGGAGAATCAGACTGGTAAAATCAAAGGCAACGAAAACGAGTACAACGATTTTATTGTTATCACTTGGGATAGTACCTACACTTGTCAATCAGAAGTTATCAAGAAGAGGATCTACACGAGACCAGGAATGAATGACATTCTTCATTCTATTTCTTCTGACGAAGAGACTGTCTGCGAAGGTAGCAGTATTGTTATCTCTTCCATCAACGACTATTCTCAAACTGAATCTTTGAAGGAAAGATTTGAGAGTTCTACTGATGGCAAGACTTGGTCTTTAGCAAAAGACAATAGCAGTTACACTGAGAAGACATCTTTAGTTGTAAACGAGACAACTTATTTCAGAAGTGTACTTTTCAACGGTTGCAAAGATTCCGTTATAAGCAATACAATCAAGGTTACAAGCAAGCAATCAATAGCCAATCCTATCGAGCTTGTTGTAGAGACAAAAGCAGATGGAACTGTTGATCTTGCAGGAAGCAACATTGACGAAGCTTCTCCGTTGTCTTTGATAGTAAACGACAGCACTGAATTAAGCTTCAAGGAAAAGATGTCTCTTGGAAGTGATGTAGAGAAAATCGTTCTTCAATCAAGAAAGGGATATGCTTCAATATATCCAGATATGCAGTGTTACTCCCATATCTCTATCAAGCCATTGAAGGATGGTAAGATTTTCACAGAATGCAAGTCAACAGGCAAGCAGATTGTAGGAGAAAATGTAATAAATGTGACTGAGGATGCAACTTATGAGTGGTACAAATATGACTCTCACAGTGATATGTTCTTCTTCACTGATATTACAGACAAGAATCTGTCATTGACAGAAGATGAAGAAGGTAGTCGAATGTTCCGTAAGACTATTTCTTCTAATGGCAACATCACTTACATTTTGAATAGTAATGTCATTACAATCAATGCAAACGGACCAGTCTTGACAAAGATCAGTCCGTTGGAGAAGGATTCCCTAATCGGCATGAATTTGAAAGTTTCTGACTACTATGTTCAATTGAATATGGGAATGTCTGCCACATTGAGCTGCTATATTGACGAAACATCAACTGGCGAATGGCAGACCAGTGCAGATGGAGTAAACTGGTCTATGGCTCAAAAGTTTGACTCTACTCGTCTTGCAGAGCAACATCTTCTTATTGAACCAACAGAATCCGTTTACTACAGAATTATGGCAACAAATTCATGTGGAACAACAACTGGAGATTCAATCTATGTTTCCATGTCGGCTATAGAGCCAATTACGGAAGGATGTATCGAGGTAAGTATAGACGACTGTGCAGGCACAGCAAAAGTTCGCTGTTACGATGACGAGAACAAACATCTATACGGCACATACGCATATTCTTTTGTAGTTGGTGGAACATACACAGACATTATGGATGTAAACGAAAATGGAGTTGGGATTACAGGTATTCGTGGTGAAGTTGATGTAACAATCAAGAAGACACATATTGCGTCTGGCGTATCTACAACCTACATCAAGAGAATTGATCTAAGCGACAATGTGAACGCAACATTCAGTTTGCTTGTAGATGGAGTTGAATACGCTTCAAGCGACATTACTGAAAGTTGGCTTGCTGATGTGACTGCAACAAGTTCTGTAGAGCTTGCAAGTGGAACAAAAATTCAACTTAGCAACAGAAGTGCAAACGGAACATCTTTCAAATGGGAGGTTTATTACGATGGAATTAAGATGGCAACTAGTACCGTTGAATCTCCACTATTGTATGTTTACAATGAGGGTCAGTATTCATTCAACTTAACAGCTTTCTCTGGCAAATGCGAAAGCAAGGCTGAGTGGAAGAATGGTGTTACGGTTCTGAATGGAACGCTAAGATCATTGACGGTTGAAGATTATGAAGATGACTTCATAGTTGAAAATGATTTCAAGAAAAAGTCAAAAACAAAGATTGATCCTGTAGTATATGTTTACCCTACTCACTTTGATAAAGAGCTTCATATTTTCTGCAAAGGTAGATATGATTATGTACTTTACAATACTTTAGGTGTCGCTGTTCTTTCAGGACAAGGAAACGACAATACAACAATAACCACTGAGAAGATCACTCCTGGTTATTACACAATTGTCGTAAATAGAGAAGAAAAGAAATTGATTAAATAAACAGTAAAGATTAAAGTTTGAAAGGAGTTTGTTGAGAAACAAGCTCCTTTTTTTGTCAACTAAATCGGAATTTAGCTGCTTGACGGACACCTGTCCATTCATGAGGAGAGGGAGAAGTTCGTCACGCTGAGTTGTGAGAAGTTGATTTTCTCTTTGGTTACATATAACTTGTTCGTATATATTCAAATTTGCCTGTGCAAAACTTGAAACTATAGAATCTTGTGGTACTGCCATATATAAGTTTCTGATTAAATCTTGAGATATATTATCTCTGGCAGAGCCACTGCTTAAAGACACAAAATATCTATACAAAGAGTCTAAGTACGGTTTCAGGATATAGACCATATCTTTGTTTTTAACTACAATGCCACATATAGCCTGATTAGAACAGGCCTCGAAAGCTAACAAACCAACCTTTCCTGCTGTCGCACCATACATGGCAACGAGTATTGTATTTGTCGGATAAATTTTAGCACTTGAATTGTCAAAACCTAAGCGGGTTATATAATTTGATGTGCTAGTGATGAAACTGTTGTTGAGCTCTCCGCTGTTAATCCATGGAATATCGCCGTTGTCATAATACTCGCTGACTGTTGATTTAGGCGTACCACCAGAATAAGTATTGCAAAAATCGGCTATTTTCTTCACTTCCCACCCTTCAGGAATCTCTCTCTTCAACGTTTTATTCCATACCATCTTACCACCACTTGATTTATACGGTTTTCCTTCCTCATTTGGGAAGTCAAACTGCACAAACCAGTAGTCGTAGAGTTGCTTTGCCATCGCAGCTAAATTCCGATTTATTTGTCTTATTGCTTATATTATATAAAGCAAAAATCATAAGACAATGAAAGAATCAATCATTCAGACAATAGTGATGCAGATGCAGCACGATCTTGACTACAGACAAATGGCTCACTTGAAAGCTGTATTATCTAATGAATTTCAAAAGTTAGATATTCAAGAGAAAAGAGAAAATGTAGATATTAAGCAAGACAACGAAAACCTGTTGTCTGCTTTGTTTCTGCTAAGAAAGTAGAAGGATGTTCTGACAAGACTCTTGCATACTACCGATCTACAATCGAGCATCTGTTTGAGACAATAGATGTAATGGCTTGCCATATAGAAACATCAGACATCCGACAATATCTTGTAGATTACCAGGAAAAGAAACAATCAAGCAAAGTAACGATAGACAATATGCGTCGCATTTTCAGTAGCTTCTTTGCATGGTTGGAAGATGAAGATTATATTGGTAAAAGCCCAGTGCGAAGAATCCATAAGGTAAAGACAGACATACTTGTAAAAGATGTGCTGACTGATGAACAGTTGGAGCAACTAAGAGATAACTGCACAGAGAAAAGAGATTTGGCAATGATAGATTTGTTATCTTCAACAGGCATTCGTGTAGGAGAATTGGTTAAGCTAAATCGTAGCGACATTGATTTTCAAGAAAGACAATGTATCGTATTTGGCAAAGGAAGCAAAGAACGTATGGTTTATTTCAATGCCAGGACTAAGCTACATCTTTTGAACTACATAAAGGAGAGAACAGACGATGAAGAAGCATTATTTGTTTCTCTTTCAGCCCCACATTCGAGACTTACAATCAACGGAGTAGAAACAAGAATAAAAACACTTGGCAAGAGGATAAACATTACTAAAGTCCATCCTCACAAATTCAGAAGGACAATGGCCACAATGGCGATAGACAAAGGAATGCCTATCGAGCAGGTACAAAAACTTTTAGGTCACGGTCGTATCGACACAACACTGAGATATGCTATTGTAAGCCAAAATAATGTAAAGATGGCACACAAAAAGTATTTAGGTTAAAAGAGTTCTTTCCTAAAAACTATTTAACTTTGCAACAAACATAGAGAAAATGGCATTAACTGAATTTAGAACATACAAACTTAAAGACCTTCTAAAAATTAAGAATGGCAAAGACCATAAAGCACTTGGCAATGGTTCTATTCCTGTTTATGGTAGTGGTGGCATAATGCGTTATGCAGACTCATACCTATATGACAAAGCCAGTATTCTTTTGCCACGAAAAGGTTCCCTTGACAATATTCAGTATTGCGAAGTCCCCTTTTGGACTGTTGACACCATCTACTATACAGAAGTAAACGATAATCTATGTGATGTATATTACTTATATCGTTATTTGTCTATGTTAGACTTATCACGGTTAGATTCAGGAACAGGTGTTCCCAGTATGACATTTGACAGTTACTATCAAATAGAAGTAAAACTTCCAACACTTGAAGCACAGAAGCAAACGGCATCTATGCTTAAAGCATTGGATTCAAAAATACACATCAACGAGCAGATAAATCGGAATTTAGAGGCTTGACTGATACCTGTCCGTTCATCAGCAACGGAAGGAGTTCATCACGCTGTTTTTGAAGATTTATATTCTCTATAATGAGATTACTCCATTTTTGATAAATTGGCGTTGTTAATGAATCGAACTTTTCTGATGTCTTATAATTTGGTATGGTTATTGGAAGTTCTTTTAAATACTTAAAATGCCTTGAATATCCTGGATTTGGAATTTGAAGATTCTTTACCGATAAATATAAATAAAATTCCTTTATTTTATCATTGTTTGAATATAGAATTTGTGTGCCATCTGCTCCTCTACCAAAAGGAGTATTTATAAATTTTACACATGTAGAATGATCGCCAAATAATATAGCTGGAATACGACGCAATACATTATTTTCATCATTCGTATATCCTACAATATATTTATTTGATGTTTGATCTATTATTGGGAATAAACCTTCTTTTAAATATTCCTTAGTTTCGAATTTCTTTGTTGACGGATATTTGCTTAACACATTTCCGATTTCGTTTACTTCCCATCCCTCAGGAATCTCCCTCTTCAACATTTCATTCCAAACCATCTTACCACCACTAGACTTGTACGGCTTGCCCTCCTCATTAGGGAAGTCAAACTGCACAAACCAGTAGTCGTAGAGTTGCTTTGCCATCGCCTCTAAATTCCGATTTAGTTGCTTGTTCAACTCAATCTTGCGATCAAAAATAGACAGCAAATGCCCTATTTTTTTTTGATTTTTTAATTCTGGAATCCAAACCACACAATCTTTAATCTTATCAGGAGAGGTATGACGAATCTTTGTCTGTTGAGCAGCAGCAGATAATTGATTTTTAACAATAGGAGAAGAAATCAAATAAAAGGCAAAATTATGATCTAACAAATCCTTCTTACAAATAATTTTGGCAACATCTTGACTTTGGATATACAAATCATCTTCAGGAATGATTGCAGTAGAGCCTAAAAGTCCTATCGCCTGTTCAGTTAAAGGAGTTATAATATCTCCTTTTTTCATAATAAATTCTGGCTTAACTTTGCCTGAATAATATATATTATCCTTAGATGTATTATTCTTAAAACAATTATTAGAATAGTCAAAATTTCCACATGTTAGGCGAATATATCTGCCTGTTGTATCATAATAATTTCCAGACAACGAAGCACCTCTTTTAACATCAAGCAACTCACCTAATTTATATTTCTTCAAATCCATACCTTTCTTTATTAACCTACCGAACCAATCATGTTCAATTCTCGAATTTCAACAATGCCAACTGCTTCATTATCTCATTTTCCAAACGACCACTTTCCTCAAACTGGCTTACGAGAGTCTGTTTATAGTTAGCCATTCGTGTGTTGAACTCTTCTTCAGTAATATCTACATAGTCAATTTTAATATCGAAATACTGACCAGCAGAAAGGGAGTAATTCTTATCCTTAATATCATTATAAGAAATAGCTACAGAAAAATCCTCCACAGCTTCCTTACCTCTAAAAGTGTCAACGATCTTTTTTATTTCAAAGTCACGAAGCTTGCATTTCTGATTGTTACCCTCCTTATACTCTTCACCAAGTTTGCTTGCATCAATGAGAATAACCTTATCGTCATCAGTCTTTTCTGATTTGTCAAAGAAAAGAACAGACACATTTGTTCCAGTATTAGCAAAAACATTGCTCGGCATACTTACCACCCCACAAATGATATGATTGTCAACAATACGGTTAAGAATTTCGTTTTCGACACCAGTTTTGGAAGTAATAAATCCTGTCGGCACAACAATAGCTCCCTTTCCATTAGCATTCAAGCTGTTGATGACATGCTGTATGAAACAAGTATAGATTGCCATCTTAGGTTTCTGTGGGTTTACCTTAGTCGGTGGTTTGGGAACTCCAGCCCAAAACCTACCTGACGATTCAAGTTGCTTTGCATATTCAGGAAAATCCAATTTGAATGGAGGATTAGAAACGATAAAATCAAAAGATTTGAGAGTTCCATCCTTCTCCTTGTGAGCAGGATCTGTCAGAGTATTACCCTGCACCACATTAGGCAACGAATGAGACAAATTGTTAAGTATAAGGTTCAAACGAAGCATTTCACTCGACTTGTCGCTTATATCCTGGGAATAGATGGAACACCTATTTTCCCCAATCTGATGAGCAAGAGCCATAAGAAGAGTTCCTGTACCTGCGGACGGATCATAGCAAGTCACACTGTTGTATTCCTTGCCTTCTTCAACAAGAAGCATCGCCATGACCTGAGCTATAGAACGTGGGGTGTAATACTCAGCATATTTGCCACCTCCATTATTGTTGTAATCTTTGATAAGGTATTCAAAGACACCAGAAAAAAAATCGTATTTTTCCTGAAACACCTCCTCGAAACTATATGAAGCAAGATTCTGCATAAGGGAAATGGCAAATTCATCCCTACGGTTGACATCCGTCACAAACTGGCAAACTCCTCCAAATATCTTGACCTTGCTCTTTCCAGATGTGCTTACAGCAAATATGTCTTCGTTAAGAGAAGCTATGTCTCTAAGAGTATTATCAAGTATAGTGGAGAAATCACCCATCTGTTGAGCGTTATACAAATGGGCAAGTGTATGTATTGGTTTCATTCGAGGAGCGTCCTTTGGAAGAAAGCAAAACAAATCCTCCACCTCTTCATCAGTAAACTTGTCGTACTCAGCATCCCATTTTTCTGCATTTGAGAGACGCTTGCCATATATTTTGTTTTGTTTAGCAATGTAGCCGAACTTGTCATTGAAAAACTTATAGAGGAGTATTTCAATAACAATCTTGTATTCAAAGCCTCCATTACCCAAACCGAAAGCACCTGTTGTGCTTTTAAGGCTATCAATAAGGGTTATGGTTTTTGTCCTTAGTTCTTCAGTAGTCATTATTATAAAAAGTTGTAGTATTGATTAAAATACTCGTTTGAAATAAGATTCTGAATATATTTTCTGTCTGAGACAGAAGCATTCAAGTTAAGGTCAACAAGTTGGTTGCTGACAGCACAAAGCACATCCTGACGAAAAGCGTCTTCATTCTGAAGGAGATTGATGTTGCACAAAACCATATTGTCTATAGCCATCTTCATCTTTGAAAGGCTATCCGAAACTTCATAGTCCATTTCAGAAATAATAGGTTTCTCCCCTTTCTCCTTTCGTCTGATATTCTCTTCATCAATTCGTTTAAATACACGGACATACTTTTCATCTTCGTTGTACTTCTTTTTGAGTGCGTTATTTTTTCGGTTGATTTCCTTGATCTTCTTCATCACACCATCCATGTATTTGATGCTGTTCTTTGCATCCTCGACATTTTGAGGAATGTACCCCTTCTCCTTGAAGAATTTTCTAAACTCTTCGGCAAGGATAACATATTTGTCTTCATAATGATCAATATTGATGACAAACTCATTCCTTACCTGCTCCATTCTCTCTCTAAGGTCATTCAAGAAGAACTGCATTTCCTCAAGCATTCCCTTCTTGAAAGAAAACTCCAGTTCAGACACAGCAAGGTTGACAATATTAGCAACATCCTCTTTATGGTCGGTATTCTCAATCAGATTAACCATAGAGATCCTTCGATTGACTTCTGCAAGAAGTTCTGGAACAGAACCTTCTGAAAGAGAAGCGATCTTATCCCTAAGTTCAGTATCTCCAGCAGTACGAACCTGGTTGATTATGGCTTTCGCTTCAGAAAGAACGGAACGCAACCTGTAAAGTTCGTTCTTTTCTTGAATCTCGTCAATTTCTTTTCTGAACTCTTCTGGATTGTCACATGTATAACGGAAAAGTACATTCTTAATCTCCTTCATTTTCTCAATGAGAGTCAAGCTGTCCTCAATGATTACTTCAGCAATAGATGGTTTTTCGCTCCATTCGTCATCCTTCGTTGACTCCAGCTCTTTAAGATAACGGTTGTTTGTCTCGTCAAAATTTTCCTTTATATCAACAAAATCAACCACATAGCCATATTTGAAATCCTTATAAGGACGATTCACTCTGGTAAGGGCTTGAAGAAGATCATGCCCATCAAGTTTTCTGCCCAGATAAAGTTTTTTCAATCTTGGAGCATCAAATCCTGTAAGAAGCATTTTATTAACTATAAGTACATCTACAGTATGCAGTTTCTTGAACTCGTCAATGTAAACTTTACGTTCATCGCTGTCACCCTCGTCATGAAGGATAAGAGAAGGACGGAGAAGACTTGCATTGTTTTGGGAGAATGCAATCATGGCATCTTCTGAGTTTAAAGTTTTTTCCTTTTGTATTCTCAATGCTGTTTCGTAAGACTTCAGCCAAAGGGAATAGAGTCTTCGTGCCTGTTCATTGGTTTTGCAGACAACCATAGCACCAACCGAATCATCAGCTTGCTCCTTTCTGAACTTACGGAAATCATCTACAATATATTCAAAAAGAGCAGTGATATAGTTTTCATGCTCTATGATGGCATCTCTGTCTATATCCTTTTTCTTAACCTCTACATTACCCGCCAGATTATCGATTATGCTTTCAATCTTTTCCTTATAGATTGTCTCGATAGGTTCACGCATAAGTTTCAGCGTGTATCCGTCAGCGATGGACTTGTCGTAGTAATAAGTGTTTATATAGTCACCGAATATTCGCCACGACTCTCTCTCAGTCTTTAGCAAAGGAGTGCCAGTGAGAGCGATTTTAACAGCATTTCTGTCGGATTCAAGAAGATTAGCGAGAAAAGATCCAGAAGGGTTATATCCACGATGAGCCTCGTCAATAAAGAAAACCCTCTGCAAGTTTGTACTGTAGGAATCAGGGATATCAACCTTTTTTGAATCCTCCTTGAACTTTTGGATATTGACGACCATGATTTCAGGCTTACCCTCTGGATTCTCCACGACATTGTTGCTACGGAAATCAGCCATGAGGCTTTCCCTGTCAGAAGCTGTGCGAACAACAAGACCTCTCGCAGACAATTCGTCGCAAACCTGTTCAAGAAGAGCAATACGGTCAACTATGAAATAGAACTTTACAGCAGTGTTTCTTTTCGAGTAGTATTCAGTAAGACTCTTTACAGAATAATAGGCAAGTGCAGTCTTTCCCGAACCCTGAGTATGCCATACGATACCACTCTTGACACCAGCATCAAGTTTTTTACGAATGGCAAAGGAAGCGAACAACTGCTGGTATCTCATCACATGCTTTTCAAGCACCTTACTTTTCGTTCCGTCAGGAAGATCCACAGACTTATCCACATAAGCGAATCCGAACCTAAGCAAGAACAGAACCCTTTCCTTTGAAAGCATTGAAGTAATCACTCTGTTTGTAGGAGAGTTCACATCCTTATTTGTCTTGTATGCAGCATCATTGTAAATCACCTCACAATTACGGTGTTTGAGAATCGTTTTCTCATTTTCTTCATCAACATTACGATATTTGAAATGAGGCACGAAAGACGGGTTCTCTTCTCGGAAAACATTGAAGAAAGCCTGTTCTTTTGCAGTACAGCAATAAAACGCTCCTTGCACAGGAACACGGTTCTCTTGTTCGTATTCCTGGTTGTTGGAGAATATCATCAGTTGGGTTATATTGAGGAATCTTCGGAAATGAGGATTCTTCATTCTATAGTTTATGCGAGACCTTTCTGCAAGAATACCATCATAGTTGTTTGGTTTCTTCACTTCAATGAAAGCCAGAGGAAGACCATTGAGGAAACAAGTAATATCAGGGCGAAAAAAGTCAGCTGTCTCTTCATGAACACAATGAAATTCTGTAGTAACATGCCAGACATTATTATCGGGATTGTCAAAATCTATCATTTTGACACCAGAACCTGAAGTTATGATATTATATACATCTTTTCCCAGATCGTCATTGTCGCATTTACTTATAATATCCATAAGTACATTTTTTGCATCACTGTCCGACAAACCAGGATTGAATCTTTTAAGCGAATCTAAAAAGACATCAGTAAGGATGTTTGTTTTATGGTCATAATTAGGGATTTTACTTAAATATGTATATCCTAATTTGCACAGATGTAAAGCAGCAGGCACCTGTACCCTGGTATTCTCATTGAATTTCATAGTATAAACAGCAACTAAAGTAAAATATTCACAAGCAAAGTTAAGATAATAATACAAAACAACTTAAAGTCCAGACAAGATTTGTTCTCAACACAAAAAAAAATAGCAGATTCTGCCAAAAATCGGCATACCCAAACGCTAAATTTGCAGGATTTGTATTAATTCACTACTTTTGTGGAGACTAAACAATAACATTTCAGAGACAGGGCGATTGTGAAATTGTTCTGTTTTATTTAATAAGGATAAATCAGGACGGGTAGGCAGAAATGCAGACCCGTCCTTTTTTCTTCAGATATAGACTGAACTCTATCATTGAGGTGTTCCGAACAAAGCTACCCAAAAGATCAAAATAACCATAACAATGAAGAGGACACGGAGGACGGAGAAGCAGGAAAGCAGACCCGTCCTTTTTTCTATATTAGAGCAATGTATCTGCAATAACGCACTACCCCACCCTTTTCTTTCAAAGGATTGTAAATAGCCAGACTTTATCATTAAAGCCAATCCAAGATGCACAGTGCAACGTGGCTTAGGGATATGTAAGGCACACTGGCTAAAGTGTGGACTCCTTCTACAGAAGGAGGCTGAGCGAGAAGCGAACCTGGAGAAGCCCGACCTTTCGGTAAGCCCCAAATGAAGAAAAGAAAACAAAAAAAAAAGGTCTTGCACCCTGTGAAAATGCTTACAAAAAAGCTAAATTTGCAGAACCATACAGTAAAAATATCGAATTTCGTAGTTAAATTACGGCTTGGACTAATACTCTGAGTCGTATTTTTTTTAAAGAAAAAAAGAGTTAAAAACGAGAAACTGAAACTAAGAAAACGTAAGCTTAAACTTGTTACATAGCTAAAGAAAAAGGTGACGCAAAAACCAGTAACATAGCTAATAAAAAAGAAAAAACGAGCCTTATAAAAAGCCCGTTTCCTCTTGAAAATAAAAATGTTACAACTACTCTTCCAACATACCTTGATTACGCAGAACATTCTGTCTTAAAGTCCACAAACGCTTATACGGCTGAACACCCTGCTGAGCCAAATCCTCCATACGCTCCAGCTCCTGAACGCAGATATTCTCAACCTCCTGACGGATATTATCACGGTTATTCTGAAGGTACTCCTCCATACGCCTATTACGAATTTCAATAACTTGATCGAGAAGCTGATCCTTCTCACGAATCTTCGGAAAGACCTTTTTCATAGACTTATTAGGCTTCTTAACCTTAGAAATTAGAGAGCTAACAGACTTATACTTAGAATGATGGAAGCCATAGTTGGAAACATTGTTCCTATCGAACCAGTGACGCACCAACGCATCAATCAAGTCATCGGTTGACTTGTAGGATTCGTGGGCGAAGCCGGCTCTGCCGGCTAAATCACGAAGTTGTGTGTCAACGACCTCGTCATCGAAGTTATAGAACTCTGGTAGCTCCAGATAGTGTTCAGCCTCCTGGTTGCAGGCATCGACATCTATGTCAATATCAGCAGCGAAGATGCGAGTGTCGCTGTCCGATCCTTTGTTATCACAAACAAGACCAGCGAACCAGCCTTGACCTGCTGTGGAGAGTCTCTCTGGAGGAACAATAAAATCCATCTGGTCGGAGATAGAGAACGATGTTCCCGAATCTGAGATTGAAATGGACTGCTTCTGCTGTTTGTTCTTACCAATACGCTTTGACAGCTTCTCGGCAGTCTCGTCAAAGCACTGACCTACGAAAATGTTACCGACAGTCTGAATGATCTTGTTAGCGTTTGCCTCCTTATAGTCAGCTTTCAGCTGAGAGAAGTCCTGAAAGCCCAAAAGGATAGCAACCTCGTTGGAACGAGCAGTGGCAATAAGTGTGTCAAGACCATAGACAAACATAGTAGGAAGCTCGTCAATAACGACGGCACACTTATGCTTACCCTTCTGGTTAGCCAGCTTCATCATTCTTGCTGTGTAAACACCCAACGCAGTACCATATACGCTTTGGTTCTGAGGATCATTACCGAAACAAAGCAGTTTGGGTTCAAGAGGATTGTTCAAATCCACATCAATGTCATCGCCAGACATAGCCCAGTAGAGATATATCGAGGACAATCGTCCAAGAGGAATCTGAACGGAAGCAATCTGACCTTGAATCTGATCGGTCGCTCCTGCAGACCAGGCATTAAGGAATGGAGCCATCTTAACAGACAAATCGGAATAGCTTGCAAGAATAGGAATCACCTGATCCATCGGCTGAGAAATAAAATCAATGACATGAGGAAAAGTGCAATACTTGCCACCTTCATAAAGTCGTAAGAACCAGATACAAGCACTAAGATAGTTGATCGCAGACTCAACGAAGAAGTCTCCTTGTTTGTCAGCCCACGTTCTTGCCAGGTTATAGCAGATGACCTGAGATATTTCATCGGCATCGGACTGCTTCTCCAGAAGCTCAGCTTTAAGTGGATTACAGCGAAGGGAGACTCTTGGCTCGTTAAAGTCTATCATACCATATCTGGGTTCGACACCATTATAAAGTTCAGACCACTTGTCCTTGTTCCACATGAAGTTGGAATAGGCGATTTCAGAAAGGTCTGGAATCTTGAAATCGTAGAGATACATGGCATATCCCTTAGCAAGAGACTGACGGATATAATTGTTTATGATAGTGAAGGACTTACCAGAACCAGGAGAACCAAGCACCATAGTTGCACGGAAAGGAGCTTCAAGATTGATCCATCCATGATGCTCCTTGCCCTCACGATAGAACTTTGTAGGAAAGTTGATTGTGTACTGGTCAGTCTTGATCTTCTCGTTTTGAGGAAAGGCAGACTGTTCCTTGCGATTGAAAGGATCGTCACGGGAAAGGCTGTTGTCAGGAGTTGCAGTATAGATTGCGAGTCCTGTGATGTAAGCCATCATTCCCACAGAAAGAAAAACAACATAGATGGCAACCTTCAGCAGAGACAAAGGAATGAGAAGTGCAGCTGGAGCAAGAAGAGCAAGAAGCATTCCGATGCCAGCGACCTTCATTCCAAGTTCATGCGTAGGCACATAGGGATGCCCCAAGAACTTCCTTTCGGTAGTCTTCACTGCTGTGTCTCCGAATCCAGAGATAGCGAAGAATACCAGACCTGCCACAATGGTGACATAGGGTGAATGGAAAAGATAGAGACCTTTGTCAAAACCTGCGAGCAGGTTGAACCAAACACTTGCGAAAACACCCTTGAATCCATCTGACGACAGGGTGTGATCCATACAATACCAATAGACATTTAGGAGAAGCAGCGAGAATCCTATAATCTTGATGACAAAGAATCCTTTACGCAATGCGTCCTGATTTTCTTTTAATGTTGACATATTTATTAAAGTAATTTTTGTAAAATCGAAAACCAAAGTCAATCCATTTAGCCGTTAATGTAAAATGGATAAAGTTTCAAGAGTGTACATATAAAAACGGCAATAGCTAACATCTGTTGCCGTTTTTATATACCGCTATTATGTTAGCTGTTTAGCAGTTCGCTTGTTTTAGCCCAGTAGAAGAATGCTTCAGGATTGGTAGTCCTCAATCTATTAAGACGACTGTGTAATGGAGATTCAACAGTCAGGTTTGCCAAATCAGCTGGTTCCCCACTATAACGCTGGATGTCCGTCTTCCCGAATTGGAGGCAAGTCGCCAAATATGCAGCTTTTGAAGCATCAGTAATAGCATTCTCGATAAAGTACTTCTGCTTGTACATAAAGCCTCCTATGCTCTTTATGCCCTTCTGCAAAAGATCAAACTTTTCTTTGTCAACCAAACCTCTTGTAGAAATGTTCATCGAAGTGCTCCTAATATCGTCGTAGATAACATCGAGCTTGTCCTTGGGAAGATTTCTGTAGCCTAACTCCACAGGTGCGATTTTTGAGAATGCAGCCATAGTGACACCCAAGTCATCAACTTTATCAAACAACCTGCTTACATCATAAAGTTGCTTGATGATTTCAAGGGTGGCAAGTTTATCCTTCTTGTAATATGGAATACCTGTTGTCTCTGGAGCAAAAGCGGTAAGTTTGTCGCCAAGTATGTCTCCTACAGACGGAACCTTTACCATAGGTGGATTACCATCCATTTCTATTAGAGCATTCTTGATTTCAACCTCCTGCACCTGTTGGTAATGGCAATCCTCATAGAGTACATCAAGCAAAATATATGACTCTTTATTCGTGTCTGCATTAAAAGCGACCTTATAGAAGAATTTGCTATGACTTTTCGGAATGTCAGTACCTGCCTGTTTACGTTCTATAAGTTTGTAGTTCAAAAAGCCGTTTTCAGAATATTGTGTAAGGTAATCCTCAATGTTCGTACCAGGAGGACACATTATGTCAATATCTATAGACAAACGATGTGGAGAATCCTGAAGTAGAAGCATCAGGCAACTTCCTCCTTTGAAATAGAAAGTACATCCACTTCTTGCAAGCATGTCAAGAAGAGAAAAGGCTCGTATCACCTTTTCGATTAGATTCTTATCTGTATAGTGAAGTTCACTTGACTTTTGATCAATCCACTCTGTAGTGAAGCATTTATTATGTATCATTGATTTTTGTCGCTAAAGTTTTAGACCACGTCTCTGGGCGTATCTTTTAAGACGGGTTTGGTTGATATTATACATTTCCCTTGCATTTTCCCACATTCGACCAGATTCTGTTCCTTGCAGGTAATCAAAGCATGGATCCTTTTCTATGTCAACAAGAACTTTTTCAAGTGTAGGAACAGCAATACCATCCAGTTCTTCTATAGGGGCTTCTGTCACCAGCGGTTTTACAATAACACACTGATCCTTTAGATTAACATACATATATATGAAGTCTGCTGTTGGATTCTTCCACACAACATACCCTTCGCTTCTAAGGTATTCAAATACACTTTCCACTGCGTAACGCTCAGTTTCTATATATGTAATGTTATTCTCAGATATGTGATGCTGAAGTGGGGAAAGGCTTCTGCCGTTGTAAATACAGAAGGTAGCAAATGGGAATTTTTGTTTGAGTTTCTGGCTTACTTCTATTTCTTTTTCCTCAATAACTGCATGGAACGAGGACTTGCCATCAGAAGAAAGGGCATATTTACCTCTCGACACTCTATAAATTTCTCCTGCTTCTACCATCTGTGTAAGCATACATGTCATTGTATTTTGGCTTGTCTGTCCTTTATCTTTCAGCCAACCCCACAACTCCTGCTTTCCAAACATTTCATGGTTGGAGGCATATTTTCGTATGAGATCTTTGCAAGTATTCATAAACATTGAGCTAAATCATGACGCAAAGATAATATAATTTCGGCAATCAACATCAACTATTGCCGAAATTATATAATATTTTACAATTCATTATATATAAACATCAGATTCCCATACCCTTCTTCTTAACCTGCTTCTGAGAAGACTTGACATCTGAATCTGGAGTCTTTTCTGACAAGTCAGGAGTCTGCTCCTTCTTGGTGTCAGCTTTTACGACATAGCCGAAATCAAGTTTTCTCATCATCATATAGTTATCATAGTTGACAAAGCGAAGATCCTTGTCCATATACTCAAACAGATGCTGATTGATATACTCAGCCTTGCCATCCTCAACCATTCTGCGAACATCTGTAGCAAGGTCAGTATTGTACTGAGCAAGCCAGTCGCAAGCCTGTATTAAACGCTCCTGCTGCATATACTTGTCGCTAAGGACACGGTGGAATCTCTGAACTGCCTGGTATAGAAGTGTTGACTTGCACGACTTGGTAAGAAGCTCGGACTTCATAGCCATGACATCATCCTTGTTGGAAAGGATATAGTTTCTCATATTCTCGTCAGTAAGAGTATGGGTAATATGAGTGTTAGGAGAAATGATCATTACCTTGTCTCCTCTGACATCAAACAGCATTCCATCCTTCATGGTTTCGGCAATAACTACTGCAGGAGAGCTTGTCTTTATCAAGTTGACTATTCTGTCCTGCATCATCTTAGCCTGTGCCTTTAACTTATCCTCGTCAGACAAGAATCTGAATGCTGTGTCATTGAGGTTATACCACTTGAAGGTAATGCTGTCTATTCCTCCATCAGCGACCTGAACATAGAAGTTCTTCTCAAACTCTGTAAGTTTCCTTTCCTTGCCTGTTCTGTCATAGTTGGAGATCTCTGGGAAATCTACGCCACAGTCATCAATAACAAATGAGTCTTGTCTTTGGCGATGGCAAAGTTTACCATTCCCAAAATTGAAATCGGAAGCAAGAAGAAGGTCAGCGAACTTGTCCTTCTCAACGAATCTTGCGATCTTCAAGAAAGTGTCAGCATCTTCTTGGAACTGCTTTTCCTCTTTAGCATAGACGGCATCAAGAGTAGCACGCTTGTTCTCGACAAACTGATCCCAAGCGAAAGAAGCATTGTATTCGTTGCTGTTGTAACGCTCCTTGCAGTAGGAAATATATAGTTCCTTCTCATAAGAAAGATACTTGATGGCATTAGACTCAAACACAAACTGCTCACGGACTCTTCGTTTGAAGAGTTGTTCAAGAGGCTCTTGCAATCTTTTGACCTGACGGATTTCAGGAGACTCCCCTGCCCCACCTTCTATAAGTCTTTCTTTGAGATCCTTAGACAGATTTCGGTCAACTTCGCTTGCCTTGTAAGTGTAGCCTTTGCCGTGATCAACGTAAGTGATACCTATAAGAAGTCCATCATTGTTTATGTTAAGCTGTGCGTCGATGCCAAGTTTCTTAACCTCTGCGATATAGTCTCCATAGGTAATCTTACCAGCATATTTTTTGAAGAGGTTGTCTGTAGCCCAACGTACACGATCCTTGCTAATCTTAATCTGATTAGCCTTGTTCTCGCTCCACTTCATGTTACGGCTAAACTGTTCCTGCCATGACTTGTAAGACAGCAGGAATCTGCTTCCTGCAATAGCCTTGCCAGTCTGCTTTCCATCGTTGTCTATCGAGTAAAAGGACACTCCATCAAAAGACTGAGAAAGTTCAGACTGAATGCCATAAGGTTTCAATACTCGGTTCAGTTCATGAAAGTCAGTAACGGAATACTCGTTCTTGACCTTACGGAGAACACGCTGAATGTTCTTCTTATATTCTCTTGGAGCGACCTCATTTGAAAGAAAGGATGTCTCTCTAAGGAAATTCATTGCGTTTTCGACTCGTTGTTTTTCCTTTTCCTTCTTAGATTTGTCAGGAGAAGACAGATTGTATTTTTGTTCAAGAGTTTTACGGACATCACTTGTTTTGCGATATGCGAAGTTGTCTGCAACGCACCTCTTACCTTTCTTATTGATGTCTATGCTAACGATATGGATGTGAGTATGGTCTGTATCATTGTGCTTGACCACAAAATATGGTTGGTTTGCATACCCCATTTCACGCATATAGTCATCAGCAAGATTCTTCAAAGTGGAATCTGACAAACCTTTTTCTTCGGGGGAAATCACTCCATGAAACACATAGTCCTTGACTTTTGTACCAAATTCTTTGGCAGGAGTTGCTATGAAACGCATCATTTTCTCTATAAGATTGATGTTCTTCAAGTCATCAACTGGCAAATTCTTGGCAGACAAAACAGTTGCCTGTTCGTCACTAACCTTTTGAGTGTTGTAACGAATTGCAGCTTTGAGGTCAGAACCTTTGATAACTTTGATTATCATAGGCAAATAATATTAGTCTTCTTCTCTGTAAATTTTGTTGATATAGTCAATGTAAGACTTCTGGATTGATGATGTTTTTACATCCAACTCCTTTTGCAAGTCCATTATTTTAGGAAGAAACTCTAACATTTTTGTGACATTGTAGCCTAAAACGGAATCCTTTTGAGAACCGTTCAAGTGCTTTGCCATCTGATTTACATTGACGGCAATACCTTCAATCTGCTTTTTTACAGATTTAAGTTCGTTCAAAATGTCATCTGCACCGAAAATAGGAAGTTGCTTGATGGTGGTATTTTCCACCAAATGACGAAAATACGAAGCCTTTGTTTTGAAATTCGATTTCTCAAAGCATTCGTTTAGATACTTGTAGTCCTCTTCCGAGAAACGAAGAGTTACTCGATAATCTACTCTTGGCATAACTTTCTATCAAAATAATTTTTGTAATAAATTGCCCTTTACGGCATGTCTAAAAAATGCTGACTTGGGAGGCATTTTCATTCTAAAAATTCAATCGTCGGGGGACGAGTTTTGAATTTTTAGCAAGGTGTTTGGAAAGCGATTTTGACGCCCAAACACACATCTTGCTCACTCATTCAACTGAGTGCAAAGATAGTAAAAATTTTCGTGACCATAACTCTTTTTGTTCGGCTAAAAAGAGTGTGAAATTTTTACAATAAATGCCTTTGGTCTGGTTGGAAAGATTGCTGTTATTTCAAAGCAATTTTTCATTCCAATCAGTTGGATATTTACATCATCATTGAATCTCAAAAGGCTATAATTTAGTCGTATAATGACGCATTGTTGCGTTGTTGCATTGCGATAATGACACATTGTTATGTTGTTGCATTGCGATAATGACGCATTGTTATGTTGTTGCATTGCGATAATGACGCATTGTTATGTTGTTGCATTGCGATAATGACGCATTGTTATGTTGTTGCATTGCGATAATGACGCATTGCTATGTTGTTGCATTGCGATAATGACGCATTGCTATGTTGTTGCATTGCCACATTGTGATAATGATGCATTGTTGTGTTATTGCATTGCCACATTGTGATAATGATGCATTGATATGTTGTTGCATTGCGATAATGACGCATTGTTGCATAAAATTCATGAAAAACCTTTGAAAGAAAAAAATTCTTCATAACTTTGCCACCGAATCCAATGGAGATTCAGATATTACAAAAATTATTTTAATAACAAAGTATATGACAAAGGTCATTTCATTTGTCGCCCAAAAGGGTGGCTCAGGCAAGTCAACCATGACTTTGCTTTTGGCAAACTATTATGCCTATAAAGAGAAGAAAAATGTCGTAGTAATCGACGGCGATGCTCCTCAGTACAACATCTACAAACTACGAGCTGGAGAGAAAGAGAATCCCGACACAGTAGCAGATTCCGTTTACAAAGCACATCAAGAAGTTGGCATTCCTCCTTACAATATTTTTTGTGCTGTTGCAGATCCTGCCCAAGAGAACAAGGAGAAAAAGATATTCTCTGTAACAACTTTGATTGATGGTCTTGTAGCCAAAGGTGACATTGACTACATATTTGTCGATCTTGCAGGAACTATCAACACAGCTTCTTTTGCAAGCATCATCAAAAGAGTGAACTACATTTTCGTACCTTATATGGAAGCTGAGAATTTGTTCAACTCAAATCTGGAAGCTCTTTACACAATCATGCTTATAGCCAACAAGTACAAGGATCATAACATCAAGGGAATTTATGAGTTCTGGCACAAATACAGAAGCAATATGTCAGCAACACTATTTGAATCTTTGGCTAAAAGATTCCCTCCATTTAACGAGAAAATCCGAACACTAAATATCAAAGCCGACATGATGACAAACAAAATCGGCTACTCAACAAAAGCCTTCAACAAAGAGTTATGGAACACTCTTGCTGCTCCACCAAACTCATACCTATCTCTACTGCCTAACGGACTTAACTTGGGCAACTTCATTAGAGAGTTTAACATCTTAATCAAAGATTAAAAATGGGCAAAGGAAAAGACCAATCAACACCAAGAACTATTGGAGAAACTAAAAGCATTGACATTGTAGGTATTGTCAGTGACCTTAATCCCAATAACATAGACGCAGCTTTTGCCTCTTTTGGAGAAGTCGAAGAATCCAGTGAAAAAGAAGTTGTAGAAAAGGAGACTTCCACTAATGTCGAAACGAAAGAGAGTGATGAAAAGGAAAAGTCTCCTGTTTCAAGACAAGACAAAGAGTCAGAAGGAAAGTCTGTCAAAGAAGAGACAAATGAGGGTTCTGACGGTAATGCGTTTGCATACAAAAGCATCATTAAAAAAAGTGTCTCAGACAACAACACTTTCAAACAGTTTTGGTTGCGAGAAGACACCATTGACATGTTAGATGCAATCTGTAGAGGTGCTGACTGCCAAACATCGAGAAATGCAATCGTCCACAATTTAGTATCTGCTTTCTTGAATGAAAACCTGTCGCTTCTAAAGAAAAATTACGAAGCTAAGACAAAGCAAAAAAAGAAGAAAGACTATCTCAAATAAAGAGCTATATATTCTTCTTCAACTTGCATAAATCACTAAAATTTAGTAATTTTGCTTAATCAAAAACATCATGATATGACAGCATTCTCTATTAAATACAAAGATACTGAGTATCGAGGCGATGTCCAGGATTGGTTTCAAGTTACTAAATTCATAGATGCAGTTCAAGGGTATATGGAAAAAGGTCTCAAACTAAACGAAATAACTTTTGAAAAAAGAGATTTCAAATATACCCAACGCAGTTCTGGATGCGAAAATTTAGAAGAGACATTCAGGTCTGTTGTGTCTGGATATGCAAGTTACTGGGCAGAATCGGCAAGATACAATCAAATTGAAGAAGCCTGCAAATGTGTAGGATGTTGGTATCACTACAGTATGGACAGAAGAGAAGAAAGGATGTACGAATATGACAATCTAAGATCTTTGCTGGACTCACTAAAAAATGATACTGAAAAATGTGCTCGCTTCTTCATGGACTTTATGTGACACCCTTTGAAAGAACAAAATGAGCGGTATTAGCTGGGGAGAGTTTCTGTCAGTCTGGATTCCTTTTTGCATAATACTTGATGTTGTATATATCTTCTTGCAAAAGAAAAACTCAACAGTCAAAGTATCAGAGGCAGAGGAAAGGAAAAACAAGACCATACAGCTTAACACTCCATTCAAAGACAATGTAACTTACGACAAGGTTGAACGAAAGCCTCTTCAAATGTCAAAAGTAGAGGCAGTAAAACCAAAAGAAGAAACACTTCCTCCTCCATCAAAAGTAGAATGCGACGCAATCCAGGAGGAGCAGACTCACGAAGTCAATGATGCTACGAAGAGACTGCTTCAAGCAGCGAAAGAGTTCAAGAACTCACAATCGTAGATTTTATAAGAATATTACAAAAATTAAAATTATAAAAAGTATGTACAAATTAAGAAACAGAGCGATTGCTCTAAGCCTAAGCTTGTTGGCTGGCATTGGCAAGATGTTTGCACAAAACAAGAATGTAAGCGATGCCTTTGCAGCTGCTAACACACAGTTGAGTAACACTATCGACAGTGCTCTTGTAACTTTCCAGTATGTATGTGGATTGGGAGCATTAGTAAGTGGTTGTATTCTTTTCTACAATTTCACTTCGGGAAATCAGGATGCTGCTAAGAAAACAGGTATGTGGTTGGGAGGTTTGATTATTTTTATCGTCGTTTCTCAGATGGTAAAAGTATTCTTCTTCAACAAGGCTTAAATATCTCTTAGAGATTGAGCATGAATAGCAAAGGGAGTGTCATCACTCTCTCTGCTTATTTTTATTACAAAAATTACTTTAATAAAACTGCGATGCAGATAAAGACCAATAAAGGAGTCGGCAGAAACGCTCTTGTTAAGGGAATGACTAAAAGTTATATCCTTGTATTCTTTGCTTCTATAGTTATAGGATATATCTCTTATAGTGTAGTATCAAGCAATACTGGTTCTTTTCTCAAAGGATTAGCCGTAGGAATTGTAATTATTGCAATAGGTGCTGGAGGAAGCATATACTTATCTTCTCGCTTTGGAGAAAATGGGCTGACTCAATTCAGGGCATCTAAATCAGCAAACAAATATCTACATAACAGATATAGGATTAAGGACATTCTTGCCGACAATCGAGCATCGAAAACCAAATAAAAATGATTCTTTTCATAGATACGGAGACAACTGGTTTGAACGAACCATCAATGGTGCAATATGGTTATATATTGTGCGATGACAGTTTGAACTGTGTCGAGAGTGGCAGAAAGTATGTGAAACCACAAAAAAAGATAGAGGAAAGTGCCATCAAGGTTCATGGGATTACCAACGAGAAAATAAAAGAGATTGGATGCACGACAAAAGTTGCACTCAAACATCTGTCAAAATTGTTCATGATGGCAGACCTGATAGTCGGTCACAATGTAGAATTTGACATGAATGTGATACGGAATGACGCACATAGAGTAAAGGATAAAGAGTTTATGTATCAGTTGCAGACGAAGAAATTTTTCTGTACAATGCAGGAGTCAACCAATCTTTTAAGAATAGAAAAGGAAAATGGTTCATTCAAATATCCAAAACTAACTGAATTATACAGATACCTGTTCGGGCATGACTTTGCTGATGCCCACGATGCACTATCTGATATTGCAGCAACTTGGAAGTGCTATAAAGAACTATTAAGAATAGACTACAGAAAGAAAATTAGTGAACTTAACATTGAAGACATCAGAAAATCATACGAAGATAAAGTGTCGCAAGAAGTATTCAATGAGGTTGTCAAGCAAATCGATCAGCTTCTGACATATTCAAAACATACCCTAACAAAGCTTTCTTATGATATGAATTGGATAAAGGAAGAAATAATAAGTGAATCATTGTTTTTTCTTTCAAAGGAAAAAGACGAATCATCACAGCAAATCGGAATGATAAACTTCTTAATAAAAAGGAAACAGAAGAAAATCAACATTTCGATGAATCTTAACATAGAAGAATCTGTAGAATTTGAAATCGCATGAAAGCAATAAACATTGACGAGATACTTCCTTTGTATCTATATGAAGACGGTTTTCTTGTTTCCAAGAACACTGACATCACAGCTCTATATGAAGTAGAGTTGCCAGAGATCTGGACTATGACACAAGAAGACTACGAAACACAATTCAAATGTTGGGTTCGAGCAATGAAGGTATTACCAAACTATACCATTCTCCATAAACAAGATTTATTTGTAGAGAAGCATTTTTCTTTCAAAGGGGAAGCTACTGGTTATCTATCAAGAGGATATGCCAAACATTTTGAAGGAAGAAAGTATTTTGAACACAAAACATATTTGTATGTTACTCTTTCGTGCAAAGATAACATCAAGAAAAAAAGCACATTGTCCTGCATCTGCAAAGGAAATGTTGTAAGTAAAGAGCTGACGGACAAAGAGAAATTGTTTGAGTTTTCAAACAAGCTAATGGAAATGAAAACGATTCTTGAAGGTTGTGGAATTAAAGTACGAAGACTTGACGAGGATGAGGTTATAGGAACACAAGAAACCTTTGGTATTATCGAAAAATACATCAACTTGGATTTTTCAGAAACCAACACAACATTAAGAGAACAGCATATCCTTAATGATGACACACTAATGGTTGGAGACGATTATGTCAGTTGTTTTGCCATTTCGGATCTTCGCAATATGCCTAACACCGTTGCCTCTCATAGTTGGAATCCTTCTTTATCTCAAAGTTCAATCGGATGCTATGTAAATCAAAGCTATGTTGAAGGTCTGTGCTTACTATCTAAGTTCAATCACATATACAATCAGTATTTTTATCTTGAACCACAAGAAGAGCTGAAAGAAAAAATCCGAAGTCAAGGTAAATTATTGAGATCACTTGGAGGATTTGATTCTGACAACAAGTACAACAGTCTTCAAAACGATTCTTTTCTTGAACAGATTGCTCAAACTGGAGACCGAATTTGTAGGGCTTCGTTTAATGTGATCCTTTGGGATAAAGACTATAATTCTTTGCTACAAAAGAATGCTGTATTATCTGAAAAGTTCTCTAAGCTCGATTGCACGAACACGAAGGTTGAAAGAATTACATCACACATGTTCTGGGGAGGAATACCAGGCTGTTCCAATTACTATCCTTCCGAAATGACTATGCTCGGAACTACGGATCAAAATGCCTGCATGATTCAAACCGACAGTAATTACAAGGATTGGGTAAATCCAGCAACTGACTATCACATCAATATGTGCGACAGAGTAAACGGAGTTCCGATTGCTTTAGACTTGGATGAAATGCCAATGGAAAAGGGTTGGATAGAAAACCGAAACAAGGTCATGGTCGGTCCGTCTGGTAGTGGAAAATCTTTCTTCATCAACAATCTGCTTCGTCAGATGTACGACCAAGAATATCATGTTGTCATCGTTGATATGGGAGACTCTTATCAAGGACTTTACGAGTTCATTAAAGAAGAGACTGGTGGCAAGGAAGGTATTTACTATACTTATTCAGAAGAGAAGCCTCTATCTTTCAATCCTTTTTTTGATCCGACTGGACGATATTCAGAAGAAAAGAAGGAACAGCTTGTGTCTTTAGTGCTTACCCTTTGGAAAAAAAACACAGAAAACGTAAGCAATGCAGAACTAACTCATATAGGCAACGGCATCAACCAGTTTTTTCTCAAAGTAAAGAACGAGAACCTTCGTCCATGTTTCGATACATTCTATGAGTTTCTAAGAGACGAATACACAAGTTACATCAAAGAGGTCATTTGTGTTGAGAGAGACAATTTCGACATAGACAACTTAGTACAGATTCTTATGAGATTCTATAAGGATGGGCAATATGGCAGATTGCTTAATAGCGACATGGACGATGACTTGCTTAATAATAGGTTCATTGTTTTTGAGTTGGACAAGATTCGTAACAATGAGACTTTACTGCCTATAGTGACTCTTCTGATCATGAACACTTTTTCTAATAAGATGTTCAATCTTCCAAAGAAGAAATACATTGATGAAGAAGGAAATGAAAAAGAAAAAGAGGTAGGAAAGATTCTTCTGATGGAAGAAGCTTGGAGTGCTATGAAGAGTGAAAACATGGCTAACTACATCGGTTACCTATACAGAACTGCAAGAAAGCACTATGCTCAAATTTGCATCGTCACACAAGAACCTACAGATTTGGTCGGAAACAAGAACATCGAAGATATTGTCTCTACCCAGTCACCAGTGAAGATTCTGTTAGACTTCGCACAATACAAAGATATGCAGGATAAAATATCTCGATCACTTGGTCTTACTAAAGACGAGATTGCAAAACTCATGAGTGTGAACAAGAATCTACAATTAAAAGACAGAAACTCATACAAAGAAGCCTTTATCAAGGTTGGAGCGAGAAGTGCTGTATATGCCACAGAAGTCAGCAAAGAAGAAGCACTAACGTACTCAACAGAGAAGAGAGTTAAAAGTGAGTTGCTGTCATTGAAAAGGACATATCAGTTAACGATGGCAGAAGCCATTGAAAAGAAATTATACAACATTTTACCAGAAATAAAAGATTGATATGGGAATAAAAAAACATTTCTTGACAATCATATTAGGGTTATGGGGAAGTGTAAGTTACAGCCAAATGATAACGCACGATCCTACAAATATGGCGAACAACATAATCATGCAATGTGAATCAATGGAAGAAGCTGTAGAGCAAAAACTGATTGCTCAGCAACAGCTGTTACAGTTCACACAACAACTTGAAATGTTTCAAGAGAAAAAGGAAGCTTTCAAAAGAATGGCTGAACTTGTGGCTGCAAGTGTAGAATTGATCGAAGCAATAGAATACGGAACACAAGCTTTCCAGAAGGTAACTCAGTTACGAGAAAAAGTCACTAATCTTGATGAACTGACTTATGCAGAAAAGTATATGTGTATAATGACACTTGTTGATTGTGGCTATGTAATCACACAAGATGTCAAAGCAATCACACATCTGCGTGAAGAGTTAAAAGAGTCCAATGGCAATGGAGCTGAAATAAGTGCATTTATGATTAAGCAACAAATCAAAGTAGTTAGGGAGAATATTAAAACATCCGTAATTCGTGCAATATGTTGCGTCGATGACTTTATTCTTCATGCCCAACTACAAAGAGTTAACGCTGATTTGTTCTGGGCTAACACACATTTGGGCAAAGCTCAAAAATACCTTAAAGGAGGAGTCTTGCAAGAATGTCCTCAAAGAAAAGTCTCGATCAGAATGCCAAACGGCAAGAACATCACTTATTTAAAACCTTACACAAGATAAGCTATGGTATCAGATTTCAATATTGATATAATTGATAAAGTATTTGAGAATGTAAATGAAGCCATACAAGCATCAGCATTGGCTTCTTATTGTCAAATATTAGCTGGATTATTTACTCTTGCCTATGTAGGCAACATCTTCTGGAACACTTGGGGCAAAGGACAAGATCTGCATGTAATAGATTTTGCCAAACCTTTTGTTGTATTATTCTGCATAATGAATTTCTCTCTTGTTACAGGAACATTGGATGCACTAATCTATGAACCTCTTAAAAATGGCACTACAGCATTGGTTGACAAGAACAACAATGTTCTTGATGAATGGAAAAAATATCAGGACAAACTTAAACAACGTAAAAATCAAGAAATGGAAAATGCGTCCTTGATAGACAGAGCCGAAAGATGGATAACAGAGACAAAGGAGGAAATTATGGGAGCATGGATATTATGTGGAGTAACTATTTTTAATTTCTTCGCACAGATCCTATGCGTTCTTGCCAAAACTTGCATAATATGCTACTCTGGATTATTACGAATAATACTTTCCATATTCGGTCCAGTTGCCTTTGCACTTTCACTTATTCCTTATTTCAAGGATAACATCAAGAATTGGCTTGGAAAATACATCGGTGCATTGCTCTATATTCCAATCTGCAATATAATTCTATATATAACGCAATGCTTCGCCACAGCCTATTTCCAACTACAGATTGTCGATATTGACGCAAATCCAGAATGGTATGAAGGGGTTATTGACACTGATAAAATTTGGGTTCCAATCATGTTTTTAGTTTCTGCTTGTGCATATTTCACAGTACCTTCATTAGCTGGTTTCATTTTGAGTATGGCTGAATCTGCAGGTAGTGCAGGTATAGGAAGTGCTGTTAAGAGTGTTGCGACTACTGGAGGAACAATCGCAGCTGGAATAGCTACAGGTGGAGCAAGTTTAACTGCTTTAGGCGACGGAGGATTCCTTCAATCAATAGGACAAATAATCAACGCTTTTAAGGGCTCGTCAGGTGGTTCAAACTCTTCATCAGACAACAACTCTGGAGATAGTTATAATGATGGAAATTCGGGAGTCAAAGGAGATGGATAACCTGTCATTTCATCTGTTAAGAAATCAATGAGTATCAACCCTTGAAAAAGAAGAAAATTATGCTAAACAAATTAAAAGACATTCAAACGATTCATTCATTAACTAAGGTCTATTTGATAGGTATTACTACAATAGCTGTAGTTGTATCAATCTTTGCAATTTTTCAGAGTTATCAGTTTGCTGAGTCTCAAAGAGAAAAAATATATGTTCTTGACAACGGAAAAAGTTTGATATTGGCATTACAACAAGACATCAACCAATCTCGTCCTGCAGAAGCCAAAGCTCATGTTCAACGATTTCACGAACTGTTTTTTACGCTTACTCCTAACTTGGAAAGTATCGAGAGAAACATCAATCAAGCTTTGCAGTTATCTGATGAAACTCCTGCTTTCTATTATAAGGAAAGAAAGTCAAAACAATACTATGAACATATAGTTCAAGGTGGTATCATCTGCGAAATCTTTACAGATAGTGTTGTTGTCAATATGGATAAATATCCTTATGAAGCAACTTACTACGGCAAAACAACATTTATGCGTAGCACTGACATTGAGTATTTTTCAATCGTTTCTCATCAGTTGCTTATCAATAGTCCAAGAACAGATAGTAATCCGCACGGATTTGTTCTCGGCAAATGGAACATCAAGGATTTTCATTCAATTAAAAAAGTAAGAAGATGAACATAATAGAAACAGTCTGTCGCAAATTGGCTAATCTTGAATCATATCTTAATTCAATGCCAATAGAAAAAAGGAAATCATTTACGATTAAAGTTTTCGTTATTCTTTTGATATTGCTTGTATTGTTTACATTAGGTCACAGATGGAGAATGAGTATCAAAAGAGACTCTCAAAAAGAAGTCACTGAAGTAGTCAAAGATTTAAGTGACATAAGTCAACAAGTTGAAGATGAACTGACTTCTGGCTTCTCGGAAGTAACGAAGCAAAATCAGAAATATCTTCAAATGATTGACAGCATACAGAAAGCTGACAGTATTAACCAAATGAAGCAAAAGAGATGAACAAACAAATAATAACACACGCATTCTGTAGTTTTTTGTGTTTAATAGGATGTGGGTTCTTCTACATGATGGGAGGTGGAACATCAGAAGTTCTTGCAGTGGAAGAGCAATCCGTTGACATCAATGTAATTCCAGATCCTATCGTCACGGAAAATGAATCAACATCCAAATCAAGAATGGAAATGTTTGAGGAGTATCAATCTCAACAACAAAGAAGAGACGCAGAAATCAAAGCAGAGAGAGAATTTAACTCACTTTCATTTTTCACAGGAGCATCTTCCGAGTATGAAGCACAAGATGAAACAGAACCAGAAACGAAAGTTGACCTGACTCCACAAGAGCAAATTGCATCACTCAACAACATTGGCTCTAATAAAGGCAATAGTAATCAAACAACTACTATTGCTCATAGCTCTGTCAATAACATTAAAGAGCCGCAAGAAGAGAAAAAGGAAGAATCTGTTGAAGATCAAATTGCAAGAAGGAAGAAGGAAACTATGAGAGAAAAGAAGAAGCGTATCTCCTTACAGACAGGTATTGACATTACAGATCAAGACCAAGAGAAGAAAGAAGAAGTAAAGGTTGAGCATATCGCAGAACTACCACAAAGAACTGCTTCAAAAAAAGGATTTCGCACTATGGGTGGAAGCAATACATCTACAAGCAAAAACACTTTGCATGCTGTAGTCAATGACGAGCAAACCAACATAACAACCGCAAGTCAAGTAAAGCTTCGCATTACAGAGAGCATAACCATATCAGGAACAACTATACCTAAAAACACGATGGTCTATGCGAAAGCGAGTTTTTCTGCTAACAGAATGCACCTTAAAACAGAAAATATAATATTCAATGGCAATATATATCCTTTCGATGCAGTTATATATGATAGAGACGGTTTTGAAGGCTTGTATGTTGCAGACAATGCTGTAAATGATGCTGTTAAAGAAACTTCCAGCAATACCATAAGTGGAACAAGTATAGGTGTCACTCCTGCACAGCGTACCTTATCTAATGTTATCACTTCAACTACATCTGCAATAAAAAATGCAACTTCTAACAAAATAAGGGAAACAAAGGTTACTCTTCCTGCAAACTACGAAGTTTTTATAAAACAGAAAAAATAGTTGCTGTTGTCAGTGAAATTAGTACCTTTGAAAAGAAAAGTAAATCATTATAAACCATGAAAGAAATAGTAGAAAAGATCAATGCATCTTTTGAGGCGTTTCAAAAGGATGCAACATCTCAGATTGAATCTGGCAACAAAGCTGCTGGATCAAGAGCGAGAAAGGCAAGTTTAGAGTTAGAAAAGCTTTTGAAAGAGTTCCGAAAGGCAAGTCTTGAAGAAAGCAAAAAGTAACCAACTTTATTTATTTGAAAGAGACTGACTAATAATCAGTCTCTTTTTATTATTTTTGCATATAGATACAACAAACAAAGAACTTATCACTTATCAAAATGAACAAAGCAAAAGAACCAATTAAGATTAGATTCCGCAAATTAAAAGGTGGAAACAAAAGTATATATCTTGACTGTTACTGGGAGGGCAAAAGATCCTATGAATCTCTTAATTTGTATATCATTCCAGAAAAGACGGATAATGACAAAGATATAAATAAAGAAACTCTAAAGGCAGCTAATAAAATCAAAGCAGAAAGAATCATTTCGTTAGTACATAAAAAAGCTAACATCAAAGACAATGATTCCTCGAAGATGTTATTTACCGATTTGTTGGCAGAGTTTAAGGATGATCATCAAAGAAAGGGGAATTACATACATCAGATTAGCCAAACAATAGATAGAATTAAAGAATTTTCGCCAAAAGTAAAATTGTGCGAAATAGACAAGCAATACTGCATAGATTGGCTGGATTACATTCAAAATGTATATGTATCAGAAAAAAGAGGAAGACATTTATCACCTGGAGGAGCTAAAGTCTATGAAAAGGTTATGGTTCTCTCTCTTAACTATGCAGTAAGAAATGAATACATAGATAGAAATCCTTTTACTTTAGTTCCTCATGAATACAGAGTAAAGATCAAAGAAAATCAAAGAACGTATTTGACAGAAGAGGAGTTTAATGCAATCAAGAATACAGCCAGCAACAACCCAGTAGTCAAGCAAGCTTTTCTGTTTGAATGCTACTGTGGTCTTCGTATTAGCGATATTAGATTACTAACATGGAACAATATCGTAATCAATGGAGACTCAGTAAGAATAGAGAAAACTATCCAAAAGACACAAAAGCCAATCAGTATTCCCTTATGTCAAAAGGCTATAGACTTATTACCACCGAGAGGAAATAAAAAGGGAGACGATTTGGTATTCGACTTGCCTGGAGCACTAATAACGATAAACAGACATGTTACACAGTTAGCCAAGGATGCAGGTTTATCAAAAAAAGTCACAACGCATGTCGGCAGACATACCTTTGCAACTTTGTTACTTTCTAAGAATGCTAACATAACTGCCATCAGAGATTTACTTGGTCACACGAACATCCAAACAACAATGATATACGCAAAAATCATTGATAAACAGAAGATTGACACAATAAACCTACTTAACAACGTGTAGTTTTGATTAGAAAACAAAAAAACAAAATGCGGAACAAAGCAACATCACAAAAAAACAAATTTTGATGATATTTTGTTGCATATTTGTTACGGCACGACAAAAACAAGGCACAAAACTTGTGTCTTTTCGTAGAAAAAAAAGCAAAAATTCAAGGCAACAAAAGAACGAATAAATATACCATTCTAAAGAATAGAATCGTATATTTTTGCGTCAAGCATCTGGGAGATATAGTGTCTTTTTTTCTCTTTTTTAGTCCAATAAATTTTCATCTTGAGATTGAATTTTTTCTTGATGAAATCAGCAATTTTGTTTCGTGATCCATAACACCAAAAGTCAGGATGCATATAGATTTTATTGTCCTCTTTACCACAAAAAAACAAACCAGAATTAAGGCAATCATTTACAGCTCGATAATAAGAAGACTTACTCATTGAAAAAGCTGGATTATTGCCAATTTCCGACCTTGAAATATTTGTCAAATGTTTATTTTGAGGAACATAAGAATCTATAGAATAAGCAATTAGCTTGGCAGACACTTTCCTTCGTATGCTCAGCAATGCTTGTACGAATTTTCCTCTATATACTTTGAAGAACCTTCGTCCATCACTATCTTTCGAAGCATAGACACCATTCACAACACTTTCCGTAGCATCAGACAAGAACATTTGATATGCGACATCTTCTACAGAAGACTTTTGAATGCCATAGCGTTTCATCTGAGTCTCATCTGTTATCACTTTAACATACTTTCGCCTTATTTTAGTCTCTGATTCATAAGCAGATAAAGACAATTCGCCACAACTAAAAATATTCGTATTAACCTGATACTTGAAAGTCCTTTTGCCACATGATTTAACTAAAAAACCAGACAGAATCAAATCCTTAATTCCTGTACGAAAAGTCTTTTTAGTAAGCTTGTATTTACTCCATTGAGTCTTGTCAAAATAGACAGTATTATCCTCTGATGGAGCTAAAGATTCAACGAGCATAGCAAGAACTTTGAAACTTGAAATAGCAGAAAGCGTTGCAAAAGCGTTGATTGTATCTTCGGACTGATATAAACGTATAAAAGAATCTCTGTCCTTGATTACTTTTTTGATGGATAAAACACCTGTTTCTCGATTGGATTGACGAAGAGATTTGTCAATGCTATTCTTCAGATTCTCAATCTTTTGAGGCTCTGAAAAGTATTCCGAATTTATAGCAGAAGTCGGAACAACATTCTGTACTTTGGTCTGTTCTTTTTGAGATCTAATACAATCGTCAAATACAGACATTTGCGATTTTTTTATCATGTCGAATTTTAATAGAAATTATAGTTGTTTCAAAAACAACGATGCAAAAATAGATATTTTTCAAAACATACCAATAAATTTCTTTCTTTTTTTCAAGGGGAAAACTATTTAACTACTTCGGAATATATGTAAGAATATAGAAGGAGTCCCGCCCACAAACCGAACATAATCAAACAATTAGAAAATCCATTTTCCTAATTTTGGGCATTATGATTTTTAAAAGTGGGCATTATAAAAAATCGGAGCTTTTTCACAAAAGCCCCGATTTTTATATAATTTCTATTTAATTCGTTCTAATTTTTAGTCTCGTATATCATTCGATATAAGTTCCCTTAATTAGATGTTGCGAAATTACAAAAAAATCTTGCAAAATCCTAAAAATCAGCGAGAAATTTAATATCTGCGAGACAAAAAAAGACTTATAAAAAACAAAAACGCCCATTTTCGCAAATGAGCGTTTTCTATATTACAAAAATTATACTTTAATAAAAAGTATCTTATCTATTTTTACAAATTTTTATGCAGATTTATTGAATATTCAAAAAACATATTAACTTTGCATAAACCTACAAAAAATTTGATGCTTACAAATGGTTTATCGTTAGAACCATCTTGTGTAACAGAAATCCATCTTGTGAGCAAGTAGGTTGCTCTTAGGGAACATACGGAATGCGTACTTGTAAGTGTCAGCCTCCTCGATAACGATGTTAGCCTTGTAGAACAACTTAGATCCTTCCTGCTTGTACATCTCCATCTCAACAACCTTGTAGATCTTGTCGTGACCCTTCTCGTTCTTGTTTGAGATAACGATATCAACACCGATACCATTGTCACCAAGATTATTGACGTCAAGTACTGCCTCGAACAAGTTCTTGTCGCCAACCTCTGGGTTAGACAACAACTTCTCAGGAATGTTAGCAGACTCGATTCTGATGTTATCCCAACCAGCTGCAATCTTCTCCTTCCATGCTGCGATCTCCTTAGCCTTAGCGTAACCGTTAGCAGAAACCTCGTCGTATGCCTTCTGT
This sequence comes from Paludibacteraceae bacterium, assembly GCA_045629285.1. Taxonomy (GTDB): domain Bacteria; phylum Bacteroidota; class Bacteroidia; order Bacteroidales; family Paludibacteraceae; genus UBA1723. The sequence continues at coordinate 34,005 of JAZQQY010000062.1, read as the reverse complement.
AGCTTGTTGTAGAAACGATCTACATAGTCATCCAACTGACGCTTCATTGTATAGTTTGGAGTGATCTGCATAAATGAGTTCTTGATTGTCTGTACCCACTCTGGAGAGTAGCCCTTAGAGTTAGTAGCGTAGTACTTAGGGATGATCTCTGTCTCAAGTAGGTTGTAGATAGTAGCAGCATCAAGCTGATCCTGATGTGGCTGATAATCGTAAGTTCTGTGCTCAGTCAAAGCCCAACCTGCACCCTCGCGGTAGCCTTCGTACCACCAACCGTCCTTAACGGAGAAGTTGATTGTACCGTTCATCAATGCCTTCTCACCTGATGTACCAGATGCCTCAAGTGGACGAGTTGGTGTGTTCAACCAAATATCAACACCTGAGATAAGCTTCTTAGCTAGAGCCATATCGTAGTTCTCCAAGAAGATAACCTTACCCTGGAATTCTGGCATACGAGAAATCTCGATGATTCTCTTGATCAAGCCCTGACCACCACCATCAGCTGGGTGAGCCTTACCAGTGAAGAAGAACTGAACTGGAGCCTTCTCGTTGTTAACGATCTGAGACAAACGCTTCAAATCTGTGAACAACAAGTGTGCACGCTTATATGTAGCGAAACGACGTCCGAAACCGATTGTCAACGCATTTGGATTGATCTTCTCTGTGATAGCCAATACCTGTGAAGGATCACCCTGATTCTTCAACCAGTTAGCCTTATACTGTACCTTGATGAAGTCGATCAAACGATTCTTCAAAGCCAACTTAGTTGCCCATACCTTAGCATCGTCAACCTTGTTGATTGGAGCCCAAGTAGCCTCCTTAGCCTGCTTTGCAATGTAATCAGCACCGAATGTCGACTCGAACAAAGCCTTCCAAGAACGGTCTGCCCATGTTGGCATGTGAACACCATTTGTAACGTATCCAACATGCAACTCCTCTGGGAAGTAACCCTTCCAAATTGGAGCAAACATCTTCTTAGAAACCTCACCGTGCAACCAAGACACACCGTTCGACTCCTGGCATAGGTTACATGCGAACACTGACATAGAGAACTTCTCTCCCTTGTCGCCTGGGTTCTCACGACCAAGATCCATCAAGTCATCCCAAGAGATGCCTAGACGCTCAGCGTACTTGTACATATATCTTCCGAACAAGCCCTCATCGAACTTATCGTGACCAGCTGGAACTGGAGTATGAACTGTGTAAAGTGCAGATGCATGAACAACTTCCTTAGCCTGCTCGAATGTCATACCATCCTTCTCGATGTAATCGCACAAACGCTGTAGGTTAAGAAGAGCTGCGTGACCCTCATTACAGTGGTAGATATCCTTCTTGATACCTAGCTTCTGTAGCATCAACACACCACCGATACCTAGCAAGTACTCCTGCTTCAAACGGTTCTCCCAGTCACCACCGTATAGCTGGTGAGTGATTGAACGATCATAGTCAGGGTTCTGCTCGATATCTGTATCTAGCAAGTATAGATCAACACGACCAACTGCTACCTTCCAGATGTTAGAGTAGATAACTCTGTCGTAGTAAGGAACCTCAAGGATGATTGGGTTACCGTCCTTATCCTTAATCTGCTCTAGTGGAAGAGTCGAGAAATTCTGTGGCTCGTATACAGCGATCTGATCACCGTCCATTGAGATAGACTGAGTGAAGTAACCGTATCTGTAAAGGAATCCGACTGCACACATGTTGATGTTAGAGTCAGAAGCCTCCTTCAAGTAGTCTCCAGCCAATACACCAAGACCACCTGAGTAGATCTTAAGAATGTCTGTCAAACCGTACTCCATAGAGAAGTAAGCAACCGATGGCTTGCTAGCCTCGTTCTTCTTATCCATGTAAGCCTTGAAGTTCTTATATACTGAATCAATTTCCTTTGCGAAATCAGCATCCTTTGAAACTTCGTCAAGACGCTTGATATTTACCTTTGAAAGGAACAATACTGGATTCTTACCTGTCGCCTCCCATGTCTCAGGGTCAATCTTCTCAAATAGGTCAGTTGCCTCCTCATTCCAAACCCACCATAGGTTCTTTGCCAAAGTCTGTAGCTTCTCTAGCTTTGCTGGAATCTTAGCTGTAGTAGTAAGCTCTCTCCATGCAGACTGGTTTGTGTTGCTAGTCTTAACTTTCATAACACTTATTTTTATAATACTTTATTTCTATTTTATTTATTTCTTTTCTGTTTTCTTAGCACCGCAGCGACGCTTGGGTTTCTCACCAACAGCAACAACTGTCTCTGAACTTATCTCAGCGGCTTTTGCTTTAGCTGTTTTTGCTTTGGCAGTCGTCTTCTCTGCTTTTGCTGCAGGTGCCTTCTCTGCCTTTGTCGACTTTGCAGCCGACTGTTTAGCAGCAGCTTTCTTCGGTGCTTTTGCAGCCAAAGCCTTGTCGTAAGCCTCTACATAATATGCAATAAACTTGCTCCATGACGCTTTCTCTGCGAACTCCTGAGCCTTATTGAATGCCTTAGCGATCTCAGTGTCCTTGAATTTCGAGTATGCGACAACCTCGTTCTCAATACGAGACGCAACCTCATCAAAGTTGAAATCTGTACGGTTGATTACAGCGACACCATTGCTGATAGAATCGTACTTCTTTGACTCCTTCATTACCCACAATCCAAATCCTGCCTTGTCTGTAGTGATTGTCGGAACGCCGAATGCGACACTCTCAAGCGGAGTATAACCCCATGGCTCATAGTATGATGCAAACACTGTCAAATCAAGACCCGGAAGCAAATCGTAGTAGCTCATATTGAATATTCCGTCGTTGCCGTCAAGCAAACAAGGCACGTAAATTATCTTTACCTTATGGCACTCCTGATTATCAAGGCCATAACTGCCGACAGCATTTAGGATCTCATTGTTCCAAGGTTCATTAACCTCATGTGTAGGCACTTTCCAATCCAACTGATTCTTGCTCTTGCTTTCTAGCTTCTGCTGCAAATCAGTACGTGGACATTTAACCCAAGAAGGTACCATCACGAATGCAACGACCTCTCTATCCAAGTCTGGATTCTGATCCAACTGTTTCAACGACTTGATAAAAACATCGATACCTTTGTTTCTCCACTCAAATCTACCGCTGGTAGCAATGAACAGAGCATCCTTCTTTAGCTTGTAACCCAACAATGCCTCAGCGACCTTCGTCATAGTGCTGCGGGCATTCTTACGAGCTGTATTGTACTTGTTGCCCTTTGGAACGAAGTCTGCCTCAAATCCGTTTGGAGTAACGAATGCTGGTTTGTCAAGCAACTGCTTACACTCGTCAGCTGTCAATCCAGATACTGTTGTGAAGCAATCTGCGTTGTGAGCGGCAGCCTTCTCAATAGAATGTTTATTTGAAACGCAAAGTTCATCTGCCATCTGATCACCGTTGTAGGCATTGAAATATGCGTAAAGTTGCTTATTGTTGAAACAGATTGAACGACCTGTTGTTGTAGCATGTGTTGTGAATGCTGTCTTCACCTCTGGACAACGACTCTTTACATAAAGAAGTCCAGAAGCTACCTGCCACTCATGGAAATGAGCTATCACTCCAGCGTCAGCACACTTGTTGAATTTCACAAAACTCTCAACCACCTTACCAGCAGCCATACCGAATACAGCACAATCGTGGTAGTCGCCGACAGCACCAAGCGAATTGACGCCGAACTTCTCCCACATCTCACCGTAGAAAGCATCTCTTTCTGAGAAAAATGGTTTGTAATCAACTAAAATAACCAATGGATTTCCTGGCACGTTCCATGTGCCGACACGTACAGACAAGCCTTCTTTTGCGGCTTCTGCCTTCCAAGACTTAAGAGCAGTCTTGCTTTCCTTGAAATATATATTGTCCTCGTTCCCGAAATCAGGTCCGATAAAAATCAAATGGTCTCCAAGTATATCGCCTAACGCTTTTGCATGGGTAGATAACACCGTATAAATACCGCCATTCTTATTGCAGACTTCCCAACTTGTTTCTATCACATAGTTGTTCTTATCCATAATCCTTTTATTTTGTGTAGTTTATTGTGCAAATATAATAATTTCCACAACAAAACGATTATAAAAAACAAGAAAATGCTAAACAACACATAATTCTACGCATTATTTAGCAAATCTCATCACTTTTTCGCTATACATTCAATTTCTACCAGTCCTCCCTTAGGCAACTTTGACACCTCCACACACGAACGAGCTGGATAAGGTTTGTCAAAGAATGATGCATAGACTTCATTCACTGAGGCAAAAGCACTCAAATCGGTCATGAAAATGGATGTTTTCACAATATTGGAATAGTCACATCCGACCGATTTCAAAATCTCACCGATATTCTTCAATGACTGCCTTGCTTGTTCTACCACATCTGGAGACAAAGATCCATCTGCAGGATTCAACCCCAACTGACCTGAAACAAAAATCATGTCACCGGCTTCGATAGCCTGACTGTATGGTCCGACAGCCGACGGTGCATTATTAGTAGAAATTTCCTTAATCATACTCTAAACCGTTAATCTATACCCACAAAGATAAAATTCTTTGCGGAGAAATGCAAGGGAAGCGGAAGAAAAAGAGAATCGTCTTTTTTACCATCTCTTCCCGGCTCATTGGCACTTGCAAAAATCAAATTCTCGTCGTAATCCTTGAATGCAGATGCAATAGATGGCCACAGACTTATAATCCAATCAATTACGCATTGATAACCTGCATATTAGCAGCCGCATACGCCAAGAATATCTTCTTCACTCCAAAATGGTTGAATTCAATGAAGGCTTTGGTATCTTTACCTGTTCCTTCCAACTGCTTGATCTGACCGATTCCGTAATCTTTATGCTTGACGAATGTGCCGACCTGGAATTGCGAGATGTTGACTGGCCCTACCCTACCTGCCAATGTGCTTGCTGGCTTGAAACGTCCGGTTGCCAACGGATGAACATTCGGTGCCGGACGTGAATCTTCCGACGACTGTGATGCTTGATGTGATGAAGCCATCGGCCTACGTAGATTGAATTGCTGACCTTTACTCCATCGTGCATCTCCTCTTTCTGAAGACACCGATGCAGTGTCTCTCCACTCTTTAGGCAAAATCAACAAATTAGGATCTATTTCCTTAATGAATCTGCTTGGATTGGATGGCTTTGGAGTCATACCTTCCATTCTCGACTTACAATATGTGATGTAGCAGTTTTTCTCTGCTCTTGTGATCGCCACATACATAAGTCGACGCTCCTCCTCCACTGATTCTTCTGAAGCGCTTCGTTTCGACGGGAACATTCCCTCCTCAACACCGATAATGAACACTTCCTTAAACTCCAAACCTTTGCTGGCATGTACTGTCATCAAGGTAACTTTATTGTTGTCGTCGCCTTCATCTACACTTGTAAGCAAAGCAATATCTGTAAGGAAATGATTCAAAGACAAATCAGCTTCATCGCCATCTTCCTCTGCCACACGAGTCTTGAACTCATATACTGAGTTGAGCATTTCATTAAGATTCTGTTGACGATTCTTGTTCTCCAACTCATTGTCTTTATGTGCATCGGCCCATATTCCGGAACGTTTGATCACAGAATCCACAACTGCGTATGCATCTGTTTCTGCAGCCTGCTTTCCAAAATCATTGATCATCTCGGCAAACGCAGCCACCTTATTCTTTGTTCCTTCGTTTAGGAAATCATAGTCACGGATATTATTCACAATTTCCCAAAATGAAACATCAGCCGCTGCCGACTGCTCAAATATCTTGCCGACTGTCACGTCGCCGATTCCTCTTGGAGGATCATTGACGATTCTCTTGAATGCTTCCTCGTCATTATGGTTGATAGCAAGTCGACAATACGACACAATATTTTTTATATCAGCACGTTGGTAGAATGTTGTACCACCCCACACTCGTGACGGAATATTCTTCAGACGAAGTGCCTTTTCCAAAAGTCGCGACTGCGTGTTAACACGATAAAGCACAGCAAAATCAGAATATTTACAGTCCGCTTCCCTAACTAGTCTCTCAATTGAATTGGCTACTACTTGACTCTCCTCTGCTTCTGTATATGCGCCGAACACACGAACTTTATTTCCGACTTCCTGCTCTGAAAAAGCATGTTTCTCAAGCTGTTGTGTATTCTTGGCAATCAAACTGTTAGCCACATTTACAATCGTCTGAGTTGAGCGGTAGTTTTGCTCCAAACGGAACACCTTAGATTCTGGATAATCGTTGGTAAATGATAGGATATTACGTACATCCGCACCACGAAAACCATAGATAGACTGTGCATCATCACCCACTACACATAGTTTATGATGCTGCTGACATAGCTTGCGTATGATACGGTACTGGGATGCATTCGTATCCTGATACTCGTCGACAAGGACAAACCTGAATTTATTCTGATACTTGAATGCCACCTGTGGATCATCACGAAGCAATATATTGGTAAACAACAATATATCATCAAAGTCAAGTGCATTGGCTTTCTTGCATCTTGCAGCATACGCGGCATACAAATCGCCAAATGCATACAGATGGTCTGCCAAATCACGTTCGTGAAACTCAGGAATCTCACGATACATCTGAGGTGTGATGAGATTATTCTTCAAGCTAGAGATTCGTGAATGAATTTTCTTAGCATTATAAGCTTTCTCATCAAGTTTCTTCTCTTTTATAATTGTAGCCAAAAGATTTTTGGAATCAGTACCGTCGTAGATAGTGAAATCCTTATCCAGACCAAGTTTATCAGCCTCGGCACGAAGTATACGAGCAAATATGGAGTGGAAAGTTCCCATCCATAATTTACTGGCAGCCTCAGTACCAACCACTTTGGCAATACGTTCTTTCATTTCTGTTGCGGCCTTCTTGGTAAATGTCAAGGCCAAAATAGATTGAGGTTTAAGTCCGGATTGCAACAAATAGGCAATCTTATATGTAAGCACACGTGTCTTACCGGAACCAGCACCGGCAATAACCAAAGATGGTCCGTCACTATACGTAACAGCCTGACGTTGCGGTTCATTAAGGGAATTCAAATAATCCATTTTCTGTTTTTTATATTAATCCTATTTCTTCATTTTTAAAAGTTCAGTCTGAAGCTTGATCATTTCATCACGCAAACGTGCAGCCTCCAAGAATTCCAAATCTTTGGCAGCATCAAGCATAGCCTGTTTTGTTTGAGCGATAAGTTTCTCCAATTCAGCAGGCGTATTGTAGGTTGACGTTGTTTCAGCCACCATAGCCGGTCTACGTTGACGTTCTGCATAAACATCTGGTTCAACATAGTATTTAGGCTCATTCTCGTCGCGCTCCTTAAGTATTGTCTTTTTCTCTTTATTCAAAGCCTTAGGAACAAGATGATTAGCCTCATTATATGCAATTTGTTTCTCGCGACGACGGTTTGTCTCATCTATCGTCTGCTGCATACTCTCCGTAATCTTATCTGCGTACATGATCACACGTCCATTCAAGTTTCGTGCTGCTCGACCCGCAGTCTGAGTCAAAGAACGATGCGAACGTAGGAATCCCTCCTTATCTGCGTCAAGAATTGCAACCAGTGAAACCTCAGGCAAGTCAAGTCCTTCACGAAGCAGGTTAACTCCGACAAGCACGTCGAACAATCCATTACGAAGGTCCTCCATGATGCGAACACGTTCAAGTGTGTCAACATCGGAATGGACATAACGGCTGCGGATTCCAGACTTTTGCAAATATTCCTGCAACTCCTCAGCCATACGTTTTGTAAGCGTCGTAACCAGTACACGCTCATCCTTTTCTGCACGTACAAGAATCTCCTCTATCAAATCGTCGATCTGGTTGAGACTTGGACGGACATCTATAATTGGATCCAACAGACCAGTCGGACGAATAACCTGTTCTACCACAACACCTTCCGACTTCTCCAATTCGAAATCAGCAGGAGTGGCAGATACATATATAGTCTGATCTGTCAGTTCTTCAAACTCTTCAAATTTCAACGGACGATTATCCATTGCGGCAGGAAGACGGAATCCGTATTCCACCAAATTCTTTTTTCTTGCACTATCACCACCATACATCGCACGGATCTGCGGAATCGTCACATGGCTCTCGTCGATGACAAGTAGCATATCCTTCGGGAAGAAATCAAGCAGACAGAACGGACGTGTTCCCGGCTTTCTACCGTCGAAATAACGTGAGTAGTTTTCTATTCCGGAACAATGGCCCAACTCGCGGATCATCTCCATATCGTAGTTCACACGTTCGCTGATTCGTTTAGCTTCTGCACCTCTACCCTGCAATTCAAAAAACTCGATCTGTTTAGTCAAATCATCACCGATTTCAACCAAAGCTCGAGAGATGCGCTCCTTAGTAGTGACGAACAGGTTGGCAGGATAGATTCGTGTCTGTTCAAACGACTCTATCGGCATGTTAGATAAAGGATCGATACTGATGATCTCCTCAATCTCGTCACCCCAGAAACTCACACGCAAAATGAAATCCGTATCAGCCATGAAGACATCCACAGTGTCTCCTTTCACACGGAAGTTTCCTCGTTCAAGAGCAATCTCGTTTCGCTGGTAGAGATTGTCGTTCAACATTCGAAGAAAAACCTGCAAGTCAAGTTGTTGGCCTACCTGAATTGTAATCGTATTGGCATAGAAATCTTCAGGATTACCCATACCATACAAACACGACACCGATGAAATCACCACCACATCACGTCGACCTGAAAGCAAAGCAGTGGTCGTAGCCAAACGTAGTTTTTCAATCTCATCGTTGATTGCCAAATCCTTCTCGATATATGTGTCGGAGTTGGGCAGATAGGCTTCCGGCTGATAATAGTCGTAATAAGAGACAAAATACTCGACCGCATTCTGAGGAAAGAAACTCTTGAACTCTCCATACAACTGTGCAGCAAGCGTCTTATTGTGACTAAGAATCAAAGTAGGACGCTGGACTTTCTCGATCACATTCGCAATGGTGAAGGTTTTTCCTGAACCCGTCACTCCAAGCAATGTCTGATATTTGACACCATCGTTAACGCCCTCCACCAATTGGCGGATTGCTTCCGGCTGGTCACCCGTAGGTTTATATTGCGATGTCAATTTGAAATCCATAGCGTCAATCTATAACGGAAGCCAAATATGTATGCAAAAGTAGACTGCAGGTATGCCAAAACGAAGTCTACCTTTTAACAATTCGGCAATTTTATATTACCTCTAATTCAAATGTTAGGGTTATACCGCCACAGACGATATAACCCATTTTGTTTTTGAGACGGAACTATCCCGTCATCATATTAAATTAATAATTCTGCAGAACGTCAATTACTTGTTCATCATCATGATTACCCAAGCAATGATGTAAACCCAAAGGCTCAATCCACCGAAGATTACACAAATACAGAAGATAATGCGCAACATCTTTGGATCCATGTCTATGTACTCAGCCAAACCACCGATAGTACCAGTCAATACCTTGTTGTTTGAAAGTTGCAATTTCTTACTCATAATTCTAAAGTTTTAAATTAGTCCTCTATTAATTTGAATGATGGCTTTGTTGAAGTTTTATCTTCATTAGCCTCAATCACGATTTCATATTTCTTGTCGATTCCGTTCTCCAAAATCACCTCGGCAACAGCATCCTCGACACAAGTCTGCAATGTACGACGCAATGGTCTTGCTCCATACACAGGATCGTAGCTCTTTGAAACCATATAATCCATAGCATCATCGGAGATTGTCAACTTCATTCCAAGTTTACCGATTCTCTCACGGATAGGATTGATTTCAAGCTCAATGATCTTTGTTATAGAATCCTTCTCAAGTGGAGAGAAACTTACGATCTCGTCGATACGGTTCAAGAACTCAGGAGTGAACGTCTTGTTCAACTGCTTGCGAACGACATCATCTGCCACGGCCTTGCTTACCTCGGTCTGCATTGAGAATCCGATACCACGTCCGAACTCCTTCAACTGACGTGAGCCGACGTTACTTGTCATGATGATCACAGTATTCTTGAAGTCTACTTTTCTACCCTGACTGTCTGTCAAACATCCTTCATCCATCACCTGTAGAAGAATATTGTAGACATCTGCGTGAGCCTTCTCAATCTCGTCAAGGAGCACGATTGAATATGGTTTTGTACGGACCTTCTCAGTCAACTGACCACCATCCTCATGTCCTACATATCCGGGAGGAGCTCCGATCAAACGTGAAACAGCATGTTTCTCCATGTACTCACTCATGTCGATACGTATTAGAGATTCATCACCGTCGAACATCTCCTTTGCCAACATCTTAGCCAGATATGTCTTACCGACACCGGTTGGACCAAGGAACAGGAATGTGCCGATCGGACGGTTTGGATCACCAAGACCTATCTTGTTACGACGGATAGCCTTCACTACCTTAGCTACAGCGTCGTCCTGACCGATAACCTTTCCCTTCAACACGTTAGGCATCTCGACCAATCTCTGACTCTCATCCTTAGCGATACGAGTGATAGGAATTCCAGTCATCGTAGCTACGACGCGCATCACATCATCCTCAGTAACGACACGGCGGTTGGACTTCATCTCATCCGTCCATTTCTTTTTTTCGGCATTCAACTGTACAGTCAACGCCTTTATCTTGTCACGCAACTCAGTAGCCAACTCATAGTTCTGCTTCTTCACTGCGTTCATTTTCTCATCTTCAAGTGTCTTCAACTCAGCCTCGATATCAACCACCACAGACGGCACCTCCACGTTAACGATATGAGTAGCAGCACCAGCTTCATCCATTGCATCGATAGCCTTGTCCGGGAACATACGGTCGCCGATGTATCTGCCAGTAAGTTTAACACAAGCGTTGATAGCCTCTTCGGTATATTTCACCATGTGGTGTTCCTCGTAGGCAGCCTTGCTGTTGTTAAGGATCTCAAGAGTTTCCTCTTCTGTTGTAGGGTCGACAAGAACACGCTGGAAACGGCGATCCAATGCTCCATCTTTCTCGAAATACTGACGATACTCCTTGATTGTCGTTGTTCCGATACACTGGAATTCACCACGTGCCAAAGCTGGCTTCAACATGTTTGCAGCATCCAAAGTACCAGGAGCAGAACCGGCACCGATCATTGTGTGGATCTCATCAATGAATACGATCACATTCTTATTTCCTGCAACCTCAGAAAGGATTGCCTTCAAACGCTCCTCAAACTGTCCACGATATTTAGTTCCAGCGACAAGAGCACCCATGTCAAGAGCATAAAGGACCTTATCAAGAAGGATATGCGGGGCACGTTTGTTAACGATATCCAGAGCCAATCCGTCGACAATGGAAGTTTTACCGACACCTGGCTGACCGATCAACACAGCATTGTTCTTCTTCTTTCGGCTAAGAATCTGCGACAAACGCTCAATCTCTCTTTTTCTGCCGACTATTTCTGCGATATTGCCGTTTGCAGCCTCACGAGAAAGATTGCGTGCATACTTCTCAAGGTATGGCATTGCAGAATTCGACGATGATGTTGTCTGTTTTGATGCGGTAGTCTGTTTTGACATTATTGAATTCGCATCATCATCTTTATCCATATCGTCCTCTTCATCCTCTTCGTCGTCCTGAATACCATCGTTGATATTCAAATCAATTGGTTCGATAGTATCAAGGCCACCCTCTTCCTCTTCTGCGTACTGCTCTTCCTTATCCCACATCTTGTGTGAGATAGCAAGCATCTTATCATACGTGACACCTTCCGAGATCAACACCTCAGAAGCGAGATTAGAATCCTCACGAAGGATAGCCAAAAGAAGGATATCTGTATCAGACTGTTCTATAGTACGGAACTGACGTCGCTCAATCTCCATAAGGAAAAGAAGACGTTCAGTGGATTTCAACATTGGTATATCCTCATCCAAGAAAGGATCATTGTTATCCTTGCGAATAACATCCTCAATCTTCTGACGGATAATGCGCGGATCCACGTTCAACTCCTCAAAAGCCGCCATGGCCGGACCTTCACCGTCGCGGAAAATACCCAATAACACATGCTCGGGAGCGATGCTGTCATTTCCCAAACGGGCAGCCTCCTCCTTACTATATATAATTACGTCTTTTACTCGCTTAGTAACCTTATTATTAAAAAAATTGTCCTGTTGCATTTAAGTTCTCAAGTTTGAATTGCAAATATACTTAGATTTTCTTGTAATTCATAATGCAGAAATCAGATTTGATTAGAAATCTATCACTTCCGACTTCTCCACCTGACTCATCTTCTCTGTAACAGGCAGCAACAGATATTGGTACGTATGTCCGATTGCTATCTTAGAATCTATGTATCCTGTCTCCTGTCCTTCCAAAGTGACAAGAAGACGCTGTACTCCGTCGTCGATTCTATAGATACGTGTCATAAACACATCACATCCGCATTTCGACCAATGTAGCTCGATTTCACCAAGATTTTTGTCGACAGTAACGTGAAAATCCTTAAAACAATGAGGTTTTACATATTTAGACTTGACAATATATTCCTGAGAGACACTTTGATTACCGACCTCATCTGAAACGACAATCTTATATATCACATGTTCTCCGATAAAATCAGCAGTATCTTTCAACATCATACTTGTAGAATCACCGGACCAAATGCCTAATGTATCCCAACCGACATGCTTTTCACGATATCTCAAAACGACTGTTTTAACGACATCATTGCTTGGACTGTCATACCACTCCACAATTATCGCACCGGTAGAATCCTGCATTACATTTTTGAACACAGCCGGAGACGGTGCGATCGTATCGGGTTTCATGACCTTAATTGCCGGAGACATGGTACTCTGTCCATAGTTGTCACCTACGGCAATGACCTTATAATAGATTTCATTAGTAAGTGAACCCAAATATAAAGTATCACTATAACTAGGTTTCTTCAGTAACGTGTCGCATGCAGAGACAAAGACATCATTAGAGTCGTTGGCAAAAAAGACTTTATAACCTCTGATATCAGCTTCGGGATTATCATTCCACGTCAAAGACAGCACTCCAGCCGAGTCGATAATTCCTTTAAGGCCAGTCGGAATCGACGGAGGCAGCGTATCATGAGCATGAGCATAAACGATATTTCCGTAATTGCTCTGATTTCCTTCACCAAAGGCGACGACTCTATAGAAATTATCCTTAAACGGGGTCTTGTCGACATAAGAGGTGGTCGTTACAGGCAAACGTTTGGTCAGAGATGTGAAACCAGTCTTCTCTGAATTGATATCGGTAGCACGTTGTACTTCAAATCCTGCAATTTTCTGTTTCTCAGGATTTTCAGCGACCCACTTAATCTCAGCCTCTCCATTTTTATTAAACACTACAGACTCAATCTTAGGGAACACAGTAAGATCATCCTCACAACGTTCTGTGACAATATTACTGTATGGACCATTCAAACCGAACTTACTGAATCCTCGTACACGATAGTAGTATGTTCTACCGCACTTTGGAAGTGAATCTGTGTAAATACAAGTATCCTGTGTGCTTTGATTGGATACCAAATGAACGATAGGCACATCATTGACCAGCTCAAAACGTCGTCCATCAACACTACGTTCCAACTCATATCCGGAAAAACCTTCTTTCATCTCTCCAGTGATAGACCAACGGAAAATCAGATTCTCACGAGTTCTCTTCACAGACAGTTTACTCATCTGTGGAATCGGATAGTTTTTGGCAGTAGATACCTTCACGACCTCACTCGAATACTTGAGTTTAGAATCGGCCGGGCGCACACGGTATTCATAATTCTGCTGAGTCAACACATGGTCGTCCATGTAGTTTAGAGCAGCAAACTTAGCGACGTCGATACTGAATTCGGCTCCAAGAAGCAGGAATTCATACAACTGGTCATCATTGCCTTTTGTCTGCTTCTCAAACTTTCTTCGTAAAGAATCTCTGTTGATTGTAGGATTCTCTTCAATCAACTGCTGCATATACTCATCCTTATAGAGCATCAGTTTAAGCAAAGCACCGTTTTTGTTGCGGGCACTATAATTATCTACCTCCTCATACGAACCGACTCTGATTTGCCCCATAGGTTGCCATGGTTCACCTGCCTCACGTCGATCCACAACAAAGCCATCCTTTGAACATTTTAGATATGCTTTGGTATCATTGACCTTCCAACGAAGGAAAACACACTTGTTGTAATAAAATGCTCTGACCGCTATGTCCGACTTGGTCTGTGAGAATAGAGACGTCACCATAAACAAAAGCAACGTCAAAACTGAATATCTATATTTATTTAGTCTCATCATACATCTCTTTAACGTTATCCAAATTGTCGCAGCTACCTGGTCTTTTACCAAACGACACTCTATATGATTTGTCTACATCAAACCATCCGTTACCGAAGGAAGCGTTGAATTTAGCCAATCCTTTTCCATACGCAGGAGCAGGCAGTTCACCCTGCAAGCCTAGGAATGCGGAACCGTGGAATATCTTAATTTTCTCCTCGATAGGTCCGATATCAATAATTGCACCGAACTTCACACCGATAGATCCGTAGACATCACCGGAAGCTCTCCAAGTTCTACATTTCTTATCATAGAAATATGGTCGCTCAGCAATCAACAAATCTGTACCGCCATTCAGATAAAGGTTAAGATAGACACAATTCAAAGGTTCTATATCAAGTCCTGCATCCATGTCCAAAGCAAATGCAAATCCCTTACCGTTCTTCAAATTATCCGCCTTATCAGAATAATCCTCACCCGTATATCCGAACTGTTTTGCAGCCTCAACTGACAACGGCGGATAGAAGTAGCGAGAAAGGTGTCCCATCTCAAAGTATGACCTACACTTGGCAAAATTCATGAACCTCAAAATATTTGGTCTGTCGTATGTACCTAAAGACATGTTCCATTTGCCTGGCTCGGAATAGAAATCAAAGTATGCCTCACCAGTGATAACACCCCAAAGGTCAGCTTTCAAACCTGAATTCATCAGGAACTTCTTAGTCTGACGGACATACTGCATATTGACCCAACCTGAGATAGTACCCTTGGAATCCGCCTTGACCTCTTCATCTTTCTCGCTGTCGTCCTTCTTTGTCGATGTCAAGTTGTTGAACAACGACAAATCAGACAAGACGGCTCCATCTTCCATATTTTTATTCAACTTCGACAGTTTTTCTTCAAAGTTAGGAACCTTGAACTTCGCAGACTTCGGAGCTATCATAGAGAACTCACCACCTATTCTGATCTGATCCAATGCCAAACTCTTTGAGAATGTCAACTCCATCTCTGCCTTAGCCTGGGCAAGGTTGTCAGATCCAACATATATGCCGATACCTGCGATAAAACCAAATTCTATGGTTGGATCCGGTTTATAGTTTCTAACATCAGAGACAACAAAACGATTTGCTTTTTCCACAGTTCTGTTTGGATTCATCTTGCTATAAACGCCACCAGTCACAGAGTTCAAGAATACAGCAGGAGGGAACAGTAGGATGTGTGTACTTGCCATCTCCGCTGTAGCACGTGTAAACCAATAATTGTATTTGTTTTCGCCATTTCCATAATTTGTCTTACCGAAGCAAACCTGAGCTCCGATTCCCAAGCCGATAGGATCAATCTTCATGTCGACAGTACCACGGAATCCGTTACCGAACACTTCGTCATCCTTGAAGATATCAAGTTCTCCATTTAGCTTAAACGCACTATAGTCTGCATTCAAACCGATCTTTCCGATTCGGAAGCCGTCGTAAACCCACTTATGGCTGTTATATATTGGATCATCGTCGGTGCTTCCATCTCCTTCAAACCACTTCGTGACAACATGGAACAATGAGCCTAGGCTAGCACCGATACCACCTACGCCACCAACAAGCTCAACTCTGGCATCCATACCAAGATCACCTTCCCACATCTTATATTTAGGGTCGGTCATATTTCCATAATGGACACTTCCTTGAAGATTATCTTCTTTACTATTAATCAAGCGATTGTTCTTGTACTCAAGTTTTGTGATGGCAAGAGACATTCCCAGAATTTTGGCACCGACCTTACCATTCAAAGCTATATGGTCGATATCAACCGGATGTCCGATATTACAGAAACGTAATCCTTCGAATGGAATATTCTTAAACTCAAGATCGAAGCCAAGTTTGTTGCTTCCCTTAGAGATTGACTTAGGCGAACTAACACCTAATTCTCCGTTCATTGTGAAGACAAACAGCATATTCTTAAGATCCTCGTCTTCCTCGCCATACGCTTTCTGTGCCTCTTGAATTGTCTTTTCATCATTAGTAATAGACAGTCCAGCTCCATTCTTAACTGTAATATAAGCTACTGAAGTGAATGGCACTCTATACTTCTGGTCCTGACCTATTTTAACTTTAGCGCTATAAGCATAATACTTCTCTGGCTCCTCCTTCGTTTCCTCACCTTCCTCATCGCTGTTTTCAGAACCATCTGTAGGAGTTTCTGTCGTAGCTTCACCATCCTCACCCTCGGTCGGCGTCTCCTTCTTTATTTTTTCTATATAAGCGACATCGGCAGAGTACTCAAGTTTTAGGATATTCTTCTCCTTATCCTTTTTCTCAAGTATTGCCTTTTCGTCTCCACTCTCTTTCTCTAGATCTGCCTTATCCTTTTCAGGAGAATCCTTGAATTTTGTCAAGAACGGGAAAGACACACTACCTGCAATTTTTCCACCTACGAAATCACCCTGCAAGAATTTTGCACTAATCTCATTGACTGAGATGTTAGCACCACCATTTCCATAATCTTTGTCGACTAGATCTTTGATATAAGCTTCTCCAGAAAAGCCATAGTCATCGATATACATGTCCTTTACACCGACTGCTGTACGACTCTCGGACTTCTTATTAAGGAAGAACTCTTTAGGAAACAAAATCTTAAGCTGCTTCAAATAGAATCCCATCCACGCCTCTTTGACCAGTGGTGAAGTCCAATAAGAAGGAATAGTAAAATTCGGTGGATTCTGAAGATCACTGAAGTCGACAACACCCTCCTCAACCTTAAACACGAAATCACCAAGACCTTTTACCTTGAATGGTGTATTGAAGCACAATCTTGATGACACACCACCCTTTCCTTCCATGTAGAAAGGAGAGAACACATGTTTCTCCGGATGATCTTCACTACCTTTTTCATTCGTTGCAATCAAGAAATTCGACTTAGCTCCCTTCTCCGCACCTGAGAAATCAAAATATCCGACTAGGACAACATCTGTAATCTCATTACAGTTGAATTCTATATACGACTTTTGATCCAAGTGCAAAGGACAGCCATTGGTGTTATCTCCGTTATTGATAAACTGTCCTGCATCCTCACCGAACAAAACAAGATTTACCTTGTTCTTGATAATTGGAAGCGTTAATGACTCTCCAAGATATATTCGTGAAGTCTGATCAGGTTCCGACTTCTTGAAGAAAACGTCGCCCCTAAACTCAACATTTCTAGATTCATCTTCCTGCTTTGGAACAAACGGCAATGTGATAGAGGCAGTGGCAATAGCCTTCGTATATCCTTTACTTCCATTATTAGAGCGATTAAACTCCATATCAGAAAGCTGCAAACGTACATAGACACTTCCAAACTCAGCTTCAAAACCGACAGGCATATTGAAAGATGCTCCATTATCGTAAAGAGCATTTGCTTTCTCGACAAGATTCTCAGTAGACGACTTAAGGTTCTCATACTTTTTTACAATGTTCTCTTTTATATCATTGAACGCATTGTCGTCACCTTTCTTCTTATAATACTCTTCAAAAGTATCAGTGATCTTATCCAGTTTACCCTTTAGGTCATTATACTGCTGGGTGATTTCTTTGGAATCACCTTTGAGAATAGCATCCTTGAGATTGGCAAAATCCTTTTTAAGAGCCTTGCCCTCTTCCGAAAACTTTTGGAAAGTATAGATCTCACGAGCATCTGCCAAGGTAGAGCTCCAAGCCTTTGAAATTTCATCGCCATTCAATTCGATAGCGTCAAGGAATTCAAATCCTGCCTTGTAGAAATCCGTTGCGGCGACACGGACCTCTCCAAAGTTATCTTCTGCCACTGCGAATCCTGCAATGAAACTGAACAGTATTGATAATATATATTTTCTCATTTCAATAAAATCACTTTTTATACTCTACCTTACGATTTGGAACATGACCATCGTATCCAACTCTCATATTAAACAACACATGCGTCGGAACAAAGCCAAATATCTCTTTGGCCAAATCTTCATCCTGTATGACAACACTTGTCGGAATCACATTAGGATTATATTCCTGATTAAATAACGAAGTTGAATAATTGACATAAAAATAATCTAAATCCTTCATTGGATATCGGAGTATATTAGTCTGTCCTAAACTTGTTTTCAAACTCCAATCGCAAATCTCACTCCATGTTATATTACCCAACATTTCTTCTGCCATAGTCTCTCGTTGTTCCCTATAATATTCCTTTACAATAAGGTCTGAACATATTTTTGCCCAACCAGCAATATTTCCATACCTGAAAACTGTAGGAAACTTAACTTTAGCACATGAAGTCGCGATAGTAACTGCATCTATAGCATCATTAACAAAACTCTCTGACAACCCAAATAAAGATCGAACACTATTTAAATTATCAATCGCATTTAATGCCACACAGTGTTCTTTCAAGAAATCTTTAACTGTTGTAGGGATAGTAATCTTTAAATCTTCCTCAATAGAACCAGTGTTGAACATTAAAGCTAATTTTTCATCAGAATATTTAGTGATTATAGCAGCTAAATTCTTCACATCACTTTTGACGTATTCCAAAGATGTAATTTTATCCAACAAGTCATATATTTCTCCGTTTTTCTTTGCAGCCAACGCTTCTGAAAGAAACGATTTCCAAACTTCATTGTTTTCTAATTCTACTTTATTATTCTTCAACTCATTTTTATGCGCTTCAATATAATCGGTAAAATCTTTATCAGACCACGATAACAACGACTCATAGATTATATCCTGAGTAATGGATTTCATGAGTACATCCACCATATAGGATCCATATAACTGTCCTATTACATCGACACCACATTGATAGCAAACCTTGTTTATGCTTTTTTCTATCTTGGCATTGAACTCATCTTTTGTCAACCATTGCTTCTCTTCAACCATTTTTTTATAAACAGATGATTCATAAACATCATTGACTGCACTGAAATATAAAACCACAAACAACAAATATTGAGCTTCCTTCTTATTATTGATATAAGAGTATTTTTTGTATTTTATATTACTGTTTAATACATTTTGAATTGCGCTGACAGCAACGTATGCATTAACTGTATCTCTAAAAATGACAGAAGAAAAACCTTGACAATATTCTATTATATCTTTTCTCTTTCCAACTAAATAGTCCAATACAGCTTGCTGACCTCCACATTTTTTGAATCCTGGATCCGCAAGGGCTTTATATAAAACTGCCTCTCCATCCTCAGCATCATCCACAAATGGGAAATGGAAATCAGATGGATTCTCAATATTATACCACTGGAAATACTTTGACGGATAACGAGTCTCAGCATCTGCATAATCCATCAGATTCTCAGGTAGTCCACCCTGACCTACTCCTGAATATGCGAAAATATGCTCCAAACCGAACATTCCATGACACAACTCGTGTGCCATAGTCTTATAGTCTGAATATATAACATTGGTTTGGCTTTCTCCCACAGTTGATGTCGACAGGAATCCGACTGAATATGTACGAGGCATGAATCCTTTCAATCCATCCTTCTTGAATTTAGGGACAAAGAACAAATAACCATCAGCCTCATCGTCTTTACCTCCATTGTTCTTATAAAGTTTCAACAATGCTTTGGTATCGGCTGTCTTATATCCCATAATATCAATTCCATCTCCTGTATTCAAACCTTCACTTGTCAAAAAGTCTAGATTGGAATAATTCTTATAAGGCGTTGTTATGTCTTTGTTCTTCAATGGTTTGTTCAAAGAACTCAAATCAAGTTCAAACTTTCTGCCTAAAGGAGCAAAGATATTATTCAAATTTTTCTCAAAATCAGTACTCAAAGTGACTGCATTCACAAAAGGAATAAGTTTTACCTTAAGCTCCTTATACTTCATACTGTAGACATTAAGTCGACCGAAAGTTTTACTCTTATCCTTACTCATTGCAAAGACTGTGTATGACTTATTATGTTCACCACCAAACACTTGCACCTGATAGCCCTCAAACTTTCCTTCACTGTTTTTTAACTCTTTCGACTTAAGCTCTATGTAATTAGTTCCGACACGAGCATAGAACACCACATCCTTGAATGAATCCATCTTACTTTTGTCACCATTCTTCAACTGTGGTGTCGCCTTAATCCATTTTGAATCTCCTGACACCATAGACAACCATGGAACAATGTAAGAGACTCCCATTCTATCATAACCTTTGATAATGGATGTTTCAGTAATCTTACCTGGCGTATAATCGATATATGGGCTGTAACTTCCCTTATTCAATTCAGGGTCGACACCAAATACAATTACACCGTTATCGTTATCCAAACTACTTACTGATGGAGACGGTTTATCCGAATCAGCAACAACCTTACCGATTTCAACACTCTTACCGTCGTGTGATACAGAATAGGCTTGTGAGTTGTCGTCGATAGCGATGTTGTTGCGATATGATGAATTCTTAGTATTTGTCGTGATCGTCTCCTTATCTGTCTTGGATACAGTCGACTGAGAACCAGCCTTTGGCGCAGTACGACCCTTTCCTACGATATCGTTTGCATTAGCCATAAGGTTGTTTTCTGTTGGATTAGTCACAACCTTGACTGTTCCGTCGCACAACTGATGATCCTTATTGACTTTGATATTGACGAATGTCACATTCAAACCTAACTTATCCTTAAACAATGTACACGACACAACACCCTTTCCGGTGCAGGCTCCGTTTTCACATGTCGCCTCTGTAACCTTTACTATCGCATCCATGTCGTTAGCATAGAACCAGTTATAAAGAGTTTTTATTATTGTTTCCTCTTTCTTATCTGTTGTCTCTTCGCTAGATTCGCCATTTCCATTTGAATCGTCAGAATCTGAGCCATCAGCAGTCGCCGCAGCTTTTTTACTTCCGTCTTCAGTTTGATCACTGGTCTCGTCGTTGGTCACCTCTTTCTTAACCTCCTCTGTGCCTTCGTTTTTAGCTAGTTCAACCAATTCTGATTCTGCACAAGTTACTTCATCAAGATTAACCTTACACTCCTTTTCTGATAGGGCTGGCACCATGAAATCCTTAGGTTCACTCGGCTCTGTCTTACCTGCAATCTCATTCTTATCATCACATACATATCCTTCCACCTTGACATCATACTCTTTCAGACGTTCAATAGTAGAAATTGTATAAGTAGTGGCATTGTCAACATCAACGACAAACTCAACATTTGAATCTTCTTCATCTTTGTCATCAGATTCATTATCATTAGTTTCATCTGCTGGTTCAGTCTTAACAGCTGTTGATTCGGTATTGTCGGAAGCTGCTTCAGACTCTTCCTCTTTCTTCTCTTTCTTTGTTGTGAAATAAAGTTTATACTTACAGAATTTCTTAAGATCGTCTGAATTGTCGCTACCGACCAATCCCCAAGTAATTGTAGCAGAAACCTTCTTTGAATCAACGTCTATAGTCTTGACCTCCAACTTGTCGTCAAGATCTTTTATATCATTCACTACGATTTCCTCACCTTTATTGCAACCGCCATAAGTGAACGAAGCCAACTGACTATATTTATTTACGCCGCCGGAATAGGTGTCGTTAGTTCCGTCAGTGATGTTTTTCACATGCCAATAATACTTGCCACCTTCCTTGATAGTCGCAGCTGTAACATTCAAAGTGAAGACATTAGTATTATATACTGTTTTTTGAAGGATAGAACGTTTACCTGAATAATCTTCACCTCCGAACATCGGATTAAGTCCGTTAAAAGCAGTGGATGACTGAGAGATATCCTCAAACAATTCGAACTCATATATCTTCGTCGACATATTAGAAGCGACAGCATCCATCCAAGTGAAATTAATAATACTATTGGTAGGTGTGTTGAATTCTCCTATCGATGAATTACCGACTTCTACTTTAGGAATAGCAATACATTCTCCATCAGGCGGATAGACGCAGAATGGTGGTTCAGGCATACTCAAATAACAATACACGCTGACGGGTTCACTCAACGGCAACGCCTGATTATATGCATCAAACATCTGAAAGACAAACTCATAGGGTCCTTCGGGCAAGCATGGGTCGTTCAAGGCATTTACGATTGACAATCCGGCATTGATTTCATGCAACACATTTCCCCTATTGAGAATTTGCGGATAAGTGGATGCCGTGACCTTAACCTCATTTCCACTCTTCACCTTGACCAATACTTTCACATGGCTGTTACTGTGATTCCCCTGCATATCTCTGACAACCGCTGTCAATTTCAAACGTTTCATCTCGTCATTGACATAGTCTGAAATACAGTTAGTGTATGGAGGCAATATTGTTGCGTAAAGCTGGATCGGATAGACGGTCTCAGCCGCAGCAGCAAATCCTACATTCAATAGAATCAAGAAAAGTATATACCTGAAAAGAGATTTCATTATATCGTCTTTTTAAAAATTCACCGAATAGTTTAATGTAGCCAAAAACTCATAATCTCTGTTTAGTCGGACATCTGACTTTAGCCAATTTGTCAAACCTGCATTAGCAGAAAGAACATGACTTCCAAATTTCTTATCTATACCTTTAATGCTCCACGACGCACCGATATTGCTATTGATGAGCGAAGAGTTTTTTATTCCGTTATTGGTATTTTGATTGTAAGCGACACTCAGATAAGTGTTGACTCCATTTTTTGAACTCCAGCCTCCGTTGACTCCAGGTCCCCAGTAAAGACTCTTCATCTCAGTAAGCTCGATGTTGACATGATTAAGGGAGAAGAATGCGCCCCAATTAATTCCGTTTGACATAATCGTCTGACCGTAGTTGGCAGATCCGCTCCAAATATTCTGTTTTGAAGTCGACACGTTGCCAGCTTCACTGTTTCCGAATTGATAGCTGCTTGACAACGAAATATTGTGAGTAAGCGTCGTATCACCAAAACCGTAACCGACCATAGCATTGAAACTACGCGACACTTGGTAGAAATTCAAGGTATCCAGTTGGTCGACATAATATGGATATGCTCGTTTCTTGAACTTTGTATAGTTGGAAAAATTCGAGTAAGACAATGATGCGACAAATCCCTTACCACCGCTGAAAGAAGCGGATGCAGAACCGACGATTCGTTTGTTGTCATTGGCTTTCATGTCGTCAAGGTTATTTCTCTCAAGACCTATCTTGCCATTCAGGTTGAGTTTACCTTTAGCCAATCTCACGTATGGCGACAATGTGAAATCTTCACGGTCATTAGTGAAATAGTAGCCTCCAAGAGTTTGATAGTAAGGAGCGATTCTCTCATAACAGAATGAGAGTCCCCACATTTTACTTTGATAACCTAGCTGGGCATTCAAAGCGTCGACATATCTATCATTAGCCTTCTTTCCAAGGAACTTACTTGCGAACGATGATCCTCCGGCTTCCATATCTTCAAGCAATCGGATATCTGTGTTGTATACAGAAAAAGCATACTCAGCCTGAACAAAGAAAGATTTCAAGAAACTCTGACGTACACAAGCACTGATTGCCGTATTCTTCTGTGGGTGAAGATCAGCCTCGACAGGCACATAGAATTCCAACGATTCCCTATCGTCCTGTGCATGGAAGAACGTAGCATTGACACTTGTTTTCGCTCCATTCCAACCGACCTTAGCAGCATAACCGTTTCTCTTATATGATACATTGCTAAGATTCTCTGTCAAAGGGTCATACTCCACAGCTTTGGCAAAACGTCCGTACATTGCTCCGATAAACCAATTGCTCGGCGTCAACTCCACTCCCACTCCACGGAAATCCCTACCTGCAAGTGTATACGGAGAGAACGTCATCGATGTGCTTCCAAGATAAAGGCGTACCCATTTATATTTTGGTGCAATCTGAAAACGGTTGAACGGCTGTGAATATGACTTGCTCGTATTGCTTAGTGCAAAACTGAACGGAAGGTCAACGCCAAAGAAATTGACGTTCAACGATCCACACAACGTGAACATGTAAGGATCACGTTTGATAAGGCTGTCACTGCCGCTGAAGAATGTGTTGTTAAAGCTCAATCCTCCAGAGACAGTAGGCTTCTGTTTGAAGTTGATATTGTCAGGAGAAATCTCTACTGCATGTAGAGCTTGAACCATCAACAAAATGAAAGAAAGTATAGTTAAAATTCTCGTTTTCATCCCTTTTAGTATGATTTAGTTAGAATTTTAACAGACTCTTTTCTATCGCCGAAATCCACAACGAATATATATCCGTTGAAATCAGACAAGCCTTTCAAATCCACATAATATTTGTATTCCATAGTTATTTCTCCACTGTCGTGAAGTATTTCATTGGAAGACAACAAATTTGCCAGATCGACATTCTTGTTTGTCGCAAGGTTTTCTAACGAACCGTCGACAGCAACTACAGAATAAGTCATAGGTTTTTCTTCCGATATCGGAGTGTTCGTGATGATTTCGACCGTAGTCTCACCATTTACAGCAGGATTCTTAGTCACCACCAATTCTATAGTTGTCTTATAGTTTGGTGTCGGATAAGGAAGTTTATCATCATTTTGCAAATACAAGCTATTGATTTCAGTAGTGAGATCACATCCTGAAATATAAGTTGTCACTTTGATGCCAAACGGAATCCTATTCTCTTCAAAATAGTCAAACAGATCATCTACGTTAACGACATCTTCCGGTGAAGCCTCATCGCTCTTAGTAAACTTGATGAATGCAGTTCTGTTAAGTATTGATTCATCAGCTCCTTTTATCATGTAATGGAATGCATTCGTGATTTCAGAAAGTTTATGATGACCGTCAATCTTACCCTTTGCCGATTCATATTCACGTTCAGCTTTGAAGAACGAAATCTTAGCAGAGTTGTAAGTTCCAGTCTTCTTAGTCCACAAGACAGTTGGAGTAACTGTTTCATTAACGTACAACTTCTCCCAGACATCGTTGACCATTTCTGAAATCTCAGCGATACTATACTCACCACCATCTTCGCCTACGATATAATTGTTAGGAGTCAAATCCTTTTGCAATGCAGAAAGAATAGACTTGCTCTTAGCAGGGAATTCAGGAGCCTTGATGTCCTTATAGTCGACATACTGCTGGACTGTCTTCAATCCCATCGCATTCATGATCTCAAAGAAAGCAGAATAAGCAAGTTTCTCTCTCTCATAGTCAAGGACACTTGCAGCCATATTCTTCAACAAATCATAATGATCGTACTGATCATCGGACATTACTGAAGATGCGATTTCAGTAGGAATACTCCAAAGCGGTCCTTCGTATGTTTTGTTGTCAAAAGTGACCGTTTCTCCATCTCTTACTCCATATAGATACAAAGAAGATAACTTTCGATCCACAATCATATTTTCTATGGCATTCATATACATGTCAGGCAAACCGTACGAATTGAAAAGTACATCTACACGCATAGAATCATAGACGAATGGATCCTTCAAGTCTCTGAAATTCTCAGTGTTATCCTCAAACAGATAATCCGAATAATTATAATAGGTATTGTCTGTCACGACAAGTACATCGCCATAATTATGGAATCTAGACACAAGATAATCAGTCTTGACATTCTGCCAATCAGGAGCACCGCTACCATTAAACGACTGCTGTAAAGCCTGTGTGTGACATCCGTTTGCATCGTAAGCATATACATGATGAGCATAGTCGACAACAGCAGGAATACGATCGACCGCAACACCTAAAGCGTTAACCGGCTCACCATACACAGGAACATCTCCAAAGTAATTTAAGAACGACACCGGCGAAGGAATTGTATTTCCATTCTGACTCTTAGGAAGTTGATCCTGAGACTTGTTAGGACTATAGATTTTATCCATCTCCTGTTGTCTATAAGGAGTATCATAATCGACACTCCATCTATAAGGTGGAACGCCTCCTGTTGTGTTAGACAAAACTATACGACCGACACCATCAGGACAAGGTATAGAAGGCTCTGGGACAACCTTCAATTCCTCTGGCTGTTCTATCTGGAATTCTATAGTATCTCTACAACCTGCCTTATCCTCGACAATCAACTTGTGAGGCAAACCATCTTGTTTAATGCCATCAGTATACTCAGTTGTTCCCGTCAATCCATCCAATACAAAAGAGTAGCTATACTTGTATTTAGGATATTTCCAATCCAAATAGTTGTAATTGACATTTCCATCATCATCAACCACACCATCAAGTTCTCCGATTGGCTGGTACTTGAAATTGATGTCGTCAAAAACATTCTCATTATTCAACACATCAGACACTTTTATATCCGGTCCATATTCTGACAAAGCATCTTTAAGGTCAATATTCTCTTTTGTCAAATTATGAGATACATTTTCATTCTTTGCGTCATACAACTCGACAGTCGTTTGAGGATTTTCATTCTTACCAGTCAAGTATGATCTAACAACGTAAAGTCCCTTTTGCGAAATATCACCACCATCTAGAGTCAACTTTTCATAGTAATCATTACCACCATACAACTGGAAATGAATCTTACCACCATTAACACCGTCAACATTATAACATTTAGCAGCAAGAGTCTCAAGGTTAGTCAATGTCAACTTCTGCTTGCCATTCAAATAGTATTCAAACTCATTGAATGCCGAACATCCGTCGTTCATCACAGCAAACACTCCAATCTTTCCACTAGGGATTTTGGTCAACGCTATTCCTCTGTTAGAACCGTCTTTCTCAGAATAATTAGGAACGACAGGATGATCATAACCGGATTTCTCCAACGATACATAATCATCATGGAAATGGTTTACATTCAAACATAAGTCAGGATAACCAGGACATTCAGTAGCATGGCCGATTCTTAGTTTGTATGAAGAAACATTTGCAGTTACGTTTGTATTTCCTAACTTGACCTCAGGATACAAACGATTGTCAGTCTCTGGCTCACACTTATCCAAAACGGCGGTACCATCCAATAGATATTTAGCTTCCACGACAAATTCCTCATCGTACTCTGCCTTACATCCAAGAGCATCGATTACTACCAATTTATATTTACCAGGATTTAGGATTCCTGATGTATATTTCTCCGAATGGGCTTTTACATAGTCGACTTTCTGCACCTTACCTGTCTCACGATTGATTACTCTGTCGACAGTAGTTGTCACATTGTCTTGACATTCAATCTTAGATAGTCCGACATAATCGTTATCCATGATCATGTTTCCGCCATTATCATCAAACTCGTCACCCTTGCCAGACTCTACCAAATAGAAATCATAGGATGTTCTGGAGATATCTTCTCTTGTCCAACCTCCGATAGCCTTGAACGAAATTCTACGCTTATCTGCATCACAATGATTATCGTCGTCCAAATTGACTGCATCATAGATAGCCAAAGGATATTCAGGTCCTTCAACCTTGAATGTATCTCTATATGTACATCCCTCAATATCAGTTGTAGAGACGACATACTCTCCTGCAGGTAACATACGGATTCCGAAATAGTCAGCGATCACACAGTCTACGTCGCCGTTCAATCTAAACTCAGGCAATGGATATTTCATTCTGCCTTCCACATCGTTGATTGCAGCATCAAGAGCCTCCTGATTCTTAGCATAATCGGCAGTAGGAGCAATTCTGACCTCATTGATATCCTCAAACACATTGCAACGGAAAGGATGATCCTTATCCTTCATGCCAAAAACAAACGGTTTCTCAAACTCAGCTCTCTGCTCTGATGCAGTTTTTTTAAGCAAATCAACCCAGTTTGAACCGGAATCAGAATCCGAATCCTCATGGATAGTATAGTTGGCAAACGACACAAACGGACGTTCAGGCACAAAGCACACCGCAGCCTCAGCTGTCGACTCACAAAGCACATCACGGACAGCCAACCTATGTTTGATCGGATATCGTAATGTGTCCTTTACAAAGATACATTCACCCTTACAATTCTCATCCGTGTTCTGATAACCGACAGTGTAGACAGAAGGTATCAGATTGCCTTTGACATTCTCATTCAAATCATAAGTGTATGAATAAGCCTCACCATACTTGCCATACTGGAAATCATAGATTTTTAGTTTACCGCTCTTTGGCAATGTTGGTATCGCTGGCAATTTCTCCATGAAGTTGGCATTGTCGCCAGTAATACACTCGACATAGATTCTTCCCTTATCTGGAACCGCATTGTCAAACTCCACCAATAACGATGATCCGTCGCCAGGGCAAACACCTTCCGGTCTATACTCTTTTACAGAAAGAGTCGGAAGCTTTTGTCTGATCACGTCATCTTCAACAACCCACTTATGTCCATCAGGATGAGATGCCGCACAATTATCCCAAACTGTAAACACAAGATGTCCATCAGTAGGAATATCAATGTAGATTGTGTTATCAAGATCATGATGATTAACTCCTGAAGTCAAATCTGCAATTGAATATTGCCAATGATAAAGGTCGGTAATGAAATTCTCAAAATAGAAAACAACATTCGGTTTGAAGTTTTCTTTTGCGTAGCAATAACTTTGAGTCAACTTATGTTCCTTTACAACCAATGGTTTCTCAACAAGATTGATGATCTCAAACTCTCCCAAATTCTTAGTCTTGTCGGCAAGCGGACAACCACCTACTGCCAAATGCATCTTGACATTATACTTACCTACAGGCAAACTGTCGATAACATATAATAATGGCAACGTATCTTTTCCGTAAACCACACTATTATCTTCTAGATTTGTCGCAGAGAAGATGACATCAAATTCTGAATCGACATCCTGGTACGAAATCACAATATGTCCATTGTTGACACCATAACAACTCTGAGGAATAGCAGTAACCTCAGGCGTAATGTCAGCCAAGGCGTTGGCCTCTTCCATATAATCCTCTAGCTCGACTAAAATCTCACACTCGTTGTGATAGATCTTGATATACTTATATGAGTAGTCGTCTTTATTCTTGACTGTTGACTTGAACGAGCCGTTTAGCATATATGATTCGAATTCTGTCCATGAACCATCAGATTCCAACAAATAGACAATGCCGTCCCATTTTGGATTCTCATGTTTTGCCATGATCATTGTCGACGTTTCATCTCCACACTTCACCTCAGTCTTATATGCCTTGTAAGGAATTGAAGAATACAAGACCTTATCAGTATCGTAAGTCAACTTACAACCTTGTGGAGTCTCAGCCTCAAAATGGAACAGTTTTCCATTAGGTAAAATCGGACTTACATATTTTCCACCTGAAATATAATCTCCCTCATCAAGAACCTCATCACCTGAAGTCAAAGTATACTTTATATTCTCATCAAGACTTCCATTCAAATCAAGTATCAATGATCTGTAAGAAATATCACAATTTGCCTTATCAGGATCGAATATATCTGCATCAATTCGGAAATTGATATCAGGTTCTGGGATATCAAACATTGCTTTCTTCACCGGATTATCACATCCGTCGTAGAATGAGATATAAGCCTTTCCAGGGTGTCTTGGGAATACTGTAATCTGATTTGACGGTGCAATGGCAGCTTCGTAATGTTCAACTTCGTCCAAAGACAACTTTGGATTCTCTAATGAGTATATCCAATGATATACACCGTCGACCCATCCTGTCAATACCACAGTGGCAGTATCCACAAAATTATTTGCACAACGTGTATGACCAAGAGGCAACTTCTCTATTACCAACTCATCCAACATCTTGATCGTCTGAACCTCAAATTCATGAGACACACCTATAGGACATGCTCCGATAGCCAAATGCAAAGTCACCTTATAGTCGCCAGGAGCAAGTCCGTCTACCATATAAACCGAAGATGATTCAACCTGAGATCCTACATGTTTGGTATTAGTCTCAACATTTTCAACTGTCATCAAGACATCAAAGTTTGTATCGACATTCTTTAGATCAACAATAATAGAACCATCCTTTGTCTCAAAACATTTTTGAGATGTACTTGAAATAGGAATCTCTACACCATCAAATGGATTCTTCTCTTCCACATATTTCTCTAATGGAACAAGAATCTCACAACCGCTATTCTCCTTGACGATTCTGACATATTCAAATTCCACATCCTCCTTACTAGTGAATAGCAAAACCGTTGTCAGTATTTTCGAAAGTGTCTTGGAATCCGTCATTGTGCCCAACAAACGAGACTTACCACTTTTTGACAACGCAAATACTTCAGCACTCTTTATCGGAGTCTCTGACTCTACAACAAATAACGACTGATATACACCACAGTTCACAGTCTGGACGTAAGCCTTGACATTCTCAGAAGGAGTAATGGCAGCTTCTGTATTATATGTCGCCACGCATCCCTCATCAGACTTAACCTCAAGAGTGAACAACTTACCGTCTGGCAAATATGGACTAGTATAAGTATTGTCGACAATATTATCACCCTCATCTATGACCATACCGTCATCACTTTTCAAAGAGTACGTGTACTTATCGGTATATCCGCCAGCTATTGTGGCAATCAACTTACGTTTATCCTTATCGCAGGCAGCAGCCTCAGCATCAAAGTCAACTTCATCAAATCTAAAATCCTTTCCTTTTGACATTTTTCCGAAATCAACCGGAATTTCAAACGAACGGTTACAAACATCGGCTATTCTAAACGTATGTTGTTCTGATCCATATCCTTCATAAACAAAGGCAACCTCTGTTGCTGTCTCAACAAATTTAGAGTATGGAACGCCATCAAATGTCACTGTATCTCGCTGATCCCAATCTCCTACACGGAATCTGATTCCAGCATTCTTTGCTTCCGGACAACTATATGGTCTTTCGTCGATCTTGAATACAGTCGCCTGAGGAATATAATCCTTTCCAATATAAACATTTGCCTGCTTATTGACTCCGCAAGCATCTAACATATTGAAGAAGTATTTACCATCGGCCAAATTCTCAACCTTGATCGTTATAGTACCGTCTTCATTCTGAACATCATTCTCTCCGTAATTCCAATGAGTATCAAGATGCGAAGTTGATAGGCTCCACTTGTAGTTAGGTGCATAAGTACCTTCAATCACAATCTCTGCACTTCCGTTGAAATTCTTCGTCTCACAATTGTTCTTAACGGAATCGATAGAGACAATATTGAATGGTTTGTCTATCTTCTTGATTTCAAAAGGCTTCTTGTCCACAGGCATATTAGTAAGCTTGCAACCTTCAAGCTCTACATCCAATGAGATTGTGTAGAATCCTGCAGGAATTTCAACAAACTCAAACTTACCGCTCTTGCTAGTTTTGACCTGTTTAGGGAATGTGACATTTCCATCTTCATCCTCTAGCTGACACACGATATCATAATAACCGTTGAATCCTGAATAAGTCAACTCAGCCCACGCCTTATTTGTCTCACCAAAACAGTTGTTCACATTGAAATCTTCAACCTTTGCAGTTGCTGGCAAGTTGGTCTTTTCCGAACGAGCATCACTCATAGCGACCTTTTCACTACAACCGTCAACAGTAACAATCAATGAGTCGGTTGATAATGGAACATTAGTAAGCAAATATCTATTATCGATGTACTTATCAATGCCAAGATCTGTAGTTGTCTTGTCAAGACCAAGAGCTGTAAATGTAATGTCTTCTGTTCCATCAGAACCTGGAATAGAGACAAGTACTCGTTTGCCGATCAATGCTTCACCGGAACAAGCATCCTCCAATACCGAAACCCTTGGATTGAGCGATGTCGCAATATTGATTATATCCGACGTAACACTACATACTCCTGTTGTAATCTTAGCTGTATATGACCCTATAGGCAAAGTTCCGCTTTCATAAGTTGCTTCTGTCTGCATCGATTCAGAGTACACCGAACCATCTTCATTAAAGATCTGGAAATGATAATCTCCATTGTTAGTACCCTTTGCCTTAACCACAACATTACGTTTCTCCAAATCGCACTTCGCAGCCATTTCATCAAAATCAAGGGACATTCCTAAAACACGATCCGGCTCAGAATATGCCTTTAGATCTACAGTTATATTTAATTTTCTATTACATATTCCGGAAAGTTCAAACTTATACTTATAATCAGTCAGATTTTCCATTTTGAACAACACTGTCGACTTACCTTCCACGAAAGTAGGAAGACACTCCCTGACTATCGATTCTCCGGAAGCATCAGTCCACGACAAAGTTGCCAAGTCGCCATCCCTCCAACTTCCGATATTGAAAGTTTGTTCTCCATTAGCGGCCTCAGGACATGTGTATGCGATTGGTGTTTCTGCGCCAAAAGCAAATGGCTTATAGATATCGTTTTCTATTGTAAATCCATAGTTTTCAATCACTTCGCAACCATCATATACACGAAGTACATAATCGCCACCGTCAAGGTTCGCTTTAGAAATTGAGACTACGCCACTCTCTTCTCTGTCGACATCGCTTGAATATTCAAGATTCTCAGGATCATCCTCTTTCGAACCATTGAACATAGCCCACTTATAACCAGAATACCATCCTTCCAATCCAAGTTTGACAGCTCCCGTATAAATTGGATTGTCATTCTCATCAACAGCGAAAGAACAATTATTCTCTTTCATGTTTATTAGAGTGACATTGAATAATTCAGCTGGCGACTCGACATCTACAGTAGTATTCTCCAACTCAGCCAATTCACATCCTTCTGCAGTAAGTGTCGCCTTTACTGTATATGAACCGGCATTGATATTATCAAAAATGATCTCCCCTGACACCTCAGATACAGTATCAGTCTTTACAACTTCTCCATTCTGTTCAATCGTGAATACCAAACCGTACATGGCATCCATGTCGGAATATTTCAAAGAGATATTTCCATTCTTTGTCTTGTAGCAAGTCTGATCAACATGATTGATCTCTGTTTTTACTTCTGGCAATGACACCGGCAGTTCTGTTGCATCCTTGAAATATGATGTTGTACTACAATTCATATCATGAGTAACGACTTTCGTCATATCTTTTGGAATTCCAGCCAACAAATATCTATTGTCACCCAATGGAGTCACGTGATCAGAATAATCATGAATTGTAACGTCACCGACATAGAATATCAAACGATCAGGCGCTTTATAACCAGATTCTGCATTTATATTTACGATATATCTGTCTGTAGGGGCATCGCAATCCTTTATATCCAATCTCTCCACAGTTGTAGAGAATGTAGATATGATATTCAATTCTTCACTCACAACGCTACATACATCTCCGACAGAAGCCTTCACTGTATATGTGCCTCCAAGAAGACGATCGGTATGATACTTATCAGAAGCATCTGTAGCCGACTCCACAATCTTTCCGTTTGAATCGTAGAATTCGTAATTATACTTTTCCGTATTACCTCCTGTAGCTACGACAAACAACATTTTATTGTCATCTTCACAATATTGATCATTACCCCATATTGTGAATTCCTCTATCTTTAATTCATTTTCACTTAGGTCTACGCTCTCTTCTGCCTTTTCATCACAACCATTTACGACAGCGAAAGTGTACGATTTTTCTCCTAACTTATCAAAATAGAATTCAGCAACGCCAGCTTCTTCAGATATTGGTTCCTTAGCTTCTCCTGCCCAAGTAGCACTACATTCATCAGACCAATTTTGAACTGTGAATGAAGCATTTCCATCCTGAGCTTCAGAACAGCTATAGCCATGTATATTCTTTACTGTGATTGCCAATTCATTTCTTCTCTCATTAGCAATCACTATCTCTTCAGAAGCGACATTGTCACATCCATCCTTAACCGCAAACACGTATGTGCCGGCAGCTAGATTTTTCTTCTCGAATGAGAATGAACCGCTGGCATCCGGAGCCAAAGTCGAATAAGTAGGTGAAGCTGTTCCCTTCACATAGAATGCATACTGATGAGTGGCATTCTTATACAAGTCTGTAACTTTC
>JAZQQY010000061.1:0-3108 GCA_045629285.1 Paludibacteraceae bacterium | reverse complement strand
TTATTTACTTTTATGAAAATTTAAACTCGTGAGAATCGAATATTTAAGTCAAATTTTGATTTCTCCGCTTTTCAAAAATCCATTCAAGTCTCAGAGAGTTAAAAAGAGGGTATATCGCAACTTTCTTAGTTTTGATACACCCTCTTTTTTGTACATATTTTTATTCTAGATAAATAACAAATGTCTAATGGCTGTCTGTCGTCTTAGGCAATCTAGAATTTCAAAAACAATTTGCCGGACATGATTCTTCCATTGTAGTAATCTTCCATCAAATCTTGATGGAGTTCAGCTCCTAATCCAAGGAATGGAGTGATATAGACTGCAACTCCAGCGTAATAACCGAAACAAACATACGTTTCAACAGCAGTATCGGGTTCCATATTTTTGGGTCGCTCTCCGGCCCTGAAAATAAAATTCAAACCACCCAATAATCCTGTATAGGTGTCAAGTCTTTTCAAAAATTGGTAATGGAATGCAGAACGGACAACAAATACTGTATTCAAATCCTCTAATTTCATTGTATTTGAACCATACTCGCCATCATCATAATAATAGGATCCATCTATTAGATAATTCATACGCTTAAAGCGGACTTGGAATCCCAAATCAACTCCTCCGTTCTGTCCGAAATGTTTAGAGTCTATGAATCCGCTATATAGTTTCCATGCGCCATCTACCAACAACCACGGAAATCTTGTACCACCATAATATACTCTTGAAGCTTCAAGAATCGGCAGTTCGGCACCAAGACTTAGCTTAAAGGTATCCACCATTGTCATCTCCGTCGCACGCCACTTCCCAGCATGCACAGACAATGCGCAGAGGAACGACAATATGGACAACAAAAATCTTTTCATTGAATAAGTATTTTTCCCATTAATGCTTCAGCATAATCAAACATGCTTATCATTTTTTTCCAGCTTTACCCTTCGGCTTGTTCGCCTTGAATTTTCTCACCTCGTCGGCAGCATACTGGAATCCGAATGGATCCTGACCTTTGCTATCAATATAGGCCGACACATCAGCGACAGGTTTTCCATCCAGAGTGAAATATTGATACTCCTTATCTTTTCTGACTCTGAAAATTGAATTATTCATCACAAACTCAGAATACACATTCTGTTCGCCTGTAGCAGGATTGAAGCATGCATATTCGAACGGAGCCATCAAATCAAGGTTAGAACCTATCTTCACGAATCGTTTTGCCTTTCTGATGTTGAATGCAGGAGAAAGAGCATTGTCGCCCAATGTCTTGAACATTGTCTTGTCGCTAAGATATTCCACCTCATTCTCCATATTCTTCCGTAAAGAATCCTTCGGCAGCAACACCGCAAGGATCTTGTCGCCTACAGTATAAAGAAGCTTCTTATCCAATCCGGGAGCAGTCAACGTATAGTGACTATGAGGCACATAGATTTCCGGTATAAGATCCTTGTTCTGGAATGTGTTTTCAAATCCACATCCGCCCATATCCAGAATGAACAGTTTTGCCTTCATCCCGTCGAATGCATCCTTCATGATTCTTTTCGCTGTAGGCAAGAAAAAGATGCCTGCCGACAGTTCCATATTCTTAAAGGCTTCATTGCCAATAAAACGCATGTTATTAGGCAAAATAAGATTCTGCAGTTTAGCACCTTCAAATGCCTTGTCTCCAATACCTACGACCGTGAAAGTAGCGAATACGGGCTTTTTTGAGTCTCGAGTAGTCTTGATCTTGATCTCAGGCTTGATGACAAGATTGACATTGGAAGTTGTCACGCCACTAACGTAGACCTCTCCATAACGACCGCATTCTACCGATGTTTTCTTTGTATTCTCGTTGTACGACTCCTCTCTCAAGTTGTACTCCGACATGACAGTGTAGACGACACCATTATACTTGATAACTTCTCCTCTATATGCAAAGGCAAGAGCCGAAACAGCTAAGCTTATGAATAACAATAATATCCTTTTCATTTCTTGATTTTCTTACCGTTCAACATATATTTTTCCAAGCCTTTATCTCCGACAAACACAAGATACCAGCCATCCTTCAATGAAGAATTCTCCTCAGGTATGAAATTCTTATAGTTAACGGATGTATTCTTTTTCCTGTCATGAACAGTATATAGAGCCTCACGATAGTAGTCCGTAGTCAAATGCCCCCAAGGCATTCCCATCTTCTTCACATCCGCACCTCTGACTGTGATATCGAAACCTTTTTTAGGCTTTGCCTTAGGCATCGAGCTATACATTTTCTTTGAAAAACGGGCGTTCTTATCCACAATATCGTTTTTCTTGAAATTCTCGTCATTGTTGAAAGCAGAGTCGATCCACTTCTGGAAATTCTCACCCGATGCACTAATGCTGATGTCGTAAACTCCACTCTTTCTGAATGTGGCAAGCGAACGCGAGTTGAACTTCACCATTCCTTTCGGTCTGCTGTCGACCTTTTTGCCATCTACTGTCTTGCTGAAAGAGTCGTACCAAGTCACACCACCGTTCATGTCGAACACCACATCTCCGTCAAGATCGTCAAAGACACTTTCTCCCACACGCACGATATTGTGAAGCACCAAAGCTCCGCTACGCATCTTTAGTTTGGAGAAACAGCCGTTTCCAGCAAACAGCAGGTCGGGCAACCATATTCTGTCGTGCTCATGCTCGAAAAACAGACTGTCTGTCAAACCGACAACCTTAAATCTCTCAATTGCCGGAGGAATGACCACATCGTTAAGATCTTTGCTTACCTGAGTCACCATCAATTCACCTGATTGATGAAAGTTGCTAGGACCATAAATAGTGTCAGGGGTCTCTTTGCTGTCAACTACTAGGTACGACACCAAAACTTTGTAGGAAATACCGTCCTTTTCAAAAATATCCCCAACGGAATACTCCTGTGCACACAGTTTTCCCAATGAAAATATAAAAATAAAAAAGAATAAAATGGAACGCATTATTTATCGTTTACGTCATTGGTTGTATCAGTCAGGTGCAAAGGTACAATTTTTTAGGGAATTTTCGACTTATAATTAAAGATTTAAACAATTATCCGTGATATGTGGATATTACTGTGAGCTGGCATTAGAGGTCGCTCCTGCAATAAAGCCTAGCCCATCAAACCGTATT
>JAZQQY010000060.1:0-48480 GCA_045629285.1 Paludibacteraceae bacterium | reverse complement strand
ATTAAGTATTTGGTTTCTATAAAGATACAAAATCTTTATGAAAACACAAAGCCCCAGCTTGAGAAAGTCGGGGCTTTTTTGATTTTTTTCGTTGATTTTTAAATACGAAAAGAGGGCATATCAATTTTGATACACCCTCTTTTTTGTGTTTTGTTTAATAGATTAAATAAAAATATATTGATTTTGTTTAATTGATTGAATAAAAACGACCATGTTTTGTTTAATTGATTGAATAAAAGTGTATTTTTGTCTCTTGAAAATACATTTATGAACATGGATAAACAGATTCTAAAACAAATAATACGGGATAATCAATCGGAAGTAGAGCGATATGAGATAATGCCAAGGAAGGTGATGTTGGATGATTTTCCTTGTATTGTGATAGTTGGTGTTCGTCGTTCAGGTAAATCGTATATGTTGTTCCAAAAGATGCAGGAGCTATTGGCTGAAGGACGAAAATGGGATGAGATGCTGTATGTGAATTTTGAGGATGAACGATTGTCTGATTTTACGACGTCGGATTTTAATAAACTTTTGGAATGTCATGGAGAGATGTATGGTAAACGTCCAATGTTGTTTCTTGATGAAATTCAAAATGTCGATCATTGGGAGAAATTTGCCAGACGAATGGCGGATACAGGATACACTGTCTATTTGACTGGATCAAACGCAAAAATGTTGTCGGGAGAGATAAGTACAACGTTAGGAGGCAGATTTCTTGTCAAGGAGGTTTATCCTTACGATTTGACTGAATTTCTAAAAATTCATCATGTTCAGGTAGACAAAAATGATATAATTTCGACTCAGGGACGTATATCTCTGATCCGTAAATATGAAGAATATTTGCACGACGGTGGGCTCCCAGGAGGTGCTTTATTGCCTGTGCGCACAAACTATTTGAATAGCGTTTATCAGAAAATATATTTGGGTGATATAATTGCAAGGAATAAGGTGTCCAATGTTGCTGGAATAAGAGTTCTTGTCAGAAAAATGGCGGAAAGTGTATGCCGACCAATCAGTTATAATCGAATAAATAGTATTATGTCCAGCGTCGGCGGAAAATTAAGCCTTGCCACAACGATCAAATATATTGAGTATTGTGAAGACGCATGGCTTTTGTTGCGATTAAAAAACTATGTGAGTTGTCTGGCTGATAAAGAAAGCAATTGCAAATATTATTTTATCGACAACGGAATCTTGCGACTTTTCCTTATCGACAAGGACTCAATGTTGCTGGAAAATATGGTGGCTTTGCATCTTTTTAGAATGTATGGTCACGATATGGATAATGAGCAGGTATATTTTTATAATGATGGATTTGAGGTAGACTTTTATGTGCCGAATGAGGAATTGGCAATCCAAGTTAGCTATTCTCTAAATGATCAAGACACAAGAAAGAGGGAGATTGATGCATTAAAAAAACTACCTAATCGTCTGTCTTGCAAACGTCGACTTATACTGACGTATGACGAGGAAGAGCAAATTGAGGATTCACATGGAATGATAGAGGTTATGCCATGCTGGAAATATCTATTGAAATTATGAATGCGGAATTCGAAATGCTGAATTAGATGGCGATAAAGACGCGAGATTTCGCGTCTCTACGACAGAATCCATACAACGTTAATATCGCATTTTAATTGTTTCGCATCGTAGGGGCGGGAGCAAAAAACAGCCCGATTGCGTTTGGTGTAATTACACTCAAAAAACGGATTACACAGATTTTTCGGAATTTATCCGTGCTATCTGTGTAATCCCTGTTCTAAATAGGAAAAGCGGTGGCATTTCCCGTTTCTATATCATTCCTTAATTATCTTCCTGAATGATCCATCACTCATTTTTACGATGTTTAAGCCTCGCTGTGGCGATGAAAGACGTGCTCCTGAGATAGAGTAGTGCTCGACCGGATAAACGTCTCCTGATGCGATTTCTGGCACATTTGTCTTGTCGCCGTTTTCGTCACCGTCAACGTCAACGTCATAGCCTGTGCGGGATGTAGTGAGATGGATGTTGAATACGAATGTCGCTACAGCTGTCTCGTTTCCTTTCTTATATTTGATTGCCTGACGGATAGTGTAGTTGTCGCCATTCTTTGTTTTGCCTGGATATTGTCCAAGTGAGAATGATAATGCGTTGGCGTCAAACTCGCTGAAAACGAATCCTGAAGCGTATGCACTGCGGTTGCCTGAGGCATCAAACCAATGTCCGTAGCCGTTGGCTGTCGACGCTGCGTTGTTGATGGCTCCGTTGGCATCCACTGCGTAGAACATCGCTTTTCCGTCGGCTGGACCTGCATTATTCCACTCTGTCATAAGTCCACCTACCGATGCCGCCTGCATCTGGAATGCTGTGCCAAGTAGTGATGCCGCTGCACCGTCGACCTTGATATTTGTGCCTACATAGACGCTTGATGAAGCAGGGAAGTAGACGTCGTAATTGATTGTTACATCGCTGATTGGACCATTGTCAATATTGGCTGCACCAAAGATATTAGTGTTGGTAAACTCAACAGTGTATGGCCACTGATCGTCGTTGGTGATATCCGTATCCCACTTGTGCTGGATATATTCTGTTGGCGACGGTGACACAACCAAGAATAGTCGTTTTGTTCCTTCTGGCACCACGCAACTAACCTTGCAGCTCACCTCAGCATTGGCATCCGAACCGGTGCAATACACCTTTTCATCATAAAGA
Source organism: Paludibacteraceae bacterium (assembly GCA_045629285.1). Taxonomy (GTDB): domain Bacteria; phylum Bacteroidota; class Bacteroidia; order Bacteroidales; family Paludibacteraceae; genus UBA1723. The sequence continues at coordinate 45,786 of JAZQQY010000060.1, read as the reverse complement.
TATTGGCGTGAACCGTCGTTCATCAAAGCCACATAACCAAGATGGAATCCTCGTTTTGAATAGTTGGAGATTGCGTTGTAAGTATTTGTGTTGACGGTAGTAAACTTATCTCCGTCGAAATACTGTTTTGAATCACCCTGTGGTAGAGCGGCTCCGTTTGCCAACGACGTGAAATCAGTAGTGATCTCTGTTCCTGCCTTTGGCACATTAAGTGGGATGACGTTGAATCCCGTCGACTGAGGGCAACTGCTATAAGTCACCTGATGCTTTGTGCCGCCAAGTGAAACGTAGTCGAAACGAAGAGAATTGTAGTATTTGTCTGCTTCCTCACGTGCCACATCCAAATCCACCGTCGCCATCTTCATAGCGTATTGGAAATACTCGAGGTAGAGAGCATTCGCGTCGATACCCTGCATATTCATATAAGACTGATTTGGATCGACTCCCTTGCCATTATTATGCCTCCATAATTTTCCAATGATGTCAATGCCATAATTTTCAGCAAGATAGTAATGCCACCAATACGATTGATAACGATGCCACTCGTGAGTCATGGCATAGTTGTGAGTGTTCTTGAAGAGATTCCAACTCTGATCCCACTTTAATTCAGGATACGATTGGTTGGCTTGCCACTGAGCTGTTTGCTCCCAGAAAGTAGAGCCACTTCCGATAGCGGTACGGAATCCAGCAAAACCTTTCAAATCCGCATACACCTGATACTGGAATGAGTGTCCGACCTCATGAGCCACAGAGTGTCCGACCGGCTTACTTGTGCTTGGGCTCAACCATAGAGCTCCGATGACATCGTCGTAGCCACCACCATAGCAAACCCACTCGGTAGTGTAGTTGAGAAGGATCATCATCTTGTACTTTGAGACATTGGAATTACCCTCGTCGCAGAAAGCGAGTTTGCCGACATTCATCGCGTAGAACCCCTCAGCCTTAGCCAGAAGATCGTCAATATCAACACGATAAGTAGAAGCCGCGTCGGTTGGATTTGTATTGCCATACCTGTTATCCCAATAGACAATGTAGTTGGCAGTCTCTTTAGAACGAGATTTAGACCAAGTGTACTGATTGTTGGGATCATTCTCGCTGTAGATCAGCGTGTCGGTACGGTTCTGCCATTCTTTGGGGATATATAAACTTTTCTCTCCAAAGGAATTCATTGTCACAGTCGACAATGCAAGAAGTGTTAGATAAAGATTCTTCATGAGTATATGTTTAATTATTGTAGGGGTAATCCCATAATCCTTTTGATATTGCAAAGATAGAAATAATTCGTAATGGTTGATGCGTAATTCATAATTAAGCATTTACGCATTGAGGTTTAGGTTGGTCAAACAAATATATGGAATGCATGACATATCATCCAATATTCAGCGATAAAGACAAGTATAATAGTTGAGATAAGACCAACTATCAATAGTTTAATGTCAAAACTGTCGGTGATAAAGAATCTTATGAGAGCCAGTTTGAAAAGTGTGTATATCAAATAGAAGACCAAAATCGCAGCAGGGATGGTTATCATAAATCCGCTTACATACATAAGAATCACCACCCATCCAGCCACTTCAAACAAGTATATAGGATAGATGAATATACCAATAGTTACGAAAAAGGATAGGAGTAAAGAAAATATAATGGTAAAATGTATAACCATTTTCTTTAACGTAGGATTGGAAACATGATCAGGTAATGATTCCAATTGCTGTTGGTGTAATTCACTGATTTCTCTACGTTTATTCTTTAATTTTTCAAACATGAGCCAGAATTTAGTTGTTGTCTGTTGTAGGTGTAGGGATATTTTCTACACTGAAAGATTTCGGGTCTTTGCCAAGCAACATTTTGTCTCGATAAAAAACATGGTCTTTATCTTTAGCGTAGTCATCAGCAATGACTTCAAATGAAGATCCATCCACATCCTCCAAACGATGCACATTATAGCTTCTGTGATTATGTTCCTCACCAAACATCTTATGGTCTTTGCAATAGTAGATTCCATAGAGATCTTTATAATAGTTATTGGATTTCTCGCTTAGTTTTATCGAAGGACCATAGACTGTATCGCACATTGTGAATCCCATGAAGAAATAGATCAATGTGATCATACATAGTACTTTGATTATTTTGATGAGAATATCTAATTTTTTAGAATTCATAAATTGTATTCATTAAAAAATAGATAGACGCAATTGCTCACGTCTTTCATTTATGATTTTTGGGGGATATTTATATAGAAAGACGGGGACATGCCCCGTCTCTACAGATTATGCTTCCAACAAATAATGCTCTGCATCTAAAGCCGCTTTACAACCGCTTGCCGCAGCTGTGATTGCCTGGCGATAACGTGGATCACACACGTCGCCTGCAGCAAACACTCCTTCGATATTTGTGTGTGAAGTGCCGTTGCTTGTGATGATATAGCCGGCTTCATCTGTTTTGATGATGTCCTTAACTAATTCAGTATTAGGATGATGGCCGATTGCGATGAAGATTCCGTTGACGTCGATACTCTTGTTGGAGTTGTCTTTGTTGCAGACCAAATTTGCCTTCTCGACCTTACCGTCGCCTTCGATTCCGATCAACTCATGATTGAAAAGAACCTCGATATTCTCCTGCGACGCTACTCGTTCTGCCATCACTTTGCTTGCTCGTAAGTAGTCTTTTCTCACAGCCAAGTAAACCTTCTGACAAAGTCCGGCAAGATACAATGCGTCTGCGCAAGCAGTGTCGCCACCACCAACTACCAACACCGTTTTCTTACGGAAGAAGAAGCCGTCACAAGTGGCGCAGGCAGAGACTCCCATTCCTGCATATTTTCTCTCGTCGTCGATACCAAGATGCTTTGCGCTTGCACCTGTTGCGATGATCACAGAATCAGCTTCGATCTCAATCTCGTCGTCGACAACTACACTCTTTTTTTTACCTTCAAGATTCACTTTTGTGACGAATCCAGAGCGTATGTCGGCACCGAATTTCAATGCCTGGTTACGCATATCTTCCATCATGTCATAGCCTCCGACGCCTTCTGGATAACCAGGAAAATTCTCCACAGTTGTTGTCTGAGTCAACTGTCCTCCAGGAAGCAGACCCTCGATAAGAATCGGTTTCAGATTAGCTCTCGACGCATAAATTGCAGCTGTGTAACCTGCTGGTCCAGAACCTATTATAAGGCATTTTGTTGTTTCTTTCATCTGTCTATTAGTGTTAAAGTTAATAGCTATCAGCTACTGGCTAGTAGCTTTTATCTTAAATCAATAACCTCAACATCCTTTCTTCCAAGATCAAAAGCAAACTGACGATCTTCGATTGGCATTTCTGTATATTCAAGAACAGTAACAGTTGTGTTTACTCCATTCTTTCCCTGAAGCTTGATGGCATGAGGTTGCATAGTAGATTTGTCTACAGAAATAGATAGACGAGAGTAAGGACTCTTTCTGTCCTCTGGGTATAATTCCACAATTTCCACATTCTTTCCGTTGTCTGTAGTCTCACCGATATGAAGCATCTTATATCCTGATTTGTAAGATGTTAGAACGAGAATCGGATTGATTTTCTTTACCTCTTCAGCACCAGGCTCACTTACTGTAACCTCTGAAGATTCAGGTATGTAGACATACTCAGTCTTGCCGTCGAAATAAGTGTCGACACCAGCAACAGATAGTTTGAATTTTTCACCTTTAAGAAGAAGGAAACCTCTCATATCTTGTTTCTTGTTGCTTTGTGTATTTTCCAACGTGCAAGTAAAATCAATTTTTGAACTCTTGTTTGATTTGTTTATTGTAGCTGTTGCTTTGTTTAGCAAATTCATTGCTTTGGGATCAACAGCATCCTGAGAGAACGCAATAGTGTTGATCATACAAAATAGAAATGCTAATAAAAAATGTCTTGCTTTCATTTTCCAATTTTTTAATTTGAAACCAAATGCTAAACTTAGAGAGAAATAATCTCCCAATTAATCTTCAAACACAAAGGTAGTACTTTTTAATGAGGTTCATTCATAAATAGAGATAATTAGAGTTAATAAAACCTAAAAATAACTGGTCAACGATGCACAAAAAGATTTTTATGCGATTCTCAGCGAGTTAAAATCGGTAGAAATATGGGTTAAATATATGTATTTTAGGTATTTATGAGCAAAAAAAACATTTTCGTTCATTTTAATGAAATAGACGAAACGGACATGAAATGTCAAAATTTAGATGATTTTTTAGAAATATTCAAAACTTATGCTTGAAGTTGGCATAAGTAGTGTAGAACTTTGTATCGTTGAAAGAAAACAAAGCGATTTTTGAATTTGATCTCCGAAAATGCAAAATATGAGGTGACTATATGGAGTTGGTCACAAAATCAAGATTTTGAAAAAACTTAAGAGAAAAGAATTTTACAGGAGAGTAGGAGTGTGCAAGTAACTTTACAAATGTATTTGGATTTAGTTGCAAAGCGAAGTATTGACAAAAATATCCGTATATAAAAAGTTATATGCAATAATGTGGTTTATTTACAAAAGTTATTGAAATTTTAGTCATAAAACAAAAGTAAAATTAACTTATTTATATAGGTTAGTTTGTTGTATATTATGCTAAAACTCAGTTTGTTATATATGATTATTTTAAGAAATAGATTAAATAATCAAGCAGTTTTAACGATATTTTTGTAAAATTGACTTATTTTACATTAAATAAATAGATTTTCATCCTAAAATTCAATTATTTACATAGATTATATAAAGTAAAAGATTAGAAAACTTTTATATCTAAATGTAAAATACAATAATCTGTATATTTCTTATAATTTTAGTGCAGAAATGTAAATTCACATTGATATACAAACGTAAATTTAATACAATCGTATTGAAATTTGAATAATGTAAAGTGCATATAAAAAAGTAAATTTATTTTTGTATTAATATAAAATTGTATTTACCTTTGCAAAACAACAATTGTAATACAATTTTAATATTGTAGGCTATGAAAGATAGAATCAAAAAAATACAAGAATATAGCGGTTTGTCGCTTGGAGTGTTTGCTTCTCGTACAGGAATAAAATCAGCTTCTCTTTCACACATATTAAATGGAAGAAACAATCCGAGTCTGGACGTCGTGATGAAAATTCATGATACATTTCCAGAAATATCCTATGATTGGCTTATATATGGTAGAGGTCCGATGTTAAATGGAGGTAATGTGGAACCAGTTGAGAATAAACCAGTTGATTCCACTTCAGTACCGTCGACTGATCCTTATAATCGTACTATTTTTGATAATGATTCAGCTAAGGTTGAAGAGATTATTTTAGACGGTAACGAAGACGACTCAGTCGAGGATATACAAGATGAATTAAAGAGTGTTGTGTCACAAATTATGAATCCATCAACATCGCAACCGGTTGAGTCAAAGCCTGTTGAAACAGTCGCTGCTCCACAAAGATCTGAATCTGAGATTATTGATGAATTTATGAAATCGGATTCATTCAAATGTATCGTTGATGCTCAGAGTAAAGCGAAAGAGAAATCGGTGAAAAAGATCATTGTACTTTACGATGATGAAACGTTTGCAGAATACTCTCTGAACAAACTGTAACCTTCTTATTTATAAGATTAAAGACATTTAAAAGGCGCGATTTGCGTCTTTTTTGTTTTTTATGGCTATTTTTGTTGTGATTTATATGAAATTTGTCCCGTTCTATGCGAAAATCAAGTTATAGTTTGCTTAATTACAATGCTTTAACTATTATTCTTATTGTATTTTTGGGGTTTTCAGGATTGTCTGCTGAAAACATGAAAATCAGTACTGTTAAGAATACGTATGTCCTAAAACCATTTGATGGTCCGTTGGCTAATCCGCATAAGGGATTCACATTTCCTACTTATAATCGTTGGTGTCTTTCTCCAAAATGGGAATATGGTCCAGGAGGATCGTTAAACAACACGGCTTGGGATGTCATTTCGTATGGTTCTGGTTATCATCGTTGGGATGTACTGAATCCAGAGAAAGGCGTGTATGATTGGACTGATCTTGACAAACTATTGGAAGATCATGAAAAACTTGGTTTGGGCTATGCACTTCGTGTATTACCATACTCTTCGACTAAGGGGGCGAAAAACAACTATACTGTTGAAGAGGATTACGATTGGACTCCAAGGTTCGTTTACGAGCAAGGATGTAAGAAAACATACGCTACAATTACTTTGGATGGCGTAGAACGTACGTTAGCAGCTCCTGTTTGGGATGATTCTATTTACTTGCAGGCTCATAAAGATTTCGCTGTTGCATTAGCCCAAAAATATGACGGAGATCCACGAATTGAATACATTGATATCCGTTGTTTTGGAAATTGGGGTGAGTGGCACATGGCTCATTTTACAGGTACGACAATGCCGTCTGTAGAGATTCAGAAGGATATGTTGTCGTATTATGCTTCGGTATTCCATAAAACATTGCTTGTATTGCCGTCAAGCGGTAAAGAGGAGGTCTATGAACATGCCTTGAGTCTGGGTATTACAAAGCGTGACGACGGATTGATAGGCACTCCTAAAAGAGAACAGACTTTGATTCCTGCGTACGAGGCTAATCTGCCGACTGTAGCAGAAAACATTGCTTCATACGCTACAATGTTGACGTATACGGATGTTATTCCAGGCGGTTATCTAAAGTGGACTTTGGATCGCTGGAAGAATGTAATCAATGTGGCTCATTTGACTTATTATGTATTGGATCAGGCAAGTGATGCCGGATATCAAATCTATAGCGAACATAAAGCTGAAGTCGACTCCATGACTAAGGTTATCGGCTATAATTTCAGAATCACGAATGCGGATCTCACAACTGTGGTTGATTCCGTTAATTCTACCAATACGTTGAAACTTAAAGTCAAGAATACAGGTGTTGCTCCATGTTTCTTCGATGTCTATTTGGTGGCTGAGTTTGTCGACAGTACGGGAACTGTTCTTTCTCAATTTGGCAGTACAATACTTATTCCTAAGGGCACGTTCAAAGATGAGATGACCAAAAGTTTTGAATTCACAGATTCTGTTCCTATGGGGCTTAACAATATAGCGACAATGCCTGGTGTGCGTGTTGCTCTATCTCTTTATGAAAGTAAGGAAGCATACAAAAATGGCAAAAATCCGACTGTACGTTTTGACAATGATGGTATTCAGGAAAACAAGAAATTATTTTTGAAATCATGTTCTCATGAATATGGAGATTGGAAGACAATAAAGAAGTCTACTGAGACAGGAATGGGGGTGCGCAGACGTATTTGTACTCTGAATTGTGGTTCTTATGAGGAAGAAACGATTATGCCAGTAGGATTAAGCGAAGTGTTTAGAAATGTAAACGAAATAATGTCGTTCGCAGTCAGAAATGATATTTATGTTACAAATGTGATGGGTAGAATTGTTTATCTGTATAATTCGGTTGGAGAGTTGTATGATAAACGAATTGCGAAAGAGAATGAAGTGCATTTTTCAGTACAAAATAGCGACGTATATTTCGTAGTTGTCGGTAGTCATAAGGAAAAGGTTATTGTGAAGTGAAATTAAGAATTAAGAGTTAAAAGTGAAGATTTTTTACTTCTTACTTTTTACCTCATCCCTCTCGATGCCTTGATCATCTCAAAAGCTTTATTGATCTCCTGGCATCTTTTATTCGCTAAGTCGACTGCAGCTTCACCTTTCTGAGCCACCAAATCAGGGTGGTTGATACGCATAAGGTTGCGACGTCGGGCCTTGATCTCATTGTCTGTGGCTGCTTCTGTCAAATCGAGGGCTGCGTAGGCTTTTTCCAATTCAGTAAGAGGGCGACGTTGCTGTTCATGGCTGTTGTTGGAATCTTTATTGTCTGACGTATTGCTTGATGATTGATAAGAGTATTTGCCACTGTAGGTATAGCCATGGCTGGAATAGGAATTATATTTGTTGCTCGACTCGTTATCAGTTTGATTTTCGTACTCATATTCATATTCGCTGAATTCCTGAGTATCTCTTGTTCCGGTAAAGTTTTTATTTTGTTTTTGGTATTTCTTTTCCATGAAATTGTAGGTGGATGACGTCATACCGTCCATCTTTTCCACAACATTCTTCAAAAAAGCCTTTTCTTCGACTCCACAATAACCATCGGCAAATGCAATCTCAAAAAGATACTCAAGAAACCATTTTTTTCGGGTAAAATTAGATGTTTCGTTTATTGTACTTACCAGACTTCCGAGATGTTCATAAGGTTTAATCTCATTTTTCTTATGTCGGCGTAGAAACTCTTTGACCTCATTGACACGTTCTCTGAAATGCGCCTCGTCGTATTTCTTGATGAATTTTTTGATTATATCCAACTCACAAACCATATTGACACGGTCTGCTGCCATTATATGGACCATCAGTTTTAATCCTGCTTCTACAAATAATTCTTGCTCTTCTTCTTTGGTTTTATTGGACTTATTGGTTTTTGTAGATTCATTTTTAGTGTCGCCTATAATTAATTGAGCAATCATTAAGATAAATCCAATAAAAAATAGAGATAAAACAATAATTTTGCCCATAATTCCTATGAATTCCTAACTATAAACGACGCTGCATTTAATATGACGCTGAAATTCTTCTCCTGTTGCTCAGAAAGGGTGATTTTAGCGAGTTCTTCCTGTAGACGGGAGTGGAATTCATCTTTGTCTTTTAAAGCCTCGTAAGCCTTTTTATAGCACAATTTCATATTCTCCATGTTTCCTTCAAGGTAGGAGATATGGCCGATATCTATCAAATCGGCTGTATGCTTGTGTGAAATCCTTGAAAAATAGGAGATTGCCTTTTGTAAAGAGCCAGACTGCATTAGGCAGTTAGCGATCAGGCGGATTACAGAATCGTCGTCTTCCTTCTTAAGGTTGAATTCAAGATAATACAATTGTTTCAACGCTGTATCATAGTCTTTTTCAGCCAAAGTAAGGTTGGCCAACTTCTTGCGAATAGCAATGTTATCAGGATCTAACTCAATGATTTGCACCATTGTAGCTTTTGCTTCAGCCACTTTGCCAAGTTTATATTCACAGAATGCTTTTCTCGACAGTGTCCACACATCATCTCCATTATAAAGCAAAGCCTGGTTGTAGTGGGCAAGGGCAGAGGAGTAGTCTTCCAATTGTTGGTAGCACAATCCTACTTTTTGTATTGTTTTTTCCGTTTGTAAACTACCTAATTTCTTATATGCCTCAATTGTTTCGTTGTAAGCTCCTTTTTCAAAGAATAGATCACCAACTGGCTCTATAAATTTATTTGTATTAGGCAAGAATGCTATATTATACAAATGTAAACTTGAATTAAATGGATTGACAAACGAGCTTGCATTTGTAAACGATTTATAGAACCTACTCAATCCAATAATGTATCTAATTACATTTGTATTCAACGCTAATTCATCATGAGTAATCTTCAACGAATCAGTATCAATACCTTTGGCATTCATCATCTGCTTTACAAATGTATCAGCCATCGGCATCGATTTCAAAGTGTAAATTAAGCCATATTTGTCAGGATCACTGATATATTCATTGTCTACAAGTGGAACCAACATCTTTAGTTGATCAGCAGATGTTGATTTTAGCTCATTAAACAGCTCAGATTCCTCATTTAATAGCTGAAACCAGTTAGATATCTCCGAGAAGAAAGAATTGGTAAAAAACAGCGTTGTATGGCTTAAAAGATCCTCTCCCATAAACTGCATCTGGGCATACTCTTTGATTGTATCCTCACTGATGGAATCCTTGTTGAATATATCGGTTGTAATGTCGATATCGTGGTTTCCAAACAGATTATTCATATCCACTTTGTCAAGGAAATCCTCCTTCAGTTTAGTCTGCGTCTGCTGTGTGTATTTACAGCGTATAAACTGTCTGTGGATAAGCGAAAGCACGTTGGATAAATCATCTGTAGCTGAAAGACGTTTAGCCTCCTCAAAAACCTCAGGATACAGTTGTAAACGAGTGTTGTAGATGTATCCACACAGTAGCAAAGCCGTTGCTGCACGTACTTTTATACGATTGTCACGGTTTTGACAGAGCCTCAATATTAGTTTGAATCGGTTGATGCAGAATCGGTTAAGCATACCGAACATCAATCCAGATGTAAAGACACATTTGTCGGATACAGAAATAAACTCATTTCCGAAATAGCGTGTATACAATTCTAAATCTTCATTTGTAAAGTCGTCACACAAAAGTAAATGACGGAAAATTTCACATCTGATTTCTGACAATCGTTTATAGTTTACATTTGTATTATCGCCACCGTCGCCAGCTAATAATCTTTGACCGTTGATCTCCTCGATCTCAAAGAATAGATTCCTGATATCTTTACTTTTGTAAATAGATTTATATTTATCTAGATTATTTACAAAACTAAATTTTGAACCATTTTGACAGCTAATTACGTCATCGGCGATGGTCAAGATCTCCTGTTTTGTCGTAAGGAGCATTCCAAATGTATTTTCGTCGATTTTCGCGTCGAAAGCATACTTAAGAATAAATTCCAGATTTCTGGAAAGTTGCTCAGCTTTCATGGAAAGTGAGTTTTGCTTGTCGTCTACGCCTAAATTCTTCAAAGTAGCAATCAAAGTAACCAAACAAAGCAGGGCATCATTGATTTTATCGGCAAAAACGTTACTGCAAACCTCTTTATATATTGAAATTGCGTTTTTATCCATATTAAATAATGTATTATTAGGCAAAAATAAGTAAATTCGCACTCAAATTATATATAAGATGAAAAATATTAGAAATTTTTGTATTATCGCACACATCGACCATGGTAAGAGTACTCTAGCCGATAGACTGTTGGAAATGACAAAGACAGTCACAGGTAAAGACTTGCAGGCCCAGGTGTTGGATGACATGGAACTCGAGCGCGAGAGAGGAATTACGATTAAGAGCCATGCTATTCAGATGGACTACGCTTACACTGGCGATAAGGCAGAATTTCAATCAAAGCAAAAATATGTTCTGAATCTTCTTGATACTCCCGGACACGTGGATTTCTCTTACGAGGTGTCTCGTTCTATTGCCGCGTGTGAGGGTGCGTTGCTTATTGTCGACGCTTCTCAGGGTATCCAGGCTCAGACAATCTCCAATCTTTACATGGCTCTTGAGCACGACTTGGAGATTATTCCCATCTTGAATAAGATCGACCTTCCTGGTGCAATGCCTGAAGAGGTTGAGGATCAGATTGTCGACCTACTTGGTTGCGACAGAAGCGAAGTGCTTCGTGCCAGCGGTAAGACAGGTGAAGGTGTTGAAGATATCCTACGTGCAATCGTCGAGAGAATTCGTCCGCCTAAGGGTGATCCGGATGCTCCGTTGCAGTGTTTGATCTTCGACTCTGTGTTCAATCCATTCCGTGGAATCATCGCATACTATAAGGTTGTCAACGGTACATTCCATCCAGGAGATAAGGTAAAGTTCGTTGCGACGGAAAAGGAGTATCTGGCCGACGAAATCGGTATCCTACGCTTGGATATGGAGCCAAGAAAGGAGATGTCTGCAGGAAACGTGGGATATATCATCTCAGGTATCAAAACTAGTACCGAGGTTAAGGTAGGTGATACCATCACACATGTCGCCAATCCATGCGAGAAGGCAATCGAGGGATTTGAGGAGGTAAAACCGATGGTTTACGCCGGTGTTTATCCGATTGAAACTGAGGATTTTGAGAACCTACGTGCCTCAATGGAGAAACTTCAGCTTAACGATGCTTCGTTGACATTCCAGGCAGAGTCGTCGTTGGCGTTGGGATTCGGATTCCGTTGCGGATTCTTGGGAATGCTTCACATGGAGATCATCCAGGAGCGACTTGACCGTGAGTTTGACATGGATGTCATCACCACAGTGCCAAACGTGCGTTACAATGTCTACACAAAGAAGGGTGAGATGATTGAGGTGCACAACCCATCTGGTTTGCCAGACATCACACTAATCGACCATATCGAGGAGCCATATATCCGTGCTTCAATCATCACAGCAGCTGAGTATATCGGCCCAATCATGACTTTGTGTCTTGGCAAGCGTGGTGAGTTGGTACGTCAGGATTATGTATCCGGCAATCGCGTCGAACTAATCTATAACATGCCGCTTGGAGAGATCGTGTTCGACTTCTACGACAAGTTGAAATCTATCTCTAAGGGATACGCCTCATTCGACTACCATCCAAGCGAGATGCGTGAGAGCAAGTTGATCAAACTTGACGTTTTACTTAATGGAGAGCCTGTGGATGCACTTTCAACATTGACACATATCGACAACGCATACGGACTTGGCAAGCGCATGTGCGAGAAGTTGAAGGAGTTGATTCCAAGACAGCAGTTTGAGGTCGCTATTCAGGCTGCAATCGGTGCGAAGATCATCGCTAGAGAGACAATCAAGGCTGTACGTAAGGATGTAACCGCTAAGTGTTATGGTGGTGATATTTCACGTAAGAGAAAGCTTTTGGAGAAGCAGAAACGTGGTAAGAAGCGTATGAAGCAGATCGGAACAGTGGAAGTTCCTCAGAAAGCATTCTTGGAAGTATTGAAATTGGATTAATCATTTTAAGCTAGTAGCTACTAGCTATTAGTTAATAGCTAAAACATTAAGATTATGAGTGGAACAATCGAAGATATCATTTTGAATGGTATGGTCTTCAAGAAGAAGGCTTCTGACGACAACAAGAATCAGAATTCCGACAAGGTGAAGACTAAAGCCAAGAAGACATCTTATCAGAAAGGCACCCATGGTTCTGGTGCAGCTAAGATGAAGGAGGAGTATCGCAAGAAGCGAGCAAACCGACACAAAATCAAATACTAATTCGTAAAGCGTTATTTGTAATGCGTAATGGTCGTTACAGACCAGCGTAGTACGAAGACTAACATACCGTGCAAACGGTTATTTCTAAATGGCCTATGGTTGTGTTTTTGTTTTGCAATGCAAAATTAAAACTTATCATAGGCTACTTTTTGTAAATAGAACTGTTGTATGAAATCATGATAATAGTCTAAAAGTAGGATTATATGTACAAAGGAAAACATAAATGTGAAACGTTGAAAGTAATCCGTAAGCAGATTGCCGATGTGAATAAAATTCCATACGAACCGGTAGTGTGTAACCTCTTTTTATTATCCTATAAATTTGGGTGAAAATCACTCCAATCCTTTTGATATGTAAATAATACGCATTAGATTTGTGGTGTAAATAGAGTAATATGGAGAAAGGCAAATATACATACGAATATCCGCATTATGCAGTTGCTTCTGATTGCATTGTTTTTGGTTATGACGGTAAAGAATTACATGTTTTGTTGATTGAACGTAGCGACAAGACTGGGTGGGCATTACCAGGTGGATTCATGCAATCTAATGAGAGTGCAGAGGAGTGTGCTATTCGTGAACTTCAGGAAGAGACTGGTGTCTCAAATGTATATTTGGAGAATTTTGGAACTTACACTGAGGTGGAAAGAGACCCAAGAGAGCGTGTCATCTCCATTGCTTTCTTTGCTTTGGTCAGAAAAGGCGATTTTCATATAGTTGCTGACACTGACGCTGCGAATGCCAAATGGTGGAAAATCAACAATGTGCCTTCGTTGGCTTTCGACCATAATCAGATCGTAAAGGATGCTTTTGAGAGCCTACGTATTCGTTTGGCAACTGATCCGATTGCATTCAAACTGTTCGATGAAAAATTCAAGATGTCGGAGTTGCAGAATCTTTATGAAATCATCAACGAAAAGCAGTACGATCGACGTAATTTCGCCAAGAAAATGCTTGATACTGGTTTCGTGAAGGAGCATGCGATCGAGGGGTTGTCTCGTTCCCGTCTTTATAGTTTCGACAGTGACAGTTATGAGAAACGTGATAAGACGAAACGTTTCCCATTCAACTTTTAAAAGCTATTCACAGTTAGCTTTTTCTTTAATAATAATCTGTCCGTTTTCATCCATTCCACCCCAACGGCCGTCAAGCATGGCTTCGATCCACTCTTTCTGCAAAGAAAGAACTGCACTTCCATTGATAGGGTTGATGCACAAAGCGTGGCATTGTGTCGCTTCCAAAATCTGATGTATCTCTTGAAGTTGTGCATGCTTATATCCAGTTTTTCCGTCAGTCAGTTCAGATTGTCTGAACTTGTCTGGATCAGTGAATGCTGGAATATAAAGCTTGTCTCCAACGTGCATTGGGTAGAATTTGAAAGAATCTTCCTTGTCGTTTTTACTGTTCTCGCAAGGCAAGATAAAATACAATTTTTGAATGTATTCTAGGTCTGCATTTAAGAATGCTTTGATCATGTAGACCTGAGGAATATTGGTTGCTTCTTCACCACTCATAGGACCTGATACGATCTGGTAGTTAAGTTCTTCAGCCTTATCCATTACCTCCTCACCGTTATATCCGTCCCATTTCTGGTAGAGTTTGTTATTCTCTACACGTAGGTGGCACACTGGATACCCGTTGTTTCTGTTTATACATTCGTTGCCACGGTTTCTCATTACCTCGGCTACGTTTATTCTAAGACCTGTTAGCATCAATTTTTTAGCGGTTTCGCTATTGTAGTACTCCTGGTCTTCCTTTTTTTTGCATTTGCTGACGTCTACAGTGACATCAGGATTACCGAGACTGATAGTGAAGTCTTTCATGGTTACTACGTCTCCATTTAGGTCGTAAGTGCCGGAAAGTGTCACTGGAATAATATATTTGACTACCGCACCGTCAGTCTCCTGAACAAATTTGTATGAGATGCATTCACGTTTGCAGTTACCTTCTTCATCAAAAGTCATTACTGTAAGACATCTTGCGAATGATCTATCTGTTAGACGTTCTGTTGGTGTATCGATTTTCCATGAACCGATGATATTTTTCTTTTCCATTATTATCATATTTTGTAGAGATGGAGTATCCCCGTCTTGTTTAATTACGAATTATTCTTTCACATAAATTCTCTGCACACGGTTGTTGACTCTAGACAACACCTCGTATGAGATAGTATTAAGTTTGGCTGCAACACCTTCAATCGGATTCTCTGGTCCGAAGACGATTGCATCATCACCTTCGATTGCATCAATACCTGTCAAATCGATCATGCAGACATCCATGCAGACTCTGCCGATAATCTTTGCTTTCTTTCCTCTGACAACAACTTCACCGACTCCACAACCAAGTCCTCGATCAAGTCCGTCGGCGTAACCCAAACCGATAACACCGATTTTTGAATCTTTCTCTGTGACGCCTTGACGACCGTAACCGATTGTTTCTCCTTTCTTTACCTCACGGATATTCAAGATCTTAGTCTTCAACGTACAAACCTCCTCAAGACTCTTTCCTTCAATTCCTGAGAATCCGTAATGACCGATTCCAAGTCGAACCATATCAAATTGATACTGGCTGAATCTCTCTATTCCGGCAGAATTCAGGATATGTCTTAGGATCGACGGGAATTCTGCTTTCAACACTGTTGTCATCTCCTCAAACAATGCAATCTGGTGCAAAGTGAAGTCGTCGAAGTTTACTCCGTCTGAACCAACTAAATGTGAGAATACCGATTTTGGACGGATTGCGTTCTGCGACTTTAGCAATGAGATAAGCTCAGGCAAATCCTTCTTTTCGAAACCAAGACGATGCATGCCAGTGTCTAGCTTCAAATGGAAAGGGAAGTCACGTTCGCCTCGTTTCTCCGCGTCGGCGATCATCTGTTTAGCGATTGAGAAGTTGTAGATCTCTGGTTCAAGGTTGTACTCGAACATCTTGGCGAAACTGTTCATTTCTGGATTCATCACGATGATAGGAGTATCTATACCAGCCTTACGAAGCATAACGCCTTCATCAGCCAATGCAACTGCCAGATAATCAACACCTTCGTTAGCCAAGCATCTTGACACCTCAATGTCGCCAGTTCCGTAAGCATTTGCTTTTACCATACTTACCATCTTAGTCTCTTTCTTCAAGTGGCTACGGAAATAGTGGAAATTGCGGGCTAGGGCAGAAAGGTTTACCTCTAGACGAGTTTCGTGGATACGCTCGCTAAGTTTCTCCTCGATATCCTCAAAATGGAAACTTCTTGCTCCCTTGATTAGGATTGCCTCCTTCTCAAAATGGATCTTATTTGCAATTGACGACAAGAATTCATCCTTAGATGTATAGAATTCAGTCTTTATGTCGCCATCAAACAGTGACTTATACTTGCAGAGAGTAGCACCTACACCGATGAAACGATCGATGTGCTTTTGGCTAATCAGGTGAGCCAACTCTTTATATAATCCGCTTTCGTTATCTGCAACACCAGGGAAGTCTGACAAGATGATGGCAGATTTTAGTTTTCTGCTTGCTGCCACATTGACAACGTAGTCGATTGCCGGTGTAAGTGAACCAAGATCAAGCTGGTAGCTGTCGTCAACGATAATACACTCGTTTTCAGCCTGCTTTATAGCCAAACGCATTGCGATATTCTCAAGTTTGGCCATCTTAGCCTTGATTGAATCTGCCTTTTCGCCGATCAAAAGAAGGAACGCAAGGCAGGATAGGGCATTCTCAATCTCGCCTTTATCTGTAAATGGAACTGTGATTGACTCTTTCAGATTCTTATAAGAGTATGCAATAGTAGTGTTGGCTCCACATGATTCAATCTTTTCAACCTTTACATCAGCGTTGTCAGCTTCTCCGAAACGGATCAATTTGTCTGCATCGAACGCTCCAGACATACAGATATCCACCAAGCGATTGTCGGCATTGTAGATGATTTTGTCGCAGCCTTCAAATAATTTGATTTTCTCCAAACATTTGCTTCTTTCGCTGCTGAAATTCTCACTGTGAGCTTCGCCTAAGTGTGTGAATATACCTATGTTAGGACGTATAATCTCATGTAATGCTTTCATTTCTCCAGGCTCTGAAATACCAGCCTCGAAGATAGCGTAATCGCACTCTTTTTCGCATCCCCAAACTGATAGAGGAACACCGATTTTTGAGTTGAAACTACGTGGAGAACGAACAACCTTTTTCTCACCGGAAAGAAGCTGGGCAAGCCATTCCTTAACAATAGTTTTTCCGTTACTACCCGTGATTCCGACTACAGTTGCCTTTGTTTGGTCGCGTTTGAACTTAGCCAATTTGTCAAGAGCG
This sequence comes from Paludibacteraceae bacterium, assembly GCA_045629285.1. Lineage (GTDB taxonomy): Bacteria > Bacteroidota > Bacteroidia > Bacteroidales > Paludibacteraceae > UBA1723. The sequence continues at coordinate 28,666 of JAZQQY010000060.1, read as the reverse complement.
GAGATTGCATTGTCGACAACAATGAAATCCACCCCCGTAGAGACGGTGTGCATACCGTCTTTACCAACGATTGCCGCATCCGTGATCAAAAAACTCTTTACTCCACGGTTGATAAGCTGTGGTATGTATGAATGTCCGTCACGTTTAGGAGTCTTTATGGCAACGAAAAGAGTTTCGTTTTCCCAAGAAAGTGTACGTGAATCGGTTGATAATCTGCTGATTATATTATTGCCTTCACCGATTAGTTTTCCATCAGTGATTTTGGCTATATCTTTTGCTGTAAGTGTATTCATTGTAGTTCTTTGTAATTATAAGCGAGTAGAGACGCAGAATTTTGCGTCTCTACAATGTAGTTTGTCATTTTGATTCTTCTTTCTTTTCTTCCTCTTCAATTCCATTAAGCATCTTTTCCATCTCTAAACCGGTAAGTTTACCGATTTTGGATACAAGATAATAAATTGCGACTCCCATTACAACTGTACATGGCAAAGCAATGAAGATGTAGCTCCAGAGTGTAAGATTACCGATCTCTTGAGTACGTTGAGCTGCCTGAGTGACAGGATCGCTCGTAACCATGATTGTTGCCAATGTATAGTTAAGTATTGTCGACATTAGGAAGGATGCTGCGATGATGAATGTGGCATTTTTCAATATGCCAGGCATTTTGTCTGAGTTGCCTTTCTCTTCCAACTTGCTGTTGATCAGATCTTTGTTGAACATCACATCATTGTAGATTAATTTTTCTACCACAGGATATGGAGTGAAAAGAGAACCAAGGCAAACGAGCATGATGATGAATGGCACAGCTGCTTCCTTGATCGCAAGATATTCGTTAGGAATTTGGAAGATTCCGATTACGCCTGTCAACAGTACCGAAATGAATCCAAGAATAGAGATGAAATTTGTCTTTTTCGTCTTTAGATAGTCGTAGATGAAAAATCCTACAGGGAAGGATAGGGCAACGATAAGAGCTATGACCGGAGCTTGTTCATTCTGCCAATGCTCAGGCACCTTCTTCAGTATAGCTACAGGTATGATGATGTTGAACAGAATGTTCACCAAAAGGTCGTTAAGACTCTGCTTGTTTTTTTTCTGGTTTTCGTTGTTATCCGTCATTTTAGTATCTTTTTATGCAAATTTAAACTCAATTTTTTAAATGCGTAATTATAAATTAATTTTTTTTGTATTCCTTTGCACTTAAGTGTATTTGATAAGGATAAATACCGGGTGATTTTGATTGGAAATAAGTGATACAACAAATAAAATGTTAGAAGATTATAAAGTGATTTTGGCATCTACGTCACCACGACGCAGAGAGCTATTGAGAGGATTGGAACTAAACTTTGAGTGTGCATCTCCGTTAGTTGAAGACGAGAGTTATCCAGATACATTGTTGGGTGGCGAAATTCCTATGTATATCGCTGCAAAAAAAGCAGATAGCATGTTGCCGACAATGGATGACAATACCTTGGTTATTGCTGCCGACACAATCGTATGGTTCGACGGTAAGGTTTACGGTAAGCCGAAGGATAGAGCAGAAGCTATCCAGATGTTAAAGGATTTTTCCGGCAATACACACGCAGTTTTTTCAGGATGTTGTTTGCGTACAAAGGAGAAATCACATCCATTCTATGCAGTTTCTTACGTGACATTCGCTCGTTTGAAAGACGAGGAGATAGAATATTATGTCGACAACTACAAGCCATTCGACAAAGCTGGAGCATACGGTGTTCAGGAGTGGATCGGTTATATCGGCGTTGTCTCTATCGAGGGTAGTTTTTATAACATTATGGGGCTTCCATTGCAACGCCTTTATACTGAGATTAAGAATTTCCTAGGCAAATAACAATTCCTTATTCAGCTGATTATCATTTTTTCAACTCCATCTTCTATCCGACTATTTGGTTAAACTCCAAGTTAAGATTGGAGTCTAATTGCTAAGTTGGAAAATTTTCTATATGTTATGCTAAGAAAAACTAAATATCTGATTTCAATATTATTGACTCTCCTGACTCTTACAGCATCTGCAGAGAAAAGCAAATTCACTTTGGTGACACATTACCAGACGGAGCAGGAGGTATATACAGCGTGGGGACATTCGTCACTACGTATCAATAATGACTCTCTTGACATTGATAAGATATATAATTACGGATTGTTTAGTTTTGGTGACGTTGTAAAGTTTTGTGCCAATTTTGTTATGGGCAAAACTGACTATATGGTTGGTTCACAAGCTTTTGCCAGATCATATCGTGAGGCTGTTTATCGTAAGAAGGTTAATTTAAGAGAGGCGACACTGAATTTGACAGAAGATGAGGTGGAGCGTTTGGAACTTGCGCTTCAGGAGAATGTGTTGCCGGAAAATCGTGTCTACAGATATAGCTTCTTCTTTGACAACTGTGCCACTCGTCCGCGTCAGATGTTGGAAAAATGCGTCAACGGGACTATAGACTATCATTTCACAGACGATACGTTGACTGCTCAGTCGTACCGAGAGAATATAGAAGATCGATTGAGCAACTCTCCGTGGTATAATTTCGGAATTTGGATCTGTTTGGGTGAGCCGACAGACCGTAATATCACCGACTCCTTGCGTATGTTTGAGCCGGTGTATATGCACGATGTCTTCACAAGAGCAGAGATTGTAGACTCCGTTGGAAATCGCAGACCGTTGATTGTCGACGACCATTTCCTATTTGAATCTGATGTGAAAAGTACGAACGAGTGGGGACTTTTCACACCGAATGTCGTGTTCTGGGCGATGTTCCTGATGATTGTAGCCCATACAATCTTCTACTACAAACGTAAGAAAGACGACTATATATGGTTTGATTCCGCATTCTTTTCATTGTGTGGACTCTTGGGACTTTTGGTATTTTTCTTGTCGTTCATCTCATCCCATGCATGTGTATTTCCTAATTACAACATTTTGTTTTTCAGTCCTCTATACTTCGTTTGCCCAGTGCTTTGCATAGTAAAGAAGTTCAGACCGGCATTGAAATATTTCTTCATGTATGTGTTTGTTTCAGTCTCATTGGCATTGCTTATGGCGATTGTTTCTGACATTTGGATCATGATTGACAACGACTATTTCACAAAGCATACAAGTTTGCAGAGTTTCCATCCAGCATTCTATCCGATAATGTTGTCGTTGATGTTGAGATCTGGATCTTGGATTTACCGTTATAAAGCCAATAGCTATTAACTAATAGCTTAATTTGAAAATTAATGAGTTTTAATAATCAAGGAGAACGATACGGGGCAAAAGAACCGAAGGATCTAAATGAAGGTTCTTTTGAAATTAGGTATTCTGTAATAATATTTTTGACAATAGAAGCTATATTCTATTTGTTTATATTGTTATTGGTTGATTTTCAAAAAAGTTTGAATATTCTATTCTTGCCATTGGGATTGGCTGTTCATTTAGGTTCTGTCTGTTATGTATTTGGAAATATCATTAGCAAGGATAGGTACAAAGGGATATATCAAAGGATGTATGAGAAGAGCAAGCATTTGTTTGCCAGACCAGGTCTGACACGTTATGTAGTCAAAGATAATACAAGTAAGAACCTTTATTATGAGATTACGTCTCGACTTCTATCTTCTGTGGTTAAGGCAGATAAGGAAGAGATGGTGACAGAAATGGAAGAGGTCGCAGTCTTTATTAAAGATGAGACTGTCAATTTCGGTTATGGAATGAAACAGTTTAAGAATCACCTGAAGAAATTCTGGGCTGTTGAAGATTTGGCTTTTGCCGCATATTGGTATTGTCCGGACAAGAGAGAGGCAATAATAAAAGAGATGCTTCATGTTGCATACGCCGACGGTGATTTTTCGTATGAGGAGCGTGAACTCATCAAATATGTGGCTTATCACATGTATTTGACAGAGGAAGTGTATGAACTGGTATTGAAACACTTCATATACAAACCAAGATACGATAAAGAGAATCTAAAGAGCGAAGATGCTCCTAAAGGTTATTGGTATCGAGATAAGAATGGACGCAAGCATTGGTATGCCTATGACGATGAGAAGAAAGAGTCGTCAAAAGAGTCTGAAGGGCAAGACCAAACAACCATTGCCCAGACTCTTGAATTGCAGAAAGCTTACTCCGTACTTGGCATCACTGATAAGTCGACAAAAGCCGAAATCAGAGCGACCAAACGCAATCTTATGCGTTTGAACCATCCTGATCTTGTGGCTACAAAAGGCAAGGAAGCTGTCAACGCTGCGACATTGAAATGCCAGAAAATCAACGAGGCGTTCATGGTGTTGAGAAAGTATGGCAAATGCTGATATAATGCGAAATTCGTAATGCATAATTCGTAATTTATTATTAACTTTGCACCCGTAAAAAGGTGAGTAATATGATTACTAAAATTATTGACGAGGCGCTTATTCAAGCTGCCAAAAAAAGGATTTTGGACGCAGAGAACGTGGTTATCACAACACATGTTTCTCCAGATGGTGACGCAATTGGATCTTCATTGGCTATCTGCCACTTCTTGCGTCAACTTGGTAAAGGCGCTGTTGTGATTGTTCCTAACGAAATGCCTGGTTTTCTTAAGTGGCTACCTGCTGCTGATGAGATTCTTGTTTACAACGAGCAGACTAAGATCTGCAAGGAGTTGATCGACAATGCCGATTTGATTTTGGCGTTGGATTTCAACACATTGTCTAGAATCGATGCTATGGGTATCGACGTCGCCGACGCTAAAGGTCAGAAGGTGATGATCGACCACCACACTAATCCTGGTAATTTCGCCGACGTAATCATATCTTATCCTAAGATGTCGTCGACTTCAGAGATGATTTTCCGTCTGATCTGCAGAATGGGGTATGCTCCTGAAATCGACAAGAAGATTGCTACTTGCATCTACACTGGTATGATGACAGATACCGGTGCATTTACATATAATTCTAATTCTCCTGAAATCTACACTATCATTTCGGAGTTGCTTAAGAAGGAGATCGACAAGGATTACATCTATCGCAGAATCAACAGCAATTTCTCTGTCAGTCGCTTGAAGCTAGAAGGCTATACTTTGAGTGAGAAGATGATTGTCGATGAAAAGGCTGGTGTCAGTGTCATGTCGCTTTCTCAGGCAGAACTAGAGAGATTCAATTATCAGAAGGGTGATTCGGAAGGATTTGTAAATATTCCTTTGTCTATCAAAGGAGTTGTCCTTTCTGCTTTCTTCAAGGAGGAGGATGGCAAGATCAAGATCTCGTTTCGTTCTCGTGGCGACGTTAAGGCAAATGAGATTGCAGCTGAACTATTTGATGGTGGAGGACATGTGAATGCAGCAGGTGCTTCAACAACTCTGATGTCTCTTGAAGATGCTGTTAAGAAGTTTAACGATGCATTGCCTAAATATAAGGCTATGATTGAGCAGGAGTTGAGCAAAGAGGAATACAAATGATCAAAAGAATAGTATTTTTCATACTTTCATGTTTGTGTGTGGCTTGTGCAGAGAAACCTGCACAGATACCGATGAACAAGAAACAGGCTGACCACACAGGAGCCAACATAATGGAAGCCAATCGTGGGTTGGTAGCAATAGAGGATGAGGATATCCGCCATTATGTCGACTCAATGAAGCTTGATTGGGATTCGACAAATATGGGAATCAGATACAAGATCCTTGCGTCTAATCCGGAGGGCATTCAGGCTGTGCGTCATCAGGGTGTGAAGATTACATATTCGTTGAGAGCATTTGATGCAACTGAGTTTTGCTCTAATTATACAGATCGAACAGAAATTGTTAATGTAGGAACCGGCGACCTTCCAAGAGGTATGGACGAGGCTATTCTGATGCTTCATCAGGGTGAGACAGGAGAGTTTATCATTCCGTCTTATCTTGCTTACGGTGTAGTCGGAAAAGGGCAGTGCATTGCTTCCCGTACTCCAATCTATTGCCGCATTACATTGATGGTTGTTGGTATTGAAAAAAATAAGAAATAAATATAGATATGAAGTTGAAGAATGTAATTCTACTTTTGTTGGCATCTTTGTCATTTTTATCATGTAGAGAAAGTACTTATGCAGACCACGTTGATGAAGAAAACAAGGCTGTAGACAAGTACTTCAAAGATATTAATGCAGTGATCGTTCACGAAAAACCAGCGACTATTTCTGGTGAGTGGCTAGATGCAGACAATAGAAAGATCTTCTATCGTACATCTTCCGGTTTGTATTATCATCAGGTATCATTGGGTGATACTACTGCTACAAAACCTAAGGTTTCTTCTACAGTATACGTTCGCTATTCTGTTAAGGATCTTAAGGATAACTTGATTTACAGTGCTTTGGAAGACAAATCTCCAAATCCAATAAAGTTGATGTTGTCTGGAAATACATCTACGGATATCTATGGCGAGGGATTCCTGGAGAGTGTGATGTATTTGAATAAGGGCGGTGTTTGTGAAGCTGTCGTTTCATTCAAAATCGGAAATAACTATACGTCTGCATTGGAAGGAGGATATACATCTACTCAGCTTGAGTGGCTTCCTATGCTATACAATATTAGACTTGTGAACGTAGAGTAATCTGTTTTACTCTATTTGTTACGTTTATAATCAGTTACGGAGTTGATATCTAAAAATCAGATAAAGTTTGTCTATTCTTTCGGGAAAAAGAAGACGCGAGATGAACACCAGCTGTTTTTGGCAGAAGGTGTTAAGATTTTGCGTGATATCCTTCCGTATTTTGAGGCTGAGTTTGTCTGTGCCACTGACGAGGCATACGATGAGATCAAGGCTTTGACTAAAACTCATGTAGAGAAGGCTACAGCTGCAGAAATAGAGAAGATGACGCAGCTACAGTCGCCCCCCAAAGCTTTGGCTTTATTGAAAATGCCTCAGCGTAAACTAGACTACACGTCGATTTCCAAATCATTGATTTTGGCTCTTGACGGTGTACAGGATCCTGGAAATGTCGGTACTATTTTGAGAATCGCAGATTGGTTTGGTATCCATACTGTGTTATGCTCTCAACAGACTGCTGACATCTATAACCCCAAAACCATACAAGCAACAATGGGTGCAATTGCAAGAGTTGCAGTAAGTTACGTTGATTTGCCGTCGACTTTGCAGTCGTTGAAGGATGAATACAAGATGCCCATTTATGGAACGTTCTTGGATGGCAAAAACATGTATGATACAGAGTTGACTACAAACGGAGTCATCGTAATGGGTAATGAAGGCAACGGTGTTACTCCAGAGATAGATGAGCTTTCGGATCATCGTCTTTATATTCCGAATTACCCTGTTGGCGCACCAACTTCAGAATCATTGAACGTTTCGGTGGCTACAGCAATTGTCTGTGCGGAGTTCCGTCGCAGATAAACCTAATTTTGAAAGATATGGATAATTTTATACTTATCACTCCACAAGGTAAAGTAAGAGGCCGTTTTAGAGATTCGTGCATCAAATATTTTGGTGTGCCATACGCTGAAGCGCCTGTTGGAAATCTAAGGTTTAAGGCTCCGGTTGAGAAACTTGAGTGGTTTGGAGAACTGGATGCTACTAAGTTTGCCAATGATCCTATCCAACATCCCATGTATTTCGGATGTAGCGAAGATTGCCTATATCTAAATATCTACGTTCCTAAATGTGTATCTCGAGGCAAAAAACTCCCTGTTGTTGTCTGGCTTTACGGAGGTTCGTATGTTCATGGTGGATGTAAAGGAAATGCAGCCAAGCATGGAAAGCATGGTTTGTATGATGCTGAGACGTTTGCTGTTGAGAACAGTTGTATCGTTGTCACTTTAAATTATCGTATCGGAGTATTCGGATTCCTTTATTTGGCTGGAATTTCAAAGGAATATGAGTCAAATCTTGGTTTGAAGGATTGTGAGATGGCATTGCGTTGGGTTCAGCGTAATATCGACAGTTATGGTGGAGATCCTAACAATGTAACTTTGTGGGGACAGTCGGCTGGTGCTGCACTTGCTGTTGCAATGATGTGTGTGCCGTCGGCAAAAGATTTGTTCCATAAAGTCATCTCGCAAAGCGCTTGTATGGAGTCTTTCTATACGCCGGAAGAGGCGACTGATGTTGCTGTGAAATATCTTGACCTTGTCGGTATCAAAAACATTGATGAAATCCATAAAATTAGCTATAATCAGTTGACGAAAGCGATTGAATCAATGGATAATATCGTAAGAGAGAAGAAATTTGGAATTTGCAGTATTAACCCAGTTGTAGACGGCGAATATTTAATGGACTTTCCGTCGACATCAACATTCGCAGATCTTGGCAAACCAATTTTGATCGGTTCCAATGCAAATGAGGCAAGAGTGTTCAAAAGCGTGATGAAGGGCATCAAACAGGATGATGTTTTGGGTAGATTATTCCCAGATTTTTCATCAGAGTACCGTCAGAAGGTTATAGATGCATATTCAAATAACCCAAAGACTCGCGACTTCTGTGACATTGCCGGAGACATCATGTATAAGGTTCAGAAATATAATGTAGCCGACGCGATCTCAGTGAATAATCCTGTCTACGTATATCAGTTCAACTATGCGCCTGTTCTTTTCCGTTTATTGGGATTCGATGCATGTCATGTGGCTGAGATGCCGCTTTTGTTTGGCAACATGAAGCCATGGTTCAATATGCCGTTGTATTTCGGAGATCAGAGCACAGCTGCTGAAATAGGAAAGAGAATGCGTAAATACTGGGGAAATTTTGTATGGAGTGGAAATCCGAATTATGCCATAGATGGTGATTCACCGATGAGTGTGGTATGGCAAAAATATACATCAAGTGATAGAAACTGTATGAATTTCGGAAAAACGGATTCCTGTGTGATTAATCAGGATGACGAGACTATGCATAAACTTCAAGGTGAACGTCATTTCTTTGTGAGAAAATAATATTTTGCATCTACGATTGCAGGATTTGACTTAAATAGATAGTAAAGTGGTATGAGAAAATATAAGGTTGGTTTGGCTTTAAGTGGAGGCTCTGTTAAGGGTCTTGCTCACTTGGGCGTCTTAAAGGCGTTTGAGGAGAATGGTATTGAGATAAATGTCATGTCGGGTGTAAGTGCCGGTTCGCTTATTGCCGCTCTATACGCCGACGGTAATTCCGTAGAAGATATTTTAGTATTCTTCAAGAAGGCTAAGTTTTTTGATATGGTCGACTTCAATTTCAACATTTTCAAAGGTAAGGGTGGGGGATTGACTAAAATCCTACCGTTCAAAGAGAAATTGAAGAAGATGATGCATTCCAGTACATTTGAAGATTTGAATATTCCTATAGTCGTTTCAGCAACTGATTTGATAGAAGGTCGTCCGACGTATTTTTCTACAGGCGAATTGATTGATCCGTTGATTGCATCTTCCAGTGTACCTTTGCTTTTTGCTCCCGTTAAGATTAATGGGAAATTGTATATCGACGGTGGTATCATGAGCAATATTGCAGCATCGGTATTGAGAGCTGATTGTGAATATCTGATAGGAATTCATGTTAATCCTGTTTGTCCGCAGGAGGTTACTACAGGTATAGCCTCTGTCTCCAACCGTGTGTTCGACCTTGTCATCAATGGTAGTAGTACAGAGTCGGAAAAGGCTGTCTGCGACATGATCATCAACACAGAAAAAGCCTGCAAATACGGTATGTTCGGTACTGATAAAGCCGACGAAATCTTCAAAATCGGTTATGAAGCGGCACAAGATATGCTGATCAACCACGGATGGGCAAATATTCTAAAAAGTTGAAAACTCTATGCGAAGTGTTGATGTTTGGTCGTAAAGATATGTCCTTCGGCAGATTTTTGGTTTCAAGTGGGATGGCGCAACCGTCTTATGTAATAGTCATGTGCTGACTTACTCTACAGCATAACTATCATAGAAAATCAATCCGTAATATCCTACCTTAAAATACAATTTGATGATTTCTCCATGGTCATAAAAATCACTTGATTTTACATTCATTGAAGCTAAAGATTTCGAATTTTTAATATTCTTGAATTTCATTCCTGACAAATATGGTAATGTCTTAAGGCATTGTTTGTTGATGTAAGAAATATATGTATTTTTTACTTTTGTGCTTATTGGATAATATTGGAGGTTTACTTCTTCAAAATCTAAATAATAAGTTGTATTTTTACCATGATATAAACGTGAACCGGTTATAGGTCGAGTAATAACCAAAGGCTCTGGATTAGCGAATGATTTGTTTCCATATATATACAGTATATTTGAAACTCCCCAAAATAATAAGAATATAGTTGAATATATTATGATTGATGATGTGATAAAAGCTTTATGTTGTAGTGTGTTTTCCAAATCTGTTCTGATAATTGGTATAATGGATGATTCCACAATTGGTATGTTTGTAGCAATATATGTGATTAATATCCATAATAATATTAAACCGATAAAGGGTATATAATCAAAACCAATATATGCATTTGTCATTAAATCATCGGAATAATCATAAAAAAATACTAATAATATCATCAATACGAATGGTGCGAATATCAAAATATATTTAATTGTTTTTGATATAGATACTGTGTCAACTTGCCTGTCTAACAGTGAAATTGATGTCAAATTCATACGGAAAATATCCCCTAAAACATCAGAAGATGGATAGAAATTCTCCTTATTTGTAAAATGTTTGTTGTACCAGACTTGATCATTTCCGTTTTTGAAATGGTCGATTAAACTGTCAAGTTCTATTTTATTGATATGTAGTCCGCTTACACACAATCTGTTTAGTATTTGAAACTCTGAATTTTTACCTGAGGTTGTTATCTCACCGTCAGCTATTGCAAGTCGGTATAGCAGATACATCAAATATAAACGGTCGTCTTCCGACATGTATTTGGCCAATTCTTCGGCTAGTCTCTTTCCGTGAAGGTCACTTTTATATCTATACCCATAATTTCCTTTGTTCAGGCAATCTTTACCTGTTAAGAATTTAGTAACGTTGACAATGGATTCATAGGATGCGTTTTTTCCATTTCCTTTTATTCTGTCTGTTAAATATTTTAAGCTTTCTATTGCGTCACGTTGATATTTTGGAGGAATAACTTCTTTAATATAACGGATTATAATCTGAAGTTTATCTAGTTGAACATTATTGGAATCATCTGATCTTGCCATATATGTCATCAGATATACGATGCTGATATGAAAACGCTTGGGATTGTTTGCCATCAAGGCTTGCATATTCTTATCATTTGCAAATAAGTTATATAGATCTCTTTCTTTATTTAAGAACTTCAATAGGATATAAATAGATATAAATGTAATCGCGTATAAGATAAAATATATAATAAAGAAATGATCCATGTGAATGATGCAATTATTTTGTCTGATTATATATGTTCAATACAAAAATATCCATTTCCGTATAGAATATAAAGCATTTTAAATAAAAAGAGGAGATGTTTCCATCTCCCCAATTGTAGTAAGGTTTGTTTTCTTCCTGAGTTTTAGAGACGGTGTGACACAGTCTCTCTTTATGACGTTATTTGATAATAACCTTCTTTACCGATGTTCCAGTCTCAGTCGTGATTACAACAACGTATACACCTGAATGGTTGACGTTAAGTGTGCACTCATTACCTGCTGATGCCAAACTTGCAGCCTTAGTTCCATTGATAGAAACCACGTCTACATTCTTTATCTCGACATTTGAATTGATGCGGATTGTATTGCCCTCTGCAAATACATTCCATTCGCTTGCGATCTCCTCCTTAACTGATGTCGGATCCCAACCTAAAGTCTCCATGATTGTCTGGATTAGAGAAGGCTCAAACCACTGAAGAGAAGAACGGTTCAAATAACCGTGACGCTCAGCACCGTCTGGATTGTTGACTGTGTTGTTGTCCCAAACAAAACATGGGATTCCATAGTTCTTAGAGAAACCGAAGAAACATCTTTCCCACTGCTTACGGTCTTCTGTATTGGAGTAGTTTGATGAAGATGTCTCACCGATGTAAACAGGAGTGCCCTGATCGACAAATTTCTGCTTCAATGAATTGAACAACCACTCGATGTCGTAGTAGTACTTCTGATCCCATGAGTGTCCGCCATTAGGATTCATGCAGAAATCGTATGGTGTATAGGCGTGAACAGAAAGCCATAGTCTGTTGTTTGCCTTATCGTTCGGCTTCGAGAAACCTGATGTTGTGACACCGTCGATTGAAGCCACATAACCAGGACAACCTACCAATCTATCCATATTATTGCCACCTGCATTACGGATAGCGTCGACTGCAGCCTGGTTGATCTGGTTGATACAGCCGATTGCCTCGCGTACTGAATTTGTTGGATTGGAAGGATCAAACCACCATTCGTTCTGATCACCTACGACACGTGGCTCGTTAAGTGTCTCGAAAATTAGATGCTGGTCGTAGTCTGCAAACTCTTTAGCAACCTGAGTCCAAACATCAGTTACATATTTCTTTGACTGATCTAGATACTGATTAGTTGGGAACATGTGCCACTGGTCGTTGTCGTGGTGGATGTTGATGATCACAAACATCTTGTTGTCGTAAGCATAGTTTACAACCTCCTTGACACGAGCCATCCACTGACCGTCGATAGCAAATTGATACTGACCATTGTTAGATGTATGTGTACCCCAAGAGATAGGAATGCGGACCGCATTGAATCCAGCCTCCTTTACCTTATCGAACATCTCCTTCGTAGTACGTGGATTACCCCAGCTCGTTTCTGCGTTTGGTCCTTGTCCTGTTGCATCGAATGAGTTTCCTAGGTTCCAACCCACACGAATCATCTTAGCAAGTTCGTTTGCCGACTTGCCTGATAGATTAGCTGCAAATGCGTTATTGGCCAGACAAAAAGATGCGGCTACACCCAAAGCCGTCTTTAATACTTTTGTAATGTGTTTCATGCTATTGTTAGTTTTGAATAGTTTAGTTTTACAATAGCAAAGATATGAAACACCCATTTTTTCACATTCACATTTTCAGCATTAGTTATTAACGTAGCCAAAAATCGTGATAAACATAAAATCTTCTCTGCTGAACATTTTATGAAATAGATTAAGATTTAGGTCAGATTTATTGATATTAGTACAAAAATACCAATTATTATGGTGCTTTTGTCTTCTTATTGCTTAATACGCATCGATATAAACTTGAAGCTTGTGAGACAACGCCAGATCCATTCGAATGGTCCGAATTTGAAGTTCTTCAACCAAATTGTAGAGAATAAAATCTGTAGGCAATATACACCAAGCATTGTGAGCAATGAAACAGTTACGCTTACCTTGTTTGGAATTCCATATACCGTAAAGTATGTCACTCCCAAAACGCCCTGCATGAAATAGTTTGAAAGTCCTAAGCGTCCATAGTTTTCCAAGAAATGAAGATATTTGCTAGCCTTGTTATAGATGAATACGAACAGCATTGCGTAGAATAAAGAATCAAGCAAATATGTATAGAAAAATAGAGGAGCGTAATACGGACTAACAAAAGTAAGAACTGCACATATCGCAAATGCGATTAAGACGTTTCTTTTGTTGCACAAGTTGTCCAAATTTTCGATTACTCCCATTTTTGCAAGTGCATATCCGATGATGAATCTAGACAAGCAACCAAACATGTTTTCATTAAAGATTCCAAACAAATAATCCTTGATGCTGTCTATCATTGGATACGACAAGACTGAACATAAAGTTGCACCTTCTACGTATCTTTCCGGCAAACGAGTTCCAAACATCTGAGTTCCGAATTGCTGTGGAACCAATGCTACTCCGATTGAAAACAAAATGAACGCAATGACGAGCATTATTTTAGGATCACACTTTTTGAAGCTGCATAGGATAATACCACATATTCCATACCACATCAATGCATCAAATGTGAAAAATAACTTTGCGATAAGACCTATGCCGATCAATAGAACGCATCTCCAGATGAAACGTCCGATTGAATATTTCGGATTCTTCATAATCAAGTAGAAACTTAATCCGAAAAGAATTGCAAAGACTGAATTACATCTGTTGATGAAGAAGTATTTAACAAAGTCAATGATGTTATTATCCAAATCTGACAATGGCAGGAGAATCTCTTTGTTATATCCGTATAATACGATAGTGTGTACGACTAAGATGCCCAATAGAGTTATACCACGAAGAGCGTCGATCGAACCGACTCTCTTTTTGGGAGAGACGCTTTGTTGTGTTGCTTGCATTGCCTCGTTATTTTCCATTTTTGTATCTTATGATAATCTATTCAGAATCTGTTTTATAATTTATCTGTTTCTGCGACGTCTTCTCTCTTCTCGTCTTTCCTCACGCCTCTCTTTGCGCAATTCTTTGCGACTCTTCACGTCGGAATTAGAATTTGTCTGATCCGTAGCTTCTTCTTCATTGTCGCGTCCGAACAAACGGCGGAAGAAGCCTCTAGCACCTTCGTTTCTGCGTTCTTCCTCTTCCAACTCCTCTAATACCTGTGTGCAGTCGTATGTACGTGTGATTTCTTGTTTTGGTTCACCGAATCTGCCACGGTATTTTGCCAATTTCTTGTCGTTCATCACCTTCTCCATGAAAGCACCGAAGATTGGCAAAGCAGATGCACTACCTTGTCCTAATTCGCCGTTCTTGAAGTGGATGCAACGATATTCGCCGCCGACCCATGCACCAGCAACAAGTTTTGGCGAGATACCCATATACCATGCGTCGGAATAGTTGGATGTACTACCTGTCTTACCTCCGAAATCAGTCGCACCATGGATGTTGTAATTCCAAAGTCGACGTGAAGTTCCGTGTTCGTCAGCCAAACCTTCACGCAGCATTTCACGAAGTAAGAAAGCCTCTTCATATTCAAGTACCTTTTCGCCCTCTGGTTCATTCTTGTAGATCACATTACCTTCTTTGTCTTCAATGCGGGTAACGATGATCGGCTTCATACGAACACCTTCGTTAGGAATAGTTGAGTAGGCCGACACCATCTCCAAAAGCGAAACGTCTTCTGTTCCAAGACAGATTGATGGGATAGGGCGCACCGGACTTTCAATACCCATCTTGTGAGCAAAGTCGACAACCTTATCCGGACCAAGTTCTTTATTCAGTTGGACAGCGATACTGTTGATTGATCGTGCCATAGCTGTTTTAAGAGTCAACTGTTCACCTGAGAATATACCGTTGGCATTCTGAGGTTGCCAAAGTGATGGTTTTCCATTCTCTTCAGTCATCCATGTTGTTGCAGAGTCGGTACGAAGGTCACAAGGAGTCATGCCGCTGCGGATAGCCTGACCGTAAACGAACAGTTTGAATGTGGAACCAGGTTGACGTTTAGCCAACACTTTATCATACTGCCAGTAGTTGTAATTCACGTCGCCGACCCAGGCTTTGACCAAACCAGTCTGAGGTTCGATAGCCAGGAAGCCGCAGTGAAGGAATTTCACTATGTGACGAAGAGAGTCAAGACTACTCATTACAGTATCTTTCACTCCCGATTTGTAGTCGAAAATCTTCATCTTGTGAGGCTTGTTAAGTTGGGCGTAGATGGAATCTTTATTTCCGTCGTATTTCTTAGACAACGACTTGAACATAGAACTTTTACGGATAGTCTCGTCGATGAAAGTAGTCATCTCCTTCTTGTTGCGGTCGCGCCAAGGATTCTGATTACCCCAATTTTTGAAGAAACGCTTCTGATTTTCAGCCATTTGCTTTGATACTGCCTGCTCTGCATAACGTTGCATACGAGAGTCGATAGAAGTATAGATCTTCAAACCGTCAGTATAGAGATTCACATTATTCTCGTCGCACCATTCCTGAAGTTCGTTGCTCACTGCGTCACGGAAGTATAACGCAATTCCGTCGAGATTAGATTCTGATTTGAAATTCAAAGAGAAAGGAATAGCCAAGATAGAGTCGCACTGCTCCTGAGTGATCATTTTGTGAGACGCAAGGTTATGTATGATAATTCTACGTCTACGCTCGTTATTTTCAGGATTACGAACAGGATTATAATAAGTAGTCGCCTTAAGCAAACCGATGATACATGCCGACTGTTCCCAATTAAGTTTGTCTGGAGTAGTGTTGAAATAAGTTTTAGCTGCAGCTTTGATACCGTAAGCATTTGAACCGAAATATACGGTATTAAGATACATCTTCAAAATGTCCAGTTTTTCAAATCTATCCTCGATAAGTTTGGCAGCATTCCATTCCTTTACCTTGATAATCAAAGTCTTTATTCCTGGCACTTTGCAAAGAAGGCCATTGTTATAGGTAGAACGCATCTTGAAAAGATTCTTTGCTAGCTGTTGTGTGATTGTGCTGGCACCACGAGCGTTTCCGAGCAAAGCATCCTTGAAAGCACCAAGTAGGGCAGAATAGTCGACACCATGATGTTCGAAGAAACGTTCATCCTCTGTGTGGACCAAAGTGATAAGCAATTCTTCAGAAATATCCTTTATTTCGACAGACGAACGGTTTTCTGTGAAGTATTTACCGATAAGCACACCGTCGTCGCTATATATTTCAGAGGCTTCGACAGAAGTTGGATTAGCAAGCACCTCCGCAGATGGAGATTCACCGAACAAATATAGGAAATTAATGTCGACAGCCTTAATAAACAAGAATATCAGCAATATAAAAGAAACAATTGCCGTTAGGACCTTAACATACCATTTGCTTTTGAACGCATCTTTGAAGATGGTCCAATATCTCTTTAATTCTTCAGATGTCATTTGTCTGTTTTAAGTTGTATCACATTATCAAAATACAAATATAATTAAAAATGCCGAAAGCTAAATGCTAAATGTGAAATTCTCTGCTCAATACATTCAAAAACTCAGTTTTTTACGAGTTCGTTCCAATTCACTTCCAAATTATTGATTATTCATAATAAATTATGCAATAAATTTTCTCTCTTTGGTGTTGTTAGTTTGATAAATTAGTTATATTTGCATTGTTTTTGAATTATAGTAAAAGGAATTTTAATGAGTACACTTGAAGAAAAAGAGACTCTAGCACAGCCTGAAAATGCGCAGGAGACTGTAGCATCTGAAAATTTGTTTGCTGATAACGAAGAGGTTATGACAGATGCAGATGAAAGAGAAGCTGTTGATTATTCTTCATTTAGTGAGGCGGAGTTGGTAGAAAAAGCCCGCACTTTAATAACAGAATGTAAGGGTAGTGTTAGCGCTATCAAACGAGATATTGAAGATATTAAGAGTTGCTATTATAAGAGCTACAATCAGACTATAGATAAGATTAGAGGTGAGCAGGCAGAAGACGGAGAGAACGCTGAGCCTGTAGAACTACCTGCAGATGAATTCAAATCAGTTTACGTTATTTACCAGCGTAGAAAGAAAGATGAGCAGGCACAGAAAGAGGCCGAGATGGAGAAGAATCTTAAGGCCAAGGTTGCTCTTATCGATAAATTAAAAGATTTAGCACAGAATTCTAAGGACGCTCGTCAGGATGTTAACGCTTGTCGTGAGATTCAGAATGAGTGGAAAAGCATAGGTGCCGTACCACAGGCTAAGGCTGATGAGGTTAACGGTAACTACAAACTTTGGATTGAGACATTCTACGATTCATTGAGTGCAGCTAACGAGTTGAGAGACTTGGATTTCCGCAAGAATTTGGAAGAGAAAATCTCTATCTGTGAGCTTGCTGAGAGTTTGGCTGAGAACAAGGATGTCATCGACGCATTCAGAAAATTGCAGTACTACCACGAAAGATGGAAAGAGATCGGTCCTGTTGCACGCGAAAGGCGTGAGGAGCTATGGGAGCGTTTCAAGGAGGCTACTGCTGTTGTGAACAAGCGTCACAGAGAGCATTTCGAGCAGATCCACGCAAAGGAGGAGCAGAATTTGGTTGAGAAGACAAAGCTTTGTGAGGAAGTTGAGAATGCAAAGGTAGAAAACGAAGAGAGCTTCGATTGCTGGCAGAAGATGACTGATTTCGTCGTTGCTAAGCAGGAGGAGTGGAGAAAGATAGGTTTCGCACCGAAGAAGGATAATGACAAGATCTACGAGAGATTCAGAGCTGCTTGTGACAAGTTCTTTGTTGCAAAGAATGAGTTCTACAAGAAGATGAAGGATACTCAGTCGGAGAACTTGAAGAAGAAGATTTCTTTGTGTGAGATTGCAGAGTCTTTGAAGGACAGCAAGGAGTGGAAGGAGACAACAAACAAGCTTGTCGAGCTTCAGAAAGAGTGGAAGACGGTAGGTCCGGTTCCACGTAAGAATTCCGATGCTGTATGGAAGAGATTCTTGGCTGCATGCGATTATTTCTTTGAGCAGAAAGAGGCTGATTTCGCAAGCAGAAAGTCAGAAGAGTCTGTCAATTTGGAGAAGAAGAAGGATTTGATAGAGAGAATCAAGAGCCTTAAGATTGACGGTAACGACAATGCATTTGCCGATTTCAAGAAGCTTCTAGCTGAGTGGAATTCAATCGGTCATGTGCCATTCAAGGAGAAAGACAATATCTACAAGAAATACAAGGCAACTATTGATGAGGTGTTCGACAAGTTGAACAAAGACCGTAGCATCAACAGATTGGATTTCTTTAAGACTAATATTGAGACATTGGCAAGTCAGGGAATGGCGAAGGTCAACAACGAGCGCAAGAGATTGCAGAAGTTGGTCGAGAACTTCAATTCGGAGATTGCCACTGCAGAAAACAACATCGGATTCTTTTCAAAATCGTCAAAGGGAGCATCTCCATTGCTAGACGGCATGAAGAAGAAGATTTCTAAGTTGAAGGACGAGAGAAATCTACTTTTGGAGAAGATCAGATTGATAGACGAGACTACAGAGGAGAAAGAGTAAGATTTAGTTTTAGTTAAAAGAAAAAAAATTTACTAATGGGGTAGCGGTTGCTACTCCTTAGTAAACCCCATAAATTAAATAAATAAAGGACAGTATTAATTAAAATTGTTTGACAAATGAAACCATTTGATGACGACATGCAGCAAGATTTCGAGAGAAATTCCGGTGCAGAGCAGCGTGAAAGAAGAAGTTTTAATCCTAATTTCACAGCAGACAACCATTTGAAGCGTGCACCAAGAAGAAGAGTAGGTGATACACGTGTTCCAGTAGGCGAGCAGAACAGAGGTGGCTACAATCGTGGCTACAACAATGAAGGTGGTTACAACAACCGCGGTTACAACCGTGACAACGGCGAAGGCGGTTACAATGGTGGTGGCTACAACCGTGACAACGGCGGCTATAACCGTGGTGGCTACAATAACAATCGTGGTGGCTACAACAACCGTGGCTACAACCGTGACAACGGCGAAGGTGGTTACAATGGTGGTTACAACCGCGATAACAACGGTGAAGGTGGCTACAACAATAATCGCGAGGGCGGTTACAACAACAACCGTGGTGGCTACAATAACAATCGTGGCGGTTACAACAACAACCGTGGCGGTGGTTATAATAATAATCGTGGCGGCTACAACAACAACCGTGGCGGCGGCTTTAACAACAACCGTGGCGGCGGCTTTAACAATAACCGTGGCGGAGGACGTCCACAGAACAATCGTAAGCAGGGTAATGCAGGACACCGTCAGATTGAGTACAAGTCTGTAATGGTTGATCCAAATGAAGATATCCGTTTGAACAAGTACCTTGCAAATGCAGGTGTATGCTCACGTCGTGAGGCAGACGAGTTGATTCAGGCTGGTGCAGTATCAGTAAACGGTACTCCAATCACAGAGTTGGGAACAAAGATCAAGCGTGGTGACAAGGTTCAGATCGGTGATCAGCTTGTTGCTCCAGATAAGTTGGTTTACATCCTTTTGAACAAGCCAAAGGGTTGCGTTACATCTACAGATGATCCAAATGCAAAACTTACAGTTATGAAGCTTGTAGAGAGAGCTTGTAAGGAGCGTATCTACCCAGTAGGTCGTCTTGATAAGCCAACTACGGGTGTTCTTCTATTGACTAACGACGGTGACTTGGCTTCTAAGTTGACTCATCCAATGTACAACAAGAAGAAGATCTATCAGGTATCTCTAAACAAGGAGCTTACAGAAGAGGATATGGCTACAATTGCTGGTGGTATCGACTTGGAGGACGGTCCAATCAAGCCAGATGAGATTAGCTTCGTAGACGATGCAGACCACAAGAAGGTTGGTATCGAGATCCACTCAGGTAGAAACCGTATCGTTCGTCGTATCTTCGACAAACTTGGTTACCGTGTAATGCGTCTTGACCGTGTATTCTTCGCAGGTCTTACTAAGAAGGGCTTGAAGAGAGGCGAGTGGAGATTCCTTACTGAGCGTGAGGTTAGCATGCTAAGAATGGGTGCATTCGAATAAAATGAATCAATAGTTAAGAATTATATAATGATTAACTGATCAATATGGGCTGTCAAGAAAACTTGGCAGCCTTTTTTTAACCCTATGGTAGGTCAACCGTATTTTTTTAACCATAGCTGTTATTAATTGTGTCACGGTATTTTGGTGATGCATCTTACATTTTTACTCCATGAAAAACAGAATTTTATTTTCCTTATTATCAGCTTTTGTAGTCAATCTGGCTTCGGCGGTGAGCTATAAATCAGCTGAAACAGACGCTTATATTGCCAAATACAAACAGACGGCAATCGAGCAGATGAAGACATACAAAATTCCGGCAAGTATCACGTTGGCACAGGGAATTTTGGAGAGTGGAAGCGGTAGAAGCGATTTGGCCGTGAAGGCAAACAACCATTTCGGAATCAAATGTACAAATGATTATAAAGGCAAGAAATTCTATAAGAAAGACGATAAGCTAAGAGATTGTTTCAGAGTCTACGACAATCCGAATCAGAGTTTCGTCGACCATTCTCTTTTCTTGCAACGTGCTCATTACGCACCGCTTTTCAAGTTGAAAATCACCGATTATAAAGGGTGGGCCAATGGTTTGAAAAAATGCGGTTATGCTACAAATCCGAAATATCCTTCGTTGTTGATCGAGGTGATCGAGCAGAATAAGCTATATGTTTACGACAATGTAAATTATCAGGAAGATACGAAGAAAAACGACGGTGGAAAGAAGGATAATGTTGCTCCGGATAACGACAGAAGACGCGGAGATCGTGGAGATGAGGTAAATCCGGAAAAGGATAGAAAGGCTGACAACGTAGACATCCGCAAAGGGGATAACCGTGTGGAAATCAATGGCGTAAGATGTGTAAAGGTCAAAACAGGAGATACATTCTATTCTTTGTCAAAGAAATATGAGCTATCTGTTGATAAGATCAAGACATTGAATGATTTTCCTTCTAACTACACATTGAAAGTCGGAGAATATGTATTCTTGAAACGTAAACGTAGAAATTACAGAGCTTTAGATTATCATATAGTTGAACCAGGAGAGACAATGCATTCAATCTCTCAATATTACGGAGTTCAGCTTGATCAGTTAAAGCGACGAAACAAATCAATTTCTGGCGAACCAAGAGTTGGCACAAAAATCTTGTTACATTAAAAAAATAGAGACGCGACATATTGTTGCGTCTCTTCATTTTCATCTTATGTGATTATTTATTCTTCAAAAAACCTTATTAAGGCATACGTGTCTTTTATTTTGTTAGCTGCAAGTTCTTCCAGAAATGCATCTTTTTCTCCGCTGTTCATGATGCTGTCACATAGACTAGCATAATTCTCATGAGAACTACTTAATTGGACGAATGTGTCCCAAATCTCCTGAGCTGTCATAAATTTCTCCATAGTCTAAACAATTTTGTTATACATGTTGTTATTAGGTATTACCAAATTTAGCAATTATCAAAATCAGTTGTCCATAAAAATATCGATTTATGACGAACAACATATATATGAAATGAATTTTGAAATCTCAAGATAATTTTTTGCAATTATTTACAAGTTATCCAAATTCTTAAAGATTATGTGAATGATTTCTATCTCTTTTTTAAGATAATATTTTCCAAACCATCACTGTAGATCACCTTATATCCATTGGTCGACGTATCGTCGGCAACTATAAAATAGCCCATCAGAGACGAATCTTTGGCAAGAACATCCATAGCTTTCTCAACACCCATTACCATAAATGACGTGGCGTACGCGTCGGCTGTCATGCAATCAGGCGCTATAACAGTGCTTGAAAGAATATTCTTTTGTACAGGATAACCGGAAGCTGGATCAATAGTGTGGGCATAGCGTTTTCCATCTTTGTAGTAGAAATTTCGATAATTTCCACTTGTCGCAATTGCTCCGTCACTCAATTCCAAAACTCCTTGAATCCCATTAATTCGCTGTAACTGATCATCTTCAGGTATATTTATGCCGACTCTCCATGGCTTTCCTTTGGGACTTCTTCCTTTTACAACAATTTCTCCACCTATCTCCACCATATAGTTATTGACGCCTTTATTTTTAAGCCATTCGCCAATGATATCACACATGTATCCTTTGGCAATGCTTGAAGCATCAAGTTGAATGCGCGGATCTGACTTATGGAGTCGACCTTGGATGTCCAAACTAATTTTTTGATAACCGACAAATTGTTTGATACTGTCAACTGCATCAGGAGTCACATTATCTTGATTTTTGAAACCGAAGCCCCATAGGTTTACTAATGGGGCAACGGTAATATCAAAAGCTCCTGACGTTCGTCTGGAAACTTCTAGTGACTTCTCAATAACATTTTTGACGTAATGATTTGCCCTTGCATCAGCATCGTTATTGTTCATCTTGGATATTATAGATTTTGGATTAAACATAGATAATGAAAAATCAAAATCTTCAAACAATTTTCGGATACTATCATGCCAATCTTTGTTTTGTTCTTTGTCATTAGTTATATCCTCATGTATTATATGATAGGTGGTGGTAAATATTTGACCTTCATAAACACTGGGGCTATAGCTCTGACTATTGGCTACAAAAGCGTTAATCATAAGTAAAGAAACAACTCTTAAAATTCTACACATCATTTATTTGCTCCAAGATTTTCCTTGATAAACAGACGGATTGCCTGTTCGTACTGCTTGTCATTATTTTCTAGCACACCAGCAGCCATCCAATAAGCATATTTTCCTGTAGTGAATCCAATAAGCTCTTTTTCGTCGCTACCATAACGGAACTCAATATGGTAAGTATCGTCTGGATTGTCAGATCTCATAAAGAAGTACTTGAACTCATCTTCATTGTCATCAACACTCTTGAAGAAATGAAAATCAAGATCTGCATTGTAGCCAATTTTTATATAGTTATGTGAAAATATTTCTGATGAATCAGCTGCCAATCCCTTGATTAGAGTACCGTCGAAAATAAACTTCGAAACAGACTGAATAAAATGACATGAGAACTGCATATCATCAGTAAATCCGTTACTTGCGTCTCCAAACTTAGCTGTAGCATCTTCTCCAATAAGATTGCCAAGCATAGAGTTTTTAAGTTTTTCTGCAGCCGACGGTGCTAATTCTTTGCCTACATATTTTTCACATTCAGCTATCCACAAACTATCCCATTTTGACGAAATAACTCCGTCTTCTGAGAATAATTCAACATATGTTCCTGTCAACTTGCTTTGCAATTCAGTTGGCTTGATATCTGAACCAAAATTGATTGTTGTGCCGATTGAAATATACTTGTCTGAGTTGAACGAAATATTATAAACGTCTCCGACTTTAGCTGTATCAGTGATTGAAAGAATTCCGTCAGCATACTTGAATTTATCCTCAGATAAAACAACCGCATTTCTTCCAGAACCCTTTTTGAGTGATGCAACAGTATAGTTTGCATCAGAAGGTACATCCTTTACATTCAGGAAGACGGTAGGGTTGATGCCTGCTTGTGCAGAACCGTCAACGACAACTGAAGCGGAAGTCTGCTGTTTTACGTATATATTGCATGGAATTGTGACATTATCCTTTCCTTTAAGGAAATAAGTCACACTAGAGATTGTTTTGCCTTGTAGACCAGCAGTATGATTAAATGCAGGATGATTGCCATGAGGTTCTGTAAAATCTTTCACACAAAAAGCTAGTTCAGCTGTATTGAGCCATAGATTATAAAGAGGTGTTAGTGCAAATTTCTGCCCTGTAGTTGTAGTGAGAACAGCACCTTGCAACTCTGCAGATGAAATGGCTGTGCGGTCGATACCAAGAGAAATCATGTAATTACCCCAATTGACTCCGTTTCCTCCAGAAAGGGTAGTGGTAACACCTTCCATCACTACTGGAGCTGATGTATAAGCGCTGAACGAACCGTTAGGAAGAAGACGTTTTGATGATGCAAAAACTGAGTCTTCAACGAAAGTAAAACGAGATTTCTGATCCTCAGTTAGTGCGTTGTACACTTCCTCTGTCATGCTGACACTCACGTCTTTAACTCCCAAAATCTGGTTGCCTGATTCTGAAGCAAAACATCCAGTAAACCTTGATGCTTTACCATTAGTTGCAGATGTCACGACGTCAACGCCATCTGCAATAAGATCATCCGCAGGAACACGTAGTTCGCCTTCAAAAAACTCTGCAAACGACATGTTTGTAGTAGCGTAATAGGTTTTGCCTGTATATTCACCAGGGTTAAACTCTACATTAGAAACAGAGTCTTTGGCATAAACAACATTTGTGCCGTCGACTAAATTAACACGGATATTCTGAGCTTGAATAGAGCAAGCGAATAGGAAAGACGCTACTAGAATAAAACTTTTCTTCATTTTTTTATTAATTAATAGATATGAATTTACTTGTCGGATTAATGAACGATTACTTTGAAGCTTCCAACTGATGTTGAGACAACATAAATAGAAGCTTTATTAGCGTTGATTGGAAGAATCAGTGATCCATTTTCATCTGTTGAACCTTCAGAAATCAAGATGCCTAAAACATTGTAAACGGATACTTTAGATGATGGTTCTAGACCGTTTGCAACCAAATTTTCATTGAAATAAAATGAAGGATTTTGATGTGAATTAGTTACATCAACTAAATCAGATTGAACATTTTCAATGGTGAAAGAACGATATTCTGAAATGGGATAAAAAACAGTTTCATTATCTGTTGTGATAATGAGAGATTGTTCGTTGAAAGAAACAATTGGACTTGAGGATAAGAGAAATGAAATTTTTTCTCCATTGACATCAGTTACTACAACATTTTCTTCGGCTAAAGAATTTTGAACTAAACCTGTAAGAAAAGATGCAATAACAAAAATTATTTTTTTCTTCATTTGGTTTTTAATTTTAATTTTTATTACAATGCAAAATTACTGTGTTTGTGAAATCTCGGCAATACTCATATTTAGGCAAAATTTGATTGGCGTTCACGATTTAGTTACAAGAAATTGAATTAAAATTCAGTCAATAACTATCTTCTATTTCAAAAATCCGAATTTGCCTATAATTATTATTATGTTTAATTTTGTTTGTCTGATAAAGTAAGCGTTCGGTTAACGGCGGTTTGCTGAATATGTAGTTAAGATATCTGTACGGATCTATACCTGAAAGTTTGCAGCTTTCGATAATGGTATAGACTTTGCATGTCCTTGACTCACTTTCTGCGTTCTGGCAGAACAGATAATTCTTTCGACCTAAAGTATGTCCTCTCATACAACGTTCTGCGAGATTGTTCTCCAGTTTCAGTAATCCATTCTTCATCAGCTCATAGAATTTATCGATTCTTTCTAATGCATAATTTATTGCTTTGCCTAAATTATCCTCGATAAATTTCGGATCGCTCGCCTTTTCAAGAAGCCAAATCTTAAACCTGTCTAACATCGGCTTCAATTCAAGTCGCCTTACCTTTTCGATCTCCATTTTGGTAAGTTTCTTATCCCTCATCTCTTTTTCCAATCCAAACATTCTATTTATATGTTCTAATCCTTCTTCGGCTATATTTGAATTGCTTTGGATCGCATCAAAGAAATTCCTTCTTATATGGCTCATGCATGGAATTTGTACTATATCCTTTCCAATTCTCTCTCCAGCGTTTGTATATGCGTTATATCCATCAGTCTGGATGTATTTACCTTTGAATTCCTTTAGCTGCTCGTCAAGAACGTCATGACCTCTTGATCCGTCTGTCGATGTGAAAAACATCATCTTATATTTAGGACTGACAAATCTCCAATCATAACCTTTCCTGCAGCAATGTTTTTCTTTGTCCACCACATTTTGCACAGTCTCGTCTATATGGCATCTGTAGTCTGACAATACCCTCTCCCTTATGGCTTCGTATATTCCGTCGAGTGCATAAGCAGCTGCTACAGAATAGTCGAAAAGTGTTGTCTTTGCCAGTTTGATTTTGCTTCCGTCCAACATGACCAATTGTCGCTCAAATGGCATATGCAGATGATATTTGTAGCTTAGAATTCCTGCTGCAAGAGAAGCTGAAAGATGCCTTTTCTCGAATCCTTCCGGCACATCGGGAAGCGGTGGGATAATTAAATGACCATCCTTTTCGTAAACATATCTGACTATCTCTTCTTTTTCGATATGAGCAGGAACGAAGTTGAAATGATACGATATCAGTTTCTTTACAAATCGTGCCCCTTTCATCTCTTCCTCAGATGGCTTGATTGTAATAGTCTTGGTAGGTTTGATTGAATCGTAATCACGACGGGCAGGACTCTTGTACGATTTTTGTTTAGCAGGGACTTTTTCATCGGAAAGATTATTACATCCTACTCCCCCATTCCCTTTGTTGTTGTCATCTTTTTTGATGTTTTGAGATTTCTCACTCTTGACACCATAAAGAGAACGTTGCATAGTCGCAATCTGATCATTCAATTTTGCGACTGTGCTCTCCAAGTTGGAAATAGTATGTTGCAACTCATTGTTTTGCTCTAAAATGACACTGATCATTTCGTCTTTCCCCTCAATTTGTTTGAGGAGAGCAGCTATCATATCAAGCAAATCCTGGTTGCTGTTTTCTGTCCTTTTCATACTTTAAAATTACTAAAAATTAAGCAGTTGTGCAAATATATTTAATTAAAAATCAGGTACTTATATCATTTTTTTATTGCTTTTTTTAGGACTTTTTAAAAAAGATTTTTCGATATTCTATCTCTTGTAGAGACCATATTTATCAGATTCTACATAATAGTCTGAATAAAAGATTATCTTTGCAGATATAAATCATACATCGTAGAAATAATTAATATGAAAAGACAAATTCTATCTGCATTAGGAATCACAATATTAGGAGTGGCATCCTACGCTTCTACATTCATGCAGGTTAAGACCAAAGATGGAGAGATCGTGAAATTCGACGTTAATGATGTGGATGAAGTGTTTTTTGAAGATGTTGCTTCTCCCGTCGATACTACTCCTTCATCAAACCATGAGTATGTGGATCTTGGTCTACCATCAGGTACTTTATGGGCGACATACAACATTGGAGCCACAAAGCCAGAGGAATACGGCGACTACTTCGCATGGGGCGAGACAGAGCCAAAGGAGGTTTACGATTGGAGCACATACAAATATGCGAAAGTGGACAAATACTCAGATTTGGAATCTTTGTCGAGATACAATTTTGGAAAATATCGAAAAAAAGGAGTAATAGACAGTCTTTCTATTCTTATTCCAGAAGATGATGTAACTACAGTTATATGGGGCAACGAGTGGCGAATGCCTACGAACGAGGAACAGCGAGAGCTAGTTGAGGAGTGCTATGTGGTATGGACAGACAGCTACAACGGAAGTGATGTTGGTGGAATCATAGTATATAAGGCAAAAAATGCAGATGACAAAGGAAAGTTCGTGGGAAAACAACAGACACCGTTAACTGACTATACTGCAACAGATGCACATATTTTTTTACCTGCTGCAGGTTATCTCTTTGCTTCTGATACCTTCTATGTAGGCAAGAGTGGTTTCTATTGGTCGGCCACGCTCTACGAAGCGAGCGATGCTTACTCACGTCACATACGTTTCTATGAGAAGGAGGCATACTTTTACTATCATTTTCGCCAAACCGGGTTCCCAGTGCGTGCGGTTCGCGCCAAATAATTCATAATGCATAATTCGTAATTCATAATTGTCGGTATAATCCTTCTTTGTGGGGATTTTAATTATAAAAACTCCCCCGGAAGCCAGATACGACTTTCGGGGGATTTTGTTTGTTCAAACTCTACTGGCATAGCCCCTTATCAGTTTTATGAGTTTTTCCATACTAATTATGTATTTATCTTTTTGGGGATCATATTCCGGGTATACAAACCTCCCCTTATAAATCCGTCTCACATACATTGTGAAAACGTAATTCTCATAATGCAAGAGTTTGATCTGTTTGCGGTTTGAAGATAAGAATATATAGACGTCACCATTTGTCGGATCTCTATCCAATTCATTAATGACGAGTCCCTTTAACTTCTCTATACCTCCCTGCATAGACACTGGCTTATGGAAGAGAAAGAAACGAAGGTCAGAGCTCAACCCAAGAATCTGCTTCTTCATAAAGAATTACACTTAAAATTAACAGTTTTACAGATGCCTCATTGTATTCAATACTGATTCCACTTGGGAATGTGATTGAAGCTTTGCTTATTATTGTCTCTGGATTGGGATGTTCAATCTCCGCTTTCAAACTTGGATTAGATGGGAATCTGTTTATAGACCTGTGGGTGCTTGGACCTTGGTCAAACACCAGTTCCGTGAACAATCGTTTCGCACGGCTTGGCATGAAATTTGGATGTTTCGACAGTTTTGGAGCACGGTCAATCTTTTCCATACAGGTCGTTACCATTTTGCTGCCATGG
>JAZQQY010000059.1:0-43782 GCA_045629285.1 Paludibacteraceae bacterium | reverse complement strand
GTAAATTTGTAGCCATTAAGTATTTGGTTTCTATAAAGATACAAAATCTTTATGAAAACACAAAGCCCCAGCTTGAGAAAGTCGGGGCTTTTTTGATTTTTAAATACGAAAAGAGGGCATATCAATTTTGATACACCCTCTACAATATCATTTGTCAATATTGCTATCAACCATTAAATTTCTTGCCGCTTAGCAATGCCTCATACTGCTTCTTTAATGTGTCTACCTCTGCCTGTACCGTAAACAACGTCATGACACGGCTTCTTGCGTTCTCTGACAACTGATTGCGCAAATCATCGTCTTGAAGAAGTTTGTCGATTGCTGCCGCGTATGCTGGGACATCTCTGTTCGGAACCTCAAGACCTGTCTCACCATTAGGGCAAACCCAGTTAACTCCACTTCCTTCGATTGTGTATGTCACAGCCGGAGCTCCACAATACATAGCCTCGGCAAGTGTCAATCCAAAACCTTCTGCTTTTGTATATGACGGGAATGCAAAGATATCTGCAGCATGATAATAGCAACGCAAGTCGGAATCGTTCATTCTTCCCAAGAAATGGATTCTATCTGAGAACTTTGCCAACTGCATCATCTCGTCTGTTGTCGGACCGTCGCCTCCTACATAGATAACGCAATCTGACTTAATCAACTTTTCAGCCTCGATCAAGTCTTCCAAACCTTTGTGACGCACGTGTCGACCTGCATGGAAAATGATCTTCTTGCCGTTTGCTACCTGCTTGATCTTCTCTACCTTCTCCGCCTCCCCAGGCTGCAAATCGTACTTTGTGATGTCGATTGCACTTGAAAGAACTACAGTCTTATCCTGGAAATCCTTCAATACAGGAGATGACATCTTATAATTTGGTGAAGTAGTGGCAATCATATCAGCTCTCTCAAGCATCTTTCTCTCGATGCCCTTGACAAACTGATACATCACTTTCTGAGCAGTAACGTCAAGGTGATAATGCACGTAGAGTTTGACATCATCAGGAATAAGCCTCAACATCATGGCCATCACGAAAGGATTCGGATGATGGAAATGGATGATATCTGGCTTCCACTCTACGATATACTTCTTGAGTAATTTATAGTATGAAAAAGACAAGCTTTGACGAAGCAACATCAAAAATACTCCAGCCTTGCTTACCTTTACCCCATTATGTTCTTCTTCCTTATCTTCCTTATCTTCGCTGAACGCAACGACATGTACATCATAATCGTCTTTTATTCCCTCCGACAAATACTGGCATGTGGCCTGTGTGCCTCCAACCACAGGAAAATAATAATTAGATATTTGCAGAACTTTCATTTATATTTAACGTAGTGTTGGCTATTCGTTTCAACAAGTTGCCGCCAACAAATTTGCGCAAATGTAGGTATATTTTTTATCTACACAAAAAATAACCCTACTAAATTTAGTTAGATTAGTCTATTATTTTTAGATTGTCCACCCATAATTTATCACCGATAGCACCACAAAAAGCACCACCGTAACCGCTAGAAAAACGGATGATTATATGTGTAGGCATTTCGTCGGGATAAGCATATTCCTTCTCTGAAATCTGCATTCTCTCTCCCTTACTGTTGATTCCCCAATAAGGATAATTAGGATAGTCGACTCCCATATAATCCTTATAATTAGGATCTTCAGTTATATCTCCGTATTGGATTGGCAGTTCATAACCGTTTATCCAATCATTTACGTTTTCTTTGATTCTCATGTAGGCCGTACCTACTCTCTTTGCATGAAGCTGACCTTTGTCGTCTTCCCATCGTCTCTGAAGGACAACGGAAATCTCCGCCTCATTCTTTCCTTCAAGATCTTTCGACTTGGACACCGACTTATACTGTCTTTTGCCTCCCACCTTAGCCTTATAGTCGAATTTGATCGCTCTAGGCTTTGCTTTATAAGGCACTCCCTGCATCATATATTGCATGGGATTGTCTGAACTTTCAATAGGTTCAAGAAGAAAGCCTGTGTATACACTCCCGGAAGCCATACACTTCAAGTTGACCATACCAAGCACCTTCACCTCCTCTAGTTTGCTCTCAATTCTCAAGCAGTAGCCGTCGTCTCTCTTCTCCGGATAGACAGTAGAACTTGCCTTGTCGACACTGGCAGCGTGGATCAAACAGCTGGATGTCTCCCATGGTGAGTCGGTCCTTTTACGTGGACCAGTTTCATTAATGGTGTCCGGTCTTCCGATTTCATAGATCTGTTTTACATTTCCACCAATCAGAAGACTCTCTTTTATATTACGTACCTGCCAATTGTCAAAATCAGAATACTTCAACTGAGTCACATTCAATTGAGCCATTCCAACAAATACTGGAGCCGATAATAGTGTCAAAAAAAATCGTTTTGCCATATAATCTTTTACGATACGTCCGCTAAATTATACAAATTATCCGATTTTTCGCATTTTTTGTACAAATTCTACTAAAAATTTCTTAATATTGAGTTATTGATGAAACACTAAAAAATATCAAACAACTAAAATTGGCCATAAAATGAAAAATTTCTCTTCTGCATTAATTCGATTGACAACTCTAGCTGCTGGACTAAAGTTAATCGGTTGGATTTTAGTCCTTTCTGTCTTTGATTTAGAAGGATTTCTAATAACAACTCCTGCCATTATACTATTACTCATTTATCTAACCTACAAGTTCTATTACCTACAAACAGAAGAAAACAATAAAGTGATACGTTCTATAGCTTTAGTCGCTTTATCTTCAATCATAAGTTTCGTTCTAATTTTTCTTGTAGCAATGTCAATGATGACAGGCTACCATGGATAAGGCTTAGCTTATTATCAGACTGATATGATATCAGAAATAAAAAGAGACGTCGCAATCGCGACGTCTCCATTTCAAATAGAAGTCCTAATAATTAATTAACATCTATTTACAACGCCATCAACACTAGGAACTGTGCACTCATAACTCGCAAGAACATTGTCAATGGATAGACAGTGGCGTATGAAAGTGATGCCTTACCTGTTGAATCAGCTGTATTGGAGAATGCCAATGCAGGCGGATTTGTAGTCGAACCACTAGCAAATCCCATCAACTGTGCAGCGCTCAATTTCAATACATAACGGCCAATCAAAAGGATGATGACCATTGGCACCATTGTGATGATCATACCGTATACAAACCATGACAAACCGACCTCTCTGAATGTGTCAACAAAGCTCTCTCCTGCACCCAAACCAACGGCTGCCAAGAACAACATGATTCCAATCTCCTGAAGCATCTTCTTTGCAGAGAATCGTGTATATGTGATCAAGTTAAACTTGATACCGAACTTTGCAATCAAAATAGATACGATTAGCGGACCACCGGCCAAACCAAGTTTTACTGGCTGAGGAATACCTGGAATGTCAAATGGAATTGAACCTAGAAGCACACCAAGAGTGATACCCAAGAACACCTGAATCAAATGTGGATGGTCTAGCTGTGCATTCGAGTTTCCTACGAACAAACCAAGCTTGTTAACTGATGTCTCATCTCCTACAGCAACGATCGAATCACCTACCTGAAGCTGCAATGTCGGGCTTGGAACAAGTGCTACACCAGCACGAATGACACGTGAAATATTGATACCGAAAATCTCCTGAATCTTAAGCTGCTGGAATGTCTTACCGTTCATCTCCGACTTAGTGACGACAAATCTACGGCTGATCATCTTACCTCCGTCCAACTTATCCCACAAGTCCATATCCATCTCCAAACGAGTTCCTACACAAAGCTTGATTGCCTCGCTGTCTGTCTTATCAGAAATGACATACATCTTATCGTTGAAAGACAAAACAGTATCGTCGTTCGGAACCTTCACCTCGTCGACAGCCGACTTATATAGACGAGTCACAACGAAGTTCTTACCGATTGTCTGCTTCAATTTTCCAAGTGTGATACCATCAAGAGCCTTATTTGTAATCTGTACTGTATAGATCTCAACGGTACTCTTATCCGCCTCTATCAACTGTGTCTGTGTCTCTTTTCCCCATAGGAAGTTGACAACAGCTAGAATGATGATGATTCCGACAACACCCATTGGATATGCAATTGCGTAACCTGCTGCCAGGAAGTTGCTCGCAGATCCTGTAGCATCGGAATAAGCCTGCTGAGCGGCTCCAAGTCCTGGCGTATTTGTAACGGCTCCAGAAAGGATACCGACCATGTTCTTTAAATCTTCACCTGTAAAACAATAGATTAGGTATGCCGCCAAAACATTCAAGCATACAAGACCTAAAGCCATAAGATTCAAATGAATGCCACCACTACGGAATGATGAGAAGAAACTTGGTCCAACCTGCATACCGATCGAGTACACAAATAAAATCAAACCAAACTCTTTTACAAAATGCAAAATGTGTGGATCAACCTGATAGAAATTACCTACAAGGATTCCTACGAACAGAATCCATGTGACTCCAAGCGTAAAGCCCTTAAACTTGAAATTACCAATTGCCAAACCTGTAACAATCGTGAACGAAAGCAGTAATAACGAGTATGCTACCGATCCACTTGAAAGCAATTTAAAAAACCACTCCATAATGTGAATAATTAACCTTAAAATTTCCTGATTGCAAAGATAGGGAATAATATTTATATGTTGTACAACACAAATACTTTTTTTTAAGTTATTAGCTATTAGCTACTAGCTTTTTTATTGAGCATTTTACGCAAATCTTCCTTCGTAATCCCTACTCTTTCCAATGCTCTGATAAGCTCCAACGCCTCTCTAGCTTCGGTCTCTTCGTCTCGTTTTTTTAATATGATTCCTAAAAATGAGAATACAGAATATGGGATCTCGTCGTATGCCGGCATAAGCATATCCGTCGACACAATCTCGCCAACAGAGGCAAAGTCTCCATTGCTCTTCTCCAGCCATCGCGACTGGAAAAGTTGTCTGTATGCTGTAGTGTTTTTTAATGCTGTTTCCACTGCATTGCGCTTGCCTTTCGGAGTGTAACGATACTTTCCTGCGATTTTCTGCATCACTTCAAATGCGACATCCTTCTCAAGCAGACTCTGCAACATTCTGCAGAAAGCCAATGATTTTTCAAGCGACGGATGCTGCAAGAAATGGTTAAAACCAGCAATTTCCATATCGTCGATCTCAGTCTCTTTCATTTTTGAGGGCGACGGCAACTCTTCGTCTGTGATTCCAAATTTTTTATAATCAATCGGATGATGCAACGT
Source organism: Paludibacteraceae bacterium (assembly GCA_045629285.1). Taxonomy (GTDB): domain Bacteria; phylum Bacteroidota; class Bacteroidia; order Bacteroidales; family Paludibacteraceae; genus UBA1723. The sequence goes on along the minus strand of JAZQQY010000059.1, from coordinate 38,574 downwards.
CTGTTTGTCTATCTTCACATCAAAACAAACGCCACACGCACTGATAAATGTGTAGAAGGTCTGTCGATCCGACGGTACGACATGCTTCTCTATAAAACCATTTGGAAGGAAAACCGCATCTGCGTTATCAACAAAGAATGTTCGCTGCGCAGCGGTTTCTGCCGACACAGAATGAGGCAATTCCAATGTATAATGATTTGTGGGCAAAAACTTCAAATTTCTGAATTGCTCCACAATATTTTTCTTGCGTTCAAAATCAAAGCCAGCTCCCACGTACTCGTTTGCAGCCGTCATGATATACTTGGAAAGCGTATCATAGTCAATAGGCTGAATCATCTCCTCTTGGAATTGTTGAGCTACAAAATCAACAGTCAATGATTGCTCCGCGAAAAGTGTAAGCTTTAGGACTTCAGCAAAAAGCAAATTGATCTCTCTATCTTCAAGCAAAGCCTGATCGACAGAATGGCTCGCATCTCCACCAAAATAGACCGACGCAGTCTGGTAAGCAGCATTCGCTCTCAAACTTCTGAATCCTCCATCCGCACACTTAATCCAGGCTTTGGTAAACGCCTCGCTTTTTCCACGCAACAGTTTGGCTACAACCTTTCGTTCGTCATACAGATAACGGTAGAAATCCATCAACCAAGCATCAGATTTCTGCATCATGAACGAGGCATCAAGCGAAGAAAGCGCCGACTCTACACCCCAAAACCTACCTTCCAAATTTTTGAAAAGATTAGGCAATTTTGTCAAATCAACACTATTGAAATCCTTGCAAACGTTACCTTCCGCCAACGTAGAAAGATCGTCATCACTCATAATTTTGCCAACGTTTTCAATGCAGAATCTCAACTCCGACGTCGACCGATATCTACCTTTTGAATCTGAAAAAAATGATCCGGAAGCAATGGCTTGAGAAAGACTTTCACCACACAGTCTATTGAGTGAATTTACGTTTTCATACTTGCACCTCTCCTTCATTTCAAGCAATCTTTCCACCGTTTCCCACGATTTCAGATATTTTAGGAAAGAGACGGAAAGCAACGCAATTTCATGCCGAAGGACATTATTTTCTTCATTTTGAAGTGTATTCTCACGATTATCGCTCAACAAAAACGTTCCGTGAACATAAAATGGAAGCGTTGTCTGCTCTAGCAACGGAAAGAAACAATTCAACGCAGACGAGTCGCACAAAACTGCTTTGCCATCACCGTCAATCGGCATCGATAAAGTGGCAGACATCTGGTTTGCTCCGAAGAGAAATTTCCCAGCTGCACAATGGAATGTCATTCCTGAAGAAGTTACCGCAGTATCATCACAAACCGTCTTGTCGACTACCAAATCAAAAAGATTGATTTTTCTTCCGTCGTCCTCTATGATTTTTGAGGATGTTATCTTTTTCCTGAACTGATAGATTTTTCCATTGATGTTGCAATCCAACGACACCACATTATTCAGATAGTTGAGAGGATATTCCAACGACTCAACCATCGCAGCAATCTCTCCTGCTCTCTCCTCACTTTTGATCTTGCCGCAGAATAAAGTTTCTCCAGGGCGACGGCAAGCCAATTTCTGAGACGGAATGCATTCCGTCTCTACCGGCACAATATAATCAACAATATCAAAACTGAAATTGTCGTCCTCCACATGAGGAACGTCACAATATGAGAAAATGGATTTGAATCCTATTCCAAACTTACCGATCTTATTCTCTCCTACCTTCGTACTATGGCCTATTGACGTAATCGCATTGATGTCGCCGACTTTCTCATCGGAATGCTCATTATCAACGTCAGAGACAGAGAAATGACGCAATCCGTCGTGAAAGAAATAGAATCTATCCCCGACAAGAATCAGACGCACACTCTTGGCACCCGCATCGTCGGCATTCTGAAGCAACTCATAAACGAAATGAGCCTTGCCGCTATACTTGTCGACAATCAGATTCCACAGACCGACAGTTGCAGGATTAGCAAGCGTCGCAGCAACTTTTTGTCTGCTCTCCGTCAGTTTACCGAATAGATGATTCTGCATATCAAAGCTATCAGCTACTAGCTATTAGCCACTAGTCATTATCATTCAACGCATTAAAGCACTCCGCCTTGCATAGCCAAGCCACAGCAAAAGCAGTAAGCATTACCGCCTCATTAACCATTGTCCACCAATTTGGAAAAATGTCGTCCAAAGCCACAGTTGCCATTTGGAATGCCATGAAGAAGATAATTGTAAGGCCACAAACCTTATATAGTATATTTCTTTTCAACTTCTCCGGAGTCGGATTACTGTTAGATTTTGTAAACTGGAACAAAATCATAACAGCGAAACTTACGAATAACGAAGATGCACTTACACAATGAACTATATGACTGATAGTCACCGGCAAATGGAACAATCCGACAAGCTCATTGTCGTCGACAAATGAAGTGTTTGTAGGAAAAGCAATCACACCAAGCGCTGCGACTCCTGAGATTGCTGTAATCATGTTATCCAAACCCTTACCGCGGTAAGACAAAAAATAGACAAATGTTGTAAACAGAAGTCCAATCATCAACATCTTTGTATTGCAATAGTAAGATGCGGAAATCGAGTACCACCACTCATCCGGATTGTTACCGAAGTATCCGAACAAAACTGCCAATGGGGCCAAAAGACCGCACAACAAACCCAACATCTTTCGCTGATGTTTCAACAACTCTCTATCAATTACCTCTTCCTGATTCTCTTCCTTATTAACTTCTGTTGTCATAATTCAAAACAATGAAAATTAGTTTTGAACAAAAATATAGAAAATATGCGAAAGGTAAAATTTATTTAAAATCATTCAACGTTTTGTCTCATTTTTTGATTTTAACACGGTACATTTCAACTACGAGAAATGTATAAAAAGGTTAAAAAAGGGTTAACAATCCTACAAATACTTGGATTTATACGTGGTTTTTTGATAAATTTGCAATCACAAACAAAATAAAGGGTTTAACGATGAAGAAAATTTTTATGATGGCAGTGTCGGCAATGATTGCATTGTCGTCATTCGCAGCAGACAAGGAGAAGGTTGCTAAGGCACCTCAGCAGACAATTGACGGTATGCTAAACACAACATTGCAGCTTAACACTGTACCTGGTGAGGCTTCTGAGTATGACAACGGTAAGTTGATCCAGTACGCATTCTCTCAGGTTGGTTACGATTTGCCAGCTGATCTTCCTACTATTGCAAAAGAAGGTGTTGCTGTAAAGAAGCAGGCTAAAATAGCTGTTGGTGACGTGATTTTCTTCAACGATGGTCAGGCTGGTATCGTTTACAAAATCGGTGGAGACAAATCTCTAAGCTTCCTTCACGTTGTTAACGGACAGGTAATGATCTCTAGCTCACAGGGTCTAAGCTACAAGTGTGGTACACACATCACTTCAGACAAGGAGATCGCAACTCTACGTAAGGAGTACGAGAAGGAGCAGAAGGCTATCGCTAAGGCTAAGGAGCAGCAGGAGAAGGCTCAGGCAGAGGCTGCTAAGGCTGCTGCAAAGGCAGAGAAGGCTAAGGCTGATGCAGAGAAAGAGGCTCAGAAGGCTCAGGAGAAGATCGACAAGGCTAACAAGGATGCTGCTAAGGCGGCAGCTAAGGCTGAGAAGGCAGAGCAGAAGTTTAACGAGGTTTCAAAGTAAAAATTTGATTCTTAAAAATTCAAGGCGACTCACAATGTGGGCCGCCTTTTTTGGTTTCACTCTAAACCGACACCAACTGCGTGTGAATCGGCTAACCTTGGCTTCACCAAAATATCGCAGCTGACGATAAACACGCTGATTGGATTGCCCCTCAGCTCCCCTATTTAGAGGGCGGAGGAGACTTGGATTAGCTTCTTCAACGCGGCTCTGGCAATCTTGCCGCTCTCTGTTCTTGGCAAATGTTCAGTGAAAATCAACTGCTTGGGAACTTCATATTTCTGCAGATGCTTGGATAATTCTTCAAGTGATAATGGTTGCGATATTGGCGACGCGGATGTTTGATTTGCATCACATTCCACCACCAAAACCAGTTTTTCGCCGAGTTTTTCATCGGGCATCGACGACAAGGCATAATCGCAGTGAATAAGATCGGCCAACTTGGCTTCTATCTCCTCAATCTGCAGTTTGATACCACCCGAGCAAACCACATTGTCTTTTCTTCCCAAAATGCGGAAAGTGTGGTCGGGCTTCATCTCCACATTATCATTCGTATAGAGTGTTTCAGCACACAAATGCGGTGCTTTGATAATAAGTGTACCTTCTGCAGTTTGGCTCACCTCTACCCCATCCAACGGCGTGAAATAGTCGCTTTTAGCTTCACCGTTAACCCTACGCATTGCGATATGCGACAGAGTCTCCGTCATTCCGTAAGTGGCGTAGATTTCGTTTTTCTCAAGGCTGTATGCCATCTCCTCACGTTTGTCAATCGCACCGCCTCCAATGATAACCTTGCGGATTTTAGAAAACCTACCGCTGACATCTCTGAAAGAGTTATACACCTGCAATGGCACCATAGCAGCAAAATCTATATGTCGACTTTCATTCTGCAACGGACTGCTTGACACATCTCCGATAAGAAGATTTAATCCTCCGACAACAGCACGCACAATCATCATCTTGCCGGCAATGTAATTCACTGACAGACAAAGCAATGCAGTGTCGCCTAGCTTTAGTTTGAGATAATCCAAAGTCATCTTGGCACTCGCAACCATTCGTGATTTCTCAGCCACAATCAGTTTGGGAATACCCGTCGAGCCGGATGTACGGAGATTGACTGTGGGAGAATCAGAAAACCATTCAATCAGAAAATCACGGACACTCTCATTTTGAATTTCAGCAAGATTGTCTCGACGATACGTTTTGCCATCTATAGTAATTTGATCCATAGTCAATTCCGCATTTATCATTTCGCATTTCTAATTTTCCTCGCTGCATCTCTTCCGCTCTTCAATGCAATCGGAAGACCACCGCCTGATGTTGTCCAGTGACCACAAAGGAAAAGATTATTCACACCATTCACCTTGCCGAATCTAAGTTTGCCGATAGTAGGCATCCAACCCTGCGATGAACCGTTGTAGTTGTTAGTATAGCGGGCGTAAGTGGCAGGAGTTGTCAAGTCGGCAACCTCAATCAAATCTCTGAATTCTTCACCGAAATGCTCCACAAGTTTATCTATAGCCATCTCCGTCACATGCTTCTTAGCCTCAGCATAGCCAGCCTTATCATTTTCACGCTTATCTATCCAAAAATCACCATTTTGCGTCTGGAAATAAACTGCGATTGTGCATTTGTCATCACCAGCAAGAGTCTCATCATAGTTGTAGAGATGAACCTCCATCTTATCAAACAGAGTACCATCAGGAAGAGAATACAGATCAGTGTAATAACGTAAGAAATGTGGATGATTCTTCATACCGTCTTTCACTCCCAAATAGAGGATGCAGTAGGAATAGTAGACATCCTCGTTATCGATATTCTTATATTTGATCTCGTCCAACGGTACATACTTCTCACCCAGTGCATCAAACATCGTCCAATGCCAATCGGCTGCCGACACCACATAGTCAGCGTCGCAGGATTCTCCACTCTTCAGTTGGATTCTCTTAGCCTTGTGAGCCTCGTCGTCGACAATGATCTTCTCAACTTTAGAATTATACTTGATAGTTCCTCCTGCCTTTATATAACTGTCTGCCAACAACTTGGCAAACTTTTCCGAACCACCTTTAGGATATTGCGAGACACCCAAATCAGCATAACTCTGCACAAAGCAAAGCAGGTTCATCGGCATCTCCTGCACATACATATCCTTGATAGCTTCTCGTAAAAAAGGAGACTTAAACTGATTGGCAAAAGTATATGTTGTACCCTTCAATATACCATTGAATCTATACTTCAAAAAATGGAATCCCAACTGATACATCCTCACATTCATCTCGACACCCCAAAATTTGACTTTTTGCCAAAGAGTCTCGTCGTCGGCAACAAACGGAGGAAGAACCTCCTGAAACTTATTCAAGCCTCTGACGCACGCCATCCATCGCTTGATCAGAGCCTCATCTTCAGGTGCAATATCAAGAAGATATTTTTCAAAATCGTCGGTTTTATTGTAAAAATGGAAAATTTTGGAGCCATATTTGTCGACGGCATTCTTCACCTCAAACTGGACTCTTTCCTTGTGATCAACAAAATCAATTTGCGATAAATCAACTATTTCCTTCCACATTTCATGGAATGAACTGCCTGATTTCGCGCCTAAAAGCCAGTGCATGCAGCCATTGAACGAATAGCCGCCTCTGCTCCACCCTGTGCATAATCCGCCTGGTGTCATGCCACTTTCATATATGACGGTATCAAACCCATTTTTCTGCAAATGGATTCCACACGCCATACCGGCCACACCGGCACCTATTATACAAACTTTGGGCATAATAATATTATAAAAAGACGGGGCATGCCCCGTCTCTACACATTACGAATTATGAATATTTCGCATTCAGCATTTCACATTTACAATTTCTTAAGCTCCTCTACATCATACAAGCTGATGTGCTCATTTTTCTGAGGATAATCGATTGTATAGTGCAAACCACGGCTCTCTTTTCTCTGCATTGCCGACTTGATTACCAAGTAAGCAGTGTTGACGATGTTACGAAGCTCACAGATCTCCTTAGAAACAACCGAACGCTGGAACAAGCTCTCTGTCTCCTTGTAGATCAACTCCAATCTGTCGAACGCTCTCTTCAAACGAAGGTTAGAACGAACGATACCTACGTATGCCTGCATGATCTGGTTAACCTCCTTCTCACTCTGTGTGATAAGCACCATCTCCTCGTTTAGAGTTGTACCTTCGTCGTTCCACTCAGGAATATCATCACACCACTTAATATCATCGATCAACGGCAAAGCATGCTGTGCTGCAGCCTCAGCGTAAACGATAGCCTCAAGCAAAGAGTTGGAAGCCAATCGGTTACCGCCGTGCAAACCAGTACGAGTACACTCACCGGCAGCGTATAGATGGTTGATTGTTGTGCGTGCATTCTCGTCGACCTTGATACCACCACATAGATAGTGTGAAGCCGGACAAACAGGAATATACTCCTTAGTGATGTCGATACCGATACTCATACACTTCTGGTAGATATTTGGGAAATGCTTCTTTGTCTCCTCTGGATCCTTGTGAGTCACGTCAAGATAAACATGGTCGACACCAGTCAACTTCATCTCAGTATCAATGCTACGTGCAACGATGTCACGTGGAGCAAGGCTACCTCTTGAATCGTAACGAAGCATGAAATCCTCACCCTTCTTGTTACGCAAGATACCACCGTAGCCACGCATAGCCTCAGTGATCAAGTAAGATGGACGATCGCCTGGATGGTAAAGACTTGTTGGGTGGAACTGTACGAACTCCATATCCTCAACCAATCCTTTAGCACGGTAAACCATTGAAATTCCGTCTCCTGTAGCAACTGGCGGATTTGTTGTAGTCTGGTAGATATTACCTATACCACCTGTGCAGACCATAGTAACCTTAGCCAAATATGTGTCGACGCAGTTCTTCTTGATATCAAGAACATAAGCACCGTAGCAGTCGATATTCGGAGTAGTATGCTTAACCAACATACCAAGGTGATGCTGAGTAAGAAGCTCAATAGCAAAGTGGTATTCCATCACATCGATATTTGGATGCTTCTTCACTGTCTCTACAAGACTCTCCTGGATTTCAGCACCAGTGTTGTCCTTGTGGTGAAGGATACGGAAATTATCGTGACCACCCTCCTTATGAAGGTCGTACTTACCATCTTCGTTCTTGTCGAAATCGACACCCCACTTCACCAACTCCTTAATCTGAGCTGGAGCACCCTCAACGACCTTCTTTACAACATTATAGTCGCAAATACCGTCGCCGGCGATTAGAGTATCCTTGATGTGGTTCTCAAACTTGTCGTCCTCTTTCATGACGCAACAGATACCACCCTGGGCAAAATTTGTGTTTGCCTCTATCATTTCAGTCTTGCAAAGCAAAGCTACTTTGCCTTTTGATGCTACTTTAAGTGCAAAACTCATTCCGGCTATACCAGAACCGATAACGAGAAAATCATACTTTTTTACCATAGGTATTAGATTTATGATTAATCGATTGTGGAGACGTCACATTGTAGCGTCTCTACGAAATCCTTTTATCTAATTTTATAGCGGAAGGGTTTGATACCCACCCCTACGATTCTAATGACAATTCAATTCTTCGTCTGGATTATACCGACAATTACGAATTATGAATTACGAATTGGCAACAACGTCAATTATCGCCAACACATGTTTCCATGTCATCTCCACAGTTGAAATCTGACATTTCTCTGCTGGAGAATGGTTGCCGATGATTGTCGGGCCGACTGAGATCATATCCAAGTTAGGATACTTCTCAATGATAAGACCGCACTCAAGACCAGCGTGAATTGCACCGACATTAGGAGTCACATTGAATAGTTTCTCGTATGTGTCGACAGCAATATTCTTGATCTTGGAATTGACATTTGGTTTCCAGCCAGGATAACCCTCGTCAGATTCAACCAACAAAGCTCCGTTGGAAGCAAAGGCATCGTAAACCATCTTACGAATTTTTTCCTTCTCCTCAGAGACGCTGCTTCTCTGGCTCGTCTCGATCACAATCTCATCACCGATCATCTTGACAGAAGCCAAGTTTGTACTAGTCTCGACCAAACCAGGAATATCCTCGCTCATCTTCAACACACCGTGCGGGCAAGCCAACAAAGCCTTAATCAACGACTTAGTCGTAGCCGAATCAAATACCTGGTCAACCTTATCTGTAGTAGAAAGGTCGATATCAAGTTTCTCATCAGCAGAAAGTTCAGCCTGCTTCTCAACGATATACATATTAGTAATCACGCGAGCAGTCTCCTTGATCTTATATTCTACACCAATTGTAGCAGAAGCCTCTCTTGGGATAGCATTATGCAGATTTCCACCGTCGATTGCAGACACTACCACGTCGCCCTCGGCAGAAATTCTATTGATCAACTCAGCTAGAATCTTGATTGCGTTTCCACGATTCTTATCGATATCTACACCTGAATGACCACCGATCAGACCGCTCACCTTAAGAGTCATGAACAAATAATCATTAGATGGCTTAACCAAACACTGCTTGTACTTAGCGACTGTGTTCACACCACCTGCGCAACCGATGCAGAATTCACCCTGATCTTCGGAATCAAGGTTGACAAGCATTGTCGACTTGATCCAATCCTCTTTCAAGACATGAGCGCCAAGAAGACCGACCTCCTCGTCGACTGTAAACAGACACTCGATCGGACCATGCTTGAACGTATTATCAGCAAGGATAGCCATCTGATAAGCCACACCGATACCGTCATCAGCACCAAGAGTAGTACCCTTGGCCTTTACCCATTCGCCATCGATGTATGGCTGGATAGCGTCATTATCAAAATCAAAGACAACGTCGGAATTCTTCTCACAAACCATATCAATATGCGACTGGAAAAGAAGGCTCTCGCACTTCTCGCAACCAGCAGACGCAGGTTTACGGATAAGCACATTGCCATACTCATCCACCAAAGTCTCCAGACCAAGTTTTTTTCCAAACTCCTGAAGGTGCTTACTAAGCTTCGCCTCCTTGTGAGAAGGATGCGGAATGGCGCAGATCTCGTCGAAATACTGCCAGACCGCTTTCGGATTAAGATTAGATATTTCGCTCATATTTATTTCTTATAACGAGCATTCAAATCGCCGATAACAATCTGAGTGATGTTAAGGCTAGGATCTGCCCAAATCACGTTATCGCGACCATTGTTGCTCAAAATCATCTTATATCTCTTCTCCTGATGATACTGCTTAAGAACAGAATCCAAGCTATCGCGAAGACGAGTGTTCATCTTCTCCTGTTCGTCAAGCATCTCCTTAGTAAGCTTCTGGTTTAGATCCTGAAGCTCCTTATCCTGATTCATAAGAACCTGCTCCTTAGCCATAAGTTTCTGTTGAACCTCCTGAATAGATGCCTGAGTCAAGAACTTACCATTTTGGTAATCCTGCTGGAATTGAGCTGCCTCTTTCTGATACTGAGCCATATCCTGCTGAAGCTTAGTCTGCTTGCTCTGCAAAGAGTTTGCACTCTTCTCCTGCTTCTTTTTAAGCTGAGCCTCAAGTTCCTTTGCCAAAGTGTAGTTCTGAAGAACTGTGTCGACATCCATATATACAACATCCAAAGTCTGAGACGGAGCGACAGAAGGCTCGGCATTCACAACCTCCTCAACTGCTGTAGAATCGTTAGACTCACTAGTTGCTGCAGCTTTCTTGCTGTCTGCAGACTTGTTGCAAGAGCAAAGGAATGCCATGCTTGCTATCACTGAAGATACCAATACTGGTTTTAAGAATTTCATTTTTAATACGTATTAATAATTTGCTTTCAAAGGTATAAAAATAAGGTTAAAGGGAAAAGATTAAAGGGGAAAAATAAAATCTCAAAAAAAAATCTTCATTTCTTGCATCAACTAATAAAAATTCTATATATTTGCATCCGTATAACAATAACGCAAAAATTTATCGCCTATAGAATAGAACATATACTCTTAAATTAAATATCATTTACCGATTCCAACATCGGTGTAAAATAGAAGTATATGGTTCGAAATACCGGTTTTACAACAGACAAAGAGTTGCAGATCGCCCAGTGTAAAGCTGAGGTGTACGCATATATTTTGCAACTAACTCACGATCGTGAACTTGCTGATGACATTTTTCAGGAGGTATCAATCCGCGTGCTTACTAAACTTCGTAAAGGTGAATACCAAGACTCCGGCAAATTCTCTGCTTGGGTCAAAAGAATCGCCCATAACATGGTGATCGACTACATGCGCTCGTCTAAGAACGACTGCGTGTACTCCGATGAACTTATCACAGAAGAATCGGCAGTCGACGATTCTAAAGAGGATATGATTGTAAAAGAGCAGATTAGGGAGACTCTGCATCGTCTGATAAACAAGCTTCCCCAACCTCAGACAGAGATCATTAAGATGCATTATTTTGAAGATTTGAGCTTCAACGAAATTGCTGAGAAGAAGAAAATCAGCATCAACACTGCACTTGGAAGAGCTCGTTATGCACTCATCAATCTTCGTGAAATGATCAAGACAAATCAAATAAGTCTTTATGTTTAATGCGTAATGCATAATTCGTAATGGTCGGTATAATCCAATCATCAAGGATATCTTTATAAATTATTTTCGTATAACAATTTATTATTATTTACATACAATCTATTTTCGTGTAACAGAATCTCCGTGTGAACGGCGGTTTTTCAGAATGCCCGTGGCACTGTTTTTGCGTTACGACAAGAAGCGGAAACTTGCCATGGGCCTTGTTATTTTAAAATTCCCAATATAATTTGACAATCAAAGCAATAAATCGCTAGTTTTTCGCTACCTTTGCCTATTATTATGAATTATTATGTCAAATTGTAGAGTAATATTAAAAAACGGAAAGGAAGAGGCAGTTTTCAGATTCCATCCGTGGGTGTTTTCAGGTGCAATCGCAAAGATCGAAGGCAATCCCAAAGAGGGCGACGTGGTGAAAGTTTTCACTTCAAAAGGTGATTTCTGTGCAGTCGGACATTATCAGATCGGCAGTATCGCCGTAAGAATCTTCTCTTTCAAGGAGGAGGAGCCAACAGCAAAATTCTGGAACACAAAACTAAGCGAGGCTTACAAGATGCGTCGTGCAATCGGAATCGCAGGACGTGCAGATAATAATACTTACCGTCTTATCCATGGTGAGGGCGACGGAATTCCTGGATGCGTCATCGACATCTACGGCAAGACAGCCGTTATGCAGGCTCACTCAGTGGGTATCCACAACATCAAGGATTTGCTTGCCAAGGAGCTTATCAAGGTGATGGACGGTCAGATCGAAAATGTCTACTACAAATCAGAGACCACTTTGCCTTACAAGGCCGAGACAGATAAGGAGGACGGTTATCTTATCGGTAGCGCCAACGAAGCTGACTTCGTTGCCATCGAAAACGGTTTGAAATTCAAGGCAGACTGGCTAAAAGGTCAGAAGACCGGTTTCTTCGTCGACCAGCGCGACAACCGTTCGCTTCTTGAGCGTTATGCCAAGGACAAGGACGTGCTTAACATGTTCTGCTACACAGGAGGGTTCTCATTCTACGCAATGCGTGGAGGTGCAAAGAGCGTCACTTCCGTCGACTCATCAGCAAAGGCAATCGAACTTACAAAGGAAAATGTGGAGTTGAACTTCCCTGGCGACACTCGTCACAGAGCTGAAGCTACAGATGCGTTCAAATTCCTAGACGACATGAAGGACGGAGAGTATGACTTGATCATCCTTGACCCACCTGCATTCGCAAAACATAGAGATGTATTGAAGCGTGCGTTGAACGGATATAAGAAGTTGAATGCCAAAGCTTTCGAAAAGATCAAGAAAGGTGGAATCCTATTCACATTCTCTTGTTCACAGGCAGTAAGCAAGGAGCAGTTCCGTCTTGCAGTATTCTCAGCTGCAGCTATGACAGGGCGAAACGTAAGAATCCTTCATCAGCTTACTCAGCCATCAGACCATCCAGTCAACATCTATCACCCAGAGGGTGAATACTTGAAGGGATTGGTGCTTTATGTAGAGTAAAAACAGCCATGGCTTAATATCATGACATACACAACATTATTTTTTATCATCGTCGCATTCATCGTCATCGAGACTGCGTGGGAAAAATATCTTGACCACCGCAACAGAATTGCGTCGACACAACCGTTACCAAAAGAGGTAGAAGGGCTGTACAGCGAGGAGGCTTACCGTAAACAGCAGGATTATTTTGCGGCAAACAATAAGTTTGGCAATTTCACCGACATCGTATCACTTGCCGTAACTTTGATCTTGCTTTTCACATTCGCATTCAAGTATATCGACGACTTTGCAAGAGGATTCGGTCTGGTTGAACCATTGACAGCTGCGATATTTGTCGTCTTGACAAACCTGATATCTGATATCATTTCGATTCCGATGTCGGCATACAAGAATTTTGTGATCGAGGAGAAATTTGGATTCAACAAGATGACAGTCGGCACGTTCATTGGCGACACAATCAAGAACATGTTGATTTCCATTGTTTTGATGACAGTTATTGTAGCAGCATTAGCATGGGTTTATCAGTTGCTTGGCGTCAATTATTGGATTATCGGCTCGGCAATCTTGGCAGGAATCATGATATTCTTCATGATGTTCTACACATCCGTCATTCTTCCGCTTTTCAACAAGATGACTCCACTTGAGGATGGTTCACTTCGTACGGCGATCGAGGATTTCAGCAAGAAGACTGGATTCGAGATTTCTGACATCTACATCATTGACGGAAGTAAGCGTAGCACAAAGGCAAACGCATTCTTCTCTGGTTTGGGTTCAAGAAAGAGAATCTGTCTTTACGACACTCTAAAGAACACGATGACAGATGATGAAATCGTAGCTGTTTTGGCTCACGAAATCGGTCATCAGAAGTGCAAGCATACGACTAAGCAGTTGATTCTTGGCATCTTCAATATGGTGTTCATGCTATTCTTGTCGTCATTGTTCTTGGGGGATCCAGAGACAGGCAACATAGATTTGGCTAACGTGTTCGGCAGCAACACTCCATCGTTCCATTTGAGTCTGTACGCATTCATGCTCTTGATGTCGCCAATCTCTACATTGGTAGGATGGCTAGTCAACAACTTGACACGCAAATACGAATATGAGGCAGATGCTTTCGCAAAAAAACATGGCAAGGGAGAAGAGTTGGTAAGCGCATTAAAGAAGCTTTCAGCAGACTCACTTTCAAATCTTACTCCGGATTCTCTATTCGTAAGCTACCACTACTCTCACCCGACTTTGGTGCAGAGAATCAAGGCGTTGGGGAAATGATAAATGCTAAATTATCAACTTTTAATTCTTAATTTTTAATTTAGACAAAGAGATGTCAGAGAATATTGACAATCTAATAAATAAGTTTTACGCAGAGGTTGAAGAATCTGTAGCTATTGCCAAAACAAAACTTGATCAAGCTATTGCAGCAAACATCAACGATGTAGATTTGCTAGAGACAATCATGCAGCCGATTGTAGACACACTCACATACGAAGATATGGACAGCGAAGAGGTCTACAAAAAGTATATCGACTATCTAGGCACAATCTCATGGCCAGCCAAAAGAGCTGCACAGATTCGTTTGGAAACTATCTGCGGCTACAAGCACCACATCACAATCGCAGCATTGCTAGTGGTTGAAGACAAATTCGGAAGCAAAGTTCCAGGCGACTTCTTCCACTTCGCCAAGCAGAGCGACAACTGGATCAACAAGTGTGCAGGAATCCTTTCATGTGTTTCCCGCAACACAGAGAATCCAAACTATAAAGAGATCGTAAAGCAACTAGCAAAAAAGGCAGAATTAGTCAAGACTCTAGACGACGAGAAGATGGAGCGTCTTTGCAAGATCACGGACGATTATCCTGCAGATGAAATGCACGACCTTTCTTCAGTCGACTTAAAAGACATAGAGGATGCGTTGGAAGTGTTGGATAAAGCGTTAGCTGAGAAAGACTTGATGCAGCGTAAGAGAATCCTTAACGACAGCGCAATCGCATTGAATGTCAGACTATCCATGCTTGATTTCGAGCGCACGTCGACGGTGTTGGATGGCGAGAATATGGAGTTTGAGATGCTGTGTGATTGATTTAATATAAGACTTTATTATCATTTTGCAGAAAATCAGTCTGGTATGCAGGATTTGTTCAAAGCAGAAATAGACCAATATGAAGAAGCGCTCAAGCAATATGAGAAAACTATCGGCACAAAAGTGGCGATAGAGGATCTTCGTACCAGACACGAAATATTATTCTCTGCTCATAGTTGCGCTATCGAAGGCAATAGTTTCACAGTTGGAGACACACAAGAACTGAAAGAAAAAGGTTTAGGATTGATTCCACAGAATAAAACTCTGTTTGAAGCCTTTGAGATTCTTGACCATTTCAAAGCATACGAATTCCTTTTAAGTGACACTTCACGACCTTTAACTGAAGATTTGTTGAAGGAGACTCACAAAATAATGATGAACACTACCCTGGCCTATAAAGTACCAGGTGCAGTGCCAGGAGAATACACAGACACAGACATGTGTGCTGGAGAAACTATATTCGGTGATCATGAAATCCTCATCTCACGAGTTCCGAAACTATTGGAGTCGACACAAAGAGTAATTGACGAAAAGGCTCAACATCCTATGATCATTGCAGCCAGATTCCACGGATTCTATGAATATCTGCATCCATTTCGTGATGGAAACGGAAGAATCGGACGATTGTTCAGCAACTATATCCTTCAAAAAATGGGACATCCAATGATCGTGATTGATTCAAAGGACAGGCTTGAATATTTGGATTCATTGAATGCCATCAGGAAAGAGAACACAGACGAATATCTTGTCAGATTCTTCTTCAAGACCGCAACAAACAAGATGCTACAGGATGTGAAAGACCACAAGTCGGCATCAGTCGAGCAGATGATGATGAATTTTGCATTCTGATAAAAAACTCCTAGAGAAATATTTCTCTGGGAGTTTTTACAAAGTACTCGTCCTCAAATAATTCTAGATTTTTATACTTTTGTATAAATCAAAGAATCATGAAAATATGGTTAGAAATATTATAAATACCTTGATGTGTATTCTCACAATCTTCCTTTTGTGTCAATGCGAAAGCCGTACACCTACCATGAAAATCAATAAAATTCAAGATATAAAGGATGATTTTTTTGGCAAACTCAACGGGAAAGTTAAGAGCATCAGATGGTATGATGCAGAATACCATGACGGAAAAGTTGAGAAAGGTGCGTTGATATTCTGCTATATTTTAGATTCCTTGGGTAACTGTACTGACCAATATGGAGTCTCAACAGATGGTATAGAAACAAAACACCTATATCATGCAGAATTCTATTCTAATGGATATTTGAAAAGCAAGGAATATCTAGAAGATAACCAATACGCATGTTATAAATATAATTCAAAAGATAATTCTGTCTTGATCAGTGAGTATAGGGACGTTAATTCAATTTTTAGAAAATTACTGATATCATTGTCTTTTATTTCTCCATATGATACATTTATTCACAAATATGACACACAAGGGAATTTGATAGAATCATCAGGTCATGTATTTGGAGATAAAGAATATAAATTCTATGAAAAGTCAATATATGATTCAAAAAACAGATTAGTAAAGTCAATATTCAAACGTTCCAATGGATATGGCAGTTATTATGAAGATACAATATCATACAAATACACAGACAATTGCAAGACAGTGTATAATAATAATGGAATCGAGATAGAACGATATAATGAAAAGGGATTATTGACAATAGGCTATGATGAAGCTTCCAGCACAAAATTAACATATCTTTATGTTTACGACTCAAATGGATTTGTTACTGAGAAATATGAGTATAAGAAAAATAAAGCAGATCTTATTATTCCTCCTCCACCATCGCCTGGAGTTCATGATTCAAATGACTGTCAAAAAAAATTAGAGTCTGCAGATGATCTTCTCCAATCTAAAGTTGTAAAAAAGAATGATGAGAAAGGCAATCCTATCGAAAAGATCCGGTATGAATACAATGATTGCGAAGAAGTGACGAATGTGTTTGCTTATGTGTTTGAATACGACTATTACAAATAATAGTATTAAAGAGAATACCACAAAGGGCGTATATAAATTGATACGCCTTTTGTGTTTATAAGCTAAAAACCAACAATATTAGCAAAAGCTCCCCATATAGGATGTTTTTTATATGATTCGACGGAATTGTTAGGAACAGACAAAACACATTTCTGTTTATCTACCATTGCAAATGACGAATTTTGAACCGAAGGTGGATTTACAGCATAAATCCTGATATTTTCCAATTGTTTACAGTTAGAAAAAGAAGCTCGTTCAATTGCAGTGATTTGAGCCGGAAGTGAAATTTTCTTTAGGTTTTTACAATCATAGAAAGCACAAACACCTATTTTCTCTACTGAATATGGAACTTTATAATCGCTTCCTTTTGCATTCGGATATGCCAATAATGTCTTTTGTCTTTTCACCACCGATCAACTCCCGTCTTCCCTATCTTAATTCTGCTTTCTTCTATAACAGGACAATCACACTTTTCTACATTCTTCTTTTCTTCATATTCCTTTCTGAATTTATCACAATCACATCTTATCATAGTTCCTGAGTTATCGCAACCAACAGACCTTATAACGTACATTGTGTCGGCATTAATATCATATTTCTTCACATATACAGGACATTGCCTGATGCCACTATAACCATCTGCAAAATAAAAATTCGCAAATTCACCGCAGAATGGTTCCCAATAATTGTTTTTGCGACTGTGCCCCTGTTTGACCAAATAGCATAAAGAGTCGCCGACCATCACCTTACACTTATATACACATACATGAACTCCTCGGCTATTGCATTTGCAACACCCGATAACATCATGACAAACAGGATTAGTATTTTAAAAGTTTGGGTTAACATAACTACATCTATTGATTACTTTTTACTATTCAAAATAACAAGGGCCGCAATACATCCTGGAATCCAGCCAAGAAGCGTCAGGATAAAAGTGATAACAATATTTCCACTTCCTTGATCATACACAGCTAACGGTGAAAATAAAATGCATAATAAAACTCTCAAACAACTCATAATCATCAACACTAAAAATAAAACTTGAATTCTCTATTTGCGCTCGCCTTCGGCTCGCGCTATAGAGAAGGTGCAAGGGCGTTCCGCCCTTTGCTATCCTTAAATTTCTAGCCGAATATCCTCCGTCAATCATCAATCATTTCACCCAGCACTTGTCGATCTGGCAGATATACAACTTGTGATAGTCGCCGGCAGCAAAAAACTTCTGGATCAAATCCTTATCCAAGAAACCAGACTCTTTCAATGTCTCTGCATACATCTTTGTACACTCAATAACCAAAGAAGCTTCCTTGAAAGTCATATTGCCAGCCTCAGTAGAGATTGCAGTCAAACCAGCCTCTTTTACCTTGTCACAATCACGACCTGACTTAGAACCGCAAATCTGCAACGCCTTGCGATAATTCTCAGCGAAGAAAGAAAGTGTCAATGTCGGATTCTTCTCCAAAAACTCATACGTGTAACGCTGCGGACGAATCACCAAAAAGGCTACATTCTTTCCACAGAACACTCCCATTCCACCCCAGCTGGCTGTCATTGTGTTGAAACTTGACTTGTCTCCGGATGTGACAAGAAGCCACTCGTCGCCGATCTTCTTGATTAAATTTCCGCTAATCTCCTTAGCGTCTATCTCTTTGTAATTTTCCATTGTCGTAATATTTTATCTTCAAAAATACGCATAATTGGCTAAAAAACATATATATTTGTGGAAAAATGCGTCAAAAACAATGTCTACCAGGTATCTCATCGGAGAAAATGTAAAATTGAGAAATGTGGAGGTTGCCGACATCGATTTCCTGTGTGAAATTGAAAACGACAGCCAGAATTGGTCTGTATCAGACACATTAGCCCCATATTCACGCACTACGATGGAGGAATATATCCAGAGTGAATCACTCGGTATCTGGGCCAACGGTCAGCAACGTTTTATCATTGAGAATCAGGAGAAAAGCATTGTCGGTGCAGTCGACATCTACGATGTGGACATATTCTCACACAAAGCCGCAATCGGGATTGTGATCAAAGAAGAACGCCGACGGAATGGCTACGGACGCGAATCATTGCGTCTACTTTGCGATTATTGCTTCTCCCATCTTGATTTCCAAATGCTTTACGCTTATGTGGAGACGGGAAACGAGCCATCCATTTCGGTGATGAAATCTGCAGGTTTTGAAATCACAGCCACACTGAAAAATTGGCGACGCATAGGAAGAGAATACAAAGATGTCTTTGTTTTACAATTGGTTAGATAATTTCGTAATTATTAACCATTAATCATTAACTATCAACTAAATTGAAGCAACAGGTTTTTGTGGTAGTCTACGGTGATTACCAACCAGATACAGCGGTGGAGATGGCAAAAAAATTGTCGGATACATACTCAAAAGAGATATGTCTACTCTCTATTGCCGACGGCGAATCCGACGTGACGGCCCGTCAAACACACTTAGACTCATACAAGGCTGCGTTGGCAACCAAATCTATCAATGTCGACACTAAAGTCATTCCAGGTGCCGAAGATTTCACATCTACGATAGAAGCTGCAGAAGCATCCATGCTTGTATTCGAGATAACACCGGATTCCAGCATTCGCGGAATGCTTAAGATTTGTCGTGAGTTGCGTACACCTTACTTCTTCTGCAAACCAGGTCAGAAGATTGCTTTCGATAAGATACTCGTACCAATCAACTATTTGATCGAAGAGAGAGAAAAAGGTCCGTTCTCATCAAGTTTCGGACGCTTCTTCAAATCAAAGATAATGCTGATGACTGCAAAAGACTACGGTTCAAAAGCCAAAGATACGACTGAAGCCATCGCTACTCTACTTGATCATGCAGGAGTCGAACATACAAGTGTCGAGGCTAAGAAAGACAGTTTCAAGATAGAATTCGAAGCAGTTGAAAAATCCGCTGAATTGGGAGCTGATCTGCTAATTTGCAGTGCATCCCGTGATTACGGTTTGGATGATATCATCTTCGGGCCAAAGGAGCAGAAAGTCTTGAAAAAAAGCAATATACCAGTGATGCTAATCAATCCACGCGGTGATTTGTATTCTCTTTGCGGCTGATATGTGAACATAAAACGGCATTAATAACAAACAAAAAAATATATCTATGAAAAGCGAAAACATTCTATTTCTAGACATAGAGACAGTGCCGATGGCATCCAAATTGGAAGAAATGCCGGAGGATTTGCGTCATCTATTCATTGATAAGGTAACAAAGGCCGATGAAGAGTTGACAGATGAGGAGATCAACCAACGAGGTGGACTATACGCAGAATTCGGCAAAATCGTCTGCATCTCCGTCGGAGTACTCCATCAAAAGGACGGACAACGCCATCTTCGTATCAAATCGTTCTATTCCGACGACGAGAAAGAGCTATTGATGGGATTTGCAGATATCGTCAACAAAATGTCAGCATCTGTATTCGGAGATCTAGCACTTTGCGGCCACAACTCAAAGTCGTTTGACTTGCCGTTCATCGCAAGACGCATGATAATCCATAATATTCCATTGCCTGTCGCACTTCAAACAGCCGGCAAAAAACCTTGGGATATGAAATGGATCGACACTATGGAGATGTGGAGATGCGGCGACACAAGACACTCAGTACAGCTTAAGCTTCTTTGTGCAGTGTTCGGAATCACAACACCTAAGGATGACATCGACGGCAGTCAAGTCACCAACGTATATTATAATGAGCATAATCTTGACAGAATCGCATTCTACTGCGAAAAGGATGTCCGTGCCACAACACAGGTTTATCTTAGAATCGTGGGAGAGCCTATTCTACCCGATGAAAACGTATATTCAACAACATTCAACCCAGACGGGACTCGTATACAATGAAAATAAACAAGACAAATGCGGCTCGTATTCTCGACCGCAATAAAGTGAAATATGAACTCATCCCTTACGAAGTGGATGAGAATGATTTGAGTGCAGAACATGTCGTAGCTCAACTTGGCGAGGATATCAACTGCGTCTTCAAGACACTTGTGCTTAAAGGCGACAAAACAGGACATTTCGTCTGCGTCATTCCTGGCGACAAGAATGTGGA
Source organism: Paludibacteraceae bacterium (assembly GCA_045629285.1). Classification (GTDB taxonomy): domain Bacteria; phylum Bacteroidota; class Bacteroidia; order Bacteroidales; family Paludibacteraceae; genus UBA1723. The sequence continues at coordinate 17,737 of JAZQQY010000059.1, read as the reverse complement.
TTTGAAGAAAGCCGCAAAAGTGTCGGGCAACAAAAACTGCGATTTGATTCCGATGAAGGAGCTACTTCCGACAACAGGTTACATCCGTGGAGGCTGCTGTCCACTCGGAATGAAGAAACCGTTCCCGACATTCTTCCACAAAACAGTCACAGACCACGAATATGTCTACGTTTCAGCCGGTGTACGAGGTCTACAGATCAAGTGTGCACCGAACGATTTGGTCGCTACAGTCGGAGCAAAAATCGAGGATATTATTGTTGAGGAATAAATATTGTAGAGACGCAAAAAACTGCGTCTCTTTTTCATTTTCAGCGATAAAAAGGAAGTAAGAGTCGCTATTCTACCCTATTTGTTACATTTATCCACCACTATATACTTATATCATGCTATCTATGTACGCAATTTCACCGATGTTTCTTATTTAAACACGAAATTTGCAATATAATTGATAACGCAAAATACTATGATCATGAATATAAAAAACATACTATTAACGGCTTTCATTTGGCTCGCATCCTTGGCAGCAAATGCTCAACTTTCACAATACGATGCAAACGCTCCACTTGGTTTCGGTGCGAAGACTACCGGAGGTGCAGGCGGCGCGAGTGTCACGGTAACTAACGTGAGCGAATTGATGAATGCGTTGAAGTCGAGCGATAAATTGGAAATATATATGAAGGGTGCGATTGAAGTGACATCGATGCAGCGTGTAGAGAGGAAATCAGACAAGACTCTATATGGTCTGCCTGGCTCATATCTATTCAGCAAGGAGCGTTCGACAGCCAGTAGCACCGGAATTCTATACTTCAAGAATTGTACCAACATCATCCTTCGTAATGTGACTTTCAAGAGTGCAGGTGCTTACGATATCGACGGCAACGACAACCTATGCTTCGAGAATTGCCAGAATATGTGGGTTGACCACTGTGATTTCCAGGATGGTGTCGACGGCAATTTCGACTGCAAGAAACAGTCGGATAATATCTGTGTGTCATGGTGTAAATTTCACTATTTGATAGCGCCTAAATCTGGTGGTTCCGGAGGTTCGGGAGATCACCGTTACACCAACCTTTGGGGTTCAAGCGACTCGTACACTGACGACAGAGGCAAGCTTCGCACCACATTCGTCTGCTGCTGGTGGGGAGAAGGTTGTAGAGAGCGTATGCCACGCGTGAGATTCGGACAGGTTCACCTTGTAAACTGCTTATGGAACAGTACTGTTGCCAACTATTGTGTGGCTGCCGGTCAGGAGGCTCAAGTCTATGTGGAGAAGAGCGCATTCATAGGAGTAAAGAATCCGATTGCCGACTACGACAACTCAAAACAGTCGGGTGGCACGTTGGTCGACTGCTACACACAGAATGTATCTGGTTCGACTTCCGTAAGATTCTGCTCTTTCAACCCATCTAACGCATACGCCAACAATTGGAACAAGATTCCTGCCAATCAGGTGCAGTCGGTGTTGACTGCATGCAACGGTGCAGGAGCCACACTTAATGTAGTGGAAGGTAAAGGTGTAGTAGGTAGCGCATGCGGTGGAACGACTGTTGATCCGGAGGATCCAAATCCAGTGGTTAATGATCCAGTCATCACAAAGACAGGTTCCGGACCTAGCAAACAGACCATCGAATTAGGCGAATCAATCGTAGATTTCGGCTATACATGGAGTGATGCGGACAATGTCGAGATCAAGGGAATGCCTAACGGAATCAACGTAAGCATCGACAGAAGTTCAAAGAAGGTTTCAATCAGTGGAACTCCGACTGAATTTGGTGTATTCAACTACACAATCACAACTGTTGGAGCCGAGAACAATGCACAGAAGAGCGGATGTATAACAGTCACAAAAGACGGTTTCTCAGGCAACCCGGTATTGACAGTCAACGATGATGAGGCTTTGATTCAGGATTCAATCATATTAGGCGATTCAATCACACCGTTCATTGTAGGCTTCAAAAACTGCAAAAGTTTGGAATTCGTAGGATTACCAGAAGGCGTAACTGCTGAATTCATCGGAGATTCTGCATTTGTATCGGGAATTCCTGTTTCAGTCGGCAATTACTCATGGCAATTGAAGACAGTAGGCGGTCTTGTCGAAGAAAAGATTCAAGGAATCTTCAATGTAATTAGCGACCCTACTTCGACACATGAAATAGAGAACTCTACACTACTCTATCCTACAGTAGTTTCAGACAAGCTGGAAATCAACTTGCAAAATGAATCAGATGCAAGAATAGAGATTTTAAGTTTGACCGGACAGACAGAAAAGAGCATTGAGCATAAATCTGGAAACATCTCCGTCGACTGCTCAAAACTTAATAAGGGCATTTATTTCGTCAGAATCACAACTGACAATAATTCAATAGTGAAGAAGGTGATAAAGAGATAAATTTATTTGATTATATTTGCGTAGTCAAATATAATCGGAATGGAAAAGAGACAAAAGAATAAAATAATCATCATTATCATCGCAGTTTTAGCAATCGCCTCGTTCATAGCATTCAAACAATGCTCACGAGAACCGGTTGTCAAAATGGAAAGAACGGAAAAGATCACCCCTACACCGAATATTCTCACTGAAGTGAAGAATGTAGGCAAATGGGAATTCTTAGATGTAGCGATAGAGGAACTTGTCGACACGACAAAAGGCAAATTGCTAAAAGACAGAATGTCGGCCATCTATCGCGGAGTTTTGAGATATGGAATCGACTTTTCGCAAGCAGAAGAAGATTGGTTCACTACAGCAGGCGACACCGTATTTGCCAAACTTCCTAGAGTGACACTACTTGACGATTTCATACTTGACGAAGCAGCTACTCAAACAGTCTTCCAATCCGGATCATTCACAGCAAAAGATCGTCAGGACATGAGAGACCGAGCTAACACAAGAATAATCAAAAAAGGAGAAAAAAGCGATTATTTGGCCACCGCACAAGAAAATGCCAAGCAGGACATTACGCTTTTCCTCAAGAACTTAGGAGTTAAGGACATCGTATTCGTGGATGAATAGAGGCAACGATGTGTTGAGTTATCAATCATTTGCACACCTTTATCAAATGCAAAATACGTCATCCACAAATATGATTCAATTGATAACGACATAAACACACTGTTGTATGAAAGGTTTTATTAAAATATTCATCATCATTTTGATCAGCGTCTTTGTCATCGACAAGATCTGGGCTGGTCAAGTGCCTGTGCACGACCCTTCCATCGTAATCGTGTACAAGGATGCCAACGGCAACAGCTATCCCGAACAGAGTGCCAACAACGACCGTACCAAGTACTATTACGTGATGGGTACGCAGCTTGGTGCAGCCTACTCTCGCGACATGCTTGATTGGACTGCATTCACTCCTTCTTTCGCAATAAACGGAAAAGTAACTTCAGATCTTTGCGCAGTATTCGGAGATAATACAGTTTGGTCGGGTTGGAGCAACAACCAGACAAAGCTAAAGGAGAATCTTTGGGCGGCAGACGTCATCTGGAACAGAGATATGAAAAAGTGGTGCATGTACTACTCTATCAACGGCGACGACTGGTTGAGCAGCATCTGCATGCTTACAAGTGATAAGATCGAGGGTCCGTACCAGAGAGTCGGCTCGGTAGTGTTCGGTGGAATGGACGGAAAATCAAGTGGAGCCGGCAACAACGACTTCAAAAGAGTGACAGGACAAAGCTCAATTCCAAACAGATATTACACAGATGGCGGCTGGGGAGGCATGTATGGTTCCAGCTGTATCGATCCTAACGTAATGTACGATGAAAACGGACAGTTGTGGTTGATCTACGGTTCGTGGAGCGGCGGCATCTTCGTGCTGAAACTAGACAACAAGACAGGACTACGCGACTATTCATACAACTATGGCTACACACCTGTCAACGGAGCTGTGTGGGATGGAGCACGTCTACGTTATGACGAATACATGGGGGTTCATATCGCCGGCGGTTATTACGTCAGCGGTGAGGGACCATATATCGAATACATGAAGGATGGCGACGGGAAAGGCTACTACTATCTTTTCATGTCGTACGGCTTCTACTCTCCAGAAGGCGGCTACAATATGCGTCTGTTCAGAAGTGACAAGGTCACAGGTCCATTCGTGGATGTCACTGGCGACGACGCAGTATTCAACAAGGCAATCTATCCAAACTACGGAACAAACGTCACTTACGGAGTATCGTTGATGCAGAACTATTCGTGGGGATGGTGGACAAACAATAAGAACATCACCGACTACGACCAGGTGGGAGGCGGACAGACTGCTCAAGGCCACAACTCAGCTTTGATGGACGAGGACGGCAAATGCTATATCATCTACCACACTAAAGACAACACAGGCAACGGTTATGGCTGGCATCACGTAGAGAGCCATCCAATGGTGTTTGCATCGGACGGTTGGCCTCTTGTCGCCCCGTTCGAGACTAGACTTGGAGAGTATACTGATAAAGCAAAGATCTACAAAGAGCAGGATATCATGGGTGAATACGCAGTGCTTACTCATACTGCCGTGGATTACGAAAAACTAGTTTGCAACAAACCAGGCACAATGCGTTTGAATGCCGACCGCACAATCTCAGCCGACTATACCGGCACATGGAGCTACGACTACGCAGACGGAAAGCAGTTCATCACATTGAAAACATCCGTCGGCACATTCAACGGCACACTAATCGAGCAGAGAATGGAGGACAACGGAAGAAAGACACTTTGTCTGACAGCGATGAATCCGGCTAATGAGCTTTGCTTGTGGGCATACCGTAAGCCACAGACAAAGAACGGATCAGAAACTACATATTCCCCATTCTACCGCGTCGGAGAAAAAGATCAGTCGTTATCATGGGATGAGACAGACAAATTCTTGAAAGTAGATGCACCAGCTGGAGATTTCGAAATAACATTTTCATTCCACAACAATAACAAAGCAGTCAACAACTGGGATAACTGGTCGTTGAGATTTGAAGAGAATGCAGATAATTTCTGGGCATTGAGAGCCGATGGATTCAGCGTCGAGACTTTTTCAGGGTCAACAGTCACATATTTCAATCCTGCAACATGGAAAGAGTTTGATGATAAGGATATCGACGTGAAAATAATCCGACAGGGGGCATCAATCCACGTATCAGCCGCAGTCGACGGAAAAGATATCTACGGAGTATTGTCAAAGAGTTCACCAAAGAGTGCATTGTCAGTTTATCTAGGCGGAGAAAGCACATATTTGGATGTAAAGAGCATGAGTGTGGCAAGTTTGAAAGACAGAGAGATCATCGGTTCTGTCACAAACTACGGAGCATATAAAGATGCATTCAACAAGAATAGCGGCACAACAAACACATACAACAGTGATTTCCACGTGCGCTACACATTCAACAACTTCCACTCATTCCTAGAGTCAAAGAATTGGAACAACTTCATCATCAAGAACACTATCAACGGAAAGACAGGATTCATCAGAGCCGATGCATATCAGCTTGACAGTGAAGGCGAGTTCAGTTTCCAGACCACATGGGGAGATGATTGGAATGCATTCATTAACATGTTGACTCAGGCAAAAGTTGATATCGATGTCAAGCGCGCAGGATCTACAATCACCTACACATGCAACATCACATCATACGACGGACTTTCAGGAATCATGGTAGTGACTCAGAACGGAATCACTGCGCAGTCAGTCGCACTTAGCCTAACAGAAGAGGCGTCACAAGTAGATGTGCTAGAGGTTATGGAATTGAAGAGAGTCGAGACAGGAATCACAGACGAAGAAGATCCTACATCAGTATCGACAGTCGAAAGCGATCAGACAGTCGTATATCCAACAGTCACAAGCGACATTGTCACAATCCATACGACATCAGGAAACGGTATCGCCACCCTACACCACGCAAATGGATCCGTAGTGGCTAAGCAATCCGCGTCGAACGGAAACATCACATTCGACATGAATGATCTTCCGAACGGCATTTATGTGATCGTTGTCGACGGGAAAACAGAGAAAATTATCAAGAGATAGGTTTCAAGGTTCAGGTTTCAAGCAACCGTGGTAACGGTTAGTCTTCAGATAATAGCCTAGGGTGGATGAAAATGTCGCAGACAGTTACATCCACCTTAGGTTTTCAAGTTTTAGGTTTCAAGCAACCGTAGTGACAATTAGTCTTTAGAAAAAAAGATGTAAGAAGATCATTTGTGAAAAAAACTGAAATCTATCATTAAAAAATGTCAAAATGAACCAAGTAGTCATCTTTATTTATATATTTGAAGAGTTTTACAGAACAACAAAATAATAATGAGAGGAATTTTTACAGCCACAGTGTTGGCATTGGCTACTCTTGCGCATGCGCAGACTGTAGCTTGGGAGGCGCCAGTTAATGGCAAGGCAGAGAGAATTTTCTTCAATGGATTCACTCAGACACCTATCGTTGAAATGAGTGACAATTTCGTTGGAATTGATGCGGAAAAGAGTGCAACATCTTGGACAGTCACTAAAGCAAAAGGAAACGAAAATTTGAAGAAGGCAGCTAAGATCGCTTCATTGACAGGAAACAGCAGCGAGGCTAGCATGATGAATAAGTTCGAGAAGGAAGTCTATCAGGAGGTTGATTGGACACACTTCGTATTCGTAGGCGACAAGGTTATCGACGTTGTAACTGGAGAGACTATCATCGACGGTGTACGTGAGATTCAGCAGAGCGACATCATCCCAGAGTTGAACATCGCCCTTATCCGTATCGACGGTACTGACAAGAACGTATCTCTAAAGGCTGTAGACATCGCGTCTAACAAAGTGCTTTGGTCATTCCCATTGCCAAAGCCAAAGAAGGCAATTGCTGCGAACCTACTTCTAGACAAGGTTATGGCAAGATGTAATCCAGGTATCGCTAGCGACGGCAATATCATCTACGGTTTCGACCAGATGCTTTACCTACTTGATGCCAAGACAGGTAGCAAAAAATGGGAGAATCCGTCAAAACCAGAATCTTACCTAATCGACAACTCAGGCAAGTATGTATTCTCTATCGAGAGCGGTTTGAAAAAGATTCACTTGGTAGATGCTAAGACAGGTAAGGATGTTTGGGCACAGCCTATGAAACTTGCAGGTCCATTTGCAGACATCATCCAGATTGACAACACTCAGGCAATCATCGCATCCGAGCTAGATGTCGTGCTAGTTGACATCAAGGCAGGCAACAAGAAGTGGAAGAAGAGCTTCTCTGCCCCATTCTACAAGAATGCTGAAGTTACAGACGAGGGTATCCGTGTAAGTTTCGGAAACAAGATCCAGATGATTGACAAGTCGACCGGAGAGAAGGTTTGGAAGAAGCCGATCGTACTTGAGGATGTAGATGAAATCAAGTCGCCACAGGTTGAGAAGATTTACAAGAGCTCATTCATTATCCTTACAAACAACCGTTTGGTAGTTTACGACAAGGAGACAAACAAGCGTAAGTTCAAGCTTAACCTTGCACTAACAGACCGTGTAGCATTTGACGATGCAACAAACAAGATCGTAGCATTGAGCGGAAAGAAGGTATACGTTATCGATCCAGATGCTGACGTCAAGTTGCCTGATGTAGTGACAAAGGTAGACGACGCAGCTACAATCACCGGCCTTAAGGTATCCGACAACGGTTACTTCATCTACGGAGCTAAAGAGTATGTCATGATCGACAAGAACAAGAACGTAACTGCTCAGAAAGTATATCCACAGTTGAAGACTGGTCGTGGAGCTAACGCCGCCCTACTTGCAGCTTCAATCTATAACGGCATCAAGAGCACAAAAGTTACTGTAACCGACGGAGAAGGAAATGTTGTAGCAGAAGGAGGTCTATTCTGTTCAGCAGCAGAAGCAGAGCAGGCAGGTAGAGCTTCAGAGGCACAAAGAAACCTACGTCATAAGCTAAAGGCAAACGAGAAAGCTAAGAAGGCAGTTAGAGCAAGCGAAAACCTATCTGTATTCTTGACATCAGAGAAGGCTAACGGCGAGGAGTTGGTTCAGTTGGCAGTTGTCGACCAGAACACAGGTAAAGAGGTCAAGACATTCCGCTTGAGCGACGACAAGAACGTAGTTTATGAGATCGATTTCAATTCAAACACAGTTTACGCGGTAGACGGTGGCAAGTTGAAGGCAATCAAATACTAATTGAAAGTCGTATAAACACAAAAAAAGTAGACGCAAGTAAATGCGTCTACCTTTTTTATTGAGTACACAACCACGTTGAACTCAAGAACAAAACTTCATAAATGCCTACATTTGAAATAAATGTCAATTAAATACTATAAGACAGTGAGAAATACATCTTTGAAATCAATTTTTTGCTCGTTAGTTTTAGGAGCATCATTGAGCAGTCAGGCTGCTCCGGAACACAGTCTATCATTAGGACTAGGAGCACTTAGTTTTCCTTATTTGGATGAATTATGCGAAGAACATGCAGACGTCGAACTTGCGCCTCCATATTTTGGTAAGAATCCAATTGTCGGACAATCCACATACGAATATGCATGGAGAGAGCTGCAAACGCCACCTTTAACATTCAATCTTCACTACGAATGTACACTAGGCAAACATTTCGGAGTTGGACTTTGTTTTGGTTACGAGCATCAGAAAATGGATTTGGACATAGATGTTTACACATTTGCCGGCAAAAAAGCATTTTCAGAAGGAGACCATACCTTTGAGCATGACTCATACGTAACCACACATGAAACAGGAGAACTAAACAGAAATCTTTTCTACATCATGCCGGAAGCCACATTCTATTATTTCAAGAAAGAGAAAGTAGCGATGTATGGCAAATTGGCGGCAGGTGTGAGATTCTCAAAAATAGAGAAAAAGAATGCCGACGAAAACACACATGGCACAAGATTCAGGAATCAACATTTAAGCTATCAAGCATCCCCTATTTGCTTTGAAATCGGAAAAGGAAAAACTAAATGTTTCATGGAGTACGGAATCGGACATCAAGGAGTTGCACAGGTAGGAGTCAAGCATACATTCCAAAAGAAAGTTTCGGAGTAATGATTACGCTGGCTCAGTAAAGTCGAAGCAATTAAACATTATAAACAAAGGTAGATGCAAAATGCGTCTACCTTTGTTTGTTTCGCATAGTAAATAATACACCGCAAAAAATATCAAGTGCGACAACATAAAAAAAAATTATTACCGACACATATCATAAATATGCAATTCCGTATCATAAAATTCAAAATCATTAAATCAGAGTCAATTACACCAAACGTCCTTTGTGGCCTAGATATTCCACTAAAAGTACACGGTCATTCCGTCGCCCTCAAAAGAATAATTGAAAACAAAAACGAACGTTACAAATCGAAAGAATATGCTAAACAACATTTACAGTCTGTAATAAACGACAAATCTTTTGTAACAACCCGTTATTTTTAGCGGAAAAAGTTTTTCAATCTAAAAAAATAAATATATTTGCAATAACAAAAGCGTGAGCAGTTATGCTTTTGCGAGCAATAAAAGGAAATTTAAAAAAATTAATACCACAATAAAAAAACACGCTATGTCTGAAATTTATGGTGAAATAATCCAGGTTATTGGACCGGTAGTCGATGTCAGTTTTGCTGAAGTGGATGCAACATTACCACAGATTCACGACGCCCTTGAGGTAGAACGTGAAGGACAATCTCCATTGATTATAGAGTGTCAGCAGCACATTGGTGAGCGTTCTATTCGTACAATCGCCATGGACTCAACTGATGGATTAAAGAGAGGATTAAAGGTAAAGGCATTGGGTTCTCCAATTTCGGTACCGATGGGTGAGCAGGTAAAAGGTCGTTTGTTGAATGTCGTAGGAGCTCCAGTTGATGGAATGAAGACATTTGAAAACGTACAGAGATCACCAATTCATAGAGAGGCTCCAAAGTTTGACGAGCTAGCAACATCAAAGGAAATCCTATTTACAGGTATTAAGGTCATCGACCTTTTGGTTCCTTACCTAAAGGGAGGTAAGATCGGTTTGTTCGGTGGTGCCGGTGTAGGTAAGACCGTGCTTATCATGGAGCTTATCAACAACATCGCAAAGGGATACAACGGTTATTCAGTGTTTGCGGGAGTTGGAGAGCGTACTCGTGAGGGTAACGACTTGCTTCGTGAGATGATCGAGTCAAACATCATCCGTTACGGAGAGGAGTTCAAGAAGTCAATGGAAGAGGGAGATTGGGATCTTTCCAAGATTGACTACAACGAGCTAGCAAAATCACAGGCAACATTGGTTTACGGACAGATGAATGAGCCACCAGGAGCACGTTCTTCAGTTGCACTTTCTGGTTTGACAGTGGCTGAAACATTCCGTGATTCAGGTCAGGGTGGTAAGGATATCCTATTCTTCGTGGATAACATCTTCCGTTTTACACAGGCAGGTTCTGAGGTATCAGCGTTGCTAGGACGTATGCCATCAGCCGTAGGTTACCAGCCTACATTGGCATCTGAGATGGGACGTATGCAGGAGCGTATTACTTCAACAAAGAACGGATCTATTACAGCCGTTGAAGCCGTTTACGTGCCAGCCGACGACTTGACTGACCCAGCTCCAGCAACAACATTCTCTCACTTGGATGCAACAACAGTGTTGAGCCGTAAGATCGCTGAGCTTGGTATCTATCCAGCTGTAGACCCACTTGATTCAACATCACGTATCTTGGATCCAAACGTAATCGGTAACGCTCACTACGAGTGTGCACAGAACGTTAAGCAAATTCTTCAGAAGTACAAGGAGTTGCAGGATATCATCGCAATCCTAGGTATGGAGGAGTTGTCAGAGCAGGATAAGTTGATCGTAGCTCGTGCTCGTAGAATTCAGAGATTCTTGTCTCAGCCATTCCACGTAGCATCACAGTTTACTGGTCTTCCAGGTGTGATGGTTCCAATTGAGGAGACAATTAAAGGCTTTAATGCTATTATCAATGGTGAAGTTGATGATCTTCCAGAGCAGGCATTCTTGAATGTCGGAACAATCGACGACGCTAAGGAGAAGGCAAGAAAGTTGATGTCACAGGTTGTTAAATAAGATTCGACATGAAATTAGAAATCATTTCACCAGATAAACTGATATTTTCAGGGGACGTGGAAAGTGTAAAACTTCCAGGTACAGGCGGAGGTTTTGAGGTTCTACCACACCATGCAGCAATCATTTCGTCGCTAAAAGAGGGAGAGATCGTCTACAAAATGAATGGCGAGGCAACAACTCTTCGTGTCGACGGTGGTTTTGCAGAGGTTAGAAACGACGAAGTTTCAGTCTGTGTAGAAAAGGTATTGGAATAAAAAGAGATGAATAGAGAGAATTACCAGAAAATCATTGCGATTTCAGATTTTGCATTAGCAGCACTACTCTACACCATTGGAAAATTAGTGTTCACGATGATGCCAGGATATGAATTCAGCATGTTTTCACTAATTCCATCGTTCTTTTTCTTATTGACATTACTAATTCTAATTTCAATCACAAAAGCAGCGATTGTAGACGCAAAGAAATTTCACTTGAAGTATCTGATAACTCGCACGGTCAAACTCATGTTGCTGGTTGCATTTTGTCTAGTATACGTGTTGTGCATCGGAGAGCAAAACATCAGTTTCATATCTTCAGTCGTTGTCTGTTATCTATGCTACGCTGTTTATGAAGCAATCATGTTGAACAAATTCAACAAAATGATTTCAGAAAACACTAGCGAGGTTAAACAATAAAATAAAATTCGCATGAATTTGTTGAGTAAATTTATAACAATCCTGATGATTTTGTTTGCACCGATTGTGGCGCAGGCGAATGAACATCAAGAATCCGAAGGCGAAGGTAAGATCGACGTCAAGGAGTTGGTGTTCGGACATATCGGCGACTCATATTCATGGCATATAATTGGTGATCTTGCAATCCCATTGCCATGTATAGTGTACGGTCAGAATGGCTTGGACGTATTCATGTCGAGTAAACTAGGCCACGGAGGTCACTATCACGAGTACAACGGTTACACTATCGCAGCTGAAGGTCAACCAAATGCAGGCAAGATCGTTGAGGTTAGCACAGGAGAGCGTCCTTGGGACATCTCAATCACAAAAAACGTGCTATTCCTTTTCATCAGTACAGGTTTGCTACTTTGGATTTTCTTGAGCATCTCAAAAAGATACAAGGAAGACTACTGGAGAAAGCCAACTGGAATGCAGGCATTCTTGGAGCCAATCATCGTAATGATTGAAAAAGATGTAATTGAGCCATGTGTTGGCAAGAACGTTGAGAAGTTCAGCCCATTCTTGCTTACAGTATTCTTCTTCATCTTGATTAACAATTACTTAGGATTGATTCCGGTATTTGGTTCAAACCTGACAGGAAACATTGCATGTACGATGGTATTGGCAGTATTCACATTCCTATTCACTAACCTAAAGGCTGGAACAAAGCACTATTGGTTAGAGATGGTGAATCCTGAGGTTCCGACATGGTTGAAGTTCCCTGTTCCGTTGATGCCATTGATTGAGATTATCGGTATGTTCACAAAGCCTATCGCATTGTGTATCCGTCTTTTCGCCAACATGTTGGCAGGACACGTAATGCAGCTTGTGCTTATCGGAATGATCTTCATCTTCGCTCAGATGAGTGTAGCAGCAGCATCAGGAGTTTCAGTGCTATCATGTGCATTGGTAATCTTCATGACATGCCTTGAGTGTTTGGTTTGCTTCATTCAGGCATACGTGTTCACTACCCTATCGGCATTGTTCATCGGTTTGGCACAGGTTGAGCCACACCACGAGCACTAATAGTAAGTGACGCGACAAGACAAAAAACACAAGTGAGTAAGACTCACGAACAAATAAGTAAAAAATAAATAAAAAAATTTAATACTATGTTATCATTAGCAATTTTGGCTCAAATTTCGGAGGTTGCCGCTCCAGCATTACTAGCAAAAGCAGGTGCAACAATTGGTGCAGGTATCGCAGTTATCGGTGCAGGTCTTGGTATCGGAAAGATCGGTGGTTCTGCAATGGAAGCTATGGGACGTCAGCCAGAGGCTGCAGGAGAGATTCGTAACAACATGATCGTTGCTGCCGCTCTAGTTGAGGGTGTTGCATTCTTGGCTATCATCGTTTGTATCTTGGCTCTATTCGTATAATAGAAAAAAATTTTCATTGTCATGGAATTATTGACCCCTGACTTCGGTTTGGTCTTCTGGATGGTGATATGCTTCACTGCCGTCTTATTCATCTTAGGTAAATTCGGCTGGCCTGTTATTGTCGGGATGATCAATAAGCGAAGTGAAGATATCGAAGAATCAATCTTGAAGGCTAACGAAGCAAACGCTCGTCTTGCGGGAACAAACGCAGAGGCAGAGAGATTGCTTGCCGAGGCAAAGAACGAGAGATTGGAACTATTAAAAGAAGCTTCTAAGCAGAAAGATCAGATCATCGCCGACGCAAAGGCTGAAGCAGCTAAAAAGGCGCAGGATTTGCTTGATAAAGCTAAAGAAGACATCCAATTGGAGCGTGACAACGCGATCAAGGAGATTCGTACTCAGGTTGCAGAGTTGTCAGTTACTATCGCTGAAAAAGTGGTACGTGAGAAGCTTTCTGGCGACAAGGCCGGACTTGATATGATCAACAAGCTTTTGGATGAAGTAAATATTGCTAAATCGTAAAACTGATGAACACTGGTAAAATTTCAGCAAGATACGCAAAAGCTCTATATGAGTACGCTACAGAGGCGAAAGTTGCCGACAAAGTATACGAGGCTATGAAACTCGTTTCAGCATCTTTCATCAATGTAGAGGGACTTAAGGATGCTATTGCTAACCCAACGATAAGCAAGGACAAAAAGAAGGAATTGCTTACAATCATGGCAGGCGACAGTGTATGTGCTGAATACACAAGGTTTGTCGATTTAGTAGTTGAAAATAAGAGAGAAGATTATTTTCAGAGTACATCACTTGTATATCAGGATCTTTATCGCAAGAAAAAGAATTTGGTAAAAGCTACAGTAGTAACTGCCTGCCCTATTTCTGGCGACGAAGAGAAAAGATTCCGTCAGGTGTTGACTAACGTAACTGATGCGGATATCGATTTTGATGCAACAGTTGATCCTTCCCTAATCGGTGGATTCATCCTGGAGGTTGAGACATACCAGCTTAACGCCAGCATCAAGTCGCAGCTTGACTCTATCAGAGAGAAGTTGAGATATTCGAATTCAGAGAACGTACAGTGTTAGTCTTCTCGTTATTAGCAATTAAAAAAGAATTTAAATTATGTCTATAAAAGCAAGCGAAGTTTCTGACGTACTTAAGCAGCAGCTCCAGAACATCGATTCTCGTGTAAAATTCGAGGAAGTTGGTAAGGTGCTTCAGGTAAGCGACGGTGTAGTTCGTATCTACGGATTGCAGAACGCCGAGGCCGGTGAGTTGCTTGAGTTCGAAAACGGAATGAATGCAGTGGTTATGAACCTTGAGGAGGACAACGTAGGTGCCGTATTGCTTGGTCCTACAGACCAGATCCGTGAAGGTTTCACTGTAAAAAGAACAAAACGTATCGCTTCTATTCTCACTGGAGAAGGCATGGTTGGTCGTGTTGTAAACGCCATTGGTACTCCAATCGACGGACAAGGACCAATTAAGGGTGAGTTGGTAGAGATGCCTTTGGAGCGTAAAGCACCAGGTATCATCTTCCGTCAGCCCGTAAAAGAGCCATTGCAGACTGGTATCAAGGCAATCGACGCCATGATTCCAATCGGTAGAGGCCAGCGTGAGTTGATTATCGGCGACCGTCAGACAGGAAAGACTGCCATTGCGATTGATGCTATCATCAACCAGAAGGGAGCATACAAGGCAGGCAAGCCAGTATATTGTATCTATTGTGCAGTAGGTCAGAAAGGTAGTACAGTAGCAAACATCGTTAACACTCTTAAGGAGAACGGTGCTATGGACTACACTATCATCGTATCTGCAACAGCTTCTGATCCAGCAGCTATGCAGTACTACGCACCATTCGCCGCAGCAGCTATCGGAGAGTACTTCCGCGATAGAGGTATGCACGCATTGGTAGTATACGATGACTTGTCAAAGCAGGCCGTTGCATATCGTGAGGTATCATTGATCTTGAAGCGTCCTTCAGGTCGTGAGGCTTACCCAGGTGATGTGTTCTACTTGCACTCACGTCTATTGGAGCGTGCTGCAAAGATCATCAACAACGATACTGTAGCAGCTCAGATGAACGACCTTCCTGAATCATTGAAGGGTAAGGTTAAGGGAGGCGGTTCACTTACTGCCCTACCAATCATCGAGACTCAGGCAGGCGACGTGTCAGCATATATCCCAACAAACGTAATTTCCATCACAGACGGTCAGATCTTCTTGGAGACAAATATGTTCAACGCAGGTATTCGTCCAGCTATCAACGTAGGTATCTCGGTATCTCGTGTGGGTGGTTCTGCACAGGTGAAGGCTATGAAGGCTATCGCCGGAACACTAAAGACAGATCAGGCTCAGTATCGTGAGTTGGAGTCATTTACTAAGTTCGGTGGTGATATGGACCCTGTAACTAAGATGACTATCGACAAGGGAGTTCGTAATACAGAGCTTTTGAAGCAGCCACAGTATACTCCATATCCAGTAGAGCACCAGATCGCTGTTATCTACTGCGGTACTCAGGGTATTTTGAACGCTCTTGCAAAAGAGGACGTTCACGAGTTCGAGAAGGTTTATATCGAGCGTCTAGAGCACCTTCACAGAGCTGATGTTCTTGATCAGCTACAGAAGGGAGTAATCAACGACGATATCAAGGCTATTCTTAAGAGCGAGGCTGAGGTTGTGATTAAGAAGGTGAATTCAGGAAGTAGTGTAGCAACTGTTTAAATCTGTAAGAGATGGCATCATTAAAAGAAGTAAAAGCGAGAATCGGCTCAGTAAACTCAACATTGAAGATTACTGGAGCTATGAAGATGGTGTCTTCAGCGAAGCTAAAAAAAGCTCAATACGCTATTGAGTCTATCACTCCATACCAGAGTCGCCTTAACAAGATTTTAAGTAATTTCTTGGCGACTGAGACTGATTTTCAGTCGGCATTTGCAGAGGTTAGACCAGTATCAAGAGTGGCGGTTGTAGCTTTCTCTTCAAATTCAAGTCTTTGTGGCGCATACAATTCAAATGTTGCAAAACAGTTGAACGTTGTGGTCAAAGAACAATTGAATAGTGGTGCTGAGGTTGTTGTCTACCCTATCGGTAAGAAGATTACAGAGCAGTCGGAGAAGCTTGGCGTACAGGTCGTAAAATCAAACAACGACATGGCAGACCATCCGTCTTTCGATGCAATCAGTGAAGTCACTAATGAATTGATGAACGAGTTCTTGGCAAAGAATTACGATAAAGTCATCGTAATTTACCACCACTTGAAGAACACTGCAGTGCAGAAGCTTCAGACAGAGGAGTTCTTGCCAATCGCACTTGACAAAAATTCAGGTGAGGTCGACGAGTCTACTGCAGACTACATCGTTGAGCCAGGTAAGGCAGAGATTCTTGATTCTCTATTGCCAAAGGCACTTCGTACTAAGATGTACGCTTGCCTACTTGACTCAAATGCGTCTGAGCACGGTGCTCGCGTCGTAGCCATGCAGGTGGCAACTGATAATGCTAATGAACTTATCAACGAGCTTACGATTTTGTACAACAAAACTCGTCAGCAAGCAATTACAAACGAGTTGCTTGATATCGTTGGTGGAGCTGCGGCATTGGCTCAATAAGGAAGTCTATTCTGACTAGTCCTAAATAACCGTTACAGTTTTTTACTTAGTTTTATTAGGACAAAGTTAGAACTTTTTAGAAGATCATTGCAGCCCTAGGGCTGCAATGATCTTCTTTTTTGTAAGTTTTCACCTTTACCTCTCTTTGATCATGCATTTGGCAAGGAGTAAGATATCCGCAGGAGTAGTGTGGCCTAACCCTGTTGTAGGTGTTTATCGCATCCCTGACAACAAGTTTCATGTCCTTTAGAGGAAGATTTATCTCCTCCAGAAGGAACTCCTGTTTCAGTATTCCATTGATTCTTTCAGCAACTGCATTAGCGTATGGATCGTAGCTTTCAGTCATGCTTGTTGTGATTCCATACTTCGCCAACTTGTCCTGATATGAATCCGAACAGTATTGTATGCCCCTGTCCGAGTGGTGTATCAGGGGTTCATCCTTGTACACTCGCGAAGCCTGGGCCATCTTCAAGGCACGTAGTGCCCCTTCCGTGTTCAGACTTTCAGACAAGTCGTATCCTACGACTTTTTTCGAGTACGCGTCAGTCACAAGAGCCAGATACATGTGTTTGTCCCTGCCTCCGATATATGTTATGTCGGACACCCAGACCTGCTCTGGGCGTACAATATCCATTCCCTCCACCAAGTTCTTGTGTTTTCTGAACCTGTGGTGTGAGTTAGTTGTCACATGATACGATCGTACAGGGCTGACTAGCATGTGGTTGGCCCTTAGGATTGAGTACATCTTGTCTCTTCCTACTGACATTCTCCGCATTTGCGGTTTGAGCATATGGTACAGTTTTCTGCACCCGACACGGGGCATCTCTGCCCTTATCTTTTCGACACTTTCTACGACTTCCGTCGCCCGATCTTTGATCTGGGCCGCTCGCCATTTCTTCCTGTAGTATGACTGCCTGCTTACCCCGAACAGTTCACAAATGGCGACCTTGGGCAATCCGCTCACTTGCTTGTATTTTTCGACTGTCCGGGTAATATATTTTTTCTG
>JAZQQY010000058.1:0-3506 GCA_045629285.1 Paludibacteraceae bacterium | reverse complement strand
TAGACAGAATAAAACTGCCAATAACATTGATATACGTCTTTTCATATAGATATATTTTTCGCAAAAAAATATGCTTAAATTTAATTCCGTGTAAAATTATGAAATTTATAGAAAAAGAAAACGTAAAATTTCCGGAAATGGATCAAGAAATTATGGCAATTATATAAGAGTTGCCCAAACACGCTTATTTTTATACGCTCGTCATACGGCCTCGCGTTGGTGGGGAGGTTAGGGCCAAATAAATCAAACATGGGCCCTTAACAATCCTCATTTTTGGACAACTGCAAAAATTAATTTTTTTTTTCGACACACGCTTCCGACACCTGCTGCGCAGGAATCGGCTACCCCTCATTTCATGCAAAGTCCTCCGGACTACCAACACGCTGACGACACACGCCATTCGGAGCCACCCACAGGTCCAGCGGACCTAGCACGTAGTGAATGGTAGCCGATTCCATTTATTCGGTCGAAGACAGAATAAATGGTGTCGGTTTCATTGATCTCCGAATCCCAAACAAACGTTGTCGGTTTCATTGACATTCGTTTTCAATTGCAAATATATCAATCAAATTTGAACCCACGAATATTTTGTGTTATTTTTACATATTGGTTTGATAAAATTTAAGACGGGCATGCCACGTCTCTAAAAATAGAATCTCATCAAATCCACTCATCATCTTTCAATGGCGTACCATATTCATGCCAAGGCAACCACACTAAATGCGAAATGCCGAAATCACATCCATAGAATTAATATGAAATCTTTTTCGCAGTGATGATAGTGTAAGAATATGAGTTGACGGTAATGATTTCTCCGTCTGATTCAGCGTACCAATTCTTGCCTTGTTTGGTGATGACGCAGTTGTCTCGTAGAATCACGTCGACGCAATATTTCACGACGTCGACGCTATCAGCTAGTTTGAGATTACGACGGATTCTGCCGACTCCCATCTCTGTTGTGTGGATTTTTGCTATGTTTTCAAGTAAATCATTCATGTTTTATTTCACTACCACTTTCGCCACATTACCGTCGGCGACTACAACATAAACTCCGTCGGCAAGAGAACCATTTAGAGCAGTGACGTCATGACCAAACATATTTATGATGCGGAACGAGTCAACACCAATGACAATCACCTGACGGTTCACCACAAATGTCAACAATGAAGCAGATTGTTTTTCATTCTTTATCTCATTGACTACGGAATATATATTATCTGGATAATTATAGTAGATTCCCTTCTCCTCGTCGTAAAGCACCTTTCCATGAGTTGGGTCGAGCACCGGATAAGGGTCGATGTTAAGAGTCTGATACCAAACTGTGGAATCCTGATTCTTATTCAAAGCATAACATACTGAGCCGTCAGCAAACGCAATCTCTGATGTGTAAACCATTTTCATGATTTTATCATATCTATCAATGACAGTGTCGCATATAGTGTTAGACAAAATGTAGTTGTCTACAAGATTATCACATTCCAACAAGTGAGAAATATCATTATCCACATAATTAGACGTTTCCCTTTGAATAGGTCCGTAATTATGACAATTAGATACCGCACTACAATTATTGCATCCTATTATACCGGCTACTTTGTCTCCCGAGATTTGACCTACATTATAGCAGCTTACAACATTAGCACGTTCGGCAAAACCGACAACTCCACCTGCAATACCATGTTTTGATTCGACATCCGCTTCATTATAACAGTATGAAACCAATCCGTGATTAACAGCACAAACAGCACCAATACAAAGGTTATCTGATTTAATCACACAGTTCTTTGCTATACCGACTCTGGTTATTTCTCCGTAGTTGCCACTGAACAATCCTAGTCCACTATACATATCAACGTCCCACTCATCAGGAAGATCACCATTCTTATTTATATATAGACCACTGATTTTATGGTGTTGCCCATCAAATTTTCCTGCAAAATGATAGATAGGAGTCCAGTTTCCGATAGTTTCATTGCAAACTTCTGACAGGTCAATATCTTTTTCCAATTTCGCATTAGCATACACATGCCCTGCATTAACATATTCGGCGAACCATTGCATCTCTCGTGCGTTGGATATCAAATAATAACCATCTTCCAACTTTGGCTCGACATAGCGAGGAGAGCCGCAAACAGAACAAATATCATTCACATATACATGCTTCATAGTTGCGAATATCTCTTCTTTTTTGTTCAGTTTTTTGCATCTTCTGCATGAAATCGTATCACAACCTTTAGTATTGCATGTAGGATGCAATGTTGATACAACAGAGTCGTGACCTAATGCAGGAACGGTGTCGTAGCATAAAAAACTTATGTCGCATCTACTACAGTGGTCTTGGGTATATCCCACACTCACGCAAAGCGGACTAATAATGCTTGTTACAGTATCGTGTCCAATAGCAGGAACAGTGTCGCAATTATATAGAACTCGCCAACATATTTTACACAATACTCTTGTATAGCCAATATGGCTGCAATATGGTCCAATCATTTCTCTCAATGTGTCATGACCTAATGCGGGAACTGTATCGAAATAACCGAGTGTCTTTTTACACGCATTGCATGTATGATACTTGTATCCTATCTGACTACAACTTGCTTTTACTGTTTTGATTACTGTGTCATGATCCAGAGTCGGAACAGTATCGCAGTAGTAATGTTTCAATCCGCAAACACTGCATGATGCTGTAGAGTAACCTATTGTAATACAAGTTGGTGTGCTTGTCACGCTTATTGTTGTATCGTGTGCAATAGTTGGTATTATATTGAATTTCTTATAACATTTTTTACAATAGTCGTATCCTTCCTTAGTACAAGTCGGAGCCACTGTTCCTTTTTCTGCATGTTCGCAATCAATAGGAATATTGTAATATCCGTTTTCGTCCTTTTCTACTACATTGATTCCATCAAATATTGGATAATCGTTTGAGCCAAGAGCTTGGTGGAAAACTATATTTTTATTATTATCGTTCAACAGATAGCAGACTTCTCCGCTTGCAAACTGCTCTTTTGAAGAATCGTTTTTTGTGTCGTAAAGATAACATTGATTGGAAGATGATTTGTAGTCATATCCTATCAAAGGAACACTACTGTTATAAGCAAATGAATTTCTTAGTGAAGCTCCGGTTTCATGACTGCCAACGATAGCTCCTGTTCTATCACTTCCTGTGATTTTTCCGATGTTGTAACAATAGCTGACTTTTGCTCCATAAGTGGCACCACAAATTCCCCCACAACCGAAATCGGATTGCAATTTGATGTCTCCTTCATTATGACACTTGCTGATTGTTGATCCATTTGTATATCCTACAATTCCTCCTGTGAATTTTCCTCCTGACACAGAAATGTAATTATGACAATTGATGATTGTCGACTGGTATGCGTTTCCTGCTAAAGCTCCTATAGTGTTTCCTCGCGAAAAAACTGATCCTGACAAAATCGATAAATTGGAAATAGTGGCATATTTTGTCAATCCAAAGAACCCTAGACCAGATGATGTTCCGT
>JAZQQY010000057.1:0-21443 GCA_045629285.1 Paludibacteraceae bacterium | reverse complement strand
GCTCTTGAGGTCAAACTCTTACGCCTCATGCTTTCGCTCTCAAGCGACTCTCACTCGCTCTTGAGGTCAAACTCTTACGCCTCATGCTTTCGCTCTCAAGCGACTCTCACTCGCTCTTGAGGTCAAACTCTTACGCCTCATGCTTTCGCTCTCAAGCGACTCTCACTCGCTCTTGAGGTCAAACTCCTTCGCCTCCTGCTCTCACTCTCAAGCGACTCTCACTCGCTCTTGAGATAAAGCATTCTCATTTTGCGCACTTATTACAAGTAGAACTATTTTACGGTCCCATTGTAAAGTGTTTCTGAGGCTTCACTCAGTAAGAGTCCTACCGCACCATGTACGTTTAGGATTCTCTTCACATCTGCCTTAGCATCTTCTATCGTGCGCCCATAGGATAACGCTTTGGCAAATAGCATATCTCCTACGCTCTTAGTTGGTGTTGGCTGTCCAGTGACCGCTAACACGAACATGTCGTTTAGATATGCTTCAAATGAAGCCCTGTTTTTTATTTTTAATTGTTTCATAAGAAATTTTTTTTTAACGACTGCAAAAGTATATGTATAGAAAACGGGCTGTTATGGTAACTTTGGGAAATTTGAATTTTTTATTTAACTTGTTGATTGTCAATGTGGATTTTCTATTTGCGTCTGCATAAGGGCAAATAGGGGCAAAAAAAAACGGAGCTGTGATGCTCCGTTTTTTTTCTGTTTAGGTTGTTGTTCTTGTTATATGGCGCTTTTTATTAACTTCATAAATGCTTGACCAGCTTGACTGTTGTTATAATCTCTTGATCTCAATTGCTCCACTGCTATAGATCCATCTTTTGTGGTAAACACATTACATATTACTTTTTTGTTGTAATCGTTCATGCTTACACCAAGCGTTTCAAATAATATGTATAAGGATGAGTAGTTAGGTCCACCATTTTTTGAAACGTCCATCCATTGTATCTGGTTCTCAATCGCAATCTCGGATTCTGGGAATAAAGAACGAAAGTCAATTTTAGTTTGATTGTCATTCTTCATTTTGCCTTCTTTTGCGACTGCATCGAAAACTCTGTCTATTATCTCTAGATTTAGATTATCTACTTTTAATACATATTCAATGGTAAACATGTTTGAGATGTGAATCCCAAATTTATTGGAAATATCTTGGCATGTTTTCTGTAGACCGTTCACGTATTTTTTATACACTTGTTGAATATTTGAGTCCAAATGGTTAAACGCATTGTGATGTAGAATTGTGAGTCCAGAGTAGTTGTCTCGTAGTGTTTCTTCTTTTATTGAAGGAATCTTATCGTTTGTAGCTGAATCAGATGAATCAAATAAATCCGACAAATCAAGTCTTTTGACCGGACGCAGGAATAATGAAGAAGGATAAAGGAATATTACACACTCATGTAATAGACTTATCACGTAGATAAAATCATCTTTTTCTTCTATCTTCTTCATGTAACGTTCGAAATAGACTAAAGACGGAACATTAAGACTGAGTTCAATTATTGCACTTTTTAGCATTGTGCAGAAATTTTCTAATTTGTCAATAATGTTCTGACTCTTAATCTCGATGTTCTGACGCTTAATCTCCATGTTCTGACGCTTAATCTCGGCGATCTCTGTTCTCAAGCGATCTATGTCTTTGTTTTTGATGGTGATTTCTTTTTCATCCATACATTTAATTATTGGTCGATTCCTAAATTGCTTAGAATTATACGAGCCCATTTGTTGCTGTCTGCGTTAGCTCGTGCCAACTCTATGCATTTTTCTTTATTAAATGCCGCTTCTCTATTGTTAATCCATTCCTTGCATTCTGATAAGAACCCATGGTTAACAAGCTTGTAGGTCGTTTTGTCTTTCAAACCCAGATAGGCGGTAAAAGATGCGAAAGATACAACATATTTTTCAGATGGAAACTTCTCTGCAAAATCTTTTTCTCTTTTTTCTTTTTCGTTCGCTCTTCGTCTTTTCTTTCCGTGATCTGTAAAGCGAGGAAGATACTCGAAGTCATATTTGCTGATTGGAGTACCGTCTGCTGCCGCCTTCATGATGAGGTTTTTGCCTCCGGTAAACGGTACGTACTGAAAGTATAATATTTCGCCATTGTAGAGTTCGATGGTTATGAAACGAGATTTTGCTACTTTTTTACCTGCAATGACAAATTCAACTTCAATTTCTTTGTTCTCAAGTGTTATTTTCTTAATGTGTCGATGTGCGATATCGCATCGTTGAGAATCTTCTGTTATTGAGGAAATTTTATCTCTAAGCATTGATATTTTTGACAACTTATCCTTTGTTTTGCTCAAGTCGTCATAGTCGTAATACTTCTCTATTCCATTACACAAATCGATTAGATGCTCACGTTCGTTGGTGTATGAAGCCTGTTCTTGGAATACTGCTTGTCTTTCATTGGTGATTTCCTTAACCTTTTCGTTTAGTTCTTCACGTGTTTCAATAATCTGCATTGCATACAGTTCTCCAAGCCTTTTGAATCTAGTGTCTAGATGATTTAGACGTGATTCAATAGAGTTTAGTTTTTCATCAAGAATAGAAATTTGTTTCTGGTACAACGCCTTGTCTTCTTCTGCTGATTTTAATATGTATTTTACTTCTGCTTCTTGTGCTACTTTCCATACGAGACTGTCCATAATGTTTATGCTGATAGTCAATTTGCTGTCACATTTATGATGGTGTACTTCGTAAGGGTTGTTTGTTCTGTAAATTTCTTTACATGCATAGCAAACTTTTGAAGGTCCAGGTACAAATTTCTCTCCACATGAACATACGATAAGATTATGTGCATAATATTTCTTTTTACCCTTCTCTACAAATGTCTTATTGCCAGCTGCAATTTCTCGGCATCTGTCAAATTGCTCTTGGCTAATAATGACTGGGTATGTTCGAAAATATGATGATTTTCCTTTTTTTACGGGCTTGCCGATATATTGCTCACACAAAAGAATGTGATTGACTTTTGATAGAGTAAAGTTAAACATTCCTCGACAATAAAATTCACGAGCAATCATTATTTGGCTTAGTCCTGATTCGTACATATCGTATATTTCATGGACAAGTTTGGCTTCTTCTTCATTTATTACGATAAGACCTCTTCTCTCTTTGTCGACTTTGTAGCCGTAAGGAATTCCTCCTCCAGAAAAACGACCTTGCTCTGCCAGAACTCTTTTGCTACGTTTGAATCTTTCAATTTTGACATTCATCTCTTGCTCTGCTACCTGTCCAAGGATTATTATCATCATCTTATTTGTCTCATTTAGAGACTTGTCATCGTGGAGTAGGGAGATGTGATTGGTCTTTATCTTTAGTTGAACCTTTTTGACTTCAAAATATTTAAGGAGATTGCCTAACACATCTGATCGTCTAGCTAAACGAGATACTTCCCATACGTAGACGCAATCAATGTTAGGGTCGTTCTCAATGTGCTTTTTCATCTCCCAAATGCCATCTCGATCCAACTCAACTTCCATAGGACCACGTGGCGTATCAACTTTGATTATTTCTCCAACCTTACGTGCTGACTCTCCAACACGAGGTATGAGAATCATGTTTTCCTGACTGTACCCATCTCTCATTGCCATTTGGATACACTCTTCCTCCTGAACGTCCAAATCCTGAATGGTTGTGGACACTCGACTCATAACGATACATTTTGTAGTCTTGATTTCCATTGTGTTACGTTATTTTTGGGAGTAATTGCTGGACCATATTTTTATCGCAAACGTACCGATTGCAAAAAGCAAGAATCCGGTAACTAAACCTTGCAATGGATTGTTTGTACTGCCAGTCTTCTTTTTTAACTTCTCGTTAGCTCTGTCGATTTTCCCTTGTAGATCTAACCATGTGCCGATGATTCCGCCGATGGCCAAGCTTGCAATAAACAATACTGGATACTCGCTCTTCGCCATTTTGGGTAGGGCTGCGTTGACTCCAAGTATGATGCTGGCTAGACCTAATGCATCAAATAATGTCTTTCTGTATTTTTCCTTTATTCCACTTCCCACCACAGCACCGAATGTGCTTCCTATGATGATTGTTGTGGCGTTGACAATAGATCCGAGCATCGTTGATTATTCTTTTGGGTTCACAATACAAAGTTACAAAAATATAAAATTGGAAAAATATCATTTTTCACTTTAAGAGTTGAATTTACATTCAAATTAAGTTTATCCTATGATGATTGTTGTGGCGTTGACATCTTTGTGGATTTACTTATTTTTGAATCCTCTTCCTATATTGCAATGGTGTACTTCCCGTTCTCATTTTGAACATTCTGTTGAAATGATTCGGGTAGTTGAATCCAAGTTCTTGGGCTATCTCATTGACGGGCATTTCTGTCGTGTCAAGCAGGTGTTTTGCGGTCTCTACGACTTTGCTGTGGATGTATTCTTGTGCCGACACGTGAAGCTCTTTCTTGACTAAATCTCCGAAGTAGTTTGGCGACAGGTTGAACTGCTCTGCACACCACGACACCGTCAACTGACCAAGTTGCTGTGCCGAACCGCTGGATAGATAATTGTCTATCAGTGTCTCAAGTTTCTTTTGGATTTGATTGTCGCAACGTACTTCCTCTGCAAACTGTCGTTCAAAGAATCGTTTGTAGTAGGATAGTAGCTGCCCGATTCCAAGTCGCAACAAATGGTTGGATAGATAATCCGGTTTGGAGATGAGTTCGGAGTAAATATTGGAAAAACAGTTGAGAATGATTCCTCGTTCTGTTTTGGAAAGTTCAAGTGCCGTATTCACATCGTGGTTGAAGTAGTTGAACATGTAAAAGTCTCTACCCAAACCTGTCTTTTCAATCAACTCTTCTTTAAATGCAAGGATCCATCCACGTGGCTTCATGTTGTAGTTCAAGATTATCTGAACTTCCTGACCTGGACGTAATGTGAACAAAGTGCCTGGTTTATAGTGTACTGTTTCGCCGGATCTTATCAATTTCCCAAAATCAGTATCCATCAACACAATGCAGTACATGTTGAAGTCCACGGGATCGAACAGTGTAAGATCGGCACGGGAAAGGTCGCCGACAGCGATATGCTGGTGCTCAGTCCCTTGGTGGAAATATGCGTTGAATTCGTCGATGGTCATGATCAAATGCGAAATTATAGTTTTGAATGCTAAATGTTTAGCTTCTCCTTAACGAATTGTATTTTCTCTTCAGTCGGCATTGCATAGTCGATCCATTCAATATGGATTCCGCGACGTTCCATGCCTCTGAACCATGTCATTTGACGTTTTGCAAATTGATGGATTGCGATTTCAAGCGTGTTGACCATCTCCTCGTAGCTGATGTTTCCGATAAGATAGTTAGTCACGAATTTATATTCCAAACCGTAGTAGATCAAATCTTCTGGAGCAATGCCTTTGTCAAGCAACGCTTTCACTTCGTCGATCATGCCTTCGTCAAGACGGGCTTTCAATCTGCGAGAGATCTTTTCTCGACGAGCCTCACGATCAATGTCGACGCCGATGATGAGGCTCTGGAGTGGAGTTGTGGTCTTCTCTTTTACTTCGTCAGGATGCTCGGCATAATATTGCTGGATTTCAATTGCGCGGATAGCTCTTTTGGCCGTGTCGACGTCAGTCGTGTTGTGAAGAGTCTTGTATTGTTTTAGAATCTCCGTAAGTTCGTCAAGACTTTTATCTGCAAGGCTTTCTCTCAACTCCTTGTTCTCTGGCACGGGAAGAAGGCAATATCCTTTAAGTACAGACTCGATATACAAACCTGTACCACCACATAAAATAGGCAATTTTCCACGACTCTTGATGTCGTTGAATGCTGCTGTGAAGTCGCGCTGATATTCGTGAAGGTTGTATTTATATCCGGCTTCCTGAATGTCGATCAGATGATATGGGATGACTGTGTCATCAATAGTATAGTCCGACAGATCCTTGCCGGTTCCGATATCCATGTTTCGGTATATCTGACGTGAGTCGGCACTGATGATTTCGGTGTCGAGAGCCTTAGCCAAATGTGCTGCGAAAGTTGTCTTGCCAGACGCTGTAGGTCCGAGAATTGTGATTAGTTCTATTTTTTGCATGGCTTATATCCTATATTCCAGCGGTTAAAATGTTTAGATGTGTACGTTGCAAACAACACGATGGCAGACAAATTTAGTATTGTGCCTATGATGTAGAACGACGATATCTGCATGTATTCAGTGATTGCTCCGCCGCAGAAGATTCCTATTCCTGCTCCCACTTCCCAAGATGTGAGGTATGTCGACGTTGCACTTCCACGCTGATCGTTACGTCCGAGTGCTACAAACAAAGTGTTGTAGGCAGGGAATATTGTCCCATATCCGCAACCTAGAATCAATGCACTTAGGATGAAAATGACTGATTTGTCACCGAAGTTGAGATATGGTAGCGTCGACAACAAGAAAAAGGCTAGGGTAGCGATTGCAATTCCGATTATGATGACACGGTTAAGAAACCCTCTGTCCACCTTTTTTCCGGAGAAAATTCTGCTGGTCGCGATACCGATCGCCATACAAGTATAAAATGCACCCGGAGTGATGTTGATGCTGTTCTCCTTTGCATAGATATAGATGTAGTTCATTGTGACTGCGTATGTTATAGATGTCATTAATAGATTTATTCCGGCAGGAATACCTTTGATTAGGAAAAATCTATCAAGCGACAAAGCTGGCCTCTCAACTGGCGGACGATACTTTGTCTGGATTTGTGTGGCAGCCAAAACGCCTATTATGCTCAACGCAAATGCAACACTGAAGATGGTGACATAACGCGTCGCCTCGGGGAGTGAATCATGCAATGTGACACCTACGATCGGACCTAGTGCCATTGCAAAATTGTTTGACAAACCGAAATAGCCCAATCCTTCTCCACGATATTTGGATGGAATTACATCGATGACGATGGTATTAGATCCGATTGTCGTCGCTCCGAACGATAATCCATGAAGTGCGCGCAAAATCACGAACATTCCGATCGAGGAAGCGAAGTTATAGCTTAGAAAGACTAATGCGAAGAGCGCAAGCGAGCCTACGAAAAACGGTTTCCTGGGGAACGAATCGATTATATAC
This sequence comes from Paludibacteraceae bacterium, assembly GCA_045629285.1. Taxonomy (GTDB): domain Bacteria; phylum Bacteroidota; class Bacteroidia; order Bacteroidales; family Paludibacteraceae; genus UBA1723. The sequence continues at coordinate 14,380 of JAZQQY010000057.1, read as the reverse complement.
GCCGAAAAAGGGCGAATCAACATTGCAGAGACGACATAGACGGAAAGAATCAATCCCACTTTTGCACCGCTGGTTTCGTATGTCTCTTTCAGATATAGTGCAAGAATCGGGATGACGATGAAAAAACTAAAATTCAGCAGAAAATTAGAGATACAGCAGAATATATAGTTTTTATTGAATAACTTTTCCTTTTCGTCTGCCATTGTTTATCGCTTTTATTCAGGCTTTTTTTCGTAGAAGGCAAAAGCTACGGCTAATAACATCAGTATGAATGCTACGACATGGTTCCAATGCAATTCCTGTCCTTTGAACACATGAGTCGCAATAAGTGTAAATACAGTAAGAGAAATCGCTTCCTGGATGATTTTCAACTGCATTAGATTAAATGGTCCGCCATTTATGTCAGAACCGATTCTGTTTGCAGGGATCATGAAGCAATATTCAAATAGAGCCAAGCCCCAAGAGCACAAGATGACAAGGTATAGGGGCCAATCCTTATCCGGATTCATCTCCTTCAATTTAAGATTTCCATACCAAGCAAATGTCATTACAACATTTGAACAGATCAACAATAGAATTGTAAGAAATGCTTTCATATTAGTTTTTATAAATTATAAAACGACCTTCTAATCACTTAGAAGATCGTTCAACCCCCAAAAAATATTATAAGTGGCTCGCTTGGGGCTCGAACCCAAGACCCCATCCTTAAAAGGGATGTGCTCTACCAGCTGAGCTAGCGAACCTCCCGATTTTTCAATCGTGACGCAAAAGTAGTGCTTTTTATTTAATCTGCAAACTTTTTGCAAAAATTTATGCCATTTGTTTGTGAAAATGGTGACAAAAAACGGTTGGCGTGTAATTCTTGAAACCTGTAACCTGAAACTTTATTCCTGCTCTATGAATTTGACAGATGAAATCATAGCCTCCAATTGTCTGTAAGCAGAACGCTTTGATTTGTTCGGACGGTATATGAAAGCCTCTACGGAGATGATGTTCTTTCTTTCTGGATCCAAGTAGCTTCTGCTGACGAAAGGTCCGGCCATTACATCACCTTCAATTCTCCACAATCCACGGATCTCCACACTGTATTTGCCATCGACAGTTGGAAGAACTGTCGATTCAGGAGGAATGATTTCGTAGCGTGTCGTCATGTATGAACCGTCTGATGGTCCGCCTACGTATGCTTTCATCACTGAGTCGCGATAGTAGAGTAGGCTTTCTTTAATGAAATCACTTTCGTCGCCATACGGAATTTTGTAGATGACGATGTTCTCTGTGAAATCAGGATTGCCGTTAGAAAACCATGCGAAGTCTTTTTCAAAACGAGCCTGTGTCAATGATGACGGAATAATCAAATTTGCTCCGAATCTTTTTTTCACGCTATCGCAGTAATCCACGTGTCTGAACTTTCCGAAAAAGCGTACGACTCTTTCATTTTCAGCGTTGATATAGAAACGACGGATGTCCTCGATATTTTTGTTGAAGAAATCTTCTAGAGAGTCTTTGGATGGTGCGGAAATACGTAGCACAGCCTGAGTTTCAGCCCAATTGTCTCTTGACGCAGTAATCTTCGAATGAGTATATCTAGTTGGGTCGATCTCGTAGAAAAGAATGTTGCGGACAGGTTTCAGAATGCCTGTGAATCCTTCTGTCGGGGTGTATGAAACCTCAAAAAACTTTTCCAGCTGAGGCATGCAAGGCATTTCGTGAGTAAGTGAATCCTTCATTCTTAAGCCGACTGAATCTTTCCACACTTTCTGATCGCCTACTACCAATAACTCGTAACTCTGTCCTGTTACTGTTGGCTTGTAGCCTCCAGTTCCGGTTGTCTCGCAGCTAGTCATGAATAATGCGGCAATTGAAGCTGCCACAGCTGCTATCTTTTTCGCTTTCTTCATATTATTCTTGGTCTTTTTTATTACGTTCCGACGAAAGCAACCCGCACGCAGCGTAGATGTCTTCGCCTCTTGATTTTCTGATTGTCGCGTTCAATCCGTTCTTTCTGAGCAGACTTTCAAATGCCAACATCTCTGCATCAGTAGCACCTTCCAAGTCGACGTTAGGAATAGTGTGGAAACGGATTAGATTGATTCTGCATTCCAAGCCCTGGAGTAGGGATGCAAGCATTTTTGCGTGACGAGGAAGGTTGTTGTTGCCTTTGAATACTGTGTACTCGAACGACACTCGTCTTTGACCTGTGAAGTCGTATTTTTTGATTTCCTCGATGACCTTCTCTAGCTTGAATGCCTTTTCCACAGGCATCATCGCCAATCTCTCTTCTGAGAAAGGGTTGTGAAGGCTGACTGCCAAATGACACTTAGATTCTTTCAGGAATCTCTGTAAACCTGGGATCAATCCTACTGTAGAGACGGTAATTCGTTTGGGACTCCAAGCATAGCCATAATCAGAAGTTAGAATCTCAAGTGATTTAAGAATGTTGTCTACGTTGTCCATTGGTTCACCCATTCCCATGTAGACGACGTTGGTAAGTTTTTCAAATTCGGGAATAGATTGAATCTGATTCAGAATTTCGTTTGTCGTAAGATGTTGTGTGAATCCTTGTTTGCCCGTCATACAGAATTTACAGTTCATCTTGCAACCAACTTGACAAGAGACACATAATGTTGCTCTATCCTTATCTGGAATATATACAGTCTCTATATATTTCTCTCCGATCTGGTATAGATATTTCTTTGTTCCGTCAGAAGATGACACACTTGAAAAAGGAGCACGTCTGCCGATTTCATAGTTCTCAGACAAAAGTGCTTTGTTCTTTGCTGAAAGGTTTGTGATTTGATCGATGCTTTCAGCACCTTTCTTGTACATCCATTCTGCAATTTGTGTGGCTGTGAATTTTGGCATGGCTAGCTCAGCTACGACATTTCGCAACTCTTCGATTGTCATTCCAAACAGTCTTTTCTTTTCCATCTTCTTTTATGTAAAAAAGGAGGCGAACCTAGATCCGCCTCCATATTTATCAATCTAATATCTGATTAATAGAAGTTAGCTCTATTATCATCAATCTCTGCATTCTTGCGAAGCGATTCAAACATGCGTGAGCCAACAATACCCTTAAGCTCTTTGTTTAGTGATGCTACGTTTGTCTTAGCGCTTGATGGGTGCTCGTCAAGAACCTTTATCTTATAAACACCGATCTCACCTACGATTGCATTGCTGACTGCATCAACTGGAAGTGCTGCCATTGCAGCTGCCAACTTAGGCTCACGACCGATCATAGCGATACCGTTATCCTTGAAGTTAGCGTTGATTGTATCAGCACCTGCGAAATCGTTTGTTTTCTCTAGTTCCTCAACAAACTTCTTAGCGCAAGCTTCGTTCTTAGCTTTTCTTTCAACCTGGCTAGCAACGTACTCCTCAGACATTGGTACGAACTCGCCGTCAACCTTGTTTGCAAGTGTACCCACAACGTAGTTGTCACCAACCTCAAATACACCTGAAACATCACCGATTTCATGATTCCAAGCCCACTTGATGATCTCACGAGTGTTGTTCTGACCTAGCATCTGGATGTATGGGTCGTTCTCTGAAAGTGGAGTCAAGTGAACGATCTCCAAGTTCTGTGCTTCAGCGCTCTCAATGAACTTAGCTTTTGTGTTGTTGTCAATGATGAACTTGTTAGCAGCGTTGTACATATCTGTATATGTATCTGTGCTTGGCTCAAGCTTTGAACCGTATACTAGAACCTTTGACTTCTTAACCGGAGCAGTCAAATCGTTAACCTTGACTACGAATACCATTGGGTTCTCATCCATGCTGAATGTGAAGATCTCACCCTTCTTAGCACCACCGAATACCTTTGAGTCGAAATCGTCTGTTCCCAATGGGAAACCTTCCTTAACCCAACCAAGCTCGCCGCCCTTAGCAGCTGTGCTCTGGTCTAGAGAGTGCTTAGCAGCCAAATCCTCAAACTTCTCACCGTTGCTGATGCACTTCTTGATGCTGTCAGCTTTCTGGTTAGCCTCGTCCTTTGTCTTTCCTGCCAAAACGATCAAACTGATGTTTGCAGAGTCTGGAGCCATCTTGACATCACCCATCTTTCTTGCTACCATGAAGTCGCCTGCTTCAAATACTACATCCGAAACAGAATCCTTCTTTGCATTGAATGCGAAATACTGGAATGAAGACTCGATATCTTTCTCTGAACGATAGTAGTTGTTGTATGCGAATGTAGATGATGGATCTGAGAAGATAACCTTCAAGTCAGCCTCTTCAGCATGCTTGATCTGCTCCTTCATCTCTTCCATAGCTGCCTTTGCATCCTCGTAATCCTGCTGAGAAGGCTTTACGCTGAAAACGATAGCATCAACTGCTCTGTAACCTCCATTGTTCAAAGCGAAGTACTGCTTCTTCATCTTCTCGTACATGTTTGCCTTGTCTGCTTCCGACACCTCAATGTCATTGCTTGCTGGAGAGTAGAACTTCTTTAGAACTACTGCGTTCTTGCTCTTTGCAGAGATGCTGTCGATAATATTGCAGATTGCAGATGGATAAGTAACGGCGTTGCTTACTAGGTAACCAAGCTTGTCGTTAGCAAGCTGCGACTTGATCTGATTCTCCCAGTATGACCACTGAGCTTTCAACTGCTGCTGCTGTGCCTTCTGACTGTCGTCCAATGACTCGCTTGGCATGCTGATATACTGTAGGAATGCAGAAACCTGTGATGGACTGAATCTGCCGTTCTGATCTCTAAACAATGGAATGCTCATCAACATAGGATGGTTTGCAGAGGAAACCAAATCTCTGATCTCGTCATTTGTAACTGTCATTCCGATCTCGTCCATCTCACTCTCGATTAGAGCGTCGTTGATGAATTTGTTCCAAACGTTGTTACGAATCACTCCCTCGTGTGGAGTCTGCTGTCCAGCGTATTGCTGCTTGATGATGTCGCTGAACTGTTTTTCTTTTTCGTTGAATTCAACTATGGAAATCTCCTTTCCATTAACGCATCCGACGATGCTACGAGCTCTTCCTAAGATAGTTGAAGTGCTTGTTAGCGCATCTCCTACCACGAAAGCCAACAATGCCAGTGCCACAATACCGATAAGTAGGCTGGCGTGGTTTCTGATATTCTGTAAAGCTGCCATTTAAGTTTTTATAGTTTTTTTATTATTATTCGTACAAAAAACGACGCAAATATAATAAATAATATTAGTTAATTTGCGTTTACGACCCTCAATTTTACTAAATCTATCTTTGTGGTCTCGACTTTAATTATCTCAAAGCCATATTTTTTGCCTATTTTGATGAATTCTCCCTTCTTCGGCAATATATTGTGATGGGTCAGAATCAATCCGGCTATGGTCTCATAGTCTGGTGACGTCGGTAGGGATAATCCGAATTTTTCGTTTGTCTCTTCTACTTCAAGTCTTCCCGAGAAGATATATTCTTCATTGCTGATTTTCTTCTGGACATATTCGTGCTCGTCGTCGTACTCGTCTTCGATCTCTCCGAAAATCTCTTCCATCAGGTCTTCCATCGTGATGATTCCTGCAGTGCCTCCGAATTCATCCACGACAAGAGCCAAACTTTTCTTCTGCTTTTGAAGAACTTTCAACAGTTTGTTGGCGGCCATCTCTTCCGATACCACAATGATCGGATTCAAAATGTCGGATATCTCTGTCGGTCTGTCGAAAATGTCAGAGGAGTGGACATATCCGATGACACAGTCAATATTGTCTTTGTAGACTAGGATTCTTGAGAAATTGGTTGAAATGAACAGTTTTCTTAGCTCGTCGACGCTACTGCCCACTTCTATCGCTGTAATCTCCGTACGGGGGACAATACAGTTTTTTAGCTTTAGTGAAGAGAGATCCAACGTGTTTTGGAAAATCTCCACTTCATTCTCTGCCTTTTCGCTATTTGTTGAAGTACAGTTGTTTAGCTCATAACTTCTATTCAAACTGATCTCATAATCAGAGTTTTTGAATAACCTTGCGATAGGGTAGGCTATCAAGTGGAATATTCCGGATGTCGATTCAATTGAGTCGTTGGGAAGTTCGGCTATATTGCTGAAACGAAGAGCCGCTTCCAACAATATGAATATGGCCAGAAACGTAGATGCCGCTACATATATATTATATTCTTCGACAGCGATGTATGCGCAACAGATTGCCGCAGCCAGATTTACGATTCGCAGTCCTGCTTTGAATGTCCTGACTTTTGTTGTTGAGTAGCTGGCAAATCCTGACTTTGTTGGGTTGTCGCCAATCTCAATTTTGTTTTTATAGGCGCTGACAAAATTGAATTCAACAAGATATGTAGCGATAAATATGAATGCTATTATGCCTGTCCACATAATTATTCTTTTTTCGGCTCGTCGTTCTTCTTCTCTTCGATAGGGAAGATCCCTTCTGGTTTCTTTATAGTATAGTTTGTGAACGACTGATTTGATTCAAAACCGTGTCCGGTGATGATTCTTTTATCTTGTGTAATCTTTATTTTCTCTTTTGAATAGACTTTCTCTTCCTTCTGATTCCAGAAAAGTTGATCTGTCTCAAAGTACTCTCCGTTGATGTTTTTCGACTTTACACTGTCTCGTAAATCCCACAATTCCAATTCAGTATAGTAGATGGCGAACTTTGATGTGACCGACGCTTCTGTTCCCATAGTGTCGTTCAGAGTCTCAACGAATAAGCCCTGAGGAAAGTACCAATATGGTGTATCTACCATATCGAATATGTACCACTCTTTTGCCTCCATTCTGTATTTGACAATACCTGAATCTGAGATTAGGGAGTAGACATCTTTCGCATATTGTCCTGCTACTGTATCTCTTCCGACTGCCTCTGTTGTGTCGAACTCATTATTGCTGCATGAGGCAAGAAAATTAAAAAAAGACACGATTGCCAAGGCAAAAACCTTGACAACCATGTCTTTATGAATATGTTTAACGCTTTGTTGCATTATCTAACTGTTGTTGTCTCACCAATCCAACCTGGAACCTTGTAAGTACCACCCTTGATACCTCTCATGAACAACTCTGACTTGTCAGGGAACTGCTTCTTGTAAGAAGCGATTGCGCTGTTGCACTGGCTAGCCAATGATGGATCAACTGCCTTTGCCTTCTCTAGCTTATCAACTGCTGCCCAATATGCAGTCTTCTGGATAACTGGATCATCATCAATTGAAGCGAATCCGTAAGCGTATGCGTGAGCAATTAGGACGTATGCCTGTGCAGCTGTTGGATCCATTGCAAGAGCAGACTGTGCATTTGAACGGCAAGCCTGGTAGTTCTTAGTCGATAGATAGATGTTGGCGATGTTTAGATAGTAATCGCTCTTTACACTCTTACTAGTCTCAAGCTTGATTGCCTCCTGTAGGTACTGGATAGCCTTGCTGTTATCCTTCTTTGAAAGTGCCTGAGCTGCCATACCTGCTGCTGATGCTGCAGTTGGCTCGATCTTGTGTAGGTACTCAGAACCCTTGAAGTAAACAGCTGACTCCTTACATCCTGCGATACGGTATAGCTTCAATACGTCGTTCAAGAATGCCTTGTCGTTCTTGTTAGCCTCAATCTTAGAAGCGTATGCCTTATCTAGAGTGCCACACTCTGCTGCACCTGAACGAGCAAATACCTTGTTTACGTTGCCGATTGCAGCATCGAATGTAGAATCATTAGCAGCAGCGGCTGTCATCATAGGCATGATCTTCATGTAGTCGGCGATATACATATCTCTGTTTACACTAGGATTTGCCTTGTACAAACCGTCTGACAAAATGAAGTACTGCTGGAATACCTGTGCCTCATTCTTCTCTCCACCTTTCTCGATTGCCTCTTTCAACCAACCGTAAGCCTTCTGCTTGTTGGCATCGTTAGTCAATGTTGGAGCGTAGTTGATGTAGTCGAATGACTTACGACCAAGGATATAGTATGTAGGATACTTCTTCACGTTTCCGAAATACTTGATTCTCAAATCGTAACAGTTCATCAATTCCTCGAACAAAGCCTTCTGCTTGTTGACGTCCTTCTCGTTGTCAATTTCCCACTTCAACATGAAAGCTCCGTCTGTATATGCACGCTGTGTTGCAGCTGGACACTCTGTAGTGATTGCCTTCCACGAATCATGCATATCCTTGTAGTTCTTCTGCTTTGCAAAGTTCTGGAACAAAGATACACTTGAAACACATCTAACGCTGTCTTCGCCTGTTCCAAACTTTGAATTTGGAGTGTTTACTCCCTTCTCTGCCATCATTGGCATACTCATTATTATGCCTAATGAAGCTAAAAATAATGATTTTGTATTCATTTTATCCTAAGTTTTTATTGTTTCTACTTTGCTTTGTCGCCTAATCAAGTCGGCGACGAACGAACCATCTTTCATTGAGAGTCGCGTTGATTACGAATCTCAAGAATCTGTCACTCATCAAATCTTTGTTGCTGAGTGAAGTGAATCCATATTCTGCAGTGAAGTTGATCACTGTCGGATTTAGACCTCTCTTAAGCGGAAAACCGAATCCTGCGCTGAACAAGTTCTCTCTGTTTGTGTCGCCATGCACTTTATAATATGTGTTGGCGGTAGAGAATCCCCATCTGTAAGCAACTCTGTTAAAGTAACTTTTGCTCTTGTGGTTGGGAAGTAGTTCTGCACCTAAGCTTAGCTTCTTACGGTCTTCAAACACTTTCTCATCAAAATACTTGGCATCGCTCCATTTCTGGATTTTGTAGTCGACACCAAATGTCCACTTGTCTTTTATTTTATATGAAGCACCCAAACCGAATACTAGTGGAAGCTCGAATGCACTTTCATATTCTTTATTTACTGTGTCGATTCCTGTAGTGGTAATCGTTTTGTTGGCATCTGCATTCAAAGTGTTCTTTGGCTCGAATGTTGCTCCAATCACCAACGATTTGTCTTCTCCGGTCTCAATTTCATATTGAGCACCAAAGCTGACTGCCAGGTCGTGAACGTCTATCATGTTTGTCTGCAAAGTGCTATGATAGAAATTGCTTTTGCTTGAATTGAAGCTGACCATACTCTCAGTCGTGATGTCGCCAAACAAGAATTTTAAATTACATCCGAATGAGAATGGTTTACATGGCTTGAATCCCAAACCTAGGATGACCTGATTGATTCCGCCTTCTCCTGCGTATGAATCAATTGACTTGTCATCTGTGTTGACAGCAATTGGTCGTTCCGAATCTGAATAGTTGTAACCTACGATAGAGTAGGGTTCGATGCCTAATGCTACACCCATCCAATTCTTGATCGGAAACTGTAAACCGACTCTTTCCAAATTTCCTGAGACGTCACTGCTTTTTGCATCCCCGCTGGAATAAAAAGATGATCTTACTGACGCTCCAAGTTCAAATCTGAAAGTGAGTGAATCAATAGCTGTATATGTCGCAGGATTGCCGAAGTTTGTGTATTGGTTGTCTCTTACTCCGACTGACAAACCACCCATTCCTCGTCCTTGTGCTGACGCTCCATCAACTAGTGAACCGTATCCATATCTGGAGTAGGGTGAACTAGTGTTATTCTGACCTGTAGCGGCAATTGCAGTGCCAAGGCAAAGCATTGCGCTTATGATTATTCCTTTTGACATTTATCGTTCAATATTCTATTCAATCCAATCCTTAACAGATTTTCTTTTGCAAATATCTTAATTTTTAAGTTGCTTTCAAAGTATTTTGCACCTCCACCCGTTAAAAAAACTAAAAGTTTGGGATATTTCTTGTTTAATTTACGGTATGATCCCTCTATTTCATGCAAAATTCCGCTGTAGCAGCCGGAGTAGATTGCGGTGTGGGTGTCGTCTCCGATCTCCTTCCACTCTGTGTTTATGTCTACTTGAGGAAGTTTGGCTGTGAAGGTGTGGAGCGCATTTAGTCGCATCTGCATGCCTGGGGCGATATTGCCTCCTAGATATTCTCCTTTGCTTACAATGTCGTATGTGATTGCTGTACCGACGTCGATCACCAAAAGATTCGCATTCTTTCCTGCAATAGAGTAGGCCCCTACACATGCTGCAAGCCTGTCCATACCAAGTGTTTTCGGTGTGCGATACTTGTTCGCTAAAGGAACTTCCGTTTCATGTGTGAGTTGGATGAAGTCGACGGAATGACTCACATTTGCTATCAAATCTTCGTTCCCACCTCTTACACTGCTATATATAGCATGTGTAATTCCATGCTTTTGGATAATCTCCGCGACCTCTTGGGCGTCATAGTTGTCGCTTTCATAGAGTGCAATTTCATTGTTGTTTCCTTCTTCAAACACTCCATATTTAATATGTGTGTTTCCTTCGTCGATAATCAGATTCATTCTTGTGTGAAGTTTTTCGTCTGATTGCAAACTTGCCATAAAAAATGACAGACTATTGCTAATCTGTCATTTTTTTTTGACATTATTGTTTTGCTTTTAATATTTAACCACGCCGTACTTGTCGTTCTGCAATACGACTGCTGATTTCTCCTTTACGCCTGAAATCTTGCCGTAGTTAGTGTAAAGTTTGATGTGTCCGGCGTTGTCAACCAATCCGAACTTGTTGTTCTTCTTGTTCTTGAATACACCTTCCTCGTACAACTCCGAATTCTTTGGTAGGAATGGGACACCGTTCTTGCTGAAGCTCATCTTGTCTCCACCGACCTCAGCCTCTACAACCTTGCCGTCGAATGATGTGATTGTCTGTGCGAATGGTACTACGACCTCAGCACCTGACTTGTCCAACACTCCACACTTGCCATTAGCATCCTTACATACGAAGTAGTCGTTTGAAAGAGCTGTGATCTGACGGTAGTATGGCTCGACTACGATCTTTCCTTCTGGGTTGATCAAACCAGTCTTTGCTGCGTTGAAGATTCCCATCTCGGCTGTCTCGAATGCTGTGTACTTGTTAGCGAACTTCTTCAAGCGAACCTCATCCTTAGTAGTTGTTAGGATCTTACCTGCCTTGACGATGTACTTAGTCGAAGATCCGTTTTCAAATACGTTCAATAGAATTACGTCTGAAACATTTCCTGAAAGCAACTCTTCACAGTTACCGTCGATTGCATGGTTAGGATCAAGAATCTTCTCGTACTTTGGCTCCAACACTACCTGACCGTAGTAAAGCAGACCTTTCAATGCTCCGTTTGTTACGACTGAGTATCCGTTGCAGTACTTAGTCATGTCGTCGTAAGTAGGAGTGACACATTCCTTACCGCCCTGAAGCGCGCAGCTCTGTCCGCCATTCTTGACGATCAACATACCGTTTGAAACCTCCTTGTCGATGCTAGAGAATCCAGAGATTGTTCCGATCTTGCCTGTCTTGTCGTACATGTCGTAGCTCGAACCGTTAGCGTAGTAGATGATTCCACCTGCACGAGACAACTTGTTGTTCTGGTTTTCAGGAACGCTTACGATTTCCTCGCCTGCCTTGTTGATGTACATCCACTTGCCAGCTTTCTTAACCTTAGCGACACCCTCAAGGAAACACTCTCCTAGATCGTCGTACTGTGGCTTGATGTTTGCCTTGGCTGGAGTCTTGTCCAAGAATCCCCAGTGGCTTCCAACCTTGTATGCAATAATTTTCTCGCTACCGCCGCAATCCTTGTACTCGCTTAGTGAAGAGCAGTAAAGGAAAGTTCCTGTTGTATCCATCCAACCTTCAGTAGTAGGGGATGTCTTGATGATTGCGATGCCGTCCTGATCGTAGTAAGGCATCATATCGTGGTTGATCGATCCGATTAGGTCGCCATCAGGATTGTAGATTCCGAACTTCTTACCCTGACGAACCTTCATGTATTTGCTGTCGATATCGTCAGCTGTACGCCACTGAACCTGATCATACTTCTGGTCAACCTTTGTGTTACCCTCTGGATCAACGATTGCAAGTCGACCTGCATCTGCCATTGCGACACCACCGTTTCTCAAAACCTTGTACTTGAACGGAGTCAATGTACCTGAAACGAATGGCTGAATTGCTGTCTTTTCACCCTTGTAGCTCAAGCCCCAGAAATTACCCTGCTTGAAAGCGATGAAGTTTTTTGAAACAACGTTGATGTCGGAAGCTGTGTTTGCAACGAAATCCAAAATTGTAGAACCGTCGGCCGGATTGATAACTCCCCACTTGCCGCCCTTCTTGGCGATCAACTTGCCGTCAGCAACGTCTGAGAAATCTTCAAACGATGGAGCAACCAGCTCTTTGCCTGAGAAATCCATGATTCCCCACTTTCCGAAATCGTTGACTAGGTAGTAGCTCTTCTTTGCGATTGAATCCTCAGCAAGACGGATGTTCTTGTATTTTGGCTCAACCTTCCAAGTCAAGTATTTCTGCAAATCTGCGATCTTACCCTCGAACTCCTTCACCTTCTTCTCCTCGTTCGGATACAAGCCGATGAATTTTGCATACGAGTTGATGTTGTCGTTTGCCTTAGCTTCGTCGTAACTCATCTGAAGCAAACCAGTCTCGATCTGCGAGTTGTATTTCGAATCTGGATATTTTTCCATGTAGGCAGCGTAAGCATCCGCTGTCTTTGGCAACTTCACGAATGCGATAGAGTCACGCATGTCGATTGCCTTGTCTCTGTTGACTGAATTAGGGTAGTCAAGAATAAACTTCTCAACGTCACGCAAAGTGGCTCCCTTTAGCGTTTTGTTGAAGATCATATCCTCCTTGCCACGCTTAGCGTCTTCAAGGTAAGAACATGATTCACAAGTCTTTATGATCTTATCCCAAGCGTCAATAGTGTTCTTGCTTTTTGCGTAATCCATTAAGTTGGCTTCCACCTCCATACGCACTGTCTCCAAATCAAATTCAGCCTCACGCATACAGTTCAGAACTCGCTGATTAGTAACGTAATCGCTATATGAAATCTTCTTGTAGAAATCGTATGCCTTAAGTGGATTGTACTGTGGATTCTTCTTGCTGTTGTAAGCTAAACATTCACTCAATTGATACAAAAACTGATCTGGCGAAGTTGTTATTTTCACCTTTGAACGAGTCTTCAAAGCTGCTTCAACCTTGCCTTTTCTCAACTGCTGGATTACGTCAGTAATGTCTGACGCTGCATTTGCAATGCTAGCAGTAAAGATGCCTAAAATGATAGAAATCAATACTTTTTTCATTATATCTCGTCTATATTACGTTTCACAAATTACAAAAATGTACGCAAATATAAGTTTATGGCCTACTTATTCCAAATGAAATATATTTGCATTTCGCAATTGTTGATAAATAGGGTAGTTATCAACAATGTTAAATTTCTAAAACCGACACCACGTAAAACGCTACGCATTTTACATGGAAACGGCTACCCTCACCTTGTGAAGTAGGACCGCTGGTCCTGGGGGTAGTTGCGATCATATATACAATTTTAGATGAAGAATTCAGCGATTGCTGCTCTCAGTTTTTCAGCTTTGTTGGCCTTTAGAACCTTCTTGCGGTTGCGTTTTTCGATGTCTGGAAGAAGGTATTCAAAGTATGCTTTTACGTGAGCCACACTCTGCTCTTCTCCGTTCATCAGTTCTTCGCAATGTGCAAATAGTTTCTTAATCAATTGCTTAGACTTATCTCTTTTCTCTTTGTCTGGCATCATCTCGCCGGTTTTGTATTCCGACGCGAGGGCTGGATTCATTAGTAGACCGCGTCCGATCATAATGCCCTTCAGAGTAGGGTAGTCATTGTTTATTCTGTTGATGTCGTCTATGGAAATCACGTCGCCATTATAAATGACAGGATGCTTGCATAACTTCACGAATTCAGCGAATTTGGCATAATTGATATCGCCTGAATACTGATCTTTTGCAATTCTCGGATGCATTGTCACTTCTGTAAAAGGAAATGCATTGATGATGTCCATCATATCAAATATCTGATTTTCATCGTCGTAGCCTAACCTCGTTTTCAATGAGAATTTTGTCGACGGGTGGGCTTCCAACACCTTGATCATGGCCTCTACAGCCGATTTGTCTGCCAACAATCCTGAACCCATACCATGTTTGGCGATCATCGGGAATGGACATCCCATGTTGATATTCACCTCCTTGTATCCCTTCTCCTCAAGCATAGAAACCATCTTCTCCACGTCTTCTGGCTTTGTAGATGCAATTATCTGCGGAATAGTGCGGCCTTCCGTCGCATCGGGCAATTCGCGAATATCTTTTTTGCGAAAATCGCCTCTTTCTACGCGTATGAAAGGGGTATAATATTTGTCGACGCCACCGAATATTTCGGCGTGTAACTTTCTGAAAACCGAATCCGTATAACCCTGTAATGGGGCAAAATGAATCTCCATATATGAATAATTTTTTTTTACAAAAATACGAAAAATCCGTGAATCAATACGATATAAATATTAAATCCGTTAACCGACACCAAATTAAGACCTGCGGTCGTAATTTGGTGTCGGCTACCCGTCACTGCGTGCAAGGGGCGCTGC
>JAZQQY010000056.1:0-8850 GCA_045629285.1 Paludibacteraceae bacterium | reverse complement strand
GAACCATCTCGCTCTCGCTTGAGATCTTCACTGTTCGCTCGCCTGCCGCATCGTAGAAGTAACAAGAGACGCTTCCGTTGTTGTTCACGGCAAGTAGGCGGTTCTCCTCATCCCATAAGAAGGATTTGATCGGTGCGACGGTGTCAACCGACACTGATGTCATGTTTCCGTTGGCGTCAAACTCATAGTTTTGAGTGCGCTGAGTCTTCGACAATTCGGAGTCGACTTTGTCGTCAGCCAACTTTCCGTCGACATTATACTGCTTTGTCTCAACCGACGCAAGCTGCATAGGATTCTCGTCGCCATAAGTGTAGCTGAACTCATGTCCTGCCGACAATGTGCCGTCGAACTGAAGATTTGTCTGGCTCATCGTCAGTTTCTTCGACGTGATGTTGTATTGATTGTCGTAGCCCATCAGCAAACTGTATTTCGCTGATTTTGTCTCATCTGCCGACTTGAATATTCCGTCCGCAGTCTTCAATCTGTACCAGTCATCATAAGAATACTTATGCGTCATCGTGCCTCCGATGCCTGCGCTCAAAGCCTCTGAATTTGTCACTCCTATGATGTTTCCTACAGCGTCGTAAGAATATAGGTTGTTGAGGAATGTTCCTTTTGCCCCCTCAGCCTTGCTCTTTTCGTTGCTGACTATCATCATGTTAAGACGACGGTTCACATCATCATAGTCGTAATGAGTCTCAGTGCCATTACCATATCTGATATAAGATCGCTGCTTGTACGCATCATATTGGATGTCGTCGATATACGTGCAAATATAATTCTTTTGGCCAAGAATTCGCTTCAACTGGCCGCCTAAATTGTAATAATACTTGATTTTCTCGCCGTCCGGGTACACCATCTCCTGGATTCTGTTCCATGAATCATATTTCCATTCGGTTGTGTATGTGGCGACGTCGACACCCGGAATGATTAGGGTTCTGCGGATTTTCTCCACCTCTCCCATCTTGCCGTAGAAGTACTCTTGTGCTCCGCTACCGTCTTCAAAGTATGCTCTGTGCCATCCATATAACTATGCACTCGCATTACGCCATCGTCGACAGTGGTCAGACCTTTGGGCTTTATTCGCAGACTAATACTCCATTAGCAATCTTCAATATGTGCCTGTCGTCGCACATTTTCAATAAAACCATCCATAATTATTGCTTTCGCAATATTTTAGCATCACATTCTTACTTTGCCACTCTTCTTTGCCCCATTCTTTGACAATCAAAATCATCAAACAATGTTCCTCTTCCTTAATAGACTCTATTTTTATAGGCAATGTATCAGACAAAAAAAAACGATAAAATTTAATTTTTTCTAAATTATCTAAAGAATACCTTACCATAGGATTTCCATTCGAACTCGAAATGCTATTAAAAAATACAGTATCTGACATAATCTTCTCTTTTGTATCATCTATACTCTGGTTTACCAAACCATAAAGTTTACGTTCCTTTAATGGATTAAGCAAAACATATTTTGGAAAAAACTCCTTACTATTTAGCCAGCCAAATGAAGAAAATGAAGAAAAAATGACAAATGAAAACAACAATCTATATATCACAAGAGCTCCTATGCAAAACATAGCAACAAACAATATTTTTTTCATATCAAAACTTATATAATGAATTAGTATTTTGAAACATAGACTTTGTTTTACGACCATTTTTATAGACATTCATTTGTTCAGCCGCTGGATATGGTCCCCAAATTGCATCTGTGCCTTCTCCTTTATTTCCTCCAACATAATAAGTATTTCCCCATGGCGGGAATATCGAAAGACTTCTAAGCGTAGTTGTTTGCCTATAATAAGGACTTATTGATGGATAGCCATAAGAACTCTGACCAGCAACACTTACATTTTTCATGTTTTTCTCTTTTGATAATTTTGCCGCAAAAGACACCCCAATACCATGATAATTAGGGTTTCCTCCATTACAACCATATATCAAAAGAGAAGGATAATCTTCACTCCAGTTAAAATCAATACTTGCCCAGCCTTCTAAGCTCATTTGCTTAGACCCTTCGGATAGCGGATATTTACTGCATGCTCGCTTACCTCGTGGACCATCTCCAGCACAATGTGACCAAATGCCGACTTCTCTTGTTTTTCCATATTTTTCTTTATTCTCATCAATACAATTTTTAGTTAAGTCTGTGATGTTACTAATGTCACCAAATCCAAATATGAAGACCTTATCTTTTTCAGAATTAAAGTCATGACTACTTTCAATATTAGATTTTCTAGTTTCAGCGGCATCTTTAAATGAACAAGAGCCATGTCCCTCATCAGCATAGAATAGAATGAAAATTTCCCTTCCATCCGGATCCACCAACTTCACCGGATTTCCCGCACAATAATTGTACGGACTCATTCCAGCATATTTCTCGAATAGAGGGTCGACTGATAGCCACATCGCTCCCGTCGGATCCAAATATCTAGCTCCATAGTAGTACAATCCTGTCTCGTTGTCCAACTCTTTGGCATTGAAAAGATAATTCGTTGAGAATGAATTATTTCTCTCCTCTACAAATACTTCGCCATAAGGGATATACTCCACATGCTGGGCGATGTTTCCGTCGGCATCAGTAACGTAAGAGGTAGAACCCAAATGATCGGGGTGATTGGAGTCTATTAACTTTTTGAACATTAAAGATAGTTATCGATTTTATTGAGGGGCAGTTTTAAAAATCACAGTAAAGGAATATTTTTCTTATCAAATTGTTATGCTTTACAGCACATGAGCCATTTGAATTTAAATAAATTAAAATATCCGAAAGCTCACTTGAGACATACACTTCCTTTTCTTGAAAATGATAAGCTTTTTTATTTTTATGATCAAAAAGGAAAACTGTCAACTGTTCTAAATCTGAAAGAAAACTATCCTTACATGACAATACAGTATCCGACTTTACAAATTTTGACTCATATCCTCTGTATAACACCTGATGATTTGTCACAAGAATTATTTCAAAAGAGTCTAAAGAAAATCCTTTAGAAATAAAGCTCATAGTTATCTGATGTTGATTTTCGTCAACACATTCCGTTATTTTTTCTTTGTATGAATCATTAATGTTTTCAATAAATTCAGACGCAATGGAATAATCCCATTCGGAAACTGTACCTTGATTTGAACAAGAACATAAAATCATTAGAATGGGGAAAAGAATCAATCTCATACGCCTATGGTTTTAAATGATACGGGAAAATAGATAAACCTACTGGAGTATCTCCAGCTACAACACCACGATTTGAGCCAAACGGTGCAAATGCTGCACCATCTACTTTCTTAATTTTGGGAATTGGAACTGGATCAACACCAATTGGCATTAAATAAGAAAGAAAAGTATGTCTATCTAAAGTTGAACCTATATGTCCAGCATAATTTGTTCTTCTTGCAAAAGCGTAAACATTTGCACCAGTAGCTGTTGCTATTTTTTGTGCAAAACTTTTATTTACATCAGGAGATAAGCAAAATGCTGTTGATTCATTTCCCAAAGCTGTACGACATGCAAATGATCTAATATTAGAAGCTAACCCCTTGAACGACTCTCTTTTTAAATCATTTATATTATCGCTATTTAATGCATAAGAATTTTTACAATAGGTACTGTAACCAAATTCAATTGACCCGGGTAAACCATGAGAATAAATTTCCATATTGTTTATTTTGTCTGTTGCTCGATCTCCATTTTTGTTATTAACATAATCAATCAATTCCGAAGCTGAATCAATCAGTTTTAGATTTCCTCCGAATTGATTTACTGAGTTTTGAATTTCATTTATTTGATTATCAGTATATCCCTCTTTAAATAGCAACATTGTTCTGTTTTCATTTGGATTGTTTTTGGACATTTCTCTTATAGCACGAATTCCTTCATTAACAAACATCAGTTTATTTCCTGAGCTCTCATCATATTGACTACCACAAACTACAATATCTTCTCTTCCATCCGGGTCCACCATCATAATAGGATTACCATGACAATAGTTATATGGAGATGCCCCAACATACTTCTCCCACATCGGATCCACACTCAACCACATTGCTCCCGTAGGATCCAAGTATCTCGCACCATAGTAGTACAAACCTGTCTCATTATCTAATTCTTTGGCATTGAACAAGAAATTAGTAGAGAATTGGGAATTACGCTCCTCCACGAAGATTTCACCGTATGGGATATACTCCACATGCTGGGCGATGTTGCCATCGGCATCTGTCACGTAAGAAGTTGAGCCAAGATGGTCTGGATGATAGAAGAAAATTAATTTTTCTTCTGACTCGGAATCCATTGTGGAATCTTTCTCCACTTTTTCTTTTTCTGGAGCAGAATACTCATAACCAAGAGCCTTGAATCTCTCGCCTACATTGCCTTTCTGGAAATCAGAAATCTTCTTTCCTCCTGCCATCTCCATACGTCTTGGATCAGCACCGAATCCATCTTCATTGCCTAATTTAGAAGCGATTCGCTGACTTGCCGCATAGATATGCTTTGTGTAGGCTCCGCCATTCGACACTATGAAGTATGGGCTGACGTATGCTGTGAATTTGCAAGAACTGCCGTTTTCACCGACTTTTTTGCCGTTGACATGAACCATCTCGCTCTCGCTTGAGATCTTCACTGATCTTTCTCCTGCGGCATCGTAGAAGTAGCATGACACACTTCCGTTGTTATTAACAGCAAGTAGGCGGTTCTCTTCATCCCATAGGAAGGATTTGATCGGTGCGACGGTGTCAACCGACACTGATGTCATGTTTCCGTTGGCGTCAAACTCGTAGTTCTGAGTGCGTTGGTTCTTCTGCAATTCGGAGTCGACTTTGTCGTCAGCCAACTTTCCGTCGACATTATACTGCTGTAGTTGTAGCTGAACTCATGTCCTGCCGACAATGTGCCGTCGAACTGAAGGTTCGTCTGACTCATCGTCATCTTCTTCGATGTGATGTTGTAGAGGTTGTCGTAACCCATCGTCAAACTGTATTCAGCTCTTTTGGCTTTATCCGCAGACTCAAACACTCCATTGGCTGTCTTCAATCTGTACCAATCGTCGTACGTATTGATATGATGATGGATCCGCTCGTGCTTACGCACTCGCGGAAGTGGTGTGGGCAAGGACGTTCCGCCCTTTGCAATGCCTAACATATTCTCTAACTCTAATGATTTTCAATCATATACCAGGAGATACCATATCATTTTTTTACATTCATGACAAGAATAGCGTCCTGCCTATATTCTTCTAAATCATCTCCCAACCATGTTTCTCCATCTCTAACTAAATGAAAAGAAATAGTAACATAATCTTCATCTACACTCATTATAACACAAAAATCTTTAGATTTTGGCAAAATATTTATCAATTTATGACAAAATGAGATTCCTTTTTTTAGAGCATATCCTATATATTTTCCCGTTTCAAAGACAATCTTGTTATTTGAATATTCATTACCAGTCAAATCTTCATAAAAATTTTCAAATACATTAGGATATACATGATTACAAAATGCAGATGAATTTAACATATAAAAAACACTTACGTCATCCATTTGCTCTTGAATTCCTTCACTTAAAGTGTATCTCAAGGCTTTCGGCAAACAAACAGTATTGTAATCATTTTCAAATGACAAATTATATTTTTTTGCCAATAAAAACATCTGTTTATTACATTTATATCCAACCATAATCATTCTTCTAAGTATTTAAATCCCTTTTCAAGTGCTTTTTGTACTTGTGGGTTATCCAATAATTTCTTAACTTCTCTCGGAGCTGGCACATCATATTTTCCAGTTTTAGGATTCTTAGAAAAAAGGTCGCCTTCTCTATATAACCATTTATTTTTTTTATGATCCTGTATATGTATTTGTCCTTGTCTGCCTTTAGGTTTTTCCATATCCATATGAAACTTCTCATTTTTCCATAAAGTTTTACTTGGGATTGATTCAGAAGACGATGATTTCGATCCTGATACAGTACTTGACGATTCCGGCAGATGCCCCTTCTTGTTAGCAATGTTAGACAATCCTTGTGCAGCCATAAAATAGCCATGTTCTGTAAGTGCTGCTCCTGCTACTACTTCCCCTGCTCCAGCAACTGCTACGGGAGCAGTAACTCCACCAGAAACACTTACAGCTACCACGGCAGATCCTTGAGCCATCATTCCAGTACCAGTTCCAATTTCTCCCGATCCTATCAACACAGACAAACAGTCTCCTATGGTTAATCCGAGATTATAATCAGATGCATCTACTGCTTGTTGTCCCATTCTACCTCTATAGTTACCGACACCAAGCATAATGTTATCATTAATTGCTGCAACAGCTCCTTTGAAAATATCCATAAATTCACTTCCATCCGGATCCACCATTTTCACCGGATTTCCTGCACAATAATTGTACGGACTCATTCCAGCATACTTCTCGAATAGAGGGTCTACAGAAAGCCACATTGCTCCCGTAGGATCCAGATATCTTGCACCGTAGTAGTACAAACCTGTCTCGTTGTCGAGTTCTTTGGCGTTGAACAAGAAATTAGTAGAGAATTGGGAATTACGCTCCTCCACGAAGATTTCACCGTATGGGATATACTCCACATGCTGGGCGATGTTGCCATCGGCATCTGTCACGTAAGAAGTTGAGCCAAGATGGTCTGGATGGTAGAAGAAAATTAATTTTTCTTCTGACTCAGAATCCATAGTGGAATCTTTCTCAGCCTTCGGTTTCTCTGAAGCTGAATATTCGAAGCCCAATTCCTCGAATCTTGCTCCAATTTTATCCTCCTGGAAATCTGAGATTTTCTTTCCTCCTGCCTGCTCCACTCTTCTTGGATCTGCTCCAAATCCATCGATATTGCCTAATTTTGATGCGATTCGCTGGCTTGCAGCATAGATGTGCTTGGTGTAGGCTCCGCCGTTCGACACCACGAAATAAGGACTGACGTATGCTGTGAATTTGCTGATATTGGCGTTTTCACCGACTTTTTTGCCGTTCACATGCACCATCTCGCTCTCGCTTGTCCCCAACGGTAGCCTTTTCACTCCGTGAAAAGCCAACCATTGGCTCGTATAACAACCGTTCCACGGTTGGTGGGTGATTCCTTCTATTCCGTATTTTGCATTTTCTTTGCGCTCGCCTACGGCTCGCGCATTGGTGGAGAGGCAAGGGCTTAGCCCTTGGGAAATCCCCTATCCTGATGCTAAGCTCTGGGAATTATAGTACCTAAAGATCGCTTGTCGTTTCTTTTGAAATGAATTTGCAAAGATAGCAATTATTTCCATACCGTGGACACGGTTATTAAGCCAGACAATGGTTGGCTAATGTCGGAGACATTGGGCTACCGTTGCCGGAATTTTTGTTTTAATCTTCTTTTTGCTTGCCATACTTTCTGTTTTTATTTTCGCAACAAAGATAAGGGACAAGTCACGTTTTGAATTGGAAGCTTAAACAAATATTATTCGTTACATTTCAATGGAAAACTAATGATAACACTTATATAATCCATACAAAAAGAAGAACAAATTTGTTATTATCACTACTAATGGAAATAGTAATCGTGAATTTTCTTTTCTTTTTATAACATAGAAAATTCTAAAAACTGAATATATAACTAAAATTATATTAATCAAGTAGAATATCAATACAATATCCATCCATATTTTGGATCTTTCGTGTAAAATATGATTCGTCACAAATGGGATAATCCAAAATACTGCAAATAATATCAAACCACATTTTTTTTTTCATTGCCATTCATTTTTTATCATACCATGTTCTTCCATTCTGTATAGCATGGGTGTCTGCATCTGAATCTTGAAACAATTCATTTAATTGAGGTCCCCATTTTGCTTCACTATCGGTTATTTGAACTTCCTTTGACCATCCGCCCCACATAAAATTTCCAGAATCATATACATTATATAATGTAGTCTCACCTGAAAATCTAAAGAACACATAATTTTCTTGATATGCTACTCTTCCACTATCATACTCACCATCAATTCTTGGTATAGGACCTTCATCTGGATTTTTATGTTCCTTGAAATATTCTATAATATACCCAAATGTAAAATCAGAACCTTTTAATGAATGTGAAGCATTTCGAATTTTCCAATAACGAGAAAGTCCTGAACTATTTTTGATTTCTTCATTAATAGGTACATTTTTTATAACATTTTTTGCATTTGGCAAATTCATAAAAAGTCTATCTCCAACCTCTAAATTATCGTTCTCTTTCCAAGACTTATCCACTCCATTAGGGTCGTTAAACTCCAATTCTTGACCATTAAGGAAAAATCTGTTGGTTTCATTATTTTCAATAACCTCAGTAATAAAACCTTCTTCACTTACTTTATAATCCTTTTTTCCATCAGGATCTTTCTTGGCAATCGGATTACCATGACAATAGTTATAAGGAGTCGCACCTACGTTCTTTTCAAACATCGGATCCACACTTAGCCACATCGCCCCCGTAGGATCCAGATATCTCGCACCATAGTAGTACAAGCCAGTCTCGTTGTCGAGTGCTTTGGCATTGAACAAGAAATTAGTTGAGAATTGGGAATTACGCTCCTCCACAAATACTTCGCCATAAGGAATGTATTCGATGTGCTGGGCAATGTTTCCATCGGCATCGGTCACGTAAGATGTTGAACCAAGATGGTCTGGATGATAGAAGAAAATTAATTTTTCTTCTGCCTCTGAATCCATAGTGGAGTCTTTCTCCACTTTCTCCTTTTCTGGAGCGGAATATGAGAAGCCAAGTTCCTTGTATCTTGCTCCAATATTATCCTTTTGAATGTCAGAGATTTTCTTGCCTCCTGCCATCTCCACACGTCTTGGATCTGCTCCAAATCCA
>JAZQQY010000055.1:0-20812 GCA_045629285.1 Paludibacteraceae bacterium | reverse complement strand
TATTTGTCTTGATTCATATGCAGCTATCATTTAGCCACAAATGTATGAATTCAAATCCGTTTCATTTAAAAATACCGTCTAATAGACTATATTTCAATTATTTCAAAGAACTTTTTGTTCACTTTTACGGGACGGTAGTGATTCCTTTTATGTTAAAACATCCATCAAAAGCATCTTTGTCTATGTTAGTCACGCTTGAGGGAATTGAAATGTCACTTTTTATACCTGCAGGAACGCAAATGATTTCTGATTTGATTTTGTCATATAAGATACCATTCTCGCTAGAATAAGAAGAATTATTAGGCGCTACATCAATGCTAGATAAATTTTCGCATCCTGCGAAAGCGAGCTTACCAATATTTGTAACACTTTCTGGAATGCTTATATTAGTTAAATTGATACATTCTCCAAATGCAGTATCTCCAATGCTTTTTAAGTTTGATGGCAATTGAATATTTGATAACTTTTCGCAACCTCCAAATGCAAAATCTCCAATTGATATGATATTTGATGGCAGTTGAATATTTGTCAAACTTTCACACCATGCAAAGGTTCCATGGTTTATTCTGGTAAGATTAGATGGAAGTTCCACGTTTGTTAAATTTGGACAATTTGCGAATGCCCAATTATCTATGTTGATTACACTTGAAGGTATGATTACGTTTGTTAAGTTATCGCATTCTGAAAATGCTCCAACCCCAATGGTTATAACACTTGCAGGTAATTTGATATCTATAAGTTTATTGCATCCTACAAATGCACATTTACCTATACTTTTTACGCTAGAAGGAATGTCTATGTTGATTACGTTACATTGTGCAAATGCACCTTCTCCGATGTGAGTTATTCCAGAATTTATTTTTATGTTAGTTAAGTTCAAGCAACCTCCGAATGCGTGGTCGCCTATGTTAGAAATACTATGAGGTATCTCAACACTGGTTAATCCATTGAAATCAGAAAATGCAACTTCTTCGATGCTTGTAACATCATATGTTTTCCCTCCTATTTTTATTTTGTCTGGTATTATACATGTTCCAGAATATTCGATTTCGTCATCTCTAATTACTTCAACTGTAGTATTGGATGTGATTTTGAATTTTAGAGGAGTTTCTGTTTCGTTAATCACATGATGACAACTTGAAAAAATGAGAAGTGAGAGAATCACCGATAGTGTAAAAGAACAAATCTTTTTCATTTGAATTATTGTTATGCCAACAGATACCCGGTTTGGCAAATTTGCCATATTTAATTTGATACATATGAAAACGTAGGTATCTATTTCTGTTCGTCCGCTTGCTGAGGTCCTAGGAAAACCTTGATGGTGAACGGTACAGAGAGATAGATACCTACGTTAGTGTGTATTACAAAACGAAAAAGTGCATGAGGATCATATGACCCTCCTGACACCTTCCGGGATATAGTACAGCATACCCGTAAGAATCACTTCTGACAATGCCCTCGACCATCGTATTGAAATTTCCTAGGTTTCAACAAGCCTATAGACAAAGCATCAATGACGCTTTCAAATTATGTAGTGTCTTCTCAAATTTATATGATTGCTCTGAATCATTTATATCGAAAGACTATGCAAAAATGCTATTTTTTTTTGATATTGCCATAAATATGCCCAAAAATATGTTTCTTGACATCAAATGTTGAAGTATGGGGCGAACATAAATTCAAACACCAATAGCATTCAAAAAAGAAGACTTACTCATTATATGCCCCCTCGTATCATCCGGATTGTGCCTTGTATATGCGAGTTTGAGAGGGTTAAATATAAATTTCAGACCACAGCCTCAATAATTGTTCTGTTCCCTATTGCTATGGATTTGACTCCAGGCTGTTTGTTCTTGTTGAAACAGAAACTTACCATATAGCCTGTTTGCAAATGATAATAGTCGAGATATTCGGATAACTGTTGCTCTCCACGTTCATTGTAGGCATTGCCGTGCCAAATCTTCAGTTCTATGATATATTGTTTGCCAAGATAATCCACTATTACGTCTGTTCTTGTCATATCACGTGTGGTTGCTTCGCAGTAGTAGTTGCCGATTCCGTTGATTATTGGACGTAAGTAAAGTAGAAATTGCTTGCGGCCTTGATCTTCAAGAAATTTTTGATCCATTGATCCGTCATTTGAACGGAAGATTTCATTGAAATGAACGACAAATTTTTCTAGCAGATGTCTCATGTCAATATGTCCGTTATGGACAAATTGGCTTTTGTCTAATTGCCCGTTAGCAAACATTTTTTCAAATTCTGCTTCCGAAATAAACATGTTGTAAAGACGCGTTTCCATTAGACGGCATGCTATGCTCACGTACCCGTCTGTTTCGGTCAGAAAATTGAACCTTTTTGCAAGTTGTAGATATTGTTCGTCAGATGAGAATGTCTTTTTTAGGCCTGAATATAAAATGTCTCTGATTAATTCTTTCATTTTAGGAAACTGATTAAGTTTCTTTATGAGGTCGTCAAACAGAGTGTTCTCTTCTTTTAATATCATATTGACGGATGCCAATATGCCTTCTTTGTCCCATGTCAAAGATGTTTCGTCTATTATCTGGCACATTCGGCTGACAAGAAAAGGGTAGCCTGCTGTATATGAATAGATTTCTTTAGCGACGAATTCGAAGTCAAATGTCATGTTGCGATCCGTCGCGTAATCTTTAAGCATTTCTGCAATCCCATCCTCGTGCAGTGACATGTCTGCTACAAAGGGCACCGCTATATTCCATGGGGAATTGAACTGGTGGTCCTCGTCTGTGCGAATTCTTAATTTGAGATTTTTAATGTCATAAACTCCTGCAAGAATTACGGATTGGAACGTTTTAAATTGGTTTCTAGAGAGATACATTTTGCGTAGGACTCCAAGGAATTTTATAAATCCGTCGTTGTTGCTTGCTTGATCAACTTCGTCAATCATCACGACCAGTGGCTTTTTCGATAAATTGCACAATTCGTCAATGATGTCAATGAAGTCGGTAGAAGATATCTCCTTACAACCTATTGGAACAACACTTTTTAGTAGTGCCTGCATTTCTGCTGAAGATCCATTTATTCTAGACCATTGTCTTAAAATCTTTAAGAACTCGGCACACGCATTTTCTACGCTAGCAAATGAAGCATCTCCTAATCCTTCGAAACTTATGTTAAAGACGCAAAATTCATTTTCCAGATGTTTTGCTAATGTTGACAAAGTGGTAGTTTTTCCGTACTGCCTTCCTCGGTTGATGCAGAAATAGTCTCCCTGACGGACAATTTTGGCGGCTGCCTCTACCTGTCTGTCAATATTGACCATATAGTGCAAATCACGGAAACATGTTCCTGTGGTATTGAATCTTCTCATGTCAAAAAAATCTTTGGCAAAAATACAATTTTTTTGTGGTTTTCTCTTTAGGTATTTAATTTGTACTTTACTAAAAAACAAAAAAGGAGAACATTTCTGCTCTCCTTGAGTCGAGATGAAGGGATTCGAACCCCCGACCCTCTGGTCCCAAACCAGATGCGCTAACCGGACTGCGCTACATCTCGATTGCTAATTGATTGCTTTGTTTCTCAATTGCGATGCAAAGGTAGCGCTTATTTTTGTATCTGCAAATCTTTTTTGAGTTTTTTTGAAGAAAAATATGTTTTTTTTAATTTTTCTGCGATTTTCTTGCTTAAACACTTGCAGTTTCAAACAAAGTGTTTACTTTTGCAACGGTTTTGTTCCGGATTAGATAACAGTTAATACAATCGGAACGGATTTTAACAGTAATTTTTGAATGAAATTTAGTCGGGAAAATGGCGATTAGAATCATTATTTTGTTTTTGTTGTTTATGTCGCAGTCTGCGTTTGCTTATAAGTGGCAAAATGTTGACGGGGGCGTGTTTTATATCTGTGGTGATGGAGTATCGAAACTTCAGTTTGAGGACCATTCTGATATCAAAAGTGTTGAGTTTTATCAGAACGGCGATAAACTTCCATCGTCTGCCTACTCTTTTTCTGCTCTTTATGCAGGAATGACTGTTGATGCGGTGATCACACTTAAGGCTGGCGACGTCGTTACGGAATCTATTGAGGTCAAGGAAGAACCTAAATGGACTCTTCGTGTAGATGAGACAAAATCTCAGATTTGTAATGGAAACACTGGTACGCTGAAAGCAATCGTTCGTCAGGGAACAAGAAAAATTCCGGCTGATTTTTCGTGGCAGAAAGATGGAGTTGAAGTCTCTACCGAAGAATCATTCTCAACTACTGTAGCCGGACCATATTCGTTGACAGCCACAGCATTCGGATGTTCTAAGACAGTCGCTGCTTCAATCATACCGTCGCCTACTCCTTCTATTTCCGGAAACGAGGGCCTTTGTCTTGGAGAGTCTCTTACTTTGACTGCTTCCGATATGGATTCATACGAGTGGAAAGGCGGAGAAACTTCTAATTCAGCAACTTTCATCTCTAGTGGCAACTATTATGTGGTTGGTACTAAAACAATAGGCAAGAATATATGTCGTGATACTCTGCATTTCAAAATTCATCCGAAGATGAGTGCGAATATCAAGTTTGGTGGTGTTACTGCATTTTGTCCTGGCCTTTCAGAAACGGAGATTTCAGCGTCTCATGATTTGACTGAGGATAAGATTGTTTCGTATGAGTGGAGCAAGGGAGGTGAGGTTTTTTCTACAGACAAGAAGATTAAAGTCACAGAAGAAGGAAGATATCGTGTTGTGGTGAAGACGACAGATGGTTGCAAGTCTTCAAGTGAAGTCGTAATTACATCTGTAGATTCTGTTGCCGACGTTGTGATTCCAAATCTTGTGGATGAGATCTGTAGCGGTCATTTGACTACGTTTTCTGCCGAAGGTGCCGGACTGACCAATTTTGAGTGGTATGGTTCTGGTATGAGTTTCGGCACTGGTGATAGCCA
Organism: Paludibacteraceae bacterium; assembly: GCA_045629285.1. Taxonomy (GTDB): domain Bacteria; phylum Bacteroidota; class Bacteroidia; order Bacteroidales; family Paludibacteraceae; genus UBA1723. The sequence goes on along the minus strand of JAZQQY010000055.1, from coordinate 15,902 downwards.
ATATGCTTTGTCGCAAGATGGTGATTATGGAGTTGTTGGCTACACGGTAAACGGTTGTAAGAGTAAGTACTTTCCATTCCATATAAATGAAATTCAGAGCCCCAAAATTTTTCTTAATTCAATTACTCCTTGTGAAGGGAGGACCGAAATGATTTTTTGTACTGTTACTAATCCTACTGCGGGCTCTGAATTTTTTTGGATATCACCTGATTCGATATATGGAAATACATCACCAGAAATAAAAATTTCTCATTCAGGTCAGTATCGTGCACAGGTGAAAGATGCTCTTACCGGATGTGTCGGTGAGGCGTATACTGATGTGGAATTCCTTCCATATCCTGAGATTTCATTGGTCGGAGACTTGGCTTTTTGCAAGAATGAAGGAAGTGTATTGCAGGTCAACGTGGATAATCGATCTAATACTAAATATAACTATTCCTGGGTCGACGCGGGTGGAACTGTGATTGATATGGATTCTGTGACGGTATTGAAGAAAAGTGGAGATTATCATGTGGTGGTTTCAAATTCGCATAATTGTGAGACTCGCAAGGATTTCTCTGTAGTTGTGAATCCTGCTCCGAAGTTGAAGGGAGATACATTGAAGCACCTTTGTGAGAATTCAACGGTTACTCTTACCATGAATGGCGCCGATCATTATAAGTGGAGTAAGCAAGGAAAGATACTAGGATCGGACAGCAATAAGTACAAAGCATCAAGTTCAGGTACATTCATGGTAGTTGGTACAAACGAGTACGGATGCAGCGATACTGCAAAAGTGAAGGTAGAGCTGGCAATCAAACCGAAAATCACGGAGGTAGTGAAGCCGTCATGTGGAACGCGAGTTGGAGAGATCGCTTTGCTGACTGATAAAAAATGTCTGTTCAAATGGCCAAATGGTTCAACCGACTCTACGTTATCTTTTTCCTCTGCCGATACATACACAGTTGTTGTGACTGACAGTGTTTCTGGATGCCGTACCAATCATAAGGTGGAATCGGTTGTTCGTGATATTCCTGTCGGATCGATCTCTGCATCGAGATTGGAAGCATGTGTTGGTGACAGCTTGACAATAGAAACATCATTTGTAGCGCAAGACGGAGATGTAAAATATGCGTGGAATTGCGTTGCCGATACGTCGTCTGTGATTACGTTGAAGCAGGGTGGAAGAGTTGTGGTGACTGCAACTGATTCGTTGGGCTGTGTTGGAACTGCTGAGACAGATGTTGTATTTCATGGACTACCTCAATTTGAAATCCAATCTGCAGATGTGATTTGTGTGGATAGTTCTGCCACACTTGTTGCAAATTCCGGCACATTGCTTTCCTACGTATGGAATAATGGCTACGTTGGAGAATCAATTAGCGTCGACACGGCAGGAACTTATACATGTACTGCGACTGACGCAAATGGTTGTGTGGCGTCGTATTCGAAAACATTGGTACTTCATAGTCCTAGAATAAGTATTTCGGGCAAAACCGAAGTTTGCTTTGACTCTATATCCTATTTATCAGTGAATGGGGATTGCCAACGGTTTTATTGGGATAATAGTGCTGTTGATACTCCATTCTATTATGCTCATGCCGGATTAGTGAAGGTTGTCGGAATTGATAGATTTGGATGTAAGGCATCCGCAGAGATAACTATTGCTGAGAGAAAAAGACCGACAATAGTTGCTCCGGATACAGTATTTTTCTGTGAACGAGGAAGCGCAGAAATGAAGTTTTCTTCGAGAGATGCTGAACGATTTGAATTTGATAATGTAAAGTTGGATGGAGAAATTGTGACTACAGATATAGCAGGAGACCATTTTGTTGTCGGATATGACACTGCTGATTGTCCGTCGGAATCTATGAAGGTTGTTGCAAGAGAAATGCAGTTGCCCAGATTGTCAATTGATGGTAAAGATCATCTATGTGGAGTGAATGATAGTGCGATGCTAATTGTGGACGCGGCTGATTGTTCACGTCTACATTGGAATACTGGCGACACGACAAAGCAGATTGAAATATATCGTCCTGGAAAATATACGGTTGTTGGATATAATGGAGAATGTGTGTCGGATACCGTTAAGTTTGAAGTAAAGAAAGTGTCGTTACCTAAGTTGGATTTTGTTGGTGGAAAGACAAAATCGTTTTGTAAAGGAGATTCTGTTTCTTTTGCGGTGAACCATTCTGACGATGTTGCGATTTCTTGGATTAAAGGAAAATTAGACAATAGCTTATATATAAATGTTAATGCGGAAGGTTTTTATGTAGTGGAGGCGACGGATTCTTTCGGTTGTACAGTGGTTGATTCCGTGTATGCCAAGGAGTCGCCGTCTCCATTTTTATCTATTTCCGGAGATACGGTTGTCTGTGAAGATGGGGAAATAGAAATGGTGGCCAGTGGAATGGATTGTCAAAATATAGTTTGGAGCGACGGTGGGGTCGGCAAGGTTAAGACGGTAGATAAAGGTGGAGAATTTTGGGCTGTCGGTTATGATTATATGGGTTGTCGATCAGATACTGTATATCATTCAGTTAAAGTAAATAAGAAACCAGAAGTGCAGATTTCAGGCATAACACATATTGCTGCTACACAAAGTGCAACACTTTCTGCAAATGTTATAGGTTCGGATAGTTCCAGTTATAGATATCTGTGGAAGCCGGGAAGGGAAACAGACGCTCAGATTGTTGTGGATGGACATGACATAAATGTATATGAAGACTATTCGGTAACTGTATTTGATGAATACGGATGCTCTGCTTATGCTGCAATCCGAGTCACTTCATCTGAACTGTCTGTAGATGGAATGTTTGAGTTTTGTGATGGCGACTCATCTGTGATTTCTGTTGAAGCTCCGTTGTTCAATACGATAGAATGGAGTAATGGTAGTATCGGAAGAAAATCGGTATTTAAGAAATCCGGTCGACATTATGTCGTGGCAACATCACCTAATGGAGTTTCAGACACAGTATGGTTTAAGATTGTTGTGAACCCGAATCCGTTATTGTGTATTGTCGGCCAGACTCAGATGTGCGAAGGTGATTCTGTGATGTTGACAGCAGTAACGGACGCTTCTTATTTGCAGTGGAATAATGGAAGTGTGGACACAGAGATTCTAGTGCGTAGTGGTGGTGTTTATGAAGTTGTTGCAAGAAGTGGATTTGGATGCGAAAGCAGAGATTCCATAGTGATCAAGGAATATGATTTGCCTAATATATATATAGAAGGTGCAGATATACTGCGTCGTGGAGAAAGTGCTATTCTGACTGCGTTTGGCGGCAAGACGTATGGCTGGGGGACGGAGAAAATGACAGTACCGTCTATTGAAATCACACACGGAGGACTTTACAAAGTAACAGGTACGGATAGCGTAGGTTGTTCAAATGTGGCGTACAAGGATGTGATGGAGATAGATGTTCCCGTTCCCCTTATCAACGATGCTGTTGATGGTGAACTTGTTATATGTGAAGGCGATAGTGTCCTGTTGATCGCGTCTGGTGGAGATTATTATATATGGGATGATGGCCGAAGTAAACCAGCCATTTACGCAAAGGAGAGTCGTCGGTATAGAGTGTCTGTATGTCTGGATAATGGAGAATGTCGTGAAGTTTCATATAATGTTAGAGTGTTGCCAAATCCTAAAATAGAAGTGGTTGGAAAGACTCATATATGTGATGGCGAAGTTACAGATTTATCTGTATTGCAGAAAACTGGATCTGTTCTTGTTGAATATGATTGGAGTAATGGAATCAAGGAACCCGCTGTCTATGTGTCTGATTCGGATACATTGTCTGTTATAGCAAAGGACAAAAACGGATGCTTGAGCAATAGAGCGGAAATTATTGTAGACAAGTATGATGTTGACGATATATTCATTTATGGAGATTTTGACATTTGTGAAAATACAGATGATGAGGCTAAAGTATTTTTGTTAAAAACGGATGTCGCTAAATCAACGTGGATAGACGAAAGTAACGGAGATACATTGTCAAATTCCTTTGTTTTCAACTCCTATAAATCTGGAAGATATTCGGTTTATGTAGTTGACAAAAATGGTTGCGGTGGACAAAAACATTTTATTATTCATGAAAGACGTGTGCCTAAAGTTGAAATTGTAGGTGCTGAAATTCCCGTCTGTAACCAGCAATATGCAAAGTTGAAGGTTTTATCAGATTCAAAATGCAGCTATGAATGGAGTTCTGGTACTGTCGGGGATGAGATAAATGCCACACAGAGCGGCGTGTATTCCGTCGTCGCCATAAATGAATATGGATGTAGGTCGGAAGCTTATACAAATTTGATATTCAATGATATTCCTGATATGCTCACGACAGGAGAACTTAAAATCTGTCCTGGAGAAAGTGTCGTAGTTGGAGTATCTGGAGCTGATGAGTATGTGTGGAGCGACGGAAGTAGAGGAGATGAATGTCTATTTACTGAAGCTGGTAACGGATATGTTTTGGGTAGGGACAAGTATGGCTGTCAAAAACGAATAGATTTCAAGATTGAAGAATTCTCTGTTCCGACAGTCACGATGTCAGCAACACCTGCAAAGATAAGAAGAGGAGAATCGGATGTTGAGTTTGCATTGGAAAGTGATGATGATTTGAGTGAATCCACATTCATTTGGTTGATGAGTGATGGAGGAAGCTCTTCACAACAAAAGTTCAGCTACACGTTTAATGCAGATGAGGCGTTGCTATTTTCTGCTGTTGCTGTAGTTGAAACAAAAGAAGGATGTAAACTACGTTTGCATACGACGATAGAAACTGAATTTGTCATTCCAAATACATTTTCTCCTAATGGCGACATGATAAACGATTATTTTATGAAAGGATATCGTGTAGAAATTAAAGACAGACATGGCATTATGCTCTATCAAGGTGAAGATGGCTGGAATGGAGTGCTGCCTAACGGTAAAATTACACCCGATACATATTATTATATAGTGACTGATTCAATAGGCCAAAAACATTATGGATATGTGACGGTGGCAATGTGAAATTAAATTATGAATTTGATTAACAGATACAAAAGATGAGACTTATGTTATTGATGTTTGCGGTATTTTCAGCAATAGTTTCGTTTGCTCAAACAGATGCAAATGCGCTACATTTTTGGGCAGATCGGTCGCCGTTCTCTCCGGCATACCTTGTGCCGATGACTCATGCATCCCTGGTTGGACGAATGCAGCAAGTTGGTTACGATGGACAGCCACTCTCGTTTTGGGGGGCCTTTAGCCAGTATAAACCAAAGTTTAGATCGTTGTTCGGTGGAAAAATGCAGTATGATAATGCTGGATATACTTCCACTATTAAAGTTGATGGTAATTATATTTTTAGCCTAGGTTCAGATAATGACAGAGTAAATCTTGGTTTGGAAGGTGGGGTTGGTATTCAGCAAAAAGATGTGGGTAAAATTTCAGCTGACGATATGGATGATGCTTCCTTGTATGACAACAATGAGGTGAATCCCAATTTCAGTTTTGGTGTGGAGTGGATCCATAAAAAGAGAATGTTTGGAACGGAAGATGGCGAGACCACAGTAGGCTTTTCGGCAAAGAATATGGAAGATTGGCTCACGCGTCAAGAACGAAGGATCACGGTCAATGCTTTTTATCTATATGGCTCATACCGCCGACCGACGATGAGAAAACTGCACTTATATGCAGGTGGTATGATGCAATTGTATGATTCCGACCGTCTGCAGGGAGAACTTCATGTCGCACTTATTAAAGCAAAGAATAGAGAAGTCGACTCTTGGGCTGGAGGTGTCAGTTGTCGTCATAGTTTAATAGGAAATGGTTCTACAGACTTGATTATAAATGCAGGTGTAGGACTTGGAGAACATCTCTATTTAGGATACAGTTTTGATTTAGTCGTGCATGGAGACTTCGCATCTCCGTTTTCGTCGCATGAGATAATACTTGAGTATAAGTTTAAAGACAGGAGATGTCACGTTGACAAATCCACTTATTATATGATGGGAGGAAGATAGGAATGATGAGGCTATGATTATTTGATTTAGTTGATACCTCTCGCTTCTTTAACTGATTCCCATGCCTCGTTGATTCTTTTCATGGATTCAGTCGCTTGACGTATAGCTTCATCTCCAAATGCAGATGCAAAGTCGGGATGATATTGTTTTGCAAGCGAGCGATAAGCTTTCTTGATTTCGTCGTTCGAAGCGGTTGGCTTGACTTGGAGAATTTTATAACTTGATTCTATTTGAGAATCTTTTTCTTTTGTTGATTTGGATTCTCTTTTATTGTCATTATTGTCGTTTTTCTTCTCTTTGTCAGCTTTCTTTTTATTGCTTTTTTTGTTTGTGTTATAGTCTCCGCGATCATATTTCCTTATGAAGATGGAGTAGATGCTTTCGTACTGTATCCAGGAGATACCGAGTCCTTTTACAATTGAGTCTATTACCTCTTGTTCTTTTTCGTTATACTCTTCGTCGGAAAAAGCGACTGCAAGCAGTTCCATCACAAGTTCGGAAGCGTCGACGTATGTCAAGAAATCTAGTTTGTAGCAGATGTATTTGATTTCATTGTCCTCATTGAGGAAAGTCTGGAATTCATCAAGAGCTTCTGCTTGTTCTTTTGTAGTTGTATAGTATCTGTTTATAGTAGATCTGACTCTGTCAAGTTCACATTTTAGGTTTTTGTAGTCTGCCTTCATGACTTCTGCAAGAAGCATGAGGATGTATTTCTTTTGGCTGTTAGACCTTTTTTCTACTGTTAGTTCTTCAATAGGTTCTTCATCTTTTTGGTTTTTTTCAGAAGAGTTTAAGATGCATGAGAGGAAAATCAAAAAAAAGATTATTACTACTATTTCCATGAAGGACGATTTTGTGTTATAGAGCCGGTATTATTTTATTCCTCTTGCCGTTTTTACCGTATCCCAAGCTTCGTTGATTTTCTTCATAGATTCAGTAGCTTGGCGAACGGCTTCTTCTCCCAAAGATGCAGCGTTGTCCGGATGGTACTTTACAGCCAAAACACGGTATGCCTTCTTGATTTCTGCATCAGAAGCATTTCCTGTAACCCCAAGAATATCGTATGCTTCGCTTACCGAAACGCCACTTCTGCTTCGGTAATTGTTATTGTTAGATTTGGAATTGGAGTTGTAATTTGAATTAGAGTTGCTGCTGCTTCCGCTATTGTAACTAGAGTTGTTGCTAGAATTGCTGTTGCGGTTGTAGTTGCTGTTATTGTTGTAACTAGAGTTATTGGATGAATTGCTGTTTGAAGAATTATTGTTTGTGTTGGAATACGAAGACTGCTGATTGCGCTCTCCCCTGTAGTATCCCTGCTTGTATTTTCTCATGAATAGGGTATAGATACTGTTGTATTCCTGAGAAGTGATGTTCAAATTTTCGACAATACGTTTGATGACAGATTCTTCTGCGGACTGGAATTCGTCGTCAGCGTAGGCAACCGCCAACAACTCCATAATCAACTCCGACTTAGCGATGTAGTTGAGACGTTTGTTGATGCTGCTGCATATTGTTCGGATATTGTATTTGTTGTCAAGAATTGATTGGAACTGTTTAAGTGCAGCCTTCTGTTCAGATTCTGTTTTGTAATATCTGCGGATAGTCGACTTTACGCTGTCAAGTTCACAGCTCATAAGTTTTTCGTCCGATTTCATTACTTCACCTAGCAGTACCAGGATACAATATTTGAAGTTTGACTCGTCATCCTTATTATTGTTGCTTGTTGTATTGTCGTCTTTTTTGTCATCAGAGCTGATAGTCACACCAAGAGCAAATCCAACGATTGCTCCGATTCGACCTCCGATGAGATAACCTACAACACCAAGTAATATACCTTTTATGATTTTCATAAATACATATTTTGTGCAAATATACGATATTTTGTTAGAATCTAGAAAAGTCGTGTTTCTTAATTTTCTTACAAAATAGTTCGTTTTTTAAATTGCTGAAATACAGAAGTATTCTGTTTCGGTTTAACATTTATTTGTTTTTGAAAGCAGAAAAAATCAATATTATAATCCCATTTTGAACATTTAGCACTATCTTTGACCCCCGAAGAAACAATTTAATCTTATTTTGAAAAAAGTATTGATATGAAAACAATGGCTAAAATATTTGCCACTTTGGTATTGTTGTTTACAACAAGTTCTTTTGTGGCAGCACAGAATTCATTGGTAAAACACATTAATCAGGATGAATTCCGTGCGCAGATTTGTGATTTTGTCCAGAGTGCGACTTGGCAGTATAAGGGCAAGAAACCATGTATAATTGATTTTTACGCGACATGGTGTGGACCTTGTCGTACAATCTCTCCATTCTTGGACAATCTATCGGTAAAGTATAAGGACCAGATTGACATCTACAAGATTGATGTAGACAAGAACAGAGATTTGGCTCAGGCATTTGGTGCAACGAGCATTCCTCTATTGATTTTTGTTCCAGTGAATGGCGAGCCTCAGGCAAACAGAGGTGCATTGCCGGAAGCAGAGTTGGAAAATGCTATTAAAACTGTTCTTTTGAAGAAATGAAAGGTATAATATTGGCGGGTGGCAGTGCTACTCGCCTTTTCCCTTTATCTAAGGCTATTAGTAAACAGATTATGCCTGTCTACGACAAGCCTATGATATATTATCCGTTGTCAACTTTGATGTTGGCCGGAATCAAAGAAGTTTTGATTATCTCAACTCCGAGAGATTTGCCGATGTTTGAGCAGTTGCTTGGCGACGGTAAGTCGCTTGGAATGCGTTTTGAATATAAGGTACAGGAAAAGCCGAATGGTTTGGCTCAGGCATTTGTTTTAGGTGAAGAATTTCTTGCTGGTGATGACGCTTGCTTGATACTAGGCGACAATATGTTCTATGGCCAAAACTTCTCTTCTATGCTTAAAAGAGCAGCTCAGACAAAGAAGGGAGCTTTGATTTTTGGATATTATGTTAAGGATCCGAGAGCATACGGAGTAGTTGGGTTTGATGAAAATGGTAATGTCACATCATTGGAAGAGAAACCTATTAAGCCCCAAAGTAATTATGCTGTACCTGGTTTGTATTTCTATGACAGTACTGTTTGTAAGCGTGCTAATGCATTGAAACCAAGTGCAAGAGGAGAGTATGAAATCACAGATTTGAATAAAACATATCTTGAGGAAGGAACTCTTAAGGTAGACCTTTTTGGACGAGGTTTCGCTTGGCTAGATACCGGTAATTGCGATTCATTGCTTGAGGCTTCAAATTTTGTAGAGACAATACAGAACCGTCAAGGTTTCTATGTCGCTTGTATTGAAGAGATAGCTTGGCGTAATGGTTGGATCTCAGATCAACAGCTACTTGATTTGGGAAATAGTTTGAAACAGACTAAATACGGACAATATATCGTATCATTGATAAATAATTAATTGATTATGGAATATATTGAACAATCAGTAAAAGGTGTGTTTGTTATTGAGCCTAAGGTGTTTGGTGATAGTAGAGGTTATTTTTACGAATCATTCAAACAGGCCGAGTTTGATGAACATATCGGACATCATGTAGAGTTCGTTCAGGAGAATCAGTCAAAATCTTCAAAGGGCGTGCTTAGAGGACTACATTACCAGAAGGGAGATGCGTCGCAAGCAAAACTTGTACGTGTCGTAAAGGGTGCTGTGCTTGATGTTGCTGTAGATATAAGAAAAGCGTCTCCTACTTTTGGAAAGTATGTGGCTGTAGAGTTGAGTGAGGAGAACAATCGTCAACTTTATATCCCTCGTGGTTTTGCTCATGGCTTCTTGGTGTTGACAGATGAGGCCGTATTCACATATAAGGTAGACAATGTATATGCACCACATGCTGACGCTGGTATCATGTATAATGACCCGCAGGTCGGTGTTGAGTGGCCTAAGTTGGATTGTGAATTTTTATTGTCGGAAAAAGATACAAAGCATCCTTTGTTGAAAGATGCTGAAGTATTCTAATAGATAACTATGAATATTTTTGTTACAGGAGGAAATGGTCAGTTGGGTAATTCTTTCAGAAAGATTTCATCCAACTATCCTCAACATAGATTTACTTTTACTGACGTTCCGGAAGTGGATATCACCAATTTGGAAAGTCTTCGTGAGATTCTAAAAAATGCTAAGGCAGAAGTGATTATTAATTGCGCTGCTTACACTGATGTGAACAAGGCAGAATCAAATGAGGATATCGCACATAAGATCAATGCAGTTGGGCCTGGCAACTTGGCTGTAGTAGCTAAGGAAATGGGGGCAAAATTGGTCCATGTTTCTACAGACTATGTCTTTAACGGAAAAGGTAATACTCCGTTGAAAGAGTCGGATCCCACGTCTCCATTGGGCGCTTATGGAAGAACAAAGTTGAGCGGGGAAACGATTGTGCGTGAGGTTGGATGTGATTCGGCTATCGTACGTACAGCTTGGCTTTACAGTGAATTTGGAAATAATTTCGTGAAGACTATGATTCGTTTGGGCGGCGAACGTGAAGATGTTTCTGTTGTCTACGATCAGGTTGGAACGCCGACTTATGCGACTGATTTGGCTGAAGCTATAATGCATTTGGTAAATAAAGGCATCAAAGGATGTGAAGTTTACCATTACACAAATGATGGTGTCGCTAGTTGGTTTGATTTTACAAAAGCAATATTCAAGTTGGCAGGTTGCAAGGCAAACCTTCACGCAATCGAGAGCTATGAGTATCCGACTCCAGCGGAGCGCCCAGCATACAGTGTGTTGAGCAAGAGAAAGATTGCGGAGGCAGGCGCTGCAGTGCCATATTGGACAGAGTCGCTTGAAAAATGTATGAAAATTTTATTAGCTAAATAAATCATGTTTAAGACGAATGAGTATTTCGACGGTAATGTAAAGAGCATTGCGTTGGAAAGTGCAGAAGGCCGCGCTACAATTGGCGTTATGGCAGCAGGAGAGTATGAGTTTGGTACATCAACAATCGAGATCATGACAGTGACATCTGGAAAGTTGGAGGTTATGATGCCAGGAGAAACAGAGTGGAAGACTTATAAGAAGTTTGAAACTTTTGTTGTTGAGAAGGGAGTAAAGTTCCGCTGCAGAGCAACAGAGGACACACCATACTTGTGTTTGTATAAATAAGCCTGCACATTAGGCTAGTTTGGATAAACACAAATTTCACTATTGTTAAAAGCATTTGCAAAAGTTTGCAAATGCTTTTTGTTTGTTGTCTATATTGCTTTTTCTACTGAATTTAAGACGTATGGTTAAAAAGCTAAAATTTGATTGTGAATTTATTGTTTTTTAGTTGTATTTTTGTGCTATGCTTGTTAGATAATAAGTGTTTAGCCAGTTGTAAATGCGAATAAATAAATATAAATCAATGAAATCGGTATTCATTAAATTAAGTATAATTTGTATTTTTTTTGTAAATTATATTCCATCGACTTTTGCGGAAGAATGGCCCCCCCTTATCCTTTCAACCGTTGAATGTATAGAAAATGGAGAGTCAACTTATGTTTTAACTAACGTTTCTTCTTTCGCGTTAAATCCGCAAGAGTTCAGTTATTCCGTAGACGATGAAAGTTTGGCGACAGTTTCTAGCACAGGCTTACTTACCGCTAATTCTTCAGGCAAAACAGGAATGGTGACTGTCACTATAAAATCAAATGTAGTCAGTGACAAGACGGCTTCGACAGGCATATATATTGGAAATTGTGAGATTCATAGAAGTGTCCACATCGAATTTGAGGATGTAATCTCTTCCAAGGTAGATTACAATGATACGGTAACACTTAAAATCACAACTCACAACTTAGACGAAGATGACCTTGCGTTTATACTTATAGCAGGGGATAGAGAAAAATATCATGGAACCACAGTGAAAGAAGCCGCATCTTTCAAATCTTTTTTTGCAGATAGTCACAAAGAATTTTATGGATTTCATACAAAAGAAGTATCTTTTGTCGTGGACTCAAAAAACGACTATGTTTACTATTTTGTAATAGCCAAAGAAAAAAATGACGGATGTTATTGGGAAGAAGGGAGGGTCTTATCCAATATTATAAAACTAAAAGTCATAAAACCCCTTACAATGGAAGACAATACAGTCATCCCTACCGTTTTCACTCCAATGGAGGTTGATGGAGCTAACGATGATTTTGTGCCCGGTTATTCAGTAGTCATCTACAATAGAGTGGGGGATGTCATCTGTGTCTCATCAAATGGTTGGGATGGAAAATACAAGGGAGAACTTGCGGATGCAGGAGTTTACATCTACTCAATTACAATGAAAGATGGTAAAGTAAAGAAAGGTACTATTCAATTGTATAAGGAATAATAAGAAAACAAAATGAAAAATATAGTTGTATTTACGTTTCTATCTTTATCTTGTTTCTTATCTGCGACTGAAAGTCTGGAATGCAATTTTGCCGGCAAATATATAAATGTATCTGAATTTGAGAGCGTTTCTCATATCTCTGATTCTATAGTGGCGGTAAAGAAAGGGGATGGTGTTTATGTGGCAAAGATCGACGAAATGAATAATTTGTCGGATGTGAAATACGACGCGTTGTTGTCTGGTTTTAGTGCGGAAGGTCAGATCGCCTACGACGGGAATGACACATACTACTACACTCAGAATGGCAAGATGATGGAGACGAAGGTGAAGAGTGGGAAAGTGGCGTCGACACGTCTTCTTGAAATTCCAGGTACTATTGTAAAGAGAGAGGAATACGAACACGGAGGTTTTGTGTACGCAAGTTGGCATTACAAACCAGTTGAGCATGTCAGATTAAGTAATCCGGTTTTGTCTAAGGACGGAAAGACTATCTATTTCTCAGCCAATCTGAAAGGTTCGAAGGGCAGAGATATCTACAGCTCACAAAAAAGAGGCAATACGTTCTCCAAACCTCAACGTTTAGGAAAGAATATTAATTCCGATGCCGACGAGGATAATCCATACATAAGGAAAGATGGCAGAATCACATTCTCTTCCAACAGACAGAACGACACAGTACGCGTTGAAGATGGTCTGTCCCACGTCTACATAGGTATGCCTGCGGGAGGAGAAAAGACAAGACTATTCCAAAAATTTGCAAGAGCGACAACAAATGATGAGATTGTAGATGCTAGTCAGACTGTCAGCGCGCAACAAGATGAGAATCAAAAGGTGTTGGACGCTTTGGCATTAAATCAAATAAATGTCGGACTATCTCTATCAAGGAAAAGTCTGAATCAGATTTTCGAACAGAATCCCGACACTATGGTCATGGCATCCCGACATGTTGTGGCTGGCTTTAAAAAGATGATCTTTTATTTTGACTATGATTCTGATATCATCAAAGGTGAGTTCAAAGAAGATATTAAGGTAATTCTTGAGTTCATCGGTCAATATCCTGAAAAGCGGTTCTCTCTAATCGGACATACTGACGAACGAGGTGATGATGATTACAATCAGACACTAAGCCTTAGAAGATCAAAGCAGATTGAGAATGCATTGGTCAAGAATAACATTGATCGCAACCGGTTGATTCTTTCCGGAGTGGGCGAGAAACGTCCGGTAGTGAAAAATGCGCAGACGGAAGATGAGCATCAAAAGAATCGTCGTGTGGAAATTATTCTAGTTGATTAAATGTTTGAGAGATGAAAAGAATATATATAAAATTACTCGCGTCGCTGTTGACATTGATTCTCACCATTGAGATTCATGCACAGCAAGATCTAATGGTGTCGCAACAGATATTCTCCAGAATGAATATCAATCCTGCTGGCACTGGAAACAACAATCGTTTCAATCTCTTCTTAATTGGCCGTTTGCAGTGGGTGGGAGTTGATAATTCCCCTAGAACAGGATTGTTAAATTTCTCATATTACAACGATCCGATCCATTCAAGTTTGGGTTTGACAATCAATATGGATAAATTGGGAGTGGGGAATAGGCATTCAAACATTCAGGCAGTCTATGCGTATCATATAGATCTCAATGAAAACTATATTCTTTCGATGGGATTGTCTGGAGGAATTAATGCTGGCAGTTTTGATCCGCAAGAGAATATTCTGAGAGATAATGAGCCTTCGGCGTCAAAATTTGTAAAAGATAAGACGACGGAAATCTCACCCGATGCAAACTTTGGCGTTGAGTTGACTTCTAAACGTTGGATGGTAGGTGCGTCTCTCACACATATGTTTAGAACAGAGCCGACAACATTTAGAAAAGGAAGACATCTTTATGTTTATGCGAGAACGCTTTTGAAAGTGTCTGATTTGTTGGACGCAGCCCCAATGATTTCATACGTTCACCAACACCAGATAAATAATGGAGAAATTGGAGGCATGCTTTTCATAAAAAAGACATTCTGGGGAGGCTTGACATGGAAACCGGATTTCGGAGATTTCAGCAAAATGTCAATGATGTCGGTTACACTAGGCGTTGACACAGATAGATTTAGTGTTGGATACGCATATAATTTCAATATTGGAAAATACAACCTGTTGCCTTCCAACACTCACGAAATTTTGATGAGGATTCATTTTTAGGTGAGGTAAGAGCTTAAACAATTTTTTTGTTCAAATTTTGCAGAATGATTGTGACGTTTTTGTATTTTTGCACCAGGAAAATTACACGTTAAATTCCTAAGTGCGTACAATTGTGTTGCACATTTGTTGCGCGTAACGATATAAATTGCATAATGCTGCTGTTTATCAGTAAGATATATAGAGGAATTTGTGTTTGTATAAGTAAAATTAGTATCTTAATGAATGTGGAAGACGGGAGCAATCCCGTCTTTTTTTGTTAAGGAAAAGGGTTGGTGACAGGTATATATAGAGAGATGGTATGCACTTGTATGACCCCAGGGCCAGCGGAATTGCTTCGTCCCGGCGAGGGTAGCCGATTCCAGACGGCGGCGAAGCAGACGTCTGGTGTCGAGCCAGAAGAAAATTCTGAGAATTTTCAATGATTTTTCAGGTATTTCATGATTCCCATTTGTGCAAGACCGTCAAAACAGCGCGAAGCTCCGGAAACCTCCCAAAAATCTCCAAAATTTATTTGTGTGTTTTTCAGCATATTACGAACATTTTAAAAAAATAATTCCTAAGACGCTTGCACAGTACGGAAATCTGCTATACTTTTGCACTCGCTTTCGGGAAGGAACGCTACTCCAAACGAAAACAAAGACATAAAACAAGCTCCCCAAGAGAGGGTGAGACGCCAAAAGATAACGATCTTTGAAAGCATTTGCAATTTACGAGGAAGAACGGGACATATAGAAATATATGTTAAACACAAGAGGTTCTATAAAGCGCAAGATCTGAGAAAAACTAAGAAAAAACAATTCATACAACGGAGAGTTTGATCCTGGCTCAGGATGAACGCTAGCGAGAGGCCTAACACATGCAAGTCGAGGGGTAACAGGGGAGCTTGCTCCCGCTGACGACCGGCGCACGGGTGAGTAACGCGTATGCAACCTGCCCATCACAGGGGGATAGCCTTCCGAAAGGGAGATTAACACCGCATAAGACCACGGCCGGGCATCCGGATGTGGTTAAATATTCATAGGTGATGGTTGGGCATGCGTGACATTAGCTAGTTGGCGGGGCAACGGCCCACCAAGGCGACGATGTCTAGGGGAACTGAGAGGTCGATCCCCCACACTGGTACTGAGACACGGACCAGACTCCTACGGGAGGCAGCAGTGAGGAATATTGGTCAATGGAGGCAACTCTGAACCAGCCATCTCGCGTGAAGGAATACGGCCCTACGGGTCTTAAACTTCTTTTATAGGGGGATAAAGTGAGATATGTATATCTTTTTGTAGGTACCCTATGAATAAGCATCGGCTAACTCCGTGCCAGCAGCCGCGGTAATACGGAGGATGCGAGCGTTATCCGGATTTATTGGGTTTAAAGGGAGCGTAGGCGGCCCGTTAAGTCAGCGGTCAAATCAGGTGGCTCAACCATCTGTCGC
>JAZQQY010000054.1:0-62766 GCA_045629285.1 Paludibacteraceae bacterium | reverse complement strand
TGTGTATCTTTATGAACAAGTCTTCGAAAGCGCCTTCGTTTTTCCACTTGCTGAAGTAGTAGAACACAGTGTTATAAGGAGGGAAATCTTTAGGAAGCATTCGCCACTGACAACCTGATTTCAATAGATAACTGATGGCGTCAAAATCACTTCTTAATGGATATTTTCGTTTCCTTGCTTGCACATCTACAAATTTTTCTATAAATTTCCACTGATTATCGGTGAGATTTGTTGGGTAATTGTTCATTTTCTTTGTTTTTTGTCACTATAAAGATATGAAAAATCATCCACTTATCAAACTGATAATCAATATTTTATCAAATAATTCAACTCGTTTTTTGAGTCTTATATAAAAGATTTTAAACTAAATTTAAACAATTTCTAACAAATGCGGCATTATTGATTTGCAAAAAAGATGTTGTTGAATAGCATTTTGTCTATTTTTGCAAAAATTTTTGGCAAGACTAATCTGCAAAAATAAAACATATATGAAAAATAAGTACATCAAACATTTTACACTTCTTGCATCGCTTGTTTTCGGAGCAACTGGAGTTTTTGCTCAAGAGACAAATTCGGATTGCGATATTGATAGTCCCAAGGAAGAACATCTACATTATACTAGAAATGTCAACAACTTAGAGTCTGTGGATCCAGACAGGTTTGTTCAGAATTTAAATCCTGATTATGACTTGGTATGGTACACAACCGATGATCCATCTAAAGAGCCCAATTCTCTTGGCCAAGAGAAAATGACTTTCGACAGGTCAAAGGCAGGATCCTACCTATTCTATATCGCTTACAAGGATGGAGAATGCTACAGCGAGAGAGCAAGAGTCGAGGTAGAAGTATTAGCAGCTCCTAAGCCTACAGTCAAAAATATTGACTTGTGCAAAAACGCCACGTTCGATCCTATGGATGGAATCGTGAGAACAGACGAACCTGATTTCGAGTTGATCTGGTTTATAGACCCTGCAGATACAGTTGGCAACGCATTAACATCAGCACCTACTGGAATAGTAGATGAGAACACTCGAGGAAAGTATACATATCACGTGGCTCAGCGACAGAAAGCAGCACCGTACACGCAGAGTGATATCCAATCATTCGATGTCATAGTTTACGATGTGATGGCACCTGTCAACAAGAGCAAACTTTATTATTGCGCAAACGACGAGCCTGATTTTCCTAAAACTAATATTATACGAAATTGTTTCTCTAATTATCTGAATATGTGCTCATAAATGTTATATTTTTTAGGATAATATTTCTTCGGTAAATAGTACTGGGAGTTTCCTCCCAGCACATTTGTTCGTTTAGATATCAAATAATTCAGATAGTGATTGTAATGCTTTACCGTTTTTCCATTTCTTAGCCACTTTCTTTGTGATGTCATCTTCGAGTTTGGACAAAGCATCGTTCTTTTGCTTAGTTGAAACGAATAGGTACCGCATAGTAGTATTTATATCTGCATGTCCCATCAAGCGTTGTATTGCTACAATATTTAGATTCTCCTCAAGCCAGTGACTTGCACGAGCGTGACGCAGTTTGTGACAAGAAAGGTGAACTGGTACACAAGGATTCTTCTCATGGGCTATTGATACATATTTGCTAAGCCGAGCATTAACAGCTTCTTGGGTAAGTTTTGTTTTACAGCCATCATGTACGGAGAAAAACAAATAGTCTTCAGGATTCGGAGATTTCCCATGGAAATAGGAGATATACCCCTTGAGTATCTTTGCCACATCCTTTAATATGGGTGGTGTCCTACGCTTATATCCTTTGCCAAGTATGATAAGGTAGTTTCTTGAATTAGGTTCGTTCATATGTAAATCTGACACCTTCAGTGAGAGAATCTCATTAATGCGACCAGCAATACTATACATTAGAAAGAATAGCGCAAAATCTCTTTTCCCAATATTTTCATGTGTATCAATAGCCTTGAATATTGAGTCGATAGCCTCTTTTGAGATTTCAATATTGTGAGCCTTTTCTGTCTTCATCGGCTTGACCTCGCATGCTTTCAAATAAACTTTCTGAAACCGTAGACCATCACCTTTGTCTTTTAAGTAAAACAAGAAGTTACGTACAGCTGCAAGTCGATTGTTGCAGGTTGAGTTGCTACATTTACGCTTCTTCATATCCAAAAGCCATGCTTGGATATTCTCTGGTAAAAAACTTTCACCCGAGAATGATGTACAATCAATATTCTTCTCTTTTTCAAGGAATTGAATGAAACTCTTAAGAGAAATGGCATACGTTTTCTGTGTGGCAGGGCTAAAGCCACGGACTCCGGGCAGATACTCTATCTGCCATTGGCGCGCTATTGTTGCAATTTGAATTGCCTCATTCTTTATCTTCATCGTCTTCAAAAATATTATTCTCAGGTAATAATGACTTTAAGCCAGGACCAGATATCTCTTCCAATAAGCTGTTAAACATTGGAGCCAACTGATAGTAATAGCAAGTGCTTTCTATACGCTTGTGCCCCATTGTTCTTGCTAAAATGAGAAGTTTATCAAGCCATTCTGTTCCGTCATGGTTCCATCGGTTGATATTAGTTACTGCATAGTAAGATCGAAAATCATATGCGCGGGCATCTTGACTAGAAATAGTGTTCCAGATTTTTCTAAATTGATTCGCTTGCCATGCAATAGAATGATATTCATCATGTTTGTTTGGGAAGAAAACATTTCTGTCAGGAATGAGTTTCTCCATTGCACTATCGTATCGTTTCAGCAGATTCAATAACGAGGGATGTATTGCCACTCTATGCTGGTCATATCCTTTAGTTGCTTCTACACTGACGATTCCATTTTCTAAGTCAACATCACTTCTTTTTAGCATTCGTGCCTCGTTTGTTCGCATTCCTGTACTAAGTAATGTTAGCATATACACAGGTATTTGCATCCTTCGGATTTTGAAGTCAATATCGTTACCCCATCCTTTAGCTGTAAGGTTAGCCGCCTTATGGAAGAATGCTTGCAATTCGTCTTCTGTAAAGCCATGGGGTTGTCTCGGAGCGGTTCTCTCTTCGACCATTCTGTCTGGTATACGTACATCGAGCCAACCTCGTTTTACTGCATGTTTGAGAAATCCTCTTATGGGTAAGACGCGCGTATTGCGAGAACTACATCTCTCTGTTGGTCGTCTGTCGCACCAGGATGCAAGTATCTCTTCTGTAAGTTTGTTGGCTTCAGGATAATTTTTAGCGCAATGGTTGTTAAATCGAACAAGATTTTTATGAGTCGTACCGCAGATTTTAGGTTGAATAGACCTCAAGTATTCTATGTAGCGCGCAAGATGCTCTGATACAACAGATTTCCGTAAAGGCAGTTCAGTCATAGTGAGATTTCTGGCATAAGGCTTTGCATTGACCAATTTAGGTATGGCAATGGCAGTCCCATGGAAAGTGTTTGTGTATTTCAGAAATTGACGAAGATTGGATACTCGCGTGTTGCGAGAATTAATACTCTCTGTTGGGCGCTTGGCACACCATTTGTCAACATATTTCTGGCATAGAGTTTTGCATCCAACTACTTTTCTGCAATAATTTACAAACGTTTTAACATGCAAGAAACTTTCTTTTCCAATAATATGTCCAAGATCGCCATTGTATTCAAGATAAGAAGTGTACATTTGATCTATCGTATTCATACGTCAAACACCTCCTCTCCAATTGGATACATTGAAATATCTAGCCCACACTCTCGTAAATGTTCTATGTCTGCATCAATATATGGATTAAGTGATTCTGGTGACAAATGTCCCATTATTTCACTGATATACCTAGGTGTAACACCTTCTTGTAATAGTTTAGTTGCAAGGTATCTTCGAAACAAACGTATACCATTTTGTCCTTCTCCACAGCGTATTCCGAGCTTCTCAAAAAAGCTTCTTGTCAATCCTCCAATCGCCTCACCTGTTAGTGGGCGTGATGGACAATGCATGTTCAAAAAGATGTTCTTGATTTCTGATATATTGGGGCGTTCTTTCAAGAGATATTCATACAGTGCATTGCCAACAACTGCTCTTAATGGTAAAATAAGATCTTGGTGTGTCTTAGACTGCTTTAACATGATAATGTCGTTATTCCAATCAATCTCATCGACTGTCATTTTTGCAATATCAGTAGCTCGTAAACCTGTAAACATTGCCACAGAAACGACCGCTTTCTCTCTTAGCGTTAGAGTAGAATCTTCTTGAAGTGCGTCCTTTATAATACGCACTTCAGAATCGTTTAAAATAGCAAAATTCTTACGATACTTCTTCAAAGGGGGCATAAGGTCTATAATTCGAAAACACTCTGCTTCATGCTTTGTTCCTCGAGTAGAGCGTAATACAGCCAAGACCTTGCTTTTGTAAGAACTACATCTTTTTTGAGTAAATCCATCATAGAAAAAGGAAAGAATCAAATGTTCCGTTATCTCTGATGGACTACTCGCACCAAGACGTTGGACATGATCAAAGAACGCAGCAGCCGCCTTGCTTTCGACCCGTATGCTTTGGGGGGCTTTAGATGTCTTTTTAACCAGCTCTAGATAATTCTCTATAATGGATTTATAGGTTTCGTTAATTCTGCTTTCGCACGAATCGTGATAGAGTGTGGGAGTAAATGTCAATCTGTCTGGGTAATGGTCAAATTCATCAAAGGCTTGAACATGACGAAGAGATGTTCTTTGATGTTTTAGTTTAGGTGATGTCCCTGACAACCCTTCTGGATTAATAAACTTGCGGTAGAAGTCGTCATAAGACTCGTATTGACCTTCCTTTTCAAAGAGTTGGTTCAATTTTGCCCTGACACCGCACAAAGCAACTTTACCAAAGTGCTCTTGTTCCATGTAATCGAGCAACTTTTGGTGTGAGATTCGTAATTTTTTTATGTCCATAATTTATACGAGACTTTAGTGTCTCTATATATAATATAAACGATAGATCCAAATATTATCCAAAATTTAAAATTATTTAAAGACTTATTATCAAGTATATACTAATGAGATTAAGTTTAATATTCGTTTTAGGAAAATCTTTTTTATCCAAAATTACGTATAAGATGGAAGATTTAGGCGACGAAGATATCCTAAACTACATCGACGAGCATGAGTTGACAGCCGAGACTACATTCGATGAAGAAGGGTTGAATTTTGATGAGATGTGTGCCATTGAATTGATGACTGCAATATCTCAGGACATGCGTATAGAAATCAAGGACGATGTGGAGTTCATGGACATCCTTCTTTACGGCACTATCGGTGAGGCAGCCGACTATTTGAAGGAGTGCTGATTCGGTTGAGACTGTTTTTGCCATAAAACAAAAGGTTGCTGGTTTTTATCAGCAACCTTTATGTATTCAGGATACCTGTAGATTATAGACTTTCGATTTTCACTGAGGGCAGATTGGTTAGTTTCGAAATCGTATCTATATCCATTCCGTTTCTTTTCATTTCGGTTGCGATTCGGATGGCTTCTTCCATACGACCTTTTTCAATACCTTCCTCTAACCCTTCCTCCATGCCTTTTTCCATACCTTTTTCCATGCCTCTCTCAAAACCGATGTTGAATCCAAGTTCTTCCATGTCAACTTCGTCCTCAAGGGCTTTCATGCTGGCTTCGTAATAGTCTAATTCTTCGTCTGTAAGAGCAGCAATGTTAGCCTTCTCAAGCAAACGTAGAAGGCCTTCGTCTGCACGTTCGTATACTGATGGGTGAATTCTGTCCATAGATCCTAAATTTTTGAAAAAATCTATCCAAATATCTTTTTTTGTAATGTTGTTTGCATCCAGCGCAAACTTTGGCAAAGATATAAAATATTTCCGATGTCTGTCCCAAAACAATTCACCTGTTTTAAGGTTGCACTCTGCGGTGCAAGTGATCACTTTGTCCAATCCAGCCAATCCATCTCCCATAATGAAGATTCCGATGATTTTGGAAATGTCTTCTTTCATCTTGCTCCACTTGTCGCCTCTGTCAATTTTCTTTCGCAGAAGGTTGTAAGTGTAAAAATTCGCCCGGGTTTTGAAAAATTTTTGATAAGAGTTCTGCATCTCAACCAAAATGGAATCTCCTTTGTCTGTAGAGCAAAGCAGGTCAAACACGACTCCTCGTTCCTCTTGGGATCGTTGTGTGTTTTCCACGGGTTCATACTTCACGCTTGTGATTGTGTCTTCGTCTCCGTCGAAAATTGCGTTGAGAAAGGATTTCATGATGATGGGATCGGACATGCAGTATTTGAAGCCGAAATCGCATCGCAAATCAATGTACTTTGCCATCGTTACTAAATAATAAGTTTGTACTGTAGAAATGCCTGTCTTGACTAAACTAACATTTCTAATGAATTGTAAAATTAAAGGAGAACATTTCTGTTCTCCTTTGGTGCGGATGACGGGACTCGAACCCACACGTCGCAAGACACTAGATCCTAAGTCTAGCGCGGCTACCAATTACGCCACATCCGCATTTGCGATTGCAAAGGTATAGCCATTTTGAGCGTTCTCCAAATGTTTTGGCGACTTTTTTTGAAAAATGTTTATTACGTTTTGAAAATCAGTAGGATAATTTTGGGCTTTATTTCAACTCGAAATCGTCTGCGTCTTTCCAAACTGGGAATTTCTTGCGGAATTTTTCCAAAGCCTCCTTGTCAAACTCAGCAATGATGATCTTTTCGTTGCTCTCTGCGGTTGCCAAAGATTTGCCTTTGAAGTCAAATATTGAACTTTGTCCGTTATATTCAATGCAAAGATTGTCAACTCCGATTCTGTTTGCTCCACATACGTATGCCTGGTTTTCGATTGCCCTTGCTTTAAGCAGTGTCAGCCAACTGTCGATGCGGGCTGTCGGCCAGTTTGCCACATTGATCAGGATATCGTAGTTGTTGCCGGCATTACGCATCCAGACCGGGAATCTCACATCGTAGCAGACGCTGAGACTGATGTTCCAATCTTTGTAGTTGACTATCGTATGTTTTTCGCCCCCCGAGAAGGCGTCGCGCTCCAAACCGATCGAGAACAAGTGTTTCTTGTCGTAGTGGCTCACATTGCCGTTTTCGTCGACGAAAAAACAACGGTTGAATACCTTTCCGTCGACTTTGATAGGAAGCGAACCGCAAATCACCATTCCGAAATCCTTTGCGAGAGACTTGATTTTAGCCAGAGACTTACCGTCCATATCTTCGGCAAGGTTGTGAGCGTCTGTGGAAAATCCGACGTTGTACATCTCTGGCAGAACCAAAATGTCCAACTTTTGATTATCTGTGTCGCTGCAATATTTTCTGATTTCCTCTTCGACGCGGATATTGTTGGCGTCTGGATTCATCCATGCTATGTCGTATTGAAAAATTCCTATTCTCATGATTGTGTTATTTCGGTTCGTTTTTGTTTAGTGCAGATTTGTAGATCGCCTTTAGTTTTTCCTCCTCTTTCTCCCAGCACAACTCTGTTGCCAAACGACTGTATTTGTCGTGGTCAATAGATTCGTTTAACATTGAATTGATTGTTCTAGCCAAAGCTTCGGGAGTGTAATCAGAGATAAGTTTACCTGTATCGTGAGTGGCAACGATTCTGCGTATTTCAGGGAAGTCTGTAGCCAACAATGGCACATGGCTTTGGATCATGTCGAACACACGGTTAGGAAGCGCATAATAGTAGCTCAATCCCTGATTCTTAAGCAGACAGACTCCGATAGAGGCGCGCTTAGTTATAGATGCTAGTTCGGTATACGGAATATGACCTAAGAATATGATTCTATCGTTGGCTTTCTCTTTTAATTCTTCGTAAAGATCTCCTTTTCCTGCGACGACAAAAATCGCATCTTCCCGGACGTAAGGCATGGCATCGATAATCCACTCAACTCCGCGTCCGACGTTGACAGCTCCCTGATATAGGATGATCTTCTTATTGTTTGGAATCGCTGTGATTTCTGTCGACGGGATGTCGTCCAAACTTTTGTAAGATGGCATGTTGCGTACAACTCCGAGGTTCACGCCATATCTTTTCTTGTAATAGTCTGCGATTGATTGGCAGACAGTGTATCCATGCTTGATTTTCGGTAAGATCCAGTCTTCGATTTTAGTCCAGACCCCCTTCACGAACTTACGGTTTGTTACCTCCGGCACTTCCGGGAATAGTTCATGCAGATCCACAACAAGTGATTTGCCACGCAATTTTGCGGCAAGATATGTGCCTACAAGAGCGTCGGTATCGTTGGCTGTGAATACGTCCGCATCTTCGACAAGAAGATGTAGAAAGAATCTGAAATTGATTTCTGCGTAGAAAAGTACGCCTCGCTTGAAGATGACGTTGAGGCGTTCAGTAGCGTACTCTTTCTCGTACGGTTTGCAAGGGCGGCTTTTGCATCCAACTACCTTGACATCGTAGCCAAACTTGTGAAGGGAAGTCGCCACCTTATTGACACGTTGGTCGCTTTCAAGATTGTTTGTGACAGTGAGTATTATTTTGCTCATTTCTTTGTCTTTCTTGTATCATGCACAAAAATAGTTTGTTTTTGCATTTTTTTACCCCTCATTTTTGTATTTTCGCAAAACAAGATGGAGTATTAAGATGAAAAAGATAATTACCCGTACCATAGAATTTGCCGTTTTGTTGGTGCTAAGTGGCTGTTATGCAAGATCAAAGCAAGATTTTGTAGGTATCCCTTCATCGTCTAACGGACAGACTGAAGAAAAGAGTTTGGAATCTGTCAATAGGACAACAACCAACAATACAACCAAATATACTACCTCTGATGCGATTTCCGACTTGAAAAAGATGGGTGAGGGCGACACTATGTTCATGCATTCCACTCCACGAGGGAAAGTCTATCGTCATAAACATTATTTTCTATCGTATAGCGAGAGGGACGAGCAGCCTGAATGGGTCAGCTATGAGTTGACATACGATGAGGTCACAAACCAGTCGGTGAAGAAAGAAGATTTCTTTACTGAAGACCCTATTATCGAGACTGGATCAGCCCAATATTCCGACTATTCAGGCACAGGTTACGACCGTGGACACATGGCTCCGGCTGCAGATTTCCGTTTCGACAAAACGGCTCAGTTGGAGTGCTATCACATGAGTAATATGAGCCCTCAGATACACGCTTTCAATGCCGGACTTTGGAATGATTTGGAGATGACAACTCGTTATTGGGCAAGGCTTTACGATAAAATTTACGTTGTGTCTGGACCATTGTTGACAGGAAATGAAGCAAAGCTTACAAAGAAGAAAGGCGACCGCAATATCAAGACAAAAGTATCTATTCCTACGCATCATTTCAAGGTTGTGTTCGACTATAGCAACAAGACACATCCGAAGATGATCGGATTCTTGATGCCTAACGAGGCTGGATTGAAAGGAAAGATCATGGATTATGCTATGTCGGTAAGAGATTTGGAGAAAAAAACAGGTATTGACTTCTTCAAGAATATGCCTAAAGAAGCGCAGAATTATCTAGAGACTTACGTCAAAAAGAGCGAGTGGAAAACGTACGACAAGTAAGCTCTTAATTTTTAGCTCTTAATTCTTAATTATAAGCGTAAAAAGTGCTATATTTGCCACTATGAAATGGAATAAAATTATTTTTATAAATATATTCATGCTCTTGAGTACATTGTTGTGCCCGGTGCATGCGGCTTTTTATGGCCTATTTGAAACGCCTTCTACGACTGAT
The DNA here is from genome assembly GCA_045629285.1 of Paludibacteraceae bacterium. GTDB lineage: Bacteria > Bacteroidota > Bacteroidia > Bacteroidales > Paludibacteraceae > UBA1723. The sequence goes on along the minus strand of JAZQQY010000054.1, from coordinate 53,106 downwards.
TCCATGGCGGTGATGAAGTCTAGAAAGAGTGATGAAAACATAGTTTGGCTTTGTAAGAAAACTAAGATCACGCATAAGATACAGCTTCGTCGAAGCAGATACAAACTTGCTAAGGAAGATCAGGCAATGCATGAGCTTAGTGAGCCGGTAACAGTTGTCGTAGCTTCTCCATTCAGCGTCATGAAGATGAGCAAAGCCTTGTCTTTCAAGGATATGGGTTTCCCGACTGAGGATTGGCTGGAGAATGCAAAAATCACACTTACATTCAAGCGTAGCGGTGCTCCGGACACTCTATACGTCGGTATGCCGGCACCTGAGAAACAACGTCCTGCTCCATCTATCGTAGAGGAAAACGGCAAAAGCATGTTTTTGTGTCGTGGAGAATGTCGTAACTTTCGTGCAAGTGTTCCGAAGGATGTCCCTGAATCGAATTTGATCTACAACTGGTATATCGACGGTGAGTTGATGACAGGACGTAACGACCGTTGGTTTGAAACTTATTCACGTACAAATTTTGAAGACGGTGAGCATATCATTTCATGCGACGTCAGAAACGGAGAAAACGGAACTCCTTCGCCGCGTGCCGAATACAAGATTGTTCAGTCGACATCGAAAGAAAACTGTGTGAGGTCGATTCGTGCTATCCCATATTGGGGTGTTGAGTGTGCGAACGAACAGGATCCAAGTGACTTCAGATGGAATGAAAACTGTGAGTGGGGTTCGTTCTCATTGATTCCGATTGAAAATTATTCTCACTTCTTCCTTGAGGCTATCAACCGTAAAGTCGTTGCGAAGAAGATCACTAACGATCCTGCAATCAAGAATTTCCAGTTGGTTGAGGATAGTGAGATCGATGACGAGTATAAGTTCTTTGACCTTCCGTTGAACATCAAGGCTTACGCGGAGGAACCATTCGAGGGTCAGACAATCTATTTCCGTTTTATTGGTGATACTGTTCATTTTACTACAATCCCTTACATTCGTCCGTATGTGGAGGTTGGTCCGACTTACATCGATATCTGTGAGAATGCGTTCGATGCGGAGAAGTTGGAGTTGACCGCTAAGGCTACTGGTTTCTTGCCTGGCACTGCACATTATGTGTGGATGTACAGCAAGGAGAAAGACGGAATCTATAACGAAGTGAATGCACCGCACGTGAGAAACTTTGTCCCTTCACGTGCCGGTTTCTACAAGGTAAAGGCAACGGATAGAGTGTTCTCTTGTGAGAGTGAACCTGTTGAAGTCGGTCTTAAGACTACCGATTGTCAGCCTGTTGAGATTGTATGCACTGATAAGGACTATGTATGTAAAGGAACAAAGACAACATTGCAGTCTTCTTTGATTGGAAGCCAGTATAAATACAAGTGGTATGAAGGTCCGTTGGATGCGACTGAAATTGACGAGTTGCGTGAAGTGCCTGGTGCGACTGGCCCATCATTCGAGGCTCCTGCAAACAAGAACGACGAAGGTTATTTCCTAACTGTCGAGAAGGATTCTCGTGTAATCCTTTCGTATCCGTTCCATGTGCGTAAACTTGCCACTATGAATGGAAATGCTACTGTCGATTTGCAGATGTTCCCGGCTGCAGTTTGTGAAGGTAGTATCGTTAACATCAAGGCTTCAGTCTTGACAAATACATTCGACTTTGATTTGATCAACGGTAAGTATGACTACCGTTTCTTGAAGAAGAATCTTTACGACTACGATTATCGTGAAGTTAAATATGTGAAGGGTGCAAGTTCAACGGCAATCTTGACTGAGGTTGCTTCTGCAGTCGCTTCATATAAGGTTCAGGTTATCGGATGTAACGGCACATTGCCTAAGAATGATCCTGTCGACTTGGTATTGAGAGATGATAACAAGTGTAGTGCTACAGAGATCTACGTTAAAGATGACGGTAATGACGATGAGAACGACGGACGTAGTTGGACTACTGCATTCCAGTCTCTTGATCGTGCAATTCAGGAAGTTGAGGCAATGCGTAGTACAAAGGCTCATGCCGATGATCAAATTTCTATCTATCTTGCGGATAAGATCTACACTCCACAGAGCGAGGAAGGATTCGTATTCCCTTCTAATGTGACTGTATATGGTGGTTATGATATTTCTCCAGTTGACGGTACTGCCAGCGGAACAACTCGTAACCCTCGTACTCCAGCCAATCCGGAAGGAAACATGACAGTGTTCAAGACTGAGGATCCGAACGGAAGATTGGTATCGTTGGAAAATAAGCAGAATGTAAAGTTCTGCGGTATCATTTTCGACGGATCTAGTTTGGCAGCGGAGAGTTCATTGACTGGTAGAGCATTGAGAATCGAGAACAGTACGGTTGAACTTGATTCTTGTTTCATCAACGGATTCTATTTCAAGTCTAAGACTGATGATCCTGTGACTGCAATTGCAATCGTGAAAGGCAATGGAAAAGGACATTCTAAGGTGACAATCAAGAACACTACAATCTCTCAGATTAAGGGAGGTCAGATTGGTGCTTGTATCTCAGTTATGGATGACAGTGAATTGGATATCTGGAACTCATGTTTCACAAACAACTCATCTTTATATAAAGGTGGTGTGACATTGTTGAGCTACAATGTAAGTCCAAAGATCAACATTTACAACACAACATTCTATGATAACCAGTGTACGTCACCTATCGGCTACTACGGACGTGTTTTGATGCGATTCATCGGTGGTGCTCCTGTCGTAAATATCTACAGTTCTACTTTAAGTGGACGTATGTATAAGGAGGCTGGAACTTTGAATATCTACAACTCATTGGTTGAGTGTGCTGGTCGTTGTGACGAATATATCAACAACTACCCTGCAAAGAGCAAGTTTGTGGAGGCTCAGAAGGATGCCAACGAGACACAGTGGGCAAAGGCATTCTTGGCTAACTTCAAGGGAACTATCGCCTCTAAGTTGTCGTCACGTGGAGGTATCACTCAGGTGTTGATGCCAAGCAACAAGCTTGAGATCGTGGGTCAGGCAGGTACTCCTCATAAGTTGACTCCTACTGACCAGCGCGGAATTCAGCGTTCGTCTATTTCAAGTACATTCGGTGCATGTGATGCCGACTATTCAGCTGTGATTGAGATTACAGAACAGGGTTGTCCTGATCATAAGAATACAAAAGCGACATTTAAATCGACAATCTCAGGTTTGAAGGATGCGAGATACCAGTGGGTCAACAACTATACAGATATCACTGGCGAGACAAAGGGCTCTATGAAGGATGCTCCTATCGGAACGTATTGGCTTGACGTCAAAGGATTGGATGCCATGGGTAATTACGTTACCGTATCAAGTAATGAGATCCGTGTATCTGACCTTTGTGAGGAGCCTGGTATCTTCTATGTCAAGACTCAGGATAAAGGAGGTAGTGATGATTTCGCAGGCACAACTTGGGATCAGGCGTTTGCATCTTTGGAGAAAGCTCTTGTAGCAGTTGCTAAATATAAAAAGGAGAACGGTGCTGATGCTAAGGCAACAGTTTATATCGCCGGTGGTGAGTATTTGTTGCAGAAGGATGCCGGTTTGATACTTGGTGATCTACGTAATGTGAACTTCATCGGAGGTTTTGGTTCGTCGCCAATCAAAGGAGCTAAACGAGCTCACAAGCGTACTCCATCGGATCCTGGATTCGAGGCAAGAATTCTTGCTCACAGCGAGAAAGGAAAGTTTGCAACATTCACTTCTTCAAATAAGGATTGGAAATTCACTACAGTTCACTTCGTCGGTACAGAGAATGCTAATAATCCATTCTTCACAATGAACGGGGGGTCACTTACACTTGACTCTTGCTTGGTAAGTGGATGTTGGTCGGAGAACGATGCTCCATTCATGAGTGTGAATGAGACATCGAAATTGATTGTCAACTCTTGTTATGTATACTCTAATAAGGCAACTAATGGAGCGTTCATGAATGTAGTGAACAAGGGTAATAAATCGAATATCACAATCTGTGGTTCGACATTCTCTGACAACACATCAGTAAAGAATGGTGGATCGGTAATCTATACAGCAAACTCCAGTCCTACAATCTACGTGGTTAATACAACGATGTTCAACAATTCGTGTATCAACAGTGCATTTGCAGGAGCCGAGACTGTCAGATTCTCAAGCGGTCATCCATCGCTTAATGCAATCCACAGTACATTGTGTGGACCATACTTCATTGAGCAAGGTAATGCTAAGTTCTCTAACTGTATTGTAGAGGCTGTCGGAAATGCAGATGTAAACGGAGGATACAAGCAGGCAAAGACAGATTTGACTGCGGTTTCTCAGGCAGTATCTCCTACTGACCATGAAGAGTTCAAGACTATATTCTCAAATATCAAGCTTGGTAACAGCAATACTCCAGTATTGTCGTTCATAAAAGATATGAATAAGGTTAATGCGACTAAGGCCTCTTGTCCAGAGTGCTCGGTTGCGAAAGACCAGACAGGTGCCGACAGAAAGACAGATTCTGTCACTCCGGGCGCTGTAGAACAATAATTCAAGACTAATTAGGACCACGATGGAAACATTGATATCAAATTTGAAGGAGCAGTTGTGTGAAGCGTTGTCGCTTGAAGATATTAAGCCGGAGGAGATCGGAACAGACGATCCGCTTTTCGGAGACGAAGGTATCGGACTAGATTCTATTGATGCTCTTGAGATCATATTGTTGATTGAGAAGAAGTATGGCATCAAGATTACTGATCCTAAAAAGGCCAAGGAAGCTTTCACTTCTGTTCGTACTATTGCACAGTTCATTTCCGACAATAAGTAAACGAAGGAGATGAAGATCCGTTGTTGCGCAAGTAGCATTGTAAGTGTGTCCGGTGTTGGTGTCGATAAATGTTTCAACGACATTATCGATGCTGATTATTCAGCCAAGCAACCACAATACACAGAGACTGCACATGAGGTGCCTTTGCGTGAGATTCCATTGAGCAACGAAGATATTAAACGATTGTTGGCAGACGACTATAATGTTGTTCTGCCTTCTCGTGTCTATACGCGAACCGCATTGCTCTCCATGCTTACAGTAGCCGACTTATTGCAGTCGTCTCCGTCAGTCTCTGGCAAAAAGGTCGTGGTAGTTAACGCTACTACAGCAGGTGGTATGGATAAAAGTGAACTTTATTATCGTGATCTTACTTCTAACGGTGATGCAGATATCGCTTTAGTGGCTGGACATGAACCAGCTGATGCCACTAAGTGTGTTTGCGATATACTGGAAAGCAGAGGTGCTGAAGTAGTGTGGAGTTCGACTGTCAGTACGGCTTGTTCATCATCGGCTGTTGCTGTCGGAATCGGAATGGATATGATGAAGTGTGGCGATGTGGATTTTGCCATCTGTATGGGTGTGGATCCGTTGTGCAAGTTCACAATTAACGGATTCAACTCACTTGGTATTCTAAGCAAGAGTGTTTGCAGACCATTTGACGCAGACAGGGACGGTTTGAATTTAGGAGAAGGTGCGGCAAGTGTGATGCTGACTGCAGATGAAAAAATACCTGCCATGTGTGAAGTGTTGAGTTGCGAGACAGCTGCCGACGCATATCATCAGACTGCTACGAGTCCGGATGCGGTAGGACCTACATTGGCAATGAAAGCGGCGTTGGAGAAGGCTGGTGTGGAGGCAACTCAAATCAGCTACATCAATGCTCATGGTACTGCGACTCCAAACAACGATGAATCTGAGTCGACAGCAATGATAAATATTTTTGGAGAGAATGTGCCGCCATTCAGCTCAACAAAGTTTTGGACCGGACACACGCTCGGCGCATGTGGAGTGTTGGAGATGGCATTGTCGGCAGAGATGTTGAGACAGCAGTTGATTCTTCCTACTCGTAATTTTGAGAAAGTAGAGAGATTGACACCCGTCGGCAAAAAGCGAGATGCAAATCTTGAATATATAATGACCAATTCGTTCGGATTTGGCGGTGGTGCGACATCCATAATAGTTAAGAGAGTATGAGTTGCTATATCAAAAAGGTATCTACAGTCTCTCCGATAGGGGATTTGGGTGAAGACGTGAATCTTAATTCATTTGCAGAGAATACGTTTTGTGCTGACGAGCCAGATTATAAAGAGGTCATCACCAATGCAAATCTTCGCAGACGAATGAACAGAATGCTAAAGATGGGCACGTATGCTGCCATGAAATGTCTTGGCGACATGGAGGTTGATATGATGCTTACAGCAACGTCGTTAGGTTCCATTTCAGATACAGAAAAGATGCTTGACACTATTTATACCAGTGGCGAGACATTAGGAAATCCGACGGCCTTCATCCAGAGTACGTTCAATACTTTAGCCGGTAATATTGCCCAGCTCAAGTCGATACATATACCAAATATCACATTCGTGAATCGTGCCAATACGGTAGCTAATGCATTGAGATATGCGCAGGTAAAACTTTCTGGAGATTCTGATAATATATTATATGTCTCTTCCGATGAGAAGACACCATTGTCGGAATCGGTATTGGCTAAATTCAACTTATCTGATTCTGGTAAATATGGCGAAGGAGCAACTGCCATGATATTATCATCCGAAGCGACTGGAGCATTGGCAGAGATTGCTTATTCAAAATGTGGAGTTGATGTCCAGACTGCGATAGCTGAGATAGGTATTCCGTCAGAAAAAGTGGAGATACTCGACTACAAGAGATGGTGTGGCGAATATGCCACTTCAAATGCATTCGGTGTTGCACTTGCCTCACGAATGATGGAATTCGGCATGTTTGATGGCAAAAGTCATGTCGCCATCGAACATAGATATGGTCCAGATAAATCAGTAATAATCATTCAACGTCCACTGTAGAGACGTCACGTCAGTGCGATTCCTCCATTTATGAATAAACATATATGTATATCATCATTATTGTTTTGATTTTAGTATTCCTTGTTTGGTCAGCTGCCGACATATCGTCTGGAGTCTATGTAAAAACATTTTGTGGAATCAAGAAATGTGATGAAAAAGTAGTATCTTTGACCTTTGATGATGGTCCGGAATCGGGCACTACTGAAAAAGTGTTGGAAGTTCTGAAAAAGTATGATGTCAAGGCGACTTTTTTCTGTATAGGAAGGAAAATTGAGACCAATAGTACGGTTTTTAAACAAATTATAACATTTGGACATACATTAGGCAATCATTCTTTTCATCACAACGATAATTTTTCTCTACTTTTGCCGTCGGAGATGAGACGAGAGATAGCTCTTTGTCAGGCAGAAATCAAAAAGTATGCAGGATATGAGCCACGCTTTTTCCGTCCACCGTTAGGAGTCACTAACCCGATGTTGGCGATTGCATTGAAAGCATTCAAGTTTGATATCATCGGATGGAATGTAAGACCGTTCGACACGTCGGCAAAGAGTGCAGAAGAGGTCAGCAGACGAGTGATTTCCAAAATCCGACCAGGCTCGGTAGTGTTGCTTCACGACAGAATGTCGCACACTCCTGAGGCTTTGGAGACGATTTTAGACTGGCTCTACGCCAACGGATATAGAGTTGTACCGTTGGAAGAGATGATGAGTCGTCAACAGAAAGAGTAAAAAGACAAAAGAAAAGGGCAATTTAATTAAATAGAAAAACATGAAAAACTTATTTAAGAATATTACAGTTGGCGTTGTTGCCATGATGATGTCTGTAGGTTCTGTATTTGCAGAGGTTCCAGCGGGTTTCAAAGCATCTTCTGCAATGGAGAAGTTCAGAACAGACATGCTTTCTTCTGCTAAGGCGATGACTACAATGAGAAGCGACTTTGTTCAGACAAAGCACATCTCAGGCATGACTAAAGATATTGAGTCGACAGGTGAGTTCTGCTTCAAGAAGAACGACAAGCTTTCGTTGGAGTATAAAAAACCTATGGTATCGCAGATCGTAATGAACGGATCCAAGATCAAGATGGTAAGTGGAGGTCGTGCAACAGTGATGGATGGCAACTCAAATCCAGCTATTGCAAACTTGAAGAACATGATGTCTTCTTGCTTGTCTGGTCAGCTTCCTACTAATTCAGATGATCTTAAGCTTGATTTGTATGAGAATGACACTCAGTATCTTGTATACGTTACACCAAAGGCTGGTAGCAACCTAGCTAAGCGTTCAGATCACATGGAGGTTGTTGTTGCAAAGGCGGATTATTCTATTGTAAGTTTCAAGATGGTTGAAAAGCCAAAGGGTAACAAGGGTAGCGACTACATGCAGTTTACATTCACTAACATGAAGCGTAATATTGCCATTGACGACTCAGTGTTTAATGTACAGTAAAGTACGGTGATTAAAAGAATTCAGACTTATTTTTTATGTGTTTGTGCGTGCATCTTCTGTCTAAGTGGATGCGCGGACAAACATTTTTCTGCTATGCAGACAGCAGGGTCGGGCGTATATAATCGTAACGACCTATATCCACTTTTGACAAAAAGCGGAGAGAGCGTGGTGTATAACATGACGCTGACGTATAAGGAGTTGAGCATGAACGGATTCATGGTGGCAACGATGGAGGAAGACGAGAGTATTCACGTCGTATGCACTGCGTTCATGGGAATGACATTGTTTGATTTCACAATCAAGGAGCATGGTTTTGATGTCAATTCATGCATGGAGCAGCTTGATAAACCTGCAATCAAACTTATTTTGAAGAAAGATCTAGTGACATTGTTTACTCGCAATGTAGATTCAACATTCAAAGCAAAGAGATACAAAGAGCCGGCAAAGACAAAGCTTGGCTACAAGATCCGTACTGCAACCGGCAAGGCACACTATGTGATCGACAATGAGACAAGAAGAGTCAATCATGTAAGTTTGTCAGGAGGCCCGTTGAGAGCCGAATTTACCTATTCAGAGGAAGCAATCCTTATCGCACATCCACGTCTAGGATTGGAAATGACACTTTATCAATAAAGTAGCCTATGCGATATTGCGCCATAATCCCTACATACGATAATCACAAGACCATATGTGATGTGGCTAAATCCGCATTGCAATATGTGGAGAGGGTCTATGTTGTGGATGACGGTAGCAGAGATGAGACAAAATCCCTTTTGTTAAATCTTAGCAAACAAGAAGACGGAATAAAGGTCCTTACATTGCCTGTCAATAGCGGCAAGGGAAAGGCTCTTACAACTGGTTTTTCCGCAGCACACGCGGACGGCTATGATTATGCCGTGACGTTGGATGCGGATGGCCAGCATTTTGCGGAAGACATACCTGCGATGATTGCCAAAGCATCGGATGAAAAGTCGACTTTGGTGTGTGGTGTGAGAAACATCACTACCCAGGAGAACATGCCGTCGAAGAATACCTTTGCAAACAAATTCTCTAATTTTTGGTTTAAGGTGGAGACGGGAAGAGAGATTCCGGACACTCAGTGCGGATTCCGTGTCTACCCGTTGAAAGAGATTACGAAGCGACACATCTTCTCTTCTCGTTATGAGGCAGAATTGGAGATGCTTGTCAGATTGTGTTGGTCCGATGTGGATATCCAGACCAATCCGATCAAAGTCTACTATGCACCGGAAGGAGAACGTGTGACGCATTTCCGACCGCTTGCAGATTTTTCAAGAATATCAGTAATGAACACAGTGCTGTGTACGGGAGCATTGCTCTACTATTGGCCCAAAAGATTGTTGAGGTATGTGTTCGGAAGATAATCAGAATGTCAGAAAAGAAGAGGAGGCTCCCAAGTCGACGTTGAAGCAAAAGATCAAGAATTTTTTAACTTCTGATTTCAATATCAAGAAAGAGAGCAATGCCAGAGTTGCGTCAGCGATAACGATCGGTGTGCTTGTAGGAATACTTCCTATTTGGGGGTTTCAGATGATGGCGGGAGTAGCTTTGGCACAGATATTCAGATTGAACAAACTAGTGGTTTTGGCAGCGTCGAATATATCTATGCCACCCATGTTGTTCGGCATTTTGTATGCATCGATGGAGTGTGGCAGATTTTTATTCCCCGATGAAGAACCTTTATCCATATCTAACATCACTGTAGATTCAGCTCTTAAAAGTGGAGCTTGCTATCTGGTTGGAGCCATAATATTTGCAATTTTTTCTGCATTTATTGCGTACATTATCAGTTTTTTATTACTACATTTGCTACGAAGAAAAACACAACTATAATGATATTTCCAGAATTTCTGCAACAAGGTGATTTAGTCACTATCGTATCTCCAAGTGGAGCTATTGACGGCGAAGTGATAGAGCAGGCAGCTGCAGCCATTCGCCAATTGGGCTACTCGGTAAAGATTGCTGAGCATGCCAAGGGTAAACATCATCGTTTTTCAGCGACAGATGAGGAACGTCTGGCGGACTTGCAGTCGGCGCTTGATGATCCTCAGACTCGAGTAATTATCTGTGGACGTGGCGGGTATGGTTTGACACGTATTGTGGATCGTCTGGACTTCACTAAGTTCATTGAAAATCCTAAGTTTGTTGTGGGATTCAGCGACATCACTGCACTTCATGCAGCCATCTTGACTAAGGCAAAATGTTGTTCTGTTCACGGACAGATGGCAAAGGCATTTGTTGGCTACGATGCTACATTGGACAAGAAGGATGCTGCAAACCCTGAGGTTGCAGAGTCGGTAGAAGAGTTGTTGAATATCTTGACAGGTGTTCGTCGTCGCCAGACATATTTCTCATACAACCAGCGTAGCCGTGTGGCTAGAGAGAAGGTGAAGGGTAGATTGTTCGGTGGTAATTTGAGCCTTATCTACGCACTTCGCGGTACTGATCTTGACATCACAAAGCAGAGCGGTATTCTTTATATTGAAGACATCGGCGAGAGAATGTACTCAATAGACCGTATGATGCAGAACCTACGTATGAGCGGAGTGTTCGGACGTATCAAAGGTTTGATCGTTGGTAAGTTCACTGACACGGATATTGACAGTTCATTCGGAAGTATTGAAGACTTGATCTTCGAGGTTACAAAAGGTTACGATTTCCCAATCTTGTTTGATATCCCGTTCGGTCATGTCGACAGAAACCTTCCGATCATCAATGGCTCGGTTGCTTCAATTGCAGCAAATGCGTTGACATTCAAGACAAAGAAATAGAATAGTATTATCAATATTTATTGTGAAAGACGGTGTTATGCTCCGTCTTTCACAATATAATTGACAGTGAATATTTTTCGAAATCTTTATCTTTACGGATTTTATAAAGGATTTAATAAATTTAATATTTAGATGTTATGGAAAATAGTATGATTGCGAGAAATCTTCTGCCTGGAGAGGAAATCGTAAAAAGTGGAGTATTTCGTTCTAGTAATAAAAAAGTTGTAGGAGCCATTATTTTGGGAATAGCGGTTGGCTTTTTGGCTTTTTTTGGTGTCGTTGTGGCTACCTTTAATTTCAGCCATGTTGATTTGGGAATGCCATCGTGTGTCGGAATAATTTCTGGAATAATTGTAATGAAGATTGTCCTAAATATGTCAGAACGAAAGGACGAATTTGCCATTACGAATAAAAGAGTTTTTGCATATACTTTGCCGAGAATGGGATATGATGCTCAGACTGGTGTGTTTTCTAGAAGTTCCTATGTGTTGACTTCTTTGGAGATTTCTAAGGTAGAAACAATATCAATTACGGAAGACGGTATAAATGTGATAGGTACTGGAGGTACTATGTTGTACGCATCTGAATTAGAGAATGCGGTTGAGTTGAAGGATTACTTACAGATGGTAGTAGATGAATGTAAGGTTAAGATTGATATGTCAAGCAGTGCTGCGTTTATGAATGTGAATCCAGCACCAACGTCGCAAACCTCGCAACCTTCTTCGGGTTCAAATTTAGAAAAACTTCGAGAATTGAAAGATATGCTTGATATGGGACTTATCTCTGAATCTGAGTATGAAGAGAAGAAAAAACAGATATTGACTAATCTTTGATGACATACTTATTATAAGTCATAGGAATATAGGAAAAGGGAGTTTCGGTATTTGAAACTCCCTTTTCTAATTGCTCTTGTAAGATTCTTTATTTCCTGCTCTCCACAATATTTGTGATTTGAGCGTAATATTCCTCTCTTTTCTGCTCAACCTCTTTTTTCGCATCCTTGATAGCATCTATACAGTTGTTGAATGAATCCTTGCACTCCTCCCAGTAACGGTTTCTCTCTCCTGTATCGTCGCTTGAAAGGCTCATGTTGCCGACAGTGATTTCAATCTGAGATACGTGGTTGTAGGCTCTACGTAGGCTTGGGGATGCTTCAAACATATCTTCCAACTGATTCTTCAGTTTGATCAAGTAGGATGAAGCTCTCTTTGTGTCGCACACTTTGTCGCTAGTGGCGGCATCTCTGATCTTGCCTAGTTCGGTGCGGGCTTCCTTCAAAGTCGCCATTAAGTCGACAGAGATCTTCTCTGCATATTGTTGGTAGGCTCTGTGTTTCTTTGTCATCTTGACAAATTGTTCCTGAGCTGTTTTGTTGCTGAAATAGATTGTGTCTTCTCCGAATGTCGCAGAAAAATCTTTGTTTACCTTCTTTTCTGTCGACTTTGAAACGTACTCGTTTGTCTCGGCAGCGTAGATGGAATGGCTACAAAGTGTGCCGCAAAGAACGATTGAAAATAGTAGTGAGAGTTTCATGGATGTGTTCTTTTATTCAATTATTACTTTCTTGCTATTGTTGTTGTCTATAGTGATGATGTACATTCCGATCGGCAAGTTGAACTGATAGCTGTCTTGTGCAGTTGTCGCTCCAATTCTCGGTTGTGTTGTCGCCGATAAGGAAGACGTGTGTCTGTCCACTGATAGACACACAGAGGAATAAACTGATTATAAAAGATATTAGTTTGGCCATTTTTATCGTATGCATTAAATTGCTTTGCTAAAATAGTAAATATTAGGAATAAGAAAAAGAATGCGTAATGAACAATTGATAAAAAATCGTAATTTTGCATCTACGAATACAAAAGAGAGAAATGAGTAAATTTTCTGTTATAATTCCCGTCTACAATCGTCCGGATGAGGTAGTTGAATTGTTGGAGTCGCTGACAAAGCAGACTGCATCGTGTGAGCTAGAGGTGATTATTGTGGAGGACGGTTCAAAGAAGAGATGCGAAAACGAGGTAAAGGCGTTTGCCGACCGATTAAATATCGTCTATCATTATCAGGATAATACAGGTCCTGGTGGTGCTCGTAACACCGGAGCTAAGATTGCCACTGGCGACTACCTTATTTTCTTTGATTCCGATGCTATTCTTCCTGAGACATATTTCGAGAGTCTGTTGGCTCACTTGGAGAAGGATCCTCTTGACTGTTTCGGCGGACCCGACCGTGAGCATGAAGATTTCACACCTATCCAGAAAGCAATCTCGTATTCTATGACTTCAATATTGACGACAGGTGGAATCCGTGGCGGTAAGAAGAAGATGGACAAATTCTACCCGCGCAGTTTCAACCTCGGTGTGCGTCGCAGCGTATTCGATAATATCAACGGTTATGCCGACATGCGTTACGGCGAGGATGTCGACTTCAGTATGAGAGTAGTGGAGAGCGGATGCACAGTCGGACTTGTGCCGGATGCGTATGTGTTCCACAAGCGTCGCAACACATTCAAGTCGTTCTTCAAACAGGTGTTCTGTTCGGGTACAGCACGTATTGCACTTGCCGAGCGACACAAGGGAGCAATGAAGCTTGTCCACATGCTGCCTGCAGCCTTCACTTTGGCTGTGCCGTTCAGCATTTTGCTTGGCATCTTTGTGTGGTGGGGATTTGCATATGTCATCCCATGCTATCTTTCGTTGATTTTCCTTCATTCGTTGATCACTACTAAGTCGCTTCATGTGGCTTTGCTTAGTATCGGAACAAGTTTCATTCAGCTTTTCGGTTACGGATGCGGCTTCCTTACTGCGTTCTGGAAGAAAAAAGTGTTGGGACAGAAGCGTTATGTGCCGTTTACGAAAACATTCTACGAATAAAGTAAGAAGTAAGAAGTAAGGGGTAAGAAGTAAGAAAAGTGTATGAAAATGATACAACAATCGTTTGAATTGTTATATTTGTAAGGAATTTAAATCATAGTATCATGAAAAGATTTTTTAGGACATTGGCGTTTGTTGCCGCCGCTACCGTAGCAACAGTTTCAATTTCATCTTGTACAGAGGAGGATGAATCAATCGACAAGAAGGAGAACGGTCAGACTTCAGGAACAGACCTTGAGTCTTTCTACAATGGATTGACTAATCCAAATAACATTGCTAATACAATCGTAATAGATACTCGTGAAGCTTCTAAATATGCAATGGGTCACGTGAAGTATGAATCTATCGAAGCAAAATCAATGCCTTTGACTGACGATGTGTTCTATGACAACAATAGTCCATTCTATACACAAGTTGAGGCTTTGGATCCAGATCATAAGAAATTTATCCTAATCACAGACGAAGGAGCTTCTCCGGCTATTTTGAAGATCGGAGGAAAACTTAGCTCAATGGGTTGGGGTAAGGAGAGAATTTTTATTCTGATGTGTGCTACGAGTGAATTACTTGATAAACATCCAGAAGTAAACTCTGCTATCAACAAGTAATTTTTTAATGCATGTGCTTAAAAAAATAGCAATAATCATAGTGGCAACGGTAGGAGTAATCCTGCTGTTGCTTTTATTGTTATGTGGGGCACTCACTATTCCTTCCGTCCAGACTGCCGTTACACAGAAGGTGACTGGTGTAGTGAAGGATAAATTCGGTGTCGACATCGGAGTCAGTTATGTCGGCATCAACTTTAAGGGCAATCTTGTGATGGAGGATCTCTACCTCCCTGATTGCAATAATGACACTCTTGCTTTTATCCACCGTCTTGAGGCTGGATTCTCCCCAAAGAATGTTTGGTCTGATTCAAAACTAACATTGTCGAAAGCGGCACTCGACAGTTTCAAAATCTATGTGTCGCAAAAGAACGATGTCTATAATCTTGATTATCTGATTGACGCGTTCTCTTCTTCCGATACTACGGAAGTAGATACGACTCCGTCAAAATTCGACCTTGAAATTTCCGATATCGCCCTTACCAAAGGACGGTTGAAATACGATATTCTGGATAGTGTGTATGTGGGCAACAATGAATTCGACTACAACCATATCCATCTTTCCGATGTCTCAATATTCGGTAATCTGAAATCCATCCACACCGACAATCTCGGAGCAGAATTGACTTCGCTTTCCGCTCACGACGAGCTTAGCAACGTCGACATAAAAGAGCTGAAAGTGCTCGATTTCCTTATGGCGACGGATGGCTTCTCATCTTCACATATCTCCTTGGTTACACCTAAATCATCTTTGGTGATCAAGAACGTGGCTTGGAAACATCCGAATATTTTGGATGATATCGACGGCGCTATCCATCTTGGGGAATATACCGTTGATATAGAGCCATCGACGATCGTGCTGTCGGAGATAGCTCCGTTTGCTCCTGTCTTGGCACAACACCATTCGCCTATCAACCTCTATATGTCGGCTAAAGGTAAACTGCCGAATGTGAATGTTGATGTGCTGCAGGTGGATTGTGAGGATGCGTCTCTTCACGCTGTTGCTACGATGAGCAATTGCTATGAGTACAAAAAAGCAAACTATTCTGCCGATATACTTCTTTCTGCTGACAATGGAGATTTCCTTGCTATGGTCGACACTTCGCTCCAGAATAACGATATCATCAAACGCCTGTTCCCGTTTGCCGCTAACGTCAGAGCTAAGGGTGTCCCACGTGATTTGATGTTTGATCTGAATGCCGGAACTCCTGTCGCCAAACTGAAAACAGACGGTCATTTGGAATACAATAAGTCGACTGATGTGCTTGATATCGCAGCATATCTAGCGACTGATACGATGAATATCTCCAAACTGATCGGAGATACCACACGTCTTGCGGCTAAACTTGATTTGGAGACCGCAGTGCGTGTATCTGGTGAGAAGGGTTATATGGTGAAAGCAGTGGGTGGTGTGCCATTCCTTGCATACGACAAGATTGTGGCTAAATCGTTGAAGATAGATACTGCAATCTATACGTCGGAATCTGCTTCTGCAAATATCTCGTTGAGTGAGCCTTTCGGTTCAGCAGTGTTGTCGGCTTCATATATCCCGTCGGAGAGGAGCATCTACATGCTTGGTGGAGGAGTGAAGGATTTCTCTCCGTATAAACTGGGTGTTATGGATTCCACTTGGAAGGATCTGTCCGTTTCGCTCAACCTTGATAGCCGTACAATCATGTCGTCGTTGAATGACGCTGTTGGTCAGACCGATATAGATTCATTGATCATCATGAACGGCGACAAAAAACTGGATGTCGGACGTATTTCGGTTACTGCCGACGATAGGGATTTGCGTCGACAGGTGCAGCTGCGTTCAAAGATTTTTGATGCAACTCTAGGCGGACGTTACAATCTTGATGCACTTCAGGCAAGTGTTGTGAATATCCTTCATCCGTATTTGCCTACGTTCTTCAGCCATAAGATTCAGGAGGGTGTCAATACTACGATTGCCAACAATGCTTTCCGTTTGAATGTGGATGTGAAGGATGTCTCTCCGGTCTGCGATTTCTTTGACCTTCCGTTGACTGTGGAGAATATGAAGATGACGTATAATATGTCGGATTCTCTTGGAAAACTGGGTGCATTCCTTACTGCGGACAGCGTCGTCTATAACGATATTGTGGCGAAGTCAATCGATTTGTCGTTCAAACAGAAGGAGGATATGTATGTCGGCGATATCAATACGATTGTCTATGCAAATGAGATGAAGCCGATAAAGTTCAATCTCTCTACCGAGTTGGAAAACGATGTGGCGTTGACTACTTTCAGCTACGACAATTTCGACGAGACGGAGAAGATTACCGGTAATATCAAGGCTTTGCTTACATTCCCGAAGGATTCTCTAAGCGGCGAGCTTCTGCTTAAGACGTTCTTCATGCCGAGCGACCTTTTGCTTCGTGATCTGTTGATTGAATTCGAACCTGCTATCGTGACTACGGAACAGAGCGGACGAACTACTATCGAGCATTTCGGTTTGGCCGAGGAGAATCGTAAGATTCTGTTTGTCGACGGAATTGTCAGCGACAAGGTCAGCGATTCGTTGACGGTCTCATTCGACAGCATGTCTATTTCAAGTGTGATTTCCAAACTACGTGTCGGTGTTCCGCTTTCTGGATTCATCACCGGTGATGTGGTGTCGAATGGAGTGTTGAGTAATCTTCCGCAATTCGGAACCAAAAATTTGAGAGTCGATTCGTTGACTATCGACTCCATCTGGGTGGGTGATGCTTCGTTGAAATGTTTCTGGAATCCAGAGAAGAAGGGAGTCGGCACACGTATCACGATTATGCGTGACACAGATGTTGTGGCCACTGCCGGCGGTATTGTCGAGCCGGATAACGATTTTTTGCGATTGAGATTCAATGTGAAGGAGTTTCCGTTGGCTACGGCACAGACTGCTGCCAGCGAGTATATTGACAAGTTGACAGGAACCGTTTCCGCCAATATCAATGTCAATGGAAAAATCTCTGCTCCTGAGGTGAAGGGATATATCTATCTGGATAAGGTGTTGGCGAAGGTGAAGGCCAACAATGCTTCGTATAGAATGACGGATAGTATTCTCTTTACGCCAACAAGCATGACGATGAAGGATGTGAAGATTGTGGACGACTATGGGCGTGTCGCCAATCTTGACTGTAATGTCCAGCATAACAATTTCAGGAATCCGAAATATGTCGCCACTCTGACGCTCAACGATTTCATCCTGCTCAACAATCCTAAAGACAGGGATGAGATGGTGTATGGAAAACTTACAGCCGACGGTAAATTGCGTGTTGCCGGTGATGCAGACGGAGCATCCATACGTGGAAATGTGTCGACAGGAGAGAGTGCTGTGATTACTGTGGTTTTGCCCGAGAGTCCATCGTCTGCGACTCAATACTCTACTATTGTTTTCGTGTCGCATGAAGATACGGTAGATTTGAGGAAGAAGTACGACGAGAGTAAATTCAATGTCGACGCCAGCGTAGATTTCAAGGTGAAGGACAATACGGATGTGACTGTAATCCTATCGCGTATATCCGGAGATAAATGTTCGTTGAAGGGTGGCGGAAACATGCGTGCCGAGTATACTACCACGTCGGATGAAATCAAACTCTATGGCGATTATGTGGTGGAGAACGGACAGCTGAAGATGAAGATATCAAGTTTGCCACAGAAGACATTTGCGATAGAGAAGGGTGGAACAATCAACGTCGGAGGAAAGATAGAGTCGTTGAAATTCGATTTGTCCGCACTCTACACTACACGTGCCGATCTTGCCACACTTGACGAATCGTTTGCCAACGACCCTACGTTGACCAATACACGTCAGACTGTGGGCGCGCGTCTTGGCATCAACGGCACGATGGATAAGTTCAGCCTTTCCTACGACGTCACGTTGCCTAATGCAGGCGACGATCTGAACCAGCGTCTGCAGGGAATCATCAACACCGACGATCTGAAGATACGTGAGTTTGCCTACATCTTAGGATTCGGAACATTCTATCCTATATCGTCGACTCAATCATCCAATGTCGGCTCAAGTATGCTTACGTCGATTGTGTCGTCAAGTATCTCCAACGGCATGAACACACTGTTTGGCGACGTGCTTGGAAGCGCATGGACAATCGGTGCCGACCTCTCTTCCGACCAGACTGACGGAAGCGGCGAGGTGAGTGTTTCCCTTTCACGTTCGTTCTTCAACGACCGTTTGATCTTCAGTACGGATTTCGGTTATCAGAACAGCACAACTGCCGATGACGATGAGATCACCAAGAATTTTGATTTGGAGTACAAACTGAATAGAAGCGGTACTCTTCGTTTGAAGGGCTATCACCACACAAACACTGAGTTTTATCGTTCCGGAACTGGCACTGAAGGTATCGGATTTGTCATGACCAAGGAGGCGGATACATTCAAGGAGTTGATGAAGATTAGAAAAAGTAAGAAGTAAGGTATGGTTTAGATTATAGTAAGAAATATTGTAATTGTCATATTGGTTATTTTGTATGTCAGACCGGGAATGTATCCACAAATACATAAATATTTAGAACAAGATGATTAGAAAAATAGCAATAGTAATAATGATTATCATCCTAGGAGTACTTGGATTCTACAAGTGGATCTTTGTTCCTGATGAATTTGAAGTGGCTTGCTCAAGCGGCACTTCGTGCGGCCATGATTATGTTGATCTTGATCTGCCTAGTGGAAATTTATGGGCAGCCTATAATATCGGGGCTGAAAAAATCTACGATAAAGGAGATTATTTTGCTTTTGGAGAGACTGCTTATTTGGATGGTAAGAATTCGTTTGGAGAAGATGATTATGTTTATTCCTGCATAGATTCAGATACTACGATTCCATTAATGCAAAGATCAAAGGGACGTTCTCTGTATATATATAACCACGGAATAATATATGATGCCGCTAATAGATTGTGGGGAGATGCGTGGAGAGTGCCGACCAGTGAAGAGTGGCAAGAACTTTGTAAGTATTGTAGTAAAGAGTGGGTAAGAATCAATGAAACGACTTATGGATATAAATTTACTGCAGCAAATGGCAATTGGTTGTTTGTCCCTTCCACCGGTTACAAAGTCGGAAAAAAGGAAAAGTATAGCGTAAATTTGTACTATTGGTCTTCAACAGGTTTTTGGACAGGAACTTATACAAAGAGTAAATCTGCCGAATATTTCTATGGAGATAAAAGAGAAACCGATTTAAGGGACAAGGAAAGATATAACGGTTTGGCGATCCGTCCTGTGCTTACTAATCCTAAAAAGCATAGCGTGACATTCCTGAGCCCAGATGGAGATGTGTATGCCACTCAGGATTTGATGGAGGGCCGTTCTTCTATCAAGCCGGTTGAGATTCCGGAAAAGAGGGGATTTGAATTTGCAGGTTGGGGCGACATAAAGGGCAATGCGATGGAATTTGAGAAAATCACGTCGGACACATCCGTATATCCGATTTTTGCAAAGCCGGAGTACGTCGATCTTGGCCTTTCCGTGATGTGGGCTAAGAGTAACGTCGGTACAATCAAACCTGAAGGTCTTGGAGGTTATTATGCGTGGGGTGAGGTCTGTACTAAAAAGGAGTATTCGCAACGGTCATATTTACATTTCGACAAGGAGAATGAGAAGTATAAAGTTTTGGACAATAACATTTCCGGTAATCCGATGTATGATGCTGCACGTTATAGATGGGGCGACGGGTGGAGAATGCCGTCTGTTGACGAATGGAAGGAACTTCAGCAAAAATGTGACTGGAAGGTTGAAAAGATGAATTCCGTGGTCGGATTTAAGGTGACGTCAAGGAAAGATGAAAACAAATGGATATTCATTCCTTATACAGGTCATTATGCCGATACAACTCTATTTAATTTATCGAAGATGGGTAATTATTGGAGCTCGTCTATTTACGATACATCAGGACGAGTGTTTGTTTTTTCTATTCAAGGAAATTCAAACGTTCATCTCGAAGGTCGACATTATGGTCACACTGTACGTGCGGTTCATCCGAAACCTAGCGAAGTGTTCGATGTTACATATTATAACTATGAAGGAGAACGCGTTACTACTCAAAAAGTTAAATGTGGCGAAAAACCAAAGGCTGTTGCCTTACCTGATGAATTTTGTAGTTTAAGCGGCTGGGTAAACCTTCCTGACCGTGTATATAGTGATGTGTCGGTATATGCTTATAGTGTTGACAGCAGAGGACATAAATTTGTCGACCTTGGATTGCCGAGTGGAATGTTGTGGTCGACGTGCAATATAGGAGCAAAGCAACCGTACGAACTAGGAGATCGTTATGCTTTCGGAGAAGTCAAGACAAAGAACGTATACGATCTAAACACCTACTTGCACTATGACAAAGGACGTTCCGAATACAGGGAGGTCTGTAAGAATAACCCAAATAATAGAAGCCTTGCTTATACGAAATATGATGTTGCAAATGTCCGGTGGCAAGGGTTTTGGTACATTCCGGGCGGTTGGGAATGGAGAGAACTTATAGAATCTTGTCTATGGAAAAAGGAAACCGTCAATGATGTGGAGTGTTATAGAGCTGTTTCGAAGTATAATGGAAAGTCTATAATCTTCCCATTGGAGAAAGACTCTTCCATGACAAAGTATTGGTCGTGTAACGTCGCTTCTAATGAGAAGTACGCATGGGCTATTGGATTTCCTCATGATGATTCCAGAATGGAAGGAATATCTTTATATTTCTCTTATAAGAAACATGGAATGGTAGGAGGGCATTCTCTGGACAGCAGGACTCCACGAGAATATGGTTTGTATGTCCGTCCAGGCACGTACCCTTCTTGTAGGTATGAAAAGAAATAGAAATTTCTTCGGAATCGTGATGTGCTTTTAGAAATAAAAGAATACGGAATCAATAAGAAACTTCGTGTGCGGTCCGGTATTGCTTATTCCAGCAGCGTCGCCACACATTTTGCTGCATCTCCTTCAAAGTATTTAATCCCCGTTATCGGATAGTACATGAAGTTGATATATTGGTAGAGTTGCAAGGCTAAGAAACGGTGGTCTCTCGACATGCAGTATTCTAGACGGTAAGGGCCAGTGGGTTTAGGCAGGATAAGTCGGATCTTGTTCACGAGGTTACCCACCTTTTCTTCGTTCACTGCGATGAGCGAGTTGAGTGCATCTACGTTTTCTTTGGAATAGTATCTCATGAATGAGTCGACAATGCTGCCTGTTACTGTGTAGTGGGCTGTAATAAAGAGCCCGAAAAACGATTTCTCTATGGATATGTTGTTGTGGGACGCCACGTCTTGGGCCATCTCAATAGAATTGAATCTTGACATATTCTGCCGTAATTTTAATATTACAGAAGCAAACTTATAACATCCATAGAACCCAAGCAAACCGCCTTCCCATTATGGCAGTCGCATTATCCATATTCGCTATTGAATCCAAAGTTTCCATGAGTGAGATGAGTGATTGGCGTTTAAAAACAAAAAAAGCAGAATTTTCATTCTGCTTATATTTTGTGGTACCACCAGGAATCGAACCGGGGACACAAGGATTTTCAGTCCTTTGCTCTACCAACTGAGCTATGGCACCATTTGTATGTCTTTTCACAAATATGTGCCCCGAACGGGACTTGAACCCGTACAATCGCAATGATTACAGGATTTTAAGTCCTGCGTGTCTACCAATTCCACCATCAGGGCATCATCTTGTAGATGAGCGGAAAACGGGACTCGAACCCGCGACCCCGACCTTGGCAAGGTCGTGCTCTACCAACTGAGCTATTTCCGCGTATGTAAAAGAACGTTGTGTTTTTTCTTTTGCGAGTGCAAAGGTAGTCTAAATTTTATTACTCACAAACTTTTTATGATGTTTTTTTGACTCGTTTCTCTCCTTTTTTTCGCAAAATGCTGATTATTCCATACTTTTCTATTATTTTTGCATTTGAAATATTAAATGAGTTGGCAATTGTTTGCTGATAAAAAAAGAACTTATGAATCCAGATAAACTGAAAAAAATAGATTACAGATATATAAGAATGGCTAGAATATGGGCGGAAAACTCATATTGCAAGCGTCGTCAGGTCGGAGCTCTTCTTGTGAAAGATAAGACTATTATATCTGACGGTTATAACGGTACTCCTTCTGGGTTCCCTAACATTTGTGAGGACAACAACGATACAACTTTTCCTTACGTGCTTCACGCTGAGGCTAACGCAATCGCTAAAGTGGCTCAAAGTAACAACAGTAGCGATGGGGCAACTCTCTACGTTACTGCGTCGCCATGCATAGAGTGTGCTAAACTGATTATCCAGGCTGGTATCAAACGTGTCGTCTACTCCGAGAAATATCGACTTACTGACGGCATCGATCTTCTTGAACGTGCCGGCGTGAAGGTGGAATTCTTGAATGAACAGGATTATCAAAACGAATAACCTATACTACTTATTACTACTTCTTTAAAAATGAACGATAGAATCAAACAGGCTCTTGTGTCGATAATCCTTGGCGTGTTCACTGCCGTAGCATTTATATTCGGTGCTAAGTTTGGCGAACGTCGCATGGCATTGGCAGAAGGTCTTTCCCAAGCACCTAGCAAGACATTTGCCGGTGAGGCTGATGTCATGGCAGCAAGAAAAGTGTCGGACATCCTGCATTATGTTTCGCTCATGTATGTGGACACTGTTGACATGGAGAGCCTTGTGGATCGAGTGATCCCTCAATTTACAGAAACTCTCGACCCTCATACAGCTTATATCAAGGCTGAGGATCTTCAAATCACAAATGATGAACTTGCCAGCAGTTTCTTCGGCATCGGTGTTCAGTTTAATCTGCGCAACGATACTGTCAACGTGGTGCAGGTGATTTCTGGCGGTCCGTCTGAAAAGGCAGGACTACGTGCGGGTGATAAGATTGTTGCTGTCGACGATAGCGTTTTTGTCGGACCTAAATTGAATAACGAGGTTGTGGTAAAGACGTTGCGTGGACCTAAGGATACTCACGTGAAACTTGGAATCAAGCGTGCTGGTGTGGCTGAGACTATTGATTATGAGGTGATACGTGGTGAGGTTGCGCAGGAGACAGTCGACGCTTTCTATATGGCTGACGACCAGACTGGTTATGTTAAGATCGACAGATTCGGAGAAAAGACACATATCGAATTCTATGAGGCATTGCTTCAGCTTCAAACAGAAGGTGCAAGACGCTATATTGTCGACTTGAGAAACAATGGTGGAGGATTCCTTCCTGTTGCGGCCAAGATGTTGGATTTCCTTCTTGAGAAAGGCGACACAATTGTATATACTTGCGGTCGTGGCCAGACTCGTGAGAATCCAGGCGATGTGCTGATGTCGACCGACGATCCGATTATTTCTGCTCCGATTGTGGTGTTGATCAATGAGAATTCGGCTTCTGCAAGTGAGATTTTTGCCGGAGCTATCCAGGATAACGATAGAGGTGTGATTGTAGGAAGCCGTTCGTTCGGTAAGGGACTTGTGCAGCAGCAGATTCCGATTTCCGGAGGCGCAGCATTGCGTCTGACAATCGCAAGATATTACACTCCTTCTGGAAGATGCGTTCAGAAATACTATGGTAAGGATTACGACTACCGAGCTGAGACTGCAATGCGTTATGAGCATGGAGAGATGATCAATGCCGACAGTATGAAGAAGGCTGCCGAGAATGATAGTTTGGCCTTCAGGACTTGCAAACTTGGCCGTACTGTTTATGCTGGTGGCGGTATTTTGCCTGATATCTTTGTCCCGATCGACACAAACATGTCGGTATTCGCCAAGAAAGTTCTTTTGAGCGACGTGATATATGAGTTCTCGTTCAAGTATATTGAGAATCATAAGTCTGAAATCGATATGTATAAGAAGAGAAACGATTTCAAGACTACTTACAAGAATTTGATGCACGAAAGTGTCTATAATGAGTTCTTGGCTTACGCTAAGAAAGAGAAGGATTTCGCTCCATCTGCAAGCGAGCCTGTGTTGACTCAGAAGAAGATCATGCGTTTGCTTACGGCATATTTGATTCGCTCGATCCACGGTTCAGACGATCATAAGCAGCGTCCGTTCTATTGGGCTTACAATTTGGAGGATAATGCTTTCCGTGAGGCATTGAAAGCATTTATAAGTCCTGAAATGAAGCAAATATTGGAGCGATAAATGGAAAGTGTGGAGATAAATTCTGCAAAGGCTTGGGTGTTGGCAGCACGACCAAAAACGTTAGCTGCCGCTGTAGTGCCAGTGTTGGTTGGATCGGCGTTGAGTGTGTTTTTGAATGACACATTTGTGTTTGACTGGAGAAAATTCGTCATTTGCTTCTTGTTTGCGTCGCTTATGCAGATCGCTGCTAATCTTATAAATGACCTTTTTGATTTCTTAAAGGGAAGCGATGGGAAGGACCGTCTTGGTCCGGAAAGAGCTATGGCACAAGGCTGGATAACGAAGAAAGCCATGCTGATTGGAATAGCGGTTGTCGTGGGGCTTGCTGCAGCTTGCGGATTGTGTATGCTTCCTATCATTATGGAAGAACAGGTGTGGACGATGATCGGCGTCGGCATATTTTGTATCTTCTTCGCCTATTTCTACACATCAGGACCATTCCCACTTTCATATAATGGATTGGGCGACGTCGCAGTTGTCGGATTCTTTGGCGTCGTGGCCACTTGTTTCACATGCTATTGTCAGGCTTCAAATTGTTTTTCTGATCCAAGATGTATAGTGGCAGGAGTGGCGACTGGATTGGCAATCAATGCGTTGCTAGTCGTCAACAATTACAGAGACCGTGAGACTGATGCTGCAGATGGCAAACGCACGTTGATTGTGAAATTAGGGGAGAGATTTGGAGAATTGCTTTATTTAGGCTGTGGATTCGGAGCCGTCGCCTTGATGCTCTACGTCTTCAGAGGACATTTAGCCCTTTCATTCTTTTATATACCATATATTATATTGCATTTGATGTCATACGCCAAACTGATTAAAATCAAGAGAGGAAAGGCACTCAACCAGTTGATTGGCGAGAGTTCACGCAATATGATGGTGTTTGCGATTATGACTGTTGTGGCTATGATATTCGCATAGCTTTCATGTGATTATATAATTCCCATTCTTTCGTTTAATTAAACAAACATGAATTTCAAAAACTTATTATTTAGTTTATTTTTGGTGTTCGTGCCATTTATTTCGAATGCAAAGCCGTTACAAGATAGTGTTACTGTAGATGCTACCTTAAACACCTATTCTATTAATTTTGATAAAGTTGTTCCTGTGTTGGAACAGTATATTGCAGACAACTCAATGCTGGTGAATTCCAAGACTCAGGATTATGATGAGGTTTATTACAACCTTATTTTGAGTAGCACCCAGTATAATGAGCTTAAACAACATCTGGAGAGTTGGAAGTGTGCGATTATTAGTTCTAATGAGGAGTCCCAGAATATCACATATAATCTTGAAAACCAAGTTGCCGCATTGAAGCGTTTGGAAGGTGAAATAAATATTATCCAGAAGAAAATGGAAGTTGCCAAGAGTGATTCAATATTAGCGGAGTTGACAGATGACCTTTTTTATAAAAATGAGGATTTAAGAAAAAAGAACAGAAAATATGAAGAGACTCTTGCCGCTATTGGAACAGTCAAATTAAAACTTCATTTGATGAGAGACGAGACTTCACCACGACAGACTAAAGTTCGATTTGTTAATATGCCAGGATTTGAATACAGTTTCTTAATTGTAGGAAATCCAAAGCCAGGTTTTTCAGCGTCGTATTATAATGGATATAATTTGAAGTATCTGTTTACAAGAGGCAAAACATTTATAAATGTTGGTATTTATAAGGCAAAGGATGTGGCCAGCGCCGATACTACTACACTCACAGACGCATTCAATATAAGCTTTGGCCAGGATTTTTATTCTCGACACTTTGGGCGAGGATCCAGAAGGTGCTTTAATATGTATTCAGGATATAACGTTGGTTTTATGGCATACAAAGGAGAGACAACATCTGCAAAAACCATTTATGTAACACCAACAATTGGCGTGGAGCTGTTTAAAAACCGTTTTGTGTTATGGGATTTGCGAGGAGGCTACTATTTGCCATTCAAGAACAATTATGATTTGCGAGGATGGCAGATATCATCGTCATTCAATGTGGCATTCTAAAAGATAAATGAGTATAAAAAAGGTCCGCAACTGAAGGCTGCGGACCTTTTTTATACATATTATATATGCATATTCGCAATTTTAGGGCAGCAATTGATTAGAAATAGACAAAGAAGGCATGCGGATTTTTATGTTTTACAATATATTTTTGACATAAAAAAGAAAGAGAGGAAAGAAAAATAAAAAAACAAAGCCTCAAAACCTAAATCTTTGAAATGTTGATAAATAAGGACTTTTTTTCTTTAAATTAGTTTGTCATGTAAAAATATATGACTATTTTTGCATTCTAAATGATAGAATATCAGTAAAAATTTAAAAGTAAAACAAAAATGCCTACTATTCAACAGTTAGTTAGAAAAGGAAGAGCTAGTCTTGAGGACAAGAGCAAGTCTCCTGCGTTGGATTCATGTCCACAGAGAAGAGGTGTTTGCATGCGTGTTTATACAACAACACCAAAGAAGCCGAACTCTGCAATGCGTAAGGTAGCACGTGTTAGATTGACAAACCAGAAGGAGGTTAACGCCTACATCCCAGGTGAAGGCCACAACCTACAGGAGCACTCAATCGTAATGGTACGTGGTGGTCGTGTTAAGGACCTACCAGGTGTACGTTACCACATCGTACGCGGTACATTGGATACTGCAGGTGTGAACGGAAGAACTCAGAGACGTTCTAAGTATGGAGCTAAGCGTCCAAAGCCAGGACAGGCAGCACCAGCAAAGGGTAAGAAGTAATTATAACTTCGACTAGCAAATTCTTTTTTAGTAAAAACAAAAACTAAGTTTTAGTTTTACTGGTAGCGTGATGAGGGTTGAGTAAATGACCCGAATGGGTCGTTGAAGCGACAGAAGCAACCAAGACAAAAACGATTTAAGAAAATGAGAAAAGCAAAGCCTAAAAAGAGGATCATTTTGCCAGATCCAATTTTTAACGAAGTAATGGTAACACGTTTCGTTAACCATTTGATGTACGACGGTAAGAAGAGCACAGCGTACACTATTTTCTACTCAGCGTTGGAGGCCGTTAAGGGTAAACTTCCTAACGAGGAGAAGGAGCCACTAGAGATCTGGAAGAAGGCTCTAGAGAACGTAGCTCCACAGGTAGAGGTAAAGTCACGCCGTGTAGGTGGTGCAACTTTCCAGGTACCTACAGAGATTCGTCCAGAGAGAAAAGAGTCTATCTCTATGAAGAACCTTATCATCTTCGCTCGTAAGAGAGCTGGCCGTTCAATGGCAGATAAGTTGGCTGCAGAGATCGCAGACGCATACAACAACCAGGGTGGAGCGTTTAAGAGAAAGGCAGATATGCACAAGATGGCAGAGGCTAACCGTGCATTCGCTCACTTCAGATTCTAATCAATCTAGTTTTAACACTTCAACAATTTAGAAAAAATGGCAAAAGCAGATTTGCATTATACGAGAAATATCGGTATCATGGCTCACATCGATGCTGGTAAGACTACAACATCAGAGCGTATTTTGTTCTACACTGGTCTTACTCACAAAATCGGTGAGGTGCACGATGGTGCTGCAACAATGGACTGGATGGTTCAGGAGCAGGAGCGTGGTATCACTATTACTTCAGCTGCAACTACAACATATTGGAAGTACAACGATAAGAAGTACAAGATCAACTTGATTGATACTCCAGGACACGTTGACTTTACTGTAGAGGTTGAGCGTTCACTACGTATTCTTGATGGTGCTGTAGCAGCGTTCTGTGCAGTAGGTGGTGTAGAGCCACAGTCTGAGACTGTATGGCGTCAGGCTGACAAGTACAATGTTCCTCGTATCTGCTACGTTAACAAGATGGACCGTTCAGGTGCAAACTTCTTCGACGTAGTTGCTCAGGTTAAGGACGTTCTAGGTGCTAACCCATGTCCAATCCAGATTCCAATCGGAGCTGAGGACACATTCAAGGGAGTAGTTGACCTAGTTAAGATGAAGGCTATCGTTTGGCATGATGAGACAATGGGTGCTGCATACGATGTAGAGGAAATTCCAGCTGATCTAGTTGACGAGGCTAACGAGTGGAGAGAGAAGATGCTTGAGGCAGTTTCTGACTGTGATGACACAATCATGGAGAAGTTCCTTGAGGGTGATCTAGATTCAATCACAGAGGACGAGATCAAGACAGCTATCCGTAAGGGTACACTTGCAATGAAGATCTTCCCTATGGTATGTGGATCTTCATTCAAGAACAAGGGTGTACAGACAATGCTTGACGCAGTTTGTTCGTACCTTCCAAGCCCACTTGATACTCCAGAGATCATCGGTACAGAGCCAGGTAACGAGGAGGTTCAGGTAATTCGTCACCCAGACGAGGACGAGCCACTTTGTGCTCTTGCATTTAAGATCGCAACAGACCCTTACGTAGGTCGTCTATGCTTCTTCAGAGTTTACTCTGGTAAGCTAGATGCAGGTTCTTATATCTTCAACGTACGTTCAGGAAAGAAGGAGCGTATCTCACGTTTGTTCCAGATGCACTCTAACCACCAGAACCCAGTTGACTGTGTAGC
Organism: Paludibacteraceae bacterium; assembly: GCA_045629285.1. Taxonomy (GTDB): domain Bacteria; phylum Bacteroidota; class Bacteroidia; order Bacteroidales; family Paludibacteraceae; genus UBA1723. The sequence continues at coordinate 23,939 of JAZQQY010000054.1, read as the reverse complement.
TGCTGGTGATATCGGTGCAGGTGTAGGTTTCAAGGATATCCGCACAGGTGATACACTTTGTGGTGAGGACGAAAAGACACACATGGTTCTTGAGTCAATGGAGTTCCCTGATCCAGTTATCGGTATCGCAGTAGAGCCTAAGTCTCAGGCTGATATTGACAAGCTTGGTATCGGTCTTGCAAAGCTTGCTGAGGAGGACCCTACATTTACAGTTAAGACAGACGAGCAGTCAGGTCAGACAGTTATCTCAGGAATGGGTGAGCTTCACCTTGATATCATCATTGACCGTCTACGTCGTGAGTTCAAGGTAGAGTGTAACCAGGGTCGTCCACAGGTTAACTACAAGGAGGCTATCACAATGACAGTTGATCACAAGGAGGTTTACAAGAAGCAGTCAGGTGGTCGTGGTAAGTTCGCTGATATCGTAGTTAAGGTTGGACCAGTTGATCCTGATTTCCAGGGTTCACTTCAGTTTGAGGATGTCGTTAAGGGTGGTAACATTCCTAAGGAGTTCATCCCATCAATCCAGAAGGGATTCCAGGCTTCAATGAAGAATGGTGTATTGGCAGGCTTCCCTGTAGATCAGTTGAAAGTAGTCGTAGTTGATGGTTCATTCCACCCAGTAGACTCAGACCAGTTGTCATTCGAGATCGCAGCTAACCTTGCATTCAAGGCAGCTTGTGCAAAGGCTAAGCCAGTTTTGATGGAGCCTATCATGAAGCTTGAGGTTGTTACTCCAGAGGAGAACATGGGTGATGTTATCGGTGACCTTAACAAGCGTCGTGGCCAGGTAGAAGGAATGGAGAACAGCCGTTCAGGTGCAAGAATCGTGAAGGCAAAAGTTCCATTGGCTGAGATGTTCGGTTACGTAACTTCATTGCGTACAATCACTTCAGGTCGTGCAACTTCATCAATGGAGTTCTCACACTACGCAGAGGTTTCTTCAGCTATCGCAAAGCAGGTAGTTACAGAGGCTAAGGGTAGAGTAGACTTGCTATAAGAAACAAATACAGTGTATCCTCAGAAATGAGGATGCACTTTCTCAACGAGAAAAACTAAATTATTTTATATAGATTCAAAGCGATGAGTCAAAGAATTAGAATTAAATTGAAGTCTTACGATCACAACTTGGTAGACAAGTCAGCTGAGAAAATCGTTAAGACAGTGAAGACAACGGGAGCTGTTGTAAGTGGTCCAATTCCGCTACCTACACACAAGCGTATTTTTACAGTTAACCGTTCGACATTTGTCAACAAGAAGTCAAGAGAGCAGTTCCAGCTTTCTTCATTCAAGAGATTGATTGACATTTATTGTACAACAGAGAAGACTGTAGATGCTCTTATGAAGTTGGAGCTTCCAAGTGGAGTTGATGTAGAAATTAAGGTAAACTAATAGTAATCGAAAAGAAATGCCAGGATTATTAGGAAAGAAAATCGGAATGACATCCGTATTCAGTGCCGAGGGTAAGAACGTACCATGCACTGTTATCGAAGTAGGTCCTTGTGTTGTTACACAGATTAAGACTATTGAAAATGATGGTTATGCTGCATTGCAGTTGGGCTTCGACGAGAAGAAGGAGAAGAACACAAACGCAGCAGAGATGGGTCATTTCAAGAAGGCTGCAACAGCACCAATGAGACACTTGGCCGAGTTCAAAGAGTTCGATAAGGAATACAATCTAGGTGACGTTATCACTGTAGATTTGTTTGAGGACGCTCAGTTCGTAGATGTAATCGGTACATCTAAGGGTAAGGGCTTCCAGGGTGTAGTAAAGCGCCACGGATTTGGTGGAGTTCAGCAGTCTACACATGGTCAGCACAACCGTCTTCGTGCTCCAGGTTCAATCGGTGCTTGTTCTTACCCAGCAAAGGTATTCAAGGGAATGCGTATGGCTGGCCGTAAGGGTGGTGAGCAAGTTACAGTTCAGAACTTGCAAGTGTTAAAGGTAATTCCTGAGAATAACATCCTTGTTTTGAAGGGTTCACTTCCAGGAGCTAAGGGTTCAATTGTAATTGTAAATAAGTAATGGAACTAAGCGTATATAACGTAAAAGGACAGGAGACAGGAAGAAAGGTCACATTGAATGATTCAATTTTTGGAATTGAGCCAAATGACCATGTTATCTACTTGGCTGTAAAGCAGTACATGGCAAACAATCGTCAGGGTACTCACAAGTCAAAGGAGAGAAGCGAGATCTCAGGTAGTACAAAGAAGTTGGGTCGTCAGAAAGGTGGCGGTGGTGCTCGTCGCGGTGATATCAACTCACCAGTATTGGTAGGTGGTGCACGCGTATTCGGTCCTCAGCCAAGAGATTACTCTTTCAAGTTGAACAAGAAAGTGAAGAAGTTGGCTCGTAAGTCAGCATTGGCATACAAGGCAAAGGAGAACGCTATCATTGTTGTAGAGAATTTCAATTTTGAGGCACCAAAGACATCAGAATACGTTGATTTCACTAAAAATTTGAACGTTTCTGACAAGAAAAATGTTTTGGTTTTGTCAGAACCAAATAAAAATGTATCTTTGTCAGCCAGAAATCTTCAGAAATCTCAGGTGGTATTGACACATGAGCTAAATACTTATAAGATTTTGGATGCAAAGTGTTTGCTTTTAACTGAGGCTGCTCTTGCAGAACTAGAGAATACTTTAAAGGATTAAAAGAAATGGAGATCATATTAAAGCCAATCGTAACAGAGAAGGTTACTGGTTTGCAGGATAAGTACAATCGCTACGGATTCCGCGTAGTGATGAGTGCTACTAAGTCGCAGATTAAAGCTGCAGTAGAGGATTTGTATGGCGTTAAGGTCTTGTCAGTCAATACTATGCGTGTTGATGGCAAGAATAAGTCACGTTATACTAAAGCCGGTGTGATCGCAGGTAAGATGCCTTCATACAAGAAAGCCCTAGTAACATTGAAAGAGGGTGAAGCAATAGACTTTTATAGCAATATTTAATAAAAATGGCAGTTCGCAAATTTAAGCCCACAACACCGGGGCAGAGACACAAAGTTATTGGTGCGTTCGAGACAATTACCTCGAGCACACCAGAAAAATCTCTTGTGAAAGGCATGAGAAAGACTGGTGGACGCAACAACGTCGGAAAGATGACAATGCGTTACATCGGTGGTGGTCACAAGAGAAAGTACAGAGTAATTGATTTCAAGAGAGAGAAAGACGGTGTGCCAGCAGTAGTTAAGACAATTGAGTACGATCCAAACCGTTCGGCTCGTATCGCTCTATTGTTCTACGCTGATGGTGAGAAGCGTTACATTTTGGCTCCTGCGGGATTGCAGGTTGGTCAGAAGCTTATGTCAGGTGCTGATGCTGCGCCAGAGGTAGGTAACTCGCTTCCTTTGCAGAACATTCCACTAGGTACAGTTATCCACAACTTGGAGTTGCATCCAGGACAGGGAGCTGCGCTTGTACGTTCTGCTGGTACTTTTGCTCAGTTAACATCTCGTGAGGGTAAGTATGCAATCGTTAAGTTGCCTTCAGGAGAGCTTCGTATGATTTTGTGTGCTTGCAAGGCAACAATTGGTACGGTAGGTAACTCAGACCACGCACTTGAGAGATCAGGTAAGGCAGGTCGTTCACGTTGGTTGGGACGTCGTCCTCGCACTCGTGCTGTATGTATGAACCCAGTAGATCACCCAATGGGTGGTGGAGAAGGTCGTCAGTCGGGTGGACATCCTAGATCAAGAAAGGGTCTTTTGGCTAAGGGTTACAAGACACGTTCACCAAAGAAGGCTTCTGATAAGTACATAATCGAAAGAAGAAAGAAATAATTGAAATAAAGTATTTTTTATGAGTCGTTCATTAAAAAAAGGTCCATATATCAACCTTAAGCTTGAGAAGAAGGTTCTTGCCATGAACGAAAGCGGCAAGAAGTCTGTAGTCAAGACATGGGCTAGAGCTTCAATGATATCTCCGGATTTCGTCGGACATACTATTGCAGTTCACAACGGAAATAAGTTTATTCCGGTATTTGTCACAGAGAATATGGTAGGACACAAACTTGGCGAATTCTCTTTGACGCGTAACTTTAGAGGTCACGGTGGTAACAAGAAGAAGTAATCAGCGTGATTAAATTTAATTAAAAGTTCGAGAAAAAATGAGTTCAAGAAAAAAAGTATCAGCTGATGCAAGAAAAGAGGCGAAGAAGTCCCTTTATTTTGCAAAGTTGAATGATGTTCCTACTTCTCCACGTAAGATGCGTTTGGTCGCTGACATGGTACGTGGAATGGAGGCTTTCCGCGCTTTGGGTGTCCTAAGATATTCAACTAAGGAAGCTTCTATCAGACTAGAGAAGTTATTGCGTTCTGCTATTGCTAACTGGGAGCAGAAGAATGAAACTAAGGCTGAAATGGGCCAGCTTTACGTAAGCAACATTTACGTAGATTCAGCTCGTCAGTTGAAGAGACTTCGTCCTGCACCTCAGGGTAGAGGTTACAGAATCCGCAAGCGCTCTAACCATGTGACAATTTTTGTAGATGCTATTTCTAACGATACTAACGAATAAAAGATGGGACAGAAAGTTAATCCAATAAGCAACCGTTTAGGAATTGTAAGAGGTTGGGATTCCAATTGGTATGGTGGAAAGAAGTACGGTGATACAATCCTAGAGGATTCAAAGATCCGTAAGTACTTGTCTGCTCGTCTTGCTAAGGCTAGTGTTGCTAGAATTATCATAGAGAGAACTCTTAAACTTGTTACTATTACAGTCTGCACTGCTAAACCTGGCATTATCATCGGTAAGGGTGGACAGGAAGTTGATAAGTTGAAGGAGGAGTTGAAGAAGATCACTGACAAGGAGATCCAAATCAACATCTACGAGGTTAAGAGACCAGAGTTGGATGCAGTTATCGTAGCAAGCAACATTGCTCGTCAGGTAGAGGGTAAGATCGCTTACCGTCGTGCTGTAAAGCAGGCTATCGCTTCTACAATGCGCATCGGTGCAGAGGGTATCAAAGTGCTAGTTGCTGGACGTTTGAATGGTGCTGAAATGGCACGTTCTGAGATGTACAAGGAAGGACGTACTCCACTTCACACATTCCGTGCAGATATCGACTATGCACAGGCAGAGGCGCTTACTAAGGTAGGTATTATCGGAATCAAGGTATGGATTTGCCGCGGCGAGGTTTACGGAAAGAAGGATCTTTCTCAGCAGTTCGTTGCAAGCAAGGAGACTGTACGTTCTAACAATCCTGCTGGAAAGAAGGGCGGTTTCTCTAAGAAAAGAAAACAATCTGTTTAAGAGTTAAATTAAGGAAAGATGTTACAACCTAAAAGAACTAAGTTCAGAAGACAGCAGAAAGGTCGTGCAAAGGGTATTGCACATCGTGGAGACCAATTGGCTTTTGGATCTTTTGGTATCAAGGTACTTGGTACTAAGTGGATTACAGGACGACAGATTGAGGCTGCGCGTATTGCTGTCACAAGATATATGCAACGTCAAGGTCAGATTTGGATCAGAGTATTCCCTGACAAACCAATCACTAAGAAGCCTGCTGACGTACGTATGGGTAAAGGTAAGGGTAACCCTGAAGGATTCGTTGCTAGCGTAACTCCAGGAAGAATTCTTATCGAGGTTGAGGGTGTTCCATTCGAGATCGCTAAGGAGGCATTGAGATTGGGTGCTCAGAAACTTCCAGTAACTACAAAGTTTATTGTTAGACGCGACTACGATGCGCAAAATCAAAATGCTTAATCATGAAAGTAGCAGATATTAAGAACATGTCAAGCAAGGAGCTTCAGGAGAAGATCGCTTCTGAGGAAAAGAGATTGAACCGCATGCGTCTTGACCATGCGATTACTCCATTGCAGAATCCATCTCAAATTAAGTCTCTTCGTAAGGACATCGCGCGCATGAAGACTATCTTGGGTCAGGCAGAGTCTAAATAATAATTTTAGAGTTTGAGAAAATGAGAAATTTAAGAAAAGAAAGACAGGGAGTTGTTTCAAGCAATAAGATGGACAAGACCATTACTGTTGCTATCAAGTGGAAAGAGAAACACCCTATTTACCAGAAATTCGTCAATAAGACGAAGAAATATCACGCTCACGATGAGAAGAATGAGTGTAATATTGGTGATGTTGTGAGAATCATGGAGACTCGTCCTTTGAGTAAGACAAAGAGATGGAGATTAGTATCAATCGTAGAAAGAGCTAAGTAATTATGATACAGCAAGAATCAAGATTAACTATTGCTGATAATAGCGGTGGTAAAGAGGCATTGTGTATTCGCGTATTGGGTGGCACAAAGAAAAGATATGCTACTGTAGGCGATATCATTGTAGTTACAGTGAAGAGCGTGATTCCTTCAAGTGATATGAAGAAGGGTGCCGTATCAAAGGCTATCGTTGTTCGCACAAAGAAGGAAGTTCGTAGAGCAGATGGCTCATACATCAGATTCGATGACAATGCATGTGTATTGTTGAACGGTGCTGGTGAAATGAGAGCAAGCCGTATTTTCGGTCCAGTTGCAAGAGAGTTGCGTGCTTCTAATATGAAGATTGTGTCATTGGCTCCTGAAGTTCTATAATTAAAAAGTAAGGTAATGAGTAAGTTACATATTAAGAAGGGCGACTTAGTTTACGTTCTTGCAGGTAAGGACAAAGGTAAGACAGGAAAGGTTCTTTCTGTATTGGTAGCTGCAAACCGTGCTATCGTTGAGGGTATTAACATTGTTTCAAAGAACGTTAAGCCAAGTGCAAAGAATCCTCAGGGTGGTATCGTAAAGATGGAGGCTCCAATCCATGTTTCTAATTTGAATTTGGTAGATCCTAAGTCGGGTGACGCTCCAAAGCCAACACGCGTTGGTATCAAGGTAGTTGACGGCAAGAAGGTTCGTGTCGCTAAAAAGTCAGGGGAGGTTATTAAATGAATACAGCTAGTTTAAAGCAAGATTACAAGCAGCGTATTGTCCCTGCTTTGAAGGAGAAGTTTGGTTACTCTACAGTAATGCAGGTTCCAGTTCTTGAGAAGATCGTTATCAATCAGGGTCTTGGAGAGGCAGTTGCTGATAAGAAGGTGATTGAGATCGCAATCAACGAGTTGACTGCAATCGCTGGCCAGAAGGCTGTTCAGACACTTTCTAAGAAGGATATCGCAAACTTTAAGGTAAGAAAGAAGATGCCTATCGGAGTTCGCGTCACTCTAAGAAGAGAGAAGATGTACGAGTTCTTGGAGCGCCTTATCAAGGTTGTTCTTCCTCGTATCCGTGACTTCAACGGTATCAACTCTAAGTTGGATGGTAGAGGTAACTACACTCTTGGTGTTACAGAGCAGATCATCTTCCCTGAGATCAACATCGATTCTATTTCGAAGCTTATGGGTATGAACATCACTTTCGTAACAACAGCTAAGACTGACGAAGAGGGTCTTGCCTTGTTAAAGGAATTTGGTTTACCATTTAAAAAGTAAATAGAATGGCAAAAGAATCAATGAAAGCACGCGAGGTAAAGCGTGCTCGCCTTTGCGCGAAGTATGCTGAGAAACGTGCTCAGTTGTTGAAGGAAGGAAGATACGATGAGTTGCAGAACCTTCCAAAGAACGCTTCGCCAGTTAGATTGCACAACAGATGCAAGTTGACAGGCAGACCAAAGGGTTACATGCGTCAGTTTGGTATCTCAAGAATTCAGTTCAGAGAGATGGCATCTGCTGGTTTGATTCCAGGTGTAAAGAAAGCAAGTTGGTAATTATTAATTTTTAAGTTTAAATATTGTCAGGCATTTGTCTTGATTAATTTAATTTATTATGACTGATCCAATAGCAGATTATTTAACGAGATTGCGTAATGCAATTAATGCAAAGCATCGCGTTTTGGAGGTTCCTTCTTCTAATCTAAAGAAGGAGATCACAAAGATCTTGATGGACAAGGGTTACATCTTGAACTACAAGTTCGTAGAGGAAGGTGTTAACAGAACAATCAAGATTGCGTTGAAGTACGACGCAGTTAACAAGGTTAACGCTATCAAGAACTTGAAGAGAGTATCTACTCCAGGTTTGCGTAAGTATGTTGGTTACAAGGATATGCCAAAGGTTCTTAACGGACTAGGTATTGCAATTGTATCTACATCAAAAGGTGTTATGACAGATAAGGAAGCTCGCGAGCTTAAAGTAGGTGGCGAGGTTTTGTGTTACGTTTATTAATTAAGGAGGAAAGAAGATGTCAAGAATAGGAAAGTTGCCTATCAGCATACCTTCAGGCGTTACTGTCTCAGTTAAGGATAACGTAGTCACAGTTAAGGGTCCTAAGGGTGAATTATCACAGTATGTAGATCCATCAATCGAGATGAAGATCGAGGATGGTACAATTACTTTCGCAAGAAATTCAGAGGATGCTGAGTTCCGTTCAAAGCATGGTCTATATCGTGCGCTAGTGAACAACATGGTAGTAGGTGTTTCTCAGGGTTACAAGAAGGAATTGGAGTTGGTCGGAGTTGGTTACCGTGTTTCTAACCAGGGTCAGACAATCGAATTCTCACTAGGTTTTACACATGCAATTTTCTTGCAGTTGCCTGCTGAGATCAAGATTGAGACTAAGAGTGAGAAGAACCAGAATCCACTTGTTATTTTGGAGAGTTGCGACAAGCAGTTGCTAGGTCAGGTTTGTGCAAAGATTCGTTCATTCCGTAAGCCAGAGCCTTACAAGGGTAAGGGTATCAAGTTTGTTGGTGAGCAAATCAGAAGAAAGGCTGGTAAGTCTGCTGGTGCTAAGTAATTATAAATTCATGTTGTTATGACGGAAAAAGCTCTAAGAAGAATTAAGATAAAGAAGAGCATCAGATCTAAGGTGTCTGGTACTTCTTCAAAGCCGCGTATGACTGTCTTTAGAAGCAATAAGCAGATTTATGTTCAGGTAATCAACGACGAGACAGGTACAACTTTGGCATCAGCTTCTTCATTGAAGATGACTGAGAAGTGTGCTAAGAAAGAGCAGGCAGCTAAGGTTGGCGAGGCTATTGCAAAGAAAGCTATCGAAGCCGGAATTTCGGAAGTGGTATTTGATAGAAACGGTTATTTGTATCACGGACGTATCAAGGAGTTGGCTGATGCAGCTCGTAATGGTGGTCTTAAATTTTAATAAACATGGTAGAAACGAAAAATGTTAAGCCTGTAAGCTCTGACGTAGAGTTGAAGGATAGACTCGTAGCTATTAACCGTGTAACTAAGGTTACCAAGGGAGGTCGTGCATTTAGCTTTGCTGCAATCGTTGTTGTAGGTAACGAGTCAGGTGTAGTAGGTTATGGTCTTGGTAAGGCAAGCGAGGTTACTGCTGCTATCGCTAAGGGTGTAGAGGCTGCAAAGAAGAATATCGTAAAGGTTCCTGTATTGAAGGGATCTATTCCTCACGAGCAGACTGCTAAGTTCGGTGGTGCAGAGGTACTTTTGAGACCAGCTTCTCACGGTACAGGAGTAAAGGCCGGTGGTGCCATGCGTGCTGTATTGGAGAGCGTTGGTATCACTGACGTCTTGGCTAAGTCTAAGGGTTCTTCAAATCCACACAACCTAGTAAAGGCTACTATCAAGGCTCTTTCTGAGTTGAGAGATCCATTCACTGTAGCTCAGAACAGAGGTGTTTCAATGGAAAAGGTATTTAAAGGTTAATTCTTATGGCTACAATTAAAATTAAGCAAGTTAGAAGTAAGATTGGTTGTCCAAAGGTGCAGAAGGCTACTTTGGCTGCTCTAGGTCTCAAGAAACTTAATGCAGTTGTTGAGCATGAGGATAATCCTTCCGTAAGAGGAATGATCGAGGCCGTTAAACAATTAGTAGTTGTTGTTGAATAAAAAATTGAGTGTAATGGATTTAAGTAATTTAAAACCTGCTGCAGGTTCTGTTAAGACACGCAAGAGAATTGGACGTGGTCCAGGTTCAGGTCTTGGTGGAACTTCTACAAGAGGTCATAAGGGAGCTAAGTCTCGCTCTGGTTATTCAAAGAAAGTTGGTTTCGAGGGTGGTCAGATGCCTTTGCAGAGACGTCTTCCTAAGTATGGCGAAATGCATGTATGTAATCCTAATATCTACAAGGCAATCAACTTGTCAGATATTCAGGCATTGTGTGATGCAGCTAAAATTGACGTTGTAAACAAGGAGGCTCTTCTAAACGCTGGTTTAGTAGGAAAGTCTGATAACGTTAAGGTTTTGGGTAATGGAACACTTTCTGCTAAGGTTAAGGTAGAGGCTGCAGCATTCTCTAAGAGTGCAATCGCTGCTATCGAGGCTGCTGGTGGTAGTGTTGAAATTAAGAAGTAATGAAGGCAATTCAAACGATAAAAAACATTTGGAAAATCGAGGATTTGAGAAATAAGATTCTTTTCACATTTCTCTTGATTCTTGTATATCGTTTTGGATCATTTATAGTTCTTCCGGGTGTAAATCCGGAAGGACTTAAACCTTTGGAGAACCAGACAAGCGAAGGCCTTATGTCTTTGCTTAACATGTTCTCTGGAGGAGCTTTCTCTAATGCTTCGATTTTTGCGCTTGGAATCATGCCTTATATCTCGGCGTCTATCGTAGTTCAGTTGTTGACGATTGCTCTGCCTTACTTCCAGAAAATCCAGAAGGATGGAGAAAGCGGTCGCAAGAGAATTACACAGTTGACGAGATATTTGACTGTTTTCATTTTGTTGATTCAGGGTCCGTCTTATCTTATAAACCTATCAATGCAGGCTCCTGACGCAGTTCCTACTGATTTCTTCTTCAAGGTGACATCAGTAATTATCATGTGCGCAGGTAGTATGTTTGTGATGTGGCTTGGAGAAAGAATCACTGACAAAGGAATCGGTAATGGTATATCTATTATAATCTTGATCGGTATCTTGGCTAGATTCCCGGATGCTATTGCCAAGGAATTAGTTTCTGCAATTTCTGGTACTTCAGGAGGTTTTATTATTCTTTTGTTGGAGTTTGTCTTCTTGTTTGTTGTTATTATGGCTTCTATTGCGTTGGTTCAGGCAGTACGTCGTATTCCTGTACAGTATGCAAAGCAGACAGCTGCAATGGCTGCAAACTCTGGTTCGGCTGCAAGCAGAATCGGTGGTGTAAGACAGTATATTCCTTTGAAGGTGAATGCGGCTGGAGTTATGCCGATTATCTTTGCTCAGGCGATTATGTTCATTCCTCTATCTGTTCTTCCATTCGTTGCAAGCGATGAGACAGTTCAGAGCGTTCAGACATTCATGAATTTGAATAGCTGGCAGTATAATGTTGTATTCTCATTTTTGATTATTGTGTTTACATATTTCTACACAGCAATCACAATTCAGCCAAATCAGATGGCGGAGGATTTGAAGAGAAACGACGGATTTATTCCAAAGGTAAAGCCAGGTGCTGATACAGCCGAGTACATTGATGACGTAATGTCAAAGATCACTCTTCCTGGTGCAGTATTTTTGGCACTTATCGCTGTTATGCCAGCAATCGTTTCAAGCTTGGTTGATATAAATCATCAGTTCGCTCAGTTCTTCGGAGGTACATCATTGCTTATCATGGTAGGTGTTGTATTGGATACTCTACAGCAGATTGAGGGCCATTTGTTGATGCATCACTATGATGGTCTAATGGAGAATGGTCCGATCAGAGGAAGAAGCGGCATGGTAGCAACTCCTGATGCTGAATAAATTTTATAGTTTATGGCAAAGCAGGCAGCTATCGAACAAGACGGTGTAATTCTTGAGGCTTTATCGAATGCAATGTTCAAGGTAGAGCTCGAGAATGGTCACCAGTTGACAGCCCATATCTCTGGAAAGATGAGAATGCATTACATCAAAATCTTGCCAGGAGATAAGGTTAGAGTAGAAATTTCTCCTTACGATTTGTCGAAAGGAAGAATAGCATTCAGATATAAATAAAAAAACAAATGAAAGTTAAAGCTTCTCTAAAAAAACGTACTCCAGAGTGCAAAATTGTGCGTAGAAAGGGTCGTTTGTACGTAATTAACAAAAAAAATCCTAAGTTTAAGTTGCGACAGGGTTGATTTTTTTTATTTTTGCAAAAAAAATAAGATTTTATGGCAGTTAGAATTGTCGGTGTGGATCTTCCACAGAACAAAAGAGGTGAGATTGGTCTTACTTACATTTTCGGAATTGGTCGTAGTCTAGCGACTTCAATTCTTAACGAGGCTGGTGTTGATGTAAACATCAAGGTTAAAGATTGGACAGATGACCAGGCAGCAAAAATTCGTGAGATTATTGGTGCTAAGTACAAGGTAGAGGGTGATTTGCGTTCAGAGGTACAGCTAAACATCAAGAGATTGATGGATATCGGTTGTTACCGTGGTATTCGCCATCGTCTAGGTTTGCCTTTGCGTGGTCAGAGCACAAAGAATAACGCTCGTACAAGAAAGGGTAAGAAGAAGACAGTTGCAAATAAGAAGAAAGCAACTAAGTAATTTTAAGCTAAGTTAAGTAGCTAATTTTAAAATACAATGGCAAAAAAAGCAGTAGCAACAAGAAAAAGGGTAGTAAAAGTTGATGCTAACGGTCAGTTGCATGTTCATAGCTCTTTTAACAACATCATCGTTACTTTGACAAACAATGAGGGTCAGGTTATCTCTTGGTCTTCAGCAGGTAAGATGGGTTTTAGAGGTTCTAAGAAGAATACTCCTTACGCAGCCCAGATGGCAGCACAGGATTGTGCTAAAGTAGCATTTGACCTTGGTCTAAGAAAGGTTAAGGCTTATGTTAAGGGTCCAGGTAATGGTAGAGAGTCTGCTATTAGAACTGTACACGGAGCTGGTATCGAGGTTACTGAAATCGTTGACGTAACACCACTACCACATAATGGTTGTCGACCACCTAAAAAGCGCAGAGTTTAATTTTTTTACTAATTGTTCTAATCTTTTGGTTTTGAATGATTGCAAAAATCCTCTCTGCAATCGCGGCTAGATATTAAGAGATTAGGGTACTAATTTTTAATAATAATGGCTAGATATATAGGTCCTAAAACTAGGATTTCTAGAAGATTTGGTGAAGCTATTTTCGGTCCAGATAAGGTATTGAGCAAGAGAACAAACCCTCCTGGACAGCACGGTGTAAACAGAAGAAAGAAGTCTTCTGAGTACGGTGTTCAGCTAAACGAAAAGCAGAAAGCAAAATACACTTACGGAGTATTGGAGCGCCAGTTCCGCAACTTGTTTGACAAGGCTGCAAGAGCTAAGGGTATTACTGGTGAGATCCTACTTCAGCTTCTTGAGTGTAGACTTGATAACATTGTGTACCGTTTGGGTATCGCTCCAACAAGATCGGCTGCTCGTCAGCTAGTATCGCACAAGCACATTGTTGTTGACGGTCAGGTAGTTAACATCCCTTCATACTCAGTTAAGCCAGGTCAGGTTATCGGTGTTCGCGAGAAGGCTAAGTCTCTTGAGGTTATCGAGAACTCATTGTCTGGTTTCAACCACGCTAAGTACGCTTGGTTGGAGTGGGATAACGCTTCTATGTCAGGTAAGTACCTTCACATTCCTGAGAGAGCTGACATTCCTGAGAATATCAAGGAACAGTTGATCGTCGAATTGTATTCAAAATAATAATTAACGCATGGCTATACTCGCATTTCAGAGACCGGATAAGGTTATAATGTTAGAGGCGGATAGCTTTCATGGAAAGTTTGAGTTCCGTCCATTGGAGCCAGGTTACGGTATTACAGTAGGTAATGCTCTACGTCGTATCTTGTTGTCTTCTCTTGAAGGATTTGCTATCACTTCAATTAAGATCGCAGGTGTTGACCACGAGTTTGACGTAATCCCTGGAGTAATTGAAGATGTTACTAACATCATTCTTAATCTTAAGCAAGTTCGCTTCAAGAAGAAAGTGGATGAGTTTGAGGAAGAGAAGATTTCAATTAACGTATCTGGAACTGAGGTATTCAAAGCCGGCGACATTTCTAAGCACCTTACAGGTTTTGAGGTTTTGAACCCTGATTTCGTAATCTGCCATATCGATCCTAAGGCATCTTTCCAGATCGATTTGAAGATTGGTAAGGGTCGTGGTTATGTCCCTGCTGACGAAAACAAGGTTAGCGGCTCTGAGATTGGTGTGATTGCTATTGACTCTATCTATACTCCTATCAGAAACGTAAAGTACACTGTAGAGAACTATAGAGTTGAGCAAAAAACTGACTATGAGAAGTTAATTATTGAGATACAAACTGATGGATCTATCCATCCTAAAGATGCTTTGAGAGAGGCAGCAAGAATCTTGATTTACCACTTCATGTTGTTCTCAGACGAGAGAATCACTCTTGATTCTTCTTCTGATAATGATAATGAGGAATTCGATGAAGAGGTTCTTCACATGCGCCAGCTCCTCAAGACAAAGTTGGTCGATATGGACTTGTCTGTACGTGCTTTGAACTGTTTGAAGGCTGCAGACGTAGAGACTCTTGGAGAACTAGTTGTGTTCAACAAGACAGATCTATTGAAGTTCCGCAACTTTGGTAAGAAGTCATTGACTGAGCTTGATCAGTTGCTAGACAATTTGAATTTGTCTTTTGGAATGGATATTTCAAAGTATAAATTAGATAAAGAATAAATCAAATGAGACATAATAAGAAATTCAACCACCTTGGTAGACAGAAAGCTCATAGAGAGTCATTGCTTTCTAACATGGCTTGCTCTTTGATTAAGGCAAAGAGAATCAACACTACTCTTGCTAAGGCTAAGGAGTTGAGAAAGTATGTTGAGCCACTTTTGACTAAGGCAAAAGAGGATTCTACTTCTTCTCGTCGTGTTGTATTTAGCTACCTACAGGACAAGGAAGTTGTTAAGGAGATGTTCCAGGAGGTTGCTCAGAAGATCGCTAACCGTCCAGGTGGATACACTCGTATCATCAAGACTGGTTACCGTCTAGGTGACGCTGCTGAGATGTGCTTCATCGAGCTTGTTGACTACAACGAAAACATGCTTAAGGGTGATGCTGCTAAGAAGCCAGCTAAGACACGCCGTTCTCGTAGCAAGAAGGCTGCAGAGGCAACTGAGGCTGTCGAGGTTGCTGCTGAGACTCCAGCAGTTGCAGAATAATCTGAATAGATTTTCTCACTATAAAAAGAGTTGTCGGGATTCCGACAACTCTTTTTTGTTTTATTACTAATTACATTCCCTTTATTTTATAATAAAAGGGCATATCATTTCAGATACGCCCTCAACGAAATTTTCACTTCTTCTTGATCAACAAATATGCCCAAAGCGTTGCTGAGCATAGTATTCACTTTACCTTGATCGTAATATCATCCATGATAGAAAACCGTCAATACGACCACTATGTGCAAACAGAATTCTGTTGTTTTGCTTGACACCATAGATTCCGCATCTCTGCTCAAGAATATATGCCAACAGAAGGTATCCCGTGTCGCTGTATCTCATTTCGGCTCCTGGCTCGAAGTTCGACTTAAGATTTGCAATCATTTTTAGCATTTTTTGCCTTATCCGCTGAGATTGTGTCTAATGAATTCACGAATTCAAACGTGCTGTCTGTTTCGTTAATGTAATTTATCAGTTGGATATGTTTTTGCAATATTTTCACTGTGTACTACTCCTGTCGCTCCAAATTTTGAATTCTCAGAGCGTTAAATGACGGTATTTTAGCAGAATTATCTTAAAAACGTCCGCTTGTCAATACTTTTTTAGCGATTGTTCCTTTCTTAAATCGGATATTAAAGACGTAGATTCCTTTGTCGTATGACGACATGTCATGCTCGTAATAAGTGTCTCCAACAGCCTCTTTTGAGATCAATTTTCCTGATGTGTCGTACACTTCAACAGATACGATATCATGCTCTGCCAATACCGTTACTTTAGATTCCTGAGGTATATAATACAAGAATGTCAATCCTTCTGAAACATATTCGTCAACGTCTCCCGTATCAGTTAGATATTGCTGAAATTGCCAGTCTAGATTTGATCCTCTATTCAATGCAAACGATCTCATAGGCTCTGCATCCGTAACTGCGGATCTAGAGAATGTGGCGCAATATTCAGCGTCTACAATTGTCGTTATGCTGTCGAATACGGTTTCGATATTCTCATGAGAGAATGTCGTTTTCAGATGTTCTTTATACTTGTTTATGAATGTTCTTCTGAATTGAGTGTTTCTGCTGAGCGACGAGAAAATGTTGATCATCCAATATTGGTTGTTGGCCCATCCGATAAATTCTTGACCTAGACACCATGTGAACATGTTTGTAGAGACTGTGCTGCTAGTGTAGTATCCTGGCATTCCGAATCCGAAGTCGGTGTCGAATAGGATCCATCTGAATTTTCCTCCTTCTTTTCTTTCTCTCCAGATTTTTGTGTTGTTTCCTGGCCAGTCTGTATTGCCGATAAATTGCTGGAATACCTGATAATCAATGTATTCGTCAAGGTCCATGAGTTTGCTAGCTCCCTCGTAGAAAGTCTCGCTTTTAGGATCTGTCGACGATAGGTAGTTGACCAACTCGTTGTATGCATTCAGATCTCCTCTTGATGCGTTGATTCCTAATTGGTCTGATATTGTGATTAGATCGATATTTTCCTCATCAATTCCATAGTTAGCTTTGATATAATCGGCATTCGTGCGCTCGTTTAGATTCATGAGGCATTTATAAGTGCCGTTCAAATAGAAGGCGACGGGTTGGTAGGCCTGGTAGTCGATGTTCATTGTCGACGCGAATGTTTGCATCAATCCGTCGCGAAAACGTACATTGTCGTAGGCTGTCCCTCCATTTCTAAGATGAAGAGTCTGATGTTTGATATCCGGCTTCGACTTGAAGAAATGGTAGTCTATATCCTTGTCTCCGGTTTTGCTGGAAGCCTTCAACGATAGCGATTTGATCTCTTCATTACGGGAGCATCCTCCTTCTACAGCAGCTTCAAGCTCCTGTGAAACAACACATTTCCCGTCGACAATATATTCAAATGAAACAGGTCGTTTCCAATCTTGGTTGAAGTTGGAGATTGAGAACAGACAGTCCTTTGCTCCTATTGTGCCGTTACTGCCATCCACTAAAATTCCGACCATATTGTCGAAGAAATATTTAGGATCTGAAGTTATGGCGACAATCGGCACTTGAAATCCACCGCAATCTTGATGTCTGCTGTCCATGAAAATATATGAGGCAGTCAACACTTTGCTAGGCATAAGCTCTTTTGAATAGGCACGAGCACGTACAACAGTATTGTTCACAACATGTATTGGAGCCTCGTACTTTGATCCGTTTGTAAGGCTTGGTTCAGAACCGTCAAGCGTATAATAGATTTCTGCATCCGACGGAGAAGATGTCAACTCCAAATCAAAAGGCTCATTGGCGACGCCTGGTTCTTTGCTAGTTGCTGGCTTAGTGCAACGCGTTGACTTTGATAGTTCAGGATATGCTTTTGTGTTAGGTGCTGACGGAGAAGGAGACATATATCCTTCTGCTCCATCATATCTTCCGTAAGAGTAGTAGATATGCATTTCTCCGTACGAAAGGGAGTCGGCCAGTGTATTTGACGGATTGTATAGGTTTAGATAACCTCCGTTGTGATCAAGTTTATATGGTGCGTGACCTGCAAAGTTTGTTCCGTCGAACCACATTAGTTTATATGAATTTGCCTCGACAGTGAACTCTTTATCTATTCTCCACGACCATTTTTGTGCATATTCTCCAGTCTTCTTAAGGTCGTAATGTGTCAATGTGTACGATGACAAAGAGATGTTTTCGTCGGAATCGTTATGAAATTCTACATATCCGGAGAAGTTATAGACGTCGTCCATCAACGTCGAAATATTGCAAGGCATTATTTCGGATATTGTAATTGCCGCTTTTGTGAGTGTAGATATCAAGCATGCGGCTAACAATAAAATAAAATCCTTTCTCATAATTATGACAAAACGCTCTGACTTTTTGGGCTGCAAAAGTAATCATTTTTAATCTTTTAGACAAAAAATGGAATTAAGAAGATCTATTGCTAAACAAAAATAGTAGCTAAATATTCGTTTCTATTTGATATTTGTTATTTTTGTTTTTGCGAAGACATTGTTGACAGCAACCTTCAAAAAGATAAATGATTGTCCGGATTATATGATTTTAGGATATATGTCTATCTGATTTTGACCTTCTTAAGGAGATAATATTAGGTTGATTAAATTTGAAAGTATATAAATACAGAAATATAATGAAACAATTTTATTCAAAAGCATTGGCTTTGGCAGGGTTGACGCTTAGTTCTCTATCTGCATCTGCACAATTTGCAACATATCGAACTTGGAGCGACAGCAGCTATGTAGATATCAATATCAATTCAGGAAATCCAGCATTCCCATTCCCTCAGTTTAAGGAGTATGCAGCAGGAAAGACTTTGGCTGCACATAATGCGGAAGGTGTCACTCATGCCGACATGGAGAAGACTATGCGTGAGGCTTATGAGATCATGAGTCACCGTTGTAGATATGACGGCGGTACGCATTGCGGTGTGCCTTATATCACATTCAACAATTTTCGTAAGTTTGGCGACAAGGAGATGCCTCAGGGTGGAGCAGAGTTCTGTACTGAGGGTGATGGCTATATGATGTTGGCTGCGGCAATCTTTGCCGACCAGGCAACATTCAACGGTTTGTGGATGTGGATCCACGATAACCGAATCCCGCATCGTGTGAGATACCAGGATGGTAAGGTGAGACTTCCTAACTATAAGTTTGGTGGTGGTCTTCCAATCTGTTATGCGATGGAGGGAAGTACAGAAGAGAATCACGGTTCGGCTACCGACGGTGATGATGATATCGCAATGGCCCTACTAATCGCCTACAAGCAATGGGGTGAGTTCATGAAGCAGGATGGTGAAGTTGTAAAGGATTTCAATGGAAATCCTATCTCTTACAAAAAGGCTGCTGAAGATTTCATAAAAGCGTTTGTTGATACATTCTCATACACAACGTTAAATGGTGACGGCTCTATTTATAATGGAGGTCACATGAGTGGAGACATTGGTATTGATGGTTATGTAAAGGGAGGAAGTAAGGGCCGTGAGCTTACTTATTGGAGAGAGACACAGACAACTTATCCTGAAATTTCTCAATATAGTATTATTGCAGGTGGCGGTGGTGATGGAAACACACACACCGACTATTGTGCTCCTGCATACTATAAAGAATTTGCCAAGTGGCTTGAAAGTGATGATGTAGAGGCGACAGATTGGCAGATTAATCAGTTTAAGCGTGCTGAAGCATCTTCTGATTGGTTGATCGGAGAAGCTTATAAGCAGGGTCTTATTGCAAGTCTTGGTAACACCAAGTTTGATCCAAAGGATGATACCAAGGTTTCTTTTGATAATTTTAATGAAGGAGAGGATTTTCGTACAATGTGGCGAATGGCGCAAAACTATTTGTGGCATGGAAAACCAGAATATACGTGGAATCCAAAGACACATCAGGTAGAGGAAGGCTCTAATACAAACGAGTATGATATGGCTCTTCGTACTGCCGGTATTATGCAAACGCCACCTTCATTAAAAGATCCGTCTGAGATGTGGTGTAGTCGTTTGGGAGCATCTCCTGATCCAGCCCAGCCAACATTCTTCGGCCCGTCACAGATCAAGATGTGTTATGACAAAAACGGAGGTGTGATGTCTCATTATAGTGCTAACTTTACATTGGGAAGTGCTGCTCCTGTAGTCGTTTTGAATGAGGATTTGGATCTTCTTGCTGATATGTACCGTCAGAGTGAGTTGATGTGGGATGATGCCTCTGCAGAATCTACATATCTTAGTGAAGACGAAAGGTACATTATGAGTATGCCAAGGTATTTCCAAGGCTGGTTCCGTGTCCTTGGATTGCTTGTAAACTCAGGTAACTGGCATGCTCCTAGCAACATGGCTCCTGCTGCAAACATGAAAGTGTATATGTCTGTAGATAAGACATTTGCTAATGCAGGAGAGAAAATTGAGTACAAGGTTCAGTATCGTAACTATGGTAGTGCCGATGCATCTAAGGTTCAGATTGAGACTGAAATAGATCCTAATTATGAGGTTGTCAGCATTTCAAATGGCGGTAAGTTTGCGAATGGCAAGATCGTATGGAATGTCGGAACGGTACCAGGATTCAAGAGTGATCATTTGGCAGAGACAATGGATTCTGTTTCGTTCTGTGTAGTTGTACGTGACACTAAAAATCCTCGTGTTGCTCTTACAAGTAAGATTTCTGGAGATAATTTTGAGGAATGGGTAAGTAATGAGTATCCTAACAATGCCACGTACACAATGGAACGTAATATTGTGGATATTGTCGACAATGGCGTCGTTGCAGATATGAAATTTGACACATTGGAGGCTGTTCCTGGTGATGTGGTTACTGCAACATTGTCATTTGTCAACAACGGACAGCAGTGGTTGAATGGAGGTCGTGACCATGTCAATCTGTCGTATGGCAACTCAACCTTCGATGTTTTCGAATTGATGCAGTTCTGTCGTTTTTGGAACGATGCTCATGAGGCATATATAAATTTGGGCAATTACCGTTTGTCGTATTACATGTATGACGAAGAGGCTATTGGCCTTTTTGACAAAGAGGAAAATCCGACAGGATGGGACGTCGGCTTGGATAACACAAACGATTTGTTAAAGTATGAATGGATTACAGAATCTTCGACGATGAATTTCCTTATTCAGACGTTGTCGAATGATAGCCCTTCTGATAGAAAATGTAATCAGCGACTTGTATTTCAGTTCCCTAATACTCTTATGGCTACAACAACTCATCTATTAGATAAATTGGATAGTAAATACATGATTCATAAAGGAGGATATGGTCCAGATTTTTTCCGTATGAGATTAAGAACTTCTCATCATCGTCTTCTTGACGAGTTGTTGGATGATGATTGGTCGTATGATGAAACGTTGAATATAGATCGGATTGATGGACAGGGAGAGAAATTTACTCTTATTTCTCCTAGCTATGCAGACAACAATGATTTAGGTCAGGAGGTGACACAGTATTCTCGCTATTCATGCGATCCTTTGGAGTCTAAAGTTTTCAATAAAGTATTGGTTGAGGAATATGACGGTTACACATGGCGTAGAATCTTAGGTGAGGGTATCCCTACTATCGGAGCGGAGAATGTAGTTGTTGCTGATACTATTCCTGTTGAACTTGATTTTGCAGGTTGGATTGATAGTACTATTTGTGGTTCAATTGCTACATTTGAACCTGCTGCTGATGGTGCTTCATATACAGGTGTAATCAAATGTGAGGTTCCTAAGTATTTGAACGGAACAAAGGATACTTTGGCGTATAAGTTGGAGGTTAAGGATCTCAAGTCGACTGTCGCTGAGAAGAATGTGATTTCTAAAGCTAATGTCTCAACTTCAACAGTTGAAAATTCTAAGTTCTCAGGATCATTGAAAGTGAAGTATGAGTTGTCTAAGTCAAAGGCTCTTGCAAATGATGCATATAATGTTTATGTGGAGAACGGAGAGTTGGTTGTCGTATTCAACGATTCAAAATCTCATGATTTGACGATTACTAATGCATTAGGTTCTGTTTCCAAATATTATGGAGTAAGCGGAACATTCAAGAAATCGCTTCCTACAAGTATTTATGTTGTGGCTGTCGACGGTGATGCTCAAAAAGTAGTGATTAAATAATCTCCTGTCGGAAATTAAACATAGGAAATGGCGGACTTCGGTTCGCCATTTTTGGCGTATAGGTCATTTTGCGTGGTATTTTACACGTACTATGTTTCTATAGGTCAAATTGCGTGGTGAAAAACTGAAAGATATATTTGCAACCGTCAATATAGACATATACATTTGTTACGCAGTTTGAAGCATAGTGGAGCTCAGCTGGGGAGCAACTCCATGAGGAAACTGTGGATGCTGTATGGCAAACAAGAGGGATTGGAGTTAAACCAATCCCTTTTTTGTGAATTGCTAACAGCCTTCCCTATGCCAAGAAAAACCCACAAATGAACCGCTTGCGGTTCTCTTCTGACATTCCACTGTGATTGTTGAGATTCTTTTTGAGATCTGTGAATGTGCCTTCGATTTTATTGTTTGTGTTTGGCATTCCTTCGCGTACGGCCAGTTGGTGTGTGAAAAGATATGGAAGATAGAAATCAATACTGTTCATGGCGTAACGTAACCTTTTGTGGGTGTACTGTGTCTTGCCTGACTTTAACGGTAGTGTAAAATGAACTGTGTCAAGTATTAAATTCAACTCAAATAGACAAATGTTACTTTGTAATCTTCTCCACTATTTTTTCCTTTATCTTATGATAATTACCATTGCTTCTTTCTTCCTTCATCTTTTCAACCATTTTTATATTTGGTTTGATGTTTTGTTCTATGGAAAAATCTAAGTTAGATTCTTCCCATTGCCTCATTGAGGCATCTTCATGTTGCTGTTTTTCTTTTGTCATAAAAATCTAAATTTAAGTTATTGACTTTTGTTCTACTTTTATTGCTCTGTGAAAGTTATAGATTTAAATTGAGCTTCATGACTATCAATATACACATTGCTTCTTTTATTGTGTATTGTAGCGTTAGCATTATTACAACGACTAAAAGCACGCCACTGAATAGTGGTGACACTATTAGGAATATCAATTTGTTCCAGACTACTACATTCATAGAAAGCTTCCGTGCATATTTTTTGAACCGTCGGAGGAATATTAATATTTTTTAATCCTTTACAGTTATAAAACATCTGATATCCAATAAAACATCTGATATTCAATGGCAGTAAAGCCATATGGAAAATTCATACTTTCTAATTTAGAACATCCATAAAATAATCCATCCCCAAGCAAACATATATTTTGGGGAATATCTATATGTGTCAATTCGGAACAACCTCTAAATGCTTCATAGTGAATTTCAGTTAGACTGTCTGGCAAAATTAAGGTTTTGAGACTTGAACAGTTTTTGAATGCAGATACTCCTATTTTTGTCACGCTTGAAGGAATGTTTATTTTATTTAAGCTGTAACATCCGGAAAAGGTATAATCCTCTATTTTTCTATGATGTGATGGAATTACGATGTCTATTAATCTTGAACAATTAAAAAATACCCCTTTGCCTATGCGCGCGACAGAAGAAGGGATTGTAATG
This sequence comes from Paludibacteraceae bacterium, assembly GCA_045629285.1. GTDB lineage: Bacteria > Bacteroidota > Bacteroidia > Bacteroidales > Paludibacteraceae > UBA1723. The sequence goes on along the minus strand of JAZQQY010000054.1, from coordinate 884 downwards.
TGAGTAAGAGAAGAACAATTTTTGAATGCATAATCCCCTATATAGGTTATGCTAGAAGGAATCTTTATGTTTGTTAAATTTTTACATTCTGCAAATGCATTGTCTCCGATTGCTGTAATAGTATATACTTTTCCTGCGATACGAACTTTTTTAGGTATTTCGTAAGATTCAAATTCGTGATACGAATAGTCACTGATTAATTTAGCAGTGTTAGTTGAGGTGATTTTGAATTTCAATGGTGTTTCTGATTCTTCTACTACAGAGGCACATCCAGAGAATATGATGAATGAAAACACCATGATAATTGATAGATAAACGGTTCTTTTTAAGTCCATATTTTATTAATTTTTTGTGAATTTTATAGATTTACATCCTTTGAATGCATCTTCTCCTATTTTGACATTCTCTTTTGTGTTTTCAATCTCAACATTAAGGTTTTCACAATCTAGAAAAGCCTCTTTCCCAATCATTGTAACACTTGAAGGAATTTTTATGTCTCGTAATCCTTTACATTCCCCAAATGCGTATTCTCCTATGCTTTTTACTTCTGTAGGAATGTCTACAAAAGTCAAACTTTTGCATCCTCCAAATGCTCCATCATCTATGTGTTTGACGCTTGAAGGAATTAAAAAACATCCTTTAGCTTGACATGGAACAAACATTATTAGCGTTTTGTCTTTGTTGTATAAAACACCTTCTATTGATGAGTAATTTGGGTTACCTGATTCAACATTTATTCCTTTTCATTAGTGTCCCGTTAAAATGGGACATATAAAATTTAATCAAATAATCCCGGAATAATGGGAATAAATAGATCTTTGACATCGTTGAAATTAGTCTTATCAAACAGGTCACGTAAGTGTGTCTTGTCTGTCAATGAGATG
>JAZQQY010000053.1:0-125849 GCA_045629285.1 Paludibacteraceae bacterium | reverse complement strand
GCCCCAGTTTGCAGCTGCGGCATCATCCTCAAGAAGAAGTGTTCTAAGAGAGTCTGAGCTGTTGTATTTCAACAATGACTCTAGATTACCTGTTGAATCAGTTGTAGCATACTTGTAGTTGCTCCAAGTGAAATTTTTCTTTGCTACAGTCTCACCCCATGCGAAATAGTCACCATACTCCTCCGGTGCTGCTGCACCAATATTTGTTGTGGCCCACTTGATTCCGCTTGGCAAACCAAGATCTACGTACTCAGGATTAAAAGCTACAGTATCTTTAATAACAGTATCTACAGCAGCTTGCTTTTCAACAAAAAAAACCTGACGCACTTCGTCGACATCAAAATCAACAATTGTGCCATCATTCTTTTCTACGCGCATTAAAGTCGACGCATAAGAAGCGACGCCCAATGCAGCGACACCCAAAATTGGAAGTAATTGTCTTTCATTATTTTCGTTAATCTAATTTTTATTTCTTAATAACCTTGAATGCCTTTCCTGCGACAGAAACGACATAGACACCTTTAGCCTGTGGCAACGATACAGTAGCCTCACCTTCTCCGTCAGCTGCGACTGAAGACATCACAACACCAGAAGCATTAACCACCATCACCTTTGAAGATTTCTCTAGATTAAGGATCTTGATTGTCGAGTTGTCAAGACACACGACACTGATATCTCCAGCAGAAAGAGTCTCTGCTTTTGATTGGTCTCCTTCTGTAAAATGGAAATTCTTCACTCCCTCAATAGAATATGAAGTCTCTTCATTACCATTCACTACTAGAACAGCAGATTCAAATGTGATAACTGGTTTGTCTGATAGCAAAAAACTGTATTTAGAACCTTTCTTAAGTTCTACAGTAAGATGAGTTGGTGCCGCATTAATCGACATCATTCCCAACATTAGGCTTGATAATGTCAAAACGATTCTTTTCATTCTCATAGTATATATTTTTTTATTATTCAAAACAGTTATTGGTAAATGTTCAACATTAATTACTCTATCCTAACACGCATTTATAATCACCCGTATTTAGATATTATTTAATCTGCAAATATACGAATTTATAATTCAAAACCTATACATACTAAGCATTATGTATATCCAAGCAATATCACATTATAAGTGTTTTTGCATCGGTAACGACGAAAGAAGTCTTTACAAAATCGTAAAAAGAGCTCATTTTTCTAAGATAATTTATGAATTTAGCATAATATTTTCAGTGAAAACACCCGAATGCATAATATGTTTTATATTTTTGCCTCGATTTTAGTTGGTTTGCGAATAATTTATAATTTTTCGATACATCAAGAGTGAATGTGAAAAATGTAGTTATTTGTGAAGTCGAATTTTATTTAATTTTTTTGTTTATGCGAAAACTTTTATCACTTAGTTTAGGTTTGCTTACCGCAGCAAGTTCGTTTGCGGCAGTGAAGACAGTGACTATTCCAGCTGAACCAGATGGAAAGAGATCCTGTTCTTTTGTAGTCAATGAGATTCCAGATAGTTTGGGATTGACTAATTTAGAATATGAGGTTCTAAATAGAGATCTTAAAGGAAAAGTCATTCATGATGATTCAGGGTATATTATCTACCTTGATGGTGGTCTTGAACGGCCTAAAAAAAATCAGATAGAAATAATCGTTACTGATTCACTAAACACAGTAAACGACACAATTATCTGTGACATCTTCTATGGAAAAACACCACGTGTTTCAATTAGCGACACTACAATCTGTGCACAAGCAGAATTGAGAGCCATAACTCTTCCTACTTACGAACGAGGTTCATATTGGGGTAGAAACATATTCACTAATGAATTGGAAGAAAGACCATCTTTGTCCAACATTTTTTCTGTCGAAAGATTTAGAAATCCATCCCCAGACAGCATTATATGGCTAAAGGACTACATTGCGCCAAATGATTCAAACGTTGCACACACAAACGATGTCATTTTCGACAATCCTTCTAAATCAAGTTTGTATCTATTCACAATACTAGACACAATAACCGGATGCCAAGCAGCCAAAATTGCAAACATCACTGTAAAAGATTGTTCAGCACCTGTCATGTGGCAGAATTACGATGGCCCAAAAGAAATCAATGTTTCTTACGAAAGTGAAATTTTGTCGATCTTGAATAAAGATTCAATCATAGCGACAAACCCGATGATGAACTGCATCTGTCCGCTCTCATTGGATACAATTTTTGAGAGCACACAGTCGGATGACATTTACAAATGTGATTACTTCAAATATGATGTCACTGTCAAGTTGGCAGCAAGCGGAGACACAATCACAGCCTATATTGTACACGTGTCTTATCCTGCCTTACCATTTGAAATGCCGGAAGCCTTGGCACCTAACAACATGGGCAACTGTATTTTCACTGTTCCTGAATTTTACATTCCAGAGCCAGATTGTATATGTCCTAGATACTTCTATATAAGCGATATGACTCCAAATGCAGGAGACACAATCACAAAGGACACACCAATCATATTCACATTTTCATCAGTCTGTGGTGATACCATTATGACTCAGACCAATATCATACTACCAAAATTGTCTGTTAATGTTCAGGCAGTCGGAGACACTGTTTATGCTCATGATTCACTTCATATCCTTAGAAAAGAAATCGTGGACATCACAGGAGAAAGATGGATGTATGACGTATTCACACAAAAATATGGGTATGGTTTTGTTCCTTATATACTTGATGTTTACCGTGATTCTATCATATCTGAAAATAAAGTTTGGGGAGATGGCATTCCGAAAGACCAATTATATATACTAGATAACGGAAATAAGTCTGGCGTCTACTACTACGTAGCAACAGACACACTTAGTGGTTGCCAAGATACTGCCTGGACATATATCACAGTGCTTAGTATAGACACCACATCTGCACCTGTTATTCCAACTGAAATCAGCGAGGTTAAGGGCGACGTCTACACAATCACTGGTATATTGGTGAAAAGAGATGTCTACTTGAAGGAGATAATGAACGATTTGAAGGATGGTTTGTACATCTTCAACAAGCAGAAGATATTTGTTAGAAGACGTTGACGTTAACGTTGACGATAACAAAAAAGGTTGGCCAATCGGTCAACCTTTTTTGGTTTATCTTGATTAGAGATAATCAGTATTTTGCAATCACTTTGATTTTATATTTCGCAATTTACATTCACCGCTACAATTACAAGAGTCACATTTCGCATTCCGCATTCCACATTCTACATTTTCTCCACAACCATCGCAGCCACATCCACAGCCTTTATCCTTAGACAAAAGCCTTTTTATTGAAAAGAAAACCGCCAATGCGATAATGATATATACGATAATCTCTTGCATAATTTTTCTTTTTTGCTCTCGTGTATCCCTGTCTCGTGTGTCGAGTTATCAACTCGACATTATATCATACTCGCAATCTGATAGAATGCGAACGACACTATCCACGCCACCAATGTAGTGTATCCTACTGCAAATGCAGCCCACCCGGCTGTCGACTCTTTTGCCAATGCTGTGACTGCCGCTATACACGGCGAGCACAACAATATGAATAGCATCAACGTGAAAGCCACAATTGGATTGAAAATATGGCTACCATCACTGTATTTGGCATTCTGCAATGCTGTAACCAGTTTTTCGCTCTCTTCATCAGCAGCAGAATCCGCCTGATAAAGAATACCCATCGACGACACTACAATCTCTTTTGCTGCCAAACCAGTAAGGATGCTGACAGATGTTTTCCAATCAAAACCAAGTGGAGCAAATGCTGGAGCTATAAACTTACCGATGCTTCCGATATATGAGTTTTCACTCTGTACGGATGATCTCTGCAACTCCAACGCTACTCTCTCCTCACTACCTTCGTCAAACTGGGCAATTTTCGCATCCATTTCATCCAACTCAGGTGACGACGATGGGAAATAATTCAACGCCCATAGTATGATCGACGCAAGCAGAATGACAGTTCCCATTTTCTTTAGATACTCCGCTGCTTTATCCCACATGTGGATCAAGACGCTTCTCCACGTCGGAATACGGTATGGAGGAAGCTCCATCACAAACTCCTCACTATTGTTCTTGAACTTTGTCTTCTTAAGCAACAGTGCAGTCAAGATGGCAAATACGATACCAATCAAATAGATCAAGAACAGCATCAATCCCTGTTTCTCAGTGAAGAAAGCACTCACAAGCAATAGGTAGACGGGAAGTCGAGCCGAACAAGACATAAACGGAATCGACATCATTGTGATGATTCTATCCTTAGGATTCTCCAATGTACGTGTCGCCATGATAGCAGGCACTCCACAGCCGAATCCGCTCAACATAGGAATGAAACTCTTTCCGTGCAATCCCACCTTGTGCATCACACGATCCATGATGAACGCAGCTCTCGCCATGTAACCTGTATCTTCCAGAATTGCAATGAAGAAGAACAGTATCAAAATATTAGGAAGGAACACGATAACTCCACCTACTCCGGCGATAATTCCGTCAACAATCAGATCGGCAAGAATACCTTGCGGCAAGATGTTCTTCAAGCCGTTACAGATGAGAGTGACCAAACTTTCAATCCAACCTTGCGGATAAGCGCCAAGCTGGAAAGTAGCCTCAAACATCAAGAATAGGAAAAACAGCAAGAATGGGAATCCGAGCCACTTATGAGTGAGAATTCTGTCGGCCTTATATTCCAAATCATTATAGAATCCCTCTTTCACCTCCAAAGTCTCATTCAACGCACCACGAATGAAGCCATATTTGGCATTTGTAATGACACTGGCGGGATCTTCGTCGTAAGCCAAAGAGATTTCCTTTCTCGACGCTTCAAGTTGCTTTCTAATGGGCTCAAAATCGCTGAACGATTTTTTGATCGACTCTTCTGTATGTTTGTCGCCTTCAAGAAGCTTCAAAATGATGTATCTGAACGGATAATCCACCGCAATTTCATTGTGCGACGCGATCAACGGCTTGATTTTCTCGATCTCTTTCTCGATTGTCTGGCCATAATTGATATGGATATGCTTTAACAACGTCTCCTGATCTTCGTGGATATTCACAATATGGTCGAGCACGTGGGTGATACCTTCACCTGTCTTGGCACATGTCGGCACACAAGGGAAACCTATGATTTTCTCAAGTTGGTCGATATCCAATTTAGAACCACTTTTTTCAAGCACGTCGTACATGTTCAACGCCATCACCATACGTACATTCATATCAATGAGTTGTGTAGTGAGGAACATATTACGTGCAAGGTTGCCGGCATCCACCACATTGAGGATCATGTCAGGATGCTGCTCCGTGATGTACTCACGCACATAAAGTTCTTCGGGAGAATATTCTGTAATGGAATAGGTGCCTGGGAGGTCGACAAGATTAATCGTATAGCCTTTATGATAGAAAGTTCCTGTCTTCGACGACACTGTCACGCCACTATAGTTGCCGACATGTTCGTGCATACCGGTAGCATGGTTAAATAGGGATGTTTTTCCACAATTCGGATTACCCACCAAAGCCACAGTGATAGTTTTGTCAAAAGACTCAGAACGTACTGTCTGGTCTTCACTGATGGTGCCTTGGAATGCATACTTCTCTTCGTCAGTCTCAGCTTCAGTACTTACCACCTCAATATGGGCAGCCTCAGCACGACGCAAGGACACATGACTCTGCATCACCTTGTATTCAATCGGATCCTGCAAAGGTGCATTCTTAAGAACAGTAACCTTCTCGCCCTTGACGAATCCCATCTCCATCACACGATGGCGGAATCCACCTTGGCCTTTCACTCTGAACACGACAACCTCTTTGCCCTGTTCAATCTCCGACAATAGTTTTTTTCCTTTAGATTCCATACATTTATATCCTAACCAGCGTAACTATGCATGCCTCCCAACAGATAGTTGACGCCGAAATATGTCATAATAATTGATGCGAAACTCACCAGCAAATAAATCTGGAACGGAGTGTCTCGCTTCATCCAGCCGATGCTATCACGGTGGAATGCCATAGCGTAGATGATCATTGTGATCAATGCCCACGTCTCCTTTGGATCCCAGTTCCAGTAGCTTCCCCAGGATTCGTTAGCCCAGACAGCCCCGATGAACATGCCTATCGCCAGCATGAAAGTGGCAGGATAGAGCAAGAATCTATTCAACAGCACCAAGCGATCTCTATTCTCCGCTGTTCCGTTCTTGACGATATTATCCTTGAGTACTAAATATGCCACGCTATTCACCGCCATAAATGCAAAAAGCGTATAGGAAAGCATCATCAAAGTCACATGAAGGCTCATCCATGGCGACGCGAGCACCGGCATAAGCGGCGTAATCTCCGGATTCATCATGCTCAATTTACTCACCAAAAGGGCGAATCCACCGATAAAAAAGCCAGCCGGCATCACCAACGCAATCTTCAAGCCTGCAAAGATGGTCATTGCAAAAGCTATCCAACTTATGAAGAGCATCGTTTCGTAGCCGTTACTCATCGGGAAACGGCCGGCAACGACTCCTCTCATTGCAAATATTGTCGAAACTCCGACAAAGATTATTATTGCCGACGCGAATAGAAACCAACGTCGGTATCTGTTCAATTTGCCACACATCAGGCAGACGAACGACAACAGTCCGAGTGTCAATGAAGCGTAAGCCCATGGAGCAGTGCTGCAATAACGGTTGTAGAGATGCTCTACATGATCCAATACTTGCTGTTTCTTCGAATATCCACGAGGATAAAGAGTATAATTCTGACCGACTTTCAACAAATACCAAACTTCCGATAAAGAATCATACTTACCCTGATGTTTATTTTCAGGAACAAAATCATCAGCAGGCCATTTGCCCTTGACATAATCTACAAAACCCTTCATTCCACCTTTAAAATCAGAAGCAGGATCCATCCAGACAATTGAAGAATCCGATTTCACCGGAAATATCTTCAACGGTGCGCCACTCTGCAAATCAAGAATCAGTCCAATCTTTTCGTCAAGAGCGTTAAACTCCTTAGTCATCAGTTTGGCTCTCAATCCCTTATTCAACGTATCTATCGCTGAATCAAAGTCAAGCACACCGTATTCCGACTTGATCATCTTCTCATGTCTCCACTCCTCTGGAAAGAAAATCCAGCCAGCCAACACCTGCGTCGCGCTAAACTCACCGTAGCTATCCTTGCCTGTCAACTTACGAGTGAAATCGAAAGCATAAGTTTCCAACGGTGCAATTCTGCCATTGTAGAGTATATGGACATTTCCAAACATCTCATCCACGTCGGAAGAATCCTTTCCTTTGGGGAATGTGCATGGAGCAGCATCCGTCAACGACGGGATAACCGTCAAAGCAACCACAGTGAATGTTTTCCAAAGCGGACTCGCCAAAACTTGTCGGAAATGGCTACGCCTGCCGAATAGGAAAAGGATCATCGAGAATGCCAGCATCACATAGCCGATATATGTTATTCCCGTTCCGACGGGATCATGTGCCACTATGAGTATACTGCCTTTGCCATCATTATCGTAGGACGACTGAAACAATCGATAGCCGTCGTAATCCAGAATCTTATTCATCGAAATACGATGTGTAGATGCCTTTCCTTCCTTTTCTACAATCTCCACGACGCTCACAAAATCTTTCGGAGCATCGGAAGCATTATAATATTCAATAGTAAAATTGCGTAAGATAATATCGAATGGCAATTTAATCATTGTATTTTTCTCTGTCAAGGCGACGGATTTAGCTTCGCCCTCACGCAGATGAATAATTCCAAGTTCAGAAAAGTGGCTGACGAGTGCGCCGATCAGAATCAAGATAAACGACGCGTGGATCAGAATAGTCGGAATCCCCATCGTCTTCCTTTTTCTGAAAATAAGGTATGAACCTGAGATTGCCACGATTCCCCAACCGAGAATCATTAAAGGATTGGAATAAAGAGAAGTATCGCCAACCTGACCTACAATCGTGAATATCGCCAAGGCGATTGTGATGATTGCCAACGTCACGAATGGCAGAATACTCAAAACTTTCTCTTTCATCACTCCTTACCGATTGCGATAGTCTCCATCTCAATTAGCCATGTAGGTCGGCAGACAGGAGCCTGGACGATGATAAACTGACCGTCGGGCATAATCTTGCTCAGTTCATTATATGCGACCTCGTAATCAGCAATATCTCTCAAATAGACCGTGGCTTGGGCAATGTCGTCCCATTTGCAACCAGCCTCTACCAACAAAGCGTTGACATTCTCAGTCATACGCTTCACCTGACCTTTGATGTCGCCGATATGAAGCACCTCACCTTTAGTGTCGATGCTCGCTGTACCGCTGATATAGACCTGTTTATAGCCAGAATGATGGACACAGACGCCGCGCTCAAAAGTGACGCCATATTCAATCGTCTTGTTCATATTCTCAGCGGCATAGAGAATCTGAATCTTATCCGTAGGGATATTCTTCACAGCGTAAGCGTCGAGAATACTCAACACCTTATGATCCTCATACTTGCCCTCGATACCAGTGCTGGCTATATAGTGAGTGTCTGGAGTCAAACCGTTTTGAAGGAAATTCTCGCGTCGACCTACCACCACACCATTATAATTGCAATCGATATCACGAACAAAAAACCAAGTTCGGACGCAATTATCAGCGATATTCATACCGTTGTCGGCAAGCATCTTCTCATAACGCTCAAGCTGACGATGAGTCTGCTTATAGCTATCATCCTTTGCATCCACCAAGCGAGTAGTCCAGTAGCACTCATCAATACCATTGTCGACCAGGATTGTATTCGCGTCGACGCGGGAAATCTCAATATCACTTTCAAACATTGCGATCGCCTGCACCTTGCAAAGAGGCATAGGAGCCTGGCCCACGATAGAAAGAGCGCAATTCTTGCTTGCAAAAGCCTCCTTCACGCAAGAAACCTGAGTAGCGACGTCGCTAAGGTGGACACGCACGAAGAAAGCAGTCACGCCACACTCCTCCTCAATCAATTCAATGGCATGACGGATATTGTCGGCCTGCAAAGCCACATTGCTACACTTATCCGCAGTTGGGACGAAAATAGCGTGGACGATAGACCGACTGCCGTTGTTGGCTGGTATAGTGAACGAAGAAATGTTCGCTACAATTCTATTACTGTCGTTGAACTCCTTTTTTTCGTGTTTCATACTGCAAATTTACTTGCTTTTTACGGTATTTATTGCAAATCAAGAGTAGAAATCGCAATCAACCCGATTATTCTGCAAAAATATACGGAAGAAGGGAGGTGGGCAATACCGATATTTAGGTAAAATGCGATTCGTTCAGGTCGTGAACATAGGCGATACTGACTTTATATTAGTTACTTAGTGCAAGTAACTAAATCTGTTTCATTATTTCTTGACTATGGTCATTTTGATCAGTAAGCCGTTCCGTTTCTTAATTCTGTTAGAATCGTACACATTTCATCACGAGTTAGAATTGTCTCTTTTGCGTCGCACTTACCTACCAAGTGTATCAACTTTTTTCCTTTTGTGGCGGCCAATGCATTGCGAAACAATTCATTCTCGGCATAGGCCTGGCGGTATGCTCTACGTAAAAGGGATTGGAACTCCTTTCCTTCACGCTGATATGCTACACCATTCCAATATACAACCTGCTCTTTTTTCCATGCGGAGGTTGTGGCTGATTTTGCTTCCTTGCCAGAAAGGGCACAAATGCGCTTCTGTTCTGACGCATCAGGGAGTTTGACTGCCTGTAAAAAACCTTCAATCGAGCCACAAGCCACACCGTCTAACATAAACGGTTTCGCATACGTATTGCACAGTACGATGGTAGGATACTCAGTACCAATCTTAATATCGATAGCAAGTCCAAGCTTGCACATGATTTTTTGAATCAAATCTGTCATTTCAGAAATAGTTTAAGTTGCTTAATAGGGGTTACTTACACATTTCACCCAAAATTATCACCCATTATAATAAATTAATTTATAGACCATTGCAAATCAAAAAAATTACATTTTTTTGACTAAAAATAGTGTATTATGACGTAAAAAACTTATTTCTCCGTCAAAATCCCGACATTAGGCAGAGTGGCTTTATGGTAAAAAGCGGACGCAAAATCAGGTTGAGGTCAAAAAGTGGACAATACCGAAATTTAGGTAAGAGGGTTAACGTCACATATCCTCCATTGATAAGCCTTGATAAGATATATCATAGTCATTCAATTCTTTGACAGACTGTAAGAAATATGATGTTTTAGAACGTAATATACTTAAATCAACATCTTTACCCTGCTTTTTCACTTCATAAATTTCCATTTTATTAGAAAATTCATTCAGTGCTATAATGTCAATTTCGTTATTCCCTTTACGATCATGCCAATATCCAATACGAGTATACTGTCCACTTTCTATCATACGCTGACGAAAATAATCCTCAAGTACAAGTCCACTATAAGCGCTATAATCAGACTTAACCTTCTCAAGTAACGCATCATTACCACCTGCTTCTATGACATGTGCATATTTGAATACAAACCTAAACCAAAAACGTAGGAACGGATCAGTAACAGCATAACGGACATTCTTATTAGCTGATTTCTCAAATATTGGCTGATGCTTAGCAATCAACTCATAGTCGGATATCAACTTTGTAAGATACCCTCCGATCTCCATATTAAGCAAATCTTCTATTTCAGAGCGCGTATTACGGCCTTGAGCGATCAAAGAAAGTATGGAAAAATAGATTCCATACTCTTTTCCAAACTCTTCAATCAACATCGATTTTCCTTCATTTAGGAAGTAGGAATCCTTTTCAAAATAAGACTTTAGCATCTGTTCTTTTGACAATCTTTTATTGTCGACCATCAACTCTACATACTTTGCCACGCCTCCAGAAATCACATAAAGGGCAAGCAAGTCTTCTTTCGTAAACTTAGGATTATATGTTTCCAATATTTCAGACAAAACAGTTGTCGCAAACGGACGAATCTTCAACATATTTGTTTGTCTTCCAAAAAGAGGTTCTTTTTCATCACGAAAAATCTTATTCATCAATGAATTTACAGAACCACAGACAATCAAATTGATTTTTGCATCGTTCTTGTTAAGATCCCATATCTTCTGCATATCTGAGAATACAGATGGATTGATTCTTATGAAATCCTGAAATTCATCAATCACTAATGTTATAGGTCGATTTTTAGACAGCTGTATTACATAATTGAAAATTTCAGAAAAGTGTATGGCATTACCTAATATAGGAACCGACAGTTTTTGTTCAATTTCCTCCTTAAAAACTTGACATAGTTCATATTCCGCTTTTCTTGTCACGAAAAAATAAAGGTACTCAATATTTTTATACACTTCTCGTATCAAAGAAGTTTTCCCTATACGTCTTCTTCCAGTCACAACTGTGAATTGAGCAGTTTGTGTAGACAACTGTTCAATCTCCTTAAGCTTTTTTGTTTCTTCAGATCTATCAAAAAACTTCATAACAGTCAAAATGCGAAACCTACGTTTCCGAAACCCACATTTCAGTTCTGCGAAATTATAAAACAATTTTGAAATTTCCAAAGGGAGTTACAGGATTAAACGGACAGGATAAAGGTAGCAGGCAAGAGACAAGGCACGTGGAATCTGTTGATATTTCAGGTTAAAAAACACACAAAAGGTCTTGCTTTGCAGCAAGACCTTATATTGTGTTTTTTCTTCGATAGATTCGAGAAATGAAAGATTAGAGCTTGTTAATGTAAACAGCCAACTTTGACTTTAGGTTAGATGCCTTATTCTTGTGAATAACGCGGATCTTAGCCAACTTGTCTAGCATAGAGCTAACTTTTGGATAAAGCTCTGCTGCCTCTTTCTTGTCTGAAGTTGCACGTAGCTTACGAACTGCATTTCTTGTAGTCTTAGCGTAGTATCTGTTGTGCAATCTCTTCTTCTCTGTCTGTCTGATTCTCTTAATAGAAGACTTGTGATTTGCCATTTTTTTTAATAAATGAATTTATATTAGTAGTCCATAGGAGAGTCGAACTCCTCTTTCAAGAATGAAAATCTTACGTCCTAACCGATAGACGAATGGACCCCGCAATTAGATATTCTCTAATTGTAGCCCATAGGAGAGTCGAACTCCTCTTTCAAGAATGAAAATCTTGCGTCCTAGCCGATAGACGAATGGGCCTCCTTTATGTCACAAAATCAATAAACTACGCGTCTATTCCATTTTGCGACTGCAAAGATAGACATTATTTTCTAAAATCCAATACTTTTGCTTAAAATATTGGCAAATATATGTGATTGTAAAACATTGATTTTTTAACGCTCGCCCTACAAGCTCACGTTAGTGGGTGGGATAAGGACGTTCCGTCCTTAACAATCCTCATTTTCCACAACAACATCAACTGTAGTGTTATTTGCTCTGCTCTCTTGATTTTTCACCAAGGTAGCCGCCATGATGACGTTTGGCATATTCCTCGTTTGTGAATTTGATCTTCTTCATTGTGCCGACGACGATGATATCTCCTATCACTGTCATCATTGTCGTAGAAGTGGTTGGTGTCAAGCCGAGTATACACACCTCCTTTGGATTACCTGTGTATAGGCAGATATCAGCCTCTTTTGCCAACTGGCTCTCTTTGTTTCCTGTAATGACAATAAACTTCACATCAGGTCGTAGGCCTCTTGCCAAAGCCGTAAGCTCACATATCTCACGTGTCTTTCCTGAGTTGGAAATCAAAAGCATGACGTCGTTTGGCTGCAACACTCCAAGATCGCCATGCTGTGCCTCACTTGGATGCAAAAATACGGCTGGTGTCCCTGTAGAGCTGAATGTAGTTGCGATATTCATGGCAATCTGACCTGCCTTACCCATACCGCTTGTTACAAGTTTGCCTTTCTTTGTGTGGACTTGCTCTACAATCAAGTCGACAGCATTCTCGTAATCATCTGTAACAGGAAGCGAAAGGATGGCGTTTGCCTCATGCTCCAATATTTTTTTGATATCTTCTTTCATTGCCATTTTTATTTGTGGACTGCAAAGGTACTTCCTAATTATGAATTTTTAAAATGGTATAAGAAAAAAAGGCGACGTGAATGATCGCGTCGCCTATATTATTACTCGTTGATCAAAGTAAAGTGTCCGACATATTTTTTTCGGATCTCCTCGATCCAGATTTCATACCAATAGTCGGTAGTCGGCATCTTATGTCCATTATACATACCATCCCATGACTCACTACCCTTGATCTCTGTCAATTTCTTTCCGAATCGATCATAGATTGTGACTCTTGCATCCGGATATGCTTCTGCTACTGTCTCTGACATGAATGCATCATTTTCACCATCTCCATTTGGAGTGATAACTGTAGGGAACTCAATGTCCGGAGACTCAGTAATGAACTGGAAGTCACTCTTACATCCGTATTCATCCTTGATATAAGCTGTGTGAGAACCATACTTCAAGCCTGTGAAGATCTCAGACTCCTGGAAGTCGCTATTGTCAACCTTAAACATCACGCTTGACGACTCGTTGCTTGATGACGGCACAACAACAACGTCACGATAAGACTTCTGGTCTACAGCCGCAATCTCTGGATATCCGACAACCTTAATTGTCGACTTAGCAGTCACTGCTTCACATATTCCATTTGAAACCGAAACCGTGTATGTTCTCTCTCCTATCTTGTCCGTTGGAGCTCTATAGATTGGTGACGTAGACAAAACCGCCTCACTGTCATCCGACCATGAATACTTACGTGCATTACCCTTAGTGACATTAGTTGAGATGTTTATCGAACCTGAAGACATACAGATGATAGTATCTGTAGGAGCTACAATAAATTCAATCTGCTCCTCAACCTCAACCTTTATCGAATCCTTAATCTCACAGCCACCAGCCTGAGACACCTTGAAACGATATGTTGTAGTCTCTGTTGGTTTTGCCATAGCATCCAAACCAGCCACAACAAGTGTCGGATTGCTTTCCCACTCTATCTTGGCTGTTGCCGGAGTAAGTGTTGCCAATCCAATCTGGACGTCAGTATCCTCACATATCTTCGCATCATCAGCGATCTTAGTGAACCTAGGTGCTTCCGATACTGTCAATGTACCGTAGATTTCATCCACCACACAGTTTCTGTTTGTGATTGTGTAAGTGTACTGTCCGGCATCGGCAGTAGAGGCAGTCGGTATCGAGATAGACTTAGACTGGCTTGCCATACCGCCATCTCTCTTCCATTCGATGGTTGGAGTCTCATTGCAAGAGAAATCCAACGTCATTTCGTATTTAGCACCCTCACAAAGTATTGTATCCTTACCGACTGTATTATTCTTGATTCCGGCATTTACAACAGTAATCTCCTGTTTTGTCATACACTTGTTAGTGAATGTAACGACATACTTGCCCTCGACAGTCAACTGAATTGTCTGAGCTGTTTCTCCATTGCTCCACTCAAAATCGTTTGCATCCGACTCCAAGTCGGCGAACAATGAATATCTACCGCCACAGCTGTAGAATGAGATTGGATCACCGTGAGCTGAAATGACATCCGAAGTGCCATTGTCCTCTGTAAACACAATAGAACCCTTAACCTCTCCATCTCCAATTGCAACTGTCTTAGACACTGTCTTAGTACAGAATCCATCAGAAACAGTCACCTCAAACTTAGCAGGATCGTTCAACGGATCACTTACAAAGTTGCTAGGATCAGAACTTGTAGAATTATTTGTCTTATTCCATGTATAAGTGACATCGGAATCGTAAGTGTCGCCTGTCAATACTGCATTCAACTCTACCGAAGCTCCCGGACATGCAGTCTCGGATCCTTCAATTGTCAAATCCTCGATCTTGTGAATCTCCACATAGATATCTTTCGGAGCATTACTCTCACACTTGATTGTAGTATCATTTGGCATCTTAAAGTAGCCCAAGACTTTGTAATGACCAGTCTTGTCAATAGCAGTAGGATTATTCAACGGTGTTCCAGAGCCATCAGTAAATGATGAATATACATTTGAAACATCGTTACTTACAATCCACATTGAATCAAGATTAACTGCTTTTGAACAAACAGTATCAAAATGAGTCTTAAGTTCAGGACGTGCATATACAATCACCTTAACCGGAACCACAGACGACTCTGCATTTGATCCATCAACCTGACAAACATAATATGTAGTTGTATCTGTAGGCTGAGTTGTTCTCTTTGTTGTAGAGATTGCAGGGATAGAGATATCTGTTGTCTTTGACTTATCCGAGTACCACTTCAAAGTGTAAGAAGGATCGGTTTTCTCCACATAATTCTCCAAAGACTCAGAAACGACTACGTCCTCACAGAAACGGGCAACCTTTGGTTTTGGAACCGGAGTCAAACTGATGATCACATCTATATCAACCAAAACACTCTCGCATCCATCCTCGTCTTTCTGACTGACATAATAAGTAGCGTTGACATCAGTTGTCATATTCTTATCTGCCGACGGAATAGGATCAGAAGCCAATTCAGCCTTGCTCTGATCATACCATACAAGGGTCATGTTCTCACCCTTAGTAATGGCAGCAGCATCCTGAGCAAGAAGGCTCTTGAATGAACCATCAGCCAAAGTATCACCCAAAGTATAAAGGACTGCATTGTTAATTGCAGGAGCATCGATATGCTTAACTGTAACAGGAAGCTCAGCTGTATCTCCCTTGCAGACGTGATTCTTTGAGATAGTGTATGTAGGGACGACCTTGTATGTATTAGTTGTGGTAGACGAAACCTTAGTTGTAGAAGGAATCAATGCTGACACATCAAGTTTCACTCCACCTAAATACCACTCAAACTTAGATTCATTGTCAGCCTTGACAAACTCGCTGATTGATGAAGCATTTGTTGTAGCGACTAGTTTCTCGGCTACTGCATCCTCACAATACGAAACTGGAGTTGTCTCAGCAATTCCGACTCCGTATGTAGTGATTGTGATCTCTGCAATGTCGCTCTCTGCCGTACCGTTTGTCGACTTGACATAGTACTTAACCTCGCCAGGAGTAGTAGACTCGAATGGTTCTGGTTCACTAAGCGGTGTTCCAGTTGCGTCGCACCAAATCAAAGTTTCTCCATCACCTGGATTTTCAACCAAAGAAAGTACATCTACCTTTTCTCCTATACACAATGTAGTATCGCTAGTCTTTGGTTTATTTGAGCTAGTGATATAGACCTCGATTTTGGCTCTTTCACTCTCACATCCGCCCTTAGAGATCGCGCTTACATAGTAAACAAGAGTATCTGTTGAAGCGATCGACACTGTAACTGGAGTACGCAAAGAGTCGGTAGTTGTCTCAGACTCATACCAAACGACACGTGCAGCAGATGTAGCAAGTTTAGTGATATCCTCCTTACCTACACCGACAGCAAACTCTTTAGGTGTTGTAACTGTAGGGACCTCAGGAATAGCCTCCTTAGAGACGTCCATTGTATGAAGTTTACTTACACACTTATTCTTATCAGTAACAGTATAGAAATATGCGCCTAACACATCCTTGCCTTCGATATTCAAATCTGCAACCTCGAATGCGGCAACATCATCGCTATACCATGTCAACTCAAAGCCAGGGATAGAAGCTTTAGACAAGTCAAGGCTTTCACCGTCACACAATGCCACACCATTCTCCAACTCCTCAACAGGAAGAGGATTTACCGATAACTTAACCTCATCTGAAGACATCTTACATCCTGCAATCGCCTCATTATATACCATCACAGAATAAGTGCCTACCTCCTTTACAGCGAACGAATCAATCTTGATTGGCTTACCTCCGTTCAAGGATTCCTTACCGCTGAAGAACTCGTATGTATACGACTTCGAAGTAGGAGTAACTGTTGTCCTGATGTAAGTGCTGTCGCCTTCACAAATCTCTTTAAGATCCAACTTAGCAACTACGTCAGTCAAATCACAATCCTCCGTACCACATTCGACTGTGTTAAGAACCAACAACGAATCTAGGCCAGATACTGTTGCCCAGCCATAGTTATTGACAAACTTATCGCAGGCATCAACTTTTGCATCGAATGTGTAGACTACAGAATCACCAGGAGCCATGGCGTTCTTAGTTGTACTAGACAATGTCGGCCATGTGATTGAGTGAGTAGACGCATCGTACACTCCGTTGTCAGAAATATTTGTGATGTCAGTCAACTCTGCAGGCAATTTGTCTCCGATAGTTATATCAAAAGCATAGTCAAGATTAGTCTTGAACTGAGACATCTGGCAACTTGCATTACCATTACTGTTGACGTAAGCTCCGAAATATCCAGGTCCCTTAGCTGAAACCTTCCAATCTTTTGCAACATTTGTCCACTCATCTTCCTCATCGTTGATATACATGTATAGCTTTTCTCCTTTAAGAACAAACTTGAACCTAACCTCTGTAGATGAGCCCATGAATGTAATCGGAGAATCCTGCCAACTTGTACCCTGAGAATCTATTTCCTTGCCATCGTCATACAAGTAGAATCCGAAGAAATTCTTACCGTCCTTGTTGACCATGATCTTCATGGCGATACCCTTGAAGTCTGCCTTACCAGGAGTACCACCTTCATATCGGAATACGATATATGTCTCTTGGTTGTTTGAACCATCCTCAATTGTGAAGAAGAACTCTCCATCCGCACCATAGCTATGCTCGTGAGCGAAGAAGAATGGAGTGCCATCACCCTTAGTCTGAAGTTTATAACCCTTAGTACCGATCTCTGGCAAAATACCATTACCTAGTTTGATCAAGCCATTTGTCGACTTGCAATCAACATCAGTCGTACTTCCAAGAGTATTCTTGAATGTAAGTGTGTATGAGATTTCATCACCGATCATTACTTTCTTCTTTGAAGACTTCTTGAACAAAGCATCCTGTGGTTCTGCCTGTGGCGGCAACTCTGTACATGTTGTCATCAATTCAACTCTTGAAGAGTCAGGAGAGTCTGTTCTTGAGCTGATCCACGCCACATTCATATAGTAAGTGTCGTCAATGTCTGGGCAGCCCAAATCCCTTGCCTTACAGATGTAGACCAACTTATCCTGCTCACCAACCAACATTGTTGGAATTGTCCACTTAACAATACCTGTGTAACCTGCGCTCTTAGGATTAGCCGCTGGAGTATAAGTTGCCTTGATCTTCTCTCCCTTGTCGTCCTTCAACGCTGTACTATCCTTCCAACATACCCACTCCAACTCGTATGGGATAGTATCGATGATAGTGACATCGTATGCCTCACGACCTGGAAGCGGTCCACGTCCGATAATACGTCTCCATGTATAACCGTCGAACTCTTCCACCAACACACGGTCGTAATTATCATTATCCAATGGATCACAAGCGTAACGTGAGTGAACAGTCACATCGTAACCCAAGTTGTTGTAATCGGCGAAGTTTGGAGAGACAAGTGTATAGATCTGTTCCTGACCAGCAAGGTTGTTGATCTCCAACTTTGGATCGTAAGACCAGTCGTCCTTAACTCGCTCTGTCACCTGCTGAGCAGGGTTTGTCTTCAATACAGTACGGAAGAAACATGGTCCCCAACCTCCCTTATGAAGCAAATACTTAGAATCCAACTTGTCATATACATGAGTAGTTGTAGCCATCAATGTCTTAGGGAACTGGATCATGATTCTCTGGTTCCACTTTCCGTGCTCATCACTATCTGTAGGCAGCTTCTGATATGTAAACTTAGTTGTGGCACCGTCAGGCATCCAACCATACTTAGTCATATCATTACCGTTATCCAACTGGAATGTCCAACCTGTAGGGTTATCTGCCTCATCGTACAAACCGATTGCTGCTCCATCATTCATGAAGTATGACATACGGTAGTTACCCAAATCGATGTATGCCTCGTGAGCATCATTCCAGAAACGGTAGAACTGGCGGAATCCATACGACTCCATGATTGTGTTTCCGTATGATAGGTTGACATGGTCGCGTCCACCGTTCATCCATGAACCTTCACCACCCTCTGAACTATTTGAGAACTCCACTGTGAATGTCACAGCATCGTTAGGATTAAGTTTTGTACGGTTAGCCTTCTTCTTAACCATCAATGTTCTGTTGGCCAAGATATCCACACAGTTACGCTCCATAGTATATGTAGCGTGGTTAGGATACTCGTTACTTGTCCAATCATCAAAGTTTGAACCTGAGATTGTACTTGTCAAACAGATACGTGGACTAAGCGTATCTCTTGCGATGACACGGAATGAAACAGAGTCGATTGTAGCATCCAATCCTCCAGTCTTGAATCCTGGCACATCACCGATGTTCCAAACAATCTTACCACCGCTGAACTTACCACCGTTAGAGATGCTTACGACCTCATAGTTAGGATCAATCACTGTCTCGATCTTAACGCCCTTAGCATCCGCACTACCATAATTACGATACTGAACTGTATAATCAATAGGATCATCGACGTAAGCGTATGTCTTATCTACCGACATATAGACCTTCATGTTGGCGATAGGCTTCATGTCGCTTGGAGCGTGCCAGTTACCAGTGTATGTCAACAAAGGCAAGCAGCGGAACCATCCGTGGAAATACTTTGGCATACTCTCGATGTATCTCTCATCATCTGTCAAAGCGCTTGACTCTCCAGAAGCGTCGTCCCACATCAACTCGCTCTGACGATACAAGTCTGCAATAAGATCCAAATCCTCATTGATCACGACTGCAGGAGCGGCACAACCCAAAGCGTAGTTGGCACCGTAGTGCGACAAAACGCCTCCTTCAGTGTTATAACACATCTTGATCTGAGCAGGTCCCCAGAAAGATGGCTGACCTGGGTCGGGCGAAGCTCCAAGTTTACCACACCACTTGCCGCCACCAGTCATTGCAGGCGGCTCAGCCATCAATGCAGCTGCACGAAGTGCCATATCGTACTCACTTGTGTTTGAACCAGGCTCAATCTGGTGAGTAGTTGGATTCCAAGTATATTCAGGAGCGCCATGCCACAAATAGTTCTGTGCCATACGCCACATAGTACGGAAGTCCTCTCCTTCACTAAAATTAGTGAATGTAGGTTTTCCATCTATTTGCATGTTTGTTGTACCCAAGCTCGATACCAATCCCTGCTTGTAGGCCTCACCACACAACCAGTCGGAAGAGGCCTCAGCTCTCTTGTACTGGCCAATCTGCCAATCTGTAGCTTTGACATCGCCACTTTCAAACCATTTAGCAAACTCATTATAGTATGCTGGAGCACAGTAGTCGGTGTGAGTGTTTCCATCTCCACCACCACCTGAGATATTACTAAACTGTGAAATATCTGGATATGTAGTCTGAGTATTTCTCCAAGAAGAGACCTCTTTACCCTTGTTACCACCCTTAACATAACCGTCGACACCGATATCACCACTCATGTGGCCACCCTGATAGATAGTACCGTCTGAATTGGGCTTTGTATAATTGAATGTATCAACGAATGCCTTCAAGAAATCTTCTGCAGCCTCCTTGTAGGAGATCGGCTTGCCATTAAAGTCGAGGACAGGTTTGCCATCCTGCATCATAAACTCACCCCACTGCTTGTAGGCGATTAGTAGGGCCATTGCGATATCATCATCACCGTCGGTAGCCGAACCATCGTTATATGTCTCAGGGCTATTTTCCATTGCATAACATGCAGGAAGTCCTCCACCAAACTCATACAATGGGAGTCTCACCTTACCATCCTGATATCTCACACGATTCGGGATTCGGTTATCGTGGATCCACATCCACAAACCGTTGAATGTTGCCTGATCGGCAAAGATTGCCGCAGCCAACATCATATAGCCATCACCCTCAGTACAGAACTCTGCTCCACCCTGAGGCATCTCCTTGTCGCCAAACTTACGGAAATTGTTGAATGTGATATAAGGCACACCGCAATGCGTACCGCCGTCGTATCTACAACGGTGGCTCATGATCTCGTATGCCTCACGACCAGTCTTCTCCATATCGGCATGAGTAACGCCTTCAGCATTGTATTTTGCCAAAGTCTTACCAGTCTTATATTCCAAAAACTGTGGATACGGGAAAGCCGGATTACCAGAGTTTATGTTAACTTTAACATAACTGCTGCTACTCCAGGAACGTGCGCTCTGGGTACCCTGTGCCAAAGCACTACCGATGCCGCAAAAAATGCAGCACAGTATCGCAATTAAATTTTTTCCTACTATTTTCATATATTAAACCCTATTACAATCAAAAATAATGTGTGTCATAACTGTGTTCATGTTATTTCGTAATTTGCAAAAATATATTTTTTTCTTAATTCTAAACAATCCGAACCCGTTTTTTAACAATTCAACTGCATAAGAAAAGGGATTGCACCGCGTCTGACAATGCAATCCCAACACTTTTTCATAAAGGATTAATACTACAAAAAGAAAAGATTTATAACTTATTGTCTAACCTGTGATAATGGCAGACTAACAATTTTCCTTCTTCATCATGGAGGTGCATTCCGTTGCCTTCGCAATAGCGGAACATATCGCAATCGGCACACTTTCCTTGTTTTGCCCAATCTCTGTATCTATAGTTCTGGAACTTGTTTTCCCACACATCCCAAAAGTCGTCCTTATAGATATTTCCTTGATAAAACTTGCTCCTGATACTTGTGCAGGCGGAAATACTCCCGTCGACCAAAATGGAGGCTGTGCTGACTCCAGCATTGCAGAAATACAGATTGTCTCTGACCTTTCCTTCGTACTCTCCCAAGAAGCCTTCACACCCGTAGCTGGCATGTATCTTTCCTTCCTCTCGCGTCGACGAGATAAATTCCATAAGATAACGGAAGTCTTCGTTGGAAAGCTGAAACTCAGGATATTGTTTTGCTCGTCCGACTGGAAATATTGTAAACAGACGCCAGCCCTTCACTCCCAAGGAGATCAGCATCTCCTTCAACTGCGGCAGATACTTGATATTTCGCCCGTTGACACAAGTGACCACATCCCAAGGAAGTCCTTTCACTCGTGTAAGCAGAGAGATTGCTCTGGTAGCATTCTTGAAACTTAGTTCATGACCTCGCATCCAGTTGTGATCCTCCTCGTTTCCGTCAAGGCTGATAGTGATGCTGCTCAATCCTGCGGCAAGAAGGCTCTTCAAGCGTTCCTC
Organism: Paludibacteraceae bacterium; assembly: GCA_045629285.1. GTDB lineage: Bacteria > Bacteroidota > Bacteroidia > Bacteroidales > Paludibacteraceae > UBA1723. Next base: position 103,751 of record JAZQQY010000053.1, on the reverse strand, counting down.
AGTAAGCAACATTCCGTTGGAAACCATTCCCCACGGATATTCACGCTTGTGAAGTTCAGCGCCTACCTCTTCCAAATCCTTTCGCATCAAAGGTTCTCCTCCGGAAAAGATTATCATCAGTTTACGAGTGTCGACATGGGGTGTGATGGAATCTATCGCACACAAGAAATCCTCTGCCGGCATATCCTGCAGCGTCGACTCCACCTTACAGTCGCTTCCACAATGTTTGCATTTGAGATTGCAGCGTAATGTACACTCCCAAAACAACTGTGTAAGGGAATGGAGTTTTTTTCTGTTATTACGAATCTGGCGTTCCAACTCCAACGCCATACGCTGTTTTATGGATAGTTTCACTAATTAAAAATTAAGAGTGAAGCATTATTTCTTCTTCAGATGGAAAGTATGCTCGATCTTGTACTCTCCCTCATACCAATCTCCGTCACCATTCTTGGTCTTTACAAAATGCGCATTCTTGAGTGTATCCGAAGCATACAAGTCTGCTGTATCTTTGGCCACTAGCTTATAGTTTCCGGGAGAAATATATGAATTTCTGTCTGAAAATTTTCCTTCAGAATCTGTAACTAATTCTGACAATTGATATTCGCCTGCGTAGGTTTCAACAACAATTCCTTCAATCGGAGCATCCGACTCATCTAGAACGTAACCTTCCACTATGTAATCACCATAAGGGCAACCATACTCATCCATACCAACTTCACATGAATGGAAGCCTAAAAGTGCCATGATCGATGCCAACATAGAGTTGACCAAAAGCAAAATTCTGTTTTTCATTTCTATTGATGTTATAATTAAAGTTTCTTTTTCTTCAGCATAAAGCCGACTAAACTTGAATAGGCTCCTTCATAATACATTCTGTCGCCATTTTCAATCTTATTGACACTCACTGTAATAGTATCATTTTCATAGACTCCGGAGCTATCTACAGCAATCCACGTCACTTTCTCATACTCTCCTATATAATGCCACAAACTAGGAGAAAGCGAGAAATAACCTTCCTCATCGCTTAGCAATTGACTTCTATAGTGGAAAGAACTTGAGTCTATGTCCGTATTTTGCCAAACATCAGCGTAGATATAGATAGAATCCAGCAATTCACCATCTTCGTTCATGACAAAACCCTCGGCTTTATATATACCATAATGAGGTTGCAACTCCGCATCATTATCGTTTGCACATGAATTCATACCAAGAACGACTGAACCCAATGTCACGATACTAAACACAAATTGTAAGGACTTTCTTATCATATCAATAACTTTGCTACGTCTGAATACAGGGAACACATACTAAACAGCCAAAGTGAATTTTGCATTAGTTATTTCCTTCCAGACTATTTATGGTGCAAATATATGAAATGTTTTCATTCAAAACGGATTTGCAGTGGGAAAAACAGCTTTCCGGCTCTTAGAAATCAGCCCTGACTCCACCTGTGATGTTGAGGGCGTGCATACTCTGCTCCAACTGTTTCATATACGACGGCATGAAATTATAGTCGCATCCCAGGACATAGCTGAAAAGTGGGGCAAGGCGAAATGCAAAGGAAACTCCGGTCACCATCGAATATCCGTTACGTGGATTAACAGTAACCCTTTTGCGTATTTTCAAATCATTATACTGAGTGAATCCGTTCAACACCTTACATACAAATCGTATTCTTTCATGAAGCGGTAAAGAATAGTAGATTCCTGCATGAGCTCCTGAAAAACAGAATTTGTTAGAGCCAACCGTGCCACCATCAAATTCGTATGCCAAGTTGGCCGCCGAAAACTTACATCCTGCCCCAAGATGATGATTCCAAAACCAAGCTCCTTCTGCTGCCACACTCACGCCTCGGAATGTTCCGATAGTAAGTTCAGGACTTACCTCATACTCATTCAACGGCACCTCCCCACCGAATGTCAACGAGATGAACGACGGAGTTGAATCTTTTGGCAGTTCACTTGAAATTCCAGATTTTACATTCAACCCCCTATCCTTGAATATCAGATCTGCCAACAAATAGCCCATTTCTGTAGTGAAGATACCTATACCTGCTCCAGCCATCACGTCGCTCAACCAATGTTTGTTGTTCACCATTCGCATCACTCCAGTACACGAAGCAGCCGTATATCCACAAATACTAACCCACGGAGAAAGATGCTTGTACTCATGGTGGAGCATTGTCGCACACATAAATGCCGTAGCCGTATGGCCCGAAGGGAACGATACATCGTTGGAATTATCTGGACGTGTCTTGCGTACTCCATGTTTCAATCCGTTCACGACTCCTGCCATCAAAGCCGCACTGAACACATCCGAAACAATCATCCTACCCCACGAATTGCGACTCTCCACACCAAACGCTTTCATACCGAACATCACCACCATCGGTGAAAACTGTAGGAAATCGTCGGTACGGTTGTGGAAATGTGGAAGATGGTTGAATCTCATCTCTCGAAAATTCAAATCGGAATTTTTAGCTACAAATGAAGCGGCAAACATCGGCAAACCCGCAACAAAAGTATTGCGAGGATTGATACAAAAATCTTTATAACGAAGTGAATCTCTCTTTGTCTCCACTTCTTGTGCCAACGATGTCTGCACAAAAAGGATTGAGCAAAGAATTGATATGATTACTCTTAAAACCATTTAAATTATCGCATTCACCTATTTTAGGTATACAACAAATCCTGATTAGAACACAAAAATGTTCCTTTTGCGATACAAATATAACAAATACTACATTCAATTGTACTATTCGTACAAAAAAAGCGAGTGAAGCATCGCCACACTCGCTATCATAACTATCAATTTTTATCTATTATACAATTTCTTTTCCGAACGGAGCCAAAGATATCTTTGCCAACTTGAAATGTTGCTTGGCAAACGGAATTCCGATAATTGTGATGTAAAGCAACACACCGAAGAAGATGTGGCACAACCATGCCCAAAATCCGCCAGTCAACACCCAAATGATGTTCAAAACTGTCGACAAACAACCTGAGCCGTTCTCTTTCTTACGCACCTCCGATCCGAACGGCCACAACGAAAGCAATCCAAGCTTAAATGTCTGTATAGCGAATGGTATGCCGATAATTGTCGCTGCCATCGCAAGACTACCTGTGAAGTAACAGATTGCGGCTTCCAAGCCACCGAATATCCACCAAACAATATTTCCTAGTATTTTCATAGCCGTAATTTTCTACAAATGTAATTACATTTTCATATTTAACAGTATTATATCTAGATTTTTCACGAGTAAAATGAAATTGGCCCAGAATGATTATTCTGGTTGACACACGCAAAAAAGACGCAAGGATTCCTCCCTGCGTCTCTTCAAAATTAGTAGTAAGTAGTAAGCTGTATGTTATTCTTTTTATTTCACGATAACAAGCTGAGTCTTGCCGTTGTTGTATTTGACTGCGTAAACTCCCGAAGCTAGACCTAGTTCCTTTACTTTCTGAGCAGCGTCGACGCTTCCATCCACAACGATTGTCGCTAAAGTTTTACCCATCATATCCACAACAATGGCATCGACAGGTTCATCCGACAAAATATTGATATTGGAAGTCAACTCGTCAAGATTATCCTGAGTGTCTGCGAATGCAATCCAGTCGATATTGGCGTATGCACCGGAGATTTTCACACGAAGGATGTGCTCACCAACCTCGATCTTTGATGTCCTACCTGTCACATCAGTGTAAGTATTCCAGCTGTCTGTCTGTGGAATCTTGACTGTGTCTGCCACCTGCTTTCCGTCGACAAATAGCATGAAGCTAGAGAAATCCAATCCACTTGCAACGCGTGCCTTGTACAAATACTCAGCACTCTTTTCTGCATTTATTGTGTACTCCATCCACTCGCCTTCCTGAGTGTAACCGACCGCATATCCCTTATCCGCACCCATAGAGTCGACAGTCACGATATCCACACCGTCGTTACGATAGCACTCGCCCTGATTCTCTACTTCCTTATCGTAGTAAGCAAAACCTTGTCCTCCCTTATCGTAGTCTTCCATCTCTACTTTTCCAGGCAACACAAAGGCTACAGTGTAAGGCTCCTGTGGCACAACCTCTGTGAAGTCTGGCAATGGAATAGATTTGCTCTTGATACCGATAAACTTATCCTCGATACCTGCACGGTCTGCTATACCCTGATCAAATCCGTCGTTGTCGTGTGTGTAGTTAGTACCACACTGGTTGCAAGCAGTTCCTTTCGGAGCATTTCTTGAAACATTGTAAGCAATCTCGAATCCACTTGTACCCTCATCCTGATAGATAGGGCAAGTCCAGTAGTCGGCCCAATCCGAACCATTCACGTCGTGGCTATAGTTGTACATGATCTGTCCTTTCTGACCCTGATTCGAAAGGGTGTAGATTGTCGCACCGTCACAAAGAAGTCGTGCGATGTGGTGAATCTCATTGTAGTTGATCTTGTTTCCATCCATCGCAGTTGTACCCTTTGTCCAACCGAATCCAACGGAGATTCCACTATAGTTTGCATACGACACTTCATTATGCTCTATCACAATATAACGAGGATAACCACCCAAGATAGGCACACCACCTTGAATCTCGTTGGTTGTATTGTGAACGTAATTGTTTTTCACAGTGTCGCGAGTGCAGATTTCATCTTTGTCTGTAGGATTGTAACCCTTATGGATCTCAGTCAATGAATCTGGAGCAAACTTACCGATTGAGATACTTGAGCCTCCGATTTCAGTAAAGACGTTACCCTCGATGCGAGTGTCGTTAGTTCCAGAAGTGAAGTCGATACCTGTCGCTGCCATCTGAGTGAAGATGTTATCTTCAAATCTAACACGGCTTGCATTTGAAACTTCGACTCCAGCAGCAGGATGCCATAGCATAAACTCGTTTGACTTCAAGTAGCCTCTATCCTCAACCTTGACAGCAAACTGTCCAGCCTGAAGATTCAAGAATCCTTCTCGACTTGGACGAAGCCAGTTTGTATGGGCAAACACGATTCCGCTGAATGTGAGGTTCTCGACTTTGCTCTTTGTACTCTCTCCCTTAACCTCAACCAATGTCTCGATATATGGAGCGACTACATTTGCTGTCGACATATCCTCACCTTCACGTGGAATGTAATAAATAATGTTGTCGTCCTCGTCAAGGTACCACTCTCCCTGCATATCAAGAAGCGACATATCATTTTCAAGGTAGTAGCACTGTTGTTTCGGTGGATTACTCATGAAAGCAGTTCCTAGCATCGGGTATGCACGACGGAACAAACGAGTACGCTCAGGATCCTTTGGTATGACCTTGCAAGTATTTCCGTAATACTCCACATCCTGAATTCTCAAAACCTGATCTGCCCAAGCCACCATGACATGAATCTCTGATTTGTCGATCTTCTCAAGTTTCTTGATCTGGTCGGTGTAGACGTCGAACGCTCTACCCATTGTATCAACCTTGGCTAGACGGTTGAAGAAGTGGTCGCCGTTGGGTTTTACATTTGGATGGCGAGCTCGTATTGCTTTCTTTCCGTTCACGTAAAGCTGACGGAACCCCGTTTCAATACCTTTTGCACACCAAATGTTCTTGTCAGCATCAAACAGTTCCCAACCAGAAACCGGAATGCCTCCAGTCACCAACGGAGTCTCTCCCGGCGCCGCCTTGTAGTTTACGAAGTGACCGTTTGATCCTCCATCTGCATTGGAAAGTCGCAATGTGCTTGTAAGCTGGTAAGTACCTTCATGCAAGTAGACATTGATGTCCTCCTTCATTGATTTATTTACGCCGCGCACCGCACGTTGAGCCTGCTCCAATGTTTTGAACGGAGCCATCTCAGTTCCTTCTGCGGCATCGTTTCCGCTAGGTGACACGTGGAAATCCACAGCATCTGCATTATATGCACAGCATCCTAAAAATGCCGACAATATCAAATTCATACTCCTTTTCATCGTCTTTTCTCTTTTATTCCTGAAATCGTTCTTCTATAGAGATACAAAATTCACATCTTCAATATGTAGAAACGGGAGTTCCTCCTTGAAACGGGACACATCCCATCTCTACATTATTCAACAATTACTGACAAAGATGATTTCCCGTCAACCGTTTTCAACAGATAAACGCCCTTGCCGTATCCTTTATTCTTCAAAACCACTTTTGGAGATATTCCGTTAAAAATGACAATTTCACCGATATTTTTTCCATCTGCCGAGTAGACTGTATAGTTTCCATCCAACGCCACAACATTTGTGATTTCACCAAAGTCTGAAGGGTCTTTGTCAAGGAATTCGATCCAGTCGATATTGATCCAATCACCTTCGATCTGCAACTTCAAAATATGTTCACCTTCTGGCATCTCTTTTGTTGTCATTGTCTCTGCCAAAAGATATGATTCCCACTCTCCTCCGTTATCCGCTGTCTGGATAAAATCGGAAATTTCCTCTCCGTCAAGAAACAACTTGATTCCGGCATCTGGATTACCAGTCGACAATCTAGCACGGATTCTGTAATAATCCTTAATCTTGACATTTACTGTATATTCAAGCCACTCGCCTTTCTGAGCATAACCGACTGCGAACCCGTTTGGTTCATCAGTAGTGTAAACATCAACTCCGTCCTGACGGAATGCCGCTCCACGATTTACGCCATCGGCATCGTAATAAGCCTTTCCCGAACCACCAAGGTCGTACTCCTCTGCCTGAATTTTGCCAGGGATATCAGCCGGAGTCTCATTGAATGGAGTCTGAGGAATATTGTGTGCCTGGTCAACAAAGTACCAGTAGTCGAACTCAAACATCTCTGAATTCTGGCTGAAGAAAGTGAAGAAGATATCATGAACACCGGTTAGTCCCGACACCTCTGTTTCAACTTCAGTCCAAGCATTATTAGTAGGTTCTACTCCAACAGAAGCGACCTTTTCACCGTCTTTTTTGTCCAAGTGAACTTCCAACACACCACCCTTACCGGCAGCACAACGTACAGAAGCGACAAACTTGAATGCACCGCCGTCGCCAAAATCTACCGAGCGAACTTTGATATAATCACCGTTGTCAATTCCCTTTACGTAGATATTGTTTCTATCGCTGTAATCCATACGCAATCCATGAGAGAATGCCTTTGTCTCAGCCTCTACTCTTGAATACGGATCAAGATTCTTTACCGGATTCTTCACGCCAAGGTTTGTCGCTGGAATTTTGGGGATAGAACCGTCGGCTCCGTATGTGAACTCCTCAATACAACACGAACGAGTAAATCCACCTGTGTAACCCTCCTCTCCACGAAGATTCTGGTTGTGGTAGAAGTAGTATGCATGACCTTTGAAATCAATCACACCTGAATGGATTGTAAAGGCATAATTGTTGACCTCATTATGATTGCCTCCTTCCTGAATGATTCCACGGAAAGTCCACGGACCTTCTGGGCTGTTACTTGTAGAGTAGGAGATTTTCTCCGGCACACCGTGAGAAGCATAGATCATATAGTAAAGACCGTCATGCTTATGAATCCACGGTCCTTCCGTATATTTGTAGTCAGACTCAGCCGTAACATTTGACTGGTGAATCTGACCGTTGATAGTCACCATGTCTCTGTTCAGCTTACACCAATAAAGTTTTGGATTTCCCCAATAAGCGTATGCCTGACCGTCATCGTCGATAAAAGCAGTAGGGTCTATATAATCCCAGTTTGGCCCGGCAAGCGGTTTGCCAAGGGCATCCTTATATGGTCCGGCAGGATTATCTGCCACTGCAACACCGATGGCACGCGGACCTTTGGATGTAGTAGTAACGTAGAAATAATACTTGCCGTCTCTTGGCACCATCTGTGAAGCCCAAGCGGCATCCTTATCAGCCCATTTGAAATCACTGTTGTGGATCGGAACTCCGCGGTCGGTCCAATTGATCATGTCGACAGAAGAGAATACTCTCCACTGGTTCATAGTGAAGTAGTCTACACCATCCTCGTCATGAGATGTAAATACAAAAACAGTATCCCCGACGACAACCGGAGCTGGATCTGCTGTAAAATCCGTCTGAAATATCGGATTGTCTGCTAAAATGGTAGTTGTCGACAAAAGCGACAATGTTGCTAGTAAAATCTTTTTCATGGTTCCAGCCTTTAAGGTAAATTATACAAAAGCAAAAATAAACAACACTAAAATTTCACTTTAACAAAACAAACTTTAGTGTTTAACAATATACATTTGTCTATCTTAGAGTTTACATTTGTCCTACTGACTAAAGCCAAATTATTTTCACGCCGTATCTAAGACACAAAAAAGGCCGCCTTTTACAGCGACCTTATTTGCCTTATACTATATGAAATGGGATTGTTATCTAACAATAAGTTTCTCGTAATAAAACTCTGTTCCGTTCTCTATTCTCAACATATACGACCCGGAAGGAAGAATTGATATATCGATTGCATTGCTCATCTTGCAAACCTTCCTGTCAACTCCTGTCATATCGGAAATGGCGACAATAGCATCCGGAATAATCTCACCGTTAAGGTAAACTCCAATCATTCCTTTTGCCGGATTTGGATAAACGGATATACCAGCACTCTTTTCAACCAATACGACATCTGTAGCAGTCTCTCCTATTATCACGTTCAACTTAGCGGTTCCGTTTAGCCAACTTAAATCTGACGACGTGTAAACGCCAGGAGCCAGTCGCTTCACAGTTCCGTCGTTTAGCTTCACTGTTACATAATTGACATCAAGCGAAGAATTAAGTGTTACAGATGCTGATTCAGAAACCACGATTTCATCGGTAGAATTGTATGCATTGTTGATCAACGCCGCATCATTGTTCACCTCTACACCGGACAATCCGACTGAGTTCTCTGCATTCAGGCTCAACACACCACCGTCGACTATATATTTGCCAGTATAGCCCTTGGCAGTCATATCCACATCAAGAGTTCCTACGTTTGTCTTGATAATATTGCCAGAACCCACGATTTCACCGCCTTTTAGCGTCAAATGATGATCGGCATCCTTACTGATGGAGACATTAGCATCACCACTGATTTTTAGTGTTTCGAACGAAGTCTCGAAAAGCATTGTGCTTGAAGCCACACCGATTCCTCCATTATTGATTTCAACCTCACCGAAAGTAGAGTTTCCTCGTACACGAAGGATTCCGTCGTTTGTCACCATTATATTCTGGACGTACGCTCCATTCACGTCGACCTCACCGTTAGTGATGATCGCAGTATCGATGTTAGTAGGCAACTTACCTTCTGTCCAGTTTGCCGCATCGCTCCAATCAGAGTTGCCAGCACCACGGTCAAAAACACGGTGAGTTGGCTCAATTTTCACGATTTGTCCGGCAACATAGATATCAGGTTGCTGAATATTGTCGACTCCATCACCGATATAGTTCGACAAGTGAGGCGGCTGATTATAAGATGTGTTCTGCCATGCGACACCTAGACGGTACACATAGTCGTGCATCGGCGTGAACAATCTATAGCTAGTCGGAATAGTAGTTGAATAGATGTTGATTTTGCTTGGATCATTCGCGTCGTACAAGACAACCTCCTCACGCCAGTCTCCGAAGAGATCCGCAATCAAACAAGGTGTCGACTTTGTAGTGTTGCAAGAAGATCCATTACCATAATTTCCAAGCACCACCATATCCTGCTGTTTCTTGGAAGTAGAATTATACTTGGCAATCTTAGCTGCTGTGCCTTGTCCGTCGAAAATCTCATCCTGAAGATCTCCATCCCAATAAAGACGGAAATTGACGCTTGATCTATTACCTACCTGCTGTCCGCTTTTGTTATAGTAATATCCATCGAATGAACTGCAGAATTCAAATCCTGGATTATTAGGATCAACATCTGCTGCAAATCCACGTCCGTTATCCGTATTTGTCTTTGCACCGAACACAACCTTGTTAGTACGAAGGTTTCTCAATTCATATCCGTATGCACTAGTCTTTTCCTCATGAACGAACCAGCCGTAGAAATCGTTGTCGTTAGGGAACATTCGGCTGACATGCATTGCATCACCGTGTCCGTAACCGGTACGGCTATATAATTTTCCATCGTGATCTATAGTCGCGCTACCATAAATGATCTCATCATAACCATCATTGTCGACATCAGCCACAGACACATTATGGAATCCTTCCCCGTATGCTCCCTGACCACTTGTCGGAGAGTCGTGAAACCAACGCTGAACAAGCTTACCGTTCTTGAAATCCCAAGCGCAAAGAGTTGAGCGAGTATAATATCCACGACACATCACAATACTTGGATGCTGACCGTCAAGATAAGCAGTACAAGCCAAGAATCTGTCGACACGGTTTCCATACTTATCTCCCCAACCAGAAACTGTCCCTCGACCAGGATTGAATGCGACAGTATTGATCTCAGCTCCGGTGAATCCGTTGAAAATAGTTAGGTATTCTGGTCCAGAAAGTACGTATCCATCGCTGTTTCTGTAATCGGCACTAGAATTATCTCCGTTCATAAGCACATATTTTCCCGTACCGTCTTTTGTTCCGGGAGCAGTCTTCATAACGATCTCGCACTTGCCGTCGCCATCGTAATCGTAGACCTGGAACTGAGTATAGTGGGCACCTGCACGGATATTGCGTCCAAGGTCGATACGCCAAAGCATGGTACCGTCAAGTTTGTAGCAATCCACGTAGACATTACCGGTCGTACCACTCTGGGAGTTATCTTTGGAATTGCTCGGATCCCACTTAACGTATAGTTCATACTTTCCGTCGCCGTCGGCATCACCCACGCTCATATCGTTCGGAGTATACGTGCAACCGCCGGTTCCTGTGGCAGGACGAGATAGTTGGATGCTCTTCCACCATGATCCCCAAGGCTTGCAGGCATCACTTGTCTCGACGTCCTTTCCATCCACCACCGTCTTCACAACGTAAGACGATGATGCTGTGCCGGCATTGTCGACAAAATTCGTGGCACCTGTGATCGGCTGAGCGTTCACAAGTGTTCCATTTCTATATAAATTAAAAGCTGCCGATTTGCTGTCAGTACCAAGAAATCTCCAACTGACAAATACGCCGTTATCAGTCTTAACAGCGTGAACTCCTCTGTCGAGGGCTTCCATCTGACGCGATGCCGCGTAGATATTGGAAGCCGACAGAAGTGTTGCAAATAATAGTGTATTAAACCCTTTCATCATTAAACGTGTATTAGATAGAGATACTAAATAATAGTAAAAATAATATAGTGTTTTTCTATTCGCAAATATCGTCATTATCTACATCAAGAAGGTAAAGAAAAGTACCAAAGATGGTAGGATAAAATTCTCAATTGAATTTTTTTCACGAATTCATCGGGGATTTTAAAAGCAGAAACAAAAAAAGCGCACTGACAAATATCAGTGCGCTCATATCCCGGAATGCCTTTCTATTAGTACAATAGAGGCTTTAATCTTACAAATTTAGTATGGTTAGCAGAACCTTTTATTGTCTTGTCAACTGAAGGAGCTGCCAGTGTATAGTTAGCTGCTGCATTGTTGGTGACAAGAGAAAATACGACATCATTAGGATTGCTCTCCGCCATCTCCTTGTCAACTGGAGCATAGCCCATTGAGCCGAATCTCATCAAGTAAATCGAGCCAGCGGATTCAGACATTTTGAAATCACCAGGAGTATCTGAGATTCTAAATGTCACATTCTGATCGTTATATGCATTAGAACCGGCCACAGAGTCGATTGTCAAAATAAACGAACGTCTGTCCAACTCTACCAAAAAACGGTCTCCTGGAGCGACTGTAACCAAAGAATCGGCAGGTTTTACCACCGGATCCAACAAATCATGAGCATGAAGAGTCTTAAAGCGGTTACTGTGAGCCGCAACACTCAGTTGAGAATACTGGAACGACTCTTTACCGATACGTAAAGCTACATTATCTGCCTCTGCAATGACACTTGCGACTTCCAATTTATCCTCCCATGCCAAAAGGACTGTATTCCCATTGACCGTATAGCGTCCCTCCACCTCTGTATCCAACAACTGAAGATAGTCGCCGATCAAAATACAGAACCAATTATGATGAATTACGACACTATCTGATTTGAACTCCAAAAGATCGGTTCCAGCATCATGTTCTCCATTTTCACTATTGAAATATGAACTGACAAAATTCTTACCTTTCACATTAAAATTCACTAAAGGTGTCTCTGTCTTAGTTTCATCCTCCTCTGTACAGGCCACAGGTATTACCGTCAAAGACAAAAGACTGACGGCCGCAACTAATATTTTTTGCAATTTATTCATAAAAAATCGGTTTTATTACCTTATGTTCATTCCTAATGGGAAATACAAATTTACACATACGAACGCAGAAATACAATTGTTTCTGTCAAAATCAATATTTGTCTTCAAAAATAAAGATTGCAAAGGGCTTCAAATATTATCCTCTGATTTTCTCGTAAGCCTCATTTATCTTCACCATCTTTGCCTCACACTCTTTAGCACGATCCGCATTCTTAAGCAAATCTGGATGATATTGCAACGCAAGTTTATGATAGGCTTGTTTGATATCCTTGTCAGTCGCATTATCATCTAAGCCAAGAATAGCATAATATGGTTTCAAATGCGGTGGCACAAGTCGACGCTGGGACTCATCCGTTTTCTCATCTTTTGCGTCGTCGGCAAAACTTCTGCGAAACGGAGTATATTTCGTGATAAATGGTTCTATTTTTCTCTTCTTATAATTATCATCAATTATATCTGAATAAAATCTCTCCATAATAGACGTCAACAATTCCCATTCATCATCGTGAATTCCGTCTTCCAAGATAGCAATTTGAAACAAGATCTCCATTATTGTATCCATTTCTGATATAGTCTTGCATCTTATCTGTTTTATAGAATTCTCAAAATCTTCATCTGTATATTCCCTTTCAAAGACAAATTCACTCAAAACACCATTGGTAGAACGGAATGATGATTTCAACATGTCTAATTGCTTCAATATCGGATGCAGATTCAGTCTACACATTCTCTGCACCAACGGCATGTATAGTTTCTTATATTTTATAAATTCATACCTACGGCTTGCCTGTTTCTCATTAAGTCCTACCTTTTTTAAGAAAATTTTCCTTTTTACATTTTCATAGACAAACGGAAATGAAAAAAAGACCATTAAGAAACCTAAAAATACTGACATTAAAGTCGTATCGGTTTGACTAGCAAATCCCACTATAATGGAACATATAAAAAAAAGAACAAAAAATACGTCAACTCCCATCAGACAACCCGTGTTGTCGCTTGGTTTGGTAGCAATATATTCGTCGCAGAATTCTTTATCTGACATTTGTATTTTTCCCATATTGAAGTCTCAAATTTTTATGGATGCTAAAAATCTATAGTTTAGGATAAAAATAGTTATTCTGTCGGAATAAAACAAAAAGGAGACGCGATTCCTCACGTCTCCCTATATAGAATCAAATTTGATTCAAAAGATTATCTACCAAGGCGAGCGTTCATAGCCTTTGTAGCCTCCTCGTAACCTGGCTTGCCAAGTAGAGCGAACATGTTTTTCTTGTAAGCCTCAACACCTGGCTGGTTGAATGGGTTAACGCCAAGTAGGTAACCAGAGATACCACAAGCCTTCTCGAAGAAGTAGAACAACTGACCGATGTAGAACTCGTTAAGTGAAGGCAAGTTGATGTGTAGATTAGGAACACCACCGTCTGTATGAGCGATGATAACACCTAGCTCAGCCTGCTTGTTAACGTAGTCAACGTTCTTTCCACCTACGAAGTTAAGACCGTCAAGGTTCTCAGCATCCATAGGAACTGTGATCTTCTTTGATGGACGAGCGATTGAGATAACTGTCTCGAAGATAGAACGCTCACCCTCCTGGATCCACTGACCCATTGAGTGAAGGTCTGTAGAGAAGTCTACTGCAGCTGGGAAGATACCCTTAAGATCCTTACCCTCTGACTCACCGTAAAGCTGCTTCCACCACTCTGCGATGTAGTGCAACTTAGGGTTGTAGTTAACCAAGATCTCGATCTTCTTACCCTTCTGGTAAAGCTCGTTACGAGTAGCAGCGTAGATAGCAGATGGGTTCTTTGAGAATGGAACGTCCTGAGCTGTTAGCTTCTCCATTGAAGCAGCACCAGCAACAAGCTTCTTGATATCGAAACCAGCCACTGCGATAGGAAGCAAACCTACTGGAGTAAGAACTGAGAAACGACCACCGATGTTATCAGGAATTACGAATGTCTTGTAACCTTCCTTTGTAGCAAGTGTGCGAAGAGCACCCTTCTTAGCGTCAGTTACAGCGATGATTCTCTGACGAGCCTCGTCCTTACCGACCTGCTCCTCAAGCTGTGTCTTAAGGATACGGAATGCAAGAGCAGTCTCAGTTGTTGTACCCGACTTAGAGATGTTGATGATACCAAACTGCTTTCTGCTCAAGAATGAAGAAAGCTCAGCTAGGTAATCCTCAGAGATGCTGTTACCAGCGTAAAGAATAGTTGGGTTCTTTGAACTCTTCATGAATGGAGCGAAAGAGTTAGAAAGAGCCTCGATTACGGCGCGAGCACCTAGGTAAGAACCACCGATACCAGCTACAACTACGTAGTCACACTTCTCTCTCAAAACCTTTGCAGCTGCGATGATCTCATCCATAAACTGCTCTGTGATAGAAGAAGGCAAAGTCAACCAACCTAGGAAATCGTTACCTAGACCTGTACCCTTGTGAAGCATCTCCTGAGCCTCAGCAACAGCCTGCTCGTAACCCTTTACAGCAGACATTGAAATGTGAAGTTCCTTACATACGAAGGCGTTCTCCACGTTAAGTTTCATGTTTTCCATTTATTCTATTTTGTTTACTTTATTTCAACTTAGTAATCAACTTACGCATTTCCAACGGTGCGATTGCTCGATCGTAAAGGATGTTGTAAACAGCCTCAAGAATCGGCATCTCCACGTTGAATTTCTTGTTGATCTCAGTAATACACTTTGTGCCATAGTAGCCTTCAGCCACCATTTCCATCTCCACCTGAGCCGTCTTGACACTGTAACCCTTACCGATCATTGTTCCGAACAAGCGATTGCGAGAGAATTTAGAATATCCTGTCACAAGCAAGTCGCCAAGGAATACCGGTTCGCAGATATTGCGTTCCTGCTGAGTTGCAACTGTAAGGAATCTGTTCATCTCCTGAATTGCGTTGCAGATCAACACTGCCTGGAAATTGTCGCCTAGCTTCATACCGTGGCAAATTCCGGCTGCGATTGCATAGACGTTCTTCAATACGGATGCATACTCAATACCGTATACATCGTTAAGAATTCTTGTCTTCAAATATGAGCAATTCAAAATCTGACAAATCTCTTCCGCACGTTCCTGTGAACTGCATCCTACAGTCAAAAATGACAAACGCTCAACAGAAATCTCCTCTGCGTGTGTAGGACCGGACACCACAAGGATGTTCTCATCCTTGACACCGTATTTCTCCTTGAAATATTCAGAGATGACAAGGTTCTCATCCGGCACAATACCCTTGATTGCAGAAATGATAATCTTATCCTCCAATGATTCAGTCAAATTAGCCAAATGGCTCTTCAAATATGGCGACGGAGTGGCAAAAATCAACACATCTGAGTTGCGTACTGCCTCGTTGATGTCGGAAAAGAATGAAATTCTCTCAACATCAAAGTGAGCCGACACAAGGTAAGACGGATTGTGACCAGTCTGCTTGAATTCCTCGATCTGCTCAGGACGACGCATATACCAATTGATATGTCTATCCTTATTTGCCAAGCAGATTTTAGCCAAGGCTGTAGCCCAGCTTCCTCCGCCCATCACCGCTATTCTTCTTTGCATTTCCTGCATTACTTATTTTTAATGAATTAACACTGGTTATATGATTAAAACGTGCTGACGCATTTTCGATTGAGACGTGCTGACGCAGCGTCTCTACAATACAATATTAACCAATTATTAATTATTAACCATTTATTAATTAGCCTTAGAAATCCATTCTGCGACCTCTTCCTTAGTTGGATTTGCAAGGTCTAGCTTGTATTTCTTATTTAGTCCACAAATATCCTGGTGCAGCTTGTTTGGATTACACTCCTTCAAGCTGTCGATTGTCAAGAATCCTGCCTTCTGGATGACTTCTACCCATGCCTCTGGAATTCCAAGAGCTACGTACTTAGATGTTGCATCCTTAGCCTGTGTTGCCTCTGGCTTCATCTGAGGGAACAACATAACCTCTCCGATAGCGAACTTACCAGTCATAAGCATCACCAAACGGTCGATACCGATACCGATACCGAATGTTGGAGGCATACCGTACTGAAGTGCACGCAAGAAGTCGTGGTCGATGATCATAGCCTCATCGTCGCCCTTATCTGCAAGCTTCATCTGGTCGATGAATCTCTGCTCCTGATCGATTGGATCGTTAAGCTCTGAATATGCGTTAGCTAGCTCCTTACCGTTAACCATCAACTCAAAACGCTCTGTCAAGCCTGGCTTAGAACGGTGCATCTTAGTTAGTGGAGACATCTCAACTGGATAGTCGCAGATGAATGTAGGCTGGATGAAGTCGCCCTCACAAGTCTCACCAAAGATCTCGTCGATAAGCTTACCCTTACCCATTGTCTCGTCTACCTCGATTCCAAGCTTCTTGGCTGTCTCACGGATCTCATCCTCGCTCATTGGATATAGGTCGTAACCTGTCTTCTCCTTAATAGCGTCAAGGATAGGAAGACGACGGAATGGAGCCTTGAATGAGATGATCTTACCGTCGATCTCAACCTCTGGCTTACCGTTGGCTGCGATACAGATCTGCTCAAGCATCTTCTCTGTGAAGTCCATACCCCAGTTCAAATCTTTGTATGATACGTAAAGCTCCATACAAGTGAACTCTGGGTTATGAGTCTTGTCCATACCTTCGTTACGGAAGTTCTTACCCATCTCGTAAACACCCTCGAAACCACCAACGATAAGTCTCTTCAAGTAAAGCTCAGTAGCGATACGCATGTACATATCCTGGTTTAGAGCGTTGAAGTGAGTGATGAACGGACGAGCCGACGCACCTCCTGCGATGCTCTGAAGGATTGGAGTGTCAACCTCTGTATAACCAGCGTTGTCCAAAATGTTGCGGATAGTGCGCACAATCTTAGCACGCTTTAGGAACGTCTCCTTGATACCGTCGTTAACGATCAAGTCAACATAACGCTGACGGTAGCGAAGCTCCGGATCGTCAAATGCGTCGTAAGCTACACCGTCCTTATATTTAACGATTGGAAGCGGCTTAAGGCTCTTGCTCAACACTGTAAGCTCAGCACAGTGTACTGAAATCTCGCCTGTCTGTGTGCGGAATGCATAACCCTTAACACCAACAAAGTCACCAATGTCTAGAAGTTTCTTGAAAACTGTGTTGTACATCTCCTTGTCGTCGCCAGGACATAAGTCGTCGCGAGAGATGTAAACCTGAATACGTCCTTTTGAATCCTGAATTTCAGCGAACGAAGCCTTACCCATGATACGGCGACTCATGATACGACCTGCAATGGAAAGCTCCCATTTCTCAGCATCATCCTTAAACTGCTCTTTAATCTCTGTACTATAAGCAGTAACCTTATACTCAGCTGCTGGATATGGCTCTATACCCATATCACGTAGTGCCTTAAGACTCTCACGTCTCAAAATCTCCTGTTCACTTAGATCTAGTAAACCCATGTTTTTATCTTGTTTTCTTTTTTCTTTCTTTTCCGATACACAAAACGACTCTTAAAAGCACGCTCTTAAAAGGCGAATTTAAGGCAAAATTAGAAAAAAGTTGCTTATTAGTGCAAAAAAAGTAGATAAAAAGGTGGTCTGAATGTGTTTTTAGTATGTCAACGTGGAATTTATGCGACTTGATTGGGATTTGAATCCAGAAAAGACCCTCCCGACCTCCCTTAAAGGGAGGAGATGGCTCATTACTATAATTTCTAATTAGAAAATAATTGGAATCTATTCCTCATCATTTTTGCCAAAGTCTCCCTTTAAGGGAGATTTAGAGGGTCCGTTATCCTATTTCCGACAAAATAAATTCAGGAGAAAAGCCCATCAAAGCAATAGCACTAATCTTATGACCTCCATTGGCATTTAACGAATGTCCACAATGATATATTCGATCATCTATGACCAGCCAACGATCATGGCTTTCTTTCTTCCATTCTCTCCTGCATCGCCACAAGTTGACGATTTATGGAATAACCATGAAGAAGATAATCTTTCAGCACTTTGGTAGCCCAACGTCGAAATACGATTCCTTGATGAGAATGCACTCGACAACCAACAGATATGATAACGTCAAGATTATAGAACGGAACTGGTTTCTTGACTCCATTAACGTGTAAAAAATGCACGTTATTCTCTCTTTCTAATTCTCCTTCTGAAAATATATTTCCAATATGACGACGGATATTAGATTCTTCCTTTATAAACAATTGTGCTATTTGAGTAGTAGATAGCCACACCGTATCATGCTCAGCATCAAGTTTAACTTCTATAGAGATCGTTTCATCTGGCTGATAAAGCACTATTTGAGATTGATCACTCACTGGCACTTGTTTTGTGTCATCATTAGTCACATTCATTTCCATTTTTTTGTAACTATTACAAATTAAATCAACATTCTAAAATTCTAATCATACACGCGTTTAATTCAAACGCTTTGAATCATTTGCAAAATTAGCAAAATTCTTATTCAATTCACACTCTTTTGGCAACAATGATAATTCAATCCGCCCTCCCATAAAGAGAGGAGATGGCTCACTCATCTACCGTGGAACGGTTATTAAACCAGGCCATGGTTGGCAATCGTCAGCATGACGATTGGCTACCGTGGCCGAATTTATCCGAATATCTTTCCGAATGCATTTTTCAGTTTGTCAAAGATAGAGGTTTCCCCTTCCTTTTCCTTTTCCGACGGAGAGTTTCCGGATTCGTCATAACAAACCAAAGACTCGTTTACATCGTTTTTGTTGTATGTCAATCCTGTCTCTGTTGATTCAGTAGTTTCATCATAGGTAAAATCTCTTTTATAAACACCGAATTCCAATAAAGAAGATCTGTCATCCTCAACCATGTCTATATTCCAATTGCTTATGTCGCCATCAAACTTACTATCAAGAAATATATCTTTCATCTTTGTGACATTACTTACATCCCATTGGGAGATATCTCCGTTGAACTGGCTTTCCGCAAACATATTCCTCATATCAGTGACGTTGCTCACATCCCACTTGGATATGTCTCCGTTGAACTGACTATGCGCAAACATATACGCCATATCCTTGACTTTACTCACATCCCAATTAGAGATATCTCCGTTGAACTGACTACTACTGAACATACTAAGCATATCGGTTACCTTTGATACGTTCCACTTGGAGATATCTCCGTTGAACTGACTTTCTCTAAACATACCTGTCATATCAGTAACATTGCTCACATTCCACTTGGAGATATCTCCATTGAACTGACTATACGCAAACATACTCCCCATATTCTTGACGTTGCTCACATTCCATTGAGATATGTCTCCATTAAATTTGCTATCATAAAACAAAAGAGACATATCAGTAATAGCAGAGGTGTCAATACAGTTTAGATCTGCACTGTTTCCTTGCAATATAATTTCTTTTTTTATTGCGTCCAATAATTCTTCTTTAGTCTTAGGATGATATTTTAATTCCATACTGATTCGTTTATGATGGCATGACAATTGGCTACTGTGGCCGAATTTATCCGAATATCTTTCCGAATGCATTTTTCAGTTTGTCAAAGATAGAGGGTTCCTCCTCTTTCTTCTTTCCCGGCTGGGAATCCTCGTCATAACATACCAGAGACGATTCTCCTCTGTCGCTATATGTCAATCCCGACTCTTTCGATTCTTCATCGGAGGAATGATCTCCTTTATAAACACCAAATTCTAATAATGAAGATCTGTCATCTTCGACATTGTCAATGTTCCATTTGCTTATGTCGCCATCAAACTTACTATCAAGAAATATATCTTCCATCTTTGTGACATTACTTACATCCCATTGGGAGATATCTCCGTTGAACTGGCTTTCCGCAAACATATTCCTCATATCAGTGACGTTGCTCACATCCCACTTGGATATGTCTCCGTTGAACTGGCTTTTCGAAAACATCCACGCCATATTAGCGACGTTGCCCACATTCCACTTAGAGATGTTGCCATTGAACTTACTTTCCGCAAACATATACGCCATATTAGCGACGTTGCCCACATCCCATTTGGAGATATTCCCGTTGAACTGGCTCTTAAAAAACATAAACCACATATTCGTGACGTTGCTCACATCCCATTGGGAGATATCACCGTTGAACTTGCTATGCTCAAACATACGTGTCATATTTATGACATTGCTCACATCCCATTTGGATATGTCCCCGTTGAATTGACTTCCTCCAAACATCCCCCCAATATCCTTGACGTTGCTCACATTCCACTTGGAGATATCTCCATTGAACTGACTATTCGCAAACATCCACGACATATCCTTGACGTTGCTTACATTCCACTTGGAGATATCTCCGTTGAATTGGCTATCCACAAACATATACGACATATATGTGACGTTGCTCACATCCCACTTAGAGATGTCACCATTAAACTGACTATCCGCAAACATCCACGCCATATCCTTGACGTTGCTCACATTCCACTTGGAGATATCTCCGTTGAACTTGCTATGCTCAAACATACGTGTCATATTTATGACATTGCTCACATCCCATTTGGATATGTCCCCGTTGAACTGGCTATTCTTAAATATAGTCGACATGTCAGTAATAGCAGAGGTGTCAATACAGTTTAGATCTGCACCGTTTCCTTGCAATTTGATTTCCGCTCTGATTGCTTCTTCTAACTGCTCTTTAGTCTTAGGATGATATTTATATTCCATAGTGATTCAATTACAATGGCAAATATATAAATAAATGCGGGAAAGGCCATCCCGACCTCCCTTAAAGGGAGGAGATGGCTCACTCATCTACCGTGGCCGATCAAAAAAATTCGAACAAGCTTTCCAAAATAGGAAAGTTTATTTTATCTTTGCACCAATGTTGATTAATAACAGTATAAAAAATGAATGACGAACCAAAATTTGACGTGATATACACAAAAGAGGTATATGCGTTTCTCAAACTCCTTCCTGAAAAAGTTCAGGATAAAGTTGTGTACAATATCGATAAAAGTCGATATAAAATTGACAACGAATTATTCAAAAAACTAGAAGGTGAGATATGGGAATTTAGAACAATTTACAACAATTTATGTATTCGCCTTCTTGCCTTTTGGGATAAAGAGCAAAAGAAAGTTGTAGTGGCAACACATGGTTTTATAAAAAAAACTAATAAAACGCCACAACAAGAGATAAAGAAAGCAGAATCTTTAAGACAAGAGTATTATAAATCTAAAAAATGAAATTATGGAATTGATCACTCATGAAGAAATGCTAGATAGACTAATTGGTGTCAAAGGGACTCAAAGAAGAGATAAATACGACAAAGACATTGAAGACTTCCTTATTGGGGAAGCCATCAAGAAGACTCGTTTGAAACAGAATCTCACACAAAAACAGTTGGGGGAGTTGGTTGGAGTGAAGGAGGCTCAGATTTCAAAGATTGAGAGTGGGAAAAGTATCACCTGGAACACTATTGTGAAGGTGTTCAAGGCAATGGGAGCCAACTCCGGCACACTCGACCTCGGAGAAATGGGAAGAGTGGCGTTGTGGTAATCGCTATTTCTAAGCAAAAAAGACGGGGGCATGCAAAGATTGGACATGCCCCGTCTCTACTTATCGTCGGACAGCACGGACAGGATTGCCGACGCAACGGTTGGCTCTGCTCCAAGTCGCTGCGATATCGTAAGTGGTCATGGTGCTACCAAGATACTCTCGTTCCTCTACCAGTGTAGACGACCAATAGTTGCCATAAGAGCCAACACTTTTGATATCCGATCCGTCACGGTAGCCAGCAGCAGGCAAAAAGATAGCATTGCCATTTGCACCTGTGAAGCCCATGCCACGCACACCATTAACTTCAATCCAGTCGAACGGACAATACTTTACCAACTCTTTGAAATCCTCATCCGTAGGCATTCGCCACTCACTACCCCAATTGGCAGACGCGGCGTCGTCCTCTGGAAGAAGAACCGATAGTTTGTCTTTTGGTCCCCAATAACCATAATTGCCAAAATTGTACTTTGTCAAGGAATCCAACTCCCCAGAACTACGTAAAGTCGCATATTTATAGTTTGCCCATTTGTAAGTATCTTTTGGCGACGTTTCACCCCATGCGAAATAGTTGCCAAATTCCTCTGGCTTCGTTGCACCCACGTTGTATTTAGCCCATAGGGTTCCAGATGGAAGGCCTAGGTCGACATATTCTCGGCCATTGCTGTCTTTTCCAGAAAGGTCGGTAAAATTGCTGCTATTATCATCAGCACCAGAGCCACTGTCAGCCTGTTCATTGTCCTGACTATTTGGCTCGTTCTCTTCATCATCTCCACAAGAGATAAAAGGCATCGTTGCTATCAATAGCGATGCTCCCAATAAATAGTTTATTCTCATAATTCAAATTCTTTTAAGAGATCATATAAATGCGTAAAAAGGCTCTCCCGCTAATTCTTTGCTCGTACCGCACGCACACAGTATCCCGGGCAGCGATAGGCGGTTTCACAACCTACATACAACGAAAACCCATATTCATTTTTAAAGTACATACGTAGAGCACGTTCCTCCTTCTCTTGGCACGATGATGACCAGTAGAAGCTGTGGCCGCCAGTATAGTAGTTATCCGATCCATTAAAATAGCCAGTAGCGGGAATAAAAATGGAGTTGCCGTTAGTAGCGGTGAATTTTATTCCATTCCTTGCATCGACCGTTGTCCAGCTATATTCACAATTTTCGATTAGTTCTTGCATCTCCTCGATCGTCGGCATCCTCCAGTTCTTGCCCCAATTGGCTGTCGCTGCATCGTCTTCCGCTTCCAACACCATCTTGTTGTCTACGGTGCCATATTTTTCTGAATGGACGTATTTGGTAAAAGTTTTGCCTTTGTCCTCTGTCCACTTGTATGTACTCCAGCTGTAGTCTTCCTTTGGCTTGGTCTCGCCCCATGCGAAATAGTCACCGTATTCTGATGGTTTGGTGGCACCCACGTTATAGGTTGCCCAAAGTGTGCCCGATGGAAGGCCAAGGTCGACGCAAGCCTCTTTATAAATAGCGTAAACAGACAAATCAGAGGTGATTGTATCAAATGAAGTGCTCCATCCGACAAACTCATAGCCAGTCCTTACTGGTGCCTGTACTTCTTTAGGATGTGCACCTTCATATACATTTTGAGCATTTATCAAAGTGCTGTCTGATGTGTAGAATTTCACACTATACACATTTCTTTCTTCTTTCTTTGCACACACTGCACGCACAGAGTGTCCGGAACCTCCCCCGCCGTAATCTATGTATACCTTTTCATCCCTGAAGTACAAGAATCCAGGATTCTCGCCCACATCCACGAGAGATGACGACCAGTAGTAGCCGCTACTCTCACCAGCGATAACCCAATCGACGGCGTACCCAGCAGCAGGGAAAAAAATAGAGTTACCGTTAGTGGCGGTGAATTTCGCTCCTTTCCTTCCCTCGAACTCAGTACTGCTATATTCACAGTATTCTATCAGTTCCTGCAACTCTTCGCCTGTTGGCATACGCCACTCTGAGCCCCAGTTGACTGTGGCAGCGTCATCCTCTGGCTGCAATATTGTCAGGCTATCCTTCGAATTATACTTCGTCATAGAGTCTCTTCCCCATTTGTACGAGCCTGGGTAATACGAATCACTCGGATATGCCACGCCCCATGTTAGATGCCAACCAGATTCCTGTGGCTTGGAAGCGCCCACGTTGTAGGTTGCCCAAAGTGTACCGCTTGGAAGACCAAGGTCAACATAATCGTGATCGGCGATCTGACCGCTTACAGGCATTCTTTCAATATTTTCATTATTCCAGCGTATGACATTAGAATTTTCATCTTTAGTAACTCTAATGAAAACTGCTATACTTTTAGTATTAGCATTAAAATAGACATCATGCACTGTTATTTTGTAAATAGAATCGTTCTCTTGTATATAATCAAAAGTTATTCCTGATTTATTAGGGAAATGAGAATTCAAAGAGATATTCTTAATGTACAAGAACAAGTCATAATCTTTAAAAAAATCTACTCTAATTCCATATATTGTTTCCATTTCTATATTCGCATAAAAAGTAATTGAAACATTACCTTTTTCGTCAACATCGCTCACCTCTAATCCCCAAATCGAGTTAATTGTATCGTCGAATGCTATTTTCTGGATATCAGACTGGTCAATACGCAGTGTCGAGCTGTCGTTTTTAACAACAAGAAGGTAGGTTGAGTTAGAAGAGGAATCCTTTTGAACGTCAACCCGAAGTAGGCTTTCTGTATCAAAGTCAAGGATTGAACCATTGTTCAAATAGACGTGCATGTAGTTGTTGGCTATTGCCATAAAGATGGCAACGAATGAAGCCAATAGGAATATAATCTTCTTCATGTTAGATGTTATTTTACTTTACCACCACCTTCGTCGATTGATTACCATCACTCACCACATAAACACCATTCATCGCAGGAAGTTTCATCTCTACACTTCCCTCAGCATCGGTTACACCAGAAGCTACTACCTTGCCGTTCATATCAAACACCTGAATCTTAGTGTTTGGTTGTGCGTTGACGACGTGGATAGTCTCGTCGTCGGCATAAACTTCGAGTGCTAGGTTGCTGATGGTTGAGACGCTGGTCTCATCGCCAGTCGCACCCTTTGTCCAAGATAAAACATTTGTGTTGAATCTAACCTTGCTATCGTAATATCCTACATACAAAGCCAAACTGTCATATTCAATACTATAATAAATACTGTCCAAAGTGACTTTCCAAATGGAATCGCTTTCTTGAACATAGTCGCAGATTACACCAGCTTTAGAAAACAAATAACTATTCACAAAGAAATACTCTTTAATTTCGTTCTGAGTATAAAAATCCCCATGGATTCCATCAAATCTATCTCCTTCGTTATCCATATTGGTATAAAAAGAAAGAGAGATATAACCGTCAGCATCAAAGTTACCTCGCATTTCCAATCCCCAAATAGAGTCCTTCTTTGCCATTTCCACAATGATGGTCGTGTCGCTCACGATATTCTTTCCATCGAAGTTGTTGGAGAAAACGTAAGAGTTGCCGCGGCAAACTGGCAAAGCGACGGTGCCATTCAAAGCGACGTCATAATCCTCAATGGCCCCTGTGTAACGAACCACATATCCCTGCGTCGGCTTCAAATCCACTCCTTCAAAACGTGGGAATCCATCCTCTCCTTGCACCCATTGTAGCAATGGGATAGAGTCTGAATAATAATCATAAGCCTTCGGATTTTGCGAAACATACAAATTAAGCGAATCTTTCACAGCACCCGATAGGAATGCAGTGGAATCCATTTCTTGAAGAACGAAAAGATTACCTCTATGTTTTGCGAGAGCAGACTCTATTAAATCACTTCTGGTATTTATATATGTAAAACTTGGGGCTTCAATGGATCCTGCATTATATAAATTGAAATGATAGCCATCATACATTCCGAGTCCGACAACCGACTTCTCACTGACAATTCGTCCTCTGTTGTAGCAATTATACATAGAGGAAGCATCTATTCCACTTGAGTATGAAGAAGAAACAACCATACCATAGTTGCTACAATTATATGCAGATGATGGTTTTCCATATTCGCTCACACCGCCTGCATATTTTCCGATAACAACACCTTCAAAATGGCAGTTGACGAAAATGCCGTTATTTGCTATTCCAGCCGCATATTCTCCACCCTTCACGTATGCATTCGTCACTTTTAGGTTCTGAATTAGAAGTTTATAAATTTTATCTTCTGTATCGAACAAAGCAACCTCTTTATCATTATCCGGTTGATTGATATAGAGGTTGGAGATAGTGTGGTTTCCACCGTCGAACTTTAGACATTTGATAGGGGTGAAACTAACCATTTCGTCTCCCACCTTGCCACAAACAGGGCTAAGATCGATGTCTGCTTCAAGCCTTGCAATGCCTTTTACCGAATCTCTGAAATACAGTAGCTCCTCTAAGTTGTGGATAATATACAAACCATATCCCTCCTCATCAAAGTTCAATGCACCCCAATATTGTGTCTCCCACCATTGCCAAACTGCAAAACCTCCATAAGAGACTGTATCCACCTGAGAAAAGGCATCCTCTCCAATATATGAAACAGTGTAAGGGACCGACAATCTGCTTATTCCCGTACATCCCGCGAAAGCATACGAGCCAATCGTTTCAACTGAATTAGGTATTACAACTGATTGAATGGTGGTATTGTTGATGAAAGCAGAATCTTTAATGGTCACTACATTGTCAGGAATAACCACTATGGAGTCAGTACCGATATATCGAATTAAAGTCTCATCCGCATAGACAAAACCATTTTCATCAACGTTTGCTTTTATACGATGCTTCGCACGCCATGGACTTCCTGTGGCAGACCCTGCGTAGTAGATGGTATCCACATTATAAAACGCATAACTTCCTATGGTTTCTACCGAACTTGGAATAAAGACGGATGATAAATTCTTACAGTTATAGAATGCATCTTCACCAATGTAAGTGACTGTACTTGGTATGGAAACGGTAATCAAATCCTCACGTTCATTGAATGCACATTTGCGGATGGAAGTGACTCCTTTAGGAATGGAGACAGAGGTCAATCGCGAACATTCAGTGAACGCATAATCACCTATGGAAGAGACAAAATTAGGGATGGAAATGGCTGTATCGCTACCTAAATAGTCGCCCAACGTCTCCTTTGTTTCATCCCAATAGACAAAATCGCCTTCGACAACGTAACCCTTTATATTTCGTTTCGCTCCCCATCTGAATCCCGCACTTCCCGCATAATAGATCGTATCCACGTCATAGAAAGCACTTCCCCCCGTAGAAGTGACTGAAGGAGGGATAACGACGGGCTTCAAACTTGTACAATATTCAAAAGCAGCTTGACCGATAGAAGTGACTGAATTGGGAATATCTACCGAAAGCAAGCTTGTACAACCAGAAAAAGCATACCAGCCAATGGAAGTGATTCCGTTGGGAATAGTGACGGAGAGCAAACTATTACATCCCTCGAATGTGCGGTCTCCGATGACGGTGACGCCACTTGGAATATCTATGGAAGTCAATGCTTGGCAATCATAGAACGCATATTTCCCGATAGAAGTGACTCCGCTTGGAACGGCGAATGAAGTCAGACTTTCACAGCCGTAGAAGGCATATCCCCCTATGGATGTCAATGAGTTTGGAATGGAGACAGAAGTCAGGTTTGTATGTCCATAAAACGCATTATCACCAATAGCAGTGACGGTATTTGGGAGGGACACCTCAGCGTCTTCACCCAAATAATAGGCGAATGTATCCTTCTTTTCATCCGAATAGACAAAATCCCCTTCGATATATTTTCCATTTATACAACGTTTCGCACCCCATCTATCCTCCTCAAGGTCTGTTTGGTTAATAATCACACTTATGCCAGTAAAAGACCAAGATCCAATGGATGTGACTGAACTTGGAATGATTACAAGAGCCAACCCTTCACAATTATAGAATGCACTTTGTCCAATTGTAGTGACTGAGTTGGGAATAGTAATGGAGGTTAAAGAATCACAATGGTAGAAAGCTTGTTTCCCTATCTTAATAATGGTGTTTGGAAGGGTAATAGACTTCAATGCCTTTGATCCATAAAACGCACTTTCCTCTATGGCTACGATGGTGTATTCTTTCCCATCATATTCTACCTTGTCTGGAATCGTGACTTCTTCCCAAATATCCTTATCCATAGGGTGTATTGACGCAGTAAGATTCGCGGCGTCTTCAATATAACAATACCAAAGTCCATCAACCTTGAATTTTGACCTCTCCGCCATTGCTGGCATTGCCATGAAAATGAGGCATATAATCCAACA
Source organism: Paludibacteraceae bacterium (assembly GCA_045629285.1). Lineage (GTDB taxonomy): Bacteria > Bacteroidota > Bacteroidia > Bacteroidales > Paludibacteraceae > UBA1723. The sequence continues at coordinate 75,699 of JAZQQY010000053.1, read as the reverse complement.
GAATAGTTTTTTGAAAATCATTTTAAGATTAGATTTAATTAGGAGATTATATAGCAGTTGTCCAAAATGAGGATTGTTAAGGGCCCGTGTTTGATTGTTGGGCCCTAACCCCGCTCTCCAACGCGAGCCCAAAGGGCGAGCGTCTAATAAATAAGCGTGTTTGGACAACACGTATATAATTGCCTTTAATTATTTTGTTGCAAATATAAATTAAAATGTAGAGACGCCGCGATTCGGCATCTCTACTGAATCTTATTTCTTATCCCTCGTCTCAATATAATCATTGAACAACGATATGTACATCAATTCAGTGTTTCCCTGGGCATTACCATAATACGAAGCAGCAAAACTTTCTGGATTCTCACTAAACATTTTTGACATCGTTGAATTACCCTCAAGCATTTTCGTCCAATACTTATTGCATTTTTTCATTTTGTATTGGCGTAACCACCATACATCTACCGCCCAAGGCCACTCTGGTTTCTTGAAGTAATAATTTCTAACTTCAGATTTAAAGCCATATTTATCAACACTCATATAGCTGAGCAAATATAAAGTATAACCATCTTTCTCCAACAATTTGTAATATCCAGACTTCTTTTCCTTAGGCATTTTAGGTTCATCCTTTATAAACTCCAAACAACTGATAAAATAATCGGAGTATTTTTTTGGACCAAAATCCTTTTTCTCCTCATCGTAATACTGGACACATTCCACTTCAGATTCTTCAAGCACCACTTTCTTCTGCTTAGGACCCATCAAATAGATTGCCTGTCCGTGAGTGTACCACACTTCGGGAGCCTCAATCTGCTCTCCCGACTTCAATGTGATCAACCCGTGTTCGCCTGCTGCTGAGGCTGAAATCACTGACGCTACTGAAATGGCTACTGCCAAAAAAATCTTTACTATATTCATTGTTTACCGATATTAAATGCCTAACGGCATAATGATTATTTTTTGTTTTTAGAATCCGAAGCCAACGCAGATAGCCACATATTTTCTGGTTCCAAACTTACAACCGTCGTCGTCGCCAGTGTTGAACTCCAACTCCGTCACTTTCTTGACAACATACTCCGCTCCTACGAAAACTGACTTATTCTTATTTGGCGAATATCCAAGTCTGGCTCCTGCATGCAAACTTCCTTCAAAATTAAAGTCGTGTGTGAGCACCCCACCAAAATCACCAATCACGTATGGCGTAAGGAAGGCTTTGTTGCTTGGCGTCAACTTAAACGGACACTGATAGCCTATGCTGAATTCGACTCCTAAAAAGGACGATTTCTCAATCATATAGGTAGTGTCATCCTTCTCGATTATATCTGTAGTGTAGAAATCAGGGTCTGCAAACAAATGCTTTTCTGTGTGTCCCAACTCTACTCTCGGTCCGAACAAGAAATATTTGCCAACCATAATCATAAAAGTGAGATCCGCTTTCTGTCCGAAATGATCCTCCAATCCCTTTGAAAAACTTAATTCAAGATATCTGTTCCACTCCTGCGAATAGATCACCTTCGATTCTTTCGATTTCTGGATCTTTTCCACGTTTTCTGCCGACGACGATGAACTGCTCACAATCTTGTAGCCATCCATGTTTTCCTTCCAAACGACGCCGATCTCCTTGCCTTTATAAACGTAGGTGGTCTTATAATTCTCTCCATCCTTCACGGTAGATGAATATTCCACGTCTGCCATGCTCTTCACACCGTCGAATGCAAAATCTCCAACGATTGATTTCATGACCGGTATTGGCGATTTCGTGCGAAGTTGGATTCTACGCGTTTCAGAGGCTTTGTCCAACATCACCGACAATATCCCCTCATCCATGCCTAAAAGTGCCTCAGTCGCGACGTAAGACGACAAATCAGCGTCGTTTTTCTTCACGTCGTCAAGGAATTGTTTGGCGATCTTTTCGACGTCGCCAATATTATCCTTTGAAGTCGACGCTACAGACATCTCATTTACGGAAACATTGTTGTAGTATTTGATCGGAATAGAGAAGTTGGTATTCTCACGGAAAGAGGCTTTCCAAGTGTTGATTCCGACAACTGTATAATCGCCCGACTTCTCCATCACCAACAATGGTCCACCCGAACTTCCTGGGTCGACTTGAGCCGTGTGCTGATAGACAGCGACCGAGTCGATATCACCAAAAAACTCATCCTTCACGCTATTGTTCGACATCACACCCTTACCAAGCTGCCACGACGGTTTGTCGCCCAGAGCAGGGTATCCAGCCGTCCAAACATCGGAACCATCCTTCACCTTGTTTTTATTAATCTTGAGTGCGGGCACATTCACGTTGTCAGAAGGAAAATTCACCAATGCGATATCAAGATTCTTCGACACATAAACGACGGGGCAACGGGCATACTTGACCTCCGCACCGTTTACCTCAAAAGTCAAATCCACATATTTAGCGTCGTGCACCACATGTTTGTTGGTCACGACAACAAGTTTTCCCTTCTCATCCTTGATCACAAAACCAGATCCGAAAGAATCACCACCTGTATATTCCCTTACCTTCTTTGAGGCAGCGATATAGGATTTATTCTGCAACGCGTTTGCCAAGTTTTCATAATTCAAAGAAGCATTATTCGACTCCCTGACATAGCAAACCGACTCTCTCAACTCAGCCGCATACGACATCATTCCAACACACATAGCCGCGATGGAAGTGATTAATCTTTGTGAGGTTTTAATATTAAACATAGTCCCAAATTATGATTTCCATATTCGCAAATTCCATTTCGATTCTTGCGAAACAATGCAAAATAAAGAAATTTTCAAATACAATATTTACCCCCCCCAATTTTAACAAACATTAACAATCGTTTGAATGCGGAATGAGACCCTCCCGACCTCCCTTAAAGGAAGGAGATGGCTCACTCATCTACCGTGGAACGGTTATTAAAATTATTGAATGGGATTTGAGCATAAAAATGTTAGGCTTTTCAGAATTTTATATAATTCATATATCTTTGCGACAAATTAAGTTTAGTCATTTGATTAGATGCAGTATAAATAAAAAATCACTAAAATGTCAAACATTAAAGAGAAAGGAAGTAACATAATCAATACAACAACTCAGAAATCACAATCCATAGAAACGTTGATTCTAGATTTGCGTAATCAACAAGTGATGATTGATTGCGATATTGCTTCTTTGTATGGAGTAGAAACAAAAGTTTTGAATCAAGCAGTAAAACGAAATATCAATAGATTTCCAGAAAGATTTATGTTTCAATTATCTAAAGAAGAAAAGGACGAACTAGTCACAAAATGTGACCGGTTCGTGAAGCTAAAGCATTCCTCGATTAAACATACAACAGCAACACACGCTTTTTCTTTATACGCTCGTCCTACGGACTCGCGTTGGCGGGGGTAGTTAGGACGTTCCGCCCTTGACAATCCTCATTTTTGGACAACATCTATATAATCTCCTTATTAAATGCGGAATGAGCCCCTCCCCACCTCCCTTAAAGAGGAAATGGCTCACTCATCTGCCGTGGAACGGTTATTAAAATTATTGAATGGGATTTGAGCATAAAAATGTTAGGCTTTTCAGAATTATTATAAAATTCATATATCTTTGCAATGAATTAAGTTTAGTCATTTGATTAGATGCAGTATAAATAAAAAAACAGTATAATTCATGGCAAAATTTATCGATTTGCGATGCGATTTCGGGTTCAAACATTGTATGTACGACCCGATAGTGATGAAATCTTTTCTCAACGCCATTTTAGATGGAGACGTGGAGACAATCACAGATGTCACATTTGATAACGTCGAATTTCCTGGCGAGAATTCAGAACAGCGAGGTGTGGTTTTCGACCTTCATTGCTCCACTCAAAGTGGGGATTCTATTCTGATTGAGATGCAGAACTCATGTCAAAAGTTTTTTAATACAAGAGCCAACTACTATGTTTACAAACTCTTGGACAGCAAGATAGACAAAGGTTTGGTGTGGAAAGACATGAAGGAAGACATCTCCAGAATCATTGGAATCTTCATTATGGGAGAAACAATGGCAGGAATCGACAAAGTGATTACACGTACAGCAGAGTGTGATTTGGACAGTGGCAAAATATTTTGGGACAGACATCGAAAATATTTTGTAAATTTGCCGAAATTCAAATTGGACGGCGGAGACATCACAATGAAGGATATCTGGTTGTATAGTTTCAAAAATTTAGGCAACATGGAAAATATCGACCCATCAGTTTACGCAAAAGCGGACGAAGGTTTGCTTAAGCTTATAGAGAGAGCACAAGTTGGAGCTTTGTCTAAAAAGGAGTATGCCGTGTATGAAGCTAGCCTTAAGAGACTTGCTGACGAAATGGACATGGAGGAGCATGGATATGAAAGAGGTGTCGAAGATGGTGAGAAACGAGGTATACGAAACGAATCCGTTAGAATCGCAACCGATATGAAGAAGAAAGGATTCGATTTCACTTTAATTCATGAGTTAACTAACGTACCTATTGAAGAAATAGAGAAATTGTAAATTGCAAGTCAATAAGCCAAAAGCGTGGGAATCAAAATTCTCACGCTTTAATTTTTCTATTTACTGCTCACTCCTACTCGCATTGGAGGGAATAGGAATTGATTGGCATCTTTCCCACGAAGATTATTTCATCATTCCTGCCCAAAGTCTCCCTTTAAGGGAGATTTAGAGGGTCCGAATAATTGCCTTTAAAATAAAAAAGGCCCCTCATTTCTGAGGTGCCTCTGTATAATGCGACGGGATATCATCCCTGTTTCGTGCGATGAGACACTGTCTCATCGGATAATTCTATCAATTAAAGTCCTAGCGACTTCTTGATTGCCTCGATCTTAGCTGTAGCCTTCTCGTTCTGATCAGCGTAGTCAGCAGCAGACTTCATTGTGCCCTTAACCTCGCAGTAGAACTTGATCTTTGGCTCTGTACCTGAAGGACGAACTGATACCTTAGTGCCATCCTCACAGAACCACTGAAGCACGTTGCTTGTCTCTGGCATGTCAAGCTTCTGCTTTCCAGCTGCTGTAGTCATCTCAAGAGTCTTGAAATCCTTAACTACAGACACCTTGCTGCCACCTAGATCCTTTGGAGGGTTAGCACGGAAGCCTTCCATCATTGCCTTGATCTCGTCTGCACCGCTCTTACCTGGCTTAGTAACGTTGATTGTGAACTCCTTAGAGAACCCGTACTCCTGGTAGATCTGCATCAACAAATCGTATAGAGTCTTGCCCTGATCCTTTGCCCAAGCTGCGATCTCACAGATCAAACAGATTGATGCTGGAGCATCCTTATCACGTACCTTGTCGAATGGTAGGAATCCGAAGCTCTCCTCACCACCACCGATGTATTTCTTCTTGCCCTCTGAGATTGCGATCTCACGTGCGATCCACTTGAATCCTGTGTAGCAATCACGAAGCTCAATATTGTTCTTCTTAGCGATCTCAGCGATAACCTCTGTTGTAACGATTGTCTTAACAAGGAACTCGTTACCTGTCATCTTGCCAAGCTTCTTCATGTTAGTGATGATGTAGTAGCAGAACATCATTGCTGTCTGGTTACCGTTGATGATCATCCACTCACCCTTGTTGTCGCGGCATACGATAGCAAGACGGTCAGCGTCTGGGTCTGTTGCTACAACTAGGTCTGCATTAAGCTTAGTACCAAGCTTCATACCAAGTGTCATAGCCTCAGCGTTCTCTGGATTAGGGCTTACTACTGTAGGGAAGTTACCGTCTACAATCATCTGCTCTGGAACGACGTTGATGTTCTGGAATCCCCATGAACGCAAGCAAAGTGGAACGATCACACGTCCTGTTCCGTGCATTGCCGAGTAAACGATGTTAAGATCCTTCTGACGGTTGATTACGTCCTGGTCGATCAAAGCCTCGTGTACAGCTGTCATATAGTCGAAGTCCATCTCACCACCAATGATCTTGATTAGATCCTTGTTGCCAGCGAACTTAACGTCCTCTACCTTTACCTTGTTAACCTCGTCGATGATACCCTTATCGTGTGGAGCCAACACCTGTGCACCATCCTCCCAATAAGCCTTGTATCCGTTGTACTCACGTGGGTTGTGGCTTGCTGTTACGTTAACACCAGCCTGTGCCTTCAACTGACGAATAGCGAATGAGATCTCTGGTGTTGGACGCAATGCCTCAAATAGATATACCTGGATTCCGTTTGCAGAGAAAATGTCAGCAACTGTCTCAGCGAATAGACGTGAATTGTTACGACAGTCGTGACCAACCACTACTGAAATCTGCTTACGGTCAGCGAAATTCTTCTTTAGATAGTTAGCAAAGCCCTGAGTGGCCATACCAACTACATACTTGTTCATACGGTTTGTTCCAGCACCCATGATACCACGAAGACCACCAGTACCGAATTCCAAGTCACGGTAAAATGCGTCAATCAATGCATTCTTGTCAGATGAATCCAAAAGAGCCTTAACCTCTTTCTTTGTATCCTCATCAAAGTTACCGTTTAGCCAAACCTGAGCTTTGGCTGTTACTTCTTGCAATAATGCTGTATTATCCATGTTATTTAATTGTTTTCTTTGTTTGCCTACAAAGATATTACTTTATAACTGATTACAAATATCCAAATGTTAAAAATTGTTACTTTTTAGACTCAAAATCTCTCAAAAGTGCAATTTCTTCTGCCCAAATAGACTCATCCGGGGTCTCTAGAATCAACGGAATATCATTGAATATATCCTGTTGCATGATCCATTTGAAACATTCAATGCCAATCTCTCCTTTGCCGATGCTGTTGTGTCTGTCGACTTTAGATCCGAGTGGTTTCATTGAATCGTTGATATGCATAGCACGAAGATATTTCAATCCTACCACCTTATCAAACTCAGCAAATGTAGCTTCACAAGCCTCCGCAGTACGCAAATCGTATCCAGCTGCGAACGTATGGCATGTATCTATGCAGACTCCTACGCGGCTTTTGTCGTCGACCATACTGATAATCTTGGCTATTTCTTCAAATTTATTGCCGACATTCGATCCTTGACCTGCAGTATTCTCAATGACTGCGCAAACTCCAGATGTCTTGCTCAACGTGATATTGATCGACTCTGCGATGCGAGCCAGACACTCGTCGACTGAGATTGCCTTCAAATGGCTTCCTGGGTGGAAATTAAGGAGTTTCAATCCAAGTTGCTCACATCTCTGCATCTCGTCCAAGAAAGCAGCACGTGATTTTTCCAACCCCTCCGTCTCAGGATGACCAAGATTGATAAGATAACTATCGTGAGGAAGAATATAATCCGCGTCGACGCCGATCTCCTGCGTCCTCTTTTTGAACAACGCGATGGATTTCTCGCTCAACGGAGCAGATACCCACTGTCGCTGATTCTTAGTGAACAAAGCGAAAGCATTCGCCTTTATCGCTTCGGCATTAACAGGCACGTTCTCCACTCCACCCGATGCCGACACATGTGCTCCTATATGTTTCATGCCTCCTCCTTATATTGCTCATACGCCTTATAGAACAAATAGAATCCAGCGACGATTAGCGGGACACTCAACCACTGACCCATATTGAACATCATATCATCTTCAAAATTCTCCTGATTATTCTTGATGAATTCAAGCAAGAATCTTGTCAAGAAAACTCCTTCAAAGAAGACTCCCAATATCAAGCCTTCATACTTGCGTGCATTCGTCTTCCAGTACAAGAACATGCAAGTAATATATGTGACTATACAATAGAGCATCTCATATATCTGGGTAGGATGGCTTGGAACAGTAAATATCGGTTCTGCCTTACCTAACATCCACGAATGAGTGTTCTCAACGAAACGGAAAGCCCAAGGCACATCCGTAGCATGTCCGAAGATTTCATGGTTCATCAAGTTGCCGAATCTGATGCAGCATCCTGTAATCGCAACAGCAATTACAGTACGGTCAAGCACCCATGTATAGCTATGCTTTGCCACACGTCGGCTGAAGATATACATTCCGATCAAAATACCGACGCATCCACCATGGCTAGACAATCCTCCTTTGTTTATCAAAAGCACCTCAAAAAGGTGCGAAGAATAGTATCCAGGATCATAGAAGAAGCAATGTCCTAGACGAGCTCCGATTACTGTGAATACTGCCATGTAAGTCAAAAAGTCGTCAATGGCAGTGTCTGGCAAACCTTCACGCTTATAGATACACTTCTCTGTGATGTAGCCAAGTAAGAAACCGAAAGCCCACATCATTCCATACCATCTTACCGGAAAGTCCAATCCTGGAATCGTAAACGCGATCGGATTAGCAGTCCAAGTAATATATCCTAACATATCTAACATACTCTATCGTTTTTAAGAAAAGAGGCGTGTTTTTGATGCAAAACACGCCTCAATTTATAATTGGCTAATTATAATCGATTATTGTTCGTCTTTACCGCAGCAGTGCTTGTACTTCTTACCGCTTCCGCATGGACATGGATCGTTTCTGCCGATCTTCACACCTGCGTCTGCAGGCATCTGCTTCTGCTGTGAAATCTGCTGAAGTGGAGATTCCTCCTCAGGAGCTTCCTCTAGACCCTCAGTTCTGCTCATCTGCATCGATTTCATTCTCTCCTCAGCCTCCTTAGCCTCAGCCAAAGCCTGACGACGAGCTGCCTCCTCTGCTGCAAGAGCCTGAGCCTCAGCATCATCGTTCTGCTGCATCAAAATCTGTCCACGCATCAATACATTGACAGCCTCCTGATTCATATCGTCAAGCATAGCAGAGAACAAGTTGTACGACTCAATCTTGTAGATTACAAGTGGATCCTTCTGCTCGTAGTGTGCATTCTGAACTGAGTTCTTCAAATCATCCATCTCACGCAAGTGCTCTTTCCACTTGGAATCGATAGAGTGAAGCAATGTACGACGTTCGAACTCCTTAACAACATCCTTGCACTGGCAGTCAACAGAATCCTTCAAGTTAACAGTAATGCTGTAAACATATCTTCCGTCTGTGATAGGAACGCCTACCATACCGCCCTCTGGATGCTGGTCAAGGATATTCTTCAACACAGGGTAAGCCTGCTGTGAGATTGTCTCAGTACGACGCTTGAATGTAGCCATAGCCTCCTCAAACAGCTTCTGAATCAACTCTGTATCCTTCAAATTCTGGTAATCAGACTCAGGAATCTGTGTGTCGAAAGACAATAGACGAACCACCTCATTCTTGAAGTCTGCGTAGCTCAACATTCCCTTTGTCTCTCCCACAATTCTGTGTGCAACACCGTAAATCATATCCATGATGTTGACACCCATTCTCTCTCCACGCAATGTCTCGCGACGACGACGATAAACCACCTCTCTCTGGTTGTTCATTACATCATCGTACTCAATCAAACGCTTACGAACACCGAAATGGTTTTCCTCTACCTTCTTCTGGGCTCTCTCGATTGACTTAGTGACCATGTTGCTCTCAATCATCTCACCGTCTTTCACACCCATCTTCTCCATTACGTATGCAATCTTCTCCGAACCGAATAGACGCATCAACTTATCTTCCAATGATACGAAGAACACTGAAGAACCTGGATCTCCCTGACGACCTGCACGACCACGCAACTGACGGTCAACTCGACGAGACTCGTGGCGCTCTGTACCGATGATAGCCAAACCACCTGCGTCCTTGATCTCCTTAGAAAGCTTGATATCGGTACCACGACCGGCCATGTTAGTGGCGATAGTTACAGTCTTGCTCTTACCAGCCTCGGCAACGATCTCTGCCTCCTTCTGGTGTAGTTTTGCATTCAACACGTTGTGCTCGATCTTACGTAGACGCAACATCTTGCTCAACAACTCTGAGATCTCAACTGAAGTGGTACCGACCAATACTGGACGGCCCTGCTTTGTCAACGACTCGATCTCATCAATAACAGCGTTGTACTTCTCACGCTGTGTGCGGTAGATACGGTCGTTCATATCTATTCTTGCGATCGGACGATTTGTCGGAATAACCACAACGTCCAACTTATAGATATTCCAGAACTCACCTGCCTCTGTCTCAGCTGTACCTGTCATTCCGGCAAGCTTGTGGTACATACGGAAGTAGTTCTGCAATGTAATAGTAGCGTATGTCTGAGTTGCAGCCTCAACTTCTACACCCTCCTTTGCTTCCAAAGCCTGGTGCAAACCGTCAGAGTAACGACGGCCATCCATGATACGACCAGTCTGCTCATCAACAATCATTACCTTGCCATCCATAACGACGTACTGGTCGTCCTTGATGAACAATGTGTAAGCCTTCAAAAGCTGATTGATTGTGTGGATGCGCTCGCTCTTTACTGCGTAGTTCTGCATCAACTCGTCCTTCTTCTCTGCCAACTCCGAAGATGAAAGATTCATATTCTCCAAATCTACCATCTCACTACCGATATCCGGCAACACGAAGAACTCTGGGTCCTCGCTGGCACCTGTCAATGCGTCAATACCTTTATCTGTAAGCATAATGCTATTGTGACGCTCGTCGATAACGAAGTATAGAGGGTCTGTAGCGATATGCATATTCTTGTTGTTCTCGGCAATGTAGTACTCCTCTGTCTTCAACAAAAGAGGCTTGATTCCTGGCTCACTCAAGAACTTGATCAACGGTGCATTCTTAGGCAAAGCCTTGTAAGAGCGGAACAAGGCCAAAGATCCTTCTTCCTGGCTCTTCTTGTCTGTCTCCTTCAACAAACGCTTAGCCTCTGTCAAATAATTTGTGGCCATCACCTTCTGCAAGCCGACCAAGTGCTCTACACGTGGCTTGTATTCGTTGAACAACTGCTCGTTGCTCTTTGAACGGTCCATAGGACCTGAAATGATCAATGGAGTACGTGCATCGTCGATCAATACTGAGTCAACCTCATCGACGATCGCATAGTTGTGCTGACGCTGCACAAGTTCCTCGACTCTACCTGCCATGTTATCACGCAAGTAGTCGAAACCAAACTCGTTGTTTGTACCGAATGTGATATCGGCCATATATGCCTTACGACGAGCATCTGAGTTAGGCTGATGCTTATCGATACAGTCTACTGTCAAACCATGGAACATGTATAGAGGTCCCATCCACTCAGAGTCACGCTTTGACAAGTAGTCGTTAACTGTGATGACGTGAACACCGTTGTGAGTCAACGCATTCAAGAAGATTGGCAATGTACCTACCAATGTCTTACCCTCACCGGTAGCCATCTCGGCTATCTTACCCTGGTGCAATACGACACCACCGAAGATCTGTACATTGTAGTGGATCATGTTCCAAACTGTTGGGTTACCACCAGCTTGCCACTCGTTATGATAAACGGCGTTGTCACCGTCGATATCAACGAAATCAAATTTTTCTGCGAATTCGCGGTCAAGGTCAGTTGCCTTTACAACAACATCCTTCTGCTCTGTAAAACGACGCGCTGTATCCTTAACGATTGCAAATACTTCAGGAAGAACCTCTGTAAGGACCTCTTCAAACTTGTCAAGTTTTACCTTCTCAAGTTTATCAATCTTTGCATAAGTTCTTTCTCTCTGCTCAATTTCCTGCGCCTCAATCTGCGATCTTAGGTCTGCGATTTCCTTTGTCTCTGAAGATACGTAGTCCTGAATTCTCTGCTTGATCTCCTCAGTACGGGCACGTAGGTCGTCGTTCGACAATGCCTGTATTGAAGGATAGATTTGCTCTACCTTCTGCACGTAAGGCTGAATTAGAGCCATATCTCTCTGGGCCTTATTTCCAAATAGCTTGGACAAAAAATTCCCGAATCCCATATTTTATATCAATTTATATATTATTCAATAATGTCTCTACATGAAAATTCACGCAAAAATACATTTTATTTTGCGTATAAACCACCCTTTTTGCTAACAAGGACGATTTTTTATGCTTTTTTAGTATTTAGATACTCAGCATAGATACGTGCAGCACGCTCCACAAGCGTACCGCAAGGAATTATCTCCTTTACATCTGGATTTGGCTTAACTCCACGAAGTTCGGCACATATTGTGCTGCCGTTCTGCTCCTTGAATCGCATTGCAAGGTCCTGAGCCACCTTGTAAGCATGCTCCTTTCCTGCCATATCTGCCGGATCAACACATCCTTCCTCCAATCCGGATAGCATCGCAGCACCTAGATATGCACCGCAAACACCCTTCATTTTGGCAACCCCGCCACCTAGTCCCGCAGTTAAACGAACCGCTGTAGCCTTATCTATTCCGTAATCCTCCGCAAAAGCTGCAAATACTGCTTGAGCACAATTAAATCCTTCTGCCTTCAATCGAACGGCTAATTGTGCTTTTTTCTCCACATCAATCATTACTCTAGGTTTATTAGATATATCTTTTTATTTCCGTTTGGTACAGCGTCAAAGATGATATATTTACAGCCATTGATAGTCTTAACTTCCGACTTGATCACAACCTCATTCTGAAGCACCTCGACCTCTTTCCAACCGAAAGGTAACGGGCAACGCAACGACAAAGGATGATCATATAGTTCGTCATCCAAGCCATCTTCCAATGAGATAGTTAGTTTGTCGTCTGTCGCTTTAAGCATTGTGACCTCCGCTCTATCACGCTCCTTAGAATACTTTGCAGCATTCTTGAATGTTGTGACCCAGAACGAATTCGACTTTTCCTGCTCTTTCAAGTAGTCAAGGCTCTCTCTCAACACCTTTGACGACAATGGTGAATATCCTTGTCCGTCGTCAAGATCATAAAGGGAGAAAATACACCAGCCTCCACTATTCTTAGCAGTAGTGAATCCGTTTTTGAAATCATCTAATGTTCTCACTGCCTCGTTGTCACCACACATCAATGAACTGATGTTCAGATAATCAGTTGGCGTTGCACGCTCCACATATCCGTGACATCCACGCGCAGCGAAATAATGTCTGCTTATGACGCTTGTGTCTCCTACAACACAGTTTGTGTATGCGAACGTATTACACTTGTACATCGGCAACTTGACATTGATCCTTGCGTTAGCGTCAAGTATATCCTGCTTCTGGCGCTCTCTAGTAAGAGTATCATACACTGCATGGTCTACAGTATGGCTACCTACCTCACATCCTCTCTCCGTCGTAGCGACACGTAAAGCATCCCACTTCGTTTTGTCGCACCAACGTGTTGTCAAGAAAAATGTACATGGGTAATCATGTTCGTAGAAGATCGGAAGCGCTATCTTAAACTGGTTGTCGTAGCTATCTTCCATGGTATATGATATAGCGCACTGCTTGAAGCCGTACCAAGGAGCGACTTCAAACTCGGTGTGCGGGGTACAGCCGACTGCACCTAGCATAAATATTATCGCATAAAGCGTCTTTATGTCATTTACTATACGCATATTCAAAAACCGTGTAAATAGTAGGGGTTAATCATCGTCCTCATCCTCGACGCAAACTCCACCTGTATTCAACTCCAACAGTCCATCCGGTATGTTCATCACAATGGTCTGTTTGTCGTCGTCAATCTCTACAATGAAATCATCCACAGCCGGAATCATGATTGGGAATCCTGCTGAATCCTTTGAGTCAAGACAGAACAATACATTTTCAGTGTCATAGTCGACATAATCAATGACTCCGATCTCTTTTCCATCGGCATCAAAGATTGTGTAACCTTCGTAATCTATAGATTCGGCATCCTCAAGAGCCTCTTCATCGACATCATCTGCAGAAAGATACACCGTCGCTCCAATCAATCGCTCCGCTTCTTCCTTTGTATCGATATTGTCAAGCTTCAAAAGTCGCCCGCTGTTCTTTGTTCGCTCTTCCGTAATCTGGAACGGGATATAACATCCGTCAATCTCGATGAAAATAAAATCCACACCCAACTCGTCAAGCCAATCTACAGTGACAACCACCTCCAAATTGCCCGACAAACCGTGTGTTTTACTAACGTATCCGACTTCAATAATATCGTCCTTTGTAATCATCGATAATGCCTTATGCTACAAAAATAAGTAATAGAATGAAAAATCTACGTTATTTTTCTTCTTTTTTGCTAAAAATAGAGTCTATAAACTCTATCATCATTTCTGCAGTCTTCTCAAAACCCAATTTTGAGACGTCCACGCATAGATCATAGCCATTGGAATTACCCCACTCTTTCCCCGTGTAGTAATCGTAATATTCCTTTCTTGCAGACTCTCTCTCCTCTACCATTTTCTGAGCGCTTTTGATGTCGATGCTATGGCGAGAAGCAATATTCTCCGCTCTGAAATCCATAGGTGCACGCAAAAAGAACGAAATCAAATCCTTACGTTCACGAAGCACATAATCCGACGCTCTTCCAACAATGACGCAGCTTTCTGCATTCGCTATTCTCTGCATTGTTTCGCTCTGTGCCTTGAAAAGGTTTGCTCCGGAAAGGACAGACTCGCTCATATTTGGCGACGACAGGTCTGCCAATCTTCCCAATGAATTCTGTATAGACGGCACTTCATCCGTCTTCTCGAATATCTCAGGTGAGAATCCCATATCTTTGGCGGTCTCAACAAGCAACTCGCTGTCGTAATATTTGATGCCGTAGTGTTCTGCTATCATCTTTCCGATTGTACGACCTCCAGCACCAAACTGTCGGCCGATGCTGATTACCATGTGTTTGTCAGACAATTCTGAAGGCTCAATCACAATATTTTCCTTTTTACTTGGCATCGCCAACGACTTCTTGTACTGGAGTTTCAAAACTATCGCTGCTGTAATCGCAGACAACAAATCGGATGTCGGCATAGCGTACCAAACTCCATCAAGTCCAAATTTCTGCGGCAACAGCCACACTAGCGGAATAAGATAAAGTAGCTGACGAGTCGAACTCATGAACAGTGATACCGGAGCGCGTCCGATACTCTGGAAGAAATTTGACACGACCATCTGAAATCCGACTATCGGCATCATCATCACAACGATTCTCAAGCCGTGCGACGAGGCTTCCATCAAAGCTTTTGCATTGCCCTCATCCTGGTTGACGAAGATGGAAACAATTCCGTCGGCAAAACACTCGCAACAGATAAACAATAGCACTGTGACGCAAGTGGCCATCAGCACCGTCATCTTCAATACCTTGTCCACACGATCCACAAGCTGAGCTCCGAAATTGTATCCAGCGATTGGCTGCATTGCCTGGTTGAAACCAAACACGATCTGTGCACCCATCATCATCACACGGTTGCAGATACCGTAGGCTCCGATTGCGTTGTCGCCTCCATACTTATAAAGGGTATTATTAAGCATCATCGCCACAAGGCAAGCACATGCGTTAAGAGTGAACGGCGCTATACCGATAGCGAAAATATTCTTCACGATCGACTTCTGCAGTTTGAAATCCGGCATCGAGAAGGTCAACACATCCTTGCCACTATAGAAATGGAGGCAGATCACCAGCAAAGAGATTGTCTGCGCTGTGATTGTGGCAAGCGCGGCGCCTTTGATTCCCCACTCAAACTGATAGATGAAGAGTGGAGCCAATCCAATGTTAAGGACAACAGTCAATATAGTAGTGAACATAGCCTTCTTCGGATTACCACTGCTTCGCATCACATGGTTAAGTCCAAAGAAAAGGTGAGTCAACACATTACCAATCAACAACACAGTCATGAAATCACGAGCCGGTTCAATCGTTTCCTCACTGGCTCCGAACAAAGCAAGAATCTCATCCAAGAAAATCAAGCCAAGAGCCATGATAGCCAAACCAATGATGATGTTCAGCGTCGTCACATTTCCAAGCACCTTGTTTGCCGACGGATAATCCTTCTGACCAAGTTTGATCGATACCAGCGTCGAGCCACCCGCACCGACAAGCGATCCGAAAGCGGCGGAAAGGTTCATAAGCGGGAATGCGATAGCCAACGCCGTGATACAGCGAGGACCATCATTCGGAATATGGCCGATAAAGATAGAGTCGATGATATTGTAAAGCGACGCTACAACCATCGAAATGATAGCCGGCACAGCATATTTGAAAAGGAGCGACGGTATCGGCTCCGTACCTAATTCCGTTGGAGTTGACTTAGTGTTAGTCATTTTTCATATCATTTGGACGACAAAGTTAGTAATAATTTTCTTTAGCATAAAATCATTAGGAAGCATTATCCCATACGTAATGAAACCAATACCAAAATGGTTGATGATTGAGAGTTGAGGGTTTATGATTCCAACGTAATTGGTGTCGGAAATCGGAAGATGCAATAAAATCCCTCATTAAGGGACAAATACATACATAAATATCCCTCATTGAAGTAAAAACATATATATTTGTACCGAATTAAAATTTTAAAAAGTATGATAGATTTGGAATTATATACGTATATGGATTTGATGCTTAAGCAGACTTCCGCTTGAGCATAAACGCTATATGTATTCGGAAGTGTTGTGGAATGCAAGAATGGTGGGTATCGTCGGCCCTCGTGGAGTCGGTAAATCTACTATGATGCTGCAATACATATCTGAAAACAAAAATCTGGAAAACATGCTCTATGTATCGGCGGACAGTCTATATTTTTCTTCTCATTCTTTGCTCGAATTGGCTGACGATTTTGCCAAAGAAGGAGGAACGCATCTATTTATTGATGAGGTTCACAAATCTTTTTGTCAAATGAGAACAATTATAGAAAATATGGTGTAAAGGATGTTGTTTATAATATTTAAGAGAAGAGAATATTCATGTTAATTCTGTTATCGAATTTAAAATAATTTTAGAATAATATTGAAATGATATGAAAACATATTTTCACTATTTGTTCAAGGAGTCTTTATTGGAAACGATATTGTTGTCGTTAATGATATGGTGCAGAGGTCCTTGGGATGTTCTTCCATTTGCTATTTTTGTTTGTTCTATTTTTGTTATACTTCAATCATTGTTTTGCATTCTCATATATTTTTTATTATGTCACATCCCTTTTATGAAAGTGTTTTTTTAAATTATGACATTTTTGGGGTTGTATCCTGGCATTGCGGTGATCTTTTGTTGCTTTTTGTTAGCTTTGGGGACTAATCCGGAACATTACAAAAGCCATTTTGATGTAATAAAAACTCTCTTTGTTAAAGATAATAACTGTATTTTGTCTATTATGTTGTTGTTGACAAAATGTAATTTTTTTAAGCAGTATTTGAAATTGTCTAGATAAATTGCCCTGCTGTGCATCCTTTTATTCGCTGTGGTGGTTCACGCTGACATCAGGTCCGCTGGACGATGTCGTGGCATCGGCTGGTCCAGACAATTATGAATTATACATTGTGCATTATGAATTGAAACTTGTATATTTGCGACTTGATAACACATTATTCGTTTTGAGACTCTAATATTTATGAGAACACTATTTATTACACTACTCAGCTGTGTCGCTTTGATTGCCAATGCTGTCGACACAAACAAAAAATTCTACATTTTCCACTCGTCTGGAATGGTCCTTTCTGCTGTGGACGGCAGACCAAATCTCCACACTTTCGATGCTACCAACGGTCAAGTTTTCCAATTCGTCGCTACTGGTGGCAACTATTTCATCAAGAGTGTATCTAAAAATAGCAACGTCGCTAAGACAGGCGATTGGGATACCGAATTAAGCACAGGCACTGGCAACGTCGCCAAATTCTCTGTTGAGGAGTGCGGTGGAGAGTATGTCAGATTCAAATGCGTTGAGAATAATCGTTATTTGGGTACCGACGCAATTGCGCCAGGAAGTTATGTCTACTCCGACAAAAATGGTAATGAGACTTTTCATTTCTGGTTTTTGCGTGAGGCTTCTGCCAACGTGCTTGTCACAGATGGTTTGCAGGGCATTATCAATAAAGCGGAAGATAGATTAAAGGCGACGTCGGAGGGCGACGGTGCTGGATCTTTCTCTAAATCTTCACGCAAATCCCTACTTGATGCCATCTACGTGGCTAAAGACGCTTTGGCAAACGCGTCGTCGCAGACTGAGGTGGTCAATGCCACAAAGGCTCTCAACACTGCAATCACCGACTACAATAATAGCCGCAACCTACCGTTCGCCAACGGTCAGAAATACTATGTGATGCATGCCAGCAACCGTTTCTTGACCAACTCTGGAAACGGTGTCCTTATCAAGAATCCTGCTTACAACGCGTCGCAACAATTTACAATCGAGGCTCTTTCCAATGGCAAATATGCGTTGAAGAGCGTCTCTGGAAACAATTATTTGAATGCCGACGGCGATTACAACACTAAATTTGCCGCGTCTTCAAGCAACTCCAATTTGAATATCAACTACGCTCCAAACGAGGAGAAATACATCAGAATACAATTCTCTTCCAACGGCAAGTATCTCGGCACCGACGGCACAAGCGACAATAAAGGAGTGTATAGCGACAAGAGCGGCACGGATGGCAAACACTACTGGATGCTGATTCCTGTGGATTCAAAGATTGGCCAGCCATACAACCAATTCCATAATGGTAGCCCTGCCCTACGTTTGGGTATGAATTGGAACGACGCTGATGGAAAGCACATCAACGCTCACGGAGGCTGTGTGCTTTATGAAAATGGCACATATTATTGGTTTGGAGAAAATTACCGTGCCACTCCTGTAAAGAGCAACGGTATCGTCTGCTATACTTCGACTGATCTATACAACTGGAAATACTACGGCATGGCATACAAATGTCCGGAAGTGCCGTTGAGAAGCGACAATCAGGATATGAACTACGGCCGTACTCTTGAGCGTCCGAAGGTGATGTACTGCCCTAACACTAACAAATATGTGATGTGGGTTCACTGGGAAAACGGTTCAGGCTACGCAGCATCCCGCGTCGCAATTCTGTCGAGCGACAAGATCACTGGTCCATATACCTTCATCAAGACGATGCGTCCACGTGGAGATGCCCAGCCATCTGGTTCACGCGACCAGACTTTGATGTTCGACCCCGACTATAATGCCGGCTACCATTTCGGTTCAGCCGAGGAGAATATGACAATGCACGGCACATTGTTGACCAACGACTATCTTGATCTGTCTCCGACGTGGGAGCGTATGTTTGTGAAGAAACAGTATGAGGCACCAGCCATCTTCAAATACCACAAGAGATTCGTGGCAATCACATCAGGATGTACAGGTTGGGATCCTAATCCAGCCCACTCATCATATTCACAAATGCCGTTGACAGGATGGAACGACTTGGGTAATCCTTGCGTCGACAATGAGAAAAACACGACATACCATTCGCAGAGCAACTACGTCTTCAAGGTGCCAGGCAAATACGATGCCTATATCTACATGGGCGACAGATGGAAAGGTGGAGAGTATTTCTCTGATGCCAACGTAGGCGAGTCGTGGCATATCTGGTTGCCAATCGACATGCGTACAGGTTATCCGATCATCCGTTTCTACGCAGACTGGGATTTGAGCATCTTCGATAAGATCAACCGTTACAGACGTGTGGAGAAGGTGGAAGATGGAAAGACATACGTTTTGCTTTCAAAGAATGCCAATAAGGTTTTGTCGTTGAAAGAAGGAAAGATGCAGTTGACTGAAGACGACGATGATATCAACCTATCGTTGAAAGTGGCTAAGACAGCCGATGGATCTTACACGTTGACTGACGAAGAGAGTGGCTTAGCGTTAGACGCTTCAAACGGACAGTTGAGCATGGCTCCAGCAGGCAACACACCATCCCAGCGTTGGAAACTAACCGATAGCGGCACACACGACGGTTATTACTATCTATCACCTGCATCGAACAACAACGTCGCACTAACAAACTATAGTGCGACACCGACAGCGAATGGAGTCGTAGGTTTGAATACGGCAGCCAAGAACTCATCATGTCAGTTTGCATTCTGTTTCGATTCCAAGAAAGATAAGATGGAAGCCATCTCTGATGAATCAGATGGTTCATACGACAGATGGATGCAAAGCATGGGCTTCTCTAAAATAGACCAACCAACTGCATGTAAAGAAATTGCCCATGTAGACGGGGGAATTCAAGTCTACAGCACAAACAACGGTATAATCATATCGTCGGATAGCGACGTTACGGTTTGCATCTGGTCAATTGGCGGACAAATGATTGAGTGTTTTGAGATGCAGACAGGAAGCCAGAAAGAGGTTGGTTTGTCGGAAGGGATCTACGTTGTGAATGGAATAAAAGTAGTGGTTAAATAAAAATGTAGAGACGGCATGCACACCGTCTCTACAACACCATCACCAATTCTCCCTATCCAGACTTCTGTACGACAATGCCTCCTTCACATGTAAGGAATCTATCTCCGCTGATTCTGCCAAGTCGGCGATAGTACGGGCAAGCTTGAGCACTTTGAAATATCCACGTGCTGAGAAATTTAGTCTTTTCATTGCTTTCTCCAGCAAATCCTCAGCTTCAGGAGTTATCTTGCAATACATGTCGCAGTGTCGTTTCTCCATCTGACCGTTGCAATGGATGGACTTCTCGTCCTTAAACCTCTCCTGCTGTATCTTTCTTGCCTTCTCCACTCTTACCCTGATATCCGCACTCTTCTCTCCTCCTTTGTTTTCCAGCAGTTCTTTATGACTTAGAGGCGAAATTTTTACCTGCAGGTCGATTCGATCCATTAATGGACCTGAGATTCGGCTCATATATTTCTGTACTTCTATCTGCGAACATGTACACTCGTGGTTCGGATCTCCATAATGGCCACACGGACATGGATTCATGGCGGCAATCAGCATGAAACTTGCTGGAAATTCTGCAGACGATTTTGCTCGTGAGATACTGATTCTATGGTCTTCCAACGGTTGACGGAGTTCTTCCAACGCTGCTCGATTGTACTGAGGCAATTCGTCAAGAAAAAGCACTCCATTATGAGCCAAAGAAATTTCTCCAGGCTTAGGGAAACTGCCTCCTCCGAGTAATGCAACGCTGGACACGTTGTTGTGTGGACTTCTGAACGGTCGTGTCGTCATCAAGGATGTGTCTTTAGGCAGTTGCCCTGCAACGGAATGGATCTTCGTCGTCTCCAATGCTTCATCTAGAGTGAAACTTGGCATTATCGACGGCACACACTTTGCCAACATGCTTTTACCACTTCCTGGAGTGCCGACCATGATTAAGTTGTGTCCGCCGCTCACAGCAATCTCAATCGCTCGTTTAGCCGTCTCCTGACCACAAACTTCCTTGAAATCACTTTCAAAAATATCTCTTTTGCTGAAGAAACACTCCTGAGTGTCGATGACGGTTTTCTCTATCTGCTGATTGCCGTTCAAAAACTCCACAACTTCACTCAGGCTCTCAACTCCGTAGATATCAAGTCCATCGACAACAGCCGCCTCTTTTGCATTTTCCTTGGGTAAAATAAAGCCTTTGAAGCCAAGTCGTTTTGCCATAATGGCTATCGACAACGCAGCTGTGATGCCTCGCACCGAACCATCCAACGACAGTTCTCCCATCACAATGTAACCTTCCATCGACTCGGGAGAAATCACATCCGATGCAGCAAGTATACCGACAGCCAACGTCAAGTCGTAACCAGTACCCTCTTTACGCATATACGCAGGAGCTAGGTTGATGACAATCTGTTTACGTGGAAATGGATAATCTGAATTCATAATTGCAGTGGTGATTCTGTCTTGGCTCTCTTTCACTGCACTGTCTGGTAATCCTACTATTGAAAATCTGAATCCACTGCTGAGGTCAACCTCAATCGTAATCAATTCTGCATCAATTCCGTTGATCGATGCGGCATAAGTTTTTACTAACATTATATTTTGTACTTTGATTAATAATCCTACTTGAATTATCGTGGAGACGGGAACATATCCCGTCTCTACAATATCTATCTGAGACGCCCTGACGGGACGTCTCTACATCACTTCTGACGCACGTAGATGTTTACTGGTGTTCCAGTCAAACGCCACTGCTCACGCAACTTGTTCTCCAAGAATCTCTTGTACGGATCCTTCACATACTGTGGAAGGTTGGCGTAGAAAACGAATGATGGAACCTGCGTGTTTGGCAACTGCATCACGTACTTGATCTTGATATACTTACCTTTCAATGCAGGTGGAGGATAGTTCTCGATCAAAGGCAAGAAGAACTCATTCAACTTACTTGTAGAAATCTTCTGTGTACGGTTTTTGTAGACGTCGATTGCAGCCTCGATAACCTTGAATATTCTCTGTTTGTTGATTACAGATGTGAAGATGACAGGGAAATCTGTAAACGGAGCCAAACGCTCTTTGATCTTCTGCTCAAACTTAGCCGAGCTGTTGGCATCCTTGTTCTCGATCAAATCCCACTTGTTGACTACGACAACCAAGCCCTTGTTGTTCTTCTGAATCAACTGCACAATGTTCAAATCCTGAGCCTCAAGACCTCTCGTCGCATCAAGCATAAGGATACAAACATCCGAGTCTTCAATTGAACGGATTGAACGGATTACAGAGAAATACTCCAAGTCCTCAGTGACTTTGGCTTTCTTTCGGATACCTGCTGTATCAACCAAATAGAAATCGTATCCGAACTTATCATAACGAGTATAGATACTGTCACGGGTTGTACCGGCGATATCAGTCACCACTGTTCTCTCCTCTCCGATGAAGGCATTGATGATTGACGACTTTCCTGCATTAGGTCGACCTACTACAGCCACCTTAGGCAATGTGTCAACCGACTCATCTTCCTCCTGTGCAGGCATCACCTCAAGCACACGGTCGAGCAAATCACCAGTACCGCTACCGTTGATAGCAGATACGCAATATGGCTCACCTAGACCAAGCTTGTAGAATTCAGCAGATGCATACTGCCAGTCGTTGTTGTCGACTTTATTCGACACTACAACTACAGGCTTCTTGCTTTGACGAAGCAACTGAGCAACCTCTGAATCCAAGTCTGTCAAACCATTCATTGTATCAACAACGAATAGGATAACATCGCACTCTTCAACAGCGATAGTCACCTGCTTTCTGATCTCCTCTTCAAAAATATCATCTGAGTTGACTACCCATCCTCCTGTGTCGACAATAGAAAACTCTTTTCCGCACCACAATACCTTACCATACTGACGGTCACGTGTAGTACCGGCTGCATCGTTAACGATGGCGCTTCTCGTCTGTGTAAGACGATTAAACAATGTGGACTTACCTACATTCGGACGTCCAACTATAGCTACAAGATTACTTGCCATAATTTCTTTTCCTTTCTTTTTTGGGGTTAAATATCTGCATCGTAGCCGAAAGACTTAAGCTTCATCTCCTTGTTTCGCCAATCTTTCTCTACCTTCACGAACAACTCCAAGAACACTTTCTTACCGAAGAATGCCTCAATATCTTTGCGTGCCTCTGTACCGACAATCTTAAGCATCTTACCGCCTTTACCGATAATGATTCCCTTTTGAGTATCTCTCTCTACGTTGATTACTGCACTGATCTTGATAAGGTCGTCGCTCTCCTTAAACTGCTCTACAACCACTTCCACTGCGTATGGAATCTCACGGTCGTAGTTAGTAAGGATCTTCTCACGAATGATCTCAGTCACGAAGAAACGTGCAGGCTTGTCAGTCAAAGCATCCTTATCGAAATAAGGTGGACACTCAGGCAACAAATCCTTGATTCTCTTCAACACGTAATCGATATTAAACTTGTTGGCTGCCGACACTGGAATGATCTCAGCATCAGGAAGAATCTCTTTCCACTGTGCCACCAACTCCTCAAGCTTTTGCTGATCAGTAAGGTCGATCTTATTGATGATCAACAGTACGGGAGCTTGTTGCTTCTTCACTTTCTCAACGAAGTCGCTGTTCTTCATTCCCTTCTCCACTGTGTCAGTGACATAAAGAAGAATGTCAGCATCCTTCAAGGCGCTTGTAGAGAATCCAAGCATAGACTCCTGAAGCTTATAGTTTGGCTTCAACACACCTGGAGTATCGGAGTATACAATTTGGAAATCCTCACCATTGACAATACCCATGATACGATGACGCGTTGTCTGCGCCTTCGAAGTAATGATGGATATTCTCTCACCCACCAAAGTGTTCATCAATGTAGACTTTCCTACGTTAGGATTGCCCACTATATTTACAAATCCAGACTTATGCATAGTCATTAAATTTCATCATTTAAACAAACGAAGTACATCGTTTACATTCGCGAATATCATCAAGGCAAAAAGCAACGCCACACCAATCATTTGGGCCTTCATCAAAACCTCAGGACTGACTTTCTTGCGCGTGATGATTTCTATCAAAACAAACAAAATATGTCCGCCGTCAAGCGCTGGTATCGGCAAGAAGTTCATGAATGCCAATATCACAGACAAGAATGCGGTGATTGACCAGAATGCGCGGAAGTCGAATGAATCCGGGAACAATGACGCTACACTACCGAAACCTCCTAGCGACTGTGCGCCTTCGGGAGTGAAGACATATTTGAAATCCGACACATAACCGGTAATCTTCTTAATCGCTTTATTTACTCCTTGAGGAAAAGCCTCTAACAAAGAATAGCTAACATGCAACATCTCATACATGTCGTAAGGCGACTTCATATACACACCTACTTTTCCGTTTATATCTGGAGTAACTGTCAAGCTGACTGTGTCGGCTCCACGCAAAACACTCCATTCCATCGACCTGTTCTTATGAGAAGCAATCTGCTTCATTGCCTGAGACAAATACATTGACTGGCCATCAATAGTCAACAATTTATCGTCGGCCTGCAATCCTGCATGTTGGCCAGGCATTCCTTCTATAACGTCCTGTACGACAAACGGTGTACGGAAGTATGCAAATCCCTTTCCTTCTCTCATCAACATAGCCATAAACGAGTCTGGGATTGCAATGTCTACAATAGCTCCGTCTCTTTCAACCTGAACCGTCTTCGCGTTGACAATCTTACGAATAGATTCCTCAGAAAAGCTTTTTAGTTTTTCACCATCAGCAGAGACTAATTTGTCTCCATCTATAAATCCAACTTCATGAGCCGACCAACAGTATTCCATACCATCAGTAGCGTTTTCTAGTGGCAAATAAACATCTCCCCAGTGGAAAGCGATGCCGGCGTATATGGCAATCGCAAGAAGAAAATTCATCACCACTCCAGCGACCATTATTATCAATCGCTGCCAAGCTGGCTTGCTGCGAAACTCCCACTCTTTCGGTTCTTCTTTGACATGCTCTGTATCAAAGCTTTCGTCGATCATTCCCGAAAGCTTGACATAGCCGCCAAGAGGCAACCAACCGATACCGTAGGTAGTATCGCTATTTTTTGGTTTAAATTTGTACAGACTAAACCCTGGGTTGAAGAAGATATAAAACTTCTCAACTCGGACGCCAAACATCTTCGCTGTGATAAAGTGTCCGAATTCATGGATCACCACCAACAACGACAATGAAGCGAAAAACTGTATTAACGTATAAATCATATTACTTTATAAAACTTTCTGCCACTCTTCTCGCCTCGATATCTGTCTGGATATAATCCTCGTATGTCGGCTGTGCAATATACGGGATTTTAGCCATAGTCTGTTCGATAATATCAGACATCTGCAAGAATCCTATTTTCTTATTCAAAAACTCACGTACGACGATCTCATTAGCAGCGTTTACTACGCAAGCCACATTACCCTTCTTATCCAAGGCTTCGTAAGCCAATGCTAGATTACGGAACACCTTAGGATCAGGAGCCTCGAATGTAAGTTGCTTGACCTTGCCGAAATCCAAACGTTCTCCACCTAGGTAGATTCTGTCAGGATAGCTCATGGCCAACGAAATCGGAATACGCATGTCTGGGGTACCCAACTGTGCCTTAACAGCTCCGTCGTTGAACTGCACCATCGAATGGATGATACTCTGAGGATGCACCTGCACCTCGATCATATCAGGAGTAAGGTCGAACAACCATTTAGCTTCAATCACCTCGAATCCCTTGTTCATCATCGACGCTGAATCAATAGTGATCTTTGCTCCCATGCTCCAGTTTGGATGTTTCAATGCCATCTCTGGAGTCACATTTTCCAACTTATCACGAGTCCAACCACGGAACGGACCTCCAGAAGCTGTAAGGATAATCTTCTCAAGTCTATTATGTCGCTCGCCTTCCAAACACTGGAATATTGCCGAATGTTCAGAGTCGACGGGAAGAAGCTTGATTCCGTTTTCCTGACATAGGCGGCATACCAAATCTCCAGCGACTACCAATGTCTCCTTGTTGGCCAATGCTATCTTCTTGTGAGCCTTGATTGCAGCGATTGTAGGAGCAAGACCAGAATAGCCGACCAACGCAACAAGGACCATCTCAGACGCATCGTTGGCTGCAACTTCTGCCACGGCAGCCGAACCTGTCATTACCTTGGTAGGTAAACCTGCTACGGCATTCTTTACCTCTTCATACTTGCTCTCATCAGCAATGACAGCAATTGTAGGCCTAAACTCCTTGATTTGCTCAATAAGCAAAGATGAATTTCTACCTGCTGTTAGCGACTCTATCTTATATCTGTCAGGATTCTCACGCACTACATCTAGTGCCTGTGTACCGATTGAACCGGTAGAACCCAATATTGTAATAATCTTCTGTGACATTTCTATTTTTGTACAGACGTCCGTCAGGGCATCTAATTTCTAACTTAATCTTTACTCGGCTGCTGGCGCTGGAGTCTCTGCCGGTGCAGGTGAAGGTGCCGGAGCCTGCTCTGGTTTTGGAGCTGGTGACGAAGCAGGAACTGATGCCGGAGTTGCCGGTTGAACTGTTTCTGTAGGAGTCGTCTCTGCTGGTGCAGTCTGCGGCTTTGGAGCTACACGATTTGTATCACGGCGATATGTCGAGTCTCTGCGAGACCTTCTCTGGGGTTGTTCAGCCGGTTCAGCCTCATATTTCTTCGACTTAGGCTGAGCAACGGCCTGTTTCTCTGTAGAGAACGAAATATAACCGTTAGGATCAAGCGGCTGACCATTTAGCCACAACTCAAATGTCATCTCTGTAGTCTCGTTACCACGCATTGTAGCTAGGATTTCACCTGCATGGACACGTTCTCCGATTCTCTTCAAGAATGGTTGAGTAAACTTATACATCGACACCAAACTTTCTGAGTGCTGGATCTGCAAACAATAACGGTTGTGAGCAGAATAACCAGCGAAGATGACCGAACCATCCAATGCCGAATAAACGCTCTCCAATGGGTCGACGCTGATAGTTACACCGTTTACTCCGGAATAAGGATCAAATGCCTTAAGCACAATACCAAGTGCAGGACGATGCATCAGACGGTTTCTACTAGTCTCGGAAATCTTTGAGTTTGTAGCGTAGCGCTGGGCAATCTCATACTGCGAGCAATACTGGTTTTCACGCTCAGATGGATTATTCTGAACCTTAGACATATCCATCTTCACGACATCCTTAAGTGTAGCAGTACTATCTCCGACCTCGATGTCGCCGGTAACGACTTTCTGCAACATCATCAAGTAATGGTCGTTGACCTTTGCTTGCTCCTGTAGGGAATCAAGAAGTACAGCTTGGGAGATAACCTGCTTACGAAGTTCATTTGCACTTGTATAACCTGGCATGAACGAACGCAATGGAGTCTTGATGATCAACACCGCAATAATCAAAAAGTAGATTACAGCGATTGCGAAACAGAATGAAATAACACTCAATCTCGACAAACGTATATGCCACGCCTCTTCCAATGTATTCTCATTGAAAATGGTAAGACGATACTTAAAATTCAATTTATGCAAAAAACTACTCTTGCTACTATTTGCCATCTCTCTCCTCAATTATTTATTCTCCTTTGGTAATCTCCGAAGGATTGATTCCTACTTGTTGTTTAAAACACTTTCTAAAATATGCGATATCCTTGAAGCCGACATTGTATGCCACCTCAGAAACGGTCATCGCGCCGTCTTCAAGCAACTGTTTAGCTCGCTTGATACGGATATTTCTAATGAACTCCTTCACTGTCATTCCAGTGATCGCATTCATCTTTCTATACAACTGCATACGGCTCACTCCAACCTCTACTGCAAACTTTTCGATATCGAAATCTGCATCTGCAAGGTTATCCTCGATTACCTTCATCGCCTTGATCATGAACTTCTCGTCCGGCGACTGAGTAGTGACCTTCGTAGGCTCTGAAATCATCTCAATCTTGAAACGGCTACGGATCTTCTCCTTCAATCGCATCATGTTCATAACCTTTTGGTCAAGCACCTCAATATCGAATGGTTTTGTGATATAGTCGTCGGCACCTCTCTTCAAGCTCTCGATCTCACTCTCCTTACTGTGTACTGCAGTAAGCAATATGATCGGAATATGTGATGTCTTCTCATCGTGCTTCAACTGGTTACACAACTCATCACCGCAAATATTCGGCATCATCAAGTCGGTAATAACAACATCAGGAATCTGTTCTGCCGCCTTTTCCAACGCAATCTTTCCGTCTTCCGCCTCAACCACATTGAATCTGGATTCGAAATGGATTGCAACAAACTTACGAAGTTCTTCATTGTCTTCTGCAATCAATAGAACCGGTTTGTCCTCATCTGAAACCTCAAATGAATCGTTCTCGTGAATCACAGACTCCTCATCTACTGACGTCATCTCATCGTCATCGGCACTTTGCGGAGTCTCAAGCAAAGGCAATATCACTGTAAATTTCGTTCCTTCGCCTACTTTACTATTCAGAAGCACTTCACCGTCCATCAGACCTACCAAGTCGTAGACTAGGTTCAATCCAATTCCTGTACCGATTCCAGCCCTCTTCTCATCATCACTCTGATAGAATCGCTCGAACACATGCTTCTGATCGTCTTCCGACATTCCTTTTCCCGTGTCGGCAACCGAAATCTGGAAACTATCGCTGATATTTCCAGAATTATACTTATGTTGCGACAACATATCCATCGCAACCGTGATCGAGCCTCCACGTGGAGTGAACTTCATACTGTTTGAAACAAGATTGTCGACAATCTTCTCTACCTTGTCAGAATCAATCAGCATACGTTTGCCGCGAGCTGTTCCGTCAACATTCAATGAAATCTGAATGCCTTTTGCCTCTCCTTCCGCCTGGAAAGCGCGGACGATCGACTCAAGTAAAGCAGGGACATCACCTGACTTATATACTGCCTGCAATGAACCGCTTTCTATCTTTCTGAAGTCCAGAATCTGATTTACAAGTCGCAACAACTTATTTGCATTTCTCTCAGCCAAGACAGCCATCTGCTTCGATTCTGAAGAGACCTTGTCATCTTTCAAGATCTTCGACAACGGTCCAAGGATCAACGTAAGCGGTGTACGTAACTCATGTGATATATTTGTGAAGAAATCTAGTTTCAATTGCTCCACTTTCTCCATCTCTTCCGCTCTCTGTTTCTCAAGAGCCAACTTATTCTTAAGAATCATTCGGCTACGGTAATGGTAAAGATATAGCAAAACAAGAGCCACCACCAACAGAGTCATCAACATCTTAAACCACCACGTGTTCCAGAACGGAGGCTCAATATTTAGTTTTACTCTCAACGGAGTCTCATTCCACACTCCATCACAGTTGGCTCCCATCACCTCGAACACATACGAGCCTGGGGTCAAGTTGGTGTATGTACACTTGTTTTCCTGACCAGACGAAATCCAGTTGTCGTTTTGTCCGACCAGACGATATTTGAACTGATTCTTGTTGACACGTGAATAAGATAGAGCCGAATACTTGAACGTCACCATATTCTGGTTGTAATTCAAGGACAAACAACTCTCTCCTGTCGCCTCATCAACAGTCATTTGATCAGCAGGGACATCCTGGTTGAATACCTTCACATCCTCAAGGACAACGGGAGGAATGAACTTATTCAAATCGACATCTGCAAGATTGACGATATTAAATCCTGCATTACCACCGGCCATGATACGTCCGTCAGAACAAGCATAGACAGCACCATAATGGAACTGGCGACTCTGCAGACCGTCTCGCTCATCATAGTTGACAATCTCTTTATCTCCTTTATGTATGCGACTCAAACCGGATGTAGTGCAGACGATGAAGAATTCTCTCCACTCAAGGATAGACTGGACGTTATTATTGGACAAGCCGTCCTTCTCCGAAAGTGTTCCCATCTCGCCTGTATACTTGTTATATTCGACAAGACCATGTTCCAAACTACCTACATAGAAAATACTCTTCGACTTTTCCACGATTGAACGAGCTCGTTCCTTATATACGATCGTACGGTCTTCCTTAGTCAAATGGACAATGATTTCTTCTGGTGTGAAAACCCACAAATCTCCATCTGAATCCTCGTAAATCTTCCAGACCTCCTTGTCGTAAGCCAACTTATCAAAATGCTCAAATGAACCTGTATTCGGATTGTACTTTTCTACTCCATTGCCCGTACCAAGCAAAACATCTCCGTTCTTGCAAGTACAGATGCTCCATACGTTATCACTCTTGATAGACGATTTGTCCGTATCTGAATGACGGAAAACTCGTTTTACCTTACCACTTTGAGCATCCAACACATTCAAGCCACCCATGTAGGTTCCTGCCAAAACATCGTTGCCGACTTTTTCCAAACACTTGATACAGTTTACGGAAAGCCCTGAATTAGATTCTGTGATATAGTCGAACCTACCGCTGTTCATGTCGTAGACATTGATACCTCCGCTCTCCGTTCCGACCCAAACCTTTTTCCCGGGCACCTCCAAGAAAGCGTAGACTTGGCCGCAGTTCAAATATCTATTGTCGTTTTTCGACTCCTGAATTAGCGCAAACGGTTGTTTTTCACTATTTCTATAGCTTATACCGCCACGTGTACAGACCCACAAATCCCCTTTGTTATCAACAAACAAGTCGATGACAGAATTGTGTACAAGGGTGATTTCATTATGGACATCGTTGACATTGACCACATACTGCAGCAACTGTCTATCGTAACAAATCAAACCTGAACGTGTTCCAATCCAGATTCTTCCTTCACGGTCTTCACAAATAGCCTTGACGGAAGCCTCGGCACCAGATGTCGGCAAAGCAGTTTCATGCTTCAACGTAATGTTTTCTTTATCGTTGATATCAACTGTGTAGACTCCATTCTCATAAGTACCGATCCACACCACACTATCCCTGCTGACACAGATCGAACGAACTTCTGAATCCTGGATCACAGAAACCAGTTTTCCTGTCGACGGATCAAAAAGTTTTACTCCTGATTCTCCTGTACCTATCCACAATCTTCCATACGGATCGACTTCCAACTCTTTGATAAACGGTATACTTCCAGATTCGGAGTCCTGGAAATGGTAGTATTCCAAAAGCAACCCTTCGTCAAGATATGCCAAACCTTCGTCTGTTCCGACCCATATTTTGCCATCACGACCTTCCACAACAGAATTTGCAGAATATCTAGCCAGACCGTTCTTAGCCAACGGAACAGCAGAGAAAGTTCTGTTCCTCTGATCGTAGACGTTCAAACCTCCATTCTCTGTACCGACCCAGAATCGTTTTTTTGAATCCTGGAAAATACAACGTACAAGCTCTCCTCTCACCTGTCCTTCTTGGCTTCCGTATTTGTACGGATGGAATTTGTAGCCATCGAAACGGTGTAGGCCCTGACTCGTACCAAACCACATGTATCCTTGTGCATCCTGATAGGCGCACTGCACAATGTTATAATTAAGTCCATCCTTTTGGGTATAGTTGTCGAAACGCGACAAACTCAACTGTTGGCTGGCAAACACACTGCCAAACAACAGCGACCCTATCAAGGATATTATGTATCGCATTATTCGCATATCCAAATGGTTTTAGTAAGTTACAAACTCAAGTTTATCATCTCAGGAAGAGCCTCTCTGAACTGGAACATGTCGTCGAACAAAACGTCAGCACCCTTGCTAAGAAGGTCTTCCGGCAACAAGATTCCAGTATTAACAGCGACAGTAAAAATGTTTGCTGCATGAGCAGATGTCACTCCAAGAGGAGCGTTCTCCACAACAATAGCCTCATCAGCCGAGAATCCGCCCTTCTTCAACGCCATCAAGTATGGCTCCGGATCCGGCTTGCCCTTCTTAACGTCGTAAGCAGTCACCATTCTCTCAGGGGCAAAAATACCTGGGAATAGAGAATCTAGTTTGTTGAACAGACAATGTTGGCCCGAACCTGTCACGATATAGATCTGCAATCCGGCATCACGCACATATTCAAGCACTTGACGGATTCCCTTCATCACCTCAGCCGGACCTTCCTGTTCAAAATACTTGCACTTGACGGCATATATTCTGTCGCACTCCTCCTTAGTCGCCTCACGACCTTTCTGAGCAAGGAACATCTCCTGAATCGTTGCGACTCCGGTCATTCCTTCGCGCTTATAAGCCTCATACTCATTGAAATCGACACCCTCGTCGGCGAAGGCCTTCACCCATGCAACAGCATGATGCGGCATTGAATCAAAGATTACGCCGTCCATGTCGAAAAGTACAGCCTTTAACTTCAATCCCGATAATTTATCTTTCAGTTGAGCAGTCAGTCTATTCATTGCAAACTATATCAAATTCTCGCAAATATACATTTTTTCCGAAACTTTTCAGCGGATTTTCTCGAGATATGATTTCAAAAGAGTATTTTTACAAAAAACACGAACAAATCAAATATGGCAAAAACAAAATTCAGACCCAAATTCTACTACATCACAGCGATTTTCGCATTGATGCCGGCAATCTGCGGATTAGTACTTTCCATAATGCCAAGTGAGGTACCGATGCAATGGTGGATAATTTTTTCTACTTTCTCGGTAATATTCACAGGATTCTTGATCTACCGACTTGTAATGCAAAGCAGAAGCCTTGAAGTCGACGGTACGATTCTCAAAGTAAGCAAATTCTTCGGATTGATTAAGGAAGGTGAGGTTGATTTGAAGAAGTTCGACGGTTATTATCTTGATTATGTCCGTACAGGCAAAGATGGCAAGGACGTGTATGGCTACTTCTGCCTTATGAAGAAAGAGACAACTGTCACTAAACTATGTTTCAACGACTACGATGATTTCGACGAGTTCTTGAAAGAGGCAGTGGAGCCAGTGATTCCGAAAATAACGTATAGGAAGAAATGAAAAAGGCATTTTTGATATTACTGAGTCATTTGCTGGTCTTCTCTATTTATGCAAAGCCTTATGCAGAGCCAAACTCTGTGCAAGACTCATTGATAAAGAGATTTTTAAGATTTGTGCCTGATAGTATTGCGTTGGAATCTGTTCTGGAAACACGTTATAAGGACCATGAAGTAGAAGAGTCATGGTTACTGATAACAAAGGATGTTGGTGCACAAGATTACGAGGAAGCGGAAGACGAAGATATATTTTGGAATACAGAAAACGAATATTGCAGAGACTGGGGAAGTAGAGGCTTTGTAGTATTGTTCAAATATAAAAGTGGAGAGTACTATAAAGTGGTTGAAGACTACCATTGCCTCGACTCAGGAGAAGAAGACGGAGAAGTTTATTATTATCCACCAGAATTAGATATCTATCTTAATGAAGATGGCATACTAGATATTAGCTATTCTCATGGCAGATATAGCAATTGGGGTTGTTCATTCAAATATATCGATGGAGAATTCAAATATATAAGTTCTTCCTCCAACGAAAGTATGTCGGGGATTGAAGACTCTACCTCACACATCGATTTTTACGAAGGAATAGAGGAAAAATCCAACATAATCAACTCAGATGATGTTGATGATGATAATTTCCACCAACGTTACATTTATCATACATACGACGCGACACCAACCTACCTTCTAAGCATAAGTGAAGTGGTTCACGAAGAAGGAAGAGTGAGAGACCCAGACATAGAATATGTCAACTATAGACTCCTAAAGACAGAAATCGATGACTACAAAATCGTAGATGGGGAGAAACAGTGGTATCGCAGAGAAATCACAGAAGAGGAAGAAAATGAAATTGAGATACAATAAATGCAATTAAGCACTTCTAACTGTGCATTATTAAAACCCCATGATTTTCAACAATTTTAATTTGGGCCCTAACCACCCCACCAACGCGAGCCCGTAGGGCGAGCGTATAAAGAAACAGCAGAGACGTGGCAAGCCACGTCTCTGCACAAATTTATGCATTATGAATTTTGCATTATGAATTCAACAAAGATTTAACCTTTGCCGAGATGTCCTTACCGTCTGCCTTACCAGCAAGCTTCTTTGTTGCGACACCCATCACCTTACCCATCTCCTGAGCAGTCTTTGCACCTACCTCAGCGATGATTGCCTTGATCTCAGCCTCTAGCTCAGCGTCAGACAATTTAGCAGGAAGATACTTCTCGATTACAGAAGCCTCAGCCAACTCGTTCTCAGCCAACTCAGGACGGTTCTGCTCTGTGAAGATCTGAGCCGACTCCTTACGCTGCTTAACCATTTTCTGAAGGATCTTTAGTGCAGCCTCGTCTGTAAGGTCGCCACTTGCTCCCTTAGCTGTCTTTGCCTCAAGAAACTCCTTCTTTACACCGCGCAATGCCTCCAAAGCTACCTTGTCTTTGGCAATCATTGCCTTCTTTATATCCTCGCTAATAACATCGAACAATGCCATAGTCATTATATTTTATAGTTTTACAATTTAATCTGGTCTGTTTGAAAGATAGCTGTTATCTCCCATCTTAATCTCTTCTCCGTCAAGTTTCACAGTGAATGTCGACGTTGGTTCCGACTTACGCTCTGCAACGACCATTCTAGTACGGTTGATCGCTGGAGTATCGTCTAACTGCTCTTCACCGAATACTGCAGCGACAAGTTTTTTCTTAGTCACTGTCGTATCATGAGATGCGGTCGGTTTGAACTTCGGAGGTTCTGGGGTTGACGGAGCCTCTACTTGAGTGACAGTACCGTCGTCACCCAAAGTGACTAGAGTCGGTTGCTGTACTTTCTCTCCCTTCTGCTCTACCTTAGCAGGAGCAACAGGAGCAGTTGGTTGACGCACGACAGGAATGTCAGGCACGACACCTACCAATTTATCTTCAGCTAACGACTGTCCTGTAACGACAACGGATATCTTCAACTTCTCCCCCAATCCTTCGACCTGGCTTGCACCCCAGATGATAGTCGCATCATCGTTGACTTTCATCTGAATCATTTCCATTGTTTCAGACAATTCGTCGATTGTGACTTCCTTATCGGAATATAGATAGTTGACCAAGATACTCTTGGCGTTACGTATATCATTGTTGACTAGCAACGGCAATGTAAGTGCCTCACGCATTGCCTGCATAGCACGATACTCGCCCTCTGCCTCGGCCGAACCGATTACAGCATCACCGGAATCTGTCATGACAGTACGAACATCGTTCATATCCACATTGACGTAGCCCGACTGTGTCACCATATCGGAAATACACTGAGCTGCCGTAGCAAGCACTGAATCCGACTTTGCAAAACTTGATGACAATCTCAACGGGTTGACCATCGGATTCTTATCCTTTGACGACAATCTGTCGTTAGAGATAATGACAAGTGAATCAACATACTTTCTCATCTCTCGTACGCCCTCTTCAGCAATTGCCTTTCTTACAGGGCCCTCAAAAGAGAATGGAGTCGTAACGACACCGATAGTAAGGATTCCAAGTTCCTTTGCCACACGTGCTACGATTGGAGCACCTCCTGTACCGGTACCACCACCTAGAGTCGCAGTGACGAACACCATTTCAGTCGACTCAGACAGTAATTGTCGGATGCTGTTCTCCACTCTGAGCATTGCTTCCCTACCGACACGAGGATCAGATCCTGCTCCAAGACCTTTCTCTCCGAGCAAGATTCGTTTGGGGACGGATGAGCGCTTCAATGCATTCTTATCTGTGTTCATAAGGATGAAGTCAACACCTTCAATTCCTCTTTGGCACATATAAGTAACAGCATTTCCGCCACCGCCGCCTACGCCTATCACTTTAATAAACGTAGGATCAGGATTAGGTATTTCTAGTGTATCAATCATCGTCGTCGTCAATTTGAGTGAAATCTATCTCTCTTGATTGAATTCTTGGAGTTGGCTCCGGTTCTGGAACTGGCTCAGGCTCAGGTTCTGGCTCAGGAATCGGTTCTGGTTCCGGAGCAACATAAACTGGTTCTGGCTCTGGTTCTGGAATTGGAGTCGGTTCTGGCACAGGCTCTGGTTTTGGAGCCGAGTGTCCTGCATATATCTTATCAATATCAGCACTGCTCATATTGAATCCAGCGTTATTGTTTTGAGGAGAAACATGATTACCGCCCAAGTAACGGTTTGCTCTCTCGTCTGCCTGAGTCCTTGCTGCAGCCTGAGAATAACCGCCGAACGGAGCAGACTGATTCATCTGCACATCACCAGTCAAATCAGAATCCTCTACATTCATACCGGTAATCACGACAGTGACGTTGATTGCCTCACCCAATTCATCGTTGATCGAAGCACCCCAGATCAAGTTTGCTCCATGACCTGCGATCTGATCCTGGACATAGTTACAGATATATGTAGTCTCGTCGATTGTCACCTCATGATCCGAAGAGTAAGAGATATTCAACAAGACATTCTGAGCGTTCTCGATACTGTTATTGATAAGAAGCGGTGAGTTCAAAGCCTCCTTGATAGCCTTCTCTGCACGATCCGGACCTGAAGCCATCGCCAATCCCATCAACGCATCTCCGGAATCAGTCATGACAGTACGCACGTCGTTCATGTCGACATTAACATATCCATCACCTGTAATGATCTCAGCAATACCCTTAGCCGCCATTGCCAAAATCTCATCACCTTTCGAGAATCCGGCCTTCAAACCAAGGTCGCCATATAGTTCACGGAATCTGTCTGTAGAGATTACGACGATCGCGTCGACAGACTCACGCATTCTTTGCATGCCTTCCATCGCGTTAAGAAGGCGACGACGTCCTTCAAACTTGAACGGGATAGTAATGATACCGACAGTAAGGATACCCATCTCCTTTGCTGTACGAGCGATAACAGGAGCAGCTCCTGTTCCTGTACCACCACCCATGGCAGCAGTGACGAACACCATCTCAGTATCCTCCAACATCTCTCTGATTCTATCGATAGAGTCTTCTGCAGCCTGACGACCCATGTTTGGATCGTTTCCTGCACCAAGGCCCTTCTCTCCTAGCTGGATATGGAATTCAGGTGGAATAGGGCTACGACGCAAAGCCTGACGGTCTGTGTTGCAGATCACGAAATCCACACCGTTGATACGGTTCTCGTACATGTAGTTAGTAGCATTACCGCCACCACCACCGACGCCAAACACCTTTATAATGTTTTTTTCTTCAAGGTCGTCAATAAATTGAAAATTCTCCTCCATATCCGTTATTATTTGAGTTCAGTACCGTCGATTATATTAGATGTCTTTTCTGAAATTCCACTGAAAATGTCAGTCACCCAACCGAAAGGTTTTCTCCTTGGCTGTGCAGGTGCAGCTTTTTCTTCTGGCTTCTTCTGGCCTACGAAAACACATGAGTCAAGCATACACGACTCAAGCACGCCCAAACATGCGGCGAACTCGTTCATTTTGCGTGCAGCCTTGTCAGCCTTACCGTTAACCTCCTCCATTGTAGAGAAATAAGGGTTGTACTTTTCATAGCAGCCATCGATGATTCTACCGATTTCTGTGTCCAAGCCAAACTCGTTTGTGAATTTCTCACAGACTTTCTTTAGACGAGCTCCTCTACCGGTAAGGACAATCTTTCTTGTAGATGTCAAAGCATTGACCTTGTTCATCTCTCCAAGTAGGAAAGACATGATCTGTTCCAAACGAGCCTCGATGATCGATGCAAGTTCAACCTGCTCTATCTTAACATCTGTGCCGGCGATTGTACAGATAAGATTCTCCTCAAGACCGCCAGGATAAGCACATCCTAGCTTCTTCTTGATTTTCTCAGCATTCTCGGCTGTCAAGTTGCATACGTTCTTGATATCTTTAGTGATCAGCTTGCTTCCCAACGGCAACACTCTAACGTGACGGCGAACATTATCACGATAGATGGCGATTGAAGTCGACGATGCACCTAGGTCGATCAATGTGGCGCCGACCTCTTTGTCGGCATCTGTAAGCATAACATCTGCCAAGGCGAATGGCAACAGTGTATAGCCTGCCAACTGTACGTTGATCAAAGAAAGTGTCTTGATGATATCCTCCTTGATCTCCTTCTTTGCTGTAACGACACAGAAACGACCCTCGACGTTGGATGCTCTACATCCCACAGGTCCCATCTTTATATCGTCGTCGACATTGTATCCTTGATTGATAAGCTCCAAGATGATTTCTTTGTCGTTCTCAACACGCTCTCTGATATTCTCCTGGATTTTTGTTACTACAGGAAGATCCACAAACTCATTGTTAAGGCGATACACATCTCTCTGCTCCTTACCCAAGATGCCTTCTCCACCAAGGGCAACATATACACTCTTGATTTCTACAGGTGTTCCGGTGAAATCTTCTCCGATAGATTCCTTGAACTTGTTGTAGATTCTCATGGAAAGTTTCTTGAGCATCTGCTTCAAGACTCCAGCCAACTCTAAATAGTTGTCTACCTTACCATGCTTTACACCCTTAGAGTCGGCATCCTCAGTAGCAATGATCTGCGACACTTTGTTGTTGTCGTCAAGCAATGCTGCAACAGCTCTAAGTTTTGTGGTACCAAGGTCAAGTACCACTGCTATTTTGTCCGTCAATTGTAGTGTATTCGCCATTTCACTAAATTTTGATAGTATTTACTAAGTTCTTTGTCTTTGTTTCGTCAATGTTTAATTTCTCGTACACACAGCCTGATTGTCGTACGTCAAATCAATCTTTCTGTACTTGTTCCACCCTACTTTCGAGAATCCGCTTTCGTAGAGTCTCTTCAATCGTGCCATTTTCTTCTCATAGTCGTCGGTCGTGCCAAGCACGACAATCTGCGAACCTATTCGCGGCACCATCTCAACCTGACCATTGGCATCTATATATATCTGCTCTACCAACGCATTCAGGAATTTGTCGTTGTACACGAAGTTGGCAAACTCATATATATCACCTTTCAAATAAGCCTTGCTCAATGTTTTTTCGCTCAACAACACAGGCACGTATGCCGAAAATGCCTGAGACGTATACATCAATCCTCCTTCTGAATCAAGATACATGTCCTGAGACGGTGTCTTGATTCTCAATATCGGTTTACGCTGATTGATATCTATACACAGATAACCGCCTGGGCTTTTATAGCATTGCGCATCCTTGACAAACGGAATCTCAGATATCTTCTTTTCCATGTTGTGAAGATGGATGTTCTTATAGCTCAACCCGACCGGATTTATATTGGCTGCATTTATAAATTTGACGATGTCCATTTTGCTGACAAACTTATAGTCTGCGCTGTCAGTGATATTGGGAGTCAAACCTGTGCAGCAAATATTTTCAGCGGTCGACGGCATTACGACAACCATCACAAGAGCATAGATAGCCAACAGACAAAAACCGATTATCTGTAACTTCTTTCTCATGTCTTACTTAGATAAAAGAATATCCTTAATCTGAGGAAGCAAAAGATTTACATCGCCTGCTCCGATTGTTGCCAAAACCTCAACGTCGTTAGTCTTAACATACTCAAGCAAACCTTCCTTTGATATAATCCGCTTGTTTTTCGCAGTAACCTTATCCAAGATGATCTGGCTTGTCACACCCTCGATAGGAAGTTCTCTTGCCGGATAGATATCCAACAACAACACTTCGTCAAGAAGAGATAGGCTTGCAGCAAAATCGTCAGCAAAATCACGTGTACGAGTATAAAGATGCGGCTGGAAAACTCCGGTCAACTTCTTATCCGAATATAGTTTGCGTAAAGACTCGATGCTTGCCTTTACCTCGTTCGGATGGTGAGCATAATCATCGATCAATACTAGATTATCCTGCTTGATGTGGAAATCGAAACGTCTTGCCACCCCCTGGAAGCTTGCTATCGCATTTCTGATCTCTTCATGCGACAAGCCTTGCATTAAAGCCACAGCACATGCCGCAATCGCATTCTCGATATTAATGTAAACAGGGACGCCCAAGTCGACACCCTTCAAGATACCCAACGGATATACGACATCGAATGTGATCTTGCCATTAGCAATCTTAATGTTCTCAGCATGGAAATCTCCCTTCTCCACTGAATAAGTGAAGACTTTCACTCCTTCCTGGACATTAGCCTTTATTGGAAGTCCATCCTTCATGATCAAAGCGCCGCCCGGCTTGATCAGAGCGACAAACTGCTCAAAGCCCTTCAGATACTCCTCGTAAGTTCCGTAGATATCAAGATGATCAGCATCAGTAGCTGTCACTACAGCGATCTGCGGTCTAAGAGTCAAGAAAGAACGGTCGAACTCGTCTGCCTCGACAACAACCAAGTTGCTCTTGTTTGAAATATGAAGATTTGTGTTCTCAAAATTCTTTGCCAATCCACCCAAGAAAGCATTGCAGTCCAAGAATGAATGGTGAAGCGTATGGGCTACCATTGTAGTAGTCGTCGTCTTTCCGTGAGTACCAGCAATACAAATAGCATCCTGGCTCTTTGTGATTTCTCCAAGAATCTGCGAACGCTTCATGATTGTGAAGTTGTTCTTCTTGAAGAATAGATACTCAGTCAGATCGTCTGGAATAGCCGGAGTGTATACAACCAAGGTATAGTTCGGATTCTTGAAATCCTCTGGGATGAACGCAGTGTTATCTTCAAAATGGACCTGTATGCCCTCGCTACGAAGTTTGTCGGCAAGTGCTGTCTCTGTCTTGTCGTAGCCAGCCACCTGATAGCCTTTTGCATTGAAGTAGCGAGCTATGGCACTCATTCCGATACCACCAATTCCTAAAAAGTAGATATTTTTAATTTTTTCCAGCATTTTTCCAAAAATTAAATCTCACCTAAAATCACGCTTGCAATTCTGTCTGCCGAATCTTTCTGAGCCAATGCCAATGCCTGCTCTGATATGGATGCTAGCGACGCTTCATCAGCCACCAATCGCAACGCCTCAGGCACTAACTTCTCAACAGCCTCAACATCCTTGATCATTACAGCAGCATTCTTCGTCGACAATGCCATCGCATTCTTTGTCTGATGATCCTCAGCCACATTAGGTGATGGGACCAAGATCGAAGGCTTACCTAAAAGGCAAAGTTCTGAGATTGAACTTGCACCTGCTCTAGAAACTACAAGATCGGCGACAGCGTATGCATAATCCATGCGCGACACGAAGTCTGTGCAAACCAAATTAGGATTATTGCTTTCGTCCGCCTTCTTCTTTGCATCCTCGAAGTAATACTTACCTGTCTGCCAGATCACCTGCACACCACTCTGCCTGATTGCCTCAAGACCTGCGATGATACTGTTGTTGACTGTACGGGCACCAAGGCTACCGCCAATCACTAGAATTGTTTTCTTTGAGGAATCAAGGCCGAAGAAATCGTATGCCTCCTGAGCTCCCTTCTCTACATTCAAGAAATCCTGACGAACAGGATTACCAGTCAAGATCAATTTATCTGCAGGGAAGAATCTATCCATACCATCGTATGCGACACAAATCTTCTTTACGTCTTTCGACAAAAACTTGTTTGCCACACCAGCATAAGAATTCTGCTCCTGCAAAAAAGTAGGGACACCAAGTTTGTTGGCTGCATAAAGCGTAGGGCAACTTGCGTAACCACCAACTCCTACAACAGCATCCGGCTTGAACTCCTTGACTATTGATTTCGCCTTGAAATAGCTTTTCACAAAACGGTAGACTACCTTGATGTTCTTCAAGATTCCCGACGGTGACATGCTTCTCACCAATCCGTTCACCTGCAATCCAATAATCTTATAGCCTGCCTTAGGCACACGCTCCATCTCCATACGACCCTCAGCACCTACGAATAGGAACTCTCCGTCTGGAAAACGTTTCTTTAACGCATTAGCAATAGAAATAGCTGGGAATATGTGACCACCCGTACCTCCACCACTGATGATGAATCTTTTGTTTGCCGCCATTTTGTCTAAAATAAAGTTCTTTTGTTCCTCACAAGCCGATACTGCTTGCCTTTTCAACATCACATACACAACTCTCTGTCTGGATCACTTACACACAATATCACAAAATCCAGCAGATGTAGATCGCGTCGCCCCGATCATTCAGTCTCTTCAACAGCAAGTTTTTTTTCCTTCTTCCTGTTCTGTAAAGATTTAGCATGGACACTTACCGAAAGGATGATTCCGAACAAAACGCAAGTCATCCAAATTGACGTACCTCCTTTGCTGACAAAAGGCAACGGCTGACCCGTAACGAAGTCTCCTAATGCCACTCCCACAGCCATGTTTATCACAGCTTGAAAGACAATCAGCAATGCACAGGCAAGCGTCAACATCGCGTACACCATACTGTCTGATTTACACGCAACGACAATCGACCGCCACAAGATACAAAGATAACAAAAAATTATTAACAAACCAGCAAATAATCCGCCCTCTTCCAGAATAATTGAAAAAATATAATCCGAAAAGGCCTGAGGAAGACGCGCTCTCTCCACACCTCCAGCGACACCCTTACCAATTCCATGACTGTTGGCAACAGCCATTTTGGCATGTGACACTTGATAGTTGTCGTCGTCGACCTTGAATTTAAGTTTAGGATCGTCTTCCGATTTATTACCAAATATTGAACTTTCCACACGAGACACCCACGTAGGCGCACGATGAAAAGGCGTACCTTTCAATTGATCGGGAGTGAATACCTTACCAATTGTTCCGATTAATAAGGCAAAAGCGACAAAAATACTGATGATACACAAAAAAGGTTTAAGTTTCAACCCTCCTGCCAACAACAAACAGATTGTCACGGCAGTCAGCAATACCAATCCGGACATGTTCTCCAAACCGATCGGCAACAGCCATAGACAAAACACTGTACCCAAGACAACCCATCCTTTCCTGGTTGGAGCCAATCCTTTTTCAGAGGAATACTGTCCGATCCAAAAGGCAAGGAATATCACATAGAATACCTTTACAAGTTCAGACCACTGGACTCCAAACATAGTACGTCTGGCTCCATTGATAAGGTCGCCGAACTTAGGGGTAAGCAGAAGCATTACCCAAGATACCAAAGCCCCGACAACCAGAAACCCAGTCAATTTGGATGAGAACAACCGTTTGACTCCTACTTGCACGACGGCCACAGTGATCACAAGACCACTTAGTTCCATGAAGATATGTTTGTAAAACTGTCCGTTATAATCTCCATTTCTGACAGTCGACATTGCTTGGATCGAGCTATACACTTCTATTAGCGAGATCGCAAGCAACAAAGCTATCACCAT
This sequence comes from Paludibacteraceae bacterium, assembly GCA_045629285.1. GTDB lineage: Bacteria > Bacteroidota > Bacteroidia > Bacteroidales > Paludibacteraceae > UBA1723. The sequence continues at coordinate 32,478 of JAZQQY010000053.1, read as the reverse complement.
CCATATACAGAGATCGCCAAGAAACAGCTTTTTGAAAAAAGCATTGCGATCTCCCATATTACAAACGTTTTACGCACTCCTTAAACTGCTGTCCTCTATCCTCGTAGCTCTTGAACAAGTCGAAACTTGCACAACATGGAGAAAGCAAAACTGTGTCACCCTTGTCAGCAAACGCAAAACACTTGTTGACAGCCTCTTCCATAGAACCAGCATCAGCAATATTCTCTACCTTACCGTCAAAGAACTCATGAAGCTTAGTATTGTCGACGCCAAGACATACGATAGCCTTAACTTTCTCCTTTACCAAATCCTCGATCTCTGTGTAATCGTTACCTTTATCCTTACCGCCAAGGATCAAGACAACTGGTGTTCGCATGCACTGCAATGCATACCAACATGAGTTGACGTTTGTAGCTTTTGAATCGTTGATGAACAACACGCTTCTTACCTTAGCTACAGGCTCAAGACGATGTTCAACGCCGCTAAAGTCGCTGAACGCCTTGCGGATAGTGTCTTTCTTGATGCCCTCAACACCGGCAGCTATACCTGCAGCCATAGAATTGTAAGTGTTGTGCTGACCCTTCAACGCTAGTTTATTAATATCCATATCTATATAATTGTTTTTTAAGTTGATTACTAATTGTTCATTCTCTACATATGCTGCCATCTTCTCGATTGTCTGGATAGAGAAAGGCATCATCTGCGCTTTTATATTATATTTCTCAATCTCTTTCGTAACGACAGGATCCTCGTTCCAGTAAATAAATACTCCATCCTCTGTCATGTTCTGGATAATACGCATCTTTGAATCTACGTAATTCTGGAACTTATACTCGTATCTGTCCAAGTGATCAGGAGTGATGTTTAGAAGGATTGCAATGTCTGCCTTGAAATCATACATTCCATCCAACTGGAAACTACTCAACTCGATAATGTAGTAGTCGTGAGGATCGATGGCCACCTGACGTGCCAAACTGAAACCGATGTTTCCGGCAAGCGATGCGTCAAGACCAGCCTCCTTGAAGATGTAATGTACAAGTGTAGTGGTTGTTGTCTTACCATTGCTACCTGTGATACAGATCATCTTCGACTTTGAATAGCGTCCGGCGAACTCAATTTCCGAGATTATGTTGATACCTTTCGCTCTCAATGCTTTGATAATAGGTGCTTTCTCAGGGATACCCGGGCTCTTGATTACCTCATCCGCATTCAAGATCAACTCTTCTGTGTGCTGACCCTGCTCAAAAGGGATCGAATACTGGTTCAATTCCTCAACATATTTATCCTTGATTGGCGACATGTCCGACACAAAGACATCAAAACCCTGCTTCTGGGCCAAGATAGCCGAACCAACGCCACTCTCTCCTGCTCCTAAAACTACTATTCTTTTCATTATCTCACTTTTAAAGTCACTAGTGTAATTACTGCCAATAGCAAGCCGACAATCCAGAATCTTGAAACGATCTTAGGCTCCGGCATTCCTTTCTTCTGGAAATGGTGGTGCAATGGCGACATCAAGAAGATTCGTCTACCCTCACCATACTTCTTCTTTGTGTACTTGAAATATGATACCTGAAGCATCACCGACAAGTTTTCTGCGATGAACACACCACACAAAATCGGAATCAACAACTCCTTACGGATAATCATTGACACGGCAGCGATTACTCCTCCAAGCATCAAACTACCTGTATCTCCCATGAACACTTGTGCAGGGAACGAGTTGTACCACAAGAATCCAAGGGTCGCTCCTACGAATGCACATAGATAAACCACAAGTTCCTCCGAGTGAGGTATGTACATGATGTTCAAGTAGCTTGCAAACTCAACGTGTGCCGACAGATATGCCAGGATTCCCAATGCCACACCTATAATCATGGACGTTCCGACCGACAGTCCGTCAAGTCCGTCTGTTAGATTTGCTCCGTTAGAGATGAATGTCATCACGAAGATTGTCACCAACACGAAGAATACCCATCCTAGAGGCTGTGCATACTCACCTGCAAACTCAAAGATCGATGCGTAATCAAAGTTGTGGTTCTTCACAAACGGGATCGTTGTCTGAGTAGACTTCTTGTTCTCCTTAGAATAGTTGACGACCTCAATGTTTTCTTTGTTCACAGTCGTATGATTCTCTCTGATCACCACATCCGGGCTGAAGTAAAGTACTAGGCCAAGGAACAGACCAGCGGCAAACTGACCTACGATTTTTGTCTTTGGCGACATACCTTCCTTATTCTTCTTGAACACTTTGATATAATCGTCCATTCCTCCAAGGAAACCAAGCCAAAGAGTGATGGCAAGCATCAAAAGCATATAGATATTAGAAAGATTACCGAACAAAAGGCATGGAATGACGATACCTCCGATGATAATAATACCTCCCATTGTAGGAGTTCCTTTTTTGGACATCTGTCCCTCTAGGTTCAAATCTCTGATAGTCTCGCCAATCTGACGCAACTGCAAATACTCAATCATCTTCTTTCCGAAAATGATTACAAAGAGCAATGCTCCAACAAACGCCATTGCAGAACGGAATGTCACATAGTGAAACAATCCTGCTCCTGGAAACGTCATTCCATCAAACAAATAATAAAACATAATCCCCCTATATTATATTAAGTATTTTCTAACAACCTCATGATCATCGAAGTGATGCTTCACTCCTTTGATATCCTGATAATCTTCATGGCCTTTTCCTGCCACTAGGATGATGTCACCTTTCTTTGCGATTTGGCAAGCTGTCTTGATTGCCTGCTCTCTGTCGGCATTGACAATAACGTTTCTCTGCTCCTCATCCGATAATCCAGCCAACATATCGTTGATGATATCCATCGGCTCTTCGTTACGCGGATTATCAGAAGTGATAACGACCTTATCGCTGTTTACTACAGCCGACTTTGCCATGATCGGGCGCTTACCCTTGTCACGGTTACCGCCACAACCCACGATTGTGATCAATTCTGCACTCTGGCTCTTCACTTCGTTGATTGTAGAGATCACATTCTCCAACGCATCAGGAGTATGAGCGTAGTCGACGATTGCACATACGCCGCTCTGTTCTCCACGGATAGTCTCAAATCTACCGTTTACCGGAGTCATCTTGCTGAGTGCGACCAAAGTATCTTCAGGTGTATTGCCTAGCAACACGCAAGCCGAATAGACAGCAAGCAAGTTGGATGCGTTGAATCGTCCTACAAACTGAGTTGAGACCTCTCTTCCGTCGATATTAAGAAGCATTCCGAAGAAACTATCCTCAACAACCTTAGCTCTGAAATCAGCCATCGAGCGGATTGAATAGCTCTTTCTCAACGCTTTGCTGTTCTGAATCATAACACTTCCGTTACGGTCGTCTGCATTTGTTAGGGCAAACGCGTCGGCAGGAAGCGAATCAAAGAACGACTTCTTTGCCTTGATATAGTTGTCAAATGTCTTATGGTAGTCCAAGTGGTCGCGAGTAATATTTGTGAAAATTCCTCCGACAAACTTCAAACCACCGATACGCTTCTGATCGGCAGCATGTGAACTGACCTCCATGAAAGCGTAAGTACAACCAGCCTCTACCATCTCGGAAAGAAGTTTGTTCAACGAGATCGGATCCGGAGTAGTATGCGTTGCAGGCACAGCTCTCTCATCCACGTAGTTGCAGACAGTAGAAAGCAAACCTACCTTATGTCCGAATTCACGGTGCATCTTGTATAGCACAGTCGCAATAGTAGTCTTACCGTTCGTACCTGTCACTCCAACAAGTTTCAACTTAGACGAAGGATTGCCATACCATGCGGATGCCAAACATCCAAGAGACTCTGCAGAATCCTTAACCTGTACGTAAGTCACACCATCCTTCAAAGCCGAAGGCATCTTCTCAAGCACAATAGCAGTAGCCCCTTTCTCAATTGCAGAATCTATATATTCGTGGCCATCGATCGAGTAGCCACAGACTGCAACGAACAATGAGCCAGCAGATACCTGGCGAGAATCCTGACAGATTGCAGAAATCTCCTTATCTAGATTGCCGACAACATTTTCGTAGCCGACACTGTTTATCAAATCGTCTAACTTCATAAGCCAACTATTTTAGCGTAATTGTTATCAGTTTTCCAGGTGATGCCGTCTCGCCGGCTGGTATAGACTGCTGCACCACTGTGCCTCGTCCACGCATCGTCACCTTCAAACCTTTGTTTTCAAGCAAGTATAGAGCATCTTTTGCTCCAAGTCCGATAACCTTTGGCACCGTAAACTTACCGATTTTCATCTCCGTCATGCTCACCACACTGTCTCTGGTAGTTGTGCAGACCATGTCGTTATCATCAATCTTATTCTTGGTGTGTCTGATTTTCAACTCCTTCAAGAGGTAATCGACATCACTTTTGTAACCGCCTTTAATCTCCGGACCGAATTTGCCATTGTCACACAAAGCCGTTTCGCAACTTACCGGAGTCATGGCGTAGATTCTTTCTGCAATCGTACGGAATGCCTTGGAAGTGACATTGTTATAGTACTCGGCTCTCTGCCAATAGACAACCATACAAGTGTAGCGAGGTTTGTCGGCAGGGAAATATCCTACGAACGACATCTGGTAGTCACGAGGCACTCCACTTGGATTGTTGTAGTGCATACGAGCTGAACCAGATTTACCGGCAAGTTCAAGAATCTCTGATTTTGCCTTTTTTCCTGTTCCCTGCTCTATTACTCCCTTAAGCATATCCTTCACTTTGCTAAGTGTCTTATTTGAACATACTTGAGGACAAATTGTCTCAGTAGAGAACGATTCCAACGTTTTACCATCACGCCTGATGGATTTTGCAAAAATCGGTTTGATCATCTTTCCGTTGTTGGCGATCGCATTGTAGAACGTCAACGTGTAGATCGGCGGAATCTGGATACTATATCCGATAGACATAGATGTCAAATAATTACCGTCGTTTCGTACATCCGGATCATCAAACATTCGTATTCTTGGTCGCACCTGGTTTGGAATATCCAAATCCATACTGTCGGCCAACTTCATTGAATAAAGTTTGCTTATAAACCTATCTCTTGATTTCGAGAAATGTTCATAAACGGGTTTTGCGATTCCAATGTTTGAAGAGACGTGGAAAGCGTGAGCCAAGGAAATTGTTCCGAATCCGCCAGTACCATCCGACCTGTAGTTATGGTCGTGCATTCCCTTCTCTTTCCAGTAACCGTCTCCAGTGTCGATCATGTAGGATGTGTCAAGTTTTGCAACTTCAAGCAACGCTATCATCGACGCCAACTTGAACACCGAACCCGGCTCCGAATTCATTCCGACCGCATAGTTTTTCTGGTCGACAAATGAAAGACCTGAACGAGTCAGGTTGGACATCGCCTTGATCTCACCCGTATGGACATCCATAAGTATCGCACATCCACTATCCGCAGAAGCTGCCTGCATAACGTCGACAAGAGCGGAAGTCACCACATCCTGCATTCGCATATCAAGCGTAGTATAGATATCCGCACCATTCAACGGGTCAACAACATTCGTCCACTCCCATCTCTTTCTTCCGCCGTTGAAGACCATCGTTGCCATACCAGGTTCTCCACTCAGTTCGGCATCGAACTTTTTCTCTAGTCCAGTCTTACCTCTCCCCGACGGTTTGTCGAAACCACCGATCGTACGAGAAGCAAGATTACCGAACGTTTTCTTTCGTTCAACTCGTGTCTCAACATAGAAACCAGTCTTGCTTCGACGTTCTCTCCAGAAAGGGAACTTTTTTGCTCGTTTATAGTCGCTATGCGAAACAAACTTCGGTTCAAACACAAATGCACGGTTTTTCGCCTTTTTTGCAGTCAACGCTTTACTCTTGTAATAATCGGGAGTATGAGCATTGCCATAAAGTCTTGCCACGCAGATGCACAAGGAATCTATATTAGCATTGAAAAGATCGTTGTCAAAACCTTCTGACTTGAAATCCATCAAAAGTTTATGTTCCTCCACCGAGCTAGCGATCAGCACACCGTCGCACGAATAGATATTTCCTCTTTGTGCCTTGACGATCGAGCTATCGTTGACATGCTCGTTCTTCAACTTTTCTCTCCATCCGTCACCTTCGGGACCAAACATAAGTCCGAACGCTCTCCATACAATCAAAGAGACGGCAACAGCGATAAAGAGACAAGGAAAAATCATTCCCTTGAGAATGCGTTTTTTCATATTGTCGTCAAACTTCGCCATAGCCAACTATTTGTTTATTATAAATGGCGGCAAAGTAGATTCCGCAATATCGACACCGCTCTCCGAAATCATATTTTTCACGTTACTTTGGCGGCTATGTTGCGACAAATTAGCATTAACAGTCAAAGCCTCGTTTTTCTTATCCTGAAGCACCGTCTTCAATTTTGTAATCTGAGTCAACTGTTTGTCGCATTCATACCTGTTCTCGATTGTCAGGATACAAAGCCCGACGACAAGCGCAATCAGATACATATTGTGCATCACGAAGTCAACAGAGAAGAAATAGCTGACGTTTGCCTTGAAAATTTTAAGTCCATGCAAGAATTCGTTCATACTATTTGCCCTCCTCCTTTTCTGCGACACGCAATTTTGCACTTCGACTTCTTGGATTACGCTGGATCTCATCTGCATCAGGAGTAATCACCTTTCCGTTTACAGGAGAAAGCGAGCGAACTGTATTACCATAGAAATCCTTCTCAATCTTACCGTCGACATTACCTGTCTTGAAGAAATTCTTCACAAGACGGTCCTCAAGTGAATGATAAGTAAGGATAGCTACACGTCCACCGTCGCCAAGCACCTTTGGAAGTTGAGAAAGCATCTTCTTAAGAGTGCCCATCTCATCGTTAACCTCAATACGGATTGCCTGGAAGAGTTTTGCAAGATCCTTCTTTTGGCTGTCTCTGCCGATAAGCGGTTCAAGCAACTCCACAAGCTGGAATATGGTAGTAAGAGGAGCCTTCTGGCGAGCCTTCACTATTGTGGAAGCCACCTTACGGGCATTGTTCATCTCTCCATACAGATAGAATATGTCGGCAAGACGCTGCTCGTCATACTCATTCAATAGATTTTCAGCAGTAAATTTCGACTTACGGTTCATTCTCATGTCAAGAGGCCCGTCGAAACGGAACGAGAATCCGCGTTCTGCCTCATCGAAATGGTGGAATGACACGCCAAGGTCGGCAAGCACACCGTCAACCTTCTCCACTCCATAATAAGCAAGAAAGTTGCTTAGGTAACAGAAGTTGGAACGACAGAATGTAAGTCTGTCATCATCCGGAATATTGGCAATAGCATCTACATCCTGGTCGAAAGCAAACAATCTTCCGTTTTTACCAAGACGAGAAAGGATCTCTCGTGAATGTCCGCCGCCTCCGAAAGTCAAGTCAACATACACGCCATCACTTTTTATATCCAATCCCTCCATGCAAGGAATCAATAAAGCCGGCGTATGATACACAATTTCATTTTCCATAACTCTAGTTCTTTGTCGGTTACATCATAATCTTTTCAAGAGCAGCCTCAAGAGACGCCTCATCCATCATAGATGCCTCGTAACGATCTCTTGACCACAACTCCAAATAGTCGCCAACACCAGCGAACACAACATCAAGATCGATTTCCAACTGCTCCAGATACTTCTTCTGCAAAAGAACTCGACCGTTCGAGTCAAGCTCAAGCTGCTCTGCCTTAGAAGTAAACGAACGATAGATCATCTGATCCTGTGCTTTCCATAGGTTAAGACGAGACTTTAGTTCCTCGCACTGTCTTGTCCACTCGGAAAGCGGATAAAGTTTTGCGAATCCAGATTCAGAGTTGACACGCAACACCAACGCTGTTTCGCCACTCTGCTCTAGCAAGCGTCGAAACTGTGCAGGGACGAATACTCTTCCCTTGCCATCAAGTTTAGCGTCTATGTTACCTAAAAACTGCATTCTAACAAAATCTTAAGTTTTGGACTTCAAAATTACACAATAAATTTAAAATTTCCCCACTTTTCCCCACATTATACTTTCAAACGGACAATTAACAGGTTATCAACAACCTTTCAACAACATTATAACAAAGCATAGACAGACACAACCGAACACCTAAACATCTGATTTTTAACTACAAAATTTTAAAATATGATTTTTCAGAATAAAAGTGGGGCAAAATGGAGCAAGAAAACACGAAAATGGGACGCAAAAGTTCAGGCACAAAAAAGGGCACGTTGTTACCAACGTGCCCTTTTAATACCATCCGAAGTGACGGTATGTACACCGTCTCTACAATAATTTTATTTTACAATCAACTTTTGAGTATTAACTCCGTTATCAGTAGTGACAATCACTGTATAAACTCCAGGAGCAAAAGAGTTGCCAATCGTTGCCGACGTTTCAACCTCAGCCGAATATACCGTCTGTCCCGCCATATTTACCACGTCGACATGAGCTTGAGTATCATCAGCCAATGTGATAGTGAACTCTCCAGATGTCGGATTCGGCGCGATAGTAAACTCACTTGCTCCAGACTGATCTACTGATGTCATAGGGTCACCTTCCTTTAGCGGACCGACATACTCAAACATCATTGGGCCAACGCCACTTGCATCGCCCAAAAAGCAGATCACTATCTCCTGTTCTCCAGCTGATGGGAATGCCACAAATATCTCATCGTAACCACCACTCTTGGCATCACTTATAGCCCAACAATCACAAGGCTCAGAGATCTTTGCATTTGCATCGGCACAATTCTCTGTTTTGGAGAATCCGAATGTTTTCACTAAGGTTTCATCCTCCAAATTCATGCCGGCACGAAGATGGTTGCCATGCGCATCTGATATGATTGAAATCTCACCGTCTTTATTCAATGCCTTATACTCTGCACTTACGGCTGCCGAAAGTTTATAATAACCTGCCTTTTCAACATCTACTACAAACTTCATCCACTCTCCATCTTCAACGGAATATAGGCTCTGGTATCCCTTCATTTCATAATCCGTTCCAGCACAACTAGCTCCAATCAAATCCACTCCTTCATCAAGACGTCTTGATCCATCAGTGCCAGAATACTTTCGTCCTGCATTCAACGATTTATAAGTTGGTTTGTCGCCGTTATTCACATCTTTCCATTCAGTCTTGATCGTATCGCTGAATGAAACAACCTTGCCATTCTCTACTATGGCATAAGGAAACTTATACGCCATCCACTGCATGTGTACCGCCAAAGAGAAGACATCTACTTCTTCACCATCTGCTCTATAGCCGACGACCTTGCCTGCATCGTCTCTTTCCCAAGCGCTACTGTTCTCATCGTGGTATGCGACTCCTTCTCCTCCTAGGCTGTAAGCATCCCAATGCCATGCTTTTGAAAGAGTACTTGGGATAACATTATTGTCTATATACACTGCTTGAAGACCACTACCATCATTATTCTGATTTGTATTTTCATCTGGATCCGGATCTGGATTTACCCTACCACACATCAAACCAATTAAATAGTTACCCCATGAGCTAATACCTCTATCTGATTGCAGATAAGATATTTGTTGATCTTCACAAGATCCAGTCATAAACGAAGAAATCGTCTTTTCGTAATTCCAGTCACTAGTGCACCAACTGACAAGTTGTTTTGCATCACCAGTAAGACTACAGTCACGTATAAAATCTTCTGTTCTCTCCTCACAAAAGCTATTTACATTTTTAGCGAAATTAACAGGAGACCACTCAGAAACAAACACTGGAATTGAATTCTGAGCAGCACGGAAGTCAGGAAGCAAGGGATAGTGTGTACATGCATCATAGTGGAATGAATACAACACGTTGCTCTTGTACTCAGAGATTGGATTGAAGACTGGCTCCATTACTTTCTGACAGTAGAAGTTTGTTCCAACTACGATCATAGCGTCTGGCTGGTTCTCCAGGATTACAGGGATAACCTCCTCTGCATAACCCTTGATTGTTGCCCAACTGTCAGTGTTAGGTACGCCACACAACTCATACAACACATTGTCATAACCGTTCTCTTTGCAATACGCCGAAATTTCCTTAAAGAAATCCTGAGACATTACTGTCTGTTTAGCTGGATTTCCTTCACGGCCATTCATATCAAACGTATTCCAATCCACCATAACATACATACCTAGATCATAGCAATCTTTAATGTATGACTTGATTTTATCTTTGAATTTTTCTTCATTGCCGATGTAAGACCCTCCATTAGAGTCGTCATCGATGTACATAGACAAACGAACAATGTTAGCACCATAGTGCTTCATTTTGCTAAACTGCACCTTTCCCATACACTCCGCAACATTCGCAAAGTGAATGCCGTTTGTCGACCATCCTTTCAACTGAACAGGGCTATCAATATTTGAAGACGAAAGCTGGTTGCCATTCAGTTTCAACTTGCCCCACTCTTCAATATAATTTGTGTCGTCAAATACGTTAGCATTTGCAGTAATAGCTAAAGTTGCTAAAACGGACAGAAATAATTTTTTTTTCATACTCAAACTTCTTTTTCAATAAACCAATAAATCATTAAACTAATTAGAGCTTCATTAAGTTTTCACAATCACTTCGTCAAGCGATTATTTCATAAATAAAGTCAACACTAAAATTACATCTGCAAGTTTAAATCAATTCCTATCACATCAAAAAAAAGTACGTAAAAATGATGGCATTTTCGTAAAAAAGTAAGACATACGCTTTTAAAACAATAGCAAATCCGTAAATAAAAGAAGCTATACAACTGATTATCAGCTATTATCCAAAAGCAAAAGAGGAGAAACAAAATGTTACTCCTCCTACATGTTTTTATGAGATTCGTTCAAATCACTTCACGATCAACTTCTTTGCATTAACACCTCCAGCGCTTCTGACAACAACAGAATAGACACCAGGAGCAAGAGATTTATCGATTGTAGTCGACGATGTCATGTCAGCTGAATATATCACCTGTCCTGCCATATTCTCAATGTCGACATGTGCATCTTCATTTTCAGACAGAGTGATAGTGAATCTTCCAGACGTTGGATTAGGCGCGATTGAGAAATCAGCTGCATTAACCTTAATTTCTCTGATTTCTGTATAATCAGGTTCGTAATCTTTATGGAATGTAAAGAACATCGGACCGACACCACCTGCATTTCCAACAAAAGAAATTGTCAAGTTCTGTTTTCCTGCTTTTGGGAACAGGCAAACGATATTCATATCCCCACCGCTTCTAGCATTAGAAATTGTCCAGCAATCCCAAGGTTCAAACAACAGGCTTTCCGAATCTGCACATTCTGTCGTTCTTGGGAATCCGAATGAAGCGACTCTTTCTGCATCATACAAATCTTTTACCGAACGAAGATGATTTCCTAATGCAGATGTAATTTTGATCTCTCCATCCCTCATCATACCTACATATTCAGCACCAACAATTGCACTGATAGTATAATAACCAGGTTTTTCTACATCAACCGTGTAATTGATCCATTCGTCTTCTTCAACCCAGCCAAGAACTGTGCAATCCTTATTCTCTAAAGGAGTTCCCTTACAACTAGCCCATGCCAAGTCAACTCCTTCGTCAGGACGAATCACATCGGAATAGCCACAATAATTGCGGCCTCCATTCAATGATTTATAAGTAGAATTGTCATATTCATCCTTCCATGAAGTAGAAATAGACTTGTCGTAGCTTACAATCCTATCTCCCTCTATTGTTGACCAAGGGCAAACCTTGTTCATCCACGCCAACTCTTTTGCCAAAGAGAACACGTCTACCTCATCTCCTTTATTATTATAGTCGATAACGACGCCCTCGTCGTCAAACTTGTAAGCGCTAGTGTTAGCATCATGGTAAGCAATACCTTCACCACCATCATCGTAATAATTCCAATGGAATACAGATGGTTCATTAGGAGTGATCTTATTAACTTTTGGTTCAGGATCAGCAGCGTACTCAAAAATCAACGGACCGACACCTCCAGCGTCACCCTGGAAATAGATAGTTATTTCCTGAAGACCAGGCTTTTCAAACTTACAATATATTACATTTTCATCTTCAGACTTTGCATCAGATACCTGCCAACAAGCCCACGACTCATACCAATCTACATCATCAGATGCACATTTAATAGTAAGCGGGAAGCCAAAAGAATAGACAGCATTTTCATCTTTTAGATTGTTCGGCAAACGAAGCATATTTCCATCCTTAGAATAAATCAAGATCTCTCCGTCTGTGTTTGGCGCAAAATACTGAGAACTTACAAGACCTCGAATCCTATAGTATCCTGGATCCTGAACATCAACTGTATATTTAATCCACTCGTCTTGTTCAACATAACCAAGGACAACACTTCTTTCACTTTCATATACAGTACCTGGGAACCCTACCATAAACAAGTCGACCTCCTCATCAGGACGAATCGTATCGTTATCCCCACAATAGCAACGACCAGCATTCAACGACTTGTATGTATGATTTCCATCCTCGTCTGCCCAAGAAGAAGCGATAGATTTGTCATACGATTTGACATTGCAATCTATTGTGGTAGACCAAGGGCATTTACTATCAAAGTATTCATACTCCTTGTCCAATGCAGAAGAGAAAACATCAACTTCGTCCGACTTATTGTTGTAGTCAACACGATTACCATTCTTATCTAATTTATACGCACTGGTGTTATTATCATAATATGCCTTGGCCGGACCTCCTTCGTTAAAGTAGTTCCAATGAAATAGCGACGGAGCCTTCTTGGAAATCTTATTGATTGTATGGTAAGGTCCAAAAGGCTTCTTTTCCTCACACTCTTTCATTCCAGGCTCTGTTTCAAATTCTTTCGCATAGCTGAACAACAATGGACCGACACTGTTGGCATTACCCAAGAAAGAGATTGTTATACGCTGTAATCCTGCCTTATCAAAATAGCAATATACATCTTTGTACTCACCACTTTTTGCATCACTTACTGCCCAGCAATTCCAAGGTTCAATGAAAGAAGAGATGTTTTGATCGGCACATCCGCTGATCAAGTCAAAACCAAATGAAGTAACCTTAACGGTATCCTTCAAATCTGAAGACGTACGAAGAATATTATATCCTTCAGAATCTACAATTGATATCTCACCCTTCTGTAAAGGAGCCGAATATGCTGAACTAATCACCGCACTCAGTTTATAATAGCCAGCCTTCTCAACGTCAACCGTATAGTGAATCCACTCACCTTCCTCTACATACTCAATTGATGTATAGTTTTTATTTTCGTATTCAGTTCCTTTACAAGAAGCAATGAACAAATCAACGCCTTCATCCGGACGAATAATTGAATTGTCCCCACAATAATTGCGGCCAGCATTCAACGATTTGTAGGTATGGTTACCCAAAGTATCCATCCAATTAGTTGTAATCTTGGAATCAAAAGAGACAACAACATTATCTTCGACAGTTGACCAAGGGCAATCGATATTTAGGAATTGGAATTTACGTGCTTGTGAAAAGACATCAACCTCATCCTCATTCATTTTATAACCCTCAACAACACCATCTTTGTCAACTTTATATGCACCACTGTTGTTATCGTGGTAAGCATAACCTTCACCACCCTTGTTGTAGAAGTTCCACTGGAAGACTGATGTTCCAGACACTGAAATCTTGTTGATTTCATCCCAAGGGCACGTCAACTCTTTTTCGCATCCTAATCCAGGTAGCATAACGGCATTTGCCATCATAGGCAATAATGCAGATAGATAGAAAAAATTCCTCATACGCTATATTTATTTGTTATACGTAAAAAAATAAGTCAACTTCAATTATCCACAACTACATTCACGTAATCATTAAATTGAAAAGATTGACATCAAATAACGAATGCAAGTTTAATTCGAAATCAAACACAAAAGCTTCAACAGCGTAAAATTTAAGGTAAAACCGTAAAAATTTACAAAGACGTTGGTAAATTGTATACAATCTATTGACAAAAAAGAGGACAAAAAAAGAGGAGGAGCAAAATGCTCCTCCTCCGTGATTTTATAAGAAATCTAACTTAGATTACTTAACGATCAACTTCTGAGTGCTAACATTACCGTTAGACTTAACAACTACAGTGTAAACACCAGCAGCCAAAGCCTTGTTGATTGTAGCAGAACCCTCAACAACCTGAGAAGCTACAACCTGACCAGCCATGTTAACGATCTCAACTGTTGCCTCTGCCTGATCAGCAAGAGCTACAGTGAACTCACCTGAAGTTGGGTTAGGGTAGATTGAGAATACTTCCTCAGCCTCTGGCTCAACTACAGCAGTGATAGGGTCACCATCCAAAAGTGGACCTTCGTAAGTAAATACAAGTGGACCAACACCACCAGCGTTATCCAAGAATGTGAATGTGATCTCCTGCTCACCTGCAGCTGGGAATGCTACGTAAACCTCGTGTCTACCACTGATTGCATCAGCCATTGCCCAACAGTTCCAAGGCTCTGCAGGTGATGCTGACTTATCAGCACACTCATCTGTTGCAGGGAAACCGAATGTATTTACAAGAGTCTCATCCTTGAAGTCGTCAGAAGAACGTAGGTGGTTACCGTGTGTTGAAGTGATAGAGATCTCACCGTTCTTAGCAGGAGAAGTATACTCAGCACCAACGACAGCCTGGATCTTGTAATAACCTGGCTTCTCTACGTCAACTGTAAACTTAATCCACTCATCTTCCTCAACCCATCCAAGGTTCTGGTATCCCTTACCTGCGTAAGCAGTACCATTACAGCTTGCACCTGAGATATCAACACCCTCATCTGGACGTCTTGAACCATCTGTACCAGAATACATACGACCACCATTCAAAGAACGGTATGTAGGCTGCTTAGTCTCGCCATCCTTCCAGTCTGTATTGATCTGAGGATCCCACTTAGTTACCTTACCGTCTACAACTGTTGAGTAAGGGAACTTCTCAGTAAGCCACTGCTGTTCAACAGCCAAAGAGAATACGTCAACCTCTTCGTTCTTACCTACCTGGTAACCAGTAACCTTACCTTCCTTATCCTTTGCCCAAGCGCCACCATTACCATCGTGGTAAGCAACACCTTCACCACCTAGGTTGTAAGCATCCCAACGGAAAGCCTTGCTTGGAGTAGAAGGGATAACGTTAATATCTGTGTAAGGACCAGAAGTTGGAAGCTCTCTAGCCTCGATCTTTCTACCTCCTGACATCAAACCAGATACGAACTCACCGAATGTAACAGTACCATCATCTGATCTTGAATCAGAAATATGCTGCTCATCACAAGATCCGTGGAAGAATGAAGAAGTCTCATTCTTAGAACCCCAGTTCCAGATAGCCCAGCTGACAAGCTGCTTAGCATCGTTAGTGATACCACAGTCACGCATCAAATCGTCTGCATTCTGACGACAGAAGTTACCGTTACCATCAGCTGCTACACCAGACCACTCAGATACGAACATTGGAATTGAACCCTGAGCTGCACGGAACTGACTTAGCAAGCTATAGTGTGTACAAGCATAGTAGTGGAATGAATACAATACGTTGTTCTTGTACTTAGAGATAGGGTTGCTGACTGGCTCCATTACTTTCTGACAGTAGAAGTTTGTTCCAACTACGATCATAGCTTCTGGCTGGTTATTCAAGATTTCAGGGATAACACTCTCTGCGTAACCCTTGATTGTTGCCCAGCTATCTGTGTTAGGCTCGTTACACAACTCGTACAATACGTTGTCGTAACCATTATCCTTACAGTACTTAGAGATCTCAGCAAAGAAATCCTTAGAAATAGCAGTCTGATTAGCAGGGTTACCCTCGTGACCGTTTGTATCAAGTGTATGCCAGTCAACCAAAGCATACATGTTCAACGAATAACAAGCCTTGATATAATCCTTAATCGCCTGCTTGTATGTGCTCTCGTTACCAATGTAAGAACCGCCATCGTATGTATCATCGATGTACATAGCCAAACGAACCATGTTAGCACCATAGTGCTTCATCAATGCGAAGTGATCCTTGCTTAGACAGTTACGTACATCCTTAAAGTGAAGACCAAATGTAGACCAACCCTTCAACTGTACTGCCTCACCAGTCTTAGATGAAGAAAGCTGATTACCAACCAACTTCAACTTACCCCAGTTCTCGAAGTACTTAGCATCGTCCAACTCGGATGCATTAGCAGTTACAGCCATAGCGGCAACTGCTGCAAGTGATAAAATTTTTTTCATCTTTCTTTATTTAGATAAATTTGTTTTGTTTTTACTTTTTCAATACTGATTTCAATAAGTGAGATATACTAATTAAAGCATAAGAACCCTTTCATCATTTGTTTCTGACTGCAAATATGCATCGATTTTTTCTAACAAAAAACTAATTTCAACTTTTTAATACTTTAGAATATATTTTAACATTGGTTCAAGACACAAAATTACCAAGATATCTGCCTACAAATCAACAATTTACAATACATACACCAAACACACCGCAGAATGCAGTGTGTTAAAAAACATATTTTTTAGAAAAAAATAGCATTTTTATGTTGCAGAATACAAAAATAGTGCTACCTTTGCATTGTGTTTTTCATGGTATTAGATTTAAGGTTGGAAGATTGGAAGTCGAGAGGCTTCCTTCTTTTTTTGTTTTAAACCGGAACGAACAACTATCATATTCCTTACACACAAAAAAAACAGAATCTCTTATGTAAAAAAATAAGTGCAAGATTTTCATTCCTCCTACTCTAACTTGCAATACTCATCAAATAATAGTGACAACAAAAAAGGGATGCTTATTCAGCATCCCTTTTTCTATTGATGAAGTTAACAACTTACTTCTTAGCAGGTCCCTTAGGAGTCTTAGTAACCACAATCACCTCAGCACGACGGTTCTGCGAACGGCCTATTGATGTTCTGTTACTGATGATTGGTTTAGTCTCACCGAATCCTCTTGCTACAGCACGGTTATCCTCGATGCCCTTAGTAGTCAAATATCTCTTAACTGCCTGAGCACGCTTAACTGACAATGCCAAGTTCTTCTCATTTGTACAGTCAGAGTCAGTATGACCGTAGATAATTACAGAAGTATTCTTATTCGACTTCAATGTGTTAAGAATCTTGTTCAATTCTGGCAACATACGGTTTCTTACAACTGCCATACTTGAGTCGAACAACACGTTGAAAGTAGGAGCCTCATAAACATCGTACTCTATTCCATTCTCAACTACTGTATAATGTCTAGCCTTAGGACGGTTAGCCTCGTACTCTTCTGGAGTCAAATCGTTGTCTCTATCTGCAATCCAGCTGCTGTCAAATGGCTTAGCTGAATTTGAACTTGTCTTAACATTAGATTTTGCAGAAGACTTTGAATCAGTCTTAGCTGCAGGCTGCTTAACATCCTTAACTGAAGACTTAGAGTTCTTAGGAGCAACCTTAGAATCAGAATCACTCTTAGCAGAATCATTAGTTTCTACAGGAGCTACAGCTACCGGTGCAGTATCAATAGGGCATCCGTTCTCGTCAACCTTAGTGTCAAGTGGAGTATTTGGACACTTGTCTAGGTGATCAGCGACACCATCGTTATCTGAATCCTTAGGACATCCGTTAGCATCAACAGGAACACCGATTGGAGTCAAATTACACTTATCTAGGTAATCAGGAACACCGTCGCCATCAACATCTGAAGGACAACCGAACTCGTCTACCAAACCACCTGTATTAGGGTTGTGGCACTGATCCTTGTAATCAGGAACTCCATCATTATCTGAATCCAGCGGACATCCATTAGCGTCAACCTTCTTACCTGACAATGAGTCGTGGCACTGATCCATATAATCAGGAACACCGTCGCCATCTGTATCCTTAGGACATCCTGTAGCATCAACTTCTATTCCTTCTGGAGTATCATTACACTTGTCGTACAAGTCAGAAACACCATCGTTATCAGTGTCTTTCCAAGCCAACTTATTTTTATCTTCCTTCTCCTTATCACGGATCAAGAAGTTTAGACCCATAGCGAAGTTAGCTGCACGTGTACGAGTAGGAATCATGATTCCGTCTCCCTTTGCCCACATTACAGGAATTTGATCTGCAGCAAAGAACAAGTTGACAGGACCCATATTCAAGTTAAGACCCAATCCGAAGTTGCTATACATACCGTTTGTAACAGTGTAAGATGCAGAAGCAGCTACAATTCTGTTTGGACGATAATTGTAAGATAGCATAAACTCTTCAGATGCGCAACCACGCAAGAAGTAAGTCTTAGACAATGCACCAACCGACATCTTATTCTCAAAGAAAGAATATTCGACACCGACCAAAGCCTTTGCTGTCAATCTTGAGTTATATCCCTGATTATCTTCAACAACATACATATTGTCAAGCATCTCCTCGTATGGAGCGAACAAATCTGCAGAATCACGATCATGGATATCATCGATATCATACTTGAAACCATTGAAAACGAAATCCTGGTCTTTCTTTAGTCTATGCAACTCGTTTGAATAATGGATAAATCCAAGATCCAACACGCTGGCACTCAATTTGATATTCTTGATAGGGTTGTAAGTAACACCTAGATCAAGAGCAACACCTGCACCCTTAGACTTTACGATATCCTTAGCTTCTATATTGTCGTTGAAATTCACAGAGTCAATTTTACCCTCTTCATCCTTTGTTATTTCAACACCAGGAACAGAAGCATCGATCTGACCTTCTCCAGAGAATCTCCACTCATCCTTGGATACGAACAAATCCAAATTCTTGAAATCAGTACGGTATCCTGCGTGAGGCATCAAATACTTAACCTTAGCACCGACCTGGAAATTATCAGCAAAAGAATAACTATAACCAAGACCTATCTCAGAATAGCAGTTCAATGTAGATGAGAATTTACCCAAACCGAAAGAGTAAGACGACTCCGAACCATTCTCATAAGTCATCAATGCTGCCTTGAACATTTCGCGTGGGAAAATAGTATTCATCTCCATTCTATTAGCGATGGATAGAGAAACATAAGATTTCTCCTTGATTCTCATTCCGAAGTTAATAAGCTGAAGATTGTAATCAGCGAAGATACGATCACGAGGACCGATCTTATTCATCACGTTACGGATTTCATCCTTTGCCTCAGGATGCAAGAACAATACTGTTGTGTTCTTTCCATCGATCATACGAGGCACATATATATCTTCAAAAGCAAGTTTACTATTTCCTGCATTAAAAGAGACTAAAGACAAACCTGGCATTCCAATATACATCTTGTCTGTAGGCTGGAACGAAGGATTGAAATTATTTATCAATGGATTATTATCCATGAAATATAGAGTAGACGGCATTTGAGCAAATGCTGACGACGCAGCCACCAATATTGTCGATGCGACAGATATAATTCTTTTCATTGTCTTAGTCTATTATTTTTGCTCCGTTTTAGTAATATTAGCTTTAACGTGGCCATAAACCTTTGCAGCCATGCCACAATCCGTTGTCAAGAAGATTCCATCTACTGCTCCATCTGGAACCTTTATTCTGTATGTGAAATCAACAGCATTGATATTCTTGATATCCTCAACCATATCATCACTTACCTTAATGACAGTCTTAGACGACTTTGCCTTTGTCACAAATCCGCTTGTAGTCTCTGCAGCAGGAATCTTTACTGACTGCCTTAGTTTTGGATTCTTAATCTCAGTAAGAGTCACAACACCATTAGCAGCTGTATCAGCCTTACAGAATCTTGCGTTAACAACAGCTTCTAGAGGCAATTCGTTCTCAAACTCAACGATGACTTCAGCCATATCCAACTTGAACTCTCCATTCTGATAATCTGTGATCTCCTTTACAATATTGATCTTGTCAACAGTATCTCTGATTGTAAGGTAGCTTGAATCACCGATCTGAAGAGGAACAGTTGCACGAATATCCAAATCCAAATAAGTTGAATCCAACAAATAGTAAGACTTAGACTTAGCGGTATCAGCTGCGATTCTAATACCACAAGACAAAGATACCGAGTCTGGCAAATAACTGAAAATCTTGTCCAAACCTCCATCTATATGGTTAAATTCCTTCTGGAATGCCATGACTCTCTCGTCGTTTTCTGCACGCTGGAAGTTAAAATAGTAACTTGGGCCCTCGAATGATGTGCCCTTGTAGAACACAGCTTCAACAGAATCTTTAGTAGTCGACTTTTTAGTCTTATGTTTTCCGACCAATTTCTTCAAAGAGCATTCCAATGGAATACCACTATTAGAATATGCAGTGATTTCCAATCTCGGATCAGTCACATTCAATTTAAAGTCAAGATTGTCATCATAAAGGTTAATATAGAAATCTGTATATTCTACCTGCTCTATATTAGAATCAAAATAACCTGTGATTCTATGATATGTCAAAGATGTCTTTTCCATAACAACCTTGATATCAATACCATTAGCATCGTTAACTATAAGATCCTTTACTGTTGAGTTTGGCTTATTGATAAATCCAATCTCACAAGAGACTACAAGGCCTCCTTCTGGGAACTTTAGATATGTATTAGAAAGATCAAGTACAAAAGAGCCATTCTCCCAACTCAAACCATTTCTATCTAGATTAGGAATCTCTTTGATATATAGTGCAGATGCATCAAAAGAGTTACTTTCTACATGGAATCTAAGTTCTCCACTCTTAATATGGATCTCGTCGATTCTTCCTGTACCTGACTTATCGTCAATATTCAAGTTGATAGGAACATTGATTGTAAAAGTCGCATTTGCAGGGATAATACCGTTTTTTACATCATAAATGTTATCTGCAACAAGGTCATAAGTAAACTCTGTCTTTTCAAATGTGATATCTAGAGGTTTGATATCAACTCGAGTAACGGTATCAAAGACAAAATTCAAAATACCTCCATCATCTTCTGAAATATAGTCAGTTTTAAACTCATTCAAAATGTCCTTCAATTTAACTTCTGAATGGCCAATTGGTAGATATTCATTCAAACCAATACTGAAATCATTGGAAATATTATCCAAATCGTAAGATTCATCAGTACAGCCCACGAACAGAGCCGACATTAAGGCAAAACCCAATAATTGTTTTTTCATTATATTACGATCGTTTTTTATCACAAAACTATTTTTCCAACAAAAATAGACAAATAAAATCTAAAAACAATACTTTTAAACATACTTTATTCACATATATTGCGAACAAATACATTTCAACATCATTTTTGTGCAAAACAAATGGGAATGCATTACTAAATGTAACACATTCCCAATATATACTATCAAAAAAACTATTTTTTCTCGTGCAAGCGCTTAAATACGTACTTTCCACTCTCAGTAAGAATCTCTGGATCAAGCGGAGAAATCTTACCTGTGTTCCATTTAAGTGCGCCACAAACACCACCTTCAGCACTGAAGCTCCAGTTACACCAGCTTACAATCTGCTCTCCTGAATTCTTACCATCAAGAATATCCATCCAGATATCTGTAAGATCAGGGCGGAATTCATGCCAACCGCTAGCCTCTGTTGTACCCCACTCTGTGACGAAAATAGGAAGTGTCTCCAAAATAGGTTTGATTCCAAGTTCTGGAATACCCTCTTTCATCTTTCTATAGAAATCATCAGGTCTGTGATTGCCTGGTTCATCTTTCAATCTTCCGTCATTGTGAGTTGCCGAATAGAAATGGAATGTATACATGACGTTCTCATATAGATTACCATCCTTATCAGCTACTTCATTGCCGATCACAAGCTCAGGGCAAGAACTCCACCAAGGTGTACCACACACAACGATAGCGTCTTTATCATTCGAACGAATGATGCTAAGCATCTCCTCGCAATATGGTTTGATCTCAGTTGTCCAATCTACACCAGGGCCTCCCTCGTAATGCCAGTTTGGCTCATTACATACCTCATAGATGATATGTTTCAAATTTGAATAGCGACGTGAGCAATATGTAAAGAAATCACCTGCCAAGTCTCTACCGTTAGACGGATGGCAACGATACTGAGGAGCATTTGGGTTACCTGGCTTGTGTACGTGCCAGTCGATCAACAAATAAATACCGTTATTAGCAGTCCATTCCACTACCTTCTCTAGGATATCATTTCTGAACTGTGGATTGTAAGCGTATCCACCTTCCTCATCTACATAAAGAGCATAACGAAAAACATTACAGTTCCACTCGTTTCTCAATGCCTTGATGTTACCCTCTGTTACGTTTGCAACACCTGCCCACTGCAATCCGTGAGTACTCATACCACGTAGTTGGATCGGATTGCCGTTAGCATCACACATGCAACGTACTCCTTTTGCATTCTTTCCAACTTTCAATTTTCCCCATTTTGCAACTGGCGAACCTGCAGGATAATCAAATGCAGGTAAAGCTTCTACATTGCTACTTAGAGAGTCAATATATCCGACCGTTGTCGGTTGTTTAGGATCCTGATCAGATCCATTAGAAGACCCATCAACTGGCTTGTTGTTTGCGCATCCAACCAAAGCCAAAGAGAGTAACATTCCGAAGAATAGTTTTTTTGCCATTATTTTATTTTATTTGTTTCATTTTTTAGACGTTCGTAAACGTACTTGCCACTTTCTGTCAAAATTTCCGGATCAAACGGCGAAATCTTACCCGTGTTCCATTTCAACGCTCCACATGCACCACCTTCAGCACTGAAGCTCCAGTTACACCAGCTCACCATCTGCTCTCCATCATTGTCGCCATCAAAAATATCTAGCCACAAATCCGATAAATCAGGTCGGAAATTAGTCCATCCACTAGCATCTGTAGTTCCCCACTCCGTAACAAACACCGGGAGCACTTTCAAAATAGAAGGCAATCCTCTAGACGCATCTCCACTTTTGAATCTTTTCATGAAATCTACACCGTGGAAAGATGTCGGAGTGTCAATATCTCGTCCATCGTTATGACTCGCAGCATACACATGAAATGTGTACATCACATTCTCGTAAGGGACTCCGTTCTCGTCAGTCACTTCATGACCGATTACGCCCTGTGAGTCCTGACTCCATGACGGTGTGCCGCATAATGCAACTACATCTTTATCGTAAGTTCTTACGATCTTAAGCATATCCTCACAATAATCCTTTATAGCGCCCTTCCACGGAATTTTCTCCCCATCCTCAATATTAGGCTCATTACAAAGTTCGTATAAGATATGTTTTTGATTCTGAAATCTCTTTGCGCAATAAGTGAAAAAATCTCCAGCTAGGTCCATACCGTTTTTCGGATGACAACGATATTCACAAGCCTGAGGATTTGCAGGAGAAAGAACATGCCAGTCTATTACAAGGTACATACCACACTCTGCAGTCCATCTCACTACGTTTTCCAACATTGTCTCACGGAAAGCAGGATTATACGCGTAACCTCCTTCATAGTCCACGAATAAAGCCAAACGGAAGACACTACATCCCCACTCCTCCTTCAAAGCTTTGATGTTACACTCAGTAACATTTGCGACTCCGGCCCACTGCAAACCGTGTGTAGAAAAACCTTTTAACTGAATTGGGTCGCCAGCCTCACTGCACAAACAGCGGACACCTTTTGCATTTTTGGCAACCTTAAGTTTACCCCATTTTCCTACGGGTGAATTTTCAGGATAATCGTAAGCAGACAAGACACCAACATTGATGCTTGCTTCATCAATGTATCCAATCTTAATCGTATCTTGTTCTAATTTAGTCACTTACTTCCTTTTTTATCCGTTCTAAATAATATACGTTTCGCCAAAAAAACATGCATAAAATGCATACCAATAGGCAAATAATACAATTTCGGTGCAAAAATATAATTTTTTAGGATAACAATTCACATTTATTTAGGATTTTATCTTTTAAAAAAGGTTAATTTTTTCAACATAAACATTCATCTAATCAAGATGATATAAAAAAAGAGAGGCTGCCTTATCACAAGGTTGCCTCGCCATTAGTAAATCACTTATCAAAAATATAGCTTGTTTTGTAAAAGCCTCTATTTTATGAAATAGTATGAAAATATTTAAATCCAATACAAAGATATAATTCTTTTCATATATTGCAAAAATTAGTTATCAACATTCCCCAAATTCACCTTCAAAACTACTCTCTGGTAGCACGATGTGCCCTCTTGTGTAATGTGAAAATCTAAAGATGCCAAAAAATCGACATATTTATTATGAACAATCGGCGAATATATGGATGTCAACGAATATACTCCCGACTGATAATGAGGATCACCCATATTAAGAAGACTTCCATACATCGGGTATAATGGGAATTGTCGGCTTCCTGCGTACAATGTCTCACTGAAACCTATTTTCTTCCACTGAAGAATGAAATCAAGCATTAAGCCTCCGTCTGCCTCCCAGTCGCCAATAGCTCTGCAACGATCAAAACTTGCGGCGTATCCCAAACTGAAACGTAATGAATCCAATGATGTTTTATTTGAAAAGTCGAATCCGGCATACGGATACAAGAACATATCGTCATTCACGCCCTCGCCATCAGGAGCAGGATTTCTTTTTGCAAGATGGTTCAGCTGTGCATTACCACCTACAAAGAATGTTTCGGATATCTTTCCCTCTGTATTAAAATTAACGTTGAAAGCCTCTCTCTGCTCTGCGCTTTGAAGGCTTCTCCAATCAAGAATTATTTCTGCAAAGAAATCCTCTTTTACGCACTGCAAAAGGATTCCCCTGATAGTCGGATTATAATAATCCATGTAATCGCTCCATAGGATAGATGGAAGTCGTCTGATCATAAGTCGACGTGGAATCATACCAAACGACACACTCCACTGTTTGCTGTCGGACGAATCTCTTTCAATATTGTGGGAAAAATTATAGTAGGCAGTTGGGATAAACTTGTTTTCCTTATATCCTATACCTATAGGCTGAATATAGTTAGTTCCTGCAATCAATTTATGTTCTCCTAGGATTTGAGCTCCTATTGCTGGACTAAGGCGCGAGAAGAATATTGTCTGCTGCGGAGCGTAAGTCTGGTCTCCTTCACGATTGTCAAAAACTGTATTCGCATCTACACCCCACAAAAACTTATAGTCTTGCGAAAAAATGGCACTTGAAGAAAGTGTCAAAAGCAAAATTGAGATAAATCTTAGCAACTTCATTTTGTTTTTATTTTTTACAAAAATAGCTTTTCCTATCGTTTTCTATGCTCTTTGGCAGTAAAAAAGAACCAAAAAAGTCGAAATATTAAAAAAAGTGAAAAGCAATGTTAAAAAAGTTTAATTTTTGTTTGGTGAAAAAGAAAAAAGGTCTACCTTTGTAATAGAAAACAAAACAGGTAGATTTTTTCATAATTAAGGTTTAGGTTAAATTAGAACGGAGGGGGCTGCGAAGTTCCCTTCTTTTGATTTTAAATGTTAAAGGCGTTTGAAAAATAAGCGTATTTAGACTACTCGTATATAAATACCTAAATAAAAGACGCACGTCCGTGCGTCTCTACAGATTTATTTTTTAATTATCACATTGTACGCCTCATTAATCTTTGCCATCATTTCCTCACATTCCTGAATACGTTCTGCATTCTTTGGAAGATCAGGGTGATGCTTCAATGCAAGAGCATGATAAGCTTTTTTGATCTCATCGTCAGTTGCTCCCTCGTTTAATCCTAACACCGCATAGTAAAAATTAATTTGAGAAACAGAAGGGGCAGACTCCTCTGCAAATTTCTTCCTTTCTTCTTCATCAAACTCTGTTCGCAATGAATAGTACCGTTTCTTAAAGAAATTAATTGAAACCTTATTGAACTTCAATCTTTCCATCAAATCAATCAAATAGTGCCACTCATCCAAATGTATTCCGTCTTCCGCTATCGCCAATTGGAATAATTTGCTCACGAATGCCTTTCTTTCGGACATTTCATGTCGTAATAAGCATCGTATAGATGATTCTGTTGAAAGATAATAGAGAAAAGCATCCGAAGTGTCCCAAAAATCATAAATAGGATTCTTATACCATCCATTTATTATTTGTTCTTGTTGATGTCTCGCTTCAGGATTAAAATCACAAATTTTTCTCACTAAAGGTAAATATTCTTTTAATACAGGATTGTTGTAAATATAGATATTGCGACGTGAAGCCTGTGTTTCTGTTGCTTCCACATCTGTCAAAAATTTTTTTTGTTCATCTGCCTTATGCATAAAAAATTTGTAACTTGTAAAAAACATAAATCCTGACACCATAAAAGTAACCAAAAATGGCCATAGAACTAACATCTCGTACAAGTCGACGTGATAGGCGTCGCTCATAAAAGCGCTCCACCATGACTTAATACTTTCCAATGAGTAATCAATAGAAAAATAAACTCCTACAAGCAAAGCAATAACAGCCAGAAAAACAAAGACCATTCCTCCCATTAAGTACGATTCATCATCTGACTTCCATATTTCATACTTATATCTAAATTCTGCTTCTGTATATTTCATATCTGTTCAATTAACTATATAAAACTATCCTTTAATTTTCTCATACGCCTCATTGATCTTAGCCATCATTTCCTCACACTCCTTTATGCGATTGGCATTCTTTGGCAGATCTGGATGATATTGCAACGCAAGAGCACGATAGGCTTTTTTGATTTCAGCATCCGACGTAGTTTCATCCAAGCCAAGAATTTCATAATAGGGTTTGAGATGAGGATTTGATTTGCGTGTAGCAGAGTTTTCAGAGTGAGTTTCTCCACTGCCAGACTCCTTTTCATCATCCCTAAACAATGAAGAATAACTTTTCCATAAAAATTCTACGTCTTTTTGAGTCAAATTCAAACCCCAAACCATTTGTGCCAACAGATTTTGCTCTTCTTTGGTAATACCATCATCAGCAATTGCCAACTTGAACATCTTATTCATGAATGTAAAGGCCCCTGACCGTAGCATGTAAGGTGTAACAAAGCTATCATAACTTGACGCAAATATACTTCTTATAATTTCTTTCTCATTGTTATCATCCACTCCATACCATTCCTTTATAATCCGTTCCTGGCTTTCTCTTGCATCTTTATTCAGATCGCAGATTTTATGTATCAACGGATAATAATCATGTTTAAGCCTACAATGTACTATTCCATAATACCTAATTTTCGCTTCTTTTTCGGTCATTTCAATCTCTTTAAGAAAGGAACTCTTTTTTTTGTTCCATTTATGAACTGGAACAGCAATTGACAAAATCGAAAGCACAAAAACAACTAGAAAAAAAAGATATTCTTGCCCCTGCACAAACTTAGCTATACTAATCACACCTGACGCAATGGACAAAAACACAAAGATTAAACAGTGATTAAAAAACTCCGTTTCTGAATTGAAGAGATCGATATATCCTAAACTAATATGTGGATAACTTTCTATATTCTCATCGTATCTCTTCACAAATTCCTTATCAGACAAATTCATAGTAATTTATTTTATAATTTTCTCATACGCCTCATTGATCTTACCCATCATTTCCTCACACTCTTTTATACGATTTGCATTTTTTATAAGATCTGGATGATATTGTAAAGCAAGTGCATGGTATGCTTTTCTGATTTCCTTAACAGTAGCACCTTCTTCTAATCCAAGAATGGAATAATATTGCTTCAAGTGCGACGGAATGGCTCGACGTGTGGTTTCATCATCTTTCTTATCGTTTACATTCTCGTCGGCAAAACTTCTACGGAATGGAGTGTACTTATTTTTTAACACCTCAATTCTATTTTCCCATTTAAACTTTTCCCAATTAGCATATTTGTCAATATAAGCTGACAAATCATCAATAAATTCCATCAAAAACTCCCATTCATCATCGTGGATTCCATCTTCAAGGATTGAGATATTAAACAAAAGTTCAATAACAGTCTGTTTTTCTGGTCGGTTTAGTTGTTTGATTTTAATAATAGAATCTTTGTATTCTTCCTCTGTGTATTCCCTCTCAAAGACAAATTCAGTCAAAATTCCACTTGTAGAACGAAAACTGGATTTCAACAAGTCTAATTGTTTCAATATTGGATGTAGATTCAGCCTACACATTCTCTGAACTATAGGCATATACATTTTCTTATATATTATAAAGTTATACCTATATGTCGCTTGTTTCTCACTTAATCCTACTTTTTTTAAGAAATCGTTTCTTTTCCGGCGTTCTCTAAGATAATCTAAAAAATCGAAGAATGTGATAAATGCTGATGGTAACGCAATAAAAATAATCAAGCTTAAAAAAAAGTCAGCGGGAAGTGTACCAAGCACCGACAAAAACAAAAACAGCACAAAAGCAGCACAAGCTAACCCAAATTTAAGTCCAGTCTCGAATAGCTTTTCTTCATCTTCAATTTTGGTAGCAATGTATTCTAGACAAAATTCGTTATCTGTCATTTGTATCTTATCCATTTGCATTTATTCTTAAGTCTTGTTCTTAATCTGCTAAAGTACAAACAAAATATCTAAATCACATTGAGTTTAAAGATTAAAATAAACACAAAAAGCCGCACCATTTCGGATGCGGCTTTCTTATTTAGATGTTATTCTTTTGAATTACATACCAAGACGCTGCTTCAAGATAGCCAAACGATCGCTTAGCTCCTTTGGAAGGTGTCCAGCGAACTTAGCATAGTGCTCCTCGATACGCTCAACCTCGTCCTTCCACTCATCAACGTTAACAGCAAGAACCTGCTCCATAGTCTTCTCATTCCAGCAAGAGTCAAGACCCTCGATGTTGATAGCACCCTTAGCAGGAACCTTTCCGATTGGAGTGTCAACTGTCTCACCCTGACCGTTGCAACGATCGAAGATGTAAGCCAATACACGGCTGTTGTCACCGTAACCTGGCCACAAGAAACCAGCTGGAAGAGCCTTGTTGCTCTTGTCACGACGGAACCAGTTAACGAAGAAGATCTTAGGCATGTTCTTACCACCCTTAGCCTGTGGCAACTTCTCCATGTCGATCCAGTGCTGGAAGTAGTCACCCATGTTGTAACCACAGAATGGCAACATTGCGAATGGATCACGACGAACACCAGCCTTCAAACCGATAGCAGCAGCTGTAACCTCAGAACCTACGATAGATCCCATGAATACACCGTGTGCCCAATCCTCAGCCTCGTGTACCAATGGAACTGTATTAGGACGACGACCACCGAATAGGATAGCATCAACCTTAACGCCCTTTGGTGACTCCCAGTCTGAAGCGATACCTGGACAGTTAGCTGCAGGAGCAGCGAAACGTGAGTTCTTGTGAGCAACTGGATTCTTATCCTCGTCACGAGAAGCAGGATCGTTTACGATGTTACCCTTCCAGTCGATTGTACCCTTAGGACAGTCGTAACCGATTCCTTCCCACCAAATATCGTTATCTGGAGTCAAACCTACGTTTGTGAAGATTGTGTTCTTGCAGCAAGAGTCAAGAGCGTTCTTGTTAGTCTTAGCTGAAGTATATGGAGCTACACCGAAGAAACCAGCCTCTGGGTTGATTGCGCGAAGGTTACCCTCCTCGTCGAACTTCATCCAAGCGATATCGTCTCCGATAGTCTCAACCTTCCAACCTGGAATAGTTGGGATAAGCATAGCCAAGTTTGTCTTACCACATGCTGATGGGAATGCAGCACATACACACTTAGTCTCCTTAGTAGCCTCCTTAGTAAGCTTAAGGATAAGCATGTGCTCTGCCAACCATCCCTCTTCCTGTGCCATCTTAGAAGCAATACGAAGAGCGAAACACTTCTTACCAAGAAGAGCGTTACCACCGTAACCTGAACCGTATGTCCAAATCTCGTGCTCCTCAGGGAACTGAACGATGTACTTGTCATCGATTGGAGCGCAAGCCCACTTAGCGTCCTTAAGACCCTCTGGCAATGGCTTACCTACAGAGTGGATACAAGGGATGAAATCGTTCTTCTCCTCGATTAGCTTAAGAGCACCAGCACCCATACGAGTCATGATCTTCATTGAACCAACTACGTAAGCTGAGTCTGTGATCTCAACACCAAGCTGAGAGATAGGACCACCTAGAGGACCCATTGAGAATGGGATAACGTACATAGTACGACCCTTCATACAACCAGTATATTTACCGATAAGGATTCTCTTCATCTCCTTAGGATCCATTCAGTTGTTAGTAGGACCTGCATCTTCCTTCTTGCGAGAGCAGATGAAAGTACGACCCTCTACACGAGCCACATCAGAAGGATCTGATTGGAAATAGTAGCTGTTAGGACGTTTCTTCTCGTCCAACTTCTTTGCCAATCCCTCAGCGACGCACCCGTCCATTAGGCGAGTGAACTCAGCATCAGAACAATCACATAGAACGACGTTTTCTGGCTGCATGATGTCAGCCCACATCTTAACCCATGTGTTAAGTTTTGCACAATTTGTTTTAATCATAAAATTTTATATATAAAATGTAACATTATATTCACCATAAGACACAATGAAACGTGCCACTCAAAAAGCGGTGCAAAGATACGACAAAAAATAAAACGATTCGCAATTTGACGGAAGAATATTATTTCTCATCCGCTTGCCCTTTAGGAATAGGTATTTGTAGGTGGATTTCCGAAGGTTCGTCCCATGCCGGATTTTCGGTCCTATATTTAGTCTCGGAGGTGACGATGATCATTCCGTTCGCTCCTCTGGC
Organism: Paludibacteraceae bacterium; assembly: GCA_045629285.1. Lineage (GTDB taxonomy): Bacteria > Bacteroidota > Bacteroidia > Bacteroidales > Paludibacteraceae > UBA1723. Next base: position 1,925 of record JAZQQY010000053.1, on the reverse strand, counting down.
GCCCAGTGCGGCACATTCGGCACTGCCGGCACGCACGATTTCCACATAGGCGACCTCTGTTAATGGTATAGTGGATAAATCTGAAATCTCCATACCGTCCATCATGTAGAGAGGACGTGTGCTCCCGTAGAAGGATGTGGCGACGTTGGAAGACATCGGCATTTTTTTGTTGATGGCGGGCATGGCCATATCTTCGCCCGTCTTTTTCAGGGATTCTTTCCAGATGATTGTTCCGTTGAAGGCTGCGGTTGGTTGATAAGGTGCTCTTTTTAGCACGATATCCAATTGTTTCCCTTGGTCGGTGATGTTGACTTCACATGCTCCGTTTAGGGGTAAGATGACGGGAAGTCCGTCGCTTTGGGGTAGCACCACTATCGTGTCTTCAGCAAGTTCTGTGCCCTTTAGGGAGAATCTCCCTTTCTTGTCGGGATGACAGACTTTGCCAGTTCTTTTGTTTGAGATGGAGACTTCTTTACAGTTGTCTGATGTGTAATGCCCGCTGAGTGTTTCCGCACTCATTAGTGAGGAACAAAGACATGATGCTAATAGAAGTGCTCCTTTTCTCATACGTCTGGCGTTTTTGTGGTTGTGTTATTAAGATTGTGGCGCAAGCGTCATTACGAGTCTCAACTTCAGTTTCGGATGTTCTATGGTGATCACTTGGTTGTCGAACACCGCATTCATCTTTTTTATTCCGGTCCCGTTTTGAATGATATGCACGAGTCCGTTGTCTTTGTGGTAGAAGAGGTAATTGTTGCCTCCGCTTTTGGTCGTCACGCTATATCCCCAGCGTTCGTTGCCTTTAGGAGGAAGGAAGATGGCGCCGGAAAAGTCCTCCGGAACGTCGACCATCAGTAAACTCTTAAAGTCGCTCTCTAAAAGCTTCAAGACACTCTTTTTGTTGAGTTGCTCCATGCAGCTGTTCACAACAAAACTATCTCTGGAAATGGAGAAATCGAAGATCGGAATTCCGAATGGAGTCATCATGATCATGCGGAATTTTCGGGGCTCTTGCGCCTCTCTTGAGAGGGCTAAGATTCCCGTGAGGCTTTTCTCCTTGAAATCCACTTGGGCGGAATAATACCTCGCGGCCTCGTAATCGTCGAAAACAGGATAAAGATTGGCGCGGTGCATATGGACGGGAGTGGTTGGCTGCAGTCCCAAATTCCTAAACAATTTGGGCGTGCAGCTACTCATTCCCGCCAAGATGACCGCTAGTAGTATGATTTTTTTTGTCATCTGATTTTATTGTTTGATGACAAATATCGCATCTGATATCTCCGCATTCTTCTTTTTGTTGGTGAAGATATAGTCCGAATAGTCGTTTTTGGTTTGGTTGGGTTTCAACGCCTCAATCATGTGCATTTTCACTACGGTGAAGTCGGATGCGTCGAGGTATAGGTCAACTCTTTCGACGAAATTCTTGATCTCCGGACTTTGTGGTGTGATTTCAATCAGATAGTTGGAACCGTCCACATAGTAGTCCATTTTGTAGTTGGCGCCCATGTTGGTGATGTCTCCGCTCATGCAAGCGGAAATCACTTTTTTCAATTCTCCCATCATCGGATTGGAGTTGGCGTCCGATACCATAGGCTTACCGTTGTTGGAGTCCATCATGAGCTTGTTGCCGTTCATGACGAGGTTCTGTTTGAATGGAGTCAGATACTCCAACTTGGCTTTGTCCTGCTTCTTGTAGTAGAATTTTCCTGTCTGTTTCATCGTGCTTGACATGACAGACAAGTATTTCTCCTGCGTGAAGTCGCTTTGGAGGGAGTTGATCTTAGCGGCGCTAGCCTGCATTTTCGTCTTCAGTCCGTTGACGTCGGATACAGGTGTTGCTGCTTGAATGGTTGATAGAGACAATGAAGCCAACATTGTAGCTGCGATTACTAAAATTTTCTTGATGTTCTTCTTCTTTTTAATGG
>JAZQQY010000052.1:0-194586 GCA_045629285.1 Paludibacteraceae bacterium | reverse complement strand
CAGGATCAAACTCTCCGTTGTATGAATTGTTTTTTCTTAGTTTTTCTCAGATCTTGCGCTTTTTAGAACCTCTTGTGTTTAACATATATTTCTATATGTCCCGTTCTTCCTCGTAAATTGCAAATGCTTTCAAAGATCGTTATCTTTTGGCGTCTCACCCTCTCTTGGGGAGCTTGTTTTATGTCTTTGCTTTCGTTTGGAGTAGCGTTCCTTCCCGAAAGCGAGTGCAAAAGTATAGCAGATTTCGGTACTGTGCAAGCGTTTTAGGAATTATTTTTCAGAAATGTTCGTAATATGCTGAAAAACACAATTTTGAATTTTAACATTTTTTAAGAGCATTTTCGCCGTTTTTGCCTCTTTGGGACGTTTTTTGCCGATTTTCAGTAGAAATAGTTGCAAAAAGAATCAAAAAAGTTCGTTTTTTCGTGTTTTTTTCTCTCATCAACCTGATTTTTTTTGATTTTTTTCATGAAAAAAGCCAAAGATTATTCTTCCTCACTTAAAAATTTTAGATTTTTCCAGCTTTTTATTCTCTCAAAAGAGTAAAATGACCTGAAAAATCTTGATCAATATCTTTTATTTTTAATACAAACCAGTAATCTGCACTTGGCATATTATTACCTTTATAGGTTCCATCCCATCCGATACTTGAATCATTAGTACTAAAAATCAACTTGCCAAAACGATTATATATATCAATTCTCACTTCATTGAAATATTCCAGATTCCTTATCTGCCACTTTTCTTTCTCAGGGTAAAAATAAACGGGAACATCTATATTTAGTCGTAAACCTTCAATAACGTAAGTTGAAGAGCACCCCAACTCATCCGTCACAGTAATATGATAGTCTTTACTCAAGTTTACATTTGTGATGATATTTGACTCTGTCGGACCAAATCCGTCGCCAAAATCAAAATGCAAATTCCCAGTTCCTCCTTGCACATACAACATATAACTGCTGCTATCTCCCAATATTGTATGATCTTGAATGATAGGCACACTATTGACATTTACATTCACTGTCTCCCCTACCTCACACTCTCCATCAATTGCAACGACATAATAATCTGTTGATTCTATCGGATTTACATTCAATTCATTTCCAGTTGCCAGTAGATTACTTTTATCACTGTCAGTATACCAACGAAAAATACCGTTACCTTTTGCATGTAACGTGACCGAACTTCCTTCACAAACTGTAACATCTTCCACATCTAATTGTGAATCATGAACATTGACTCTGTAGGTTTGAGCCTCAACGACACCACAATCCTCGTCTGAAACTTCAATTGTATATTCTGTATTTTTTTCTGGAATATCATGGAGTTCAGGAGACAACGACAATATCTCTCCATCTTTTCTCCAAATAAATTCATCTGGATTTCCTTTATTGACGGTCACAAGAGCATTTACCTCATCTCCTTTACAAATCTCCTGTTTTATATTTATCGCATCAAGTTCTATTTTATCTTTTACGACAATCGTAACCGTATCTGACTGGCTGCAACAATCTATGTTACACGCCTCTAACCAGTACGTAGTATTTTTTGTTGGACTTACAGTCGTTTTCAAAAAATCTGCAATACCATTATTTCTCACAATATCTTCTTGAGATTGCCACCAAACTATTTTTTCAGGCTTACTATCGTAAGAAATATCTATAGTTACTTCAGACTTATCACATATAACAGGAGCAGATACCTGAATGTCGACAGTCGGCGTTTTAGTTACTTTATAATTAAAGTCAAAAACAACAGGTGGACAAACATCATTTTTTGAAGTCGTGATGTTTGTAATCTTACAATCCTTGTCGACTAATGGAAATATTGTCGAATAATCATCGTTAACCTTGACACCATCAAGAAACCATTCAGAGAAATATCTTTCCTTCACATTTTCAAGAAAATAAGGCGCATAAATAAATGAAGCATCTTCCTCTTTATCACAAACATAAAAAGTATCTCCACTCGTCACATACCTGTTTGCCTTGTCGTCAAACCACATCGGTTTATGAATTGTTTCTACTTTTACGCACACTTCATCCGAATACAGTGAAGCCTCTCCAGAAATGCCCTTAACCCTAAAACATTTTCCTGATGTCAACTTAATTTTCTTTTTATTCGTAAACTCCTTATCTAAAATTTCATATTGATCTACAGCAACAAAAGAGTAACGCGACTCCCAAACAACTGAAGTACATGCACCATAATCAAGACTTAGTGTCACTTCTTCTCCTTCACAAATATAATCCGAAGATACAGAAAGAATCGGTGCTTGAGCAGAGACTGCACAGACACATAAAAAGTTTAGAAATAAAGTAAAGACGAAGTTTCTAAATGCTTGCATCGATGTATTTATTAGACATTTTGTCGTTATAACAATACCTAAGTTTATGACAACTGCCGAATGATAACCGTCGGCGAATATAATAATTGAGGAGGAATCTATAAAATCCAAAGATGATAAAATGGGAAATTACACGACAATCACATCAAAATCAAAAAAATATTTTTTTCTTTCAACTACTTTAGCTAAAATCGCATTTGGATTTGATAAAGGACTAAATTTATTTCTATGAAAAGAATTACTACCATATTCACTGCTCTTTTCTGTGCGACAGGAGCATTTGCCCAATTCAATGTTTGGAAAGACGGCAAAATTATATTCACAATGAAAGATGGATATCCCGACAGCATTACTGTCGCAAATCCAACGGAGACAAACGATAATGTCGCAATAGGCAGATTCAGCGTGAATGAAAACCTTCAAATCGCTTTTGCTCCAGGCAATCTTCAATGTTATGACAAATACGGAGAATGGTATTTTGCAGAAAAGCAATATGAAGTGGTCGGCATGGACAATGAAAACATATCCATCGACTATGATGAAAAAATTGACCTATTCGGTTGGGCGACAAGCGGTTGGGATGCAGGATTCGAGGTCTCCTCTATAAGCACCAACTATAAAGATTACCTTTTGGGCGGAGAGTGGAACAATAATATGACCGGAAATTATTCAAGCGCCGACTGGGGGTTCAATGATATCATCAATGGTGGCGACGGAGTGTGGAGAACACCTACGTCGAACGAATGGGACTATCTTTTCACGAAGAGAAAGAATGCAGACAAACTGTTTGCTCTTGCTACCGTAGCGAATGTCAAGGGATTGGTTATCTTACCTGATGATTGGAAAATGCCAGAAGGTTTGACTTTTCTTCCGTCGACAGAAAGCCGACTTGTATACCAGAACGGATACTATGAAGATTCCGATTTGATTGAGGATAACTATTCCGACAATGTGTATTCTGAAGATGATTGGTCGACAATGGAATCGGCAGGAGCTGTTTTCTTGCCTGCTGCTGGTCGACGTTGGGGTTCAGAAATTAAGAATTATCCTAGTTTTCCATGGGGCATCTACTGGTCGTCAACAGTTGGAGACGAAGAGAGGAACGGAAATGTCAAAGCGTTGTCATTCTACATGAGCGGTGTGACACCTATGGCTGAGACCTCAAGAGTTTACGGCTGTTCCGTGAGATTGATTCAAGAATTGAAATAAGAATTACATCAAAAAAAGTCAACGAGGCCAATTTGCCTCAATTATATCTGTCAATTGAATCATCTTCTTGATATTCGCAGAGATTTCAGATACTCCTTTTGTTCTGGAGTGATTCTAAAACTCTCAACTCCTTTCTGTATTGTCTTGTTGTGAACCCAATCAGATAATTTATTTTCTGTCAGCAATGGAATTGTAGAATCCCATTGTTTTGCAAGTGCGGTTGCAAGAAGCCAAGCCACCATCATATTGACGTAATACTCGTCACTCTTTACATTAGCTGCAATCTCCAGATATTCCGGTTTGAAATCTTCATCTAAAAAATGATGCATCAAAAGACTTAATCCGACACGACATGTGTATGTATCTTTTGATTTTGCCCAAACTTTGATTCGTTTGAGTAGATCAACACGATTTCTTGCCAACACCTTCGGAGTCAACGTATCACACACAGCCCAATTGTCGATATATGGAAGAAACTTTTCAATTTCAGAAATACATTCATCATAATTCTTGATATGATTCAAGAGTATGGAATGCAAAAGATTCTCATCATAGTATTGATGAGGAAGCGAGTTAATAAACGCCTTACAATCATCACACTTGAAAAGTTCTTTTGCTATTTTTCTTAATTCGGGCACTCTCACTCCAATGAAAATATCAGGTGAAAGAGTGGGCACTAATTTTGCCTGGAAATCAGCATATCTCTTATCCTGACGATCAAATAGTATCTTCTGTATTTCAGTCATGGCTTCTTACAATCTAATTTCTTCTATCATATCCGAGGCAATCAAATAGTGCTCTCCTTTCTTAGCTGCGACGAAATCTCCAGCGGCACCATGGAGAAAGACTCCAAGTTTGGCAGCCTCGTATGGTTCATATCCTTGAGTTAGCAGAGATAGAATGATTCCTGTCAACACATCTCCAGATCCAGCTGTCGCCATTCCTGTATTTCCTGTCGAATTGAAAAACAGTGAATTGCCATCCGAGATTGTAGAGTAAGCTCCTTTAAGTACAATGATAATATTATATTTTTTCGCCATCTCCATCTGTTTATCAATCATTTCCATTCTATTCGCACACTTTCCGAACAAGCGCTGAAATTCTGCCGGATGTGGAGTAATAATAGTATTCGACGGAAGAGATGCCAAAAGTTCTGCATCAGCTGCAACAATATTAAGAGCATCTGCGTCAAGCAACAATGGTTTACCATTTGCATCTTTCACCACCGACTTGACAAGTTTCTTTGCATCGTCTGATGTAGAAAGGCCAGGACCGACCGCCACAGCATCAGTCATCGCAAGCAGATTATTAAGTGAGTCGAGGACATTCCCGTCGACTACATCATACGATTTACAGATCGCTTCCGGAAGATAATTGATCAAATATGGTTTCACATCTTTATGAGTCAACACATAAAGCATACCCAAACCACTTCGCATAGCAGCTTTCGATCCCAACATACATGCGCCAGGCATCTCCTGACTGCCAGCCACAAACAAACCTTTTCCGAAAGTGCCTTTATGGCCATGCTTCGGACGATTCTTTATATTAAAGTCAGATAGTTGCAACATATTTCCGATGTCGCCACTACCCTCTTTCATCAATTTCATATCAAAATCCACGAAACACATTCGTCCTACCCAACGTTCGCTTTCAGGCATCAACGTCGACATCTTAGGATATTGCAGACAAATTGTCTCGTCTGCACGAATGATTGAACGTGAAGGATTCGCCAACAAACGGTCTTCCCCAAGCAATCCGGAAGGCAGATCTACAGAAATCATCATGGAATCTTCATTCCTGACATCGTTGACAAAATCAATAACATTACCTAAAAATGAATCTTTCGTCACCACTCTATTGATTCCAGAACCGAGAAGTCCATCTATAACACAAAGATGATCCTTTTGCAAGCAGGCTCTCATCTTTTCAATATCGTCGACGGAAGAAATCTCAACCATATCTATGAAATCCTTCACATTAGCATACGCCTGAACAAAGTCGGCCGACTGTTTGTCGCTAACCTTAACATAGAATGCCACCACTTCATACTGCTCACGAAGCATATCGGCAACACAAAGAGCATCGCCACCATTATTTCCACCAGACGCAAGAATCGCAATAGTGCGGACATCTTTGTCTGAAATCAAATCCGTCGTCTTCTCATATAATGCCCGTGAAGCACGTTGCATCAAAGCGAATGATGTTATTCCTTCGTTTGCAATCTCTTGAGCGTCAAGAGATTTTACCGTAGAAGCAGAATAAATAGGAATCATCTGAATTTAATTTATAAAAAAAGACGGGGATGCCCCCGTCTCTATCAAACAGACGGAAATACCGTCCTGTATTCTTTGATTACTTAACTACGGCACGAATTGATCTACCGTAACCACGGCCACCTTTTTCAAGAGCATGTGACTCTGAGAAGAAACGTACTGCCATTGCGAAATCTCCGTTTGTCTCCTCTGCTGTACACTCTGTAGATGTCCAGAAGCCACCGATCATATCACCGTTCACTACATCGTTAGAACCCTTCAAACCAGTAGCAGGAAGGAAGATTGAATTACCGTTCTTTCCAGCAACCTTATATCCGTTGACTCCGTTAACCTCAACCCAAGTCCACTCACACTCATCGATAAGTTCCTTAGCCTGAGCCTCAGTAGGCATCTTCCATGCATCACCCATGATGACAGTAGCAGCATCATACTCTGTACCTGCAATATCAGAACCGATGTGTTTCCATGTCTTTCTAGCCAATGAATCTGCTGCTACAGAATCTGAAAGAACGTAGAATGCATAAGTAGTGTCAGCATAAACCTCTTTAGACTTAGTCTCACCCCAAGCGAAATACTCACCGCTTGCCTCTGGTTTGTCAGCTCCGACATTACAAGAAGCCCACTTAGTGCCACTTGTTAGACCTAGATCTACAGAATCACACTTAGAAACACAATTAAAATCTCCTTCCGGAGCCTTTTTTGAATCACTGTTCACACAACTTGTTGCAGAAAGAATCAATCCCAATGCTGCAACAAAATTCAAGGTTTTTCTCATATTTTTATTCGTTTATTCAATGACAAGCATTGATATCCTAATATTTTTATCATTAAACATCAACTACCAAGAGCCGCCTCCACCGCCTCCGCCGAAGCTACCTCCGCCGAAACCGCCAAAGCCTCCACCAAATCCACCGCCACTGCTGCGACCACCACCGAAGCCGCCTCCGAAGCCACCTGGATAGAACGGATCATTATAAGTGACGCGACGATGTGATCTGCGATCAGGCATATCATGCATGTTTCCGCCTCCTTTACTGTTCTTTCCGGCAAAAATCATCAACACAATAATTAGGACAATGAAGATAATCAGTTCAATTGGAATTTCATCCGACTCTGGTTCAGCTTGGAATTCACCTCTAGTCGCCTTCATCATATACTCAGCACCAGCCATGATTCCTCCACCGTAATCATTGTTCTTGAAATACGGAATCATAACATAGTTGACGATACGATAACAGATGACATCAGGCAATGCACCCTCAAGTCCATAACCAGTCGCAATAAACGCACGTCCTTGCTCCTGTGCTGTCTTTGGTTTGACAAGCAGTATGGCACCGTTATTTTTACCTTTGACACCAACGCCCCACTTCTCACCCAACTGTTGAGCATAGTCGGCGACGTCATAGCCGTCAAGCGATTTCACTGTAACAATACAGATCTGAGTAGACGTGGATTTACTGAATGCAACCAATGAATCTTCAAGCACCTGTTTCTGAGCCGAAGTAAGAAGTCCAGCAAAATCGTTGACAAGACGAGCCGGCGATGGTTTGTCCGGAATCTCGGCCCAGCAAGCCACCGTAGGAATCAACGATAAAAGAATCGTGATTATCAGCGTCTTCAACTTATTTTGCATCTTCATAAGCGATCTCATTTGGCAACTCGTCAACGTCATTCTCTACAGGAGGAAAGAACTCCGCAAGTTTTTCACCACACTTCTTGATACCGGCAACCAATCCAGCGCCATACTCTTCCTTCTTGAAATATTCAATCATCATCGAACATACGTCATTCCAGAAGTTTTCCGGCACTACATTATTGATTCCTTCATCTCCGATAACCGCAAAACGTCGGTCTTCACTGGCAATGAAAAACAACACGCCATTCTTTCTCAACGTCTTATCCATCTCTAGTGAATAGAAAACGTTGACAGCCGACTCCATCACATTTTCACCGGAAGTGTTGGAAATGTTCACACGAATTTCACCGGAACAGTTGTTTTCTGCTTCGACAATCGCATCAACTACATTGCGACACTCTTCTACCGACAAAAATGACTTTGCATCCATTAGAACTGTACTTTTGGAGCTGTCTTAGCAGCCTCGTCAGCCTTGAAATATGCCTGCTTCTCGAATCCGAACATAGAAGCAAGTAGGTTGTTAGGGAACTTAGCAATAGTTGTATTATATGTCTGAGCCATAGTGTTGAATTTCTTGCGCTCTACAGAAATTCTGTTCTCAGTGCCTTCGATCTGAGCCTGAAGTTCCAAGAAATTCTGATTAGCCTTCAACTCTGGATACTGCTCATGAACAACCATCAATCTAGAAAGAGCCTCAGTCAAATTGTTCTGAGCCATCTGATAAGCCTTGATATTCTCCTCTGTCAAATTAGTAGGATCGACAGACACCTTAGTCGCATTAGCACGTGCCTCGATAACCTTTGTTAGAGTCTCGCTCTCATGTTTAGCGGCACCCTTAACTGTCTCAACCAAGTTACCGATCAAATCCATTCTACGCTGATAGCTGTCTTCAACCTGAGCCCACTGAGCAGTTACAGCCTCACGCTCCTCAACCATAGTGTTGTAAGTACAACTTGAAAGGAATGGCACCAAAATAGCCATCACCAAAAACAATTTGAATTTCTTCATTTTATTAATATTTAGTTTATTTTTCATTCTCTTTCGACGTGGGTGTACCACATCTTTCTAAATTATCCAATTAAACCTATATCTATACGACATTTATGCGCCTAGCAAATCTTTGGCATTCTGAATCGCAGCATCTGAAGGATTGTGTCCGCTTAGCATCTGAGCTATTTCATTTACACGCTCGTCGGCTGAAAGTCTAACAATATGTGAAAGCACTTTGTCGCCATCCTCCTCTTTGTAGACTTTGTAGTGCGACTCTCCCTTTGCAGCAATCTGCGGTAGATGTGTGATCGCAATCACCTGCATTCTCTTGCCCATTGTCGACATCACCTCTCCCATTCGTGCAGCCACTTCACCGGAAATTCCAGTGTCGACCTCATCAAGAATGATAGTAGGCATCTTCTTCACCTCTGACAACAACGACTTCAAGCTAAGCATAACACGCGACACCTCACCACCTGACGCAATTTCTGCAATCGGAAGCATACGTTTGTCTTTATTAGCTGAAAACAAGAATGTCACCTCATCAGCGCCTGTCAATGTATATTGTGAAGACTTCTGTAGGTCGACGGTAAGTTTCGCAAGCGGCATTCCCATCAACGACATTGATGCCTCTACTGTAGATTCTATCTTTTGTATCGAGCCACGACGTTTTACAGACAATTTCTCTGCACTCATCTCCATCTGCTGGTAAAACTTTTTCACATCAGACTCAAGTGCAGCGATCTGCTCGTCTGCGGAAGAGAAGTTGTTTACACGTCGCTCCAAATCTGCCTGAATCTCTTTCAATTCAGCAACTGTATTCACTTTATGTCGCTTCTCCAAAGAGTAGATTGTGTCAAGACGAGACGACACAAAATCAATTCTTTCTTGATTAAACTCCACTCTATCAGCGATTTCCGACACTACAGCAGAAATATCCTTCATCTCTGCCAAGACCGCATTCGTTCGTTCGGCAAGAGAATCCAACTCCGGTGCAAAAGATGACACCGACGACAAAAGGTTTACAGTCTGCTTCAATCTTACATTCACAGCATTGTCATCGTCGTCAACCAAATTAACTACAGACGATAGTGCCGACTTGATTGTCTCTGCATTCTGAAGAAGACTATTTTCTGTCTCTAGTTCCTCTTGCTCCCCATCACTAAGATTGGCAGCTTGAAGTTTATCCAACTGAGACTTCAGATAATCAGCATCACGAGCATCGTTTTCCATCTGCTCCTTCAATCGCTCCAACTCTCTTTTTGCTCCACTCCACTGTTTATAATCAGCACGATACGCATCCAACTCATCTTTAGTGTCCGCTACAGAATCAACTACAGATAATTGGAAACCAGAATCTTTCAATAGCAAATTCTGATGCTGAGAGTGGATATCGATAAGCATTTCTCCAATCTGTTTCAACTGCGAAACACTTACCGGAGTATCATTAATGAACGAGCGAGCCTTTCCTGATGCTGTAATCTCCTTACGGATCACGCACTCGTCGTCATAATCTAGTTCATTTTCTTCAAAGAAAGAACGATAACCATAGCCGGAAACATCAAACGTCGCCTCGATAATACATTTCTTCTCAGCATCCTTGAAATATTTCGACTCCACTTTACCGCCCATCAACATACCTAACGCCCCAAGCAAGATAGATTTTCCAGCACCAGTTTCACCTGTAATGACAGAGAAACCGTTGTTGAATTCGATCTCACTTCTTTCGATCAAAGTATAGTTGTCAATCTCTAAACGAGTAAGCATAATCAGTTTCCGTTCTTCAATTTGTCCATGTCCTTCATATTCGGTGCGATAGACGACAATGCGTTGTACACCTCATCACGAGTCTTCTGATCATCAAGTCGATACAGATTATACAATTCGTCAAACTTAGTATTGACGAAAATCTGAAGTGGCATAGCAAAAGGCTTTGCACGCTGCATTTCACGCAAATAAGTCATCTGCTCCATAATCTTTGCCTTACCCTTGTTCACGTCGTCAGCCATCACATCGAATCCAAGACGATGATACTCGTAATAGACATTGTGAAGGTTTGACAAACTGGCATCAGTATACAAAGAAATCAAAGAATACCTGTTTTCATCGTTCGACAACGCCTTCCATCCTTCATCCTCGTAGCTTCTTGCTCCGGCAGAAATCGCCTCCGCCTTTTCAAAGTATGGAGTTCCACCAAGAGGAGAAAAGCTATCAAAGTGCAGACCAAGAATCACATTGACATAAAAAGCCAAAATTGCAGTCAAATTCTGATTCGGATCAAAATCACCCTCTGAGTAATCGATACGATCTCCGGCATTGTAGTTGAAATTGACATGCATATCCTGGTAATTGAATAGAGGTGTCACATAAGATGTGTTATAGACAGGTCGACTTGCAGACATCGACAGTTTACCGCTCTGTTTACCTCCGGTTGTACTTGAATTTGCATCCAAATGAATTGTAAACGTAACGTCGATTCTCTCTTCTTTCTGGAAAACGGCGTCGGTCCACTTGTGAGAATTGAAGAAATCTGCAAGAGACGATTCCAGATCCTTATAAATATCCTTGTTCGTTGTACTGGAAATATTGTCGGTATTTATCGAAACAGAACAATTCAACTCCTGTGCCATAGAAAACACAGAACCCATAACCAACGAAATAAATGTCAAAAATCCTTTTTTCATAAGCCTTTCATTTTTGCTGTTTCAACTACGGCATCAACGATATCTGCAGCAACCTCCTTCTTGGTTTTCAACGGATATTCCTTCACGTCCCCACCAGCGGTAAAGATTGTAATTTTGTTTGTATCAACCTGGAAACCAGCACCTTTATCTTTAAGTGAATTCATCACAATGAAATCGAAATTCTTGCGGGCGCACTTATCTTTCGCATTAGTTGCCTCGTCATTCGTTTCCAAAGCGAATCCAACATTCACCTGATTTTCTTTTTTTATCTTTCCCAATGCAGCCGCGATATCAGGATTAGGAACGAGAGTTAACGTCATCTCTCCAGTCTTCTCGCGCTTAATCTTCTTGTCGACAGTAACAGAAGGTCGATAGTCAGCAACGGCAGCACATAGAATCTGAACGTCAGCTGAACTACTATTTTCAACAGCAGCATCATACATCTGCTGAGCACTTTCCACATTTATGCGAGTAATCTTATCAGACACTGTCTTCAATGAAGTCGGACCGGCAATCAAAGTGACTTCGGCACCACGCTCAGCACATTCTTCAGCCAAAGCAAATCCCATCTTACCAGACGAATAGTTTCCGATAAATCTCACAGGATCAATCTTTTCGTAAGTCGGACCGGCAGTAATCATAACACGTTTGCCAGCCAAATCTTGTTTTGATTCAAAGAATTTCTCCAAAGCCACAACAATATCTGCAGGCTCAGCCATTCTACCCTTGCCTTCAAGGCCAGAAGCCAAGAAACCTGTGCCGGGTTCGATAACATGGTTGCCATACGAAACCAAAGTAGCAATATTTTTCTGTACTGCTGGATGCTTATACATGTCCAAATCCATTGCCGGGGCAAAGAATACCGGACACTTAGCCGACAAATATGAAGTCAGCAAAAGATTGTCAGCCACACCGTTAGCCATTTTACCGATAGTGTTGGCTGTAGCAGGAGCAATAAGATATACGTCAGCCCACATGCCAAGGTTAACGTGACTGTTCCACTCTCCGTTTTCAGGGTTGAAGAAATCGACCAAGATCGGATTTTTGGAAAGAGTCGCCATAGTAAGCGGAGTGATAAACTGTTTGGCAAGCTGAGTCATCACGACCTTTACCTCAGCGCCACGCTTAACAAACTCGCGTACCAAAGGAGCACACTTATAGGCAGCGATGCCTCCAGTAATGCCCAACAATATGTGTTTTCCTGCTAATGTAGACATATTTCTAATTGAATCCCGTCTAAAAAAAGAAAAAAGAGAGTGCGGCAGATTACTCCTCCGAACTCCCTTTTATATCACATAAATACGAATTACTTGTTCTTCTGAACCTTCTGAGCCATTCTGTATGAGATATCTCCGTCCTCATACTCCTTAGTAGCGATAAGTACTGGCTTTGGCAATCTCTCGTAGTAACGAGAAATCTCAATCTGCTCACGGTTCTCAAAAACCTCGTCAAGATTGTCGTTGCCAATTTCAAACTCCTTCAACTTCTTGTCAAGCTCATTCTTGATATCGATGCTGACCTGATTGGCACGCTTACCAATGATGCTAACAGTCTCATAGATGTTACCAGTACGCTCACTCAAGCTGTTCATGTCTCTTGTAACCGTAGTCGTAGGTGCGTTGACTTTCTTAAAATCCATTTTATTGTATTTTTAACCTTATTTTCTATTTAATCTTATGACGCTCCAAATATCTGTCAACCTTGTGCTGAATCGATTCAACCTCCTTTGCATATTTGGTAGACGGATACTCCTTCATAAATGAGTAACACTCGTCTTTAGTGTCGACATATCTGTCATACTGTTTGCTCTCTACACTCTCGTCAGCCTGACTATAGTAGCTTTTTAGAATGTAGTAAGACAAATCTTCGTTGTATCGGCTATCAGGATACTTCTTTTTTGCGTTTCTTGCAGCGATGATTGCCGACATATAGTTGTTGCCACGGTAATCTCCCAAATCATAGTAGAGCTTCACGTTGTACAACTCCTTCTCCGCCAACTTTTCACGCATCTCGATCAACATCTCCTTAGCCAATCCTGCATTCTCAGAATTTGGATACAAGTCGATGAAACTTTCCAATGCCTCTATTGCTGCATCGGTAGGTTCCTGGTCCAATTTCATATCCGGGCTCTCCTTGTAGTAGCAATAAGCAAGGTCGAAAGCTTCCTCCTCGATGTACTTGCCACGCGGATAACTCTTGATATAGCTCTTTATATATGTACGAGCAATAGGATAATCCTCATTATTCAAATGGCTCTTGCATACCATATATAACGTTTCCTCTCCCTTTTCCGTTCCACGGAACGCCTGAAGAATCGATTGTCCGATGACAGCGCAATTTAACCATTTCTCTTTTTCAAAATACTCTTTGGTCATAGCGTATTTGTACTCATTATCAGTACTACGCTGGACTTTTCCAAACCCACCGCACGATGTCAATGCAAACACCGACACTATTGACACAAGTATGAACGATAAACAATTTTTCATAAACGGCACAAAAATAATCATTCATATCAAATAACGCAAACATTTTTTTCTATTAGAACTGAAATTCTTAATTTTGCACCATAATTTTTCAAAAATGACACTGAAAGAGAACATCAAACGAGTTTGGAACTTTATTTCGAAGAACCCTTACGTCAAAGCTAAGGCGAACGAAATCATTTTCGGAACAGACACCTACCTTGGTCGTCTGTTTGATGTCATCCTTATCTGGTTTATCCTTCTGAGTGTAGGAATCGCCATCATGGAGACAGTGGACATGCCTGACAATTTCCGTCGAGGACTACACATTTTGGAGTGGATCTTCACTATATTCTTCACAATTGAATACATATTGCGTATCTACTGTTCGGAGAGACCAAGCCAGTACACATTGAGCACATTCGGCATAATAGACATTCTTTCTATTTTGCCTACCTATTTGGCAATCTTCATTCCACAGGCCCATGCGATCATGGTGATACGTATATTCCGAGTGATACGTATATTCCGAATATTCAAATTGTTCGCCTTCATCAAAGAGGGTGAAATGATGCTTAATGCGATAAAGACGGGAATGCGCAAGACTATCATTTTTGCTGTCTTCGTACTGTTGCTTGTCACTTCAATCGGAGCGATCATGTATCTTGTGGAAGGTGGAGAAGACGCTACGTTCAGCAGCATTCCTGAAAGCATCTACTGGGCTGTCGTGACATTGACGACTGTAGGCTACGGAGACATCACTCCTGTAACTCCTCTTGGCAGATTCCTAACCACAATAGTTATGCTTCTCGGATACTCCATTCTATCTGTACCGACGGGTATATTCTCCCTTTCCCTTGCTAACGAGAAACGAAAAATCAGCAAGACTAAAATCTGCCTGCACTGCGGAAGCAAAGGCCAAGAAGACGACGCAATTTATTGCAGACACTGTGGAGCATTGCTCTTTGATGAGAAAAAGAATAATTAGGAAATATTTAAGTATATCCACCAAATATATTAAGTTCTTCCACTAATCTATGAATAGAAGAATAAAAATTATATTATTGAATATTTTATTATCATTGCTTGGCCCATTTGCAGTTCTCGGCAATTTGTCTGCAGTTGTGGGAATATTCTACTCTATTTTTAATGATATTTCAACAATCACAAAAGGATTGTTGATTCTACCAGTTTCTATACCTGCCTTATTATTGTTCATAAAGGTAGGCATAAAGATTGAGGAATTGGATAAAGAGGACAATATAGAAAAGAGAAAAGAGAACCATGAAGAAAAGAAAAAGGTCGACACATTAAAAGAAATCAGAGAAAGGAACATCTACAACGAAATTATTGCATTGATAGCCACAATCAAAAAAAGCGATAAAGAATTGATGCAGTGTGAGTTGGACAAAGTAAATGAGATAATCAAAAAATATTTTAAGTCTGAGGAAGAGCAAAAAAAAGCACTTGAACTTTTTCACTGGAAATTAGGGGCAACAAAGACAGGCATCAACACCTGTTGTAAAAAAATAAATGAATCACTCCATACTAATAAAAGAGAACGCAAGAAAGAAATTATCCAAGATTTGTTAAGTGTAGCTTACGCCGACGAAGAATTTCTTAATAGCGAGAGTTCTGTTATTTACAGCATCGCAAAAAAACTTTATATTGAAAAAGAAGAATACTCAGATATCATCATGGATTTTGAGTTGAGAAACAAGCAAAAATACAACACAGAATCTTTATTCAAATATTCAATTCTAATATTGTTTGCTGAAGTATTATCAGCAGACAATAAGCAGTGGAACAGTAAGTTAAATTATGTCAAATACGCAATACACAGATACTACAAGACCGATAACGAACAAAAGATAGCATTAAAAAAATTTCTGTTCATCATAAACAACAAGGATAAATATATTCCAAAGGCAAATTATGATTTCTTAAAAGCAAACATGAACGACGTCGCAAAGACAGAGCTTATCATGGAGCTATTGGCAGTAGCGTACGCAGACGATCGCCTATATATCAACGAAAGAAAGATTATCAATAAAATCGCAGAGAATTTAGGCATCGGATATTATGAATTTAAGAGAATACAAAGTATCTTCCAGAAGAAATACCAACAGAATTCTTATAAAGAAAAAGAGTCCCAATCTTCAAAGTCTGACGACAACAATCAGAAAAAAAAGCAAAAGGAAAAGAAAGAATATAAAAACAACCAATCCAACACAAACGACCAATCCAACACAAACGACAAAAAAAGCCACTACCAGCAAAAAGGTTGGATGTCAGGCAAAGAGGCATACGACATTCTTGGAGTCGACATGAGTGTGTCGGATGCAGAAGTCAAAAAAGCCTACCGAGCTATGGCCATCAAATATCATCCAGACAATGCTGCCAAGTTGGGAGAAGAAGCTATACGTCAAGCCACAGAGACAATGAAGCAGATCAATGCTGCCTGGGATACGGTGAAGATGGCGAGAGGAATGAAATGATAAAGGCAATGGTATTTGCACCCATTGCCTTCATTATTAATCATTAACCGTTAATCAGCAATTGATTAGCAAGCCTTCAAACTCAAATCCAAGCCCTTGACAGAGTGAGTCAAAGCACCAACTGAGATGTAGTCGACGCCACACTCTGCGTAGCTGCGAAGTGTATCGATTGTGATACCACCAGACGACTCTGTCTCATACTTGCCACCGATTCTCTCTACAGCCTTACGAGTAAGCTCAGTGTTGAAGTTGTCAAGCATGATTCTGTCGACACCGCCAACAGCCATAACCTGCTCAAGCTCATCCATGCTACGAACCTCGATCTCAATCTTAAGATCCTTGTTGTGGTCCTTGCAGTACTGCTTAGCACGGTTGATAGCCTTGTCGATACCACCAGCGAAATCAACGTGGTTGTCCTTCAAAAGAATCATATCGTAAAGACCGATACGGTGATTTACACCTCCTCCAATCTTAACAGCCATCTTCTCGATGATACGCAAACCTGGAGTAGTCTTACGAGTGTCAAGCACACGAGTGTGAAGACCATCAAGAAGCTTGACATACTTTCTTGTCTGAGTAGCGATACCACTCATTCTCTGCATTAGGTTTAGAACCAAACGCTCTGTCTGAAGCAGCGACTGAGTCTTACCCTCAACGTAGAATACGATATCACCTTTCTTGATTGTATCACCGTCGTGCATCAAAACCTCAACCTTCAATTCCGGATCGAACTTCTTGAATACACGCAGAGCGATGTCAACGCCTGCAAGTACACCGTCTTCCTTAACAAGAAGTTTAGCCTTACCCATAGCTGTATCAGGAATACAGCAAAGAGTTGTGTGGTCGCCATCACCTATATCCTCGGAAAATGCTGTGTTAAGCATATCCTCTATCAATTCATCTTCAGTTTTCTTCATCTGTTCTAACTTTAAATTGTTTTGTGCAAATATATTCAATTTTTGCGGTACTAAACATAAATTCTATGCAATATTTAAAAAACCAAGGTGACGAATTACTCCGTCACCTTAAAAATAAATGTTATGGACAAGAATGAGCATTCACACTCATTCTTAGAAATAAGGACAAACAAAAACAATGTGAAATGAAATACGCGTTCAACGCGTCAAAAAAAATCTTATAGAGTATTACCCTCGCTTAAAGCAATACTTTTGTCTTTCTCCGAATTGTTCAAATTATTCTGCTGACGATTAGCAAAATTCTTCTTCTCCTCGTTTCTTGCCTTCTTGATTTCAAAGAAAGTACGGGAGTCAGTCTGATGAGCTACGCCATCAACGACAACAAAATAGTTTGGTACTCTTTCACCTTTAGCGTTCATAGTGCACTTGATGTAAGTCTTCTCTACTGACGCAGTAGTGAACTCGTTAGCGTAAGCAGACACGCCAGACAACATCACGATTGCACAAATTGTTCTTAAAACAGTTTTCATTATTTTAGTTTGTTAAATCTTTCTATTAAATTACATACAAAAAGCGTGCCAACTTGTCAAAAATTAGTGTATTTTTGTAGATAAAAAATAAAAAAGTGGTTTAAACCGTTGATTTTCACTTTTAGCTTTTTAAACACAAAACAAAAATGAAAAAAATACTGTTCAGCATATTTTTAGCGTTAAATGCAGCATTAGCCTGTGTTGCACAGCAGAAATTCGAGCCATTGCCTATGGATCCGGACCTTCGTTATGGCATTTTGGACAACAAACTTACATATTATATACGTCATAACGAGACGGAGAAGGAGCGCGCCGACTTCTATATTGTTCAGAATGTAGGTGCAATTCTTGAGGAGGACAGCCAGAATGGTTTGGCTCACTTCCTTGAGCATATCGCTTTTAACGGAACTAAAAACTATCCTGGCAAAGGCATCATCAACTACCTAGAGACTATAGGAGTAAAGTTTGGTGCTAACATCAATGCCTACACTTCACTCGACGAAACAGTTTACAATCTGAAAGCAGTACCTACATACCGCAGCAGCATCGTAGATTCATGTCTGCTTATCCTTCACGACTGGTCAAGTTTCATTTCGTGCGAAGATGACGAGATCGACAAAGAGAGAGGCGTTATCCTTGAGGAGTGGCGTACTCGCAACACATCCGACCGTCGACTTTGGAAAAAATCCTCATCTATATTATATGAGGGTTCTCAATATGCGAAGCGCGACATCATCGGAGATACGGCAATCATCATGAATTTCCACCCTGATTCGCTTCGTGCATATTATAAGAAATGGTATCGTCCAGATTTGCAGGGTATCATTATTGTAGGCGACGTGGATGTCGACTACGTAGAGAACAAGGTCAAGGAGTTATTCGCAGACATTCCTGAGAGAGTCAATCCTGCGACTCGTGTAGTGTATGATCTTAAGAAACTTGACACAACCAAGGTTTGTATTTTGACAGACCCAGAGGCAAAGTACACTCTCGGAAACATGACATTCCGTCACGATGCCATGCCAGAAGAGATGTACGCTTCGATCGTAGGTTACTCTACCAGCATCATCGACAACCTAATCGCAAAAATGGTCAACGCCAGAATCGACGAAATCATCAAAGAGAAGGATTGTCCTTTCAGCTACGCATCAATGTCGTACGGAAGCCAGGTAAAGAGTTGCGACGGATATGAATTGATGTATGTGGTGAAGGACAACCGTTGCATGGAAGCATCGGAGAAAATCCTTTCATTGGCAGAACAGGTCAGACGCTACGGGTTTACAGATAGCGAGCTATACAGAGCAAAAGAGACAACTAAGTCATCTTTTGAAAAAGCATACGCAGAGAGAACCAAAGCAAAGAACAACTCTTACGTAGGAGAATACAAGCGTAATTTCACAACATTCGAGCCAATCCCTGGAATCGAATGGGAGTACAACACAATCAACCAAATGCTTCCTGCAATCACAACTGAGGTGGTGAACAAGCGTTTCGCTGACTATTTCAAGACAAATCAGGTAACAGTATTAATGACTGCCGCAGAGAAAGACAAGGCATCTTTGCCAAGCGAAGGTCAATTGATGCAGTTGATGGCAAACCGTGAGAAGATTGCAGCGTCGCCATATATCGACAAAACCAAGAATCAGCCAATCATCAAGAAAGAGCCAAAAGCAGGAAAGATAGTGGACACTTACCACAATCCGAAACTTGACTATACAATGTGGACTCTATCCAACGGAGCCAAGGTCATTATCAAGTCAACAAAACTTAAGAACGACGAAATCTTGATGACCGCATATAGCGAAGGAGGTATCTCTACTGTCGACAAACTTTCTATGCTATCTTCAGCAAAACTTGCCGACAACATCATCGAGAGCAACGGTTTGGGCGACTTCGATGCAATCCAGCTGGAGAAAGCTTTGGCAGGCAAGAACGTCACAGTCGCTCCGAATATTTCAATGTACGAGTCTAAAATATCAGGACGAAGCACAGTGAAGGATTTCAAGACAATGCTTCAAATCGTATATTTGCTGCAGACAAACGTACGTAAAGACCCGAAAGCATACGCATCTTTGATGTCGCAATATGAGACAATCCTGGAGAACCGTTCTACGGATCCGATGAACGACTATCGCGACTCTATTCAGGTGTTGACAACAAGCAGAAACAGCTATACAAAGCCATTCAAGAAAGAATCTCTTTCTGAAATCAAGGAGACAGATGCGATAAAGGTTTACAAGTCCCTATTCTACTGTCCAGAGAAATTTACATACGTTTTTGTAGGAAATTTGTCGGAAGATAGCGTGAAAAACGAGATTCTTTCGTATATTGGCGGTATTAAATCAGCCAAGAGCAAACAGAAAGGCTGGGTAGACAGAGGTGTGAGACATCCATCCGGCCACACAAAATGTGAATTCAGCAAGACGCTATCTGTTCCAAAATCAGCAGACTATTTCTCTTACATGGCAGAAATGGAATACAGTTTGAAGAACAAATTGCAGTTTGCAATTCTTCGTTCAGTACTTGACTACCGTTACCTGGAGTCATGTCGAGAAAGAGAAGGAGGAACATACGGAGTGGCAGTAAGGCAGTCGATGTCCGTGATTCCGAAGCCATCAGCATTTTTGAAGATAGCATTCGACACAGATCCAGACAAGGAAGAGTTGTTGAGCGGAATCATCAAAGAAGAGATCGACAAGATCATCAAAGAAGGAGTTCGTGCCGACGATTTCCAGAAAGCAAAAGAGGCCATGCAGAAATCATACGCAGAGAGTCTACTTGAAAACGGATACTGGAACGGACAGCTTGTACATTTAAGCAGATACGGTTGGTGCGACAATCCTGCATACACTGAGACACTTGCATCTATCACAAGCGAGGATATACGCGAGATGTTGAAGTCAATAGTAAAGTCAGGCAATCTTCTTGAAGTGAAGATGAAGCCGAACAAATAGTTAATGGTTAATAATCAGGAGTTAGCATTCTGTCCTAATTCTTCATTCTTAGCTATTAATTCTTAATTCATCAGGGTATGGGGAATGTAAGTTTCAATCAATACAAGAAAGACCAGCGAGAATGGGCGATCATCCGTCTGTTCAGGTCGAGCTATACTGCATTCCCACTAGGTGAACTTGAAAAATGCGAGTGTCCGGACTTCATTCTCGACACCGGCTCCAACAAAATCGGAATCGAGTTGACCGAATTGAAATACGAAAGAGAGGACCGCGACTTCAACCTACGCGCACACGAAGATTTCCTCACAGACATCATGAACGGAGCGAAGGAAATCGTGGAGAAAGTTTGCGATCAGGTGTTGGTAGTCGACGTGCATTTCACCAACGAGCTCGGTCCATCCGTAAGCGTGCCGAGAGAGAAAGCCTCGCAGCTGATGCGTCTTGCATTTACGGAAGCCATTTCCAAGATCGTCCTTGACAACATCCCGATGTCGACGGGGAAAGAATATATCATCGACAGAAGCAGCAAGTACGGCGACACCAACTTGCCGAGCAAGATAGAGATGATACGCATCAAGAACATGACCGGCAGATACGACGAAGGATTGTGGTATGCAGGCATTTCTACCAAGGTCAAGCCGATGAGCATAGACAGCGTATGCGGAAGAATAAACGACAAAGACGAAAAGATCGTTCACTACATGCCATTGGATGAGCAGTGGCTGATAATAGTGCAGAACAGCTTTCTGATGTCAAGTCGATACAATCCCGACGACGTAAAGTCAGCGTTGAGCTACGAATATTACACAAACTTCAACAGGATCTTCGTTTTCGAAAGAAGCGAAGGGACTGTGACAGAGCTAAAAGTGACAAAAAAAGAAATACAAATAATGCGAAACAACAAAAAATAACTAAGTAATTATGGATATAAATTACGATGGCATCATCATTGGATTATTCACTTTTCTAAGCATTGGGTTGTTTCACCCGATTGTAATTAAGGCGGAATACTACTTTGGCGCAAAGAAGAGCTGGTGGGTATTTCCCTTCCTGGGCATGGCCGCGATTGTCGGAAGTCTAACTGTAGAGAACAACATCGTATCTGCCGTTCTAGGAGTGGTTGCATTCTCTTGTTTCTGGTCGATAATCGAAGTTTTTGAGCAAGAAAAGAGAGTGAAAAAGGGTTGGTTCCCTAAAAATCCAAAGAGAAAGTACTATTACGACAAGGAATAGGCATTAAAACGGCAAAAAACCGCCATCATTTGCCCGCTTGGGTATTGCAGTTTTAAACAATTTTTCTTATTTTTGCAGAAATATAACAAAAATCAAGATTATCGATGAGTGAAGAAGTAAAGCATACAGAGGACGAATATAATGGTAGTAGTATTCAAGTCCTAGAGGGTCTTGAGGCCGTTAGAAAGCGACCTGCGATGTATATTGGAGACATTAGCACAAATGGACTCCATCACCTTGTATATGAGGTTGTCGACAACTCCATCGATGAAGCGTTGGCTGGCTACTGCAAGCACATTTCAGTAGTGATCCACGAAGACAATTCAATCACAGTTGTCGACGACGGTCGTGGTATCCCTGTAGATATCCACCCGAAGGAGAAAAAGTCAGCTCTTGAGGTTGTATTGACAGTGCTACACGCCGGAGGTAAGTTCAACAAGGACACTTACAAAGTTTCCGGAGGTTTGCACGGTGTGGGTGTATCGTGTGTTAACGCATTATCAGATCATCTACACGTAGAGGTTCGTCGTGGAGGAAAGCTTTACATGCAGGAGTACTCGAAGGGCAAACCGCTATTCCCGGTAAAGGAGATTGGCGAGTCGAACAGTTCAGGTACATCCGTTTCGTTCCATCCAGATGCGACTATCTTCACAGAAACAGAATACAAATACGAGACTTTGGCAGCACGTATGCGTGAGCTTGCATACTTGAACGCCGGTGTCGAGATCACATTGTCGGATGAACGCGAAAAGAGCGAGAACGGAACAATCAAGAAAGAGGTGTTCTACTCAGAGCGTGGACTATGTGAGTTCGTTGAATATATTGAGAAAGCGAAAGAGAGTCTAATCGGTCAGGTGATCCACATCAACACTGACAAGCATGGCAGTCCGGTCGAGGTTGCAATGACATACAACAGCACTTACAACGAGAGCATCATGTCATTCGTCAACAACATCAACACTAAGGACCACGGAACACACGTTCAGGGATTCCGTCGTGCATTGACTCGTACACTAAAGAAATACGCCGACGACAACAAGCTTCTAGAGAAAGCTAAGATCGAGGTCAACCCAGAAGACTTCCGTGAAGGTTTGACTGCAGTCGTTTCGGTAAAGGTAGCTGAACCACAGTTTGAGGGTCAGACAAAAGGCAAGCTTGGAAACAGCGAGGTTCAGGGAGTTGTTGACAAGGCAGTCAGCGAGTGTCTAGAGGCATTCTTGGAGGAGAATCCCGCACAGGCTAAGATGATTGTCGACAAGGTAATTCTTGCAGCCAAGGCACGTACAGCAGCAGCTCACGCCCGTCAGTTGGTTCAGAGAAAGTCTCCGCTATCAGGCGGTGGAATGCCAGGTAAGTTGTCAGACTGTTCAGATAAGGATCCAGCAAAATGCGAGTTGTTCCTTGTCGAGGGAGATTCAGCCGGTGGTACTGCAAAGCAGGGTCGCGACCGCCACTTCCAGGCCATCCTTCCATTGAGAGGTAAGATTTTGAATGTAGAGAAGGCTATGCCGCACAAGGTGTTGGAGAGCCAGGAAATCAGAAATATCTATCAGGCACTTGGAGTAACAATCGGTACAGACGAAGATCCGAAGGCTTTGAACTTGTCTAAGCTTCGCTACCACAAGATCATCATCATGACCGATGCCGATGTCGATGGTAGCCACATCGACACACTGGTATTAACATTCTTCTTCCGTCACATGCGTGAGTTGATCGAGAAAGGATATGTCTACATCGCAATGGCTCCACTCTACCGTTGCAGCAAGGGTAAGATCGAGGAGTACTGCTGGAACGACAAGGAGAGAGATGAGTTCATCGCTAAGTACGGCAACGGAAACGAGAGCGGAATCAACATCCAGCGTTACAAGGGTCTTGGAGAGATGAGTGACAAGCAGCTTCGCGACACTACAATGGATCCAGAGAAGCGTACTATGAAGCAGGTGACATTAGAGGATTTCTCAACTGCCGACTACACATTCTCAATGTTGATGGGAGACGATGTAGCTCCACGTCGTGAGTTCATCGAGGAGAACGCTACTTACGCTACTATCGACGCGTAATCAGATTGATTAAAGACAAAAGAATACAAAATAGAAAGACGCGGGGATTCTCTCGCGTCTTTTTTCATTATTATTTATTATTGCCACAAAAAAAGAGACGATGCAAAAAGCACCGTCTCTACAAATATGAATAGAATTCAATATTATTCAGCCTTAGCCTCCTTAACGAAGTCAGTCATATTAGCACCGACTAGAAGGTTGTACCATACCATAACCTTCTTGATGTCGCTTACGTGAACACGCTCACGATCAAAGTTTGGCAACACCTCTCCGAAGTAAGCACGCATCTGACCAGAATCGTTAGATGGCTTAACAGAAGTTGCAGCACCATTCTCCTTCTTCTTCATTGAATCAAACACAGAAGCCAATGAAACCTCACCCTCGTCTGTGTAAATTGCGATATCATTGAGAGAAATAATTTTTTCTGTAGCATAAGCAGGAGTCTTCTTTCCTGAAGCCAACTCCTCAACGATAAGCATGTTTTTGCCCTGAGATGCCAATTTGAATAGGCCTGGGCGACCTGCGATTGATAAAATTCGCCTTAACATTATCTATATTTTTACTTAAACCAATTTTGTTACAAAAGTATAAAAATTGCGCTATTTGCAAAGCGATTTGTTCAATTTAATTCATAATTCATAATTCATAATGCACAATTAGTTCGTAATGCGAAATGCGAAATGCGTAATTAAAGAGGACGGAAGGAAAGAATCTCTATATTTTTCAGTCGTTAAAAAAGTCCAAGAAACAGTACAAAAAGGGGAGCAATCCAGAAACAAAAAGCGTGAAATAAAAAAAACGCACTAAAAATTAAAAAAAGTTTGAAAAACGCTTGCAGAATAAAAAAAAGTAGCTACCTTTGCACTCGCAATTCGCAAGATGGTGGGTGTAGCTCAGTTGGTTAGAGTATCAGATTGTGGTCCTGAGGGTCGAGGGTTCGATCCCCTTCACCCACCCAGAGAAAGAGATTGTTCGCAAGAGCAATCTCTTTTTTAGTTTTATTAAGATTTGACCTGACAAAAAATTCAAAAACATTATCCACTTACAAAATCACCCATTATTTTTGCACTACGGCTTTAGGGAAACAGAGTCGATATCGGCATTGAGCCAAACAAAATAATTTGTAGAACGACTAAACTCTTACTGATATGAAAACATGGATTAAAGCAACAATTGTTGCGCTACTAGCAATATTCTCAACTTCATGTATTGTAGAAGTTGACGGTGGACATCCTCACGACGACTATGAGTACGACGAGACATTCTACACATTCTGTGGCAAATCATGGTCTAGAATTGTAGAGTCTCCAGGATATTATTATTTCGTATGCTACGATTTCCACAGAGATGGTTCGTACACTTACTGGTTCTACGAAGACGACAGACATTCTTCTACAACATACAGCATTGAAGAAGGACGTTGGGAGATCCACAGTTACGGTTGGAAGGAGGAAATCAAGTTGTGGGGCAACTGGGGAAGCGAGACATACAACGTCAATGATTTCCTACACGGTTTGAGAGACGACAATTCTCGTAGAGTCATTGACGACTACAAGAGAATAATTGACGATTTGTATTACATGCATTAAAAAAAATTATTGGAGACGGAGGAACACTTCGTCTCCATTTTCGTATAACATTTTCTACAACATAAAAATCGGTACACATACTTCACAAGACGACTCGGATTGGGGATAAGTTTATCAAACAAAGTTTTGTCATATCCGTTTTTGTTTATATTTTTGGCAAAATATTAGGTTGACTATCTATAAAAATAATAGGGTAATAAAGTTTAGATGATGAAAAAAGGATTATATATAACACTTCTATCTCTTATCTCATTCGTGGGAAATGTATTCTCACAGAGTAAGACAATCTCTGGAGGTAATGACCACGGATTGATTATATGTGCGCAAGGATTCCTATACACTTGGGGAAACAATTTCAGCTCTACTGTCGGAGGTCCACTTCTTGGAATTGATCCGTCAGAGCCAAATGCAAATGACAAATATGTAATTACGCCAAGTCGTGTAATGTCGAACAATCTAACCTTCAGTCAGGTAACTGCAGGATCAGGAGCATTCAACCTTGCTCTTGCTTGTAACTCTATTGTTTACGCATGGGGTGAAAATACGAATGGTGGTTGTGGTCAAGGCCCTGGAGGAGAAAACGTTATTAAATTTCCAAAGCCCGTATTGAAGGGAGAAACATCTGGTTATAAAGAAGATGGAACGCCAGGAGGTGATTATCTTGGCGGCGTCACATATATCGCTGCATCAACAAACTCTGGATTTGCAATCATGGATGATGGAAGAGTTGTTGGTTGGGGAGGAGGTTCATGGAATGGATCTACAAACAAGACAAGCCCTGTTTACATCAAAGATAAATCTGGCAAAGACATTACAAATGTAACTCACATTTCAGGAGGCGACGATAACTGTTTGATTCGTACAGCCGATGGAAGATTGTATGGCATCGGGCCATACAACGGAAGTACCGCTACTGCTGTAACTTACGCCACTCCTGTATTGAAAGATGAAGACGGAGAGCCATTGACAGACATCAGAATGTCTGCCGCTGGTGACGTATGTGGATTTGCCGTTACAGGAGACGGATATGTATGGTCTTGGGGTAACGGTGGCTGGGGAGGTTCTACTGGTATTCAGCAGGCAGGAAAAAACCATGACAACGCAATACGCGTATCTTCCGGAGAGTATGAAAAATATTCAAAAGAGCCATTCCTAACAGACGTAAAAGAGGTTATCGGAGGTAGAGGTCACGGAGCCGCAGTAACAAAAGAGGGATATCTTGTATATTGGGGATGTAATGATGGAAATGGAGGTGTCGCACCAGTTCCCGATGATGTTGTCAATGATTATCCAAGTGGAGACGGAGTAATGCCTGTATTAGCACGCTATTGCGATGCTTCTGGAAAGCCAGGTCCTATTGTAGAAGATGCCGTAAGTGTATCACGTGGAGATAATTTCGACTTCATGATGAACGACAAAGACGAGTACTATGTTTGGGGTTTGAACGACCTTGGTCAGGCAGGAACAGGCACTTCTGTTTCTAAATACAACTGTCTAATCAAATTGAACACCATTCCATGTAAAATCCAGGATAACTGTCCAGAAGTATTTATGACAGACATAGCAAAATGTCCAGGAGAGGAGATTGAACTTGACTGTGGATTTGTTGTTCCTATAGGAAAAGAGGACAGATATTATATCGAGTGGTACCACGATGGCAAAAGATTGAACTCTACCGACATGGTAAAAGCCAGCAATGGTAATTACAAATACGATCCAAGCTACGATCTTGAAGAATACAATGCTGCAAAGATAAAGATTTCAGAGGCC
Source organism: Paludibacteraceae bacterium (assembly GCA_045629285.1). Classification (GTDB taxonomy): domain Bacteria; phylum Bacteroidota; class Bacteroidia; order Bacteroidales; family Paludibacteraceae; genus UBA1723. Next base: position 167,428 of record JAZQQY010000052.1, on the reverse strand, counting down.
GGAAAGTATAAGGTAATAGCATATTACATTGGAGAGAATATCCCATGTGACAAGTGTGAACCTGCGATAGCAGAGATCGTAGTCACAGAGATGGACATGCCAATCGACACTCTAATCACTATCGACAACTGTGTAGCAAACCCATTAGTACCATCGAGTGTTGATGACATCAAATTTGAGGCAGTCGTAAATAATAAATTCTACAAAGAGAACACGACAACTGTCCAATTTGCTGCATTTTCAACTGCAGACGAAGCAGACAAAGACACACTTGAAGTCATTACAACAACAGGAAATGGAGGAGAAATCAAATTCTCCGTATCCGGCGACAAAATCAAGGAGATTGACAACAACGAAAACAAGCCTTCAAAAGACACTATATATCATGTATGGTTGGAGGATGTGACTCAGTTTAACACACAGCTGATGCAGAAGGATCTCTCTTCACTTCCCAAAGTGACATACAAAGCGCCAACAAAAGAAGACACAAAAGCTCCTCAAGGAGAAAACATCAGTTTAGGAGGTTCTAGCGACCAAAAATACGGACAGATCATAAGTCTATCGACAACATCTGTTTTGAAAACATTTTCTGTGTTTGCGTTTGCTCAACAAGCACCACAGTGGAATCAAAACTGGGAAACAAAAGAATGGACAGAATCTAACCGCAACGAAGGAAAGATAACAATCACTCCTGTTGTTTACGCTGCAGGAAAAGAATCGAATGGAGGCTTTACATTTGGAGAGGAATTCTGGAGAGGAAAAGCTCAATCATTCACATTGTATTATCCTGACGGAGTTCAAGAGTGTATTGTTAAATGTGATGTAGAGCTTCCAGTAAAGACAGCTCGTGGTGCAGAATACATCTTGGGTGCAATCATTGATTGCAAAACAGGTTCGTTCTATGTAGAGGCAAGTGAATTTACAGGAGTTTCAGGAACCGTATATATCGCAGATAAGAGAAAAGATTCAGAAGACTGCGGAATCTCTCTAGTCGGAGCAACAGCCAACGGTTATGGAAAAGCGAATGCAGGAACAGCCAATCAGGTTTGGAATATCACATTCGGAAAGAAGACAGAATATGACTGTGGTCGTATTCAACTTTCCGCGCGTTACTACTGTCCTCCTTGCAACACGCCAAACAAGTTAAATATCACAGCTAGCGAGACTATTAAGAACAATGTCGATCTAAAATATAAGAAAGTTGTTGAATTATGTAAGGAGAGCCCAGATCTAAAACTGGATATCGACCCACTAGTAGGAAAAGAGCCTACAGCAAAATTCGACATTTTTTGGTTTGACAAATATTCCCTTTCACCAAAAGAGACAGATGCTCTTGACAAAGATGTTACCGGAAACGCCACAACATTTGAGTTCAAGACAGACTGGGCAACAGTAGCAAAAGCAACAAGCATTACAGAAGATGTAGAAAAAGTGTACTACGTGATGGTACGCGACAACCAAAAACCGGAGTCTGAAAAATGTTACGTTTGGGACTCTATCAAGGTCATCGCCCACCCAGCTCCTGTCGATACACTTGAGTGGATTGAATTCTGTGAGGACGAGTTGACAGAAGAGCCAACATTCAAGATCACAGACAAGACAATCAATTGGTTGACAACACCAACAAACGTCAAAGATTTAAGAGGACCTGCAACAACAGGAACAGAAAAGTATACTTACGACTACACAGTAATTGATGATAAGACAGGTTGTGAGAGTGAAACTCATACATTGACAATATCAGTCAACAAGACTGGAAAACCAGACGTTGAGACTTCTATTCCACAGCTAAAGGATGAAACCAACAAGTTCAGACTATCAGCAGCGGTAAACAAAGTTGATGACAATTGCGAAGTTCGTTGGTATGATTCCGAGACTGCGACATCTGAATTGTCAAGTCTGGACATTCCATTGAATGTAGCAACAACAATTACAGTTTGGGCTGAGCAGTACAACCAGAAGACAGGTTGTGTCAGCGAGCGTGTAGAAGTTGAAATCGTTATCAACGACGCACCAGTACCTGAAGTCACAAACGAATCGTTGTGTTTGGGTGATGTCATCCCAGACCTAAGCGAATATGTCACTCCAAAAGAGAGTTCATTCATTCTAAACTGGTATACAAATGCAACAGACGCTAAGGGTACTGGTACTACAACAGCACCAAGTGTCGATGCAACAGTATTAGGACCTGGAACACATAAGTTTTATGTCAGCCAGACAAACCCAGAAACATCAGCCGAGAGTGAAAAGGCAACTTTAACAATCACTGTACACGAAGTTGCGACTCTTGATTTGACTGGAAATCAGAGCAATTATTGTTTGGGAGAGACAGCCACTCCATTGACTTCGTCTTATAATAACGACGGAGAGTACTCAAAAGCAATGTGGTCAAAGAAGTCGGACATGTCGGATGCAGTTGCTTCGATCACACCAACTACAACGGAGAAAACGACATTGACATATTACGCACAAGCACAATACGACAACTCTGCAGATGCACAAAAACCATACGCAAGTACTGTTTGCTACGGAGCTATCAAAGATGTTGACATCACAGTCAATAAGACTGATGCTCCTACTTCAGGAACAAACTTCTTCGTTCAGTATTTGCTTGCAGATGCTTCAGGAAATGCATATAAGCCACTCCTACAACAGGAAAGTCAAGCCGTGATTGCAGAGTCAGGACACACATTGAACTGGTATGACGAAAACGAGAGTCCGTTGACATCTGAGCCAGCTCCTGATTATATTGCCGGAGAGACAACAGCAGGAAGAACTGTAACATACTATGTATCTCAAACAAATACCGCTACTGGTTGTGAGAGTGCAAAGGAGAAAGTGACTGCAGTCGTATCATCGTTCCCTTCTCCAGAGGTGACATCAATCACAATGTGTGAGGGATCAGATAATCTAAACAGTCCATTTATCTTGCAAGCAACAATAAGCAACAAGGGAGGTGTAAATCCACTAGACTGTGATCTAATTTGGTACAAGGAGGATCCAATCAGAAATCCTGGAGCTACACCATATACACAGATTGATTTGAGTCAGGAAAATCTATCTTACAATGCAGATTTGGAGACTGAAAAAGATTTCCCATTCTATGTTGTACAAGTGGATGCAAGAGGAGGAACAGGTGCAGTGAGTCCGCCGACAAAGTTGATGGTCACAATCTATTCAAACCCAAGATTGAAGACAACTACGCCACAGCCTATTTGTAAGGGAGATTTCGTTGATTTGGCAGACCAGTACACTATTTCAAACAGAATCTCAAATCAGGATTATAACCTTGAATATTTGAGTGCAGAGGGAGATAATCCGAACGGACATAGAGCTACTCTTCACGGAAAATATAAATGTAGAGCATTCTTTGAATTGTCGAGCGGTGAGGTTTGTCACTCTAAGTTTGAAGAGATCCTAGTTGAGGTCAACGAACTTGAAGTTGCAATAGAGGGAGACAACAAAACATGTCCAGGAATCGGCGTTGATTTGAAAGCCGTATTGACTGAAAAGAACATGGTTACTGCAGGTTCACCTACATACGATTGGAGAGTCTCTCCAACTGGTGTTACCGGAGCAATGGAGACATTCAACACTTCAGATGCCGGATTGGCGAACAAGGGAGACAAGATCACAGTCAACCTTGAGGTATCAAAGGGTGCATGTAAAGCAAAGAGGCCCGTTGATGCACATCTGGTTGTTGTTGAGGAGCCAGGAGTAGAGGGTATTGGTGCAGCAGCTCCAACAATCAAGTTTGACGAGGAGTTCAACACTAATAGCGGTACCGGAACATATACATTGTCTAAGGATAGAATTGTCACATTCGATGGATGTAACAACACCGTTGACGTTTTGTTCAACGTAAAACACGACGGACAGGAGTTTACATACAAGAACTTGACTAATGGAGACGAGAAAACTATTGACTTCGACCATGAGGACGGACGATTCTCGGCAATTCCAGGACTATATGAAGTAAAATATAACAACACATGTGCAGCTTCATTCAAGTTTGAAATCATCGACAAATCGTTGGACATCTCAGGAAGTCCGACAAACTGGTCTGTATGTGAAGGTGAACCATTAACAATCACAATCATCAATTCAGACAGAACTAAATTCGATTTCGACCCTAGAAAGTACACTGTTGAATGGCAGAAAGATGGAACGCCACTTACTAGTTTCAACACTGAGGTGCTACACATTGATGCAACAACACCTGCCGACAATGGTGTATATAGCTATAGAGTAACATCTTCAGGATGTGTATACTATGGTTACATTGCAATGGGAGGAAGTTTTACGTCAAAGCCTAAAGTAAAAATCAACGAAGCTCTTCTTGAGAACAACGGCGTTTACGAGGGAGTACGTACTAAGGCAAAGACTATCACAATTCCGTTCATCCAGCCGACTAGCACTACGACTTTGAACGATAAGATTGTTTGGAAAGAGGATGGAGTCGAGGTCAACAAGGGAGAGAGTCTGACATTGGCCAGCTTAGATGGCGATCACGAATACCATATTGTAATCGCTAACGGAGAAAGAGGTACAGATTCTGAGTTCTGTGGAACTACATTGGATATCTCACTAAAGGCAGATGCACTACTAAAGATGGATGCCGCTATTGTCGACATTGATGGTAATCAGACAGCCAACATGTGTATCAACGAAGAGGGTGTTGGTGTTCAGATAGACACGACTGGCACAGGCAAAGTGCTACACCCAGATAAGTTGACATTTAAAGTTGTCGAAAAGATCGGAACTACAGAGAAGACTATACCTATGGTAAAGAAAGGTGATTATGTATTTGCAAGCATCAATCCTAACGCATCAGCAACATACAACATCATCTACAAATATAACATTGACAACCAGGATGAGTCAACAACAGGTTCTATCACAGTTCACCCTGCATACGAGGTAGAATGGGACCGCAACGTTCGTCTATGTGAAGGAGAGATGGGAACTATCCAAATCACGAAAGCAGAGCCAAGCGCAAACATATCTCTAACTTGGGAAGCAGACGAATGCTTGATCAACGGATCCAAGACTGGAGCCAATGTAGAAGCAGTATTCTCCGGCACAGGTTTGATGCAGAAGAAAGCGTTGAAACTGATTGCATCTAACGGTGGTTACTGTAGAGACAAAGAGTACTATCCTGAGTTCATAATCGACAGAGAAATCAGCGGCGAGATTATTGCACCTGAGTTTATATGTGAAGGACACGCGGCGACATTGGATGCGTCTTCATTCAGAGCCGACCAATACGAATGGAGATCTCCTGAGAATCTAGGAAGCACAATATTGTCAGGTCCAAAGGTAAGCGTCACTCCAAAAGCAGGATTCGCTTTTTACAATGTCGACATGACACGTGGAGCCTGCAAGCTTACAGCAGAGACGACTCTTGAGGTCAGATATGCACCTAAGTTCGACAGAATAGACTCATTGTCATTCCGTTCTATTGAGATCGTTTTGCAGCCAGGCACAGGTACAGAGCCATTCCGTTACATCGTTGACGAAATCAAAGACGAGCATATTGAGGATGCCGTTAAGGATAGTTTGGAATACGGAGAGCACAAAATCCAGGTAATCGATGCAGCAGGATGTTTGCTTGACTCAACATTCACAATCAATGCTCCTGGATTGGAATTCCCTATCCATATCTCTCCAAACGGAGACGGAAAGAACGATGTGTTCAGCGTTCCAGTGTTGAAAGAGGCTTACCCAGATGCCAAGATCAGAATTTTCGACCGTTGGGGTAAGAAGCTTGCCGAGTATAGAGCCGGCAACTCTGAAATGGATTGGGATGGAACATATCTAGGTATGGCTATGCCGACAACAGACTACTGGTACGAGATTGAAATCAAAGAGATCAAGAAGATCTACACTGGTCACTTCACTTTGATTCGACAGTAAAACAAATAAAAAGCCGAATGTAATAGAATGCGAAATGCTGAATTTTATTTGGCATTTCGCATTTATAATTTTGATTTATTCCAAATGCAGATTCATCTAATAGAGAAAGAGAGTCTCAGCAGCACAAACAACACACTAGGAGACTTGCTGAGAATGGTGCCGGACATGGACGAAGGAACAGTCGTCAGAGCCATAGAGCAAACGGCAGGCAAAGGTCAACCCGGCAACCACTGGGAGTCGGAAACGAAGAAGAACATCACTATGAGTCTACTTCTTCGCCCGGAATTTCTATCCATCGTCGACCACTTTTTCATATCGATCGCCATGTCGCTCGGTATCTCAGACTATCTGTTGTCGAAAAATATAGAAGGAGTCTGCATAAAATGGCCTAACGACATATACGTCGGCAAGAAAAAAATCTGCGGAATATTGATTGAGAACTCCATCGTCGGCCACACTATTGACAGTTCCATCATCGGTATCGGACTAAACATCAACCAAGAGAAATTCTTGAGCGACGCACCTAACCCAATTTCACTGACAAACATCACAGGGCAGACATACGATATACCGACGGAATTGAATCTGCTATGCAACGCCCTACTCCGCCGATATGCAATGCTTGCCAACGGAAATCAGGAGAGGCTTAGGGAAGACTACATTGCCCGACTCTACCGTTTCAACGAAATGGCAGACTACAGACTACCGTCGACAGACACTATATTCAAAGCTAAAATCATCGACGTCGCACCAGAAGGCAGACTGATAATGGAGAGCGACAGCGGAAAGATTATGAAGTTCGCATTCAAAGAGGTAGTGTTTTGTTAAAATGCATAATGCATAATTGACAAGAAAATATTACTTTTGCCATCTGAATTATACAGGATGGGAAGAATACTCGCAATAGACTACGGACAGAAACGTATCGGGCTAGCAGCCACAGATCCAGAGCAGATCATAGCCAATGGTTTGGATACAGTTTCTCCAGACAAAATTTTCCAATTTTTGGCCGACTATTTCGCTAAAGAAAAAGTCGACAAAGTCGTTATCGGCAAACCTCAGAATATGAATGGTGAAGCGTCGGCTTCAATGAAATACATCGAGCCGTTCGTGAGAGGATTCAAGAACAAGTTTCCAGACATGCCGATCGAATTTCACGACGAGAGATTCACATCAGTGCTAGCCAACCGTGCGATTTTGGAAAGCGGCGTCAAGAAGAAAGAGCGTCGTGAAAACAAAAAATTGGTTGACAAAGTGAGTGCAGTGATCATTCTGCAATCCTATCTTGAAAGTCAGAGAATGAGATTCCTATAAAAATAGAAAAAGATGATATATCCTATTACAGTATACGGATTGCCCGTACTTAAGAAAGTAGCTTCAGATATCACTCCTGATTACCCTAACTTGCCAACGGTAATCGAAGACATGTATAAGACACTGACTAACGCTGAGGGCGTTGGTTTGGCAGCTCCACAGGTAAACTTGTCTATCAAACTTTTCATCGTTGATTTGACTTGTTTGGCTGAGGAAGATCCTATCTATAAGGATTTCAAGAAGACATTCATCAACCCAGAGATCACTTTCTACAGCGAAGAAGAGGAGAAGGGAGAAGAGGGATGCTTGAGTCTACCAGGAATTTCAGAATCAGTAAAGCGTTCCAAGAAGATCCGCATTAAATACCAGGATGAGAACTTCGAGTGGCACGACGAGGAGTATGAAAACTTCTTCGCACGCGTTATCCAGCACGAGTACGACCACTTGTTGGGCAAGGTGTTCATCGACAGAATTTCTCCTATCCGTCGCACAATGAACAAGAGCAAGATCAGTGCTATGCTTAAAGGTAAGGTTAGATGCAGATACAACGTCAAGACTGTATAATCATGGCGAAGACAGAAGCTCAATTCGATAAGGCGATTAAACTTTGCCGCGACGTTTACTCAAAGAAATTAAAGGACTACGGTGCAGCATGGAGAATCATGCGTCCATGTTCGATCACCGACCAGATTTTCATCAAGGCGAATAGAATCCGCACTTTGGAGACAAAGGGTGAACATCGTGTCGACGAAGGCATCCAGCCAGAGTTGATCGGAATTGTCAACTACGCAATCATGGGTATGATCCAACTAAGCAAAGGCTATGCTGACGGTGACGATGTCACTGTCGACGAAGCTCTTGGATTATACGATGAGTATATGCAGAAGACTCGCTCATTGATGCTAGCAAAGAACCACGACTACGATGAAGCATGGAGGAGCATGCGCACAACATCGTACACAGATTTGATTCTAATGAAGATTTACCGTACCAAGCAGATCGAGAGCAACGACGGCAAAACAATCATCTCAGAGGGAATCGAGGCCAACTATATGGATATGGTCAACTATGCCATGTTCGGCCTAATCAAAATCGACGAAGCAGAGAATTTGTAGGAAATCCATATCATACTGAATCGATTTCCATCCGAACAAACATGAGAGCCAAACTATCAGTCCTTATCAAAAAACTTAAGAATACGACGTTACGCAAGACATTGGTTTTTGTGTCGCGCCTTATAGTAGGATTGTTGTGTCTCATTCCTGGATATGAATCCATTGTTGATCCAGTCGGGTCAAACATCCTATGCGACAGATATTTGCACTGTCTTGGATTAGACGTGTTGAAACCATTGTCGTATATCATCTCCATCAGCATATCATCGATGCAGTTCGTCATCGGAGTCTGCATGACGTTAGGAGCAAAAATAAAGTGGACATCCATAATGGCGACCATATTCCTGACAGTACAGATCATATCGTCCGCCACCACCCTACATCAATGTCCTGACATTTATGATGGAATCAACCACACAATCAGTGCTCATACATTCGGCAGTTCAATCGCACACAACGTGATATTGTTGGCACTTGCAGCTCTGATTTTCCACTGGAGGAACTACAATATAGCCCTTTATACGAAAAGAACGGAGTGGATTATCTCAATCTACGGATTCGCCTTTTCTATCGTGATGGCAATCCACTGCTATTTTTCACTCCCAATTCTTGACCTAACAGTCTGCAAGGAAGGTGAATCCATTCATAAAGTGATAGAATATGCAGACAAGCATAAGATAGCGATAGAAGAACAGACAAAAGAGGCCATGTCTCACGACGGATACTCCTTCATATTAGTAAGTCCGGACATCACTTTAGCCAGCACAACATACAGAAAGAAACTCAACAAACTTTATACATATTGCAAAGCCAACGGCTATAACTTTGCAATGCTATCCACAGCCGACCCCAACAGTCGTGAAGTGGACGAATACATAGTAGAGACATCGGGAGCAGAATATCCGTTCCTATATATTGAACGAAACCTTACAGATGCATTCGTTCGTTCAAATCCAGAGTTATTCCTAATGAAAGACGGAATCGTAGAAGAGAAATTCTCATCGTATCAGATACCGACTTATGAGAAACCGATGGAAGAAGTTTTTTCGGAAGACACCGAGATTTCAGACGGATGGGACGACTTCTGGAAAAGCATCGTATTCTTCGGAGCGCCGCTGCTTGCCATACTCATCTACGATTACCTGATAGAGTTGGCGAAACTGCTCTACCGTTATTGGAAGGGAAAGAGCAAGAAGAACGGAACCGCAGAAGCATAAAATCGCGTCGACATAAAGACAAAATTTTTAACAAGCTTTAGATAATCATCTAAATATATTATCTTTGCAAACTAGAATAAACATAATTAAATATAAACGAAAATGAGAAAGAAAATCGTAGCAGGAAACTGGAAGATGAATACAACTCTTCAGGAGGGTATCGCTCTAGCAAACGACTTGAAGAACGCATTGGCAGGTAAGACTCCAAAGTGTGATGTAGTAGTTTGTACTCCATACATCTCAGTTGCAGCAGTTGCTGAGACAGTTAAGGGAACAGTTATCGGTGTTGGTGCTGAGGATTGTTCAGCAAACGAGAAGGGTGCATTCACAGGTGAGGTTTCTGCAAGCATGGTTGCTTCTACAGGTGCTAAGTACTGTATCCTAGGTCACTCAGAGCGTCGTCAGTACCTCGGTGAGGACAACGCACTTCTAATCAAGAAGCTTAACTTGGCTTTGGCTAACGGTCTAACTCCAATCTTCTGTGTAGGTGAGGTTAAGGAAGAGCGTGAGGCTAATACATTCAAGTCAGTTATCGAGGGTCAGATGGCAGCTGTTTACACTCTTTCTGCAGCAGATTTCGCTAAGGTTGTTATTGCATACGAGCCAGTTTGGGCTATCGGTACAGGTTTGACAGCTACTTCAGCTCAGGCACAGGAGGTTCACGCTTCTATCCGTGCTTCTATCGCTGCTAAGTACGACAAGGCAACAGCTGAGAACACATCTATCCTTTACGGTGGTTCTTGCAAGGGAAGCAACGCTCCTGAGTTGTTCGCTCAGCCAGATATCGACGGTGGTTTGATCGGTGGTGCTGCTCTTAAGGCTGCTGATTTCATGCAGATCATCGAGGCTTGGAAGTAATTCTCTTCTAAGTATCTGAAAAAATACGGGTGTGCTTTCGAAAGGATGCACACCTTTTTTGTGTCTGGAAATCACGATAAAATAAAATGGAGACGTTACCAAAACGTCTCCATTTTATTATAGTCAGTTCATTTTTTGAGTCCGACAGGGTCTGACTATATCGAAAATTTGTTGTATGCTGATAACCTTAAATTTTCAACAATATTTCCTCTGATGAAAAGCGCAGGTTAATAGGGATAGGAAAACTCCTGCACTTTTCAAACAGAAGAAAACAATAAAATTAGAAAGAACCTAGTATTATTAAATGTATTTTATCTCTCTTTTGTTGATACAAAGATAGCTTTCATAGCTCATTGGAAATAAGAATTATGCGAAAAGAGATGGTAGTTTCGGGAACACATTCATAGTTTTACATCCAACTTTCTTGATATTACAATCAGACGTGGCAAAAACATTCCTACGGTTGTGGACAAAAAAAGAGACGTGCTGACGCAACGTCTCTACAAAATTTAATTATGCATTACTAATTATACTTTATCTCTGCGACGGCACTCGTCCAAAGAACTGTTTATACTTTCTTGTGAAATATGCAGGATCAGAGAATCCCACTCTATATGCCACATCAGCCACAGAAATACGTTCTGTAGTCAGCAATGAATGCGCCATGTTCAAACGATAGTCTGTGATGATTTCAAGCGGTGTTTTGCCCGTCAAAACCTTCACCTTTCGAGTCAACGTAGATTGGCTGACAGCAGACTCTCTAGCCAACACCTCGATGCTGAAATCAGAGTCGGAATAATTCTCTTCAACCACCTTAATCACACGCTTCAAGAATGGATCCATCTCATCCGATTTTTCCATTGAGTCAGACTCAACGATAGTAGAAAGTATTCTGTTCTGTGTGTTGCGCTTGACGTTGATGATACTCTGCAGTTTCAGCAACAACTCTTTCTGGCTGAATGGCTTTGTAATGTAATCGATAGCACCCGTGCCAAGTCCCTCCAAACGCATCTCATCCTCCGTACGTGCAGACACAAACAACAAAGGAATATGACTTGTCTCCTGTGATGCCTGCAACGATTTATTCAATGTGAATCCGTCCATGATCGGCATCTCCACGTCGCTGACTATCACATCCGGTTGCTCATTCTTTGCCATAGTCAACGCAGCCGAACCATCCTTAGCGGTAAGTACTGTCGCATACGGTTCAAGCATCGCAACAATACTATTCAACACCATCTCGTCGTCGTCAGTGACAAGCACAACACTCTCCCTTAAAGCGGAATCATCTTGAGGAGAATAAGTTGACTCTGTCGTAGTCTCTTCCGAAACAATCTTATTGTTGACTTTAGATGATGCTTTCTTGAAATATAGACTGATAGAAGTACCTGCACCTTCTTTACTGTCAACGGAAATCTTACCATTCATCTGCTTCATATACTCCTGAACAAGAGAAAATCCTAGTCCAGTACCCTTCTCTCCTGTAGTACCCTCTGTCGACTCATGTTTTGCCGAAGAAAGCAGATTCTGCAATTGAGCCGCAGTCATACCGACACCGTTATCGGAAATCTTCAACAGCAACTCGTTCTGCAACTCACTTCCGTCGACGGTGATCTTTCCTCCTTCATTAGTGAATTTGATCGCATTGTTGAGCAAGTTTCTCACTACCACCTCAAGCTGACGGATATCTGCCTTAGCGCAATACGAATAGTCTACATTAGTGACAACCTCAATATTTTTAGCCGCAAACAATTCGTTAAGCAGACGAATCTCATTCTCAACCGATTGCTTCAAGTCAACATCAGACAAACGTACAGCAAACTGGCTTGTGCTAGACTGAGCCCACGCCAACAATTTCTGCATCTCACCCTGCAATGTAGACGCTGCATTTCTGATATCCACAAGTGAACTCTTCTTGATGTTAACCATCTCTTGCGACAATACGGAATCCAACGATGCTACAATACCGAACATCGGATTTCTCAAGTCGTGGGCAATGACAGAAATCAATCTATCCTTCTCCTTCAAAGCCACGTTCAACTCCTCGGTACGCTCGTCAACCTTCTTACGCAACTCTCGCTTCTGAGCCTCCTGTTGACGCATCTTAGTACGGTAAACAATGAAGATGATACCCAACACCAACAACACCTCAAGCAAATAGCACCACCATGCCTTCCACCAAGGCGGCAATACCTTCAACGGCATAGTCAGTTTCTGTACCGAAGTAAACGAAGTTGTGGATTGAGCCTCAACCTCCAACAGGTAATCTCCTTCCGGGATATAGTTGAATGAGATTCTACGGCTCTTGCCCATCTCCTTCCAATCGTCGTTCAATCCCTTCAAACGGTAACGCAATGCAGCGGCACCTGTCTGTGAATAGTCGACCAAATCGATATCAATCGCAATATCTGTCTGGTTGTGCTTCAAAGTCAAATCACTGACATTATGAAGAGTATATTGCTTTTTCTGCGACATATAGAACGTAGAGAAATCCATATACTTGATACTCTTTGTAACCTGAATCTCATTAGGCGCAAAACATAGATATCCTGTGTTCGTACCCATATATACATGACCATCTTTAGACAAATATCCAGATCTGGAATAGAACAGATACTTCGACATGTTTCCATAATATCCAGGCAACGAACCGGATGTATTTTTGATTGGATCATACCACAACACCTTTCCCAATCCACCGAACCAGATTTTGCCCTTTCCGTCCGAACATACGACACGGAATTCACAAGAATCGATAGCAGTGATCTTAGTCACTTCTGAACCGTCGGAAGCGATTCTCATAACCCCTTCATTTGTTCCGACATACAGATTACAGTGTTCATCACAATCAATATCATACAAAGAAAGCGGACATACCGACTTGATCGTAGCCAAATCCTCCATCATTGCCTTGAACACACCATTTTCGACTCTCCAGATTGTATTGGTAGTCAAGATCCAACGGATTCCTTTCTTCTCAATGATTTTATAGATCCACTTGTTAGGCATCTTAGCCAACGAATCGTCAGCAAGAATTCTCTTTCTCCATGTGCCATTCTGATCAGTCACATAAAGTCCATCACCAGCCGAACCGCAATACTTTTCACCGTTCTCCATCTGACAGATACTGAAGACATTGTTGATAGGAGTGAACCCATCCATCTTTACAGGATTTGCGACTCCAGTGTTAAGGTTGAGCGACTGCAATCCGTCACCCCAAGTGGCAAGCAGCATGTTTCCATTCTTGTCGCAATCAATTCCCAACACATTATTACATCCCACCTTATACTGTCTGAATGTATTGTCTGTCTTCTTAAAAACACCGGAACCATCTGTAGCGACAATCAAATTGCCATCCAAATCCTCGGTAAAATCCGAACATACATGGTTGGAGAAACCTTGCTCGGACGAGAATGCGATTCCACGTACCTGCTGGCTATGATAGCACCAGATACCGCTATTCTGTGTAGAGACCCAAATGTCGCCATTGAAATCTTCCATAACAGTATAGAGTTTCTTCATCGTCTCACCATTGTTCTCGTATGGACGAAGATTCACAAATTCAGGTTTTTCCGCCTCGATATTGTCAGTATACCAAAGTCCATCACCATCCGAAGAAAACCAACATCTTCCTCTTCTATCCTGAATGACCCTGGTTGTATTGCTGAATGGCAACTTAATGATTCGCGGTTGAGTGACATAATCACGGAAAATCCACAACTGATTCGAGAAAGTAGATGCTGCGATCTCACCGTTGTTGAGCGGACAAAGGGAATTGACTTCCATTTCAAAACCTTCGCTCTTATATTCCATAAGCATTCCGCCGTTTCTTCCGTAGACACGTACACCGCCCACCAATCCAGTCCAGTAGTTGCGCGATTGGTCGACATAAAACGAACGCATGAACGCTCCGGTCAATGCATTATAGGCAGGATGATCGTTAGTGAATTCATCTTTCTCTTTATCATACAGATACAAACCACCATTTGTGAAAGCATAGACCGTTTCATCACCGTCGACAAAAGCTCCATGAGTAGTCTTATAGTAGGTTCTGTCGAAATCTGCCGGCATCATATTTTTCACCCTGTCATCAGACGGATCATATTTGACAAGCAGACCGTTCATACCACCTGCCACAATCTTGCCATTGCCGATATGAGATACGAACAAGAAATTATCTCTTGGTATTTCGGGATAGTTGTCTTTTGAAAAATGGCGGAAATTGCTTCCGTCAAAACGGTCAAGTCCAAATTCTGTCGCAATCCAAATAAAGCCTCTGTCGTCTTGGGTGATCGACTCAGATTTATTGGTCATCATTCCGTCGTCAGTAGAAAAATGAGAGAAGTGGGCAAACTCCACACCGTTCGCGTATGCAGACACAGCACACGCAAAGATAAAAGTTAGTAAAGACGCAAACTTTTTCATATTCTCTCCCAAAAAATCATTAGTATTAGACGCAACGAATTTATGATTTTTCAATAAATAATAAAAACGAATGTTAATAAATCATAAAAAAAACAGAAGTTGTCAACAATAAAAAAGAGTCCATCTTACAATGAAGTAAGACAGGCTCTACACTATAACGATTATAGAAACACTTTATTAAAGATAATGAAGAATCGTTTTTTAGTTAGTAACTAGCTATTTATTCGCTTCATTGATTCCAGCCAAAAGCATCATGAATGGAGCGCCCCAGTTGATGGCGACCTCATTAGTAGAGTAGCTACATATTTCATCGTTGTAAGCTCTTGCAGAAAATTCACGAGTCGGATATTCGCTCTTCGGATGATCATACTTGTAGACGTATGTATCACAATCTCTGATCGCATCAAGAGTAGGGCCACCGGCAAGCAAACCTGGGACAGGAACAGCGATTCCGTCACCTGTGCTTCGACGATCGTGGATGAACATTGGCGACTTTTCTCCGAAACCAGTCACAAAACAATAACCTGTTGCGTTACGTCCGATAATATAAGTTGTGATATCCTGAGCCGCTTTCAAATACCTAACGTCGCCGGTATGCTTATACTGAAGAAGAAGAATGCTTCCTGCATTAGACATACATCCGTTGCTTCCCCACTCCAGTTTGGACAGAGGCAAACGTCCGACACTTGTCTCCATACGATCGTAAAGCAAAGTAGCAAGCTTATTGAAGTGATACTCAGTCTTAGCCTTAAGCTCTTTATTTTTCACCATGTTCTTGTCAACTCCTGTTATCAACGACATCAAAGCAAAAGATGCAGGCACCTGCCAAGTAGGCACATCGTACTTGAAAGTGTCGATTGCAGCCAAGTCAACGTATTTTTCATCGCCAGTAGAAAGATAGAATTCAACGTCAGCCCAGAACTTGAACTGTTCAGGGAATCTTGCCGAATACGAGCCAGTCACGATAGAATCCGGATTATGGAATACCGTTCTAGGAGTCTTCTCAGCCCACTCATAAGCCTGCTTAGCATAACGCATCGCCTTTTCTGAAAAATCCGGATAATCAGGATTATTCTTGTAAAGACGGGCAGCCTTAGCCATGATTGCAGCAAAGCCATAGTTTGTTGCTGTGCTCTTACCGATCAAATAACGTTGAGCATCTGTCTTCTCCGGCAACACCATAGAGACAAATCTCTTAGTCGTAACCTTATGAGCGACACAACCGTCGACAGTATCGATCATTGTGAGCATCCACTTAAGATTGTACATAGCCTCATCAAGGACATCCGGAGTATTGTTGACACTCTCCGGAATCTCCATGTCGAAATTATTGTAGAACTTAGGGAAAACCTCGTATCCCATAAGCATCGACTCCAACGAAATCGCTGAATTGACAGTATACTTTCCATAGTCGCCTGCATCATA
Source organism: Paludibacteraceae bacterium (assembly GCA_045629285.1). Taxonomy (GTDB): domain Bacteria; phylum Bacteroidota; class Bacteroidia; order Bacteroidales; family Paludibacteraceae; genus UBA1723. Next base: position 151,158 of record JAZQQY010000052.1, on the reverse strand, counting down.
CCAGCCGCCTGGAGATTTTACACTCGAGCCAGTCTTTCTTCCTGCACTTTCAGCAGACGGATGAACAATGACATTCACATCCGGATGACCTGCCTTATGAGCATAGCTTTGACCGTGAAAATTGGAGAACTCCTCTGTACAGTCGACGCCACATCGCCACAAGTAGAAAGTCTTGTGTGCCCAAAGAGTCAAATCATCGTAAGCTTTTGGAGAGATCGTGAATTTGTAGGACCTCTTGTCGCCTACACTTATGTAATATTCTCCTGATGTTTTATATGTAGAGAAATCAGCCCACTGCAATTCTTCTCCACTTAGATCCCAATATTTTTTAGGAGTCAGTTTACCACGGTAGCAAACCTTACCAGATGCAGCGTCGCACAAATAAAAAGAGTCGACAATTCCATCAGGAACTATCATTGCTTTCTTATCAGAATTGGGTGTATAACCTAACTGAGAAACGTGAATTTTCGCCTCATTCTTTGCAACCTTCTTTGCCTCACATCCTGCGATAGACAACAACAATGCAAATCCGGCACATACAAAATTCTTATACTTCTTCATCTCCTTTTGTTTATTTTACCGACAAAAATAGACTATTTTACCGACAAACACAAAGATTATGCCGACAAAATCGCATTTTTATTTTTCAACTAAAGTTAAAATTCAAAGAAAATATTCAATTAACCCATGAAAAGACTTGACAAATCTATTGAATTTTCCATCTTTAATTCCAAAATATCTCCATATTTCTCATTTCAAATTTAGAATTTCGCATTTATAAAGATAAAAAGAGTACCTTTGCGACTAAAAGACAAATAAACAAAGCATGTTCAGAGAGAAATTCGGTAAGGCCGTACTAGGTTTGTTCGGGTGGAAAGTGGTAAACCAAGTGAAAATTCCTGAGAAATGTGTGTTCTGCATTGCACCGCACACAAGCAACTGGGATTTCTTTGTCGGTCTGTTCGCATATCCGGCAATCGGAGGCAAAGACAAAAAGTTCATGATCAAAAAAGATTGGTTTGCGTTTCCATTCAACCTATTCTTTAAGGCAGTAGGTGGAATTCCTGTCGACAGGAGTAAGAAGGTATCGACAGTCGACCAGATCGTGGAAGCATGCAACAATACAGACCACTTCCATTTGGCAATCACTCCAGAAGGAACACGCAGTGCTAATTCAAACTGGAAACGCGGATTCTATTATATAGCAAAGAAAGCCAACATTCCGATTATCATCGTCTACTTCGACTACAAGAAAAAAGAGGCTGGACTGAAGGAAATATTCTACCCTACAGACGACGCGGAAGCAGATATGACAGCCATTAAGGAATTTTACAGAGATGTTACTGCAAAATACCCAGAAAAATTTGCCATATAATTTGTAGTGGATTTCTAAAAAAAATACATTTGCACTTATAATACTCACCTCGGTGAGCAGTATAAACAATTAAACACAAACGATAATGTCAAAAGTTGTCATCATTGGTGTCGGCGGAGTCGGCACAGTTGTTGCTCACAAAGTAGCGCAAAACATTTCAGTTTTTGAAAGCGTAACTCTTGCAAGCCGCACAAAATCAAAGTGCGATGCATTGGCTAGCACGCTTAAAGCGAAGTATGGAGTGCAGTTTGAGACGGATAGCGTCGATGCTGACAATGTGGATGAGATTGTAGCACTATTCAAGCGCCACAATCCGGAATTGGTTATCAACGTTGCTCTTCCTTATCAGGATTTGGCTATCATGGATGCCTGCTTGATCTGTGGAGTCAACTATCTTGACACAGCCAACTACGAGCCGAAAGACGAGGCTCATTTCGAGTACAGCTGGCAGTGGGCTTATAAGAAGAGATTCGAGGACGCTGGTTTGACTGCAATACTAGGTTGCGGTTTCGACCCAGGCGTGTCTGGTGTATATACTGCATACGCTGCAAAGCATCACTTCAACGAGATGCAATATCTTGATATCGTAGACTGTAATGCAGGCAATCACCACAAGGCATTCGCTACAAACTTCAACCCTGAAATCAACATCCGTGAGATCACTCAGAAGGGTCGTTACTACCAGGATGGGAAGTGGGTTGAGACAGGAGCTCTAGAGATCCACAAGCCACTAACATATCCTAACATCGGACCAAAGGAGTCATACTTGATGTACCACGAAGAGTTGGAGTCGTTGGTTAAGAACTACCCTACTATCAAGCGTGCACGTTTCTGGATGACTTTCGGTCAGGAGTATCTAACTCACTTGCGTGTGATTCAGAACATCGGTATGGCTAGAATCGACGAGGTCGAGTACAACGGTGTCAAGATCGTTCCATTGCAGTTCTTGAAGGCAGTTCTTCCTAATCCAAAGGATTTGGGTGAGAACTACGAGGGCGAGACTTCAATCGGTTGCCGTATCAAGGGTACAGGTAAGGATGGCAAGGAGTTGACATACTACGTATACAACAACTGCAGCCACCACGATGCATACCTAGAGACTGGAATGCAGGGTGTAAGCTACACAACTGGTGTGCCAGCAATGATCGGTGGTATGATGTTCTTGACTGGCAAGTGGAAGAGAGCCGGAGTTTGGAACGTCGAGGAGTTTGATCCAGATCCATTCATGGAGCAGTTGAACAAGCAGGGTCTTCCTTGGTTCGAGGTTCTAAACGGCGATTTGGAGTTGTAATCTGATAGGGGTCACCCAACGTAGAGACGTAGCGCGCTACGTCTTTACAAAAATATAAATGCAGAGACGCGCAACAACGCGTCTCTCTATTTGTTTAATAGCAAATAATGTTTTTGTCAAAACACGAATGCGCGGAATGCTATAATTTATTCGTATACACGCTTCACCGACTATTCATGAAGAATTTTCGTGGCAATTCGTGTTCAAAAGAAAAATAAATAGGATAAAGAGATGATTTTTGGTAGAAAGACAATAAACTGGAAAGTTCCTAAAGGTGTTGAGCCTACAGAGTTCGACCGTAAGATTTTGAATTTCCAGAATCGTGGTTTCTTGTGTCCAAAGAATGAGTTGGTTCTTAACGAGGAGCAGATCGAGGGAATCCGCAGAAGTGGTGTCGTAAACACAGGTGTGCTTGACGCAGTAGCAGCAGAGATCAAAGCTGGCATGACAACACAACAGATCGACGATATCGTAATGCAGTACACATACGATCACGGTGGTATTCCAGCATGTTTGAACTACGAAGGTTTCCCTAAGAGCGTTTGTGTATCAAGAAACGAGGTTGTTTGCCACGGTATTCCAAGCACTACAGAGGTTTTGAAGGAGGGAGATATCGTCAATGTGGATTGCACTACAATTCTTGACGGTTACTACGCAGATGCTTCTCGTATGTTCATCATCGGAGAGACAACTCCAGAGAAGAAGCGTCTTGTCGACGTAGCTAAGGAGTGTCTTGATTTGGCTATAGATATCTGCAAGCCTTTCACTTTCGTAGGTGATTTCGGTAACGCAATAGAGAAGCATGCCAAAGCTAACGGATATTCAGTGGTAAGAGAGTTGTGTGGCCACGGTGTAGGTTTGAAATTCCACACAGAACCAGAAGTCTGCCACTACGGAAAGAAGATGTCAGGAATGCTTCTTGTACCAGGTATGGTGTTCACAATCGAGCCTATGATCAACATGGGTGTACGCAATGTCACATTCGACAAGAAAGACGGTTGGACAGTACGTACAGCAGACCTTCTTCCGTCAGCACAGTGGGAACACACTTTTGTAATGAGAGAGGATGGTCTTGAAATCTTGACTTACTAATATAATTCAGGTAGAGACGTTGTGTGCAACGTCTCAAACAAAGGGAAAAACAAAGGAGACGCGATTATTCACGTCTCCTTCGTTATTTATTACAGTTGATAAATCATTCCCATTTTCACGATTCTCATCAACTACTATTCAATCTCATGCAAATTCTACCTACTGCTTCTCAAACTTCTTATGAGTCACAGCTCCATTTGTTTCTGCCTTCAAGATATACATTCCTGAATTTAGAGATTCTATAGGAAGTGTAAATACCGGCTCATTGATATTAGAAATAGAACGCAACATCACACCCTGTGTATTATAAATTGCCAAAGAGATAATCTTACTGTTCTGTCCTATAGTTTGGATGGTAATCTCATTGTTTGCAGGATTCGGATATAGAGTGATAGCATCCTGGATTGAAACTGGCTGAACAACAGCAGTTGGCTCATAATCCACAATATTATTCTTAGAGCCAAATGTCACCTGGCTTTCACCATCTACAGTAGAGAATATTGCCCAATGTTCATTACCATCACCAATTCTACCATAAGTGTCGTTAGGAAGCAAGTTAGGACATCTTACCTTATCAAGATAAACCAACTCATCTTGTTCATAATAAGACAAGCCAATGAAGCTACCAGACGCACTGATTTTGAAATTAGTGTGAAGAGGACCTCGCCATGATTCGTTGTCAGCCCACACTATCAAATATCCTCCAGCCTTGACAACAGTTTCTGAATATCCGAACGGGAACATATATTTCATGTTGTTTGAAGAGTTGTCAGTGATATACATTCCTGCCAAATCAATATCTTCCTCTCCATAATTATGAATTTCAATCCAATCTGAATAGTGTCCACATTCATCCGGATTTCCTAACTCCGAATTATTTGAAGAACAAACCTCGTTAATCTGCAATGTCAACGGCTTCGGATCTGTTTCTGTCGTAAAATATGCGGTCATCTTAATGTTGTTCGTAAGTTTACCATTAAACACCTCTATAGTGTGTGGAGTGTTTCCCGCCTCAGTCACTGTAGACGACAATGTCCATTTTTGGAACTTATAACCAGCCGGTGCTTGAATCTTAACTTTCAAAGGAACCTTTGTGAAGTAATCATTAGTATAGTCTGTAGTTCCCACAAATTCATTATTCACCAAAATCGATGAATTAGGGATACGCTTTCCAGCTGCGTCTTTAGCTACTATCTGCAAAGAGACTATGTTACCGCCTTTATAGTATTCCTGAAGATGTTTCAAGACATATTCAGGACGATCTTTCGCAAAATCCAATAGTTTTCGTGCATCGGCATCTGCATTTCTACTTCCAAGTTGACATGCCAAATACTCATCAGACACTTTAGCTGAAATCACCGACCAAAGCGAATCAAGTGTAGACTCAGTAAACGAATACTTCATGTGATGCAAGAACTTTATCAGGAAACGATACTTGAACTCATCATTTTTCATCAATTGCTTAAATGGAGTCGACTTCCACTCGTCCTTAGAATCCAAATCTGCACCAAGAGCTTGATTCAACATGTTAAAATCTCTCTTTGTATCTGAAGTTTGAACTGTCTCATACAATCCCAATCCAAAATCAAGATCATAGACTATCCAACGGAACTTACCATTATTCCTTTCTCTCCAGATCTTTTGATTATTACCAGGCCAATCTGTGTTTACGACAAACTGTTCAAACACCTGATAGTCAAGATATTCCTCAACATCCATCAAATTCGAGATATTTTGGAAATAATCATCTGACACTGGATCCTTACCCAATTCTACAATCAGGCTATCGTATGCATCACGTGTGCCAGTCATTGCAACAGCTGGTTCTTGAGCAATTTTCAGCAAATCAATTTCTTCCTCGTCCAGATTATAATTGGCCTTGATATATGATTTGTTTAGATTCTCTCTCAATCCCATCAAGCCAAGGAGTTTTCCGTCAATAAAGCAGACCACTGGTTCGTATGCCTGATAATCAAGTCCGATATGTCCGGCAATAGTCTGCAAGAAGCCATCACGCCAACGTGTAGTGGAAAAGGCATTTCCTCCATTTCTCAAATGCAGGTCATCATACTTTGTATTTGGACGCTGAGAGAAGAAATCAGTGTAATCAAATCCCTTTTTCCCACTCTTCTTATTAGCCTTTATTCCTAAAGATTTAATACGGGAATTACGTGTACAAACTCCTTTTATAGATGTTTCTACTTCCTGGTTTACTACAACTTTTCCGTCGACAATATACTCGAAATTGGCAGGTCTGGTCCAATCCTGCACATAATTTTTCTTTCCGACACATGCCAAGAACTTACCATTCTTTCCATCTACATACATTCCGATCATATCGTCATAATAAAAGACGCTATCTGTAACGACAGAAACAATCGGTGTGGAAAAGCCATTCACACGTAATGCATCAGCATAGAGATAAGAACCTGTCGCAATGGCACTTGGCAACATATCCTTTTTGAATGAACGAGCTCTCACAACAGCATTTCCCTCGATAAGGATAGGCTCTTTGTATAGGATTCCGTTTTCCAATGTCGGAGTGGAACCATTAAGAGTATAATAAATCTTCGCATCCTTTGTCGTGCACTCCAAATCAAGTTCAATGACTTTAGTTTGAACTCCAGGGGCGACACCGAATTTTGGCATATCACAACGATTTTTGATGCTTTCATAAGCAGTTGTATTATCTTCCATCGGCGACGGCTCCATATAGCCTAAAATGCTGTCTTTGTCAATACCGTACGACAAATGAGGATACTGCTGAGTATATTTCATAGACGACACTACGGAACTGTCGCTTTTCAACAACAGAGTTCCGCCATCTGTGTCCAATTTATATCCTACATGATATCTAGTGTCTTCAACCTCATCAAAGAAGACGACTCTATAACTTTTTGACTTAACCACACATTCCTTATCGATGACCCAACTCCACTTAGTGTCACCGTTCTTCTTCTGATTCTCAAAAACATACCCCTTCAAATCAACATCTTCATCAGTATCATTGTAAAGTTCTGCATAACCTGCAAAATCGTACAAATCATTGATATACGTAGACGTGTTGCATGGCATCAACTCAGTGATGGATACCTGCGCATTGGCAGGCAAAATGTCAAGTAGCAGTAGGGCTAAAAACCAACATTTAGCTTTTCTAAAATCATTCATCTTCATAACCATATAATTCTAAATACTTTTTCACAACTTTTAGGAAAAGGTTAAACATGTCATCAATTACATCAACTCTAACATCAATTATTTTTCCTAAAATATTGCAAATAATAAAGTTAACGTCTAGTGTATAATTGAAATCAATCATCAAACTTCAGCTTGTCTTCCTCCCAATCCTTATATTTCTGGGATAAAAGATTAAGCCATTTTGCCAACTGTTGGATGGCATCCATTGTATCCTTCGACACCTCTTTGCCGGAAATCTTCAGCATCGTCGTGCCATAAAGAGCTGTAAGTGCCAAATCTACGTCGTTCACCTCAGCTCCACTTTTATTCTTTGCTCTGAATTCCTGCAACACAGGAAGTATCTGGAAGAACAACGCATTGTATGAAATCTGCTCAGGAGTCTGAAGCAGCTTCATGTGGAGATCGTTCACGTCGTCTACAACATTCATGATAAACTGAAGATGTCCGAACGACTGTTTCTGTTCGTTCACCATTCCGGAAATCATATTGTCGTACCATTCGCGAATAGCCTTCTTGTCGACATCTTCCGCATAGCGAGATATGATGTTCTGATCTATTTTTTCAATATCAAGACCAAAGGCTCTGATTATATCTTCAATTTGCCAAATATAAAGTACATACTGAGATATATCCTTCGTTCTCAATTGTTTTGCTGCAATCATTATAATCAATAATGAATAATTAGTCAATCATCGTCGTCATCAAGATCAAGATCCCAGTCCCAATCATCGCTAACGAACATCGGTTCCGTATAATCGTTGATATCACGACGGTCTTTCTTCGTAGGTCTGCCAGCACCACGATCACGCTGACCGTTTGATGTGTAGCGACTCAACTCAAGCATTTCAATCTGCTCCTGTGGTGTAACATTCTCCATGAATTCAGGCACCAGTTTGGCACCCATACGGTTTTCACTCAACGCAAGCACCTTGAAAGAGTAAGTGATCGGAGCACGCTTGATCTGGATGACATCGCCGACACGAACCATCTTCGAAGCCTTTTGGGATGAGCCTCCTACCATGACGTGACCTTTCTTGCACGCATCCGCAGCCAGAGTTCTTGTCTTAAATAATCTGACAGCCCACATCCATTTGTCGATGCGTACTTCCTCTTTTACCTCTTTTGCCATTACTTGTTGTTGAATTGATTCATAGTAGTGTCCAAGCCTTGAAGCATGAAAGACACGATAGCCTCAGCTGCAATCTTCTTTCTTTCAGGCATGGCCGCCATATCTTCCTCACTGAACTGACCAAGCACGAAGTCAACCTGCTTTCCTTTGGGGAAATCGTTGCCGATACCGAATTTCAAACGAGCGTATTTCTCAGTACCTAGAAGTTCCTGGATATTCTTCAAACCATTGTGGCCACCTGCGCTACCGTTTCCTTTGATACGGATTTTACCGAAAGGAAGAGACAAGTCGTCGACAACCACAAAGATATGGTCAACATCTATTTTTTCTTTGTTTGCCCAATAGCGTACTGCATTTCCGCTAAGGTTCATATATGTATTAGGCTTCAATAGGATAAATTCCTTGTTTTTAACTCTGCCACCGGCAACTGCGCCATAACGTTCTTCGCTAAAAACAAGATTGGACGCTTCGGCAAAAGCGTCCAATACCATAAATCCTATGTTGTGCCTTGTATTGGCATACTCGTTTCCGATGTTGCCAAGCCCAACAATCAGATATTTCATTCTTAGTTAGCTCTTGAACCACGAGTTGCCTTAACAGCAGCTACTACGTTGATTGGGTTGTTCAACAACTCAAGGTTATCGTATGAAAGAGCACCAACCTGGATAGTCTTACCGATACCTAGGCTCTCAACGTTAACTGGCAATCTGTCAGGGAAGTTAGAGTAAAGACCCTTAACACGAAGCTTTCTCATCTGCTGAACCAACTTACCTCCTAGCTTAACACCTTCTGCAAGACCCTCAAGCTTAACTGGGATCTCGATTACAACTGGCTTGTTAGCTGAAACCTCAAGGAAGTCGATGTGAAGGATGTTATCCTTAACTGGGTGAACCTGAAGGTCCTTCAAGATAGCTGTAACTGTCTTACCAGCGATAGTCAACTCAACGATGTAAACATTTGGAGAGTAGATTAGCTTTCTAACGTCACCCTCTTTTACAGAGAAATGCTTTGTCTCTGCACCACCGTAAAGTACACATGGGATAAGACCGTTTGCACGAGTCTCCTTTGTAGCCTTCTTGCCTAGATCTGCACGAAGCTCACCTGAAAGTTGAAATTTTTCCATTTCTTTAATATGTTTTTAAGTATACTCAGGATTGGAACCGCCCAATCCCCCATAATACTCCTCAATGATTTTTTGCCGAAAATCAAGAAAAGCGGCGCAAAGATAGTGATTTTAATTCATTATGCATAATTGTGAGAAAAAAATTCGATGATTGTCACCTTTTTATTTAACAACACGGAATCAAGCCTTCAAGGATAGCGAAGTTTGCCTTGATGGCCCAGTCGAATCTGATATAGTCTGTATTTTTCATACCATTACTTAATTATTTTCAAATGCAAAGATAATTCTTTTTGGAAAGTGAATTACAAATCTAAAAATCCCGAAAACGCCATCGATTATTGCAAAACAACATATTCCCGAAATCATTCATCGAAACGAGCCTCTTAAATTTACGCTCAACGCATTGCGGAACATCCATAGACGAGTTTCACATTAGATTTGCGAAACTTGAAATAATTATGTATTTTTGCAAAGTTTTTTTGAAAAACGCCATGGATATAAATAATCAGGAGACTATCAACTTCATAAAGTCAGCTATTCTGTTTTGTCATGTGATTGAGCAATCAGAAAACGACGCACCTAAAGAGTTCGCAAAAAAGCTTGCAGGCTCGTTGGCTGGCTTATATGCAGCGACTATCGCTCTACCATCATACGATGAGGTGGAGGACGACTACATCGACCTTGAGTGTAAGGTGACTGAGGCTATGTATAACTCAGTAGTGCAGATTGTCAGCGACAAACTTGGTGCTCACGATGATTTCCTTACTGTCGATCATGTCGACATGCAGTATAGCGAGACTCCGATTGTAGTCCATGTATCGGAAGACATGGCTGATATCTATCAGGATGTCGTCGACATGACTCACAGAATACAGAGTGCCGACAACGCTATCATGTGTGCAGCATTGAAAGAGTGCAAGGAGCATTTTCACGAATTCTGGGGTCAGTGTCTTACTCGTAGCCTAGGTGCTCTTCACTCTTACATCTCTGCACCTGACGACGAAGACGAAGAATAAAAGTAATTCTCCGACGAAATGTCCGACACTCTGTAGCGGCACCGGTTCTCACGTCGCCACAAAGAAAGGATGAATTGAAATACAAGGCAGAATCGCCTTTTCTAACTAATGGGACAGTTTGCTGAATCTATAACTAAAGAAGAAATTCAACAGTTGCCGTTCGCTTCTTTCGACGGCGACATCATCGTCGTGTCGAGATTCGACATGGTGCAGGAGGCTGTCGACTATTTGAGCCAACAGAAAGTGCTTGGCGTCGACACGGAAACAAAGCCTGTTTTCGTAAAAGGAAAGACAAATCAGGTGGCTTTGTTGCAGGTAAGTTCAGTAGAACGCTGTTACCTATTCCGTCTAAGCCTAATAAATATTCCAGAGTCGGTGGCTGAGCTTTTCGCTAACCCGAACATCACAAAAATCGGACTGAGCCTTCACGACGACTTTCGTCAACTACGCAGACGTATGCCGAGCTTCAAATGCGAGAACTACGTGGAGCTGCAGAGTTATGTGGAGAAATTCGGAATCAAGGATAAAAGTCTTCAGAAGATCTACGCCATAATCTTCAAAGAACAGATTTCAAAGCGTCAGCAGACTTCCAACTGGGAAGCGAATCCTCTTGATCACGCACAGATCAAATATGCTGCTCTTGACGCATACGCCACTCTTCAGATCTACAACACATTGAGTCGTAGCGAAGAGGGTCAGAGAAATCCTGCCGACCATCTGTCGTCGATCGTATTGGAACAGATGCAGTTGGAACAGCAACAACGTGCAAGAGAGAAGAAGGAAAAGCGAGAAAAGAAAAGGAAGGAACTTGAGCAACGTACTAAAGTGGTAGTGCAGAAGTCTCCGGAAGAGTTGCATGAAGAAAACATGCAGGCTATCGCACGCCTATATAAGAAATTCCAAGGACATCAGCCATCATCGATCTCACCTATCGCTCAAGCCGGTTCTGGTCGTCAATATTATGTTGTCGACGGTGAGTCTGGCAAATACGTGGCGACTATCGGAGAGACTGTTGAGGAGAACTCGGCGTTCATCTATCTTGCTAAGCAGTTGAAGCGTGCAGGAGCGTCGGTGCCAAAGGTTTTCCATATTTCAAAAGATAAGATGATCTATCTGCAGACTTACTGCGGACACGACTCATTATATAAAGTGCTTGAGAGATTCCGTGAAACAGGGGAATACTCCAAGACTAGCATCAGGATGTTAAGCAAGGTCATGATTGACTTGGCAAAGATGCAATTCGTAGGAGCAAGAACAGTGGATTTTGCAAAATGTTATCCTGAATCAGAATTTTCTAGAGAAGGATTAATGGCAGACTTTGCAAAATTCGAGACATACTTCGTAAAGAAACATCCTATAGAATACGATGAATCCCGTCTACACGATGATTTTGAAAAGATGTGGACCGCGATGAGCGAGATTCGCAAAGACGCGTGGGGATTCATGTACCGTGACTTCCAGTCGCGCAATGTGATGGTGAAATCAGGAGGATTATGGTATATTGATTTTCAGGGAGGCCGACGAGGTCCAATCTGGTACGATATCGTTTCTTTCGTATATCAAGTAAGAGCTAGATATCCGGAATCTGTAAAGGCACAGATGATCGCAGCTTATCTAAAGGTGGCAAAGAGATACATCGACATTACAGACGACGAGTTTTACGGCAACCTTTCATTCTTTATCCTAATGCGTATGGTTCAGGTGCTTGGCACATACGGACTTCGCGGATTGGAGGAGAAGAAGGAGACATTCCTAGGACAGATCCCTGACACATTGAAAGTGTTGAGCGGAGTCGTGGATAAATTTGCAGCCGACTATCCGGAATTGATTAAAGTCATTAAAGAAGCATCGAAGCATTATGGAGAATAAGGAATTGGTAGTCAAAGTATTCAGTTTTTCATACAAGAAAGGCATTCCTGTCGACGAATCCGGCAACGGTGGAGGCTACGCATTCGACTGTCGCGCCGTACACAATCCAGGCAGATACGAAGAGTATAAGCAGTTGACAGGCCGTGACCAGCCGGTGATCGACTTCTTGGAGAAAGACGGTGAGATTCTCACATTCCTTGATTCAGTATGGGCTTTGGTTGACTTCCACGTCGCTCGCTACATGGAGCGCGGCTTCACAAGTTTGATGGTCAGCTTCGGTTGCACAGGCGGCCAGCACCGTTCAGTCTACTCGGCACAAAAAACAGCAGAACACATCTCTGAGAAGTTCGGAGTAGAGGTTCGTTTGGAGCATGTGGAGCAGCACATCAAGCAGACTTTTGAGAAAAGATAATAGTTAGATTAAAAATAATAATTAGTGTCCAAGACAGCACACCTCCAACACAAGTCCGTAAGAGCGTAAAAGAGAGAGTATGAACAAAGACGAGATCATAAGAATAGTCATAATCACACTTTTAGCAGTTGCATTGCTTAATGCAATCGGCTTCAGCAATTCCGTAAATCTAAAATGGGTGTTAAAACTAGTCACTGGATTCTCACTATTCGTCGTCATATTATATTGGAAAGTCATTCCATACAAAAGCAAGCTCAACGAAGAAAATTTGAAAAAATTTGAAGCAGTCGGCAGAGTTTGCGACCCCATTTTCAATTTGTTTACAAAACTACCAAAGATCAAACTTGGAGACTATACCGACATGAATGCCGCGCCGTTAGTGGTTTGCGGAATACTGATTTTGATATTGATGACGTTGTAATACGGAATTCATAATTGCCCGTCCCCATTCTCATTTATAAAACTTTTTGATTTATCGAAAGTTTTATAATACACTGTAAAAATCCATGAGATTTCTCTCTTCTGCTATACGATCTAATATAATATTATTATTGTGGTCGTTTGTATTCCATTTTGTTGACGTATTTGATTAAATGATGCGAAGACAACTTTTAATTTTGAGAATTTCACAAGACAAGAAGCACAAAAAAAAGGTTAGTCCAATGCGAACTAACCTTCTATAAAAATAAAAAAAATGTTATTCAACTTTCTCTAGAACGACAACGTAAGGATAATCTCCACGCTCGTCATAGTAGAACAGATACAATTTTTTGCCATCAATAAAGAACTCATTAGATCCATTCTCTCCGGCTCTTGTATTTTCAACTTGTATCTTACTTACCTCATTTATTATCTCATTAGCAGAATAAGCTTTAGAAGAGCAAATCCATTTCTGTATGAAACCAACGTTCTGAGATGATAGCTGGTTATCTTTTACTACATACTCATTCTTACCTATGTTTGCCAACGAATCGCCTTTCATGTTGAATGAATAAAGGACACCGTCAGAGCCATATACGTGATACAAATCAGTACACTTAAACTCATTATAGCCGAATTCATTCATATTGTCAGCAGTTATCTTACCACATGAAGAAGAGTACTCCCTATTACCAATACCTCTCCATACTCCTATCAAACTTGTTGCCGACTTATTTGAATCATCCTCATCATCACTACAACTAACAGGCACCATTACCATTGCTGCCATTGCTAACATTGCAATTAGCATTTTCCAATATTTAACCATAACATTTCAATTTAAGCCCATCTTCTCTCATAGGTGGAAGATTATACCTCAAATCCTTTTATGATGTCTTCTCTTAAAGGCGGAAGATTAGACCTTTATATCCTTTCTTCTGTTCCTTTTTCACGAAGGAAATCAGACCTTAAAACTCCTTTTCTACTTGCAAGTCTAGACAAAAAAAATTAACAATCAAAAGAAACAACAACTTTTTTGCATCTAAAATCAAACATTTTTTCATGAATAAATTCCGGCTTTTCACGTCCCCCAATGGCATGAAATGATAAAAATCAAACACTTTTTCATTGAATCGTTAAATAAATATCAACAATAGCACCCAAAAAGCGAAAAAACAAATAGAAAATTTAGCATAACAAAAAAGAATTTGTAATTTTGCAGTCCAAATGGAAGCCATGGATCGTTTTGTCATAGACTTGAAACACCTCGAGAAAGGGGTTTACAACTATCATTTTTCAATGACCGATGAGGATTTTGAGATGATAGGCGGATCTGAATTTCAAAGAGGAGACGTGGAAGTCGACGTGGAAATGAGAGTTTCATCAGGTGATTCTTTCTCATTTGACTTTGAGATCGATGGTACTGTGATCATTCCTTGCGACAGATGTCTTGAGGATATGGAGCAGGAGATTTCCACAGAAGGTCACTTAGACGCTAAATTCGGCGATGGTGAGTCTGATGATGATTTGATCTTCATTTCTGAGATTGACCAGAAAATCGACCTTTCATGGTATATATATGAGTTTATTGCTCTCGCAATTCCGATTCGCCACGTCCATGAGGAGGGCGAATGCGATGAAGCAATGGCTGACAAGTTTAGAAGTCATGAGTGCTTCGAAAGCGGCGAAGATGATGAGGATAGCGAGTCTGCCGACCTGGCAAGTGATACGGCAGCAGGTGAGAAAGAGATTGATCCGCGTTGGGAGGCACTAAAGAATTTTAAAATAAAATAACATTAAAATATAAAGCAAAATGGCACATCCTAAGAGACGTCAGGGAAAGACAAGAGGAGCAAAGAGAAGAACTCACTACAAGGCAGTAGCACCTACACTTGCTGTATGTCCTAACTGTGGTTCATTGCACATCTTCCACACAGTATGTGGTGAGTGTGGTTACTACCGTGGTAAGGTAGCAATTGAAAAAGCAGTAGAGGAGTAAAAAACTTTTGCTTATCGAAAATAAATACCCCGAGAGACTTTCTACTCGGGGTTTTTATGTTTATAATTATTCCGATATATGGTTCGTCTTCTTCTTTGCCGACACGGTCAGACTGAATGGAATGTTGCTCACAGATTCCAAGGCCAACACAATTCTAATTTGACTCCGCTTGGTGAACAGCAAGCTGTCAAACTTGGAGAGAGACTTGCTGGCGTACACATCGACGCTGTTTATAGCAGTTCTCTTCAACGTACGCTGGATACTGCAAAACTTGTTGTTGGCAACCGTGGGCTTGATATCATTCCCGTCGACGCATTGAGAGAGATTTACCTCGGCAAACTTCAGGGGTTGACTTTCGAGGAGGGCGAACGTCTCTACCCGGAGGCCATGGAGCATTTCTGGGATCTTACATCAAACACCGATGAACGTGAGGCTGTTGGCGACGTGATGCGCCGTGCTTCCAAAGCCATCAACGAGATTGCAGACAGGCATCCCAACCAGACAGTGTTAATCGTCACTCACGGTGTGGTGCTACGTTCTCTTTACGTCTATTTGAAACATTGGGATATGAAGGATGCATCCAACCAACCTAAGCCACAAAGCACTTGTCTTTGCGACATCCGTCGTGAGGCAGGAGTATGGGAGATCGCAATGTGGAACGACACGGAGCATTTGAAGGATTTAGGGTAGTTTCAAGGTTAATTTACTAATAACAAGAGAGGATTTCATCTATAATCAATCCAAATCATGTACAAATAAGGATAGTGTCACTTGCACTCTTCTAACAAATAAAAATAAACGACTATGATTATTCGATATTTTATAAGTGACTTAAAGCATTTTGTAAATGGATTAAAGCAAAAAGCAAAAGATAATATGTCAATCTGTATGATTTTATTGTCTATATCACTTTTGATCTCGCTCCGTTATTTATTTTCTTTATTTGTAGATCTCCTTATAGATAAAAGTATTTGTTTTGACCTTAGATTTCTGTATTTTCTTGTTGTATTTGTCACATTTACCTTTTATTTCTTTTGTAACAATAAGGATTTACAAGTTTCTTCATATTTATCTTTCGTCTTTACTATATTTTTTGGATTGACAATTTACTCTACCGTTTTTGGCATAAAGAAGTCAGTCATAGAGGCCTCAAAAGTCTACAGACCAGCTGTTATATGTAACATTTCTCATGATAAGGGAGGAAATGGTTTTCTTTATAGTTATAGGTATACTACTGAATCTGGAGTTATGTATGAAAACAGTTTCAAGATAGATAAGAATTCATTACCACCTAATTTAGGAGACACCATACAAATCATGTATTCATCTGTATATCAGAATGTATCATATGTGATATCATTTAATCAACAGAAATAAAACAAAAGCAAAAGACAACTTCTATTGATAAAGAAATAACCTATAACATAACTGAGGCGGACTGGGATCATCGTTTTCAAAATAGTGGCGATTTTCAATTTTACGCCAAAATCTAAACTCTAAGTTTTAAATTTACGCCATTTTAAAAACTATCACTTTCAAATTTACGCCAAAATCTAAACTTTAGGTTTTAAAAAGCAGGCTGACCATGTGGCAAATACTGACGCCAGACATCTGCGCGAATTGTCGGAAATTCTAAACGACAAACCTTTAATTCACAGTTTTGTTCTAAGCAATGATGTTGAGACAAAGGAACTTGGGGATAATATAACCGCAGTCCATGCAGCTTATTTCCTAGGATAACAAATTTTCCGCCATACCGTTTTGTTTTTCAACCAATAATGCTATATTTGTTTTTGTTAATGCGTAAACGTGTGATTGTTTTGATATTAGTTGAACACGTGTTAATTATTTTGGACTAAACGAATTCATTATAAAAACTAATTTATGAGAAATCACAACCTACTAAAAAAGTCAGTTGCGATATTCGGGATTTTATATTCTACATTTGCGTCGGCACACACAATCGACAATGGTGTCTTGATTATTGATGAAGGAACAACTGCATTAAAATCACAAGAGTATTATGGCAATACAGAAATCACGTCTATCATATTTCCATCTTCATTGAAAACTATCGGCAACCGAGCCTTTTGCGGATGCACAGGATTGACAGAAGTTGAGATACCAGGTACAGTAGAAGATATTCAGTGGTCTGCATTCAACGCATGTAAGAATCTTAAGAGAGTGAAGATTGGAGAAGGCACGACTACCGTAGCGTATATGGCTTTTTATAACACAAGTCTTCAGTCTATTTCATTGCCAAACACAATTGAGACAATTGGAGACAAAGCCATTCCGTCGACCACATTCATTGACGCTCCAACAGGATCATTTGCTCAAGAGTGGGCTTACCAAAACAATTATGCATATTCTATTGATTACACGATTAATGACAGTGTTTTGACTTTTTCAGAAGGCACATACAGAATGCCGGCTCAGGCTTTTGTCAATGCGGATATTGTCGACGTGAAATTTCCATCAACTTTGGACACCATCAGTGCGAAATCATTCATGTACTGCATGTATCTCCACCGTGTTGAGATTCCAAACAATGTGAAAACTATTCATTCTCAAGCATTCGACTGCTGTATTAATCTTCGTAAGGTGATTGTTCCTTCTTCCGTCGACTCAATCGGAGAAAAAGCATTTTGTCATAATGCGACTTTGGTTGTAGAAGAGAACTCATACGCTCACAAATGGGCAATCGCTAACGGTTATGATTATCAGTTTACTGAAGAGGGTCTGCCAGTCGGCGTCAGCGAAATGATTGTAGATTATTTTGTACCCGTAGCCTGGAATCAAAGAGGAGGAAAAAACCAGTTTGCTCAACAAAAGAAATATGTGGTATGTGGCAACATGGCTCATTGTATTATACTTTATCAGTTGGGTGTTGTCTACGAAGGATCTCGATGCTATGCCACTCCCGACACAATTTTCTACGCCGATTTCGACAAGAACCATCCGGACTACAGCAAAATTCCTCTTTGCTTCATGTCAACATATAGCGACGAAAAGATGCGTGATGCCGACTTACATCTATTCAATCAAGGTATGGTTTATGAGATAGACTGGATTCATAGCGAACAACGTCAGAAATATCCAGATTGGCTTCCTCGTATGGAGGAGCACGCTCCTATCAAAGTAAATCAATTCACTACTGATTTCGTGGCAGACTACAGTGAAGGAAATAAGGGAAATGACTTGTGTCCTAACGACATAGAAGAGAAAATCATTGCAAACCTAAAGGCTGGCAAACCACTATGGCATTATGCGAGACGTGCTTCTGACGGCAATTCTCACGCCTTTGTGTTGGACGGAGCCAGAATCAAAGATGGAGAATTCCAAGTACATTGTAATTTTGGATTCACTGGTGATGACGACGGTTGGTTTGATTTCCGCAAACCGATACTTGAATTTGACGACCTGACATTCAGAAAGATTGTGGAGTATGAGTTATTGGAAGGCGAGGAACTTGCGGATTGGAAGCCATTCCGTGTCACTGATGAACAGGTGGAAAATATCAAAGCAGACACTGCTAACAAGCCATTCATCAACAATGGGCATCTACACATTCCGGAGGGGACCACATTCGTATTGCAAAAAGAATTTCTTGAGAACAAGGATTTGACATCTATCTTCCTCCCTTCCACTATGCGTTGCGTTGGTGCCTCAGCATTCAATGGATGTGAGAATTTAACTGAAATCACTATTCCTGAAAGCATAGAGAGATTGGTAGATTTATCGTTTGCGGATTGCTCAAATTTGAAAACCGTTTATTTCAACGCTATCAATTGCACTTATATGGGATCCGGCAACACTATCACCACATTCAAAAGAGATTCTCTCTTGTCTGATGTGATTATAGGCGATAAAGTAACGATGATTCCAAGCAGAGCCTTCCGTGACCTTCCAAGCCTAAAAAAGATAGTCATTCCTGGAAGTGTGAAAACAATTGGTATTTATGCGTTTGCATCGTCACCATTGACAGACGTCACTATATCGGATGGAGTCAAAACGATTGGAAGTTATGCTTTCAATGGCACTGCTCTCAAAACGATTTGTTTGCCCGCATCGATCGATTCGATTGGCACAGGAGTTTTCCCTAAGGGAATCAAGATAATCTGTGAAGAGGGCAGTTATGCGGAATCGTATGCAAAAGCCAACAAACTTTCTTATGAATATGGCAAATGTGATTGCAATTCACGTGTAGACGATGCGTCGTCTGAAAATATTACCGTCGCACCAAATCCAACAACCAATGGCATTACAATTCAAGGAGTGAACGACGGTATTGCCAAACTATACGATGTCAATGGATTGCTGATGATGCAGAAGAAAATAGATGGAGATACATATGTCGACGTTACATCGCTAGCAAAAGGCATCTATGTGTTGGATATAAATGGTGTAACTTCTAAAATTGTGAAAGAATGAAAAAGCTGTTTCTATCATTATTGGTATTAGGCACAACATTAGGATCGACTGCCCAAACAATTGAGAATGGTGTTCTGAAATTTGAGGACGGGATAACCGAAATCAAGGATAGCACTTACGTAGATCGGCTTGACATCCAAGCCATAGAATTTCCGTCAACATTGAAGGAAATCGGAATTTCAGCCTTCCGTAATTGTTGTGCTTTGAAAGGAACTATAGTCATTCCTGAGGGCGTGGAGACTATCAGAATGTCGGCTTTTAGATATTGTTGCAATGTGAGAAAGGTTGTTGTGCCAGCAAGCGTGACTACGATTGGAAATAACGCTTTTCATACCAACACCATCATCATTGCTCCAGAGGGCTCTGCCGCCAATCTGTGGGCGATAAAGAACAATCGTGACTATCAGTATACAGAAGAGGGACTTCCAGTCGGTGTGACCGAAATGATTCAAGACTATTTCGTGGAAAAAGTTTGGGATCATCGTGGAGGTAAATGCCAATATTCTCCTGAGAACGGAGGTGTAGGGTGTGGAAATCTAGCTGATGCAGTGATGCGTCATTATTGGGGAATCAATTTCTATGGTTCAAAATGTTTCAATACTTCCAAAGATGTCTATTTCGCAGACTTTGACGAGGATCCTGTGAACTTGGATGCTATTCCGGAGATATTTCCTAGCACTGACATCCCAGATTCGTCTATGTTGGATGCGGATAAATACCTTTGGTATTCGTCGGTAATACCCAACTATGCATGGTTAGGTGCTTATCGCGAATACTATCCTTCATATTTGGACGCACTGAAGGAACATTCTCCAATTAAAGTTGTGCAGTACGTTTATGAAGAGGCAGATTCCACCATGGAACATGACAAAGCGTGGTACGAAGAATTCATTATCGACCACATGAAGCGAAAGATACCAATGGTGATGGCAGCTCGTAATCTTAAAAACACAGACCGACATCATTGGATAATAGACGGAGCAAGAATAAAGGAAGGACGTTTGCAGGTACATTCCTCCTATGGTTGGATTGGCGGTAAGGAAAATGGTTGGATTTATCCTTGGGATAGAGTCAAAAATAATGTGGTTGACTACGACGCTCCACGCCGAGTATTCAGAGTAATCTATCCGCTTGAGGGTGAAGAGTTGGCAAACTGGGAACCATATCGTCTAACAGAGGAGCAGAAAGCCGCTATCAAAGCTGAGACATACCATGTGCCTACGCAGATAGGATCTCAGTTGTATTTCCCAGAAGGTACGCAACTTACAGCAACAACTATTCCTATTAATGATTCAACATCAAAATCTCTTTCTTTGCCTCTGTCATTACGTTGTATTGGCAATAATTCGTTCAAGGGACATCCTGCATTGGAAGAGGTGTCTATTCCTAAATATGTGGAATGGGTAGGATTTTATTCATTTCAGGATTGTCCATCGCTGAAGAAAGTCATTTACTCCCCTGCTAAATCAATTAATTATGCCGCGACATCTTCTCCTTTCTTGAATTGTGATAGTTTGGAGACTGTCATCATTGGAGATAATGTGAAGATAGTGTCTCAGAGATTGTTCCAGAAACTACCATCGCTTTCCCATATAACTATCCCTGGCAATGTGAGAACGGTTGGATACGCCGCCTTTATTAACAGTGGATTAAGGAGTGTTAATTTGCAGGATGGTTTGAAAGAGATTGGTCCGTATGCTTTTGAAGGAACTAAAATTGACAGCATTTATATTCCTTCTTCAGTCGACTCAATCGCGTCGGCAGCGTTCAGAAGCTGTGATTCATTGAAGGTGATCTCATACAATGCCTCAAATACAGTGTCTACTTATAGCACATCTCCATTTGCGAAATGTGCCAACGTGGAGAAAGTGATCATCGGAGAAAACGTCTCTATGATCCAGAAAAACTTGTTCAGAGATTTCCCTAATCTGAAGACAGTGGAGATTCCAGGAAACGTGAAGAGTATCGGCAATTACTCATTCTACAATGATGGATTGGAGAGCGTGAGGATTTGCGAGGGAGTAGAAACAATTGGTGAGAGTGTATTCTTGAACAATGCCAATCTCACTGAAATCTGGATTCCTAAGAGTGTCACTTCCATCGGTAGCCTCAATGCCATCCCTAAGAAGGCAAAGATCTATTGTGTGGAGAACTCATACGCACATCAGTGGGCTGTCGACAATAAGCGTTCGTTTGAATTTGCAAAATGCAACTGCTCAGAAAATGCAGGAGATAATGTGATTACAAGCAAATCTATAGCGATTTATCCAAACCCAACATCAGATTCATTTGTCATTAAGGGAGCCGAAACAGGTACTGCCAAACTATACGATGTCAATGGATTGCTGATGATGCAGAAGAAAATAGATGGAGATACATATGTCGACGTCACATCGCTAGCAAAAGGCATCTATGTGTTGGATATAAATGGTGTAACTTCTAAAATTGTGAAAGAATGAAAAAACTATTACTATCATTATTAGCATTAGGGGGAACTGCCTATGCACAAACTGTAGAAGATGGAATCCTGAAATTTGAAGATGGGACAATTGATATCAAGACTGCAGAATTTAATAATAGACTCGACATCCGATCTATTGAATTCCCGTCAACATTGAAAACAATCGGATCTTCCGCTTTCAGCAAATGCAGTTACCTAAAGGGGACACTTGTTATTCCAGATGGAGTTGAGACAATCAAAGGATCCGCTTTCAGATATTGCGTAAACCTTAGGAGAGTTGTCATCCCCGAGAGCGTAACTTCTATCGAAGAGAATGCCTTCCATACCAACACCATCATCATTGCTCCAGAGGGCTCTGCTGCCAATCTGTGGGCAATAGAGAACAATCGTGACTATCAGTATACAGAAGAGGGGCTTCCTGTCGGCGTGACTGAGATGATCCAAGACTTCTTTATGGAGACCGCATGGACTCAGCGTGGAGGCAAGTGCCAGTACACTCCAGAAAATGAACGAGTGTTGTGTGGAAACCTTTCCGATGCAATGATGCGACACTACTGGGGAATAAACTTTTATGGTTCAAAATGTTATAACACATCTAAAGATGTTTATTTTGCTGACTTTGACGAGGATCCTGTAGATATGGATGCTATTCCCGACATTTTCTCCGACGCTGCTATTCCAGATTCATCTATGTTGGAAGCAGATAAATACCTATGGTATCAGACGGTGACAACCAACAATGGATTTTTGGACGCAAAATACACATACTACCCAGGATACTCAGCAGGAATTGAAGAACATTCTCCTGTCCGTGTTGAGCAGTATGAATATTTAGGCAATAGCTCCACTATAGAAAAAAATAAAGAATGGCTTGAGGATTTCATCATTGACCACATGAAACGAAAGATTCCTGTGATGATGAAGGCAAAAAACCTTGCAAACACATCTAATCACGGTTGGATTATAGACGGTGCAAGAATGAAGGACGGACATCTTCAAATCCATTCCAACTATGGTTGGTCACTGGGTGTACATAACGGTTGGATTGATCCGTGGGATAGAATCACAAATGGCATGATAGACTACGAAGATCCGTATCGTAAGTTTAGAGTCATCTATCCTCTAGAAGGTGAAGAGTTGGCTAATTGGGAACCATATCGTCTAACTGACGAGCAAAAAGCTGCAATCAAAGCTGAGACATACCATGTGCCTACACAAATTGACTCACTGTTGTATTTTCCAGAGGGAACTGTGATCGTATCGACAAGTATACCTTTCGTCGACTCAACATCGACATCGGTTTATTTGCCGCTAAGCCTACGCGATATTGGTTCTAACGCATTTAAGAACCACCCGACACTGGAAGAGGTGTCAATTCCTAAATATGTGGAATCAGTCGGATATTATGCTTTTCAGAATTGCAAATCACTAAAAAAGGTCACTTACAATCCGAAAGCTAACTCATTGCAGTACTCAAACGTCACCGCTCCGTTTTTGAATTGCGAAAAGTTGGAGACTGTCATTATCGGTGAGAATGTAAAAGCAGTGCCTCCAAGAATGTTCCAAAAACTACCATCGCTTTCAGAAATCACGATTCCAAGCACCGTCGAGTCAATCGGATCTAATGCATTTTTGGAATGTGGGTTGAAAAGAGTAAACTTAGGACAAGGATTGAAAGTGATTGGTTCATATGCATTTGAGAAGACTCTTATCGACAGCATCTATCTGCCATCTTCTATCGATTCCATTGCATCGTCTGCATTTTTGAGCTGCGAATCCCTAAAAACAATTTCATACAACGCGACAAACAATGTGGAAAGCTACTCCACTTCCCCATTTGCAAAATGTATCAACGTGGAGAAAATCATCATAGGCGACAGCGTATCAAAGATTCAGAAAAACCTATTCAGAGAGCTTCCTAATTTGAAGACGGTGATGATTCCGGGCAACGTGAAAAGCATCGGCAATTACTCTTTCTACAAAGATGGATTGGAAAGTGTGAAAATTTGTGAGGGAGTTGAATCAATCGGAGAAAGTGTATTCTTGGGCAACGACAGTTTGACTGAGATTTGGATTCCTCAGACAATCTCTTCTATCGGTAGCATAAATGCCATACCAAAGACAGCAAAAATCTATTGTGTGGAAAATTCATTCACACATGAATGGGCTGTAGCAAACAAGCGTCAGTTTGAAATCACGAAATACGTCTGCTCAGAGCCAACAGGTGAAGATGCTATCATAGATAATTCTATATCGATTTATCCCAACCCTACGTCGGACGGATTCTCCATCAGAGGCGTAGAGACAGGTTATGCTAAACTGTACGATGCGGCAGGCAAACTTGTTATGCAGATCACAGTTGATGAAGATACATACGTCAACATTGAAAATTTAGCAAAGGGAGTTTACATTCTTGATGTCAACGGCGTGAAATCAAAAATCGTTAAGGAGTAGCGTATTTCAATCCACTGTATTGAATTTCCAACCCCATTTTTGCCAAATCAGTAAATTTGTTTGTACCTTTACACTTTCAAAGTATAGTTTAGTTATGGCAGACAGTG
Source organism: Paludibacteraceae bacterium (assembly GCA_045629285.1). Classification (GTDB taxonomy): domain Bacteria; phylum Bacteroidota; class Bacteroidia; order Bacteroidales; family Paludibacteraceae; genus UBA1723. The sequence goes on along the minus strand of JAZQQY010000052.1, from coordinate 126,778 downwards.
GATTCATATCCATTAAGGGTGCTAAAGTGCACAACCTTAAGGACATAGATATCAAAATACCTCGCAATAAACTGGTGGTGATTACTGGACTTTCTGGTTCGGGCAAATCATCTCTTGCTTTCGACACGCTCTACGCAGAAGGTCAACGCCGTTATGTGGAGAGTCTTTCGTCGTATGCCCGCCAGTTCTTGGGCAGAATGAGCAAACCTGAGGTGGACTATATCAAAGGTCTTCCGCCTGCAATTGCTATCGAGCAGAAGGTAAGCACTAGAAATCCACGCTCTACAGTCGGCACTTCCACTGAAATCTACGAATATATCAAACTATTGTTCGCTCGTGTAGGCCGCACTTACTCCCCTATTTCAGGTGATGAAGTGAAGCGTCATCAGGTGTCGGACATCGTGGATTATATACTTTCGTTCGAAGACAGTACAAAAGGAATGATTCTCACATCGCTTCCTAAGAAAGATCTTGCGGAGTCGGTAGAGAAAGCCAAATTAGAAGGTTTTGCACGTCTGCTTATCGACGGTGCTGTGACGAAAATCACCGATTTCACCGCAGATATGGCAAAGAGCTGCAAGGAGGCCTATATTGTTGTGGACCGATATGTGGTTCGTCACGACAATGAAACTAAAAACCGTGTATCCGACTCTGTGCAGACTGCATTATGGCAGGGCGACGGTTCTTCTTGCCAGATATTGGTTTACACTCCAGACGGAGAGGTGTTGAAGCAGTTCAGCACTAAATTTGAAGCCGACGGAATCACTTTCGACGAGCCTACAGAGTTGATGTTCAGTTTCAACTCCCCTTACGGAGCTTGTCCTGAGTGTGAAGGTTTCGGACGTGTGGTTGGAATCGACGAAGACTTGGTAATTCCAGACAAGACTTTGTCTGTATACCAGGGAGCCGTCATCTGCTGGCGTGGAGAGAAGATGGGCGAATGGCTACAGGATTTCATTTTCCATGCAGAAGCTATCAAATTCCCTATCCACAAACCATATTTCCAGCTTACAACAGAGGAAAAGAACAAACTTTGGCACGGCACTCAGCTTACTCACGGCATTGACGAATTCTTCCAATTCGTTCAGAGTCAGCAATATAAAATTCAGTACCGCGTAATGTTGGCTCGCTACCGTGGCAAGACAATCTGTCCAAAATGTGGAGGCACGCGTTTGAAGGAGAACGCTTCATGGGTGAAGGTTGCAGGAAAGAGCATCACTGAATTGGTGGACATGCCTGTTTCTGATTTGAAGGTTTTCTTCGACAATATCTCATTGACAGAACATGAGCAGACAATCGCAAAGCGTCTGCTTATCGAAATAAAGAATCGCTTGACTTTCTTGGTCGACGTAGGTCTTGGTTACTTGACGCTCAACCGTCTATCCAACTCCCTTTCTGGAGGAGAAAGCCAGCGTATCAACTTGGTGACATCATTAGGTAGCAGCCTTGTAGGTTCACTATATATTCTTGACGAGCCAAGTATCGGATTGCACAGCCGCGACACAGCACGTTTGGTGTCGGTACTTCGTGACTTGCAGAAACTAGGAAATACGGTAGTCGTTGTTGAACACGACGAGGAAATCATGCGTGCAGCCGACTACATAATTGATATCGGTCCGGAATCGGGACGCAACGGTGGTAAAGTTGTATTCGAAGGTTCGCCTGAAGATGCAAAAATGGCTAAACAGAACGCAGAACTTCACAGCTACACAATAGATTATCTTAACGGATCCGAGAAAATTGATGTGCCGCAATTCCGTCGACCTTGGAACAACTATATCGAGATCAAGGGAGCATTACAGCACAACTTGAAGGGCTTTGACGTGAAGTTTCCACTCAATGTGATGACAGTCGTTACCGGTCCGAGTGGATCAGGAAAATCGTCGTTGGTCCGCGATATCTTCTACCTTGCACTAAAGAGAGAATTGGATGAATCGGAGGAGAAACCAGGGTTGCACTCATCAATCTCTGGGGCGACAGATTTAGTGAAGAACATCAATTTCGTAGACCAGAATCCGATTGGAAAATCATCTCGTTCCAACCCAGTGACATACGTCAAGGCATACGACGAGATCCGTAAACTATACTCTGAGCAACAGCTATCAAAGCAGATGGGCTACCGCAGCGCTCACTTCTCATTCAACACAGAAGGAGGCCGATGCGACGAGTGTCAGGGTGAAGGAACGACAACCATCGAGATGCAGTTTATGGCCGACTTGGTATTGCCATGCGAGAGCTGTAAGGGAATGCGTTTTAAGCAGGATATTCTGGAGGTTCGCTACCGTGGCAAGAACATCTACGACGTGCTTGAGATGACTATCAACCAGGCAGTTGAATTCTTTTCTGAGAAATTAGAGTCGACAGAGAAAAAGATTGTCAAGAGATTGAAATCGTTGCAAGATGTCGGTTTGGGTTATATCAAACTTGGACAAGCCTCATCCACACTATCAGGAGGAGAGAGTCAGCGCGTGAAGCTTGCAGCCATCTTGGCAGAAGAGAAGACACAGCCAACAATCTTCATCTTCGATGAGCCGACAACCGGACTCCACTTCCACGATATCAAGACACTGCTTAAAGCCTTTAACGCCTTGATTGAGAAGGGACACACCGTCGTCATCATCGAGCATAACATGGATGTGATCAAATGTGCGGACCACGTCATAGATATCGGTCCGGACGGAGGAGACAAGGGAGGTGAACTTGTGTTTGCCGGCACACCAGAGGAGCTTGTCATGAATAAAGAATCGTTCACAGCAAAATGCTTGAAAGCAAAGTTTGCCAATGACGGACTGATTTTTTAATTCATAATGCATAATGCATAATTCGTAATTGTCGGTACATACCATCTTGGGAGGGGATTCCAGCGATGGGACACATTCGTAGAGACGTCGCATGCGGCGTCTCTATTTTTTATTGATGATTGAAAAATTATCATTACATTTGCATTGAAATAAGTTTCGTCAATTTTGATTAGACACAGTATAAAAACAAAAAACAGTTACAAAACATGGGCAAATTCATTGATTTGCGATGCGATTTCGGGTTCAAATATTGTATGTCCGACCCGATAATCATGAAGTCTTTTCTAAATGCAATTTTAGATGGCGATGAGGACAAAATCACAAAAGTGAGGTTTCAGAATGTGGAGAAGCCAGCGACACAAAAAGAGAGGCGAGGCGTAACATTCGACCTTTACTGCACAACGAACAAAGGAGATTCCATTTTGATTGAGATGCAGAACTCCTGCCAGAAGTTTTTCAAAACCAGGGCAAACTTTTACGTCTATAAGCTTATGGACAGCAAAATCAAGCGAGGGTTATCGTGGAGAAAGATGAAAAAAGATATTCCAAAGATCATCGGAATCTTCATTATGGGGAAGACAATGGCAGGAATCGACAAGGTTGTGACCAGGACAGCAGAATGTGATTTAGACACTGGTGCGTTATTTTGGGACAAACATCGAAAATATTTTATAAATTTGCAGAAATTCAAGTTTGATGGAGACAACGTCACGCTAAAGAATATCTGGCTTTACAGTTTCAAAAATTTAGGAAGTATGGAAAATATCGACCCATCAGTATACGAAAGAGCAGACAAAGGTCTTCTACGTTTGATTGAGAAGGCTCGAGTCGGAGCTCTTTCTGAAAAAGATCAGATGCGCTACGAAGCGAGCTTGAAGATGCTCGAAGACGAGGAGCCGACATATGAGGAAGGCTTGAAGGAAGGTCGAGAAGAAGGTGCTAATGAAAAGGCAATTCAGATCGCCACAGATATGAAAAGGAAGGGGCTTGATTTCACATTGATTCATGAACTGACTCATCTCTCTTTAGAAGAGATCGGAAAACTATAAAAATGGATACGAATAATGTAGAGACGGGGCGTGCCCCGTCTCTATTTTTTTAATGCGAATTAATTCCTATCTTTGCATATAAAGGAATTTTATGTTATAAAAAAAACATGCCTCGCCACGTCATCATCATAGGAAACGGATTCGATCTATTTCTTGGCAGAAAAACCAAGTATAGCGACTTTTACAAGAGCGATATCTATTGCCCTAAGGACTATCCTGCACCTTTGATCGAGTATCTTAATCAGTGGCAGCCGACGAGGGGGTTGAGTGAAGTGAAGTGGTTCGACTTTGAGACCGAACTCTACAACTATGCCCAAATCAACGAGAAAATCCAGGATCCGATTACTTCGGATGAGCACAAGGTGTTGGCATATATCAAGGGTCGTAACTGCTCCGTCAGTGCAGATGAGATCTGCAACTATCTATATGTTCCTTCCAAAAATTCTGGAGACATCTACGTCTTATACAACAATCCGGAAATTGAGAAGCGTGATCAGTTTTTGAATCAGACACGCAACAATCTGGAAAAAATGGTAGAGAAAGGTCTGCTTACCAAAACCGACGATAAGAAATACTACTATATCAAGGATCCAGTCTACGCAGAGACTAGAGAGATCCGTGATAAGAATGCTTTCTACAAAATCAAGGATGGCCTACGTGACTATCTTCTAGACCAGCCATTTTCACACGCAAATGACGAGGAATTGAAGCGTCGCCTTATATCGATATTCGAAATGGACAGATATGACATTGTAGAGGTGTTTACGTTCAATTATACATATGTTCCGTGGCCAGAGCAAGCAATCGTTCAATATGTCCACGGAAATCTAAAAGACGATACTATTGTAATCGGCACAAAGGAATACAACGAAACTGACAATTCATATAAGTTTCTCCAGAAGGCGATGGATGATAATTTCAATCCACCTGCTATCATAGATTCGTTGCTGACGTTAGGCAATGGAGATAAAGTGACGTTTTTCGGACACTCACTCGGAGAAAACGACCAGCAGTATTTCAGGGATTTCATTCAGGCAAGAAGCACAGGAATGACCTTCAAGGATTTGACAATCGAGTTTGTATTAAAATCTCTTGACGACAAACAGTACACAAAGATGGCTCTACAGGAGATGTCTGGCAACCAGCTTACATCGTTTCAATCCAAGAATAAGGTGGTATTCAGATCGTCGGAGGAGATGTAGTCTGGCAGAATCATTTTTTGACTAACTTAATTAGACAATTATATACAAATTATGATTCTATGTGGCCAATCTCTTTTTTTATTTGATTCTTTTGTGCATTAGCCACAATAGAACAGAAAAGGAAAACCATTGAACAGCAAAAGCAAACAATCAACAAGACATTATTATATTCCCAAGGTAAATAATTGTAAGGTTTTGAATAAGGCAATGCAGAACCTTTAGTATCCTTAATAGAAACCAAGAAATCGCCAATTTTTTTATTACGTCCATTACGGCCGTATCTACACATATACTCTACAACAACAGGCTGATTACACAAAGTGTTCAACGATTTTATATCGTCGTATTCAGAAACAATGAAGAAATCTGCGCCTCGCTTTAATTTTATAACGTCATCCTGAACGACAACTGATTCAAAAACACATTGCATCTTATAATATGGGGTCCTGTCACAAAACATATAAAATACAACTGATCCAAAAAACGACGTCAACAACATAAAGGCAAAAGATATAGCGTCATATTTCTCTGCTTTTGCTTTTAATAATGTTTGATCTTGAGTTGTCATATTTAGAAATGCATTATTTGTCACAAAATTAATACAAAAATGGCATTAATAAAAACAACGGATCTCATAGATTCAGATTATATCTACAAATTCTATGAGATCCGTGTTTATTTTTCAAACGTAAAGACGGGAATGTCCCGTCTTTATCCACGTTCGATTATTTTCTGATGATATATTTCTTTCTGTCTCTGATATAAATACCAGCAGGCAATGAATTCATATCTTCTATATTCTCGCTTACATATGTTCCCATGATTGTGAAGACGCGAGTATCCTCTACTCTATCAGATTCACTTAGAATGTTGATTACAGCGGTTGTAGAATCACCGAAATTGACAGTGAATGTGATGCCAAGATCAATCAACTCAATATCCATATCGTAGAATGCTTTTGTCAATCTAGGCTTGATCTTACCATTAGATACTTTTACCCTAGCATACTCAGTCTGGTTTCCGATCTCATATACATCATGAGTAATGATCTTCACTGTGTCCTCGCCTTCAAAGTAGATCATATCAGACTTTGTAGTTGGAAGCTCGATTTGAATATCTCCGACCGTAATATCTCCGTCACCCAAATCAACGGCCAAGCCTACCAATGTCAAAGTCAATTTATCATCATTGTATGCAAAACGAGTATTTCCTTCACGGATTCCAAATGATTCACCGTTTACAGACACTACCATATTGTCAAGGATAGAACTTTTCGACGGTTTATTGTCAGTGGATTCGTTTTCCTTAACAACACCAGTATTTGTCTTATCTGAATTACCGAAATATACAGTCACATACATATCCTCCAAATCAATTCCGATCACAGCCTTAAGCTTATCGAAGTTGTTTGATGAAGTTGCCGACTTGATTTCGACAGGAATCTCAGGCAATGAGTTACCCATTGCATTCGGATCACTTGATGTGATGAAAATATTCTTCAGGATAGACATTCTTACACTGTCTGTCTGAACGTATGGGACATCATTCAAAACGATGTCGCCGACTAGCATTCCGTCTTCACCCTCGCCCATCACAAAATTCATGATTGAAAGCGTAGCCGTACCATTATCATAATAATCAATTGTAATATCCTGTGTCTGAGGCAACATATCGTCGCCAGAAATATTGATTACTAGATCGTCGTTGTAAACAACTGTACGAAGAAGTTTCGGAGTACTATCGTTATCTCCAGGAATAACAGGAGTCGTATCTGGCTTAACAGTGTCAAGAGGCACCTCAGGTACAGGAATAGTATCATAACCGAATCTGTAAACGTAAGTTTCTGCCTCAACATCCATGTATAGTTTGCTCAACTCTCTATCAGTTGCGAATCTGCTTACGTTCACGTCGACATCAACGCCATCCATCTTGATAACAGCCTTTCCGCTAGCTTTCAAGCTGTCGTCTAGAGAATAATACAATCCTGTCAATGTCATGCCAGCAATATTTGCGACAATCGACTTGTTGCTGTAATAATCTACGTTAGCGACAACCTCACGCAAAGCTCCGTTTGTATTAAGCACATCTTTATATTTTGCACTCATCACAATCGTAGGTACTACAACAACAGGTTTATTAGCACCGAATACGACTTCAATTTTCTCTCCCAACTCGATCAAATCAAGTCTGATTACAGCATTCATCTTCATGTACTCAAGATCACAGTCTGCCATCTCAACCTCAACAGGCAGAACACCAAGAGAAGAACCTATTGTTCCTACTTTAGGAGCAATAGTAACATTTCTTGTGCCATGCATTCTCACGGTATCATCAACAGTGTATGGAATACTATCTACGACAATGTCGCCAACAACGATATTCTCATCCACCGCAAAGTTGAATAGTGAAAGTGTAGCATAACCGTTGTCAAAATACTCAATCTTCAAATCTTCATGGCTTTCACTTACAATCTCTCCATTTGACTTGACGACCAAACTATCGTTGAAGACAACCGATTTAAGCGTCTTGAGTGGTTCAGGCAAACCATAAACAATCTCCATTGGTTCTCCGATATAAGTATTAGTCAAATCACAAGTCATCTTGATCACTGGATGAGAGAATTGTGAATCAGTATAAGAGTCGTGGATTGTAACAGGAATAATCTGAACTCCAGACCCTGATTTTAATTCTCCTGATACATTTCCGGACAAACGTATCGTATCGCCCTCTACACGCCACTTCATTCCTGGGATACGTAAATCCCCGACTTGAGAAGTCTCATTTCCAATAACTCTACGCAACTGTTCAATAGTCAAAATTGCAGTGCTGTCAGACAAATACACTACGTTTATAATCTTACTCTTAGTCACTCCATATTTATCATCGGAATAAGTGAGCATTGTAAGACCGTAATTCATATTTTTTACAGTATCTGGAGCAAATCCGAAGATTCTTCCATCTGCAAACTCCATCTTAAGTTTGCTATAATCTGATGTGGATGCTCCGTATACAATTCCTTTTGTCGCCTCAAAACGGATACTGTCAACATCACGCTTGTAAGAGACGCTATCAATTTTCTCCTTGCCATCGATTAAGAAGAATGAATTCCCGTCAGAATAGTAGCTGACTTCAATATTTGCCTTCACTACATCCTCCCCACTCTTCAGTCTGTCCGAATAAACAACTTTCTTGATCAAAACCGGCTTAACGACCTCTTCCTGACTATTCGTCTCTGTTGGATATCCATACTTCAACTCAGCCACATAACCAAGAGTGCTCAAGTCGACTGCAAGAATCATCTTCAATCCATTGAATGAAGAATCTGCCTTAGCTTTAGTGACAGACATTGGAATCAAACCGATACTTGTTTTGACATCTGATTTTCCAGAAATGATAACTGAATCATTGTCTGTCTCGTATTTCAAATTTGAGATTTTTACATTGCCAAGATCAAAAGAGCCGATTTTCAAATCATTGATTGTAAGAACAACAGAACCGTTCTTGGAGTATGTAGCTTCAATGGCTTTCAACTCAGTCTCAGAAACGACTCCGTTTACTATTGCAAACATTGAGTCAGAATAAGAGACAACAGTCGAAGGGACATACTTTCCGTACTCGTATGTGATATCTTCGACAACAATTGTACCGTATGCAGTATCAACACCAGTAATCAAGTCGACAACAACTCCATCTGGAGAAGTCCCCTTGATTAGTGTAATGTCGCCATCCTTTGAATAAGCAACGCTGTCAGCCTTTACATCATCAAGTTTAAGATTTGCCTTAAGGTTGTCGTACAGTTCGACAGTTAAAGTTTTCTTTATCGGCGCAATTGCCGACTCTGTCTTTACGACCAGCCATTCCATGAACTCCATAGCAGAGACAAGAATTGGCTTAACCTCTTCTACAGTTTGTTTGAACTCAATCTTGTATGTATGGAAATTATTCTCATCGACAGTAATATCATTTCCCTTGACTGTGATAGTCAACACTCCGCTTTCTGAGTCAAACGAGGTCTCAGAAGTTGCACCTCTACCGTCAAGACGATAAAACAACTTAGACTCGTCGTATTCTGCGTTGACTGTCAACTTATAATTATCCTTGTCGCCATCTATCAACACCACATCATCATAGTTCAAAGAATCAATCTTCGAATTATAGATGAAATGGATATCGTCGACAATCAACTCATCCTTAGCCGAGCCTCCGGGAGTGGGATTCGTAGTCATGTTCATCAAAAGATAACGAGTGTCTTTTGCCATGTCCACCTTTGCCGGAGTATAGTATTCAAAGGCAAGAGCGTTACGCTTCCAATCTTCACTTGGGGTAATCGGCGACTCCAGAAATGCAACCACATAATCCGCTTTAGTCGGATATCCATCAGGAGCAGGGTCAGCATAGTCGACATCTCCATGGATGAATGCATTTACATTTCCATTGTAATCCTTGGTTTCTCCTTTCTTATATTTAGAATAGAATTCAAGAGTATCCGGCAATCCTAGAAACTCAAGGCTACCGTCTGCACCCATTGATCGTCTTGTCTCATTATGGTTAGCCTTATCTGAAGCAGTTGTGCTACCCATAATAATGTTACCAGTAGTAAGGTTTCCGTTTGCCTTCGCCACGATAATGGATTTCGACTTTATTGCGATAGCGGTAGAGCTGTTTCGTCCTGTCGCCTTATAGCAAAGGTCTTGAGCATTTTTCTTACCAGTATTCAAAAGGCTGCTTGTTCCTCCGATAGTAGCAATTCCGAAGGAGTGAAGGCCATTACCTGGCTCATTGTCAGCACTCCACGATATTTCTCCATTTCCATTTGGAATCTGATATACACCTGCCGCTTGCGATGTCATCCCGATCGTCGCTGCAGCCAATAATGATATTATAGAGTAAAATTTATTCATACCTTTCAATATTAAATATTTTACCTACATTAGATACCCACAAAAACTCCCAAATTGAAGAAAATAGGGAACATCTTAAATGTGATCGTTTCAAAATTATCAGGAAAAACACTTCCAAAACCTAAGTCAAGAGCTCCGAATACTCCGAAATACTTTTTAATCTTAAAGTCGGCTGCAACTTCAGCGCCAAGACTAGCTTTCTTAACGTCGTTTGAGAAATCGTATGAGGCAGTTGAACCATCACTGAATTCAATTTTCTGTCCTGTAGGGTTACCCTCACGCAAATAACCGTCGTAAACCTCTCCCTTAAACTCTCGGTGTAGATTTATCTGAGCGTATGGGCCGACACGGAAATCTAGGCGTGGAGAGACACGAGCCAAAAACTCAACAGGAATCTTCAATGAAATCAACTGAGCTTCAGTTTTATCAATTCCAGTAAAGTAGCCACTGATATAGTCACCACCCTGCTCAATACTCATCTGGTAATTCTTTACTCTTGCCTCAGCATTCATACCTTCTATCGCAAGACGCTCTCCGAGATATAGACCACATCTCTGTCCAAACATCTTATAGCCATATATTTCCTGCATGAAAGCTCCATTAGGGCTGAACGACTCCATAGCACGGATTTCTGCAGGTAGCGGAACAGGAGTGATACCACCGATGATGAATCCCATTCTGTAACCGTAACCAAAACCATTCTTAGTTGTTGTGAACTCCTCGAATGTAGGTTTTTTCCCTACTCTTTTAACCTTTACCTCTACTGTATCCTGATCGGACAATGTCTCAGCAGATACCGGAACCGACACTACGTCATTTGACTCTGCAGAATCATTATCGTTTGCGGAAACTGACAATGTGGAGATGAAAAACATCACCACCAATGAAATGATATAATTATTCTTCATCTTCGTTACAAATTAGTCTAACCTCATCAATTGTAAATATACTACCCTCAGCACCAGAGAAATTTCCTCCATCGTAACTTGATGTGAACACAATAGCAAAATTGTATCCACGATTAGCAAGGCGATCCTCATCACACTCCTCCAACCACTCAAATGGGATGTTGATTTCTGTCCACTTGTCGGCAGAAAGTTTTTTTGCCTCAGACTTGCTGAGGAATGCGCGTGCCACGATATTAGGGTTAGTCTTTCCGTCGTCACCACGAAGAGTGACCGTATTTCCTTTTGAATCTGTATTCTTATACAACACAGCATACATATCAGGATAGTCAACCATATCCGGACAATCAACCAACTTTTTATTTTCAAGTTTTTTATACTTGTCGCCAGCCTTATATTTAGCCATACACTTGATTCTCATCGGACAAAGTTGGAATGGTTTTCCAAACAAAGTAGCCGCCATAGCGTCCTTCAAAGCATAGCTGACATCAAAAGATCCGGCAAACAGGTTTCCTGCAGCGATCGGCATACCTGCCATCTCACCGAACTTACCTGTTGTGCGAGTGACTAGAGATACTGCATGTCCGGAATAGCCGTTTTCCTCAACAATAGTCGGATACTCATTAGGTAATGCAGTCGACTTACTCAACTTATATCCGGGATTACCTGATGCCCAATAGTTGGCATCTTCACCATTAAGCCAAATGTTGAACTTTCCCGTCTCATCCAAACGATGATCCTCGAAATTATATTCTATGATTCTCTTTTCACGAGTGAACGCGTCGTCAGGAATAAAGAAAGAGATTGTATAAAGACGGTTCCATTTTCCATCTTCACTTGTAGTTTGGATTTTGATCTCATCCGACTTATATTCCGATACGTTATTGCGAGTAGCGCCTTCCGTTAGGATATACTCAATGTTCATCAACGACAAGTCGGCACTTGAACGAACCTCAAACTTGATTTCATTGTCGGCAGGCGGTACAATTCTAATTGAGTCGGAAAGACGATAGAATACAGATTCCGGATTCGGATGGTGTAGAATGACCTTTTCAATATCACATTCCGAATTGGGCAACTCATCTTGAATGCAAGACGAAGTCCCTAACACAAATAGTCCAAGCGCTGGGATCCAACGCCAAAGATGTTCTTTTGTAGTTTTTGCCATAACACTAACATTATTACCTTTAATTACAAATTTAGTCAAAATGTAGTTAATGTCAACTCTTTTTCCTCAAAAATGGGTTGTCGATTCACACCGATAACCCTTCCTCCATTTAAATGGGCAATTTAAAAGAAATCTACGTCACACACAAAGCTTTAACAATTATTAGCATTACCTCATTTAAGGAAATATCCGTCATGTTGCAAATTCATTCTATTTGATTACATTTGTGGACAAATGTGAAATAAAGATAAAAGGTTTATGAACAAACGTTTATTCGGTTTATTAACAGGAACTCTTTTTGCCACATCTATGTCGGCAAAAGTTCCTGTTGACATCAATTCTGGAAATCCAGCATTTCCATTTCCTCAATTCCAATCATATAAAGCAGGTTTAAATATGGGAACTACCCCTTATGAAGGAATCACTCATGCGGAAATGGAGAAAGAAATTCGCGGGGCATATCAACTTTTCGCCAACGCTTGGGAATATACAGAAGATGAATGCGACGGTGTAAAATATATCCAAGGAAATATCGGCTGCCCATACGATTGTTCGGAAGGCGACGGTTATGCACTTTTGGCTGCCGCTTATATGGGAGACAAGACGTCATTCGATGGTCTTTGGATGAGAATTCATGATACCAGACGCGTTAAGCAGCCTAGATATATTGACGGAAAAGTTTTGGAACAAGATTACGAATATGGTAACAACACATTGAACGACTATCGTAATTCCGTAACTGATGGCGACATGGACATTGCATTAGCCCTTTATGTGGCATGGCGACAATGGGGAGACGACAGTGGACATACCGCATTCAACGGAGATCAAATCTCATATAGGAAAGAGATGATCGACGTGATATCCGGTTTAGCAGAGTTGACAACTCGATTTGAGGATGAAAACCCTCGAAGATGCAACTCCGGAGATATCGGATTGGACGGATACTTAAAAAATGGAAACACATATGTGGAAATAACTGATTGGATTTCCAATAATCCTTTGGAAATAGATGGCGTAAAAATCATTCCCGAATTTCAAGGTCCAACAACTGGACATACTGACTACTTGGCACCAGCCTACACTTATGAGTTTTACAAACTTTTGGGAGAAATCGAGGCCGAGACTGGGAACGATTGGCTACGAAGCCAGTTTCTTAGAGCAACAGCGTCTTCCGACTGGATTCTTGGCAGTTGGCTAGAGCAGGATGAAAAATACCTTCCGTATTCTGAAACATACGACATTGACAAAGATAATAAAGTCACCCTTAATGCAGGAAACGAGGGCAGCAGATTCCGCAGTGTATGGCGTACATCTTTGAATTATGTATGGAACGGCAATCCAGACTACTCATGGAACCCAGAAACTCATCAGGCGGAGAGCAAAGGCAACACTTATGAACAGACAGTGTGCGAGCGTACTGCAGCTTTTTGCTCCGCTCCTCAAAAATGGACAGGTTCCGACTGTATAAAAATGAGATGGGCATCGACATTTCATGATGGTCCAGGCACTTTGACATGGGATGTCAACCCAACAGGCGAAGCAGCCGAGAGTTCTATTAGTTTCATTCTTAATTGGATACCTGGAGTATCGGCAGCATCCGCAGTAGGATCAGAAAATTTGGATTTAACCGCAAAACTATACCGTCAGTGCCAAATTGAATGGGATTTTAACACAGATAGTGTTCCAACATATTTTGACGGTTGGTTCAGACTGCTTGGAATGTTGACTGCCACAGGAAATTTGCAAGCACCGTCTGCCATGAATAAGTCAGCTAACGTAAGACTATACAAATCCCTGAAGGATGGAAAAACCACTTGCTATCCAGGAGAAAACGTCACATACATTCTTAGCTATCGAAACTACGGTTCCGACGATGCCAATAGCGTTGTGATTTCAGAGCAAATTCCTGATGGATTTGATTTTGTATCGGCAGAAAACGGAGGCTCTTACGATGCAGCAACAAATACAATAACATTCAAAATTGCAAAGATTGCAGCTCGCAAGGGGGATGTAATTGGAGAATCAGCAGGTAGCGTGTCATACACAATCAAAGCAAAAACTGACGCTGAAGGTGTATTCTGTTCTACATCTACTCTAAAATATGGAGATGTGACTACAACTGCCGACATCTATCCAAACAATATAACTGCCACATTCGAGACAAACAAGTTAACTATTCTTCCAGAAGCTAACACTTTAGTTATCACAAAGGTAGCGAACAAAGATAAAGTCAACGCTGGCGACACATTCGAATATACAGTCGCATTCAGCAACGAATCAAACAAAACGAACTATCTAGTTGGAGGCCGTAAGGATGTGAACATATCTTTCGCAACGAACAACAAGGTCAATGATGGTATAATTTGGATGTTTATGCGATTGTATCACGATGCTGCTGAACCACTTATCAACTATGGCAACTATCGCGTCTCATATTTCATGAGCAATTACAATGGTAGGGGGGTAAACTGGCATACTTCAATATATGAAGGACAAACAAGTTTACACGGCAATGTTGACTTTACCATTGACACCATAAGTTCTGGAAATGGAGAGACAGGTCAATTGCATAAGCTATCAGTTAAATTTGAAGACGCATTAGCGACTACAACTCTTCATTTATCAAATTATTTTGGATCTAATAGAATTCACGAAGGTGTAGAATCCCCATTGAGAGTGCAAGGTTATATATACGACATACCTTGGGAAATTTTGGATATGTCCGACGACTACTCGTTTGATAAAGATCTTAATGACGTTGACGATGGTCTATACTACCCAGTATCTCCAAGGTATACAGAAATTGGCAATCTAAAAGCATCAGATTTGGAAGAATACATTCCTAATATCTGTCAAAAGCCGACTAAGGTAGCCACTAATATAGCTGTGGAAGAATGGGATGGCAATTCATGGCGACTAATCCAGGGAAGCTATCCAAATATCGGAAAAGATGTAACAGAGGTTGTCATCAGCGATACACTTCCTTGGGGAATCAAGTTTGTAGAATTCCGTTCTGAATGTCCTTATCCACTTTTGGCCAAATTAAAATCAGAGACTCTTTCTGATGGAAGAGACGTCATAACATGGAAGTCTTCGTCTTTGATGGCCGACAAGATCGACACTATCAAGTATGTAGTCAAAGTCTCAGACGATGCTAAATACGGAAATATGTCAAGCAATGTAGAGATAACATCAAAAGAGACTAAGGCAGCATCTGCCAAGGCTCCGGTTTCTTACTCTGATCCTACAAATGTCAACGAATACGTTTCAAATGCAAACTCTAACATTGCTGCACCGAATCCAACTAGCGATTCTTGGACAATACTAAGAGATTGCAAATATGAGATGTACTGTATATCAGGAATCAAGGTTGAGCAAGGCAATGCTGTTGCAGGTTCAAAAATCGGTTCTAATCTTCCTGCTGGTATTTATTTGATCAAAACAACAACAGAAGATTCTCAGATGTTGATAAAGAAGTAATCTTATATAAACTTCAAGAAAAAGAGCCTCAGACATACATCCGAGGCTCTTTTTGCATTACTAACGTTTGTGATCAAATCACAATCCCATTGATTTTATATCTTCTTCAGAAAGGCGAAGACGTGTAGCAACTTCAGCAACAGACATACCACTCTCCAAAAGAAGTTTTATTGTTTCTATACGACCCTGTGCCATACCTTTTTCAAGACCCTGTGCCATACCTCTTTTTATTCCCTTTTCCAAACCGATATCATAACCTACTTTCTCCATGTCAACCTCATCTTCAAGGCGCTTCATACTGACTTCATAACGATCCAATTCTTCTTCTGTAAGCGCAGCAATATTAGCCTTTTCAAGCAAACGCAAAAGGCCTTCATCCGCGCGATCATACACCGATTGGTCAATTCTGTCCATAGATCCTAAATTTTTGAAAAAATCTATCCAAATATCTTTCTTCGTGATGTTATTGGAATCCATCACAAACTTGGGCAAAGATATAAAATATTTTCTATGTCTGTCCCAAAACAGTTCTCCTGTGTTTAAATTACACTCCGCCGTACGAGTAATGACCTCGTCTAGTCCGGCCAGACCGTCTGCCATAATGAAGATTCCGATAATCTTAGTGATGTCGTTCTTCATTTCACTCCACCCGTGACCTCGTTTTATTTTTTTGCGTAATAGATTGTAGAGATAGAAATTCGCACGTGTCTTAAAATACTTTTGATACGAATTCTGCATCTCAATAAAGATGTTATCTCCCTTGTCCGTAGTACAAAGTAGATCAAACGTTACTCCACGCTGTTCCACACTTCTACGTGGTTCTTCTGTTGTCTCAAATACAACACTTGTGATTGTGTCCTCGTCTCCCTCTAAAATAGCATTCAGAAAAGACTTCATTACGATTTCGTCGGACATACAGAACTTGAAACCGAAATCGCATCGCAAATCAATAAATTTTGCCATTGTTACTAAAATTAATTGTTACTAAAACCGAATTTGTAAATAAAGAATTGCACTAATCCTGCTAAACAAAAACGTATTCAATTGCGAATATAGCGTCTTTTTCCAACACTTCAAAAAATTGTCGTCACAACTTTATCAAAATTTTATATTGAAATCATTTTGAAATCTCCATCCTTTTTCTCATCTTTACTGAAACAAAAAGAGACTATATCGGAGATTTGAGTCGCGAAACTAATTTGAAACATTCATGGTCAAATTGATCATCAGTGTTTAAAAACAAAAAAGACGCTCCATTAGAACGTCTTTTAAGCGCTTCTTCTAAGGCTTGAACTTAGGACCCCATGATTAACAGTCATGTGCTCTAACCAACTGAGCTAAAGAAGCATTCCGAAACTGTTTTACATCGGTTTCTCGATGTTGCGCTTCTTCTAAGGCTTGAACTTAGGACCCCATGATTAACAGTCATGTGCTCTAACCAACTGAGCTAAAGAAGCATTTTTATGTTTTGCAACCCCCTTCTCGTGAATTGCGATGCAAAAGTAGTGTCTTTTTTCAAAACAAACAATATATTTGCTAAAAAAATAACGAAAAAATTGAAAATATCATGAAAATACTAGGGATAGGCAACTCATTGGTAGATATGTTATGTCGATTGCCCAATGAGACCGTAATAGAGAAATACAATCTTCCTAAGGGAGGTATGCAATTGATCGACAAAGATTTGGCTCTAAAAATATCTGACGACATCCATCACCTGGAGTGTCAATTCGTAGCTGGAGGCTCTGCTGCCAACACAATCAGTGGTTTGGCTAATCTTGGTGCCGAAACCAGTTTCCTAGGCAAAATAGGCAATGATGAAGTCGGAAATTTCTTCGAAGACGATCTAAAAAAATCAGGAATAGAGGCTCAAATGATACGTTCGGAGCTTCCGACAGGCAGATGCATATCACTCATTTCTCCGGACAGTGAGCGTACAATGTGTACTTGCCTTGGAGCGACGGGGACATTCTCAGCTGAAGATATCAAGCCAGAATATTTCAAAGGTGCTGACGTTTGCCACATCGGCGGATATCTAGTACAGAACCATGATTTGATAGAGAAGGTAATGAAAACAGCTAAAGAGGCTGGTGTTAAAGTCTCGCTAGACCTTGCAAGCTATAATGTAGTGGAGGATAATTTCGACTTCATGCATCATCTTGCAAAAAATTATGTCGACATTGCTTTTGCAAACGAGGACGAAGGTCATGCATTCACTAAATGCGAGGATTTGAAACGTGCATGCGAGATCATGTCTGAGGACATTGAAGTTGCAATCGTGAAATGCGGAGCAAAAGGAGTCTGGACAAAACGAGGCAATGAGATTGTATTTGTAGAAGGTCTGAAAGGAAGAAACTGCATCGACACAACAGGAGCAGGTGATTTGTTTGCATCTGGCTACCTATATGGATTGTTATCGACAGGAAACATTACCGTCGCAGCAAAATATGGTGCAATCGTAGGAGGAAATATCGTTGAGCATATCGGAACAAAGATGCCGGCAGAGGTTTGGACAAACATCAAAAATGAGTTTTCTAAAATATGATCAAAGCGGCATTTTTCGACATTGACGGAACATTAGTAAGTTTCAACACACACGCGATTCCAACTTCTTCGATAGACGCACTAAAACGTCTACGTGAGGCTGGAGTCCGTCTTTTTATCGCCAGCGGACGTCACCGTGCCAGCATGGACAAAATCGAGCCTCATGCCAACCTTTTTGACGGATATGTAATGGTGAATGGCGGACTTTGTACACTTGGCGACGAGATCGTATTCAAACATCTTATGCCACGTGAAGACGTAAAGACATGGTTGGGGCATCTGAAAAAAGAGAATCGTTCAACATGCTTTGTATTGAAGGATAAGATAGTCATGAACTTCATTGACGAAGGAATGCAAAAGGTGTTTGAAGTACTTGATTTCCCAGTTCCTCCATTGGCTAATCTAGACGATTTTGCAGAAACAGACGTCTACCAGATGATTATTTCCTTTACAGAAGATGAAAATCCAAAAATTTTGCCTATCTTTCCAAAGTGTTACGCTCCACGTTGGAGTCCGCTCTTCAGCGACATCATTCCCAACGGCGTGAATAAGATGGTCGGCATAGAGAAAATGATCGAACATCTTGGCATTACGAAAGATGAAGTAGCGGCATTTGGCGACGGAGGCAACGACATTGAAATGATCGAATCTGTAGGAATGGGCATCGCGATGGGTAATGCATGCGACGACCTGAAAAGAGTGGCAAAATATACTACAGACGAGATTGACAACAACGGTCTGGCAAAAGCTGTTGACATGATGTTTGAAAAAGGATTAATAAATTTATAGAGAAATGGCAAAAGTGATTACAGACAGCAGTTTCAATACTGAACTGAACGAAAATAAGGTGATGGTTATCGAAATCGGTGCTCCAGGTTGTGGACCATGCAAGGCCCTAAACAAGACATTGGAAGAAATAGAGCCATCTTACGAAGGAAAAGTTGCTTTCTTCAACGGAGATATGGGAAGCGGTGACGTGGATGACCTTTGCATGGAATACCGCGTGATGAGTGCCCCTACTCTTCTTATCTTCAAAGACGGTGAATTGTCGGAAAAAATGACAGGTGCTGTCAAAAAAGAGGACATAGAGAAGAAATTAAACTCATTGATCTAACAAAATCAAGATACAGTCTAAACGCCGGAAGTAATTCTGGCGTTTTTTTATAAAATCAAACATGGGAAACAAAAAAAGAATAGTAGTACTCACAGGAGCTGGCATAAGTGCAGAAAGCGGCATCAGCACATTCCGAGATTCTGACGGACTTTGGGAGAAGCATTCTGTAGAAGAAATATGCACACACGAGGCACTATATCGGAATTACGATATGGTGGTGGAGTTTTACAACGACAGATTCGCTCAACTTGCAACAGTAAAGCCCAATGCTGCCCATTTGGCATTGAAGACGTTGGAAGACACATACGACGTGCAGATAATCACCCAGAACGTCGACAATCTACACGAGAGAGCGGGAAGTACCAACATCATACATCTGCATGGAGAGTTGACTAAAGTTTGCTCAATGAAAAACGAGAATCTGATTGTCGACAGAAATTCATTAGAGCATCCATTGATTACAGAAAAAGACGTAGCTCCCGATGGGGGCAAATGGCGCCCTTTCATCGTCTTTTTCAACGAAGCAGTACCAATGATCGAACCTGCCATAGAAATGATGCAGACAGCCGATATCGTACTAATTATCGGCACTTCATTGCAAGTTTATCCAGCAGCAAGTTTATCAATGTATGCTCCACACAATGCAGAGATGTATTTGATAGACCCCAAACCAAATACAGCAGGATTTACACGTCCGATAAATGTGATTTCGAAAGGAGCGTCAGAAGGAATGAAAGTATTTATTGAAATGCTAAACAAATAATAATGTAGCATTTCGCATTACTAAAAAACAAGGGCAATGTCACACGACACTGCCCTTTATTTCGTTTGTGATATAGTCAAACAATTACTTACCGTAACGAACTACATCAGCAAGCTCTGCACCGGCTTTGAAGTTAACAACTTTCTTAGCCTCTGTTGTCATCTGAGCTCCTGTCTTAGGATTACGACATACACGTGCTGGCTTTTCCTTTACTGTCAAAGATGCAAAACCAGTCAGATTGACTGAATCACCTTTTTTCAATGTATCCGAAACAACACTAATAAAAGCATCTAATGCCTTCTTGCTATCTGTCTTTGTTAGACCAGATGCTGATGCCATTGCATCTACCAATTCTGACTTGTTCATATTTAAGCTGATACTTAAGTTTATTTTTCTCAAATATAGTCTCTTTTTTTTATAATCATACAGAATAACGCAAAAAATTACACTTGAATGATTATTTTAGCAACAAAACATGATAAACAACATTGTTTTAACGTAAATCTGCATAGATTAAGCAATAACAAAAAAAAGAGACACCTTTCGATGTCTCTTTTTTGCTTTCTATATTATGCTAAATTACTTACAAGAAGTAACAGGAGCGTTATAGAATTCACGAATTGGAGTACCCCACTTAAGCATCTCCCACTGTCCACCATTCTCATCCTTTGGAGTGATACGCAAGTTATCAACTGCAATCAAAGGCTCGTTATCGCTAATCGGCTGGTCGTAGCTAGCATATAGAAGACCAACACCCTGAATCTGCTTAGATCTCTTATTGTTGATATTCTCCACTAGTTCAGGGAACTTATCAAAATACGCTAGGCCATTCTCATCATCACCAAATGCTGTGTAAGGAGTATCTGTTCCTTCTGGATTAGGGATAACACGTCCGTTCTGTGCACTACATGGGTAGTTCTTAGTCTGGAAGTTGTATCTGATCTCGCTCATAGGAATAGAAATAGTCATCCAGTCACCACCTGATGTCCATGTCTTACACTTACTTACCTTCTCCTCCCAAACACCTTCATCGTTCTTAGCGAACTCTGCAGGTGAAGGCTGCCAGAATGCACAGTATGCTCTGATATCCATCGGATCATCCTGGAAGAAACCAACACACAAACCATTACCCTCCATTGGAGCATCTTCTGAAACGTAAACCTCAAATTTGATTACATAGTCATCAAATTTAGTTGTTCCATTCTCAATAAGATCAGAGTAAACACCAAATGGAGTCATATAATCCGGCTGCAAGTTAGCTGTATTAGCATCTCCCTTTGGATAATAAGTATAGATTGTAAAGTTGTTATCCCAGAAAACAGAGAAGTTACCATCAGTATTCTGAGCATTCTCTTTAACCTGAGCTACAAAAGCATCCTTATCCTCATACTCAACGTCTGGCTTACCATCATTGAACATATCAAGCTTAGCCTCATCATCATTAGTGATCAACATATTAGATCTATCGTGGAAGATGAAACTTGACTCAGAAGAACCAGCCTTACTTTCAAATAGGATAGTACCACCATCAGCTACACCAGCAGGAACGTTGACTGCAATAAGCTTATCGTTTAATATCTCAATACCTCCGTCTTCAGTTGAAACTGAAATAGAGTGCTCATCACCATCCCAGAACTTAGCAGTTAGAGGTGCGAAGAATGAGTTACCAGATATCTTAACAACCTTAGTAGCCATTTCGTTATCACACATAGCAGCACAAGGTGGAGCTACCTTTGCTCTCAAGATCTTTGAGTCGAAGCCCTTTGGACAACCTGCAGTTGTGATATGAGCCTTACAATCCTCTGAGATACCTTCTGGAACCTGGAAAATGATCTGATTGTCTGACATGAATGCAGGCTGAAGCTCAGCAGCGATTCCGTTGAAAGTAATAGAGTTGATATCAGAAAGGTTAGTACCATAAACGATGATTGCAGTACCAGAGCTAGCACCTGCCTTATCTTTTTTCTCACCCTTCTTCAAAATTTCCCAGCTAGTGATATTTGGCTGGTTACAGTCACAACCACAATCTACAATATCGTCACAAGAAGTAGCGAACATTGAGCCTGCAATTAGACCTAATGTAAATAATTTATTATTTTTCATCTTTTCTTTTTTTTGAAAGAATGATTATTGCGGTTTACTCACTTGCGATTTCAACCGCAATAATTATGAATTCTCAATTAATATGGATACTTACCATTCAAGATCTGATCGCAGTAATCCTTTACCTGAGTAAATGTAGAAGTACTTGGAACAGACGCAGGGATAGGCAAGAAGAAGTCAAGCTTATCGTACTGGATCTCACCCTCAGTAGCCTGCTCCTTGTAGCTATCAGGATTTACCTCATGAGCCTTTACAGAAAGAGCATTGATAATGTACTGACGCTGGTATCCTGCCTTCTTGTCAAGATCCTTGCTTTCGTTACCGAACTTCTCACCGAATGTATATGCACGGTCCTGCTCCTTGATGTAGCTCTTAGCAGCATCTGGATTACGGTAGTAAAGTCTCTTGATATCCAACCAGTTCTGGTTCTCAAGAGCGAACTCGTGACGACGCTCCTGCATCAAGTCGTATGTTGGTTCATACTGGTCACAGTAAACCTCAATTTCAACCTCGTTCTCCTTAGCGTCTACAACAGTTGCTGAACCCTTAAGAGTCTGTGGTTTGTACTCTTCTGGATCGCAGAATACGATCTTGTCAACCTCGCTCAAACCAGCACGAGTACGTACGATGTTAATTTCCTTAACACCCTCTGTAGTTGTACCAGCAACATCCTTCTGAGCCTTACCCATCTTAGCCTCAGCTACCAATAGGTAAACATCAGCAGTACGAAGGAATGGGATAGTCAAGTCGATAGAGAATGGTGAATTCAAAGGCTTAACAGAGTAAACGAACTTACGACAGTGGTTGAAGATAGCAGAAAGCGGCTCATTTCCATAAAGAGCTTTCTTCTTCAAAGACTTACCTGGGTTCATGAAGTAGTAGTACTTTGAACCATCATCCAATAGATAGTAATGACCAGCATCACCAGAAGCCTTAGCATCCTTCAACACGTCGTTATCAGAGTATGTATCGTCATCTCTGTGACCGTTGTAGTATGAAGTAGCCTTCAAACGAATATCATTAGGTTCATAAGAGTTGAACAATGTAGTAGTCAAACCCTTCTCACCACCATAAGCATCACCACCAGCTGCTAGCTGCTTACTTCTAGCAAACTGAATCTGACGAGAACATCCCTGAGCGTAAACACCCTGCTCGAAGCACAATGCGAACAAAATCTCTGGGCTCTGAGTTCCTGGCTGGAACATCTTGTCGTATGCCTCGTAACCCTGCTCCAAATAGTTGCAAAGACCAAGAGTCTTGTTACCCATCTCGATAGCCATATCGTAGTACTTATCTGGATCTTCACAGATGTAAGCACCCTTCTGGTTCAAGTTAGCCTGACAAGAAGCCATTGTAACATAAAGCTTAGTTAGCATACCTGCTGCAGAAGCCTTCCATACTCGACAGTTTGGCTGAGCCTTATCTGGAAGTGCATCATAAGCCTCCTTCCAATCCTTCTCGATCAAAGTATACAAAGACTTTCTGTTTGCCTTTGTGATCTGTGGAGCCAAGTCGTTTGTTACATTATTACTGTTGTTAAGAACGATTGGTGTTGGACCCCAATACTCTGCCAACAAGAAGTAAGCCATACCTCTGAACATCTTAGCCTCACCGACAGCCTTTTCAATTGCCTCCTTAGAAATACCGTTCTTCTTAGCGATAGCTGGGATATCATTGATGATGTGGTTACACTTTGCGATTACACTATACAAAGAAGTATAACCGTTAGAGATGTGAGAGTTGTTTGGAGTAAATGACATAAAGTGGAACTGACCCTCATCGGCGTAGTTATGGTAAACGTTACCTGAGTAAAGCTCACCTACACACCAAGAGAACTTATCATCGAAACCGTTCCATGTCAATGGTCCGTAGATCTGTTTTGTATAATCGTTCAACTTCGCTTCAGTATTCATATAACCTTCCAAAAGGTATGAATCCTGAGGATCACGAGTCAAGAAATCCTCACACGAAGAGAAAAGCGACATTGCTCCAAATAGTAGAGCTGCTGATTTATAAATTGCTTTCATAATTTTTCTCTTGCATTATTACAATTAGAAACTAAAGCCTAAGCCCAAAGAGTAAGTACGTGGAGTTGGGTAACGTGCCTCATCAACACCCTGACGGATTGCGCTACCTGGGTTCTCAGGATCGTAACCAGAGTAACCTGTGATTGTACATACGTTAGAGCAAGAAGCTGTAAGACGAAGTCCCTCGATGTGCAACTTCTTGTTTGCCTCTGGACGGAACTTATAAGTCAAACCTACATTCTGAAGTCTCAAGAATGAACCTTTCTCTACGTAACGGTCAGAAATTGTCTTCTGGTACTTATCTGTTGCAGTTGGAACTGGAATTGAAGACTCATTAACAACCTTGTTCTTCTCAACCTTTGTGCAGTTCAAAACATCTGACAACTGGTTGTACCACTTAGAATCTGCTGAGTTCTGCTCAAGCTTCATACGTACTAGGTTGTAAACATCGTTACCTACAGTTGCGTTGAACTGTACGTTCAATGTCCACTGACCAAGAGTGAATGAGTTGCTCCAACCAGCTGTGAATGCTGGGTTTGGATCACCGATCCAAGTCTCCTCGTCAGAAAGCATCATATCACCGACACCGATATTTCTACCAGTACGCTTGTTGTATTCCTTAACTTCCTTCTCATTCTTAGCTACACCTAGATATTTGTAACCCCAGAACTTACCAGGAGCCTCGTCAACAACTGTCTTGTTGATCATCTGATCAGTTGTAAACAAGAAGTATCTACCACGTGGAGAACCTGCTGTATTCCAGATAGCCTCACATGAAGAACCTAGGTCAAGCACCTTAGAACGAACCAAAGAGAATGTCAAGTCAGACTCCCAAGTGAACTTAGATCTCTCAGTAACCTTCTTGCCATCGATGATACGTGTACCTACTGTCAAGTCCATACCGACGTTCTGGATAGAACCAGCGTTAACGTATGAAGGCTGGATGTTTAGGTAACCAGACTGACCTACGTATGCAGGAAGCTCCTGCTTCAAAAGCAAGTCTGTGTTCTTCTTGTAGTAACCATCCAATGTGATGTTTACGTTCTTGATACCCAAGTCCAAACCTAGGTTGGCCATTGAGTTAGTCTCCCATGTCAAGTTAGGGTTAGTATACTGGCTTGGTCCATAGATACCAGATGCAGCAACGTTAGATACTGTAGCCAAGTGAGCCTGAGCACAGCTTGCGTTACCAGTCTGTCCGTAACCAGCACGTACCTTGAATGCAGAGAAGATCTTCTGGAATGTCTCGCTGCTCTTTGCCCACTCTTCCTCTTCTAGACGCCATGCGAAGCTGACTGATGGGAAGAATCCCCACTTGTTGCCTGGAGCGAAGTTAGAAGAACCGTCGAAACGACCTGTTGCAGTGAACATGTACTTACCAGCGATATTGTAGTTAGCACGACCGAAGAATGATGCCATAGCACCCTCTCCTAGGAAGTTTGCTGAGATAGTATGACCATCAAAAGCAGCATTTGGAGTTACGATAGAACCCTTAGTGTAACCCTTGTGGTTCATTACAATACCCTCGTAAGAATACTTGTTGAACTCAGTACCGACCATCAAATTCAAGTTGTTCTTCTTGTTGAAGTCGTGCAACCAAGTTGCGTAAGAAGAGAAACGGATCGAGTTGTTCTTGTAATCACCAGTTGTCAAAGAAGCATCAGACTCCTGACGGTTGAACGCAGAGTTGATGTAGTAGTATGGCTGGTAGTAGCTCTCGTCAGCGTTTGTAACGTCGATACCGAACTCATTTCTCCAAGACAAACGATTCTCAGGAGCGAATGAAGGCTTCTGGTACTCTGTACCGTTCTCCTCTGCCTCCTTCTTTGCCTTTGCCTCATCAGACTTCTTCTTATCGAATAGAGTGATATCAACAAATGCAGTTCCCAATACGTTGAACTCTGTTCTCTCTACTGGAGACATGTTAAGCTCAGCGATAGGGTTCATCTTAACACCATCAGATGTCTGTGGACCGTATGGCGCACCGTCAACACCGTATGGCTGGTTAGATGGAAGCTGAAGCAATGTCTGCATGATGATTGACTCATCCATGTTATCGAAGTTACCGATAGATGCATCGTTTGCAGACAAGTCAAGTATGTTACGGATAGATGTCTTCTCCTGACGAGTAACACCGACGTTCATACCTACCTTCAACCAATCCTTAGCCTGAGTCTCCAAGTTTACACGACCGTTGATACGCTTATAGTCAGAACTTGACATAACACCATCCTGACCAGTGTAACCCATAGAGATATTGTAAGTAGTCTTATCTGTACCACCACTTGCACTCAACTGATGGCTGTGACCGATACCGTTGCGGAACAACTCGTCCTGCCAATCTGTACCCTCACCTAGAACGTCAGGGTTAACCAATAGCATATCTGGCTCCTCCTTACGGAAGTCGATAACTGCCTTATCATTTACATACTGAGCATACTCCTTAAGGTTCATCATGTCGTATCTCTTAGTGAACTGCGACATTGAAACGCTTCCGTCGTAAGAGATCTTAGCGTCTCCGCTCTTACCCTTACGAGTAGTGATCATAACGACACCATTAGCGGCACGTGAACCGTAGATAGCTGTTGCAGAGGCATCCTTCAACACCTCCATTGATACGATATCAGCAGGGTTGATTGAAGCCAATGGGTTTGAAGATGCAGAGTGAGAAGCATCACCACCTCCTAGTGGCATACCGTCAACAACGTACAAAGGCTCTGCTGAACCTGACAATGAGCTGACACCACGCACACGTACTGAAGTTGCCTGACCTGGCTGACCTGAAGATGAAGCTACGCTTACACCAGATACACGACCTGCCATTGCCTGGTCGATTGATGTAGCAACGCTCTCCTTAAGCTTTGCCTCGCTTAGTGAAGATACTGATCCAGTAACGTCACTCTTCTTCTGGACTCCATATCCAGTTACAACCAACTCTTCTAGCATCTCTTCCGACAAAACCACGTTAAGCACAGAACCTGTCTTAGCTGTGATCTTTCTTGTCTGAGTCTCATAACCTGAGTAAGAGAACTCAAGAACAGCGCCTTCTGGCACCTCAATTTCGTAGTTACCGTCCATATCGGTGTTTGTTCCGATTGTAGTACCTTTAACTACTACATTGGCGAACGGTAGAGGTTCTTTCGCATCTTTCACAACACCCTTGATGGTTCTATCGGCCATCACAGTAAGTGCTGAGGACATCATTGCGACAGATAAAAAAATCTTCCTCATCTTTACCTTTTGTTAATTTATTAATTATTTACATTTACTTTCTATCTCTAAAATGCGACAAATATATTCAATTTACTAATAAATTTTAGCATACATAGAGCAAAAACATTCGTTTGTTTCCAAAAGAATGTGGCAAAAATGTTTTTTAACACATTTTCACAGATGATGTTAACTTTTGTTGATTTGTTTTTCTCATAGGCAATAGTGTTTGTTGTGTTTGTAATATATAATAGTGTGTTTCATGGAAAAGCACATTCACTTTACGTCTGTGTTTTTCATATATGTTTTCAATTGTAAGGACTAACCGACACTCTTAACTACCTCCTTTCTTAATGTCGGAAGATTATATGTAAAAGGCAAAACAGAGTCAAGAATTATATTTTCTTGAGATCCTTGACTCTGTATGCGTTTCTTTTACTCTGCTCTTGTATACTTGGCTGCCTGCTCCTTGATTAGTTCCACGTCGTCGAAGTAATTGATCTTCATCGCGCCGCGAACTTCTGACAATGTCTGTGCAGCTACCTCTCTTGCCTCCTCTGAACCCTTCTTCAAGATTCTGTAGACTTCCTCGATATCCTTCTCGAATTCCTTACGTCTGGCACGGATAGGATTCAACTCTGCCTGAAGAATTGAGTTAAGGAACATCTTAACCTTCATGTCGCCAAGACCTCCTCTTGTGTAATGATCCTTCAATTCCTGAAGATTAGCGTACTCTGGCCAGAACTCAGCAAAATGCTCGTCACGGCTGAATGCATCCAAATATGTGAATACAGCGTTGCCTTCCAACTTGCCTGGATCAGAGACTTTCAAGTGAGTAGGGTCAGTAAACATTGACTTGACCTTCTTCTGTACCTCTTCCTCTGTATCCGACAGATAAATACAGTTGCCAAGAGACTTACTCATCTTTGCCTTTCCGTCTGTACCTGGCAAACGCAAACAAGCTGCGTTATCTGGCAACAAGATATTTGGCTCGACCAAAGTCTCTCCATATATATTATTGAATCTGTTTACAATTTCACGAGTCTGCTCAATCATCGGAGCCTGATCCTCTCCTACAGGGACTGTAGTCGCCTTGAATGCTGTGATGTCGGCAGCCTGAGAGATTGGGTAGCAGAAGAAACCAACCGGAATGTTAGCCTCAAAGTTACGCATCTTAATCTCAGTCTTAACCGTTGGATTACGCTGCAATCTTGAAACAGTGACAATATTCATATAATAGAATGCCAATTCACAAAGTTCTGCGATCTGACTCTGAATGAAAATTGTCGACTTTGTTGGATCCAAACCGACAGATAGATAGTCAAGTGCAACCTCGATAATGTTCTGGCGAACCTTCTCAGGATTGTCTGCATTATCTGTCAAAGCCTGAGCATCGGCAATCATAATGAAAATCTTGTCGAACAAACCTGAATTCTGAAGATCCACACGTCTCTTCAATGAACCAACATAGTGTCCAAGGTGAAGTCTGCCTGTAGGTCTATCTCCTGTAAGTATAATTTTTCCCATCTGTTTCTTAAAGTTTATCGTCTTATGCAAAACGATTTATATTCTATATATTAAGTATACTCAAAATTTTATTGTAAACCATCTCCGGCGTAATCTGCATCATGCATCTTTTATCGCCGAACTTGCATGGTTTGTTGCCGTAAGCGGAACATGGCTGGCAATCCAAGTTGGCCACAATTGCATCTTCCGACTTCTGTCCATACCCGTAGAATCCCATATACGGATGAGTGGCGCCCCAAATAGACACGACTCTCACACCGCACAATGAAGCAAGATGCATGTTAGCGGAATCCATGGTAACCATAAGATTCATCTTCTTCATTGCAGCCATCTCTTCCTGCAACTTATATTTTCCAGCTAAAGACACGACGTTAGAGTACTTGCCTACCCATGAATTGAAAACGTCCTCTTCTTTTTTTCCTCCGCCGAAAAGATAGATTCCGATATTGCGTGAAGACAATATCTCGACAACCTTTTCCATCTTATCCAACGGATAGATTTTCCCGTCGTGTTGGGCAAACGGTGCAATTCCTACATTTGCGACATGGCTATCCAATTTCAACTCTGAATTGAAATCAACATCAGAATTGACCTCGAACCCTGAATAATCTACATCAAATTTGTAGCCTGCCTTTTCAAATGTCTGCTGATAACGAGTAACCATCGGCACCAATGGAGCTTTGGCACTTCCGTTTATCAGTTTTTTCTTTTCATTCCTTCCTTTATCAATAGCTGTCACCTTGACACCTTTAAGAAGCATAAGTGTACGCAATATCTTACTTCTCAAAACATCATGAAGGTCAATAATCTGGTTGAACTTACCTTCTGAAGAAATTTCATTTGAAAGTCTCCAGATTCCTTTCACCCCCTTATGACGACCTTTGGTGTCGACACCGACAAACTTAAGGGTTGGAATATTCGCAAATAACGGTTGCAGACGTGGAGCCGATAGCATTGTGATTGCAACATCGGGATTGGCTTTCGCGAACGAAGCCACGACAGGCACAGTCATTGCGACATCTCCCATCGCCGATAATCTCATCAACAACACTCGCTTACCCATATATTATTTACCTGCAGCGTAAAGTACAGGGTTTAGATTCGGATCGTTATACATCTTCATCTGCTTGTAGACTTTCATGTAACGATCTCCGTTCTCGATATCTGATATCAACTGATCTATAGCTGACGACAAATCAACTCTCTGCTCAAGAAGTACATTAAGCTTCTTCTGGCATGCATCAATGTGTGCTGCGTCGACATCCTTACGGACCACCTCAGCCTGCATGTGATAAATCTTCAACGCCAAGATAGAAAGACGATCGATTGCCCAAGCTGGCGACTCGGTGTTGATCACTGCAGTCGGCTTAGCCTTGACTGATGAATACTTCTCCAAGAAATAACTGTCAATTCTCTCTACCAAATCAGTACGATCCTGGTTAGACTTATCGATACGACGCTTGATCTTCAACGCTTCCACAGGATCAATCTGTGGATCACGAATGATATCCTCCAAATGCCACTGCACAGAATCAATCCAGTTCTTTAGATATAAAACTGCCTCAATCGTACCTGCCTGGTACGGATTCATCATCTGAGCATCGACATCGTCGCTCTTATGATAATCAGCGACAACCTGATCGAATATCTTATTTGCGTCTGAACTAAAACTCATTTAACCCACAATTTAATTAAAAAACTCCGTCAAAATTAGTTTTTTTATTTCAAAAACCGATTCTTTATCGTTAGAAATTGAATGAAAACTCAAAACCTTTCTTTCTTCCGGTACCGTCGTTATAGAACGAAAGCAATCCTACTCTATAACCGATATTGGCAGAAATTCTGTTTGCGATTCTCATAGATGCACCGGCAAAGACAGAACACTGCACTGGCCGAACGTTGAAATCATAGGAGTTGTTGGAGACTCTCATGATCTTTTCTCCGTCGATTCCTCCGTATGCTCCTATAGCGAAATTAGCGTTGTTGACAAGGTTGTAATCTGCTCGGATCGGAATTCGCAACGACTTATACTCTGCCGAATAACCTTCATCACAACTGAACTTATCCCAATTGTAAACCAATCGCGGAGACACAGACAATTTATTGTCGACATGGAATGTGTAACCGGTACTTATCCAGAAACCTTGCGACTCTCCGTTTCCATCAGTATCGTAAGAGTAACCGCCTCCGGTATTAGACAAAATGTTGGCAAGAATCTCTGCCGCACTTGACTTTTTCTTCTGTTCTTGCGACATCGCAAAAGTTGTCACTAGAGAAAACAATGTAAGAATAATGTATTTTTTCATATCAGTCTTCAATTATGAGTGATTCTACTTTCCTCAACCTTTCAATCAAGTTTGGTGCATCTCCTTTTCGGATCGACAACACCATCTTGCAATCATTATCAAATTCCTGAGACAATACCTGAGGAGCCACATCTTTTATTATCTTCATCACATCGTTCATCACCAAGTAATCGAATGTGACATGAATCTCCTCGTCTACAGTCTTCTCTATGATTTCTGCATTCTCCAATGCATCTGCCGAAGCCACTTTGTAGGCATTTATCAATCCGCTTGTACCAAGCTTTGTGCCTCCGAAATATCTTACGACTGCAATCAACACGTTCGTAACGCCTGCCGAAAGCAACGAGCCAAGAATCGGGCGGCCTGCCGTACCTGATGGTTCTCCGTCGTCATTCGAGCGGAAATCGGTCTTGTCTACACCCAACATATATGCATAGCATACGTGACGTGCATCATGGTGTTCCTTACGTTTGGTTTCAAGTATCTCCTTTATCTGTTCAACATTAGTTACAGGGATAGCGAAGGCAATAAACTTACTGCCCTTCTCTTTATATAATCCTTCTGCAGGAGCGCTAATAGTCAGATACTTGTCTTCCAAATGGTATTATTTATAAAAAACACATGTAGAGACGGTTGCATACCATCTCTACAAAGTTATATGAATCAATTGAATTTATTGCGACGCTGGCCTTCCTTCTTGTGTTTTCTGTTGTCAGTAGGTCCGCCCTTGCCACGTCTAGGCTTTCTGTATGCCCATTCGTCGTCGTCATGCTTGTTGTGTTTTCCGCCGAAATCTTTGTTTCCGAAATCTTTCTCACGTCTTTCGCTGTTGCGACTTCTTCCACGCTGCTCTCCCTGAACCTCGGCAAGCACGATATCTTTGCCACGGTGAACCTCGTTGAATGCCTTGAACATTTTCTGGACGTGTGTATTTGGAACGTCGAAGAATGTGTATCTAGACGTAATCTCAATGTCGCGGATGCTGATTTTCTTATCGTTGACTGTGTCGTTGATAAGACCAAGCACTTTCTTCGGAGTGAAACCGGCAGCCTCTCCCTTATTGATCTTCAAGCGAGTATGGTCTGGGCGTGTATATCCGCCACGCAAACCTTTCTTCTCCTTACCTTCAAATCCATCATCTCCACGACGACCTCTACCGCCTCTGTCACGTCCACCACGCTCAGGTCGTTCTGAAATATTTAGATCCTCAGCGTCTTTGTAATATTCAATGAACTGGTTGAACTGAAGAGAAACGAAATGTTTGATAATCTCCTCACGACTCATTCCGTCAAGTTCAGAATATGCCATATCTAGATACTGGCTAACCTGTTCTTCATTGATTTCTACAGTCTTTAGCTTATTCAAGATCGACTTCAACTGAGCAGAGCAAACCTCAATACCGGAAGGGACATCTTTCTTTTCGAATTCCTTCCCGATGATTTTCTCAATCTCACGGATCTTACTCTTCTCTCGTAGATGAAGGATGCTGATAGAGACACCCGTACGACCGGCTCTACCTGTACGTCCACTTCGGTGAGTGTAGCTCTCGACATCATCCGGCAAACAGTAGTTGATAACGTGAGTCAGATTATTTACATCCAAACCACGGGCGGCAACGTCTGTAGCGACCAACAGCTGGAGATTCTTGATTCTGAACTTCTGCATCACAGCATCACGCTGAGCCTGCGACAAATCACCGTGAAGGGCATCTGCATTATAGCCGTCTTTCATCAAAGCTTCTGCAATATCCTTAGTTTCCTGACGTGTACGACAGAATACGATACCGTAGATATCCGGATTCAAGTCGACAACACGCTTCAAGCAAGCGTAACGATTCTTGGCCGCAACCATATAATAGATGTGGCTAACGTTCTCCGAACCAGAATTCTTCTTGCCGATTGCAATCTCTACGTGATTCTTCATGTAGTTCTTGGCGATATTTGCAATCTCCTTAGGCATAGTAGCGGAGAATAGAAGCGTACGGTGATCTTCCGGGATTTCGCTGAAAATTCTTTCGATATCCTCCTTGAAGCCCATATTAAGCATCTCGTCAGCCTCGTCAAGCACCAAGAACTTCACATTTTCAAGATGAACCTTCTTTCTGTCCATAAGGTCGATAAGACGACCTGGAGTAGCCACAAGAATCTGAGGCTGAACATCAAGATCCTTAAACTGACGGATGATACTTTCACCTCCGTATACAGGCACAACCTTAACTTTTGTATACTTTGCAAAATTTTTCAAATCATTGCTGATCTGTACACAAAGCTCACGTGTCGGAGCAAGGATAAGCGTTTGAATCTGATTTCGCGAATCATCGGTAAGTTGTAGGACAGGAAGTCCAAAACCGGCAGTCTTTCCAGTTCCAGTTTGGGCCAAGGCCACCAAATCTCTGTCGTCATCACTAAGCAAGAAAGGAGTAACTTTCTCTTGGATCGGCATTGCTTCGACAAAACCCATGTCGGAAACAGCCTTTAGGATTTCATTTTTGAAACCCAACTCTTCGAATGTTGCCATTAAAAAAGGATTATATTCATGGCCGAAACATCCTCACCCCCTTTTACAACAGTGATACATACCTCGCCACAAACCATTTAGCATAAATATTATCGTCTGCAAAAATATAAAAAAAGTCGAGAAATAATGTTGGAAAGCAGAAAATAAGAAAATAAAAACTAATAATTTGTCAAAAACATCATCAGAAATAGGTTCAAAATAGTTTTTCGTTGGGAATAAAGAGAAAAAATTGATATTTTTGCAGAAATATAAAATCTTTCAGTGAAAATGAAAATAGCAAAATACATCGCGTCAGTTTGTGCTCTAGCAGGCATTAATGCATCCGCAATGGACATTGATGCTCCTAGTTTGATGAAAACGCTAAACAACTCTGACGACCCAGTCCTTATGATTGTTGGAACTGAAACATACAGATTCGACACAATCACTCGCGGAGAATTTGAGTACATGTACAACAAAAATAACAGCATTTCTCTTGATGGTCCAATGAGCGTCGACGACTACAAAGAGTTGTTCATCAATTATAAGTTGAAAGCTTTCGATGCGACTAAGAGATTTCCGGATTTGAAGCTTAACACATATACGAATGAATTGGAATCGTATGTCAAATATCTTGCTTATCCATACCTTATCAACGGCGAATTGGAGCACAAGTTCGTCAAGGAGGCATACCAGCGTGAGCAAGAATATGTGACAGCCAGCCATATTCTGATCAAAGGAATAAATTCCGAATCCAAGCGTAAGATCGAGAAAATTTACGATCAACTAAAGAATGGAGCTAAATTCTACGATCTTGCAAAAGAGCATTCTGATTGCGGAAGTGCCTTCAGAGGTGGATTCCTAGGCGAATTTTCCGTATTCGACATGGTCTACAACTTTGAAACTGTAGCATATAACACTCCGGTAGGAGAATTCAGCAAACCATTCACAACACAATTCGGATACCATATCGTCTATATCCACGACCGTCGTCCGAGGACAATTGCAGTAAAGGCTCAGGAGATTTTCTTTCCTTCAAGCAAAAGCGAGACATTCGTTGACTCTGTATTTGCGTTGGCAAAGAAGAAGGGATTCAACAAAGCTGCCAAGAAATACGCAGAGAAGAAGAAAGGACAGAAACTATATGGCGACTTAGGTGTTGTGAAGAACGACGGAAAATACCCTAAGGAGATTGTCGACCAGCTGTTCAAGATGCCTGTCGGCGATGTCCAGAAATTGACTAGTTCGTTCGGGAACCATATTTTTGTCGTAAACGAGATTCAGACAGCAGAACCTCTAGATAGTGCTAAATACGAAGCTTTGAAAAAGAAGGTCATGTCCGGCGACAGATACGAAGCTGTCAAGAGAAAAGTAGGTGAGACACTACGTACAAGAAGAGGATTCCTACTTAACGACTCTCTAATCAATGAAGTAGCAAAGCTAAACAAGGTTGAGATAGAGTTTATGGTTGATTCTTTGAAGAGAATTGACGGAACTTGGTTCGAATTCAACGGTGAAATCGTGACCACAGAGTCGTTTAGACACGACTTCATGAGTTTCCACGATTCATACAGAAAGGCGACTGTAGGTAAATATTTGAGAACAGAAGTTCCGATCGACACTACCGCATCATATAAGGACAACCTAATAGAGTACATCTATAGCAAAGTCGACCTTGACGCATTGAACGATGAATTGAAGAACATTGCAAAGAAAAACAAGGAATTCGTTTATGCTCTAAGAGAGTATAGCGACGGATTGCTAGTGTATGCAGCAAGCGAGCACAACGTTTGGGGAAGCAAATCATCCCGACCAGACAGCTTGTCTAAGTATTTCCGTGAAAGAAAAGAGAACTACAAGTTCGAAGAGCCAAAATGGGTCGGTGTAATTTACTCAGTAGCAAACAAAGACACTCTGAAGAAGATTAAGAATATTGCCGCAAAGAACCCTAAGTTGGATGCTTTTGAATTCTACAAACTGGTTCAAGATAAGGTATTTGGCGGATACCACACAAAGACAGGAGCTTGGAAAGCAGGTGAGAATGCCGTTTTGGACAAGTACTATTTCAAGACTATCCCTGCCGACTCTGTAGTGGAAACTAAGTCCAACCCAATAATTTATCTATATGGAGAAGAGTCGACAATTCCTCAGTGGCATACATCGGTCAAGGGAAAAGTCATAGCAGACTACCAGAAAGAGTTAGAGAAGAATTGGATCAACGAAAACCGCAGAGTATATCCAGTGGTTATTAAAGAAGACGTATACAAAACAGTGAACAACCATTAATATGGCACACACTAAAAAGATAAATGCCAAGAAATCAATAAAATTGGTCGGAATAGCAGCACTATTTTCTATGTGCTGCTTTTCGTCATGTAAATACTTCGCTAAAGGAGTCGAACCAATCGTTGTGTTGAATGGCAAACCTCTATACGAGGATGAGATCAAGAGTGTACTTTCTCCGGACATGACTTATGAAGACAGTATGAAGAGCACCGACAACTATATCCGCAACTGGGCAGTCGAAGAGCTTCTATACTTGAAGGCAGAAGAGAACATCACCGAGACAGAAGAAGTAGATTTGCTTGTGGAGAAATACCGCAAGTCGTTGATGATTTACGAATATCAGCAACAATTGATACGCGAAAAGCTTAGCAATCCGATCAAAGAGTCGGAACTTGTAGATTTCTACAAAAACAATCAGGAACTATACACAGCTCACGAGACTCTGTTCAACGGAATCTTCATCACAATGCCGGTCAAGTCGCAGGCAAAGAGTGAAATCAACAGCTTGTTGAAATACGCAGACATCAACGTCAGTGCTATCGAGCCTATCGCAACAAAATACGGTTTGAAAATCAAATACTTCGACAACGAATGGACACCAATTGCAGCAGTCCAGCGTCTAGGAATGTCCGATATTTCCCGCACACACTCATTCGAAAACAAGAATCACTTTGAAAGTACAGACGAAGAGAATGTGTATATTCTAGTTGTTCAAGACCACATCAAAGTCGGTGACAGTCAGCCATTTGTGTATGTCAAGGAAAGAATCGAGAACATGATGGTCGAACAGAAGAAAGCGAATTTTTTGCGTAAACTAGCAGACGATGCGTACAACGAGGCTATCAGTACAGGAGCTTTGATCAGAAACGAGAAAAAATGAAAAAGATAAAATATATTTCGATATTGGTTTTGTTGCAAATCGCGATCTCCGCTTTTTCTCAAAACAACAATGTAGTTGATGAAATAGCATGGATCGTCGGCGACGAGATCATTCTTAAGTCTGATGTCGAGGAGCAGAGAATCCGCATGCAGATGGAGGGCGAAAAAATTGAAGGTGAACCGTATTGCTACATTCCTGAACAAATCGCCCTTACGAAGCTTTTCCTTGACCAAGCAAAAATCGACAGTATCAATGCCGACGAAAAGATGGTGGATCAGCAGGTTGAGATGCGTCTCAACTATATGGTAAGCCAAATCGGATCAAAGGAAAAACTTGCCGAATATTTCATGAAGGACTATGAAGACCTTCGCAATGAATTGAAGGAGATGGTCCGCACACAGCAATTGGTCCAGCAAGTTCAGAATAAAATCGTCGGCACAATCCAGTCTACTCCGGCTGAGATCCGCAAGTATGTAAATGAATTGCCAGACGACAGTCTACCTAACATTCCAAACCAGGTAGAGGTGCAGATATTGACAGTCGAGCCATACATCACAAAAGCAGAAATCGAAGAGGTTAAGGATAAGCTTCGTGATTTTCACAAGCGTTGTGACGACGGAAGCACATCATTCTCCACATTGGCAATCTTCTACTCTGAAGATACAGAAAGTGCAAAGAGAGGTGGAGAGCTTGGATTCATGGGTAGAGGTCAGTTGGTTAAAGAATATGCTGATGTCGCATTCGCGATGTACGAGCCAGGCAAGATCTCTAAAATCGTAGAGAGTGAGTTCGGATTCCACTTGATTCAGTTGATCGAGAGAAAGGATGAGAAAGTAAACACTCGTCATATCCTGCTTAAGCCAAAGGCTTCTTTGGAGAATATGAACTTGGCCAAAGCACGTATCGACAGTATCGCCAATCTAATTAACGACAAGACATTCACCTTTGAGCAGTGTGTGGCTCTATATTCGACAGACAGAAACACCCGCAACTGTTCCGGTATACTTACAAACATGCAGACAGGAACAACGAAGCATGAAATGCAAGAGCTTCCCCAGGAAGTTGGTAGAGCTGTCTACTCATTGGAAGAAGGTCAGATTTCAAAGCCGTTTCTTATGGTTGACCGTTCAGGAAGAACTGTCTACTGTATCGCTAAATTGAAGAGCAAGACAAAGGCTCACAAAGCCGACATGAAACATGACTTCGCAATGCTTAAGCAGATGTACGAGAATCAGAAGAAGCAGGAGAAGATCAACAAGTGGATTGCTAAGAAGCAGAAGGATACATACGTACACATCGACAAGAATTGGAGAAAGTGCGATTTCCAGCATGAAGGTTGGATCAAACAGGAATAATTGCAAAGAGTAGACGTATCTACCAAAACATTTTGAACACAAATGAGTCTTCTAAAACAGACATATCTATTTTTGTTACTTTGCATTTTTGCATTGTCAGCTAACGCCACAGACAATGTCATCCTTGAACATAGCGAGGAGCTATCGTTCGATAAGGAGCACGGCCGCGACTACCAGATCTTGCGTGGAAACGTGAGATTCCGACACGACAATGCATTGATGTACTGCGACAGTGCATATTTCTACGACACCAACAATTCATTCGATGCATTCGGCAACTGTCGTGTCGTGCAGGATACCATGACCATGGTGTCAAACACGATGTACTACGACGGAAACACACGAATAATAAAGGTGCGTGGCGGTGCTGTGCTCCGTAACGGAAGCATGACACTGACAACAGACTGGCTTGACTTCTACCGTGATGCCAACTATGGATATTACGCAGATGGAGGCCATCTTGTCGATCCTCAATTCGACATTGTCTCTAAAGTCGGCTATTACTATCCGAGCACCAAAGTTTCGTTCTTCAAAGGACAAGTGACAATGTTGAGCGGAGAGACTAAGATTCTTACCGATTCGTTGAAGTTCGACCAGTCCCGTAATATTTCATCGGTATTCGGTCCGTCAACAATCTACCACACCGACTATACAATCCAGACAACCCATGCATGGACAAACACGGTCGATAGATATGGTCGTTTATATAACCATTCTGTTTTGACAAGCAAGGACGGTTCAAAGATGACAGCCGACTCCATCCACTTCTCAAGTTTGACTAATGTAGTGGAGATGTGGGGCGATGCTTTGGCACTTGACGATTCCTCCCATACTGGATTTTCCGGCGATTATGCGTGGATGCAGAACAATCCCAATAAAGGTCACGTGATAGGAAACGCATGTATGATGGACTACTCCAACCCGAACGACACACTGTTCGTACACGGAGACACCATCCGATACCTTCAGTCGCCTGTCGACACAACAAAAAGAGAACTATATGCTTATCCTAACATGAAGTTGTTCAGCAACGACATGCAGGCAAAGGGAGATTCCATGACATATCTCGAGATTGATTCATTGATCCGTTTGGATGGAAACCCTGTATTATGGTCGGATGAGAGTCAGATTACGGGAGATACCATTAAGATTTTCACATTGGACAACAAGCCAAACTGGATGCATATCCGTGGCAATGCATTTGTGATCCAGCAGCAGGCAATCGACTGTTACGACCAGCTGAACGGAAAGGACGCAAAGGGATATTTCAAGAACAGCAAACTTGACCATCTTGACATGATCGGCAACGCCGTATCGCTATACTACGCTCAAGACGAGTACAATAAGCTTATTGGAATCAACAAGTGTGAAGGTCAGATGTTGTCGATCTTCCTTCACAACATGAAAATGGAGAGAATCAAGATGACTCCGGAATCAAAGGGTAAGATGTTCCCTCCTGGTTCGATGCCAGAAAAAGAACGTAAATTGAGAGGTTTCAACTGGAGAGAAGAAGAGAGGCCTTTGAGTAAGGAAGACATTTTCAAATGATAATTAAGAGTTAAAAGTTAAGAATTAAGAATTGATGTGAGCATCTCTAATTATTAACTATTAATCATTAGCCATTAATTTATGAGCAATATAGATATTTTCAAAAAGGTACAGAAGGCATCAGCAGAATTGAACCTTCTATCCGAAAGCAAAATCAACGAGATTCTTCGTGCTTTGGCAGACGCAGCAGAGTACAACTGTGCTGAAATTCTAGCCGCCAACGAAAAAGATTTGGCGAAGATGGATCCTGCCAACCCAATGTACGACAGATTGAAACTGACAAAAGAGCGCATTGACGGAATTGCATCCGACATTCGCAACGTCGCTACCCTACCTTCTCCACTTGGCAAGACATCAAAGGAAAATACTCTTCCAAACGGTTTGAAGATCAAACGAGTAAGTGTACCTTTCGGAGTGATTGGAATCATCTATGAGGCTCGTCCAAACGTGACATTCGACGTATTCAGTCTATGTTTGAAATCAGGAAATGCCTGTGTATTGAAAGGCGGCACAGACGCATTCGACAGCAACACTGCAATCGTCAACCTCATCCACAACGTATTGAAGCAGCACAATGTCAACCCAGATATCGTAGCATTGATGCCGGCCGGACGTGATGCGACAGCTGATTTGCTAGCTGCACGCGATTACGTCGACCTACTAATTCCACGCGGTAGTGCAGGTCTAATCAAATTCGTAAGAGAGAACGCAAAGGTTAATGTCATCGAGACTGGAGCCGGAGTGGTTCACACATACTTCGACAAAGCAGGCGATTTGGAGAAAGGAAAGGCTATCGTCAACAACGGTAAGACACGCCGTGTCAGCGTATGTAATGCTCTTGACTGTCTAATCATCCACAAAGACCGTCTTTGCGATATCGATGCACTTTGCGCTCCACTTGCAGCAAGCAACGTAAAACTGTATTGCGACGACGCTTCATTCGCAGCTTTGAAACAGTATCCTTCTGAGTTGAAGAACCACGCAACACCAGACGATTTCGGTTGCGAATTCCAAGACTACAAGATGGCAATCAAGACAGTTGACAGCATCGACGGAGCAATAGAGCATGTAAGCACATACTCATCAAAGCACTCTGAGGCAATCATCAGCGAGGATTGTACAGCTTTGGCTAAATATATCCAGATGGTGGATGCTGCATGTGTATATCAGAATGCACCGACAAGTTTCACAGACGGAGCACAGTTCGGACTTGGAGCCGAAATCGGAATCTCCACTCAGAAACTACATGCCCGCGGACCAATGGCACTTGAGGAGATCACTACTTACAAGTGGATCATTGAAGGAAACGGACAGGTCAGAAAATAGGTATCAGGTAATAGCTGATCTGTAGGTCAAATATAATGGCGAGCAAATAAAAAAGAATAATAGAACTAGGTTAAGAGCAAAGAATTCCTAATTCTTAACTCTTACATCTTAACTTAAAATAGAAATGAGATATTATACTGGAGTCAAGGATCTTGGCGATTTGAACGCAGCCGTAAAGGAGGCATTGGAAGTAAAGAAAAATAAGTTTGGATACCAGCATCTTGGCAAGAACAAGACTTTGCTAATGGTATTCTTCAACAACAGTTTGCGTACACGTTTGTCGACACAGAAGGCAGGCATGAACCTTGGCATGAACACAATGGTTCTTGACGTAAATCAGGGTGCATGGAAGCTTGAGACAGAGCGCGGTGTCATCATGGATGGCGACAAGAGCGAACACTTGCTTGAGGCTATCCCCGTAATGGCATCGTTCTGCGACATCATCGGTGTAAGAAGCTTCGCACGTTTCGAGAGCAAGAAGTTTGACTACGAGGAGACAATCATCAACCAGTTTATCAAATACTCTGGCAAACCAGTTTTCTCAATGGAGTCTGCAACTTGCCACCCACTACAGGCATTCGCTGACCTTATCACAATTGAGGAGTTCAAGGAGGTTAAGCGTCCAAAGGTTGTGTTGACTTGGGCACCTCATCCAAAGGCTCTTCCACAGGCAGTTCCAAACTCATTCGCTGATTTCATGAACGAGGCTGACGTTGATTTCGTAATCACACATCCAAAGGGTTACGAGTTGGCAGAGCAGTTCGTAAGAGGCGCAAAGGTAGAGTACGATCAGGACAAGGCTCTTGCTGGAGCTGATTTCGTATACGCAAAGAACTGGAGTGCATACCAGGACCCTAACTACGGTCAGATTTTGAGCAAGGACATGTCGTGGACAATCACAACAGAGAAGATGGCGTTGACTAACAACGGACACTTCATGCACTGTTTGCCAGTTCGTCGTAACATGATCGTTTCTGACGACGTAATCGAGAGCCCACGTTCATTGGTTATCCCAGAGGCAGCCAACAGAGAAATCTCAGCAGAGGTTGTATTGAAGAGAATTTTGGAGACTGAGTTCTAATCAACGACATTATAGAGACGCTGCATCAGCACGTCTCTCAGGCACAAGCCAACCGTGGAAACGGTTGACACATAATAACACCACGAGTCATATAATGCGAAGAAATTTTGATTATTGGCTCGTGGTTTTTATCTTTGATAATTACTAATAAAAAAAACATAAAAGGAAAAAAAATGAAAAAAGAGTATTTAGCAGAGATGATAGGAACTATGGTTCTTGTCCTAATGGGATGCGGTACAGCTGTTAGTTTGAATTGTGGACTAGACACAGCATCAGTAGTTGGAACTGCCGTAGCATTCGGTTTGGCAGTTGTAGCAATGGCTTACACAATCGGAGGCATCAGTGGTTGCCACATCAACCCAGCAATCACACTTGGTTGCTTGATTTCAAAGCGTATTTCTGGTAAGGATGCAGGTATGTACATGCTATTCCAGGTTATCGGGGCATTCATCGGCAGCGGTTTGTTGGCATTGCTAGTTAGCCAGGTTGGTGCAACAGGTAAAGTAATAACAGGAGCTAACACATGTGCAAACGGTTCAGTTGCAGCATGTATCGTTGAGGTTATCTTGACATTTGTATTTGTACTTGTAGTGCTTGGAACAACAGATTCAAAGAAGGGAGCAGGCAACCTAGCAGGTCTTGCAATCGGTTTGTCTCTAATCCTTGTTCACTTGGTAGGTATCCACTACACAGGAACATCCGTTAACCCAGCTCGTTCAATCGCTCCAGCTGTATTCGAGGGAGGCGATGCATTAACTCAGCTTTGGGCATTCATCGTAGGACCATTCGCTGGTGGTGCACTTGCTGCAGTAGTTTGGAACTGCGTTTCAGGTTGCTGCAACAAAGACTAATCTGATTTTTAACAAACAAAATAAAGGCTGTCTCGTTTGAGGCAGCCTTTTGTGTTTTTTTATATCACGGGATCTCATATAATCACCACAGAGACACAAAGATCACTAAGAAAGCCTACGACATCTCTAGGAGAAAAGTGATTAACCGGAGTTGATTTGAGAGTTTTATTTATTGGCAATAAACAAAAATGACCATTTCAGATCTTTTCAATAAACATCATCAGAGGTGTTGCAACCTACTATGATACCAGACTCTCTTTTTTCTTTGTTCCAAAAACACTCTTTGATATCCTTATTCGTGAACTTGAAACTCCAACCGGACTTCCTTGATTTCAAGAAAATGGTGCCATCTTGATTGCGACCTGTGATTTTTTCTTTCTTATCTCCGATAAACAAATAGCCTACTATTTTCTCCGGGTCGCTGCAATCTATAGCAACCTTGTGAGGCACGTATTTGCCTGGACTTCTCCATTCGGAAACCTCAAAAAACAATCGGTCAGACACCGTTTCCTTAAGATTTACAGCCTCAACTATTTTTTGAATTCTACTTTTCTTGTCATCAACAACAACTTTTCCAATGTTATTAAGATAAGGTTTCAGATCTTTGATCAAGCATGATTTGCCATAATGAGGTTCGAAACATCTTGCCACATAGCAGAAATCACCATACCAAATTGATTCTCTCCAAAACTCGATTTTTTCCTTATCTATTCTATAATCAATATGAAATTGAGCATACTTTGCATGACCAAACGCAATTGAATCTACCATTGATGAATCTGCAGGTTCATCTGAAGAATTGCCATTTTCATCATACTCATAATAGTCTTTATACGCATCAAAAAAAGCTTTGTAAACACCTTCGTCCCAATTATGAGAATTTAGAAATTTGAA
The DNA here is from genome assembly GCA_045629285.1 of Paludibacteraceae bacterium. Classification (GTDB taxonomy): domain Bacteria; phylum Bacteroidota; class Bacteroidia; order Bacteroidales; family Paludibacteraceae; genus UBA1723. The sequence goes on along the minus strand of JAZQQY010000052.1, from coordinate 82,958 downwards.
ATATCCTTCAAGTGTAAACAAAGATGCAAAAGGAATCTTAAAACATGCTTCTTCATTGTAGCACACCTTGTCCCCTGTTTCTAAATCAAAAATAAGAGTTTCTTCATTGTCAATGTCGCCATGGGCCCCAAAACCTACATATTCAATATCAAGCAACAGATACGTGTCTTCCATTTCATAATTAAAAGAAACACCATGACAATACTCAGTGAAAACATTATAATCTTCATCATAGGACACTGCTCTTAAAATTTGGGAATTTATGGAGTCAGCGACACTGGTTTGCTCAAGATCTTCCGTTTTGACTTGCGGTATCGAATAATGGGCCGTAGGATGTGAACATGATTCACAATCAAGGAAAAGGGTTTGATCAAAGGTTATAGAATCAACCTTAAAAATTTCAGCATGACAAACCGTACATACCAGAGCCATCAAAGAAAATAAGATTTTACCCATATCTTCCCTACAAGCTATACTCAATGAACGTGTCTACTTCTTCCGCTACCCATAATGCCGACATAGACTCCGACGACTTTAGTTCAGCTGCAATCAATTTAACCTTATCAAGATGCTGTGGACGTCTAGCCGACTGCTTCAAGAAGAATGCAATGGCAGACAACGCCTTCTTATCTGTGTTATTGATATCAGCGACCGCCTTCGACAAATATGTCTCGATCATCTCGTCGTTTACCCTATCATTCATAAGTAGACGGGAGAGAAGGGAATAACCGATTAGGATCTTCTGCCATTCCGTCACACCAGCAAGGCTTTTTACAATGTTTTCTGCGAAGTCAAGGCGAATCAACAGATTACGAGACAAATACTCTGCAATCTCTTCGTTAAATGCCTCAGAAACCCATTTATCGGCAACTTCTGGTGTGCAACATTCCGTCGGCATGATGATTGTAGCAATAAGCATAGTCTCACGCTGACGTAGTCCCCACAAACTTTCTGCCAATTCTGCATCCGGTTCTATCTCCACTGTCAACTCTCTCAAACGAGGATAAGTGACACCGAACACAAGTTTGTAGCCCAAATGACGCAATCTTGCGGCTGTGCTTCCATCCATTGAAAGACGAAGCATCTCTTTTACTCTGCGAACTCGCTCACGGAGCTCTAATGTTTTATTTACCTTTTGCATAATTCTAATTTATAGCATACGGTCAATGCGCAATATTGAGACGCACTGACGCGACGTCTCTACAACAATATTTAATTATCACTTTAGAATGGGTATCCAACTGCAAAATGGAATGCAAAGTCATCATTCCAATTCATACCATGAGCCGTGCGCCACTGCACACCATCATTGATTTGTGAAGGATCGTGGAATTTCAGACCAAGATCGAAACGTATCAAGAAATATGAGAAATCTATTCTTAATCCGGCTCCTGCTGCCAAAGCAATCTGTTTGTAGAACTCGTTAAAATAGAATGCACCACCTTTCTGATCCTCATACTCATCTATTGTCCACACGTTACCAGCATCAATGAAAGTAGCAAGTTCCAACTTCCAGAACAAACGGGCACGATACTCCATATTCAACAATAGATTTATGTCTCCAGTCTGGGCAAGATAATCTCGATCAGCCGGGAATTGTCCGGGGCCAAGAGTTCTTACGGCCCAACCTCTCACACCGCTTGCACCACCGGCATAAAAGCGTTTTTCAAACGGGACTCCATTAGAGTTGAGATACGGTTTTGCAGCACCGACTTTCGCATGATACACCATACGACACTTCTCATTGATATATTGGTTGAATGAGTACTCCAACTCACTCTTCACATATTGCGAATACGTAACACCAAATATCTTATACTGTTTGAAATCACCAATCTCTTCATAATCATAGTTAAAAGCGTTTCTAAATAAATGGAATGTATTTCCTCCGCTCTCTATACTAGCCTTGAATGTCTTTTTGTTAAGAGCACGTCGACTATTCTGGTTGTCGAATGTATACGAGAAACCAGTGCATAAAACCTGGTGGTCAGTATAATTGTAAAGCAGAATAGGATTGGTGTGTTCATTGAAATATTTCTCTTTGAACGACTGAGCATTCGCCATTTTTACCAGGTTGTAGTCAAGGAAATCAATCGTGAAATTATAGAAACGACGACGTTGCCACATATACTTCCAACCAAAACTAAGCTGATCACGTTTGTATCCCATCTGCTGGACGTCAAATCCGGCATGAAGCTCGGTGTTTGCGTTGATACGTCGTTTGAAGTCGCGAGTAAGGAACGGGAACATCACACGTGGGATAGCAAGAGTGACACTTGCTCCGTAATCACGAATCTTATCATTGGTGATATCCATACCGCTGATTGCCTCCTGAGAGTAGCTCAACTTGAATGTCAAACACTCCGAGCCACGGAAAAAATTGTGGTGGCTCCACCCTAGCGTACCACCAAAACCAAAATCGCCGGAAGTTGTAGTCGCCTCGACATTAGCAGAAACAGATTTTGTTTTAGTCGGCGACAGAGTGATCTGACAATCAACTTCATTAGCCTCGTTATGCAAATCGTTGAAATTGACATAAGCAGCACGTACGATACCTAACGAGTTGAACTTAGACAATGTGAAATCCGAGCGATAGGAGTTGTATAAGTCGCCCGAACCGAACATGACATTATCTTCAATCACCGAAGAACGAAGGAATGGTTTATGAAGATACTTAATCAAAATTCCCTCTTCAGATCTTACGCTATCGTACTGCAATACTTCAGAGAAAGAGACATTCTGTTTATCAAGAGTGACGACAGAGACATCAGCAATCTTATACTGTGCATGAGGCACATCCACACGCGTACCGTCAGACTCCGTTTTTGAAAACGGTTTTAGTTCAAGCGTGATATCCACCTTATGGTCTCCGACTGTCGTATCTGCAGTATAAGTGATGTAATCCTTTGTAAAATAGAAATATCCACGACGACGCAACAAACTTGACATGTTGTTTCTTTCTGCATCCAGTTCATCACTATCAAAGAACATTCCCTTCTTCAACTTAGACTCGTAGAACCTGTCGCTCTCCACAATCTTCTTTATCGCAGTATCGCCACGATAATCATATTCTATATTCTCAACGACAAAAGGCTGACCTTCGTCGACATGATAAGTCACGACAGCACGTTTCTTCTTGAACTTAACATCCGAAGTCGCCTTGGCATTCATGAACCCCTTAGCGCGATAGTACTTCTCTATCTGTCGCTCCGACTGGACACGCATCATCGAATTGTAGATGACAGGCGGTTCGCCCATCTTACGCAAAGCACGATTGATTCCTTTTGTCGTATCTTTTCCAGAAAGGCTATAGAGACGAAGGTGAGCTCGGAAAAGTCCGAAAATCTTAAGGTTAGGTTGCTGACGGATATACGATTCAGCATCGTTCTCTTTCAACTGCGTATTTCCTTTGTCAATCTTTACGTCATCAAGCAAAAAATCCCCATCCGCCACATACTTCACTGGCGAACATGCGGAAAATAGGACAACAAATATTGCAATTATTAAAAAATACGCTTTTTTCATATATTTTAACCTTTCGACAAAGGTTTTGCAAATATATCCTTTTTATCACTAAAATTTTGTTATAACTTTGCTTTAATCATTGATTGAACGAAAAATTTAATAAGAAATGACATTAATAAAATCAATTTCCGGAATCAGAGGAACTATTGGTGGAGGAACAGGCGATAACCTAACACCACTTGATGTAGTAAAATTTACCGCAGCATTCGGCACTTGGATCGCAAAGAGAAGCGGCAAGAAGGCAGCTACAATCGTAGTTGGTCGTGACGCTAGAATCTCAGGTCCGATGGTAGATTCAATCGTAACTGGCACACTTGTTGGTCTAGGTGTTAATGTAGTAAATATCGGTCTTGCTTCAACTCCTACAACTGAGATCGCAGTTGTCAACGAGAAGGCAGATGGAGGTATCATCCTTACTGCAAGCCACAATCCAAAGCAGTGGAACGCATTGAAGCTTCTTAACGAAAGAGGTGAGTTCCTATCTGACGCTGACGGAAAGGAAGTGCTTAAGATGGCTGACAACGACGAATACACATTCGCTGAAGTCGACAATCTTGGTCAGGTTAAGAACGTAAACAACTACGATGATATCCATATTGACAAGGTATTGGCATTGAAGCTTGTTGATGTAGAGGCAATCAAGAAGGCTAACTTCACAGTTGCTATCGACTGCGTCAACTCAGTAGGTGGAAATGTATTGCCTAAGCTTCTTGAGCGTCTTGGCGTCAAGAGCGTTAAGTGCTTGAATTGCGAGGCTACAGGTCATTTTGCACACAACCCAGAGCCAATTCCAGCAAACTTGACTGACATCGCTGACCTTTGCAAGAAGGAGAAGGTAGACGTTGGTTTCGTTGTTGACCCAGATGTTGACCGTTTGGCTATCATCACTGAGAACGGCGACATGTTCGGTGAGGAGTACACATTGGTATCAGTTGCCGACTACGTATTGAGCAAGACTCCAGGAAATACAGTTTCTAACTTGAGCTCAACTCGTGCTCTACGCGACGTGACTAAGAAGCGTGGTGGAGTTTACAACGCTGCAGCTGTAGGTGAGGTTAACGTCACTACTAAGATGAAGGCTACAAACGCAGTCATCGGTGGTGAGGGTAACGGAGGAGTCATCTACCCAGAGAGCCACTACGGTCGTGACGCATTGGTTGGTATCGCATTGTTCTTGACTCACCTTGCAAACAAGGGCATCAAGGTTAGCGAGTTGAAGAAGGAGTACCCTCTATACTTCATCTCTAAGAACAAGATTCAGCTTACTCCAGACATCAACGTCGACAAGGTGCTTGCTGAAATCAAGGAGGCTTACAAGAACGAAGAGGTTAACGACATCGACGGTGTTAAGATCGACTTCGCTGAAAGCTGGGTTCACTTGAGAAAGTCTAACACAGAGCCAATCATCCGTATCTACTCTGAGGCTGCAACTGAGGCAGAGGCAGAGAAGGTAGCAAAGGAGATTATGGACGCTGTGGCTAAGATCACTAAGAAATAAAACATACTTTGAAGAGGCACAAGCCCAAACGTGTGCCTCTTCATTTATATAAAGGATTTAAAACATTGGCAGACTGCCAATCTATATTTACTTAATTTATTTTTCATCATGAAAAAACACTTTTTAATGTTGGCCTCATGGTCAATGATTATGCTAGGAACTGCATCTTTTGTTTCTTGCGACGATGATGACGACGACAACCAGCCATCAACAACAAACGTAGTAGAAAAATACAAAGATCAGAAAGGAGCCTCAATTGACGGCAACGATGTAGTCTACAAGCAGACAGATAACCAAATTATTGTTTACCACTTTTCTGGAGACAAGATTGAAAGCGTTACAACATATACAGACTTCAAGAGCAAAACCGCTGCAGAAGCTGCTTATGACGAAGCAAAGAAGGAGAAGGATGTTGATGTAAAGCTTGATGGAACCGTTCTAGTTGTCACTTTAAAGGACAATAAAGATTTCGAAGAGATGAACAAGCAGCAGTTTTGCGACTTATTGAACGGCAAGAGACCTGACGGTGGCAACAATTCCGACAATGAAGACAATTCTGACAACGGTGGCAACACTAACGACAATGACGCTCCATTGGTAGTAACTCCTGACGGAGATAACGATAACGGAGACAACACTAACGACAACGACGCTCCATTGGTAACACCAGACGTATTTGATGTAAACAATGCTTCTGCTGCAGAAATATTCAAGCATTACCAAAATCAGACTACTGCTGAAATTATTGGAGATGACGTGGTATATGCAATGGACATAGAAGGCTTCAAGACAGTGATGCTAATCAGATACTCTGGCAATACAGTTGTTGGAGGAACTTCTTATACAGACTACAAGTCTGAAGAGCTTGCCAAAGAAGCTTACCAAGAAATCAAGGAAGACGGTGACGATGCCGAACTTGACGGAACAATCTTAATTCAGAAAATGTCAAGTGATGACCTAGAAGAATATAAAGGTCTTTCTAAAGAGGCAATGGTCATGTTCTTTAATTCCGGTATAATGAACGAACTTTTTGGAGGATTGGAATTTTAACAAATATCCATTGACAAGAGGAGGACATTTTTGTTCTCCTCTTTTTTTGTGTCTAATAATTTGTACACTTACAAAATCATACTTAATCGTCAATCATTAATCATCAAACATCGCTCAATATTTATTTGTAAATATTCATTTACAATTCTATTTTTGCATTATATAAAAAGAGATGCAAATGCAAAAGACAATAATTCTGACACTATCCATATTGCTAAGCATGGCAAACATAATAGCCGCTCCTTTCTCGTTTTCATTCGATGAGACGACAGGAGAGGCGACACTTTTGTCGGCAGACAAATCATTGTCGAAGGCAGTAGTCATCCCAGACAGCGTTGAGAATGGAGGGCGATGGTATGTTGTGACAAAAATTGCCAAACAGGCTTTCGGCAAATGTGGCAAAATAGAGTCGGTGAAACTGCCTTCAAAGTTAAGGCATATTGGTCCGACAGCTTTTGGTGACTGTGGAAAACTAAGGACAATATCTATTCCAGAAGGAGTGGAAAGCATTCCCCACCACTGTTTCTACCTATGTGCTTCACTAGAATCTGTGTCATTACCGTCGTCATTAAAAATGATTGACCACGACGCCTTTATTGCCTGCAGATCATTACAGACAATTAGGATTCCCAACAGTGTACGCAGCATAAAATCATGGGCATTCGGAGAAAATCTAGCGTTGAAATCCGTTGTTTTTGTTTCCGGCAACAAGAGTCTGACAATCGGAGACCACGCATTCGACCGTAGCGGATTGGAAACGCTTACGATTCCTGCGTTTGTTGACTCACTCGGAGAATATGGATTCAACGGGTGCAGCTCGTTGAAATCCGTCGTAGTAGAAGCCAATTTCGACACGCTTCCAAAGATGACATTCCACGGTTGCGAGAACTTGACTGAGATAGCATTGAAAGGGACAATGAATGCCATTGCCTACGGTGCTTTTTCCGACTGTAAAAATCTACAGACGCTAACATTGCCAACTTCATTACAGAAGATCGGTGTTAATGCGTTTGACGGATGCAAAAGTCTGACTAACATCAATTTGGCAGACCTCACGTCGCTCACATCTATAGGAGAGGCCGCATTTTCCGGCTGCGAAAAGATAGAGTCCATCGTCTTGCCAGAAAGCATAAAAAGGATTGAAGACGGCACATTCATGAGCTGTCTTTCATTGAAAGTGATAACAGGAGCAGGTGTAGAATCCGAGGAAGAATACTCATTCTACAATTGTCCTAATTTAAGAACCAAACAATTCGCAAAATGAAAAATTTCTTTAGAGCCATAATAGCATTGCTTACACTTGCATGCTGCACTCCTAAGAACGGTGTGGAGACTCAAGCTCGCGCAAAAACAGTCAAGAAGGAGTCAAAGAAAGAGGTGGAAATACCGTCAATCTCATACAACGAATTCATTGAGAAAGTATATGATTTCGAACACGATCCTGCACAAAAATGGGTTAACAAATCCAATCGTCCTATCGTGATCGACTTCTACGCAACATGGTGTGCTCCATGCAAGAAAATAGCCCCGAGTCTGGAGGATTTATCAATAGAATACAAGGATAAGGTAGATTTCTATAAAGTTGATATTCAGGAAGAAGATCGTCTACCTATCGCATTCAATGTCCAGTCTATCCCGACACTTATGTTCATTCCGAAAGAGGGTGAGCCATACTTGAGTCTTGGCTATATTTCAAAGGGAGAAATCAAGCAGATCATCAAGGAATTGGTGAAGTACTGACCAATCCGTAATTCATAATTCGTAATTATATGGGGTTGCCAAACTGATTTGGCAACCTTTTTATATGTCATTTACAATCTTCCTCCAAGAAACAGCCGTGGAATCCGTAGTCTTTTTCCGACTCTTCCTTTGGCACGATATAGTATGTACCTTCAGCCGATCCACACACTTCTCCTTCTGGAGACAACAACTCTATATGAAGAGCAACAAACTTGCGTAAGTCTTTGACTTTAGTTGCCTTAAGTCTAATCTCTGGCCATGACGACTTTACGCTTTTAATGAACTTTACATCCAATCTGGCAGTCACCGTCGCAGCCTGCTTGAAGTAGTGAACCCACCATGCTCCGACCTCGTCAAGCATCAACGACTGTATGCCACCGTGCACTACACCACTCCATCCATCGTAATGCTGTTTACTCTTCCAAATACCAACCATATCCTCGCCGTCAACGTAAAAATCCATCTTCAAACCAATGGGATTTGTGGGTGAACAAGCGATACAATCATAACCTTCCTGATCCAACCAAGGACTTCTTACTTTCTTCATTGTCATATAAAATCAAAGAGACGTGCTGACGCAACGTCTCTACATATAGCATTATATTTGTGATAATCAAATCGTAACCTTTGCAAACGGAGGAAGCGACACATCACTGAAATCACCGTCCTTGTATTTAAAATAACCTGTGATTCCGACCATCGCAGCGTTATCTGTCGTATATCCGAACTTAGGGATATAGATGTTCCATTTGTAGCGACGTGCATGATCCTCGAATGCAGCACGCAATGCAGAGTTTGCCGACACTCCACCAGCCACAGCCACATGGTTGATTCCTGTCTGCTTGACTGCCTTACGAAGCTTGTCCATCAAGATGTCCACAACAGTTGTCTGCAACGAGGCGCACAAGTCGTTGACATTCTCTGCCACAAAGTTTTCATTCTTCGCTATTTCATCACGCAAAGTGTATAGGAACGATGTCTTCAAGCCACTGAAGCTATAATCCAAACCAGGAATATGAGGTTTGCAGAACTTGAACGCTTCTGGATTTCCCTCCTTAGCCAACTTGTCGACAACCGGACCGCCTGGATAAGGAAGTCCCATCACCTTGGCGCACTTGTCGAATGCCTCACCAGCAGCATCGTCGATAGTCTGACCAATGATATTCATCTTGTTGTAGTTCTCCACCAACACTATCTGCGAGTTACCACCCGACACCAGCAAGCATAGGAACGGGAATGGCGGACACTTATGATCTTCACCTTTTTCTTCGATGAAATGAGCCAAAATGTGAGCCTGTAGATGATTGACATCAATCAACGGAATGCCCAACGATAGAGAGAATCCCTTTGCAAACGATGTTCCGACCATTAGGCTTCCCATCAAACCAGGGCCACGTGTGTAGGCCACCGCATGAAGATCCTCCTTCTTCAAACCAGAGCGTTTGATTGCCTCACTTACCACCGGCACAATGTTCTGCTGATGAGCTCGTGAAGCCAACTCCGGCACCACTCCACCGTAACTTTCATGCACCTTTTGACTCGCAATCACGTTGGACAAAAGGATATTGTCCTGCAAAACGGCAGCAGAAGTGTCGTCGCACGAAGATTCTATTGCTAAAATGTTTATAGGCATTTTCAAATCTTTTTATTTATCATTAACTTTGTAGCATTATTCAATGACTGCAAAATTTATACAAAGATAAAAAAACTTACTTACATAGTGCTTATTCTTGCCGCACTTGTTTTTACCTTATTCACTGCGGCATATTTTGTATTGCAAAACGAGCAACTACAAAGTAAGGTCGTGCGCAAAGTAACGAAAAGTTTTGAGGCACGTACAGGAGCAGATGTGGCATTGGATAGGATTGATTGGAATTTCCCTAACGCGTTTGTTATAAATCAATTATACATTTCTGACGAAGAAAAGGACACCTTGCTTTACGTGGACAGAGCTAAGGTGACTCTTAACGTGCTGCCTCTTCTCAAGTCGTGCATCAGTTTCAGAACAATCCAGTTCTCAGAAGCCGACGCAAGGATCAAATATCTGAAGGACAGAAAAAAATACAACTACGACTTCCTTGTAGAGGCATTTACAAATCCGAACGACACAACATCTCTCGACTGGGATTTCGATCTGGAATCTCTGGCATTCACCGACTGCAAGATGGAATTCATTGCTGACGACGCGGTAGTTCCCGTCGACAGTGTATTTTGTCCGCAACATATCAACCTGGACGACATCAACGGAGCCTTATTCATCAAGGAGTCGATATTCGACAACACACAAGAGTTCAAATTGCACCGTCTTCACTTCAAAGAGAGATCAGGTTTGGAATTGAGCAATCTTTCCACTACAGTGACTGTCTCTGACAATGAGATAAAATTTGACGAGTTCGTAACTCAGACACAGAATAGTCAGCTGGCATTTGCGCAGGCGTTGATAACACTTCCGAACATCAGGGAATACATCAGCAAATTGGCAGACAGCAGGATTGATCTTGCACTGAAACCATCCAACATTCATCTTGCCGATTTCTCTTCGCTTGTCCGTTCGTTCAGACATTCCAAAGACGACATTCGTCTGAGTGGAAGCATCAAAGGAACCAGACATGAGCTGAACCTGAAATCGCTTCAGATGGACATGGGGGAAACCATGACTTTCGACGCTGATTTCAAATTCACAGATATCACCAACATCGACTCTATCGGCATCGATGCAAGCTTTAATTCCATAACGTTGACTGCAGATGACGCAAAGAAACTTGGACAGTTGATTATCGACCGTCCCGTCTACTTGCCTCCTGTAACCGATTCTCTTGGTATGCTAAAATTCTCAGGAGTTGTATATGGAAAATTCAAGGAACTATATGCCGAGGGTAATCTTGCTACCGACGGAGGAACGATTTCTACAGACGTTGTGATCAAAGCGGAAGACAACAAGTACGAAAGATTCAGCATTATAGGAGCAACTGCAGCCAGAAACTTCGACCTTACAAGATTGTTCGGAAAAGAGAGCGGATTAGGTAAAACTGCCTTTGAACTTGAAGTAGACATCCAGAAAGTCGAGGCAGAAAAGTTTGATATGGAACTTGCCGGCAGAATCGACACTATCTACTTCAAAGATTATCTTTATCAAGGAGTGACTCTTAACGGCAAACTTAACGACAGAAGCTACACAGGCAACTTCTCCCTACAGGATGATAACATCACTTGCGAATTCGAGGGCAGCGTCAACATGAAGCATAAAGATATGCCTGTCATGAATTTCGTGGCAAGCATCAAAGACGCCAATATCGACAAACTGAACTGGATAAATTCAGAAGATCCTGTGACAGTGTCGTTTGACATCACGACAAACTGCAGCGGAAAGACAATCGACGACCTTTCGGGTTCCGTGACTCTTGACAACTTCCTTTGTACTCGTGGCGACAGATATCTCTATCTCAACCTGTTCACTCTCAACACCGTTGCTTCAAAGAACGGAAAGAAACGTATCAATGTGATTTCCGACTACATCAATGGAAATGTGGAGGGTAAATATTCATTTGCGACTCTTGTCGACAACATGAAGCAAATCGCATACTCTTATCTGCCTACGTTGAAACAGATGGACCCGAAGTATGTGGAAGCTAAATCATCTGAAAATTCCAACGACTTCACATTCAATTTCTCAATTGAAAACACGGAGCCGATCAACGATATCATAGAGCTTCCTGTCATTATCCAGCAGAAGAGTAGCATAAAAGGATTCATCAACGACAGCACCAAGAAATTCCAGTTGAGATTCGAGGCTCCGCTATTCATCTACAATGAGAACATCGTTGAGGATGCTTTGTTGTTGATCGAGAATCCACATGAAGACATGAAGATAGTTTGCCGAACTACTTACACAGACCCTGACAAACGAAGATATCCGTACTATATCAGTTTCAATTCAAGTGCAAAAGACGACAATCTAGATTTGCGTCTTTCATTCAGCAATTCAGAAGAGGTTACATATAGCGGAAACTTGTCGATGAAGACTGCCTTGAAAGGTTATACCAAGGAAGGTTTGTCGGCAGACATCTCCATCATTCCATCTAAGTTCGTGATAAAGGATTCGGTATGGAGTATCGGAGCCGGCGAGATTGAGCTTCGTCCGAAATTGCTTGACATAAAGAGATTCGAGATTGAAAACGGATTCCAGAAATTCCATGCTCTCGGCCGCACTACCGACATGAAAGACGATAGTCTGAGAATATGGTTCACCGACCTTGACGTGACTCATTTCAGCAACATTCTTGACAACAAGTACATCACTTGGGGAGGTATTGGCGACGGTGATTTCTATCTAACCAAACTGTTCAGCAACCCGACTGTAGAAGGAAGGCTCGGTCTGTTCGATGCCTATCTTAACAACTATCCGTTCGGCGACTTGCAGGCAGAATTAGGATACGACAGAAAGAACAACACACTCATCTTCGGTGCAAATGTGGAGTCGGCTCTTGAAACACATGGAAAGAGTCTGATCGACGGTGCGGTATACTTTGACGCAGATTCACTATTCATTGATGGAGATCTTCACGACATCGACATGAGATTCCTTCGCATTTGGCTGGACGGAATATTAAGCAACAATCACGGAGTCCTAAACACTCACGTCTTGGCTTATGGAAAGTTTGACAATATCGGATTGGAGGGTGTCGGATTGGTCAAGGATTTTGATTTCAACATTGATTATACCAACGTCAAGTATACCTTCTCTGATACAGTTTGGATGAAACATAACTCATTCAGATTGGATGGAGTAAAGATCAAAGACCAAGAAGGAAATACAGGTTTGCTATCCGCACTGATCCTTTGTGAAGGATTCCTACATTGGAAATATGCAGTCAACCTTGATTCCGAACACCTGCTTGCTCTCAACACAACCGAGACAGACAATGATCTGTTCTATGGAAAAGCCTATATCGACGGTAAGGCAGGAGTATCAGGTAGCGGAGATGAATTGAACATCGACCTCAAGGCAAGGACTAAGAAGGACAGTAAGTTCGTGGTGCCTCTTGACGGTGCTAAAGGCGTAGACGATGCCGGATTCATAACCTTCAAGAAAAATACCAAGATGACTACGCAAGAGATGCGTAGAGCTAGACGAAACAAGATACAAAAGATAAAGGAGGAGGAAGATCTCCCTCTAATCGTGAATGTAAATGCAGATATAGAGGCGACACCAGACGCTCAAGTATCTTTGATTCTTGACCAGAAACTTGGCGATGTGATCCGCGCAAGAGGTAACGGAAATCTGTCGTTCTCATACGACGGACGAGACGATCTGTTCAAACTATTCGGACAATATCAGATCACGAAGGGAGACTATATGTTCACCATCCAGAGTATCATCGCAAGAAAGTTCGAATTGATGGACGGAAGTACTGTCCGATGGAACGGAGATCCTACGGCTGCAATTCTTGATGTAAATGCCAAGTATACGCTTAACGCGTACGTGGGAGATATCCTTGCAGAGGATAATGTGACGACGACTCAGGTCAACTGTTTGATGGACGTCAGCGGTACGATTTCGCAACCTATGGTTAAGTTTGACCTTAACATGCCGAACATAGACGACGACATGATGCGTAAGGTACGAAGCGTAATCAATACAGACGAGGCTATGAACAGAAACGTTGCCAGCCTCCTTGCGTTCGGAACATTCAACACTAGCGATTTGGGATCATCGTCGTCGTCAAACATGTCAGCAGTTGGATTTGCAGCATTGTCGTCTGAAATCAGCGGTTTGCTTTCCAAGATCAACAATGACGTCAACGTCGGTTTGAACTACCGCCCATACACTGAAGACCAGACTTCAGCATCGACAGAATTCGAAGTCGCTTTGTCGACTGGACTGCTTAACGACCGCCTTCTTTTGAACGGAAACTTCGGATACCGTGAAGGCATGTCTGCATTGGATGCCCAGCAGTACAGCAGCGGCATTGTCGACTTTGATATTGAATACAAACTTTCCGCCAACGGAAGATTCCGCACGAAAGCATTCAACAGATCTTCCAACAGTTACCTTCGTCAATTCAACTCTCAGACTCAGGGAGTCGGCCTGTTGTACCGTCACGACTACGACAATGCGGAGGAACTAATCAGCACTTATATCTCGCCATTCAAGAAAATGTTTGGAAAGAGACGTAAGGAAAAGGGAAAACGAATTGACCAACAATAATTGTCAACTATCAGGCCACACGAGTTTGTATGTGTGGACAAGAATATTGTCGTCTAAATCTTTCCCTCCCTTTCAAACTTTCTCATCTGCCAAGTATTGAACAGATTCTGCCATAGGCTGTAGAAACCGCCGGCAATAGCACACGACGGATGAAGAAATGTCGATCCGAGCCAAATAATGAAAACTGTATTACGCTGAGCCAAGCCCTGACCAGCTCCAATATGTTCACCGTATGATCTTCCGATTCGTTTTCCGAAATAGAACAGGAATGCACAAACGAACATAGAAGAAAATGCGACAGCAATCTCAATCGGAATTCCAAACTCATTAGAAACAAGATAACGCAAAGTCATCGAAATAGCAAGGCACATCGCGACTGCCCAAAGGTACAAAGGAAGATCTTTCCATTTCTTTACCACATCAATTACTTTAGGAAAGATCATCTGCGTTAACAACGCCATCAACATCGGCACTACAAGTAGCGGCGTAACACGTCGTACGATCATCAAAAAGCTGTCTATAAGCGAGACTTCGTGCGTCGACATAAAAGGAATCAGCACTGGCACAAAAAAGGCTGTAATAAGGTTTGAAATCAACGTATATGTAGTGGTGGTCTCACTATTGCCTCCCCATCGTTGAGTCAATACGACAACACTTCCTGTAGCAGTGGGACTGGCAACGCAAATGAATGCAGCTTCCGCCAAGACTACGAACTTAGTCTCTTGCAATAAAGCACCGGCCATAGTAATAACCGTCATCACCAACAGTTGGAACAGGAATAGCATCAGATGCCAACGAGTGAATTTCAATTTACGCAGATTCACCTTACAGAAGGTGATGTAAAGCATCGCAAGCACCATAGTAGGGATAGCGATGTCGACCATAGAATTGACAACGGCACGAGTCGATCTTTGCAAATCCAGATTGTGATAAATCAAGTATGCAGTTATACCGAACACCATTGCTATAAGCAATACGTATTGATTGAATATATGCTTTATTTTATCTTTTGACAACATCTCTATAAGTCTCTGAAACAAAACAAGGTCGAGATAGAATCCCGACCTTGCCGATATAAATCTATTTATTGATTATTTCAACTCCTTTGCCAAGCGGCCGATCAACTCAGAACCAGAGTATTCGTTTCTGATCTTGCTACTCAAATCAGCGTAAAGAACATTTGTCTCATCAGCGATTGAATTTGCAGATACAGTCAATGGCTTAGCATCCGATGAAGTGATGAATGCGAAGTTATTGCTTAGATCGCTATCCTCGGCATTGTTCTTTGGATCAAGAGCCATGAACAAATAGCAATTACCGTCCGACTCAACATCGTTCAACACAGAAGGGATCTGATACTCGATAGTCAAGTTCTTACCCAAAACTGCAGAAGCTGTAGAACCAGCAGGAACAGTTGCATTCAACTTGACATCAGCAAGAATTGACTTGCTATGGAATTTCTTGGCTCTGAAGATTGAGTAAACGACGTCACAATCTGACAAGTCAACATCAACCTGACCCTTATTTACGATATCGTATGTAACTACACGCTTACCATCAGCTGATGGAACATCAGAAACAACCTTAACTTCCAAATCAACACCTGTTGCCGATCTCAAATTAGAAGCTGTCTTGCTGGCGTAAGCATCTGCATCATTAGATGCCGACCATACACCGAATGCAAAGTTCTTGATGAAGAAATCGTAGTTAACCCAGATGAATCCATTATCACCCCACTCCGAAGAACCCCAAGAGTTCTGGATACGGAATGCACTTCTCGAATCATCATAACCAGTAATCAACATAGCGTGGTATGCATGACCTCCATTATATGAAGATGGATCATCAGCAGTAATGGTTGCACTACTACTCCATCCCATGAATCTCTCACCCAACTTAGCACCAACTACAAGTGGACCTTCAGATAGTTTAGCTCGAATATTATCGACAGTCATTCCATAATCAGAAGTACCTGACAACTCTCTTGTGTAAGCCACCAAACGATAAGCTCCAAGTTTATTGCTAACATTACCTGTAGGAGAAGCTCCATCACACTGCATCTTCTGATTTGTGAACGGCTTCTTATCCATCGTAGTAACACCCTTATCAATCATCACCTTGAATGCAGGGTCAAAACTTGAACCTCCACACTGGTTAGAAGTTGCGCTGCTATAACTTGATCTCATCAAATGCCAAAGGTCAACCGGAGACGTCTGCAAAGAAGCAGTGTTCTTACCGTTAGTTCTCTTAGCATCGATATTGTTCAAAGTTGTTTTCAATCCATAACCTGTCGCCCAAGCAACACAAGTTCCGTATGAACCCTGGTTACCAACAGCAGGAGAATAAACAGACCAATCAACATTTGATGGCAATGAACCACCACCGTCGTATACGGCATCCTCTGGAACGTCTGTTACGTCAGCAGGAGACAAAAGCAAACCTAAGACGTTAGACAATGCTTCAAGAATTGCTTCAGTAGTTGCCTCATCACATGAGGTCATAGAAAACGGCATCGTAGCGATAGCTCCACCTACAAACAGTTTGCCTACACGGCCACGTAGATTTCTTAAATTCATGTCTTATATTTTTTGGTTTATTTTTTTTGATTTTCGTCCTTTTCTCTCTGGATATTGATGCTTTTGGGATCAATCTTGTCCTTATCTTCTGCTACAGAAGCCTCATCCTTACCAGAACCTCCAGCCAAACGGAAAATGTGCTTTTCACTAGCGACGAATCTATATACACACTCATCGTTAGTCACCTTGTCAATCTTAACATTAGTCAAGTCAGGTGCGAAGAAGAACAAAGATTCGTTCATATCCATCTCATGAGTAGAAGTATTCGAGAAACGGCTTGGCGAATTGAACACACAATAGTTAAGGATCACCTTACCCAAAACCTCGGCATGAGTCATGATGACAGGAGCCAAGAACTTAGAATAAGACAGATCAAAATCGTGATTGAACTTAGCATAATTGAACAACGCAGCACCGCGAATAGTCTGGTTAGAGAAGATTGCGTCGCCCTCAAATGTTGTGTTGTTCATCATCAACTCAGAGCAAATCAACTTATGGAAGTTTGCATCCCCCTTAAAGTTAGCATCCATAAAAGAGACATTACCGTTAGAATAGCTTGAAGTGAAAGAGAAATTCTTCTCTGCCACAACCTCATAGAAACGGTTGATGCCACCACGTAGCTCTACCAAGTCAAATTTTGCATTTTCGCCGAATGTCGACTTACTGAAGTCAATATTGTCGGCTACCATAACCTTTGTAAAATCAACCTCTCCACGGAAATCGCAATCAGTGAAAGTCACCGATCGACGGAAGTTTGCGCTACAAGAGAACTTGTCCTTAAACTTCGATTTTCCAAGAACATTACCCATAAACAAGCAATGATTGAAATAGACAGGCACCTCCACGTCAACCTCAACAGCAATACCGGAAGTGATCCTTGGCTCTCCACACTGAGTGAAATCCAAGTCGTCCCAGATCATACAGTTCATCAACTGGATCGGTTTACCCTTCTTGATCATCTTGATGATATCGGCAGCATGATACTCTGTCATAGCATCAGAAGACACAGTTTCGGACTCTTTTGCCTCCGCATTACTAGCTCCTCCTCTTCCACATGAAATGTTGAAAAAGGAGAAAAGCAACAATATTGCAAGCTTTACGAAACAAATCTGCGATTTAGTCATACACCAAATTTTACTCTATTTGAGAACAAAGGTAAACTTTTTTGAACACTAAATGTCATAAATGTGTGTTAAAATAAGAAAAAAAGAAGCTATTGCTCAATAAAGTCAGGGGATTGCTCAATAAACAAACAAGAGTATTAGCCTTATTCATTAAAAAGAAAGAGACGCGAATTTGTTTCGCGTCTCCAAATATAGAATCCTATACTGATTACAATTATCTGCGTGGCATACCTGGACGCTTTGGCATCTCTGGGTCAACCTGAACAAGCTCAACCTCGAATGTGATACATGATCCTGGAGGAATTGAACCAGCTTCGCCGTCGCCGTAAGCCAAACGTGCTGGAATAGCAAGTTCTGCCTTACCGCCTTCCTTCATCATCTTGATACCTTCTGCAAATCCTGGGATTACACCTCTAAGATTGAATACAGCTGGCTCACCGCGCTCAATTGAGCTATCGAATACAGTTCCGTCGATCAACATACCTTTGTAATTAACCTTTACGAAAGATGTATCGGAAGGCTGCTTACCTGTACCCTCAACAACAGACTTGAAATGCAAACCAGACTCAGTTACCTTGACGCCATCCTTTTCCTTGTTAGCCTCCAAGAATTCTTCCTCAGCAGCTCTGTTCTTTGTGATCTGAGCGTCACGAACCTTAGTCACGTAGTTCTGCATGATATTTCTTGCATCTTCAATAGACAATGGAAGATCGTCGTCATCCTCTGTCTTGAATGCCTCAACGAAACCAGCGATTAGAGCCTCCTTATTAATAGTATCACCAGGGAATCTCTCCAAATCATGCTTGAATCCGTCACCTACATTAATACCAAGAGCGTATGATACAGAATCAACGTCCGACTTCAAATTCTTGATCGACATCGTAGAAGACTGCTTAGAGCAAGATGTCGAAGCTAGTAGTGCCATAACAGACACTGCTGTCATTAACTGTTTTTTCATTATTTTGTTTTATTTCTTTTTTCTTACATTGTGCGCTGGTAAGGCTTGAACTGGAACTTAGCAGAGCTACGAGCCTGAGCCTTTTCTATACCTAGAAGATCCACGTCGAAAATCAAGATTGAATTAGGCTTGATTTTTCCCATCGCTCTTGAGCCGTAAGCCAACTCTGAAGGGATAAAGAACTTATACTTGCTTCCCACTGGCATCAACTGAATACCTTCAGTCCAACCAGGGATAACCTTATTAAGTTCGAACGAGATTGGCGACGCAGAGCTATCGAAGATAGTTCCGTCTGTCAATGTTCCTGTATAAGTCACACTAACCTTATCCGTTGCCTTTGGCTTCTCACCTGTTCCTTCAGAAATAACCTGATACTGCAAACCAGAAGCTGTTTCCTTAACGCCGGCCTTGTTCTTATTGTTTGCCATCCAGATCTTGTTGGCAGCCAAATCCTTCATTGCCTTCTCCTGCTCCGCCTTCTGCATCACATTCATGACAACGTTGCCAGCCTCGGAAGCCTTGATCTTCAAACTAGCTGTATCCTTATCAAGCGTATTCTTCAATGCTTCGCAGAAAGCTGCTGTATTGATATTCTCAACAGGAAGCTGCTTGAACTGATCCTGAAGACTCATACCGATATTGATACCAAGCGCATAGCTGACAGAGTCAACCGCATTTGTCAACGCATTAGCATCTTTCTTGGAGCCTTTTGCTGCTGAAGCTCCTATTGCAAGCGATAATGACATTACCGCCAAAAACAGTTTTTTCATAAGCTTACTTATTTAATGCCCAACAACTCCACGTCAAAGATCAATGCAGAATTTGGCTCGATAGTCTCACCTGCGCCATATTCTCCATAAGCCAACTCTGACGGAATGTAAAGCTGCCATTTTGAACCTACTGGCATCAACTGCAATGCCTCAACCCATCCTGGAATAACTCCGTTAACCGGGAACTGAGCCGACTGACCACGTCTGTAGCTGCTGTCGAATACAGTACCGTTGATCAAGCGACCCTCATAGTGACAGTCAACTGTATCTGTTGCCTTTGGCTTTGCACCTGTTCCTGCAACCAAAACTTTGTACTGAAGACCACTAGCAGTTGTGATAACGCCTTCGTTAGATTTATTTTTCGCCAAGAATTCTTCACCAGCCTTCTTGTTCTTTGACATAACTTCCATTTTCTGCTTAGCGAAGAACTCATTGATAGCATTCTGTGCCTCTTCTGGTGTCAT
This sequence comes from Paludibacteraceae bacterium, assembly GCA_045629285.1. Lineage (GTDB taxonomy): Bacteria > Bacteroidota > Bacteroidia > Bacteroidales > Paludibacteraceae > UBA1723. The sequence continues at coordinate 63,045 of JAZQQY010000052.1, read as the reverse complement.
CTGCATCTTTTCGCCATTGAATACAGACTTAATCGCACCTGCAAAATCGTCAACATTGATACAATCCAAACCACTCTGCTTCAAATTCGAAGCCATTGACAAACCAAGTGCATAGCTCAACTTATCCATATACTACTCTTTATCTTTATTCCATTCGTTAATTTCGTCAAAAGTACTTATAATTTTTCGTTTTCTCGTATTAATTATGCAACAATCATTCCCCAATTTTTATTTTTATTGTTTTATAACATAAATAATCGCCGTTTTGTTTGCGTAACATTGTCGTTTACACTAATTTTGCGCCAAATTTAAAATGTTAGTATGCAAAAAGTAAGAAATGTGGCAATCATTGCCCACGTTGACCACGGTAAGACAACACTAGTAGATAAGATGCTCCTTGCAGGACAGCTTTTCTCTGAGCGTGAGAAACCGCAAGAACTGATTTTGGACAACAACGACCTTGAAAGAGAGCGTGGTATAACAATCGTATCTAAGAATGTATCAATCCGTTACAAAGGATACAAGATCAACATCATTGATACTCCAGGACACTCCGATTTCGGTGGTGAGGTTGAGCGTGTGCTTAACATGGCTGATGGTGTGCTTCTTCTTGTAGACGCGTTTGAAGGCCCAATGCCTCAGACTCGTTTCGTACTACAGAAGGCTATCGAGATTGGTTTGAAGCCGATCGTAGTCATCAATAAGGTTGACAAGCCTAACTGTCGCCCTGAAGAGGTACAGGAAGAGGTGTTCGACCTTATGTTCAATCTTGACGCAACAGAAGAGCAGCTTGATTTCCCTACAATCTACGGTTCAGCCAAGAACAACTGGATGAGCACAGATTGGCAGAAGCCAAGAGTTGACGATATCACTCCAGTGCTTGACGCTATCATCGAGCACATCCCAGAGCCTCACTACAATGAGGGTGCAACTCAGATGTTGATCACTTCTCTTGACTACTCTTCTTTCGTAGGTCGTATTGCTGTAGGCCGTGTACACAGAGGTAAGATCCGTGAGGGTCAGGATATCGCTCTTGTTAAGAGAGACGGTTCAATCCAGAAGAACAGAATCAAGGAGTTGAGAGTATTCGAAGGATTCTCTCAGTCAAAGGTATATGAAGCAGAGTGCGGAGAAATCGTAGCCGTCATCGGTATTGAGAATTTTGAAATCGGCGACTCAATCTGTGATTTCGAGACTCCAGAACCACTTCCACCAATCGCTATTGACGAGCCTACAATGTCAATGGTGTTCACAATCAACGACTCACCTTTCTTCGGTAAGGATGGTAAGTTTGTGACATCTCGTCATATCAACGATCGTTTGGTCAAGGAGCTTGACCGCAACCTTGCTCTTCGTGTAAAGAAGTCTGAGACAGAGGACGTTTGGTCGGTATTCGGACGTGGTGTGCTTCACTTGTCTGTGCTTATCGAGACAATGCGTCGTGAGGGTTACGAGCTTCAGGTTGGTCAGCCACAGGTTATCTTCAAGGAGATCGGCGGTAAGAAGTGCGAGCCAGTCGAGGAGTTGACAATCAACACTCCAGACGAGGTTAGCGGTAAGATCATCGAGATGGTTTCTGTCCGTAAGGGAGAAATGGTTTCAATGGAGAAGAAGGGCGACCGTGTTCACTTGGTATTCCAGATCCCATCACGTGGTATCATCGGTCTACGTACAAACGTGCTTACAGCATCAGCAGGTGAGGCTATCATGGCACACAGATTCCTTGAGTATCAGCCATATAAGGGTGAAATTGAGAAGAGAACAAACGGTTCAATGATTGCTATGGAGAGCGGTACTGCATTCGCTTACGCAATCGACAAACTTCAGGATCGTGGTAAGTTCTTCATCTTCCCTCAGGACGAGGTTTACGCAGGTCAGGTTGTAGGTGAGCACGCAAAGGACAACGACTTGGTTGTCAATGTAACTAAGGCTAAGCAGCTTACAAACATGCGTTCTAAGAGCTCTGATGAAAAGGCTAAGATCATTCCTCCAATCGTATTCTCACTTGAGGAGGCTCTTGAGTACATTAAGGAGGACGAGTATGTAGAGGTTACTCCAAACCACATGCGTCTACGTAAGATCATTCTTGACGAGACTGAGCGTAAGAAAGCAAGCAGACAGTAATTCATGACTGCATCAAAATAAGGAAAGACGGAAGTTAAAACGACTTCCGTCTTTTTTATTACCCACAAAATCTATTATATCTTTCCATTAACAATTGTTAACCAAAAGTTTTATTCTAAGGAGCGAGAAAAAAGTAACTTTGCATACACATATATAGCAACATGAAAACATCTTCATTATTTTTAGCATTATCATTGGCGACAATAGCGTCAGCCAAGCCACAGATAAGCATTTACACCAATGACGACGAAAAAATCTGCTTCAATGCAGAAGAAGTCGACAGTATATTCTTTATCGGGAAAGACGCAAGAAACATTTTGAATCAACACGAGTTTGTCGATCTTGGACTACCATCTGGTTTGAGATGGGCGACAACAAACATTGGAGCTGAGTCTCCAGAGGAATATGGCAGTTACTTCTATTGGGGAGGAACTATAGGGCAGAAGTCATTCAGTAAAGCAACTACGCCTACTTCCGATCAACCGATGGCATCTCTAATAGAAAAAGGATTCTGCAATGAGGATAGTATCCTCACAAAAGAATACGACGCTGCCTACCGCAACTGGGGAGAAGGTTGGAGAATGCCAACGAAAAAAGATTTCAAAGAGTTGTTGGATAACACGATACAGGAAGACGCTGCAATCAAAGGCATCAACGGAACATTGTACAAATCCCGCAACAACTCAAACAGCATTTTCATACCGTTAGCCGGATATTACTCTGGAAACACTTTAAGACAGGCAAATGAATATGGACAATATTGGGGTTCGACAGGAATGGACACCAAAGCAGACGGAATATTTGATGTATACAAAGGATGTGGATTAAGCATTGACGGAAATTGGGTAACAACTGAATATAGAGAAGTGGGATGTCCAATCCGTGCAGTCACTTCATTCAACTACTACAAAGATAGGGATCCCGACCCAAATGATGCGCCTGTGACATCTGTATCCAAGTTGAATGTAACTTCTTCAGGCTCAATTGGATTTAGCACTAAAAAGTACAATTATGTCGACTTGGGATTGAAGAGTGGAAATCTTTGGTCTACACGAAATTATGAAGCTGGATCCACAACATCTAATGGAATTATGAGTAAATGGTGTTGGACACCCAACGATACCGTATTCACTAGCGATATAGAGTATCTACTTTCAAAAGGATACGTAGATTCAACGCTATCATACAATGCAGAATACGACATATGCTCAAACGACTTAGGTAAGAATTGGAAAGTTCCGACAGCTGAAGATTTCGAAGAATTGATCAACAGCACAGAAAAAGAATTTGTAGAAGTAAATTCTTTTATTGGATTAAAATTAACAGGGCCTAACGGCAATACCATTTTCTTCCCTGGATACGAGAACGATTATTTGCATGATCAAATAATAATGTCAGATCCTGCAGCAGAACAAATTGCAAAATATTGGACATCGACAGCAAATAAAGAGGCAGAAGGAGAAGCCATTTCATTCACCTTCTCTCATAAAGGCAACTCTGTCAAATTGATTTCAAAACCTCGTTCAGAGTATTACAGATTCCGACCAATAGTCAACCTTGCCAATTACAAAAAATAGTCTGGCAAGTAGACATTATCAGTTTATATTTCAAGCAGATATCATAATGAAAAAAATAATAATCATAACTCTTTCGATAATGTTGCCATTCATCGTTATGGCACAAAACAAACTTGCCGTCAAAATGAAAGACGGTACGATTTCTATATTTAAGACACTCAAGGTCGACAGCATAAGAATAGAAGACGACGGAGAACTTAATACAATCGCAGGACATGAGTTTGTCGACTTAGGATTGCCATCAGGATTGAAATGGGCGAAGTTGAATATCGGAGCAACGTCGATATCTGACGTCGGCGAATTTATCTCATGGGCTGAAACAGAGGCAAAAGATGTATATACCCATAAAACTGCTTTGCTTGGGAATCCTATTGTGGAAGAACAGCTGGTGGAGATGGGAGTCATAGAAAATAGAGTCTTGACTAAAGAATATGATGCTGCATACGTAAGATGGGGAGAGAAGTGGAGAATGCCGACAGAGAAAGATTTTGTAGAGTTGTTGGAAAACACAACAGCTGAATGGACAGAAGAATTTGGCATTGTGGGATTTAAATTGACTGCAGAAAACGGAAATTTTGTTTTCTTTCCATTGGATGGACATAAGGCGGATGAATTAAAGATAGATAGAGATTACCCATACGGCAGGTACTGGACATCAAGTTGGTCTGATGGATTCGTAGACGGAGTATCTTATTCGTATGAGATTTCGGAAAAATACAAATTTGACAGAACTATAGACCATAGATTCAACGGCTTGAATATCCGTCCAGTTTCGAAGGCAAAACCGGATGTCAAGGAGTGAATTTCGTAAGCTTCAAAAACCTAAAAAGACGGGAGATTTCACTTCCGTCTTTTTTATTGACATAAAAACTTAAGAATTAGCAAAAAAATTCGTAAATTCGCCCAAATTTTGTAATTAACTATAAAAATTTACAGCTTTGGTACCTAAAGTAACAAATAAGAAGCCTTCGGAATGCACAAACATTACCGATGTTCGTAATGAAATCGACAACATTGACGATGTTATCATCTCATTGCTAAGCGAACGTTTCGAATATGTAAAGGAAGTGGTCAAATACAAAGAGAAGACTGCCGCAAGTATCGATGCTGCAGACAGAAAGAAAGCGGTTCTTGAGAAGCGTCGCCAGTGGGCAGAAGAGAGAGGATTGAATCCAGACGTGATTGAGGATATGTACAAGAACCTTATCCAGTACTTCATCAGCGAAGAGACTAAAATCATGAATTTATAATATTACATAACAATATGTTTAGAGAAGAACTAAAAGTATTAGACTGCACTATCCGCGACGGTGGATTGATGAATAAATGGCAGTTCAGCAAGGACTTCGTTAAGCACGTCTACAACTCATGTGTTGAGGCAGGCGTTGACTATATGGAGATCGGCTACATCAGTAGCGAGGATCAGTTTCCACGCGACGTTTACGGTCCTTGGAAGTTCTGTGCAGAAGACGAACTTCGTGAGATCGTTGGCGACAACAACACAAACACAAAGCTATCTGTAATGGCCGACATAGGCCGTGTTAAGTTTGATGATATCCGTCCTAAGTCGGAGAGTGTTATCGACATGTTCCGTGTAGCATGTTACGATTACCAGATCGACAAGGCAATCGAGTTGGCACACCACGTAATCGACAAGGGTTACGAGGCTACAATCAACCTAATGGCTGTATCTAAGGTTACAGACCGTAAGTTGGATGAGGTTTTGGCAGACGTTGCAAAGTCAAGAGTTGGCACATTCTACTTGGTAGATAGCTTCGGCAGCTTGTATTCTGAGGATATCCACACATTGATGGACAAGTATAGAACAGCTCTTCCTGGCAAGACAATCGGATTCCACGGACACAACAACCAGCAGTTGGCTTTCGCTAACACTATCGAGTGTATCATCAAGGGTGCTAATATGCTTGACGCTACAATGCTTGGTATCGGTCGTGGTGCAGGCAACTGCCCAATGGAGCTTTTGATTTCTTTCTTGAAGAACCCTAAGTACAAGTTGAAGCCAATCCTACGCGTTATCCAGGAGGATGTTAAGCCACTTCAGAAGGAGATCGACTGGGGTTACTTCATGCCATACATGATCACTGGTTCTCAGAACGACCACCCACGTTCAGCAATGGCTTGGATGGACAGCGACCAGAAGGACGACTACGTAGCATACTACGAGTCTGTAATGGCTGGTAAGGAGGTTTAATTCTCCGACCAGAGACAAAAAAAATATATAAGTCTATGGATTTCAATGAAGTCCATAGGCTTTTTTGTTATGAGTCAGAGGGTAGTACAGTTACGGAGATAAACGCATCTAAAAATAAAAATAAACCATGTCATCAGAACAAGAGAAAGTCAGTATTTTCCAGCGCCCGCTATGGGTGTCGATATTCGCCCTTACCGCAGCCATTGTATGGGGTTGGGCCTACCCTCTTATCAAGATGGGGTTTGCGGAGTTTCAGATCACCCCGGATATGACGGGAAGCAAAATGCTTTTCGCAGGCATCCGTTTCTTTCTTTCCGGTCTCATCATCCTCGCTTTGGCCCGTAGTAAAGGAATCGCCATTAAGGTGAATCAAAAGTCGGATTGGAGGTATATTCTGATTTTTGCACTATTCAACACTACCCTTCACTACGCATTCTTCTATTTCGGATTATCCCATTGCGACGGTGCAAGGTCCGCTATACTCAATTCGCTAAGCACCTTCTCTGTAGTCATCCTTGCCTGCGTCTTCTTCAAGAGCGACAAGATGAACATGAGCAAGATTCTTGGTTGTGTGTTTGGGTTCGCTGGTATTCTCTTGCTCAACCTAGGAGGAAAGACACAAGGTGAATTCACATGGCTTGGCGACGGTATGATCATTCTGAATGCACTTTGTAGTGCGGTAGCGACATTGATGACACGTGGACTGGGCAAACGTCTTGACATCTTCGTCGGAACAGGTCTCGGATTATCAATCGGTGGAATGGGACTTATAATTCCAGGACTTATATGTGGCGGCACACTTCCAAACATCACACCTTACGGACTCTTCATTCTATTGCTGTTGATTGGCATCTCCACAAGCGCTTTCGCACTTTATAATAAACTGCTTAGTCTGAATCCCGTCGGAAAAGTCGCCATCTATAACTCTTTGATTCCGGTGGTAGGGGCCATCACGTCGTGCCTATGCTTGGATGAGCCATTCTATTGGAAATATGTCTATGCAGGAGCTTTGGCGACATTGGGAATCTTCATCATCAACAAGGGTAAAAAATAATGTTCTTGACTTTAAGTTATGGTGGAGTCGGAAAAGAATATTATTTTTGCCATATCTTATCATGCCATTAAATGAAAGTAGTAATCAACGACGTATATAAAGACTGCAAGGAACTTGTATCTTTCTTGGAAAACTTAGACACTCGCTTCAATCAGGAAGGTAAAGCTATCCATCTTGACAGAAATGCGATAAAAAGTTTTGAGATTCCAGGTCTTGGAAGAGAAATTGTCGTCAAGAGATACAAGAAACCAATCGCGATACAACGCGTCGTCTACACTTTCTTTAGGAAGTGCAAGGCTGAGAGAGCATATTTGAACGGAAATAAACTCCTTGAGAAGGGAATCGACACCCCCACCCCGATCGCATACGCGGAAGGCAAGAAAAACGGTCTGATGGAGTATTGTTATTTTGCATGCGAGAAGTCGGCAAACGTGAGTCTGGAGCCTTTGATTCTGCTTGACAAGCCACTTGACAATCATCTTGCGACAGCATTGGCAAAATTCTTTGTCGAGCTTCATTCAAAAGGAATTATCCATAACGACCTGAATGGAGGAAACATTCTCTATTATCAAGATGCGGACACGAACTACCATTTCTCTTTGATCGACAACAACAGAATGGAATTCAAAGACAAAGAGTTATCAATTCGTGAAAGAATGGGCAATTTCTGCAAATTCAGCAGCGAGCTCATCTATTTGCAGGTGGTAGAGTGCTATGCAGGAATAATAGGCATAGACGCAGAATACGCTAAAAAAGTAGCTCTTGACGTACGTAAAGAATTCTTTGAAGCAAGAATAAGAAGAAGAGCTTTCTGGGCAAAGTTCAAGAAAAACAAAACAAAATAAGATTTTGATTATTTACATTAAACAGAAAACAAATGAAGGTAGTAATCAACGACGAATATAAAAACTATAAGGATCTTGCCACATTTTTAGAGAATCTGGATACTCGTTACCGTAAGAAAGGCAGGACATTACATGTTGACAACAATGCAGTAAGAAGTTTTGCCATCACAGAGTTGGGCAGAGAAATTGTAGTCAAGAGATACCAGAAAAACGTCAAAATCCAACGTTTGGTCTACTCTCTTTTCAAAACTTGTCAGGCAGAAAAAGCCTACTACAACGCCATCAAGCTACAAGCGTTGGGAATTGACACACCTAATCCCATTGCATTCGTAAAGCAGACAAAGATCGGCTTAATGGATTATTGCTATTTTGCTTGTGAAAAAACGAATGCAAAAAGCCTTGAGCCTTTGTTCCAATTCGACAGACCAATCGACGACCATCTTGCATCATCTCTTGCAAGATTTTTGATAAGTCTTCACACCAAAGGTATTCTACACCACAATTTGAAAGAGGGCAACATCCTTTACTCTCAAGATGCCGACACAAACTACCACTTCACATTGGTAGACAACAACACGATAGAGTTCACAGACAGAGATTTATCCATCCGTGAAAGATTTGAAAACATCTGCAAATTCAGCAAAAAAGAGATTTATTTGCAAATTGTGAGATGCTATGCCGAGATTTTAGGATTGGACAAAAAGATGGCGGAAGAAGAGGCCATTGAAGTACGTGAAAATTTCACTACAAAAAAACCGAAAGAAAATGCATTCTGGGATAAGTTCAAGCGAAATCCAGACAAGAAGAGAATTACTCGATAAGAGATTATATTGTCGACTTACGACAGCATAAATACAATTCGGCTGATGGAGTATGGAGAAGCATGCTCCAATCAGAGTTGAACAATACACTTCGGATTTTGTCGCCTACTATAGCAAAAGTCATCTATTTGCTTGATATAAACGGCAATTAATCTAAAATCGTAAAAGAGAAATACTCTGATATTTTCCCAAAACAATGGGGTTGTCTGAAATCAGACAACCCCATTGTTATTTCAAAATAATGTTTTTACTTCTTGATGAACTTAACCATTCTTCCGTCTACGCTCAAAAGGTACATACCCTGAGCTAGATCAGAAACCTCGATCTGCTGACCAGTCACGAACTTAACTGTTTTACCGTCAGTATCGATAACCTTGATGCTAGCGTCCTTCTCCAAACCAGATACGTAGATAATGTTCTCTACTGGGTTTGGATAAACCTGAATCGCTGGAGTAGCCGACTTATCATTGACACTTGACAAATCAGCGTTGAAAACGATAGTCTGGAATCCATCTACAGATGTTCCGTCGTTCTTATTAACTGACATAGAAACATCGTTTCCCGTCTTAACCTTAATACTCATAACATCAGACAATGCGAATGTCTCCTGAGATTTGTCAGCTTTAATACCAACAATTCCTTCAACAGCAAATGTTGAAAAGCAAGATGAGCATACCATCAAAGCTGAAAAAAGTAATTTCTTCATACTCACAAGTTTTTTATTTGCGACAAAGATATAAAATTTATTTTCTCTTACTTAAATTTCTCTCATTTCTGCACCTATTTGTGTGAAAAAAACAGAAATTATCAACTTTTTCTAATATTCTTTCAATTCCATTCTCCACTACATCTGACAATTCAAAGCCGTTGATTCTTAACTCTTAACTTTTAATTCACAATTTATCGCATACCATACATTAGGCATTATTACCAAGAAATCCAAGAAAATGCCATATCCTTCTAAAATCTTTTGTATCTTTGCACCTTGATAAAGAATATAAATTTGTAATCGTAATTTTACAATACATATATGAAAGTGCTAAAATTTGGCGGCGCAATCGTAGGTTCCGCTGAACATTTAAAGAAGGTGAAGAGCATAGTTGAGGCAGAAAAGAACCCAATCGTGGTTGTTTCAGCTATGGACGGAGTGACTGACCTCCTTGAAGAGATCGTTGAAGAGGCGTCTACTGGCGACTCAAAGTCGATAATCAGCAGATATGAGGATTTGAAGACCCGTCACACCGAGTTGGCACGTCAGGTTGTGCCTGCAGACAGCCAGTCGGCTGCTCTTAGCGAACTAAACCGTCTTTACGCAGAGATGGATAGCATGTTGCAGGCCCTAACCATTTTCCGTGACTGGACAGACAATATCCTAGCTACATTCCTATCATACGGAGAGCGTCTTGTATCTGTAATCGTCAGCGAGATGATCGGAGCAAGAGTTCTTGATTCAACTCGCTTCATCATTGCTGAGGGCGACTCTGAGTGCGGTTACTCTATCGACGAGGAGAGCACAACAGAGAATATCAAGGCAGCATTCTCTAAGATCAAGGGAGCTGTAGTTTGCCAGGGATTCATTGCAGGGACAAACGACGACGAGATCGCAACTCTTGGCCGTGGTTCTTCCGACCTAACTGCTGCTTACATCGCTAAGGTTTTGGGAGCACAGGAAATGCAGGTTTGGAAGCCAACAGACGAGTTCATGAGTGCTGATCCAAAGAAGATTTCGTCGGCTTACCTAATCGAGCACATGAGTTACGAGGAGGCAAGAGAGCTTTCTATAAACGGTGTCGGAACATTGTTCTCTGACGCTCTTACTCCACTTGCAGAGGCTAACATTCCTCTATCAATGAAGAACATCTGCAATGGAAACACAACATTGATCTCTTCTACACCTAATCCTGAGGATAAGGTCATCAAGGGTATCGCAAGCCAGGACGACTGTGTAATGTTCACATTCTCTGGTCTTCCATCAGATTATCTACCACGTATGGTCTCTGAGGCAGCCATGGTGCTTGAGAGCGACCACGTGCCATATACAGTATTCTCTCTTTCTGCAGCTGGAGGTTCTTTCTCAGTTTGCGTTCCAGTGGAATACGAAAGTTACTTCAACTCGTTGAGCCAGAGCCTAACAAACATGAACGCTTGCAAGGTTCAGACAATGCGTGATCTTGCTTCAGTTGTCATCGTAGGTGAGAACATGAAGAACGCAACTGGTACAGCAGGCAAGCTATTCAATGCTCTTGGCAGAAACAACATCAACATTGTTGCTATGAACCAGGGTTCATCTGAGACTAGCATCACTTGTGTACTTGAGAAGAAGAACATCAAGAAGGCATTGAACGCAATTCACGAGTCGTTCTTCTTGACTGAGTATCAGGAGTTGAACATCTTCGTAGTTGGTACAGGTACAGTAGGAGGCAGCTTGCTTGAGCAGCTTCACTCACAGAAGGAGCTTATCATGAACCAGAACGGTGTTAAGCTTAACGTGATGGGTGTTGCCGACGTTTCTAAGTTCATCTTGGATCGCAACGGTGTCGACTTGACTAAGTACAACGAACTTTTGAAGACAGAAGGTAAGGAATCAACACCAGAGTCGTTGAAGAAGGCATTGTTCGAACTTAACGCATTCAACTGCGTATTCGTCGACTGTACAGCAGCTCCAGCAATCGCAGCAATGTACTCAGATTTGCTACAGCACAACATCTCAGTCGTTTGTGCTAACAAGATCGCTGCTTCAGGCGACTACGACAACTACATCAACTTGAAGAATACTGCTCGTAAGAGAGGTATCAAATATTTGTTCGAGACTAACGTAGGCGCAGGTCTTCCAATCATCAACACAATCGGTGATTTGATCTACTCTGGCGATAGAATCGTGAAACTTGAGGCTGTTCTTTCAGGAACATTGAACTTCATCTTCAATACTATCAGCGAGGAGATTCCGTTGAGCAAGGCAATCAAGATGGCTATGGAGGCAAGATTTGCTGAGCCAGATCCACGTATCGACTTGAGCGGTAAGGACGTAATCAGAAAGTTGGTTATCCTTGCACGTGAGAGCGGTTTGAAGGTAAGCCAGGACGACGTGGAGAAGAACCTATTCATCCCTAACGACTTCTTCGAGGGCACACTTGACGACTTCTGGGGCAAGGTTGAGAAATTCGACGCTGAGTTCGAGGAGAAGAGAAAGGTTATCGCTGCAGAGGGCAAGCGTTGGAGATTCGTTGCAACTCTTGACGAGGGCAAGTGTAAGGTAGGTCTACAGGCTGTAGACTCACGCCACCCATTCTACGATCTTGAGGGTAGCAACAACTTGATCATCATCAACACTGCAAGATACAAGGATCCAATGATGATCCGTGGTTATGGTGCAGGTGCTGCTGTAACTGCTGCCGGTGTATTCGCCGACATCATCAGCATCGCAAACATCCGATAATGATTCTACGATTATGAAGCATTTGATTATCCTTGGCGACGGAATGGCGGACGAGCGTATTCCGTCGTTGGGAAACAAAACAATACTTGAGGCAGCCAACATCCCTACTATAGACATGTTGGCAGCAAAAGGACGCTGTGGTCTATTGGAGACAGTGCCAGAGGGATTCCACCCAGGCAGTGAGATCGCCAACCTTGAAGTGTTGGGTTACGATGTCCGCAAGGTGTTTGAAGGCCGAGGTTCGTTGGAAGCAGCCAGCATGGGTGTGGATATCGAGCCAGGTGAGATGGCAATGCGTTGCAATATCATCTGTATTGAGAACGGTATCATCAAAAACCACTCAGCAGGTCATATCTCCGACGAAGAGGCATACGTGCTTATCGATTATCTAAATGAGAAACTTGGCGACGAGATCACTCGTTTCTTCCCAGGAATCTCATACCGTCACCTTTTGAAAATCAAGGGTGGCGACAAGAGAGTGAAGTGCACACCTCCTCACGACGTGCCAGGCACACCATACAAAGATGTGCTTGTAAAGGCAGAGGTACCAGAAGCACAGAAGACAGCCGACTTGCTTAATGAGTTGATCATCAAGTCGCAGGAGATCCTTTCTGAGCATCCGATCAACAAAGCCCGCGTCGCAGCAGGTAAAGATCCAGCCAACAGCATCTGGCCATGGTCGGCAGGTTACAAGCCACAGATGAAAACCTTGAAAGAGGAGTACGGAGTCAAGAGTGGAGCTGTGATCTCAGCCGTCGACTTGATACGTGGAATCGGCAAATACGCAGGTCTTGACATCATCGAGGTTGAAGGTGCGACAGGATTGTTCGACACCAACTACGAAGGTAAGGCACAAGCCACAATCGACGCTTTGAAGAAATCAGATTTCGTTTATCTTCACATCGAGGCAAGCGACGAAGCAGGACATGAAGGCAATGTCGACTTGAAGTTGAAGACTGTCGAGTATCTTGAGAACAGAATCGTAAAGCCAATCTACGAGGAAGTTAAGAACTGGAACGAGCCGGTTGCAATCGCCATCCTTCCAGACCACCCTACTCCATGTCGAATCAAGACACACATTTCAGCACCAATCCCATTCTTGATCTACAAACCAGGAGTCGACGGTGACAATGTGAAGAAATACGACGAATTCTCATGTGCAGACGGTGCTTACGGCACATTAGTCGGCGATGAATTCATCAAAGCATTGCTTGACGACTAAAATCATTCTAATGATGTTACGTTCGACAGGTTACAACCCGTCGCCAACATAATTTAATTAAACAAGATGAAGTATTATAGCACAAATAAGAAGGCAGACAAAGCCACTTTGCAGCAGGCCGTAGTAAAAGGACTTGCAGCAGACAAAGGTTTGTTCATGCCAGAAGTAATCAAGCATCTTCCTGACTCATTCTTCGAAGGCATGAAGGACATGAGCCTACAGGAGATCGCCTACGTTGTTGCAGACGCATTCTTTGGTGAGGATGTAGACGCGGAGTCGTTGAAGAAGATTGTGTACGACACACTATCATTCGACATTCCTCTAGCCCACGTCAACGACAACATCTACAGTTTGGAACTTTACCATGGACCAACACTTGCGTTCAAGGATGTAGGTGCAAGATTCATGTCGCGTCTACTTGGCTATTTCATTGCTAAGGAGGGACAGAAAGAGGTCAACGTATTGGTTGCCACTTCAGGTGATACAGGGTCAGCCGTAGCCAACGGATTCCTTGGAGTAGAGGGCATCCGCGTCTTCGTGCTTTATCCAAAAGGAAAGGTTTCTCCAATCCAGGAGTGCCAGTTCACAACACTTGGCAAGAACATCACTGCCCTTGAGGTAGACGGAGTGTTCGACGACTGTCAGGCATTGGTAAAGTCAGCATTCATGGATGCCGACCTTAACGCACACATGAAGCTAACAAGTGCCAACTCAATCAACGTTGCTCGTTTCTTGCCACAGGCATTCTACTACTTCTACGCAGTAGCACAACTTCACAAGATGGGCAAGAAGGACAATATCGTGATCTGTGTTCCTTCAGGAAACTTCGGTAACATCACAGCCGGATTGTTCGGTAAGAGAATGGGATTGCCAGTCTCACGCTTCATCGCAGCCAACAACCGCAACGATATCTTCTTCAAGTATTTGCAGACAGGCAAGTATGAGCCAAAGCCATCTGTTCAGACTATTGCTAACGCGATGGACGTTGGTGATCCAAGCAACTTCGCACGTATCTATGATCTATACGGAGCAAGCCACGCAGAGATCAGCAAAGAGATCAGCGGATGCACATACACAGACGAGCAGATCGCAGAGACATTGGCTGACTGCTACAAGAAGACAGGCTACTTGCTTGATCCTCACGGAGCAGTAGGATACAGAGCATTGACAGAGATGCTTAAGCCAAACGAGGTTGGTGTATTCCTAGAGACAGCCCACCCAGCTAAGTTCAAGGACACAGTTGAGGGAATCATCAAGGACGAAGTCAAGATCCCAGCTAAGCTTCAGGAGTTTATGAAGGGACAGAAGCAGAGCGTCGCAATGACTAAGAACTTCGCTGAATTCAAGGCATACTTGTTGAGCAAATAATGCATAATTCATAATTGTCGGTACAACCCATCAACGGGATTAAACCAGACAACAAAGCAATACCAAAGGCGGAGACAGCAATGTTTCCGCCTTTGATGTTTTATAGAGATTATATAGCAGTTGTCCAAAATGAGGATTGTTAAGGGCGGGACGCCCTAACTCGCCCCAAACGCGAGTTCGGAGAGCGAGCGTATTAAGAAAAAACGTGTGTTGGACAACTCGAATATAATAGCCTGATTTATTTGCATTCATTTGGAAAAAAAGGGGATGAATTATATTTTTGCGAAAAAGAATGTATAATATGCCAGAAGAAATATTAAATAGTTACAGACTCACAAGTATGGAAGAGCCAACAGACGAGATGTTGGCTCAGATCATGCATGAGGTTGCGGTGGAAGCGAAGGAGAAATCAAAAGAAGCCCATCGTAAATTCTACGAAGAGATTCGAGAAATGATAAAAAATAATGGAGCAAAATAATCACAAGCCTGTGTTGATTGTCATTGCCGGACCTAATGGGTCGGGCAAAACTACAGTCACATCAAAGATCCTAAAACACGAATGGATGGAGGATGCAGTATACATCAATCCAGACATCATAGCACAAGAGAGATTTGGAGATTGGAATTCTATCAACGCAATTCACCAATCGATCGAATATTGTGAAAAATTACGAGAAGATTGTCTTGAAAACAAGCAAAGTTTAATTTTCGAAACAGTTCTTTCAAGAAATGACAAAGTCGATTTCATCAAAAGAGCTTTAGACAACGGATTTTTTGTCAGACTATTTTTCGTCAGCACCGCATCTCCAGCAATAAATGCAAGTAGAATTGCGAATCGTGTGATGGAAGGAGGACATGATGTACCAATCACAAAAATCATATCAAGGTTTCAAAAATCCATTGCTAATGCCAATCTATTAACGAAGATCGTAGACCGTGCCTATTTCTACGACAACTCCGTCGACAATGAGGATGCAAAACTGCTATTTCGTTTTTCGGAAGGCAATTTAGCCAAACGATATACAGATGACATTCCAGAATGGGCGAGTATAATTCTAAACACAATATAACCAAAGGCGGAGACAGCAATGTTTCCGCCTTTGTTTTTTATTCTTATTTTTGTGTCAAAATGACACATTTTATTTAAAATAGCATCGCAGCACGGACTTTATGTCATACTTACAATAACAAAATCATCTATTGATATACTTGGCACACCCTTTGATATAATATTTGCGTACGGAACTCTTAAATGAGAGATTTTAGTAAATCTTGTAACAACACATGTTTTGTACTACTTATTATAAACCATAAAAACAGACGTTATGATAAAATCGGCATTTGAAGATTTAGGCAAACTTTTATTCTACATCGGCATTACCGTCGCAACAATCACGTTATTCAGACATTTTTGCTTGGAATTTGCCGTTTTGCGATGGATAGTGCTCGTCATATACGCCCTCATTTTTCCATTTTTCTACTGGGGTATTGTAGAAGGCAAAAGATTAGACGGATTGGCATCTTGGGTTGCATTTGGAATCTGTCAGTTGACACACTATTGTGCCATTGGATTTCTATTTGGGTTCGACAAATACAACGCACTAGTTGCAGATCACTATTTCTGGATTACCGCAGGTTTGATCTTATACCATGAAATTTGTGAATTTGTAAGAAAAACGTGTGATGAAACAGAACCAGATAAAGACATAGCATCTTTGATCGACGAAGAGAAATCGACGGAATCGCATATTGTCATTCGCGACGGAGTGGAAGAGATACCAAGTAATGTATTCAAATGCAACAGGAAGATGACAAACATAACCATTCCAAACTCAGTCAAGCATATTTCAAGCGAGGCATTCTGGGGTTGTGAGTCATTGGTAGAAATTGTAATACCAGACTCAGTGAAGAGCATCGGCAGTTTAGCCTTTGGGAAATGCACCTCACTCAAAAACATAGTCATCCCCGCGTCAACAAAGGTGGATGAGACAGCGTTTGAAGAGAGCGGGATGAAGAAAGATGAAACACTTTTGGAAAAAAGAAGAGAGAATGATAAATTTGCAGAAAATGAGAAATAAAAAACAACAATAGAATAAGAAAGAAGAATTAATTTATTACATAAAATAAAATTGAGCTTAACGCTCTTATTCTCAATCCGTAAAATCTGGTAAATTTTAATCGATGAGAGAATAAGCGAAGCGGGAGGTTCACGCCTGTTGGTGTGAACCGTTTCGTGCTTATTGTCATCACGGTTTTACCAGAGCCTTCGGATTCAATAAGTAATTAACGAACGGTTCACGCTATTTTTATGCATATTGGCAAACATATAAAAGGAGTATTTTACGAACAAGGAAGAAAGGTTTCCTGGTTCGCTGAAAAACTATGTTGCGACCGACGCAACGTCTACAAAATCTTTGAGAGAGAAAGTATCGACACCGCCTTACTCTCGAAAATATCAACCATACTAAACCATAATTTTCTTCAAGATTTGGCAGAGGAGCATAAAGAAAATGAGAACAAATAGTTCACGGAATGGAAATTTATCGGAGACAAGAAAGTAATGTAAAATCAACACAAACGCAATAAATTTGCAAAAAAGACGACTATAGCGTATTCTATAGGATAAAATTTTTAAATTATGACAGACTACAAAGTACCTGAAGAACTAGCACCAGGGGACAAAAGGTCTACAAATTGTTAGAATATTAATATCAAAATTCATTTTTCAAATAAACCAATGGAAGGCAAAAAATCAAACTTGACACTAAAGATTATAAAATATTTATTCTACTTTGTTGCTATATGTGTAGCCATAGTCGTTATCTCATCATTAGTAACAGGGGAATGGCTCTTGCACAATCACATATTAGCATTTTTTGGTATTGATTTAACGAAATATCACATAGTCATTTGGGCGATGCTTGCTTTTGAAATGTTCCTGGGAAGCTACCTAAAATGGGAAAATATCAATTCAAAAAAAGTGCAAAATCTCAATGAGAAATTTGTTGGATTGATAGACAACGAGAATTCAACAGATACAAATATTTTAATTCGTGATGGTGTAACAGAGATTCCTTTTAATGCATTCAAGGATATGAAAAAAATCGAGGCCATCACAATTCCAGACACTGTCATCAAGATAGAAAAAGGAGCATTTATGGGATGCAAATCTCTTACACATATAGACATTCCAGATTCCGTGACAAGTATTGGTACAAATGCATTTTCAAACTGTTCGTCGCTAATCAGCGTAAAACTTCCAAAATCTTTAACAAAAATTGCAAAGGGAACATTTGAATGTTGTTTCGGATTGAAGGAAATTAATATACCAGACTCTGTAGAGATCATCGACAAACTTGCTTTTCAAGATTGCATATCACTAAAAAATATAGATATTCCTTTATCTGCAAAAGTGGATAAAACTGCATTCAAGGGAAGCAGCATTAAAAAGTAAAGTTTTAAACAACGCACAAACTCGTTAGAAACAGATTGACCAATCACAGCAAATTCATATTGAAATGTCAAGAACATTAAAAATAAAGCAAATTTGGAATCATACATCCTTGTTGGCATATTCTACTTTGATAGGTATTTTGCCAATGTTGGTTTTGACATCATGGTTCTTATACTACATATTCCCTGATGTTTGCAATTCTTTTGATAATCATGTAGAAAATGTCTATAACAGCATTATTCTTCCTGACACAACAAATAATTCGTCAAATATTAACCAAAAAGTCGAAAATTTGAGAGTTGGATTGAACAATTTGGTTCCAATAATCATGTTTCTCGTGTCAATAGGAGGTTTTGCAACAGATATAAAGACAGGGTTCAATATCACTTTTGATACCGAGGATGAATTAGGGCAAAACACAAAGGGAACAAGTTCGGGGAAAAAACAGAAAGGCCTTAAAGACGTATTAAAAAGAGCATGGAAAATAATCGTAGAAGTATTTAGATGGAACAAAATAATAATCAAAGGATTAAAAATCAAACTTAAAGATTTTTTCCTATACTTATTGTCTAAGTTATTTTCTAAGATTATAATCCCGACAATAGTTATTATTCTTTGTGATTTAATTTTTTGTTTATTATTTGGGGGATGTCATTATATTAACACACACATCAAAAGCAACTGTATCCAATATATTGAAATTGGTATAATCATTTGTATTTTCATCACTTTTCTATATGCTATTTCTCCTGATATATTCAGACCATATATTAAGGAGTGTGGCCTTTGGAGAAAGTGTTTTGTATGTGCTTTAGTTTCTGTCATCTTGATTATTTTATTATATAAAATTATGACATGGGACCGTATTCAAAGTCTTCTGACAGATAATAACATAAAAAATTATGGCAGAATCATAGCATGTGTAATATTCACATTTCTATTTATCAGAGTGTCTTGGGTTATACTTTTAGGAGCACTCAGAGCTGTATATTTGTGGCACTTCAACAAAAGTCTTGAAATAATAGAGGTCGCAAACAATCTTGCCTATAACCATAAAATGTTTTTATGTTGGATTGTCTACAACGAATTTATTGGAGAATCAAATAAAAACATATCAGATATCCAAAAGTATTTTGAATCTGAATGTGGATTTGATAAAGAAAAAAGTAATGCTTTAGCAAGATGGACATTGACTCGACTTTACAGAACAAATCTAGTAAAATACAATAGTTTGATTTCTTCAGATAGGACATTTACTATTACAAGAAAGACCACAACTAACACCAAAGAGACATTTGATTTTTTTGCAGAAAAATATTCCGGCAAAAGTAAAAATCATGTTAGGGATGTCATTTTTGGACTAAATGAAGAAGTTGTGAAGAACCGAATTGAAGGAGTCACTACAGGCTCAAACAAGTCGTTAGAATCATATATTGAATTAAAAGGGAAATTTAACGGTTATATTTATTATGAAATGAACGAATTAAAAAAAGAAAACGAAAAACAAATCGAGGAAAATAAACGCTTGGCAAAACAGAACGAAGATAAAATCAAGGATATAGAGAAAAGACTCTCTGAAATAGAAGAAAGAGTTTATCCTATCGACACAAAAGATGTGCGTGAGAATATAACTGAAGAAAGTAAAAAAGAACAAGAAAGTGACAAGAAGGGATTTTCATTGGGTTCGATATTATCTTTCTTAAATCCTTTTAAGTCCAAAGGAAATTAATTGCATCAAATAACGTACAGATTTATCAATAAAAAAATTACGCCTATGAAAGAAATGACAGAGTACGAAAAAAAAGAACTAAAGAAAATCAAAGATTACAAAGCAGAAGAACCAAGCGTGGTATCTAAAGGATTTGACATATTAGCAACTCCCGTTACAGCTATAATACAAAAGGTATTGCCTGATTCCTTATTTGAATCAGCCTTGAATGCAGCTGACTGGATGGCACACAGTGTCACTGACACAAATGACATCTTAAGAGATGGCCAAGTTTCTGACATTGAGACTTTAAGATCCAAGAGTTTAGAATTATCAGACAGTCTAGCGGATAATGTCCACAATTGGGCTATCGGTTTTGGAGCAGCAGAGGGCGGTGCAGGAGGTTTTCTCGGTTTCACCGCATTAGCTGTAGACATACCTTTTGTTATTTCATTAGCACTACGCACTATAAGAAAAATTGGGCTTTGTTATGGATACGAGTGTGAAGATGAAGTCGGCAGACAAATGGTTCTTAGAATTCTTGCTTTAGCAGGCTCAGATGAGCAAAAAGATAAATTAGTTACAATAGGAGTATTGCAGACACTAAAAGTTGCATCAAAGAAGAGTTGGAAAATAGTAGCAGGAAGTGCAGGAGGCAAAGCCATCCAAATTCTAAGCATTAAAGAAATTGCAAGACAATTAGGAATATCAATAACTAAGAGATCAATTGGGAAAGTGGTTCCACTCGTAGGTGGTGTTATGGGAGCTGCATTAAACGCAGACTTTATTAGAGATGTTGGGTGGGCGGCTCGTAGAACATTTCAAGAACAGTGGTTGTTTGACAACGATAAAATAGACGTTTTGCAAGAAAAATAAGTATATATCATTTTAAGGAAGGAATGTATAAAATCCATGTCTGATACATTCCTTCTTTATTTTAAGTTTTTATAAATACCAAATTCCTGAACATCAATTCGTAACAACTTCCATTTTTCTTCTACTATAATACAAACTAACCAAACCAAAACAATATGGCAACAGGAAAAGACATTTGTAATCAACTGAGAAAAATCAGAGTGGAGATTGCCAAACGCAACGGAATTGACTTTTCGCCTGCCGTATGCGACCACAAAGGTGATTGCTCTGGCACTTGCCCTGTTTGCGAGCAGGAGTTGGACTATCTGCAGAAGAAAATTGAAGAAAAGAGAGCAAAAGGCGAAAATGTCGTAGATTTCAAAAAGCAAGTGTTCATTCCCGTCGACAAAGTGGAAACAGACAATCCAAGCTTGAAGGAATCAAAAGAGAATATCATACCCAAATTTAAGATTATGAATATCAAAGAAAATCTTGAGCATATTGATGCTCTCCAAAAGTCTCTCAGCGAAGAATGGGCGGCTGTTGAGATTAGCAAATTCTCAAAAGAACTGGAAATTCAAATATTAGATGGAGTTATCCTACTACAAGATGACGACAGATTTATCAGAAACGAGAAGATTAAATTTCACTCTTGCACTGAGTCTATAGATACAATCATCGGATTGGAAGATCAAATTGACCATCTGGAGACACTACGCAGCAGATACGACACCCAGAATAAAGAGGCTGGCGAAACTCGACATATCGACAGAAGCGTCGCATTGAAAAAAATTGAAATGCTGACTTATAACATCGAAAAGATAAAGAAATATAACCCTGCAATTCCTTCCAATCATAATTCATTTGGAGATTTTGAATTAATGAGGGAGACTTACGACACAGAAAAAATCAAAAAAGAGATCGATAAGACAAAGGAAGGAACTCTCGTCAAAATCAAAGACTACATCAAACGAATTTCTGATCGTTGGGACATCAAAAACTATGAACTTGATACAATCGGAGAACGTGTCGACGAGAGGATAATCAAAGAAGAATCCAACTCTATTTAACACTCTTTAACTTATCAGTGTAAATTTCACGCAAACTACCTTGCAAATCACAAAATATCGTATTATTTTGCGTTAAAGTTACACAACTAGAGGAATTATCGAAGGTTTTACATATAAGACGGGAGCATTCCCGTTTTTTTAGTCGTAAAAATAGTTTGTGTTATTTTTACACTCAATTACAACAACCTCGAATTTTCTCCTACTATAAATAAAAACTAAATAAAATCTTTTCGATCATGAGAAATTGCAAGAACATAATTTTTATCAAAACAACGTCTAACGTTTAACCCTCTGTTCTAAAAACCTAAAACTATAAACTTGAAACTAAATTTAATAATATGAAAAAGACAACAGTTCACAACCTTATTATCGTTGACGCATCTGGTTCGATGTGTTTGATTTACGACCAGGCTTTGATTGGTATCAACCAGACAATCAAGACTGTGAAGGAGCTACAACAGGGCGACGCGACTATCGACCAGCATATCACGCTTCTTTCGTTTGCTGATGGTCTCGACGAGCCTGAGTACATCTACGATGGCAAGCAGATCGACGAGGTAAAAGATATCTCTAAGAAGGAGTATAAGCTCCGTGGCAATACTGCTCTTTACGATGCTATCGGAAAATCCGTAAGCAAACTTCGTGAATCTATGGCAGACGGAGACAAAGCGCTTGTGACAATCATCACAGATGGCCAGGAGAACGACTCTAGAACGTGGGATGAGAAGATGGTCAAGGATCTGATTGAGGAGTTTAAAGATAAGGGCTGGGTGTTCACATATATCGGTGCAAACCAAGATGTCAACCTTGAATCATCAAGAATTGGCATCAGAAACCACCTTAAATTTGAGACAACTCATTCAAGCACAATGGCAATGTTTGATCGCGAGCGTATCTCTCGTAGAAATTGGAATATGCGTTTGCGACGTGGGGAGACAAATCTTGAAGATGATTACTTCACTGAGCAAGATCCAGACTCTGAAAGCCAGAACCGTGTGACTCCAGACAAAATTGACACACTTGCACCCAACGAGATCTTCGTGTTTGGAAGCAACATAGACGGATTCCATTGTGGAGGGGCCGCCAAGTTTGCAATGTTGAGATTCGGAGCAAGATATGGCGAGGGCGACGGTCCACAAGGTCAGAGTTACGCAATCCCTACCGTCGACTGTTCATATAGACATACTAAAACATCCATTCAGAATTTCATCGCTTACGCCAAGGATCACCCACACTTGCAATTCCTGGTGACAGAGGTAGGATGTGGCAATGCAGGATGGGATGTTGCGGACATGGCACCGCTATTTGCAGACGCAAAAGAGGTAAAGAACATCAGTTTGCCTAAAAAATTCTGGCAACATCTATAATAAACTCAGTTTATTGCCTATATTTAGGAAAACTTGAAACTTGAAACTTGAAACTTGAAACTTGAAACTTGAAACTAAAATAAAAATATATGAAGAATCTATTATTAGCAGCAGCAATCGGTGACATTTGTGGAGTACCTTACGAGTTCAACGACTGGAAAGATTACGACGGTGTAGATCTATTCCATCCTCAAAACGACTACTCAGACGACACAGTCTGCACATTCGCCTGTGCGGAAGCCTTAATCGAAGGGAAAGACGTCGCAGAACGATTGAAGACAAGATGTTTAGCCGACCCTAACCGTTGCTACGGAATCGGATTCAGCAACTGGTTGTCGAAAGAAGGTATAGCTCCTGCATACAACAGTTGGGGCAACGGATCAGCGATGAGAGCGTCGTCGGCAGGATTCTTAGCAAAGAGCGAAGAGGAATGCGTTATTCTTGCCAATAAAACAGCCGCCCCTACTCACAATCACGCTGAGGGATTCAAGGGAGCCGCAGCCACTGCACTTGCCATCTACTACGCTATGCACGGAAAGGATAAAGAGTTTATCCGTGAAAATGTGCTCAACAAGTACTATCCAAAATGGAAAGGCGAAAAATACGAATTGTTTCAGCCAACATACCAGTTCAACGAGACATGTATGGACACAGTACCAGCAGCCTTAGTTTGCTTCCTCGACAGCACAGACTTCGTGGACTGCTTGAAGAAGACTCTCTCAACAGGTGGCGACGCGGATACAATGGCGGCTATCTCCTGCCCTATCGCCTACGCATTCTACAAAGAGATGCCAGAGGATCTTGTGGAATTGGCAAAGAAAAAGCTATCGACACCGAGAGCACAATGGATGCTGGAGATTAATGAGAAATTTGATGACATTTGCCACCAAACCATTTAACCATCTATTATTCTTAATTTTTCCACCATTTTCTGTCGCCCTATCCCAAAATCTCTTATCTTTGCAAAAGATAAATATTTAGAAACAGAAGAAGAGGGGTGCCCTAATATGGCTGAGATCATACCCTTTATATTGATAACCTGATGCGGGTAATGCCGATGTAGGAACATTCTTCTTGGGATATGTGAGCAATTCATATTTTTCAGATAATGCGACGCAGAGGCAATGCTTCAGCGTCGCAATTTTTTATTGTTCATGAAAACAATGGTGACAATAGGTGCTTTCGACCCTACCGGTGGAGCCGGGGTTCTTGCCGACGTGCGCGTGGCTGGCAGATTCGGTGTCTACGGCATGTCTGTGCTTACTGCCGCCACATCGCAGAATCCGAAATCGTTTAATGGGGTTGAAGCTGTGAGCGATGATATGTTTCGTAAGCAGATTGCTGACATTTTCAACCATTACCGCGTGGATGCGATGAAATGTGGAATGATTGCGACAAAATCACAATTGAAGATTCTGATTGATTTCTTCGAAAAATTCAAGCCCCAAAATCTAATCATCGATCCTATTATCAGTGCGACGCTTGGCGACAGAAAATTTGATGAGGAGACTATTGAATTATACCGCATACTATGTAGCTACGCATTGCTTGTCACTCCAAATGTAAAGGAGGCTGAAATCTTGAAGAATATAACCTCATCTGCGGTTCTTAACAAAGGTGGTGACGCGGACTCCAACATCTGCGTCGATATACTGAAAATAGAGAACGAAGAGTTCAAATTCACTTCTGAAAGAATCCAGACAACTAACACTCACGGCACAGGCTGCACAATGTCGTCGGCAATCGCAAGTTGTTTGGCATTGGGAGATGACTTGAAGACGTCGGTGGAAAAAGCTCATGATTATGTGAATCGAGCAATCGCTGGGGCTGTGAATCTTGACATTACTGAGGGATACGGTCCGCTGAATCATTTTGTGGAGACGTAATAAATAAACGGGAGGGTTTCAAGCCATCCCGCCATAATACATATTTATATGAAAATAAAAGTAAACGGTGAGGATTTGGAATTGCAGGACGGAGCTGTTTTGGCTGACGTCTGCACCACACTTGGAATCGAAGGCAAAGGTGTGGCTTTTGCTATCGACAGCGATGTGATTCCACGTGAAGAATGGGCATCGACAAAACTTCCGGAGAATGCTGAAGTGATGATGATTAGAGCGGCTTGCGGAGGATGAAAGTAATTGTAATAACTCCAGAATCGCCATTTGAAGGTGAAGCAGAACAGATCAAACGAGCGTTGGCTTGCGGAGTCTACCGTCTGCACTTGCGTCATCCTAAAGCAGATGAGTCGACAATGAGAAGTATCATTGAGGGTTTGACTGACGACGAGAGGCAAAAGATTGTGCTCCACGACTACTACAATCTTGTGAGCGAATACAATCTTGGCGGGGCTCATCTGAATGGTCGACATCCTGAATTGGCCAGCGTCTGCACATCACGCTCATGCCATTCTCTTGAGGAAGTTGCAGCGTCGACACAGATGAGATACTGCTTTCTGAGTCCGATTTTCGACAGCATCAGCAAAGTGGGTTATGCATCAAACTTCACCTCGGAGATTTTACTGCAAGCCAAAGCAGACGGGATCATCAACGAAAACGTCATTGCACTTGGAGGCATCACCGTCGACAAGCTTGATCTGGTTCGCGAATACGGATTCGGAGGCGTCGCCATTTTGGGAAGTGCCTGGAAAGACGGAATCGCACAAATCGAGATAATTAAACAAATGATGGTGTAGTGCCGGGTCATACCATGACACGGATGGATAAAATATAGAACAATATGAATCTAATGCAGATGCGAGCTTTCTCGCTACAACTTATAACTCATCCCGTCAACGGAATGTCTGAGATCGAGGGAGCCAAACTAGCTCTTGAGGGTGGTTGCAAATGGGTGCAGCTACGAATGAAGGATACTCCTGTGGAGGATGTGAAGAAGGTGGCACTTGAACTGTTGCCACTATGCAAGCAGTATAATGCAGTGATGATCATCGATGATCACGTGGAGCTTGCGAAAGAGGTCGGAGCCGACGGTGTTCACCTTGGCAAAATGGATATGAATCCTAAAGATGCACGTGCTATCCTTGGTGACGGGTTCATCATCGGCGGCACATGCAACAGTTTCGAGGATATCCTTGCGATCAAGGACGACGTCGACTATATCGGTTGCGGACCGTTCCGCTTCACTACTACAAAAAAGAAACTTGCTCCTGTGCTTGGACTTGAAGGCTACCAGGAAATTGTGTGGAAGTGTCGTGAAAAGGGAATCAATATTCCGATTGTAGCTATCGGAGGCATCACAAAAGATGATATCCGCAAGGTTCTAAACAGCGGTCCGAACGGAGTGGCAATCTCAGGCGGTATCTTGTCGGCAGCAGATCCGAAGAGCGAGACAGAAGAGATTTTGAAAATAATTGAAAAATGTTTTTAACGATATAAAAATGAGCAAACTAGTAATTGCAGGCAGAGAATTCAACTCACGCCTTTTCTTAGGAACAGGAAAATTTAGCAGCAACGATTTGATGAAAGAGTCTATCGTCGCTTCTGAAACAGAGATGGTGACTGTAGCGATGAAGCGTATCTCTCTTGGAGACGCTAACGATGATATGTTAAAGCACATTGTGAAGGACAATATCCAGTTGCTTCCAAACACAAGTGGTGTGCGTGATGCGAAGGAGGCTGTGTTTGCTGCGAAGATGAGTCGTGAGGCATTCGGCACAAACTGGCTAAAGCTTGAGATCCACCCAGACCCTCGCTATTTGTTGCCTGATTCTATCGAAACATTGAAGGCGACTGAGGAGTTGGTAAAACTAGGCTTCGTGGTTCTTCCATACTGCCAGGCAGACCCTGTTCTTTGCAAAAGATTGGAGGAAGCAGGAGCAGCAACAGTGATGCCACTAGCAGCACCGATCGGTTCAAACAAAGGTTTGCGTACAGAAGATTTCTTGAAAATCATCATAGAGCAGTCTAATGTCCCAGTTGTTGTCGACGCGGGTATCGGAGCGCCAAGCCACGCAGCGGCAGCTATGGAGTTGGGAGCAGACGCATGTTTGGTAAACACAGCCATTGCCGTTGCAGGAGATCCAGTGAAGATGGCGATTGCATTCCGTGATGCAGTTAAGTGTGGTCGTGCAGCCTACGAAGCAGGTCTTGGTGCAGTGACAGCAGGTGAGGCTGTGGCGAGCTCACCATTAACATCATTCTTGGGATAGAGGAATAGACAACCTCAGAGACACAGGAAAAACGAAGTTTTCCTTCGATTTTTCTCTGTGAACTCCGTGTCTCTGTGGTAAAAAAACATCAGTGCTAATAAAGGACAACTATGGCAGATAAAAAAACAACTCATTACGCTAAACGTGAGAAATTCTACATGCAAGGCGAAATGTTCCCAGATGTTAAGGTGGGAATGCAGAAGGTAAATCTAACACCTACTGTAAACGTTGACGAAAACGGCAACAAAACAATAATCAAAAATGACCCGATCCTAATCTACGATACATCAGGTCCATTCTCTGATCCCAATATCAAGGTTGACTTGAAGAAGGGTATAGAGAGATTCCGTGAGAAATGGATCGTCGGTCGTGGCGACGTGGAGCAGTTGAGTGAGATCACATCTGAATACGGAAAGATGCGTCTTGCAGACAAGAGCCTAGACCATCTTCGTTTTGAGCATATCGCATTGCCTTACCGTGCAAAGAAGGGAGCAAACATCACACAGATGGCATACGCTAAGGCTGGCATCATCACACCTGAGATGGAGTATGTCGCTATCCGTGAGAATATGAACTGCAAGGAACTTGGCATCGACACATACATCACTCCTGAGTTCGTACGTAAGGAGATTGCAGAAGGTCGCGCTGTGCTTCCTGCAAACATCAACCACCCAGAGAGCGAGCCAATGATTATCGGCCGCAACTTCCTTGTGAAGATCAACACTAACATCGGAAACTCAGCCACTACGTCAACTATCGACGAGGAGGTAGAGAAATCGGTTTGGAGTTGCAAGTGGGGAGGCGATACGCTAATGGACCTTTCTACAGGTGCCAACATTCATGAGACAAGAGAGTGGATCATCCGCAACTGTCCAGTGCCAGTAGGTACAGTGCCTATCTATCAGGCTCTAGAGAAAGTTGACGGTAAGGTTGAGGATCTAACTTGGGAGATCTACCGCGACACATTGATAGAGCAGTGTGAGCAGGGAGTCGACTACTTCACTATCCACGCTGGTATCCGTCGCCACAATGTGCATTTGGCAGACAAGAGATTGTGCGGAATCGTTTCGCGTGGCGGTTCGATCATGAGTAAGTGGTGTCTTGTACACAATCAGGAGAGCTTCCTATACGAGCATTTTGACGATATTTGCGATATTCTAGCACAGTACGACGTAGCTGTTTCTCTTGGCGACGGTCTACGTCCAGGTTGTACAGCCGACGCTAACGACGAAGCTCAGTTTGCAGAGCTTGACACAATGGGCGAGCTAGTCCTTCGTGCTTGGGATAAGAATGTGCAGGCATTCATCGAGGGTCCAGGACACGTTCCTTTGCATAAGATTCAGGAGAATATGGAGCGACAGATCAAACACTGTCACAATGCTCCGTTCTACACACTAGGCCCACTTGTGACAGATATTGCACCAGCCTACGATCATATCACATCTGCTATCGGAGCAGCACAGATCGGCTGGCTAGGCACAGCAATGCTTTGCTACGTGACTCCAAAGGAGCATCTTGCATTACCTAACAAAGATGATGTTCGTGTAGGTGTGATCACATACAAGATTGCAGCTCACGCAGCCGACTTGGCAAAGGGTCACCCAGGAGCAACAATCCGTGACAACGCATTATCGAAGGCTCGTTTTGAGTTCCGTTGGAATGACCAGTTCAACTTGTCTCTTGATCCAGAGAAGTCACGTGAAATATTTGAGGAGGCTCACCATACAAATGGCGAGTACTGCACAATGTGTGGTCCGAACTTCTGTGCAATGAGACTTGGACGTGATGCTTTGAAGATTAAGTGATGAGCATTACGAATTATGCACTAAACCGCCTTCCTGCATTCTTCGTAGCATTAGTTTGGGGTTCTACATTTGTAATCTCAAAATCAATACTTGAGGCTGGAGTAACACCGTTTCAACTCATATTCTGCAGATTCGTTTTGGCCTACATCGCACTCTGCATCATGTGTCCGAAGCCATACAAGATGGAGGCTTCATTGACAGAGGTGAAGATGTTCGGAATCGCAATAACAGGAGGAAGTTTATATTTTTTCCTTGAGTATAGTGCATTGAGACTTACAGGTGCGACAAATGTCGGACTTATATGTGCGACGGTGCCGATTGTGACTGCATTATTCTCGATTGCGTTGAAACTGATGAAGTTCACCACCAAATTTGCAGTCGGCAGTCTGATTGCCTTTGCTGGTGTGGCTCTCGTCGTACTAAACGGTGCTTTCAATCTCAGCCTCAATCCGTGGGGTGACTTCATAGCATGCTTATCGGTAGTGTCGTGGGCCATCTATTCCATTCTGCTGACGGTCATGCCTAAAGAAGTGTCCGAATTGCAGACGACAAGAAGACTCTTCTTCTATGGTACCATCACTATCTTCCCTCTCCTACTTTGGGACGATAGTGCGTTGCCGATAGCGGAGTTATGGAAGAAATTGGAATGGAATCACGTCGCCGGAGCAATCTATTTGGGATTGATAGCCAGCGGAGGGAGTTTATGGCTTTGGAACGTGTCGTTCACAAAGATCGGTGCAGCAGAGACCAACAATTTCCTTTATCTGCTACCGATAGTGTCGGCCGTAGCAGGGGCAATCTTCTTCTCAGCTGAATTTACAGTCTGGGTGGCAGTCGGAACATTCCTGATTTTCGGGGGATTAATTATTGCAAGTAAAAAACAAAACAAATAAACAAGGTATGTTTTCAGATGAATTAGAGAAGATTTCGTGGGAGGAAACCACTAAATCCATCTATGCAAAGACAGACGTCGATGTACGTCGCGCCTTGGCTAAAGACAGATTGACTGTTGACGATTTTATGGCACTTATCTCGCCTGCTGCCGAGCCTTACTTGGAGCAGATGGCGCTTAAGAGCCGACAGATTACGCTTGAACGTTTCGGCAAGACGATATCAATGTTCATCCCATTGTATCTTACAAACTCTTGCACGAATTCATGTGTGTACTGTGGATTCCACATTCAGAATCCTATGGCACGCACAATTCTTACTATGGAGGAGATTGAGAACGAGTATAAGGCGATCAAAAAGCTTGCTCCATTCGAAAATATCCTATTGGTGACTGGAGAAAACCCAGCAAAGGCTGGCGTTCCTTACCTTGCAAATGCGATCGACATAGCAAAGAAATACTTCGCAAACATCAAGATTGAGGTTATGCCATTGGCGACGGAGGAGTACGCAGAACTATGCGACCACGGTTTGAGCGGAGTCATCTGTTTCCAGGAGACATACAACAAGGCAAGATACAACATCTACCACCCACGTGGAATGAAATCAAAGTTTGACTGGCGTGTCAACGGTTTCGACCGCATGGCTCAGGCAGGAGTCCACTCAATCGGCATGGGAGTGTTGGTAGGTCTTGAGGACTGGCGTACAGACATGACAATGATGGCGCACCACGTCCGTTACCTTGAGAAAAACTACTGGAAGACAAAATACAGTGTCAATTTTCCTCGTATGCGTGTGGCAGAGAACGGAGGATTCCAGCCAAACGTCATCATGAGCGATAAGGAACTTGCACAGTTGACTTTCGCATTCCGTATCTTCGATCACGATATCGACATCAGCTACTCCACTCGTGAGCCTGCTAACATTCGTGACAACATGGCTACACTTGGAGTCACTACAATGTCGGCAGAGAGCAAGACAGAGCCAGGAGGTTACTGCACATATCCACAGGCACTTGAACAGTTCCACGTCTCAGACGAACGTACAGCCACTGAGGTGATGGAGGCATTGAAGAAGATGGGTAGAGAACCTGTTTGGAAAGACTGGGATCAGGTGTTGCAGTAAATTTGTTTTCAGGGTTCAGGGTTCAAATAAAAAATCGTGTGTATCTGATGATGCACACGATTTCTTTTGATTGTACTATAGTTTTTCAATTTCTTCAACAGAAAGACCTGTATATTTAGAAATCATCTTTGCATCTACCCCGTCTTTCTTCATTTCTATGGCAATTTGAACGGATTTGTCATGTTCGCCTTTTTCTATGCCTTTTTCCATACCTTTCTCCATGCCTTTCTCCATACCTCGTTCCATACCAATGTTGAATCCGAGTTCCTCCATGTCGACTTCATCCTCTAGAGCTTTCATGCTTGCTTCATAGTAAGCATACTCTTCTTCGGAGAGAGCCGCCACTTTCGCCTTTTCAAGCAAACGAAGTAGGCCTTCATCGGCTCTTTCATATACTGATGGGTGAATTCTATCTATCATATCGTCTATGCTTTTGAAGCAACTAATCCACATATCCTTCGTTGTGACGTTGCTTGATTCCAACTTAAATTTCGGTAAAGATATAAAATATTTTCTATGTCTGTCCCAAAATATCTCGCCACTTTCCAAATCACACTCCGCAGTCTTTGTTATTACCTTATCAAGTCCAGCAAGTCCATCGCCCAAGATGAATATTCCAATGATTTTGTTAATATCCTCTTTCATTTTACCCCACTTGTCGCCACGACCAATCTTCTTTCGTAAAAGATTGTAGGTATAGAAGTTAGCTCGTGTTTTGAAAAACTTTTGATAAGCATTTTGCATCTCAATCAAGATAGTGTCTCCCTTGTTAGTTGTGCAGAGCAGATCAAACACCACTCCACGCTCTTCCTGCGTCCTTTGTGGATTTTCCACATTTTCAAAATTGACACCTGTGATTGAGTCCTCGTCTCCTTCCAAAATTGCATTAAGGAATGACTTCATGATAATCGGGTCGGACAAACAATACTTGAACCCGAAATCACATCGCAAATCGATGTATTTTCCCATTTTATTGTTTTTGTTTTATACTGTGTTTAATCCAAATGAACTAAACAATTAACGATACAAAGATACAAAACATTGCCTTATTAAGCAACCCATGATTCACATTATTCGTATAAGGCTATCTATTATAGATACTTATTGTTCTTGTAGATTTCTTCTCCAACTAGATTTTCAATGTTATCAAGAATGTATGCGTCATCAGGTAGAACATGTAGAGTCATATTCTGACTTGTTTGATTTTGCTGCGGTTGTGCAGCCGACACAAAAGGAGCAAATGTCAACAAAAGCATCAATATGTAGAAAAAACTTTTCATAACAAACAATTTAAGTGAAAAGAGACGCCGCAATACGACGTCTCTTTTTGCTTCTATAGTAAGAAAATACTTACTTCATTTCCAATGGCTGACCTGTAGCCTCAACTACGCTCCACCAGAACTCACCTTCCAAGTTAACCTTCTTACGCTGTGCTGTAGCAGCCTCGATAGGCAACAATGTGAATGCACCGTTCCAGTAACCGACAACGAAGTCTGTACGACCTGCCATAGCTGCGTGAACAGCGTTGTGAGTCAACTGCTCACAGAACTTACTGTCGTTAGCGTTTGCAGGGATACTGCGGATGATGTAGCTAGGGTCGATATACTTGACACTGATAGGAATGTTTTTCTTCTTGAAATAATCAGTGATCTCATTCTTCATGAACACACCGATATCCTCGTGAAGCACGTTACCTGAAGCATCCTTCTTGCGCTCTCCCTTGAAGAACTGCTGTCCTGCACCCTCCGCAACAACAATAACGGCGTGCTTCTTGCGCTCCAAACGTTTCTCCAACAAATTCAAGAAACCATTCTGAGTCTCAGGATTATCCAACTCGAAATCCATCTCAGGAATCAAACAGAAGTTAACATCTGGCACTGCCAAAGCCACGTTAGCAGCGATGAAACCAGAGTCGCGACCCATCAACTTAATCAAAGCGACACCGTTGATAGCTCCCTTAGCCTCATAGTGAGCGTTAAGGATGATAGGCTGAGCAGCTGTGAAGGCTGACTCAAATCCGAACGACTTCTCTATCAAGTTGATATCGTTATCGATAGTCTTAGGAATACCTGCGACAGCGATCTTCAATCCACGTTTCTCAATCTCCTTGTGAATTCCATGAGCTCCCTTTAGAGTTCCGTCACCACCGACGCAGAATAGAATATTGATATTGTTTCTCTCCAATGTATCGACAATAACCTCGTAAGGCTGCTCTCCACGTGAAGAAGCCAACATACTACCACCATCTTTATGGATATCATCGACCAAATCAGGATTCAAATTGATGAACGGAATCTGCAAATCAGGGTTGAAACCAGCATAACCGTACTGAATTCCGACGATGTTAGTTACACCGTAGCGATTCCATAGGTGAGTCACCAAACCACGGATCACATTATTCAATCCTGGGCAAAGACCACCACAAGTCACAATCGCAACCTTAGTCTTAGCTGGTTCAAAATACAAAAGTTCCTTTGGTCCTGGTTTCTCGAATGAAACCAAGTTTTCTCCATTCTTGATGGAAGCCATAACATCCTGCAACGAAGAAGAATAAAGCACTCGCTCTCCATCTTCTACAAAATCGTAGATACCGTCACCTTTAACCTTAGACAAGTGAAGAGGAGTCTTAATCTTACACTCTCCTAGAGTTTTTATCGTAAAATCCATGTCCATAGTTCAATCATTTTTAGTTTGCTACAAATTTAGTCTTTTTCACAATTCAACAAACAAACTAAGATAGTATTTTTATTTTTGGTTTGTGGAAGTTACGAATTGAAAGCATAGAAATCATGCGCTGCACATCATTGCTTTTGTCCTCACATGTATTTGCCAAATTAAAAAAGTTGTGTAATTTTGCATTAATGTATCATAACTTGCATAAATCGTGTATAAATGAAAGCGTTTCGCTATTACATATTACTTATTTTCTCTATTCTGTTGACATCATGCACGTCAACAGCGGAGTATGTTGCCGATAACGGACGAGTTTTTGGTACATTCTACAACATCAAGTATCTCTCGCCAAACGGAAAAGTCTTGAAGGCGGAATATTTGGAAGCTCTTGCAAAAGTCGACACTGCACTATCCACTTTCAACAAGCAATCTACAATCACACAGGTCAACTTATCTTCTGATTCTATGCTTTTGGAGGAGAAGGATAGTCTTTTCGTTAAGGTCTACAACAAGGCATGCGAAATTTCAGCTATCACTAACGGAGCTTTCGACATTACTGTCGCACCGCTTGTGAATGCTTACGGATTCGGTTTCGATCCAAACCGCGCTACTCCGGATAGTGTCATAAATGAATTGAAAAACTATGTAGGCTGGAAGAAAGTCTGCTTATCTCAGTCGGGATATATCAAGAAAGAGAATCCAAAAATCAAGCTTGACGCGTCGGCAATAGCAAAAGGATTTGGTTCCGACGAAGTGTCTCGAATCTTACGCGAAAACGGAGTCAAGGATTTCATGGTTGAAGTCGGAGGAGAAGTTGTGTGCAGCGGTGTCAATGCAAAAGGCAATGTTTGGAGCATAGGAATCAACAAACCTATCGAAGACAGCACAATGCAAAGATCTGAGATTCAACGCGTAGTGAATCTTGACGGCAAAGCGATGGCTACTAGCGGCAACTATCTTCAGTATTACTACAAGGATGGTGTTAAATACGCCCACACAATTGATCCACGCTCAGGCAAACCAGTGAATCACACACTGTTGAGCAGCACAATCATTGCAAACGACTGTATGACTGCCGACGCATTGGCAACATCTTGCATGGTGCTTGGTGTCGACTCAGCATTATCTCTAATTGAAAATCTACCAGATACCGAAGGATATTTCATATATTCCGGAGAAAACGGAGAGTATCTTGAAAAGCAAACCACAGGATTTAAATTTAAGGAACAATGAACTTTAGACGAGCAGTAAAAACACTAATATATACTTCACTATTGGGAATTTCCACCGTCGCCAACGCTGCTGAGAAATTCAAAGGAGTGGACGACCCTGAATTCAAGAAATACATCGCTGCTGCAAAGCAATATCCATCCGAACTAGTCGGGCCTAATGCTTTGAAGGGCGGCGACGTGACTGTCTCATTCACAGTCAACAAGGATGGACATATCTCTGACATCAATACTACTTGCAAAGGTTGTAATCCTCAGATATTGAGAGAAACAAGAAGCCTTTTCGAAACAATGCCCGATTTTGAACCAATCAAAATCAAAGGCGAGGCACAGACAGTCACTTTGACTACAAAAGTCAACTATGCATTGAACGCAAACGAGAAGCAGCGCAACGGAATGCGTCCAAAGGATTACGTTTATGCAGATACAATGATTGACGATTATCAGCGTGTATTGAATAAAGGCAAATGGAATTTCGTATATAAGAACGGAACCGACGTATTCCCATACAACTACGAATATATGCAGCACTACCCAGACGGCACAGTCCGTCTACGTCACGACGACAAATGGGGATTGATGAACTGCAACAATGAAGAACTTATTTCTCACGAATTCGACGAGTTGTACTACTACGAAGATGGCTATTCTCGTGTCAAAAGGGATGGCAGATGGGGATTGATGAACAACATGGGAAAAATGATCGTCAACTGCCGTTACGACACAATCGGATTGTTCGGCATGGAGTCTTCGTTTGGCGTAACATTTGACGAATCGGTCATCAAAGACGGTCCGATCATGAAGGATTTGGCATTCGCCAGACTAGCAGGCAAATGTGGATTCATCAACAGAAACGGAAAGCACGTAATTGACTGTGTATATGACACTTTGCTTAAATTCCGCACTGGATATGTGATTTTCGTTCAGAATGGAAAGAAAGGTTTGGTCAATGATCTAGGCAAGACTATCATCTCTGCACGCTACGACGACATGAACTACTTCTTCGGCCACCTTGCGCTTGTGAAAACAGGAGCGTTCTATGGTTTGGTTGATGAGTTAGGTCAGTCGGTCCTTCCTTGCAAATACGACACTATCGCTCGTTTTGAAAACAGCACAGAGGCTTTATTGGTAAAGAAAAACGGCAAAGTCGGCATTTACGACACAGAAGGATTCCCTATCGTGGAGTGTAGCTACGACTCTGTTTACGCGGATAAAAGAAAACGAAACACCGTCATCTTGGTCAAAGGAAGCATGAGAGAAGAGAGTACAGTCTACTACGAGCCTGCAATCAAAATCGACGACGAATCCAAACTTGTCCGTTTTGAGAAAAACAACCTTTATGGACTCCTTACTCCAGACAGTCAGACAGTATACGTGAAGCCGATTTACGAATATATCGATGTATTCTACAATGGCTTGGCTATCGTCAAGAGAGATGGCAAGTGGGGAATGATCAACAAGTTCGGCAAAGAGATTGTAGAGCCAAAATACGACTACATCAACCCATACAGCTGTGGTTTTGCCCGTATTGCTAAAAACGGCAAGATAGGATTCCTTGACGACCAGTTTAGAGAGGCTATCTCTCCAAGCTTCGTTCATGCATATCCATTCAAAGATGGGGTGACATTGGTCAACAAGACTCATTATATCGACCCAACAGGAAAGAAGTTAGAAAAAACAATTGAAGGCTTGGTAAAGACAGGCAACTGTTCTGAAATGCCAAACTATATGAAGGAAGTCTTCCCTGGTTACGAGTGCATTTTTCTATACCCAGGCGACGCATGTGAGCAGCCAACAAAAGAGGAGACAAAAAAGAAATAACGAAAGATGAGATTCGACGAATTAGATTTTGAACCGTCATTGATTGACGGTATAGATGCAATGAACTTCCAGGAGATGACTCCTGTGCAGGAAAAAGCGATGCCAGTCGTGATGGACGGAAAGGATTTGATTGCCTGCGCCCAAACCGGTACCGGAAAGACTGCAGCGTACCTGTTGCCGCTAATCAACCAGCTTCTTAGAAAGCCAGCAGGAAACAAGGTGCGTGCAATCATCATGGCACCTACACGTGAGTTGGCACAACAGATCGACCAACAGTTGGAAGGTATCTCATATTTCGTATCTATCTCTTCTGTAGCAGTTTACGGCGGAAATGATGCTTCTGCATACGAAACACAGAAGCAAGCCATGAAAAACGGCACTGACATCGTAATCGCCACTCCAGGACGATTGATTTCACACATCAAGATGGAAAACGCCGACTTCTCAGGTGTCGAGCATTTCATCCTTGACGAGGCAGACCGTATGCTCGACATGGGATTCTACGATGATATCATCTCTATTGTGAAGCAATTGCCGGAGAAACGTCAGACTGTGATGTTCTCAGCTACTATGCCTACAAAAATCAAGAAGTTGGCAGAAACAATTCTTCACGAACCCGAATTTGTAAACGTTGCAATTTCAAAACCAGCAGAGGGTATTACTCAACAAGCTTACGTCTGCTATGAGACTCAGAAGCGCATGTTGGTACAGAAACTGTTGACTAACAATAGTGTAGACAAGACAATCATATTCTCGTCATCAAAGCAGAATGTGAAAGATGTTTATAATACACTTCTTCGCATGAAAATCAAAGTAGGAGCCATGCACTCCGATTTGGATCAAGCAGTTCGCGACGAGGTGATGCTCGACTACAAAAGCGGCAAAATCAATGTGATTGTTGCGACAGACATCCTTTCACGTGGCATTGACATAGAGGGTATCGACATGGTAATCAACTACGATGTGCCTCACGATGCAGAAGACTACATCCACCGTATAGGCCGTACAGCACGTGCCAACCGTCAGGGAGTGGGAATCACGTTCGTGTCGGAGAAAGACCAGAATAAGTTCGGCATGATCGAACAGTTTTTGGAGAAAGAGGTCGAAAAGATGCCGTTGCCTGAAGAACTTGGAGAAGCTCCTGCATACGAACCTCAGTTGAAAGGCAAAGGAGGAAGGAACAAGCGCGGTGGAAACAATGGAGGAAACCGCAATATGGGTGGACCTCGCCATAACGGAGGCGACAACAGAAACGGCGGCAACCGTAATGGAAGGCCTCATAACAACCACCATCGTGGCACAAGACCAAATGCGGAAGGAAACGGTCAGCCATCTCACCAGAACGATCAAAGCACAAATTTCCAACCGCAGCAGAACTACGCACCGTCGGCTGAAAGACAAAACGATCAGCAGAACGGAGAGCAGAGACCAAGACGATTCAACAATAACCGTCGCAGATTCAACAACAATCGCAACCGAGGCAACAACCAGAATCCAAACTCTGGACAACATCCAAAGGTTGATTCTGTAGGATAACTTTTTGAATATGGCAAAACACAACATATTATTTGTATGCTTGGGCAACATCTGTCGCTCAGCAGCGGCAGAAGCTGTGATGAAAAAGATCGTTGAAAAAAAAGGTGCATCAGCCGACTTCAACATTGACTCTGCCGGAATCTTGAACTATCATCAAGGCGAACATGCAGATCCGAGAATGATCTCATTCGCATCACGCAGAGGCTACAACGTGACATCCATCAGCCGTCCAGTCAAGACCGCCGATTTCGATAATTTTGATTTGGTGATTGGAATGGACAACACCAATATCGACGATCTTCACGATCGCGCTGCGACTATTGAACATACGAAAAAGATTCACAAGATGACAGAGTATTGCAGAAGTTTTACAAACGACTATGTTCCGGATCCATACTATGGAGGAGCAGATGGTTTTGAACTTGTGCTTGATCTTCTTGAAGATGCTTGCGAAGGTTTATACGAATCACTAAAAGAGGCTAAATAAAAAAAGAGGCTATGAAAGATGCCAAAACATTCAGTATAAAAATGATTGAAAATGCGTCAATCGCATTATTCTTCATTGTCATGTTTGCATTGTCAGCTATATGCGAACAGCCATATTGGTATGCACTTTCCGACTATTCGCTATATTTGGACAGTGATCCGTTCCGTGCAATCATTTTATCGTATGGAGCCGGAACACTGAGTCTTGTGGCAAGATATATAACACAATTCTTCATATCTCCGATCTTCGGTGCATTTGCTATATCAGCCACGTTGACAGCCATCTACGCAATTCTTTTGAAAGCGATTGTGAAACAGACGAATGCAAAAAAGATCGGACTTGCAGCAGTTCCTACACTTACAATATTTGTAGCTATCTGCAATCTGGAGTATCTGATATTCGATAAGGTAGACGGATCAATCGTGATGTCGATTTTATTAGGAAGCCTCATCGCTACGTTGCTTACATGGTGGATGCAAACACAAAACAAGATATCTCTTTACCTATCGATGGTCGTCGCAGAGTTTTCTTACTTTGCAATAGGGGTATTCTCCCCTTTGGCAATGTTGATGGGGGCATCGTCATACGTAAAGAGAGACTCAAAGAAAGCAATGATGCTGGCAGGAATCGGATTGGCATCATGGTTCGGATTCAACTACTTGACATCCAACCTACTCCATTACGAAGTTTATTCTATTGCACTGTTTGCTCCACTATACGTTCAGCATTCAAGTTCATTCTTCTTCTACACCCTTGTTGCAATGGCGCTTATGATTGCATACCCTGTTGTTGCAAACAGATGTAACGACGAGGCAGAATTGTCGGCAAAAAAATTAATTAGTCCATGCCTGGCATTTATTGTAGTCATGGTAATTGGAAAACTATGTTGCTACAACGACGAAAGTTTCCACAAGACACTTCTCATGCAGAAGTTGGAAAACGAGGAGAACTGGAGTGAGATGATTGCTGAAGCAAGAAGCACGGCACATCCGACAGAGGACATCTACGCATACTACTTGGAGGCGTTGATTGCAAAAGATGAGAAAGTCGACGAAATGTTTAACTTCCCTACAGAATGGGAGAGCTACAACACAAGCAATTTCTGTATGCCTCACATGATTCACTATGAGGATTTCGCATTTGCGACAGGAAACTATTGCATGTCGCTATTCCACGCAATGGAGTACTATCAGTTGACAGGAGAAAACTTCCGTCGTTTGAAACGAATGATGAGATGCGCCATCATGATGGAGGAGCCAGAACTTGCGGAACGATATCTGAAAGTGTTGGAGACAAGCAGTATCTATTCCGACTATGCAAAAGAGTGGAGGACCTACGTAGGAAACAAGCAACAATTGTTGACTGACAGAGATGCGTATAAGAATTTCGAATCATATTTTGAGAAGAAAGACGATTGGTTCCATGCTTATTCTGCAGCAGATTTCATTTCTGAAAGACAAAGCATCACCAACCCTAAGATTGCAGAAGCAAGAATTCTTGCTGAGCTTTACGCAAAAGATTTGAAATCGTTCATTAGAGATATTCCTATTGCCGCAAAAATCTACAACGGTCATGTCCCACCAAAATGCATTCAGGAAGCTGCATGTATTTGTGCAGAACTAATGGGCAACTTTACCCCGGTAAAGAGTATAGTGGTAGACAAGAAACTTGCCATAAGCACACAGAAGCTTATCAAAGACATCAAAATGTCTGGTTTGAAAGGCAAAGAGAAATTCAAGAAGCACAATAGTTCTTACGTGTACTACTACTTCTACAACGAAATAAATACAAAGAACTATAAGGGAGGAGATTTGAAGAAATGAAAAAGACAA
The DNA here is from genome assembly GCA_045629285.1 of Paludibacteraceae bacterium. Lineage (GTDB taxonomy): Bacteria > Bacteroidota > Bacteroidia > Bacteroidales > Paludibacteraceae > UBA1723. The sequence continues at coordinate 22,368 of JAZQQY010000052.1, read as the reverse complement.
ATATTATCATGTTTTTGCTGGCGACATTAATGTCAGCATGTTCAGTGGATGCACCGAAGTCTTTTACAGAGAGTTCAGAAGTAGCTCCCATTCAACCAGACTGCTATATAGGCACGACTATTCCATGCAATATCTTGCCTATGAATTTCTGTGTCAATGCAAATAAGGATTACGTAGTCAAGGTTTCTGGCGAAAAGACTACTTTTTCAGTAGCATCAGACAATGGAAAAGTATGTTTTCCAATCGACAAATGGAAAACATTGCTTTCTGAAAACAAAGATAAGGATATCAATTTCGAAGTATACGAAAAGACAAGCAATGGTTATCTTCGTTATGCTCCATTTTCTATGACTGTCAGCAGCGACTCAATCGATGAGTATGTCACATACCGTATGATCGAGCCAAGCTATCAGGCCAGTGGAGAAATGTCCGTCAACCAGTATTGTCTGTCGACAGGAGAGGAAACGATCCTTGCTTCCGACCACTACACACACTCTCAGCCAGGATACCGTATCCAGAGATGTGTCAACTGTCATTTCGTGCAGCGTCACAATTCTCAGAACAGAAGCTTCTACTATCGTGGAGAGAAAGGAGGTATGATCCTTTCATACAATGGACATGTTCGCAAGATCGACACAAAGACAGGTGATATGCCATACTCTACATCAATCACATCATGGCACCCGTCACTTCCGTTGATAGCATTCTCAATGGACAACTTCAAGCAGTCGTTCCACTCGTCGACGACAAACAAGATCGAAACATTCAATCTTCATGGAGATTTGGTACTTTACGATGTCGAGAAGAATGAGATTACTAATATCATCCGTTCCAAGAACAGATTCGAGTCGTTCCCTGAGTGGGCTCCAGATGGAAAGCATCTATACTTTGTATGCTCTGACGACGACAAGAACAAATTGCCATTCGATAGTGTGAAATATGATATCTTGAGAATTGCATTCGACGCAGAGACTCGCAGCTGGGGCAAGATCGACACTGTATACGAGGCAACAAAACTAGATAGCAGTGCGACTATTCCGAAAATTTCACCAGACGGCAAATTCTTGGCAATCACACGTGCAGAGTATGGAATGCAGGTTCCTACTGAGCATAGTGCAGATGTTTGCCTGATCAACTTGGAGACAAACGCATTCTTGCCGCTAAAGGAGGCAAACTCTTCACTTTGCGACAGTTATCACAGTTGGTCGACAAACAGCCGTTGGTTGCTAATCGCATCTAAACGTGAGGATGGAAACTACGCACGCAACTACATCACACATATCGATGCAAACGGCAATGCGACTAAACCATTCCGTATGCCACGCTTGAATCCACGTCATGACGCCGACTTGCTAAAGAGCTACAATGTACCGGAATTTGCACAGACAGCAGCGCCATTTTCAACTGCAGAATATATGGAAGTCGTAGCAAAACAGGATGCAGAGAAGGCTAAGTTCGGTTCTCCGATAACCGACAAAAAAATAGACGGAGCTTCAGGAGCTTCCAGAATGCATTAAAAATATGGGGTTGCAGACAATTGTTTGCAACCCTTTTTTATATCTCCGAATAAACCAATTCGCCATCAATACGCTCCGACTTCATAACATAAATTCTATCAACTAACATAGAGGCAGTTTTGACGGATATATCTGTCAATACAGACGATGGTTGTCTAATCAAAGAGATATGCGGATAGAATTCCGTCAACTTATATTTCACGCCATTTGCAGTAAGTCGTTCACGCAATAGAGAAGCAAGAGCAGAGACAGCATCTATTTCATTGATACCTACCCAAATCACAGCTCCATTCTTAGTCTGGAACGAATCCAAAGCGTCAGTCAACAATTCAAATGGTTCAAACTCAACTTCACTGACTGCCCTACGAATCGCACTCAGATCATACGATTCTCCAATAAATGCCAAAGTAAGGTGCATGTTGCCGTATGGACAGTAGTTTCCTTCTACCCCACGACGTTTCAACTCCTTTTGGACATCAACAAGCGTCGACTTGAAATTCTCCGGAAAACGAATAGCGATGAATATTCTTGACATAATTGACAATTAACGACACAAAGTTAAAGATTTTCACAGAATAGGCAATCATCAATATTTCTACTGCATAATATTGCAATATGCAAAAAAATAGTATCTTTGCCTTAACAAGTGTATATTGCTAAAACTGCAACACCCAAATTTCAGGGTTTGACAAGTGCAAGAACTTGTTACAGAGAGAAATAACATTAAGGAAAATATAAAACATTTTTACAATGGCAGACGTTAAGTCTTTTTATAAAGCGGCTGAGGACAAGATGGACGGAGCACTTCTTCATCTTGACGATTCTTTCGCCCACATCCGTGCCGGCAAGGCAAATGTACGTATTTTGGATCCAATTCGTGTTGACAGCTATGGTGCGATGACTCCACTTTCAGGTGTGGCATCAATCACAACTCCAGACGCTCGCACAATCGCAATCAAGCCTTGGGATAAGAAGATGATTCCGTTGATCGAGAAGGCAATTTTGGCTTCTGAGGTTGGCATCACTCCTGAGAACAACGGTGAGATGATCCGTTTGTGTATTCCACCGCTAACAGAGGAGCGTCGTAAGGCTCTAGTTAAGCAGGCTAAGGCTGAGGCAGAGGATGCTAAGATCAGTATCAGAAACGCACGTCGCGACGCCATCGACGGTCTTAAGAAAGAGGTTAAGAACGGATTGGCTGAGGACGTAGAGAAAGATGCAGAGGGCGAGGTTCAGAAGATCCACGACAAGTACATCAAGAGCGTTGACGAGATGTTCGCAGCAAAGGAAAAAGAGATCATGACTGTGTAATCACACAGATCTTAACATTAAAGAATTGGCGGTGGCATACGTCGCCGCCATTTTTATTTTGTTTTTGGATGAAAGGAGTAGTTTTCAGGAATACAGGTAGCAGCTATATCGTGCGCACAGAGAGCGGCGACTTTTGGGAGTGCAAGATCAAAGGGAATTTCCGAATCAAGGGAATCAAGAGCACCAACCCAGTGGCCGTCGGCGACGTCGTGGAGTTTAAGGAACTTCCCAACTCGGAGGGTCTCATCAGCAATATCTGTGAAAGAAAGAACTACATCGTGCGCAAACCGTCGAATCTGTCGAAGCAACTGCATATCATCGCAGCCAACGTCGACCAGGCCATGCTGACAGTGACGATTGCGCATCCAGAAACGTCGACAATCTTCATCGACCGATTCCTCGCCACATGTGAGGCATATTCGGTGCCAGCCGTGATTGTGATCAACAAATGCGACATCTATGATGAGGACGAGACGGAATATATGAAAGCACTTGTGAGGCTGTACGAGAGTATCGGATACAAATGCTATATCACCTCAGCCCTTACTGGCGAAGGCGTGGAAGAGGTCAAGAATGCGTTGAAAGGCAAGACGACGCTGTTTAGCGGCAACTCAGGAGTGGGCAAATCCTCACTCATCAATGCCATTTCACCGGATTTTGAAGCCAGAACAGGAGAAATCTCAACCGTTCACGACACAGGAATGCACACCACAACATTCTCAGAGATGTATCAGCTTGAGGAAGACACCTTCATCATCGACACTCCAGGCGTGAAAGGCTTCGGCACCATCGGTTTCGACAAATACGAAGTGGGCCATTTCTTCCCAGAAATATTCAAACACTCAGAATCCTGCAAGTTTGGCAACTGCACCCACACCCACGAACCTGGTTGCGCAGTGAGAGAAGCTGTGGAGCAGCATTTCATCAGTGAGAGTCGCTACACCAGCTACCTAAATATCCTTGAAGACGAAAACGAGAACAAGTATCGCGAAAAATTGTAAATTCGACGTGGGGACGAACACGAATTTGCATTAAATATTTGGAGCGTAAATTTCCGAAAATGATTCGAAAAATTTGACGTGGGAAACGAACATGAACTAACCACGAATTTCATTTAAACCGACACCAAAAACGAAAATTTGTAAACAAATTTTGGTTTTGGAATCGGCTACCGTCGACTTCGTCGAACCTGGTCCGCTGGACCATGTCATGGCGTCGGCTCGTACCGACAATTACGCATTATGAATTATGAATTACGAATTATGAATTAATTGAGTATCTTTGAGAATTATCTCAAAAGCTATGGAAAAGGATAAATTATATAGTGGCAATTTTAATGGGCATGATTATGTTGACCTTGCCCTCCCAAGCTCAATAAAGTGGGCGACATATAATGTCGGAGCTACCAAACCTTATGAATATGGGGATTATTTTGCGTGGGGAGAGGTTCGCTCTAAAGACCGCTATGATTTTGAAACATATAAGTGGTGTGACGGAATAAATTTTAAACCTTTAACAAAATATTGTACAGATAAAGAATTGGGCAAAATAGATAATAAACCCCGTCTAGACCTAGAAGACGACGCTGCCTTTGTTAATTGGGGAAATGGTTGGCGTATGCCCACTGTTAAAGAGCAACTCGAATTGATTAATGGGTGTGAATGGACCAAAGTGGATGATTTCAATAATAGTGGGGTGTCTGGTTTTTTAGGAAAATCAAAATATAATGGAAATTATATTTTTTTGCCTACTGCAGGTTATAAAGTTGGAATGAAATTAATTCATGATGATGAAGGCCGTTATTCTTCCTCTGAAATAGTAGAAAGATGTCCTATCTCAATTTATTCAATATTTCAATTTTCTTTTATAGATTTAAGAGGAGATGGAGGTAGATATTACGGTCAAAGTGTTCGTGCTGTATTAACAAAGCTTTCTTCATTTTTTAGAAAAGGATACGTGATACAAATCCCCAGTTACACTAGATTTGTCTCAATTCAAGGTGTTGAATATAGACCATATTATTATGATGATGTTGTTGTTGATTGTTTCACATCATTAAAAAGTTATAATCTTTATAATGGACAAGACGTTAAAGATCTTTTTATTCAGATAAAAGAAAACCCTTTTATTGATGGACTCCATACGTGTTCCGGTCGTTTAGTTCACGATTTTACATTTGAATTTTTTCTTAATGAGTTAGAAAAGGCTTATTATCATGCGAAAATTAGCAGAAAATCTCCTAATAAGTTTTTTTGGCCGTTTCATCGTATTCGTAAGTCTGAAGTGGATTTGTTCTACGAATGCTCAATTTCACTTATTATAAAGGGAATAGAAATTTTTAAATTTGATGATGCAGGTGTAGGATATGATGGCTATCCCCTCTACTATCCAGAGTATATTGATATTTCATCTTCAGGAAAAGAGTCAGAAGTCGTAAAATTAATACCTGAAGGAGAAATCAAAAAAATACAAGTAGGTAATCCTCATGATGGAGTGAAAACGGTTCCTTTAATTCCCAAAAAGTATATTGAGAAAATCATTCTTCGTCGTAAACATCTTGATGTTGAATCGGTAGAAGATGGAAAAGGGACACAAGCATCTTTGGATAAAGAAGAAGTATTTACATTGGATCCTTATAATCCTGATGAAAAAATTTTTAATATGCTTATGAATTGTGATTTCTTGTATAAAAAAACAAGTATGATTTAGTCCAATGTTCTGCATTAAATATGGAATCGAATATTTCCTAAAATGATTCGTAAAATTTGATGTGGGAAACGAACATGAATTAGGGGAAATTGATGTTTTATCTTTGTTAGTATATATTAACTAAATGGAAATGAAATCTTCAATTTTTAGAAATGGTTATGTAATACATATTCCATATTTCACTAGATTTGTCTCAATTCAAGGTATAGAATATAAACCGTATTATTCTTCAGAAGTTGTTGTGAATTGTTTCAACTCGTTGAAAAGTTATGATCTTTGTAATAGAAGTGATGTTAAAGATCTTTTTCATCATATAAAAGAAAATCCTTTTATAGATGGAATCCATTCGTGTTCTGGTCATTTTATCTACGAGTTTACATTTGATTCTTATCTTAATATGTTAGCAGAAGCATTATATTATGCAGAAATTAGAGGAACCTCTCCAAACAGGTATTTTTGGCCATTTCATCGTGTTCGTAAGTCTGAAGTAGACTTATTTTATGAATGTTCAATCTCCCTAATTATTAAGGGAATAGAAATCAATAAATTTGATGATGCTGGTATTGGGTATATTGGGTATCCAGACTCCTATCCGGATTACATCGATATTTCGTCCTCAGGAAAAGAGTCAGAAGTCGTAAAATTAATACCTGAAGGAGAAATCAAAAAAATACAAGTAGGTAATCCTCATGATGGTGTGAATACAGTTTCTTTAATTTCCAAAAATTGCATTGAACAAATAAAACTTCGTCGTAAATATCTTGATATTGAATTGGTTGAAGATGGCGAAAAAACACAGGCATATTTGGATAAAGAAGATATATTTACATTGGATCCGTATAATCCTGACGATAAAGTTTTTAATATGCTTATGAATTATAAATTCTTAGAAAAAAAAGTATGATTTTGTCCAATGTTCTGCATTAAATATGGAAACGTAAAATTTCCTAAAATGATTCGTAAAATTTGACGTGGGAAACGAACATGAATTAACCACGAATTTCATTTAAACCGACACCAAAAACGAAAATTTGTAAACAAATTTTGGTTTTGGAATCGGCTACCGTCAACTTCGTCCAACCTGCTCCGCTGGACCATGTCGTGGCGTCGGCTCGTACCGACAATTATAATTTATGAATTACGAATTATGAATTAATTGAGTATCTTTGGCACAATAATTTGTAAAGTTTCTCGTTAAAAGAATAAATTATCTATTAGGTATGAAGAAGTCCTTTCTGAATTATTCAGCTGTCAAATACATATTTTCCGTTTTGGCAATAATTATCTTCTTGCTGTCGATTTTCTTCTCCAGCAATCTTGTCGGAGAGATGGCAAAAGAGGAGCGCCAGAAGATGGAGATATGGGCCGACGCCACTCGTCAGATCGCAACAGCAGGAGACGATTTCGACTTCACCTTCTGCCTGCGTGTAATCCAGGACAACAACTCTATTCCCGTGGTGATTGTCGACGCGGACGGATATCCATATCAATACAGAAACATCGATATTCCAGACAAATACAACGGAGAGCCCGACTCCACATTCCTTATGAGCAAGGTGGAATCGTTTATGACCATCAATGAGCCTATTGAAATCAAGCTCGACGATACTACTTTCCACAAACTTTACTACGGCGACTCGCTCCTATTGCAGAAACTATCGTATTTCCCTGTTGTTCAGTGGGGATTGATTTTCCTTTTCTTCATCGCCCTTTTGCTTGTGCTTGCCAGCGTGCGTAAGGCGGAGCAGGATCGCGTGTGGGTGGGATTATCAAAGGAGACGGCTCACCAGCTCGGCACTCCTATCTCGTCGCTCATGGCATGGGTGGAATTGCTTAAAGGAATGGATGTCGACGCGAGTGTGGCGCAAGAGATCGGCAAGGATGTCAACCGTCTGCAGACCATAGCCAACAGATTCTCGAAAATCGGTTCAAAGCCGGAATGTACTCCCGTCGCCCTTAATGAGGTGATAGACAACGCATTGTCGTATATGCGTGGACGAGTGTCGAGACGAGTAAGCATCACTTGCCACTACGAAAAAGAGCAACCTTATAATGCAGAACTTAACGTGCCGCTATTCGAATGGGTGATTGAAAACCTATGTAAGAATGCGATCGACGCAATGGATGGAAATGGAAGCATCCACGTCGACGTGAGCGAAAATGATTCCAAATATATCGTTGACGTGAGTGACTCCGGCAAAGGCATTCCAAAATCTAAATTCAAAACCGTCTTTGAACCAGGTTTCACCACAAAGAGTCGTGGTTGGGGACTTGGACTGTCTCTAGCCAAACGAATCATGGAGGAGTACCACCACGGTAAAATCTACGTTCTGAATTCAACTCAGGGAGTAGGAACAACATTCAGAATAGAGGTGAAAAAGGGAGAATAATCCATTCCCGTCTAACATTACAACAATGCAAGCATGAAAAAAATATTTCTTTCCATCATAAGCAATCTTATTTCAGTTTGTGCATTGGCGCAGTCCGCACCAAACACATACGAAGCCGTAGAACTCGGATTATCGGTCAAATGGGCAACATTCAACGTAGGGGCCACAAAACCAGAAGAATACGGCGACTACTTTGCTTGGGGAGAGTCTCAACCGAAAGAAGTATACGATTGGGTCACATACAGGCATGCCTTCATCAAAGGAGGAAAACTAAAATCCTTTACCAAATACAATCTAGACGCCAACCTTGGCGAGATAGATGACATGACTGAGCTAAAACCAGAAGACGACGCAGCTTCAGTCAACTGGGGATCGGATTGGAGAATGCCGACAATGGACGAATTCGACGAATTAAGGACCAAATGCAAATGGACGTGGAGTGAGTTGAACGGAGTCAATGGCTACCGAGTAGAGGCAGAAAACGGCAATTGGATTTTTCTTCCCGCAGGCGGCTCCTATTACAACGAAGAACACAGTTTCGTGGGCTATTATGGCTACTACCGCACCTCCACACTCGGCGACAAAGACTCTACCTACTCATACTACTTTGGGTTCACATCCGACAATGTGGAACTGTCTGAAATCCGTAGGTATTATGGAATTGCAGTGAGAGCGGTGAAGTAAAACATGGGCGAAATCTGAGAAATAATATTGAAACATTGCGAATATCTTTCTCCATTGTAATTTAGACCTTCAAATCTCCATTGTTAATTAAAAAATATCATCAACTCTTTGTCAAATAGTAAAAAAGATGTACTTTTGCAACGTTTTTGCGTAACCGCTTATGATGGCCCGCCTTAATGGCACTGATGCCTCGGTAATGTTGCGTTAAGTCAAATAAGAAAAAACATAAAAAAAATGGCAGTAGATTTGATTAAGATTGCTGAAGAGGCTTTCGCTACTAAGAAGGAGCTTCCAGCATTCAAGAGTGGAGACACTATCACAGTTTCTTACCGTATCGTAGAGGGAAACAAGGAGCGTATCCAGCAGTTTAGAGGTGTTGTTATCCGTATCAGCGGACACCAGGACAAGAAGAGATTTACAGTACGTAAGATCTCTGGCGGTGTAGGTGTAGAGAGAATCTTCCCTATGGAGTCTCCTTTCATCGACGCAATCCAGGTTAACAAGCTAGGTGTTGTACGTCGTGCTAAGCTTTACTACCTACGTAACCTTACAGGTAAGAAGGCAAGAATCAAAGAGAAGAGACAGTAATCAATTTGATTTCAGCATAAAAAGCGAATCCGTTTGGGTTCGCTTTTTTGTTGCTTGTCTGAAAAAGTTTTGGGACGCAATATCCAAAAAACTTTTAATATTTGACGACTTATAATCAATCCCAAATACATCATTTTTTACGCAATTACATCATTTTTTACGCAATTATAAGAAACCATCACGCAAAACAGATACATTTACAACTGCGAAAAAAATTCAAACAAAACATTGTTAAAGTTTAGTTTGACAGATTTTATTTATAATAGGTATTATGAAAAACAGAGTTTTTACAAAAGCTATGTCGGCAGCAATCTGTTTCCCACTAGCAATGACTGCATTCGTAGGTTGCAGCGACGACGATGTCAACAACAATCAAAATGAGGAAAACATTCCATCAAAAGAAGTTGTCGGAGGTGAACGACTATCTCTTGCGTCTTTGACACAAGAAAAGAAAAGCAACATTTCCGCTCGTACTAACGGATTCTCTTGGAAAATGCTTTCTGAAGTGGCAAAGGAAAAAGGCAATGCAAATAACACATTCCTTTCTCCACTTAGTTTGGCGATCGACTTGGGTATGCTTCAGAACGGAGCAAACGGAGATACTTACACAGAAATCGTAAACAGTATCGGTCTACAAGATTATTCTTCTTCTGAAGTCAACTCGTATTTCAGCAGCATCATCTCTGATTTGCAGAAGGCAGATCCAACAGTTGATTTGAACGTAGCAAACATCATCTACTACAACAACACCTTAGTAAGTGCACTTAACCCAGACTTCACAAAGTTTATCACCACTAGCTATGAAGCTCCTGTAAAGGGAGGTGCAATGGACCAATCAACTGTAGATGAAGTAAACCAGTGGTGCAATGAGCAAACAAAGGGCACAATTCCTAACATCATAGATAGATTTTCCAACAACTGCATCATTGCACTTTTGAATGCAATCTATTTGAAAGGCGACTTCTCCAACAAGCTTATGCCTACTATAGGCAAACAAGTTTTCCAAAATGGAGAAAACAAAGATGTATTCCAGTATGGAATAAGAGCAATGCGTAAGATGTCTTACTTTGAAGACTCGGATCTCCAGTACTGTGAAATCCCGCTTGGAAACAAAGCTTTCAACGTTTTCTTCGTCCTTCCTAAAGAAGATAAAAATGCAGTGGGAACAGCTGAGAATCTTGCATCCAACTGGAACAAGATGATCCAAAATTTATCTGACACTTTAGTTGATTTCACAGCTCCTCAATTCAAGACAGAACTTGAAATAAAAGAAGATACAATGACAAATGTCATGGCTGCATTGGGCATAACTACAATGTTCGATGAGAAGGAGGCAGACTTAAGAGGATGCCTAACACCTAAGGATTTCTACCCATATACAGACATTCTAAATCTTTACGTAGGAAATGTGGCTCAGAAAACTCACTTTGAGATATCTACAGAAGGAGTAAAAGCCAGTGCAGCAACAATCATAGAAGTTGTCAAGAAGGTCACTTCTTCCGAACCTGTAGAGATTCCTGAGCATGTTGTCATGAATGTCAACCATCCATTCGTATTCGGTATCAGAGAAGCATCAACAGGCACTATTCTATTCAATGGCATCTGCAACGATCCTACATTGATGGAAATAGACAACGAGAATGAATTAAACAATATTCCATTTTAAATACGATTAGGTTTGATAGCAAAGCCAGGCACAAAAAGTGTCTGGCTTTGTCATTATATTTCTCAACTTATAATCAATCCTCCAAATCCGCACATCTCCAGTTGATCAAATAAACCTCTTTTGTAGAACGAGTTAAGGATGTGTAGATCCAACGGTAGAAATTAGTGTCGAGCATTTCAGCCCGGATTGTACCCGGATCGATGAAGACTGCCGACCACTGTCCACCTTGCGCTTTGTGGGCTGTGATAGCGTACGCAAACTTCACCTGCAACGCATTCAAGTATTTATCCTGACGCATTGCCTTGCGTCGCTCCGTCTGAGTAGGGATATCCATATAATCCTCCTCCACTGCAGAATATAGATCCTGCCACTCTTTCTGGCTAAGCGACGGAGAATCACTATGCAACAGATCCATCATCACCGTCGCCTCAAGTTCAACGTCGTAATCCTGGAAGTAGAGAGTCACGTCGGCAAACTTATGTCCATATAATTCAGTGATTTTGCGAACCCTTTTCACGGAAGCAGTATCACCGTTGGCAATGAAGCTCATTTCCGGAATCGTCTTTGACCAGTAATAATTATTGGCGACAATCATCAACGCATCACCACCACATAATTCGTCATCACGGTCGAGCACACGGGCACGTACAGCCTGATTGAAAAGTTTTGCTCGGGCATTATAACGAGTGATGATAATCGTGTCGTCTTCACCGTATTTATTATAGCAGGAAGCAATGGTTTCCACCAATTCCTGAGGGTCGGCATGACAGATATCTTTGTACCCGTCAACTTCAAATTCTGGGAATTCAAAATCACATAAACCTTCATTGATTCTATCTCGCAACATAGTAGCATTCAGCAAAATACCGCTATCCGACTGTTGACGGACCACTTCAGTCAAGACACCGCCGTAGACAGTCAGACCAAGTCGCTCGAGAGTCGCATTATCAAGAGCAGGAGAATAATCCAAGAAAACAGGAGGAAGCTGAGCCGTATCACCACAAAGAAGAAGCTGGCAACCGATTCCCTCGTAAACATACTCCACCAAATCGGAGAGCAAATCAGTAGAATCGCCAACCTTAGTGTCGCTGATCATCGAAGCCTCGTCGACAACAAAAAGAGTATCACGGAAGCGGTTTGCAGCAATCGCATTTACCTCCATACGATCCTTACCTGTACCCATCTGATAAATCCACTTATGAATCGTATAGGCAGGCATACCGGCATAATCCGACAACACTTTAGCCGCTCTACCAGTAGGTGCAAGAAGCACAACATTATACCGCACAGAGCGCAACGCTTTGATCAGTGAACTGATAATCGTAGTTTTACCGGTACCTGCATATCCACGAAGGACAAAAGCAGAATGGTCTTCTCCGGCACAGATAAAAAGCGACAAAGCTTGAGCACACAACGACTGAAGTTCCGTCGGTTGATGGCCAATATTGTCAATAATTAGCGATTGTAGCGATTTATAATCCATATTTATGTGAAATAATACACAAAATTGCAACGCAAAATTCTAAATATTTTTATTTTTGCAAAACAATAACAAAGTAAAAACAAAAAATAGATTATAAAAATGAGGTATGTAATCACTTCGATGCTTGTTTTGGCATCACTTTTCTTGGTTTGGTTGTGCTATGATAGCATCAACACACCTATCGAGTTCCAGGAGCAGAGAGACCTTCGTCAGAAGCCAATCATCGCTCGCTTGATCGATATCCGTAAGGCACAGATCGAGTTCAAGGATCAGAACAATCGCTACGCTGGTAGCTTCGACGAGCTAATTTCATTCGTTAAGAATGGACAGAAGGCACAGGTGTTCAAGCAGGGTGAAATCACAGACGAGCAGTTGTCAAGAGGTTTGACAGAGCAGAAGGCACTTCGTTACATCGCAAACGACATGGCTGATTCAGCAGCAGCTTGCGGTATTACAGATTTCGAGGAGTTCAAGGCTAACTTCAAGCGTGATACATCATACGTAAGCGTATTGACAAGCGTATTCCCAGCAGGTTTCAATCCAGATTCACTTGCATTCGTTCCTTTCTCAGGCGGCATAAAGTTTGAGCTAGACACAGTTACTCAGAAAACTAAGTCTGGTCTTCCATTGCCATTGTTTGAGGCAAAAACTCCATACACAGTTTACTTGAACGGTTTGAACCACCGTGAGATCGTCAACATCATCGACGAGGCTAAGAAGACAGACAAGTACCCTGGTTTGAAGGTTGGTGACATCGAGACACCAAACAACAACGCAGGAAACTGGGAGTAATAGCATAAGATGCAGAGAAAAGAATATTCAATTCGCAATTTCGACGCAGCTAACAGTTATAGCAAAATATTGTCCATCCGCATTGTGCCGGATGGACTTTGTTTTGTTGTGTCAGATCCAAGCAACAACAAGTTGCTTTACATGACAAAAATAATCGACAGCAACCGTCATGGAATAGACATCTTCGCAGAAGAGTGTCGCACCAACAATGTGTTGGCAGCCGAGTATCTGAAGACGCACGTCATTTACGAGACTCAGCAGTTCACGCTCTTCCCTACCCCAATGATAGAAGAGGTTGGAGAGAAGAAGATAGCCGATCTTAATTTCGGAAATGTCGACGGGACAACGGTATTGTCGGATACATTACCGACTAACGAGATTTCCGTTGTCTACACAATACCTCAACAGCATGAGGCGATCATCCGTCGCAACAAACCAACTGCGACGATTCACTGTCAGATGATGCCATTGCTATTCAATGCATTGTTCAACAGTAAAAAATGCAAGGGCACATACCTGCACCTACACATCCGCACTTCATCAGTCGACGTCATCTATATAGAAGGAGGCAAATTGAAACTTGCCAATATTTTTCAATATCAGACAGCTGACGAATTCCTATTCTTCGTACTCGGGTTGATGGACAACTACCATATAGACCAATACGATGTCAAGTGCGTGATGAGCGGAGAGATCGACGAATACTCTTCCGTAGTGCAGCAACTGGCAAAATACATCGCTAAAATTGAGTTTTCTGCCACACCGAAAGGAGTTGTGGAGAAATCAGCATTCTCAAGCATAAAGAACAAACATCAGTTTTTAACCATCTATCAACTTCCGATATGCGTATAATAAGTGGTTATCTAAAAAGCAGACGATTGTCGCCTCCAGCCAACCTGAAGGCCCGTCCGACTACCGACATCGCCAAAGAGGGATTGTTCAATATCCTAAACAACGAGGTAGATTTCGAGGAATTGACAGTGCTTGACATGTTTGGTGGAACAGGAAGCATCAGTTTGGAGTTCATATCCAGAGGTTGCACAGACGTGACACTTGTGGAGATGAACCAGATAAATTTCAATTTCATCCGCAAGACAAGAGACGAATTGAATCTTAAAGAGTCGTGGGAGATAATCAAAGGCGACAGCTTCAAGTTTATAGAGAAATGCGGCCGCAAGTATGACATCATATTTGCAGACCCCCCCTATTCACACGAAAGATTGAAGGAGATTCCGCAGCTAGTGGCAGATCTTGGTTTGCTAGCAGAAGACGGAATGTTGATTTTGGAGCATCCGAAAGATTTTGATTTCAGCGACGACGACCACTTCTTCCGTCACCGCAATTATGGACACGTCAATTTCAGCTTCTTCAAATGAAAGCCACACGATTGATACGTCTCAACAACATCCTAATCCACGCATTCCACGGAGCGATTCCGACTGAGAATGTAGTCGGAGCCGACTATATAGTCAATGTGGAAGTGAAAGCGGATTGGGGCGACGCCGCAAAAAACGATGATTTGACAAAGACCATCAACTATGCAGAGATCAACGACATAGTCAGAGAAGAGATGAAGAAGCAACGTATTCTCATTGAAACAGTGGCAGAAAGCATCGTCGACAGAATCCTCCAGACATTCTCATTGGTGGAGGAGGCAGAAGTGTCGGTAGCGAAACTAAACCCACCAATGACTGGAGAAATTGAATCCGCCGAGGTGTCAGTGAAGAAGGTTAGGGATTAGCACGTAGAGACGCACGGACGTGCGTGTCTCCCATGTCCCATTAATAAAGACACAGTCTCGGTGCCATGCTTAGATTATAAAATTATAATAATGAACCAAAGACGAATTTTAACAATACAAGATATTTCCTGCGTCGGACAATGTTCGCTGACAGTGGCTCTTCCGATTCTTTCGGCAATGGGAATTGAGACAGCAGTGCTTCCATCTGCAGTACTTTCCACACATACCGGAGGATTCACAGGATACACATACCGTGATCTTACAGAGGATTTGCCAGCGATAAAGGAGCATTGGAAAAAGCAGGGCATCAGATTCGGAGCCGTATATACAGGCTATGTTGGTTCAGCAAAACAATTGCAGTACATCCTCGACATCTACAACGAGACAACAACTCCAGATGCAAAACTAATCGTTGACCCTGTAATGGGAGACCACGGTAAACTATACGCCGGTTTCGACCAGAATTTCGTGGAGAACATGAAACAATTCTGCGCCAAAGCAGATGTGATCCTGCCAAACATCACAGAATGTTCATTCATGCTCGGCGAAGACTACCACGTCACAGGCCACACTATGGGATATGTGGAGCATGTGATTGGCGGACTACGCGGAATCGGAGCAAAGAATATTGTGATGACGGGAGTCGAAATGCAAGAAGGCGAGCAAGGAGTAGCAGTTTACAACGCAGAGACAGACAAAATCACAATAATCTCTCGTCCTAGAATTCCAGGAACATACCACAGTACGGGAGACATCTTCTCCAGCACATTCAGTGGAGCATATTTCCTAGGCAAGAGTCTTGAGGAATCGGCACAAATCGCTGTTGACTTTACAGTAGCATCCATCAAGACGACAGAAGGAGACAAAGAGCATTGGTATGGTGTGCGTTTCGAGAAAGCATTGCCTGATTTGATAAAATTGATTCAATAATATTCTCTACGACGGAATAAATACCGTCGAACACAATAGATATGGAGGTAGAAATCTACGCATTATCCGAAGTGCTGAATGCAGTCTCACGCACCGTCCAAAGAAATTTGGCCGGGCCGTATTGGGTGTGCGCTGAGATTGTCGAGCTAAGCTATCGCGGACATTGCTACCTCACATTGGCAGAGAACGACACTACCGGAAGAGTAATCGCAAAATGTAGGGCCAATATCTGGAAGAATATATTCGACAGTTTGGCTCAACGATTCTTCCAACAGACGGGATTATATCTAAATCCCGGAATGAGAGTACAGGTGCTGGCGTCGCCTACATTCCATCCAGAATACGGATTCAGCCTCAACATCGTAGATATCGAACCACGCTATACACTCGGAGAAATAGCATTGCGCAGACAAGAGACAATCAACCGTCTTGCACAAGAAGGCATAATCGAAAACAACAAAAGTCTTCGTCTGCCGCTTCTTCCACAGAAGATTGCAGTGATAAGTTCAGCCACAGCAGCAGGCTATCAAGATTTTGTCAATCAACTCACGAATAATCCACACGGATATAAATTCTACACCGCTCTATATCCAGCGTTGATGCAAGGAGAGAAGTCGCCACAAAGTGTGATCGATGCACTTTTGCAGATTAAGAAAGATGTTGAATATTTCGATGCAGTCGTAATCATCCGTGGAGGAGGAAGCGAGATGGATCTGAAAGCATTCGATGATTACACTGTAGCCAGAGAAGTTGCACTCTTCCCATTGCCAATATTGGCTGGAATCGGACACACAAAAGACACAAGCGTGGTAGACATCGTTGCCAACATGGAGTTGAAAACACCGACAGCAGTGGCAGATTTCCTGATCCATGCAATCGATACAGTCTGGAAAAATGTGGAGGATTGTTCGCAGAGACTATATGCCTACGCAGCCGGCACGTTGGATGGTGAGCAAAAACGTCTTACTCAAATCACGGAATATCTTTCCACAAAAGCAAAATCCGGAATGAGTATGGAGATGCAAAAACTCGACTCAAGCATCTATCGTCTGAACATATCTTCAAAGAGGATGATGGCAGATCTGATGCGAAACATCGCGTCGAAACAGGATAATCTTTCAAGAGCATTGAAGTTCACAATTTCAAAAAAATTGTCAAATTTCGACTTGATGGAACAAAAAATCAAAAGTATTTCGCCAGAAGAAGCTTTCAAGCGAGGATATTCATTAACTTTGAAAGATGGAAAAACGATTTCTGCGGCGACACTTAAAAGAGGAGATAAAATAGAGACTATCTGTGCCGACGGAAGAGTCGAGAGCATAGTGGACAATATATCTCGCGATTGATGGAGGTAGAGACGCAAAATCCTGCGACTTCATACAAAAATTGAATATGAAAGAAAAGCTAACATATACAGAAGCTTACGAAGAGCTTGAATCAATCGTGGATGCTGCGGAGAACGACCAGATCAGCATAGACGAGTTGCAGGCTAAAGTAAAGCGTGCGTCTGAACTGATTTCTTTTTGCAGAAATTATGTGAAGACAACGAATGAGCATATAGAGAAAGTGTTTAACGTACTAAATTCAAAGGAGTGATGAAAGCAAAATATCTTTTGATTGCATTGTCGTGCGCGGCAACCGTTTCAATGGCAGAGCCACAGAACAAGACCGACAAGAAAGGTAAGAAGCAGGGAGAATGGGGGAAATTCTATCCTAACGGACAGCCTAAATATATCGGTAATTTCAAGGATGACATGCCAGTGGGAGAATTCCAGCACTTCTACGAAACCGGAAAACCACAAAGTGTTCAGACATATACAGACGCGACACACAGTAAAGCCGTATTCTATGAGCCCGACGGAATAACAGTTTCATCCCAGGGAGCTTACGTAGGTAAGGAGAAAGACGGCAAGTGGGAGTATTTCAGCAAAGGAAAACCGACTTTGGTGGAAAACTTCAAAGAAGGCAAGAAGCACGGAATGAAGATTTCATACAACAAGGACGGCATCGTAATGGAGGAGATTCCATACGTCGACGATAAAATTCACGGCACAGCCAAATATTACCTTGGCGACGGAAAGCTATACTACACAGTAGAGTACGTCAAAGGATTGAAAGAAGGTAAGTATGTGGCATACGACGGATCAGATAAAATTGTAGAGACAGGCAGTCACAAGAACGACAAACGTGAAGGCGACTGGATCACATACGATGAGAAAGGCGAGGTAATCGAGACTTTGGTATTCTCAGCCGGAGTATTGCAGAATGCAGAGGAAATCCAGAAAAAACGTTCAGCCGCATATCTTGAGAAAGAAAAGATGAAAGGAACAATCAAAGAACCAAATGCAGGTTCAGATTCAGAAGTAAAGACGCATTAAAATATTAGTAGAGACGTGCATCAGCACGTCTCTATATAATAATCAATTGTAAATCAATTACAATTTAGAAATCATATCATCAATAACCGATGGGAAATACTTGTACTCCAACTCATGAACCTTGTGAGCAACCTCATCAGGAGTATCAGTAGGAAGAACAGGTACCGTTGCCTGGAACACTACACTACCCTCGTCGTAATGATCATCGATAGTGTGGATTGTGATACCCGACTCCTTCTCGCCAGCAGCCACGACAGCCTCATGAACCTTCATTCCATACATTCCCTTACCACCATACTTAGGAAGCAGCGACGGATGAATATTGACTATTTTATCTGGGAATACTGCCAACATATCATCAGGAATCTTCAACAAGAATCCAGCCAACACTACGAAATCAAACTTTTCAGCAACTAATTTCTTCAAAAAAGAACCATTATCCAGTTCGCTCTTCAAGAACGTCTCAGATGGAACACCCAAACGTTTGGCTCTTTCCAAAACGAAGGCATCCTTCTTATTGGAATATATCTTGAAAGAAATATCCGATCTATCCTTGAAGTAATTTACAATATTTTCAGCATTGGAACCTGAGCCAGATGCTAAAATCGCTATATTTTTCATCTATATTAAATATGTTGTTTGCAAAAATAACACTTTTTTGCGTCTAAACTCAAAAAAACATGGTGGAAAACACATAAAAGTCACTATTTTTTTATTCCTTTGCATTCGAAAAAAATATAATTTTATTCGTTAACTAAAATTTTAAGGTTATGTCAACAGCTGAAGTTGAAGAAAAAGTAAAAGCTATAATCGTTGAGAAGTTGGGTGTTGAGGAGTCAGAGGTTACTCTTGATGCAAGTTTCACTAACGATTTGGGTGCAGACTCTCTTGACACTGTAGAGTTGATCATGGAGTTTGAGAAGGCTTTCGGAACTGAGATTCCTGAGGATAAGGCAGAGAGCATCACTACTGTAGGTGAGGCTATCGATTTCTTGACAGCTAACGCAAAGTAAGAAAAAAACATCTCTAAGAACAAATGAGTTTTAAGAGAGTAGTCATTACGGGTCTAGGATCAATCACGCCAATTGGCAATACAGTCGCAGAAATGTGGCAAAGTTTGCTTACTGGGGTGAGTGGTGCTGGACCCATTTCTCATTTTGACCACTCCAAACATAAAGTTCATTTCGCCTGTGAGGTAAAGAATTTCAATCCAGCCGACCACTTTGAGAAGAAGGAGGCTCGCAAAATAGACCCGTCGGTGCAGTTTGCAAGAGTAGCCGCACGCGAGTGTATGGCCGATTCCGGGTTGGATTTGAATTCAGCCGACAAAGACAGAATCGGTGTACTGATTTCATCGGGTATCGGTGGATTGGCATCATTCGAAGAAGAGCTAGCCGGTTTCTACGCTAGCGAAGACAAAGTGCCTAGATTCAATCCTTTCTTCGTTCCGAAAATCTTGACAAACATTGCCGCAGGTCATGTTTCTATAGAGTTTGGCTTGAGAGGTCCGAATTTCGGTGTCGTATCAGCTTGTGCATCAAGTGCAAACGCAATCGGCACTGCCTACGACATGATTCGCATGGGCAGAGCGAACGCCATGTTAGTTGGTGGAACGGAAGCTGCGATCACTCCCGGTTCGATCGGTGGATTCGGAGTCATGCGTGCACTTTCGACTAACAACGATGAATATCTAACCGCTTCAAGAGCATTCAGTGCTTCACGAGACGGATTTGTGATGGGAGAAGGTTCCGGATGTCTGCTTATCGAAGATCTTGACCATGCAATCAAGCGTGGAGCAAAGATCTACGCAGAAATAGTAGGTTACGGAGCATCATCTGATTCATACCATCTTACAGCACCCCACCCAGAAGGAGAAGGTGCAGCTATTACAATGAAAAATGCATTGGAAGAGGCCGGACTAAAGCCTTCCGATGTGGATTATATCAATGCCCACGGCACTTCCACTCCTGCAGGAGACTTGGCAGAGACAAAAGCCATCAAAAAAGTGTTCGGCGAGGATGCATACAAGCTTAACATCAGTTCCACTAAGACAATGACAGGCCACTTGCTTGGTGCTGCAGGAGCGATGGAGGCCGTAATATGCGTCAAGGCAATTGAAAACAATATTGTACCACCGACTATCAATCATCGTGAAGATGATGTCGACCCACAGATTGACTACAACCTGAACTTCACGTTCAACACACCTCAAAAAAGGAAGGTGGATGTTGCAGTCTCTAACTCTTTCGGTTTCGGTGGACAGAATGCTTGTTTAGTATTTAAACGATATGCAGAGTAATATGTTGCAAAGGTTCATAAGCAAATTCCTTCCTGCAATTGAAATAGAAGATTTTCGATCTGAGCCTAATTTAGAATCTAATCAAGAGCCAAATTTAGAAAAAGAAGAGGAGCTAAGTCCGGAAGCAGTCGAATTGGAGGCTATTCTTGGATTCAAGCCCACAAACATAAGCCATTACCAGTTGGCATTGCGTCATAAACTTGCATCACACGGAAAAGGCAACAACGAGAGATTGGAGTTTTTGGGAGATGCTGTATTAAGTTCGGTAGTAGCAGACTTCCTTTACAACAATTATAAGATGCGTGACGAGGGTTATTTAACCAATCTTCGCTCAAAAATTGTAAAGAGGGAGACACTTAACGTTGTAGCCAAGGAGATCGGACTGGATAAACTGGTCAACTTGCCAATCCATACAACATCGCACAATCTGAATGTTTACGGAAATGCATTTGAAGCATTGATCGGAGCCATCTATCTTGACAAAGGTTACGAACAGTGTAAGAAATTCGTGTACGACGTGATTTTTGCAAAATACATCAGTGTCAAGAAACTGGAAAAGGCGACAGAGAATTTCAAGAGTCAGCTTCTTGAATGGTCGCAAAAAAGAAAAATCAACGTCGATTTTGAGATTATCGACGACGTGATGGATACCGAAAACAACCATATTTTCAAGTGTATCGTGAAGATAGACGGCAAAGTTGTAGCTAACGGAAACGGTTATTCAAAAAAGGAATCTCAACAAAAAGCGGCAAAAGCAGCCATAAATTTCGTGAAAAAGCACTACGAAGGTCCTAGAAAAAGTACAATTAGCGAATAATTATGTTAAATTCGTGCTATAGTTTCAACTTTAATTATTCAGCATTTGTCTATTAACATTTTTTAAGATATTTTTGTGCTGAATTAAAACTACGTGTAGCATGTATTCATTTCACACAGGAAACCTTGCTTTCAAAAATGCAAAAAGATTCGGGGACAAAACAGCATTTAAATACCGTGACGACAAAGAAGGTGTTTGGAAACCGTTGTCTTGGAATCAGATTGCAGCAAGCGTAAGAAGAGCTGCAAAAGCATTTCTTGCTATCGGCGTAAAGGAGCAAGACAAAGTGGCTATCTATTCACAAAACAGCCACGAAACAATCATAGTAGATTTAGCACTTCAGGCAATCAGAGCAGTTGCTGTACCTTTGTATGCAACATCATCTGCAGAGCAGGTAAAATATATCGTCAACGACGCAAGCTGTTCAATGATCTTCGTTGGTGAGCAATACCAGTACGACGAAACTATCAAGGTACTTCACCAGACAGAGGTCTTGAAGAGAGTCATTACAGTCGACCCGGAAATCAATCTTAACGGAATCGACACCTCAATGAGTTTCGACGATTTTCTAAAGTATGGCGACGACACAGAGCAGGATGCCGAGCTTGAAAAGCGTCAGAGCGAGTTGAGTCTTGACGATCTTGCGACTCTAATCTATACTTCCGGCACAACAGGTGAGCCTAAGGGCGTCATGATCATGCAGTACAACATCACTCATCAGATGAGAATCCATGAGATGGTGATGCCTTGTGCCGATGAGAACAAAACATCAATGATGTTCCTACCTGCAAGCCACATCTTCGAGCGTGCATGGGACTACTTCTGTATGCACAGAGGAGCGATGATCTACGTCAACAAGAATCCAAAGAAGATCACAGAGACAATCAAGGAGACTCGTCCTAACATGATGTGTGCCGTGCCTCGTTTCTGGGAAAAGGTCTACGCCGGTGTACACGAGAACATCGACAAGATGCCAGGATTGCTTAGATCCTTGATGCACCACGCTATTGCAGTCGGAAAGAAGAGAAATCTTGACTATAAGAGATACGGCAAGAAGGCTCCT
>JAZQQY010000051.1:0-61531 GCA_045629285.1 Paludibacteraceae bacterium | reverse complement strand
ACTTTTATGAAAATTTCAACTCGTGAGAATCGAATATTTAAGTCAAATTTTGATTTCTCCGCTTTTCAAAAATCCATTCAAGTCTCAGAGAGTTAAAAAGAGGGTATATCGCAACTTTCTTAGTTTTGATACACCCTCTTTTTGTATATTATATTTCCATCGTTCCTATGTGTCCTAGGGTAGGCTTGATCTCGGCCCGTGGCTACTATAATGGGATGGTCAACACCGTCAATCTTACATTTTACATCATAAATCCCCTCTATCCCCCTCGACATTCTCCACCGACAGGGTGTGGATTCAAACTCTTGCGTTGAAAATAGACGTGTTTTTGTGCGAAAAAATTGCGAATGTCTGTAAAAAGCACTATTTTTACGATGATTTTCCAACAGTAAGATGTTGAAGCTGTAGATGTGACCATTCACGTCGACATGGGGAAGAAAGAAAACAATAAAAATATAACAAAGAATTATGGCAGACGGTAGAATAATCCCAGTCAATATTGACGACGAAATGCGTACGTCCTATATTGACTATGCTATGTCCGTTATTGTGGCTCGTGCCTTGCCAGACGTGCGTGACGGTTTCAAACCAGTTCACCGCCGTGTGATGTACGGTATGAACGAGCTTAACATTACACATGACAAACCGACAAAGAAGTGTGCACGTATTGTGGGTGAGGTAATGGGTAAGTACCACCCTCATGGTGATAGTTCTGTGTATGGTGCGCTTGTAAGAATGGCTCAGGAGTGGAACATGCGTTACACTCTTGTAGATAAGCAAGGTAACTTCGGTAGTGTCGACGGAGATGGTCCAGCCGCAATGCGTTACACTGAGGCGCGTTTGGACAAGATCTCAGACACTATGCTTGAGGATATAGAAAAGGATACGGTTGATTTTGTAGACAATTTCGACGGTGAGTATCAGGAGCCTACAGTTCTTCCTACTCGTATCCCTAACTTGATCATCAACGGAGCTTCAGGTATCGCCGTAGGTATGGCTACTAACATGCCTACGCACAACCTTAGCGACACTCTTGATGCTGTAGTCGCCTATGTTGAGAATCCTGAAATCGACGATGAGGATTTGATTAAGATCATCAAGGCTCCGGATTTCCCTACAGGTGGTATCATCTGTGGTTATGACGGTGTAAAGGATGCATATTTGACTGGTCGCGGACGTATTGTCATCAAGTCTCGTACAGAGATCGAGAATGAGGATAACCGTGAGAAGATCATCGTGACAGAGATTCCTTACCAGGTAAACAAACGAGAGTTGATCGAGCAGATCGCCGACTTGGTAAAGGATGGTAAGATCGAGGGTATCTCAAACATCAACGATGAGTCGGATGGTGAGGTTGGTACACGTATCGTTATCGACATCAAGAGAGACGCCAATTCAAATGTAGTGCTTAACAAGTTGATGAAGATGAGCCAGCTTCAGAGCTCATTCAGCGTAAACAGCATCGCATTGGTTAACGGTCGCCCTCGTCTGCTTACATTGAAGGATCAGATCGCTGAGTTTGCAAAGTTCAGAATGGAGGTCGTTACACGTCGTACTCAATTTGAACTTAAGGAGGCGCAGAAGAGAGCCCACATCTTGAAGGGTCGTATCATTGCTGTCGACAATATCGAGCAGGTAATCAGCATCATCAGAAGCAGTGAGACAGCTGCTATCGCGATCCAGAGATTACAGGTTGAGCTTCCAGAGCCGCTTGATGAAATCCAGGCAAAGGATATCGTCGAGATGCGTTTGAGAGCGTTGACAGGCTTGGAAATCGACAAGTTGAAGGCTGAATACGACGAGGTGATGAAGTTGATTGCACACTTGGAGGCTATCTTGGCTAGCGAGGAGATGCGTCGCGACATCATCAAGGCTGAGCTTATCGAGATCAAGGAGAAGTATGGCGACGAAAGACGTACAGAGATCGACTATGCCGGTGCTTCATTCAATCCAGAGGATTTCTATGCCGACGACGAGATGATCATCACAATCTCACATCTTGGTTACGTTAAGTCGACTCCTCTTGCTGAGTACAAGACTCAGGGTAGAGGTGGTGTTGGTTCTAAGGCCAGCAACTCAAGAGATGAGGATTTCATCGAATATATCTATCAAGCTTCAATGCACGATACTTTGCTATTGTTCTCTCAGAAGGGACGTTGCTATTGGCTTCGTGTATACGAGATCCAGCCAGGTGCTAAGAACTCGAAGGGTAGAGCATTGCAGAACCTTATCCAGCTTGATCCGGATGACAGAATCAACGCATTCGTTAAGGTTCGTGGCTTGAACGATAAGGAATATGTCAACTCACACTACTTGATCTTCTGTACAAAGCAGGGTGTAGTAAAGAGAACATTGCTTGAGCAATACTCACGTCCACGTACAAACGGTGTGAATGCAATCACGATCCGTGAGGACGATGAGGTAATCAACGTATCGTTGACAGACGGTAAGAGCGACGTAATCATCGCAAGCCGCAACGGTCGTGCAGTACGTTTCAGAGAGGATTCTGGCGACTTGCGTCCACTTGGTAGAACTGCGACTGGTGTGCGAGGTATGACTCTTGACGAGGATGATCCAACAGATAAGGTAGTTGGTATGGTCTGTGTTGAGAAGAATTCACCAGAGACATTGCTTGTCGTTTCTGAGAACGGATTCGGTAAGCGTTCATATCTTGACGACCGTGACGAGGAGGGCAACATCATCATGGATGAGGATGGCAATCCAGCTACTTTGTACCGTATCACTAAGCGTGGCGCTAAGGGAGTACGTACATTGAATGTGACTGAAAAGACTGGTAAACTGGTTGCAATCCAGGCTGTTACAGATGAAAACGACTTGATGATCATCAACACATCTGGTATCGCAATCAGATTGAAGATCTCAGATACACGAGTTCTAGGTCGTGCAGCTCAGGGTGTCCGCCTAATCAACTTGGCTAAGAAAAACGATGTTATCGCTTCTGTATGTAAGGTTACAGCTGAGGAGGAAGAAGAGGAGAATCCTGAATTGGAAGGAGAAGTTACAAATGTAGAGAGTGCTGATGTCGTTGATAACGCAGATGCAGACACTACAGCGTCGACTTCAGAAGAATAAAATAAATTGTAAGGACGGTGTGTACACCGTCTTTACTAACAATAATTGCCAAATAAATTGAAATATTTTATGCTATTTCACAAAATTGCGATAAATTTGGCGCATAAATTTGAATTAAATTAACAAAGAGATGAAGAAATATTCAGTTGCTGTAGCAATGGCAGCTCTTGCAATGAGCGCAGTTGCACAGAAGGCGAACATCAGAGACACTGAGAACGCATTGTATGATCCAATGGATTTGGTACAGGCAAAGAAGAGCATTGAGCCTGCGATGACTAACCCTGAGACTTGTAATCAGGCTAAGACATTCAACTTGGCAGGTAAGACTTATTTCTTGTCATACGAGGATATCGCAAAGAATGGTAAGAAGGCTCCATCAGAGGTTAAGGATAACTTGCTTAAGTCGGTAGACGCTTACTTCAGAGCTTACGATTTGGATCAGAAGCCAAACGAGAAGGGTAAGATCAAGCCTATGTACACAAAGGAGATCAAGAGCAAGCTTAACAAGCTTCAGGAGTACTTGATCGGTGAGGGTAACAACTGCTACACTTCACAGGATTACAAGGGTGCTGTTGCATTGTGGACAAAGTACTTGGAGATTCCTAACTCAGCTGCTATGGCAGGAACACCGAAGGACACTATCTATAATGATATCTACTTCTACGCAATCAATGCAGCATTGCTTGATGAGGATTTGAAGCAGAAAGAGGCCATCACAATGATGGAGGATTTCAAGAACGTTGACCACAAGGAGGCTTCAAAGATGTACGATTGGTTGTACCAGTCATATATCGGTGCTGGTGATACAGTTAAGGCTGTCAACACTTTGAAGGAGGGTATCGCTAAGGATCCAAACAACAAGTTCTTGTTCGGTTCTCTTATCAACTACTACATCTCTTCTAAGAAGGTAGATGAGGCTATTAAGTATCTTGATGAGGCTATCGCTAAGAATCCAAAGGAGATTCAGTACCAGATCGTAAAGGGTAACTCTTTGATGCAGGCTAAGGAGTACGACAAGGCTGTCGATGCATTCAACGCTGCTCTTGCAATCGACGCTAATAGCTTCGATGCTCAGTCTGGTATCGGTGCTGTATACATGATGAAGGGTCAGGACCTTTACAACGAGGCTGGTAAGATTCCTGTAAAGCAGAAGGCTAAGTACGATGCTGCTGTCAAGACAGCTAAGGCTGAGTTCCAGAAGGCAGTTGAGCCACTTGAGAAGGCTCGTACAATCGATCCAAAGAACTACAGCAACTTGCAGATGCTTCGTAGCGCATACATGCAGCTAAATCAGGGAGCAAAAGCTGATGCTATCCAGAAAGAGATCAACAACCTATAATCGATAGGTTTTCATAATTATAAAAAGACGGTGCACTTCAAATTGCACTGTCTTTTTTTGTATGGGACATAGAAATCGATTGTTAAAATGATTTATGTTTTTCCATTGATTTTTATCTCTCCATTATATGATGCCACCTTAAGCATATCCTTCAATATATCTTTAGGATAGTAATCAAAACAGTGTAAAGCAAAATCCTCTTATATTTGTTATATTTTTTTATAAGGGTAGTAATCTGGTATATATGAGAAAGAGGCCAATTCCATTATAGCCTCAGTGCTTTTGTTGGCGACAAGGTCCGGTGGGTATCTAGATTTTTTTGTTCTCCTCATTTTTCCCGATTTCTGTTCATTGTGTTCAGAAATTTAAATGATTGTGTCGTTTGAAGGTTAAATTAAACAAAAAAGGAGAACATTCCTGCTCTCCTTTAGTCGAGATGAAGGGATTCGAACCCCCGACCCTCTGGTCCCAAACCAGATGCGCTAACCGGACTGCGCTACATCTCGATTGCAATATTTCTCATTTGCGATTGCAAAAGTAGTGCTTTTTCTTGACGTGGCAATAAAAAACCGATATTTTTTTTGAAAAAGTGTATATTATATTGATTGATAGATTGTTAAGTTTTGGTGCTTTTATCAGAATTTATGATTAGACTGAAACAATTTTTTTTGCATAAAAAATATTACCTTTGCCACATGATTGATTTGGTGATTGTTAACGAGTTGAAAAATAATTGATTAAGTTGGTGCTATGTCGGAGAATAATCTAATTGATCCAGATAGGAAGTCGGAAGAGGTAAAGATAGACAATAAAGACATCTATGATTCGAATAATGATAGAAATGATGGTCCTGCCCCTGGAAGGAGTAGGTGGATTACTTTTTTTGTGATTAGCTTTGCTGCGACTTTTTTGAGTATTGCATCAAATAGTTTTGATTTTCCTGTCAAGATGCCATTTGGTGTTATTCCTTTATTGTTTTTTTTCACTTTATTCTGCGGATTTAAGGTTCATCGCATTAATAAGGAATATGGAATTAACGATGGATATTTCACGCCAAAATATGAGACTCCGGAAGAACTTGAAAATCTACAACAAAACCAGCGTGCATTCAGAACGTTTGGAGACTGTGTTGGAGATTTGATCAAAAGACATGTTTTTATAGCTTTGCCTGTAATTATATTTTATGGTGCTGCGTTGTTTGTGATGCTATTATTCCTCAATTTTGACAATGGTAGTGAGGAGATGCCTAAATCATTCAAGGGACTTGTAAAGTACCTGTTTAGAAATAATCCTGTTTATGCAACATTCCTTTCGTTGACTGTACTGGCCTTCCCATTTATTCTGTGTTTTGTGGAAACAGGTATGGTGGGGATGGTCGTTGGTGAAGATGCGGATCTTGGAACGTGTCTGTTTTTAGCTTTTGCTGCTCTTGTGCCAACTGCATTTCTTACAAATTTCTTATCAGGTTTTGTTTCTATGGCTTCATTATTCCTCTCCTTGATTTTTGGAGGTATTTTTGGAAAAAAATAAAAATGGCGACGGAATTCGCACCGTCGCCATTCTGTATCATATAACCTAAGATCAGATTATTCCCATGTGAAATCTATAGTCGTTCCATCGAAAACAATCTGAGTAGGGTAGCCATCCTCATCAAAAACATAGTTGACATCAGCATAAGTGCCTTTTCCCATGTCGATAGATACAGGCAAATGCTTGCCTGCTGCGCCTGTGCCATTGATGAACGACAGGTATGGGCTTTTGAAGTAGAAGCTAAGCTTCAAACCACCTTTGTTTTCGATTGGTGTGGGGTACTGCTCGTTTGTATACTTGAAAGAAAGATTGTCTTCGTTGCTTCCAGTTGTGTATTTTGAGCTCACGATGTCATCATTCTCCCAAGTCAAGTCTATCACTCTCGTCATTTCATTGCCGCCAGATTTCTGAGTGTGCTCTAAAGAGACTATATGTTTGTCAGCATCGTACACGTATTCCATCGTCTGACTATTGCTTGTCACTTTGGCAAGTGTGCCGTCGGCATTTAAGACACCGGTAATAGTTTCTCCGCCATAAGATCCATTCACAGCCAAATTGGAGTAGTCGTACTCCTCGCTACCTTTACCGTTGAAAACGTTTGTACCACTCAAACTGCTGATTCTGTCATTTGAGTCGAATGTCAAAATGAAGGAGGCTCCATTGTTCATCTTCATGGTAGCAAGATGTTTCTGGTTTGCGACTGGAATCTCAATTTTCTGGTTTGAACCGTTGTCGTTTTCATCCTCTTCTTTGTCGCAAGAAGAGAAGAATCCTGCACTCAAAGCAAGAATGCAGAAAGGTAACATGATTTTTTTCATGGTGTTTCACTATGCCCGATGCAGTCCTACGGACTAAAAAATTAAACAGAAAGTGTGGACTGTAAGTACTTAATTTATTAAATAACAATAAACAAACTCAACAACAACTTGGACTACCCTAAAACATTAAAAATATTCAATGTTTGTTATCTATTGACTTTTCAATTAGTACAACACTTTACAATAATAAATACGATTCGCAACGTTGCATCAGCAAATATAAACAAAATATGATAAGTTGTATTGATTGTAAACACAAATTTGCAAATTTTATAATTTAAGTTTCGCAAGTGAATTAAAAAGAAAACGTGCCCTATAATTAACAACTCCGTTGTTGGCACTGGAAAACAGACATCAAAATGTATAGAAAACACCGAACTCGGAAAACAAAAACATAAGAAAACTTTGGAACAGTTTTTCTATTGTTATCGTTTTTACCGTTTAGAATTTTTCCAGAACAAACGAGTTTATGTGGTTTCCAAGCGTAAAATATTTCATATATAAAACGCTGTTTTTTGTTGTATTTTCACATTGATAGTACATGCGAAACTTGAATTTTGTGATTTGTCTTTTTTGTGATAAAAAAATGGCGACGGGGTGATTTCCGTCGCCATTTTTAATTTCAAAATTTGCATGTTTAGCATTTTCCGCTAACCTTTTCACTTTTTCAAAACTTTTTTCTAACTTTGCGAAAATATAAAATGGCTATTTATATCATGACTGGAAGATTTTTTGCGAGCATACTTGCATCTTTGTCTGTTTCTGCAATGTTGGCGGGAGAATATCCTACTAAGATTGTGGCTGGCAAACCTTACTATGAATATTCGGTTGCTAAGAGCGAGGGATTCTATTCGATTTCCAAGAAGTTCGGAGTGACACAAGCTGAAATTCAGGAGGCTAACCCTCAAACTAAGAACGGTTTGAAGGAGGGTGAGCATTTGCTTATCCCCAAAAAGAATACTCAGGGTGTGATGCATAAGGTGCAGAAGAGCGAGACTTTGTTTTCGCTTAAGCAGAAATATGGCTTGACTTATGACGACCTTTATGAAGCCAACCCCTCGTTGAAGACTCGTGGCTTGATCGAAGGTACTGAGGTGCGTATTCCTCAGAAGAAGGAGTTGGTTGCGCGTCGTAATAAGGCAGAAAAGGAGGCTTCTGAACCAGTTAAGAATGCTCCAGCACCAGTTGTGACTAAACCAGTCGAGAATGCAAAGCCAGCAGCTGCGTCGACAACAACTGCTGAGCCGGCTAAACCTAGTGCTCGTCCTAGCTTCACAGCACATGAGGTTAAGAAGGGTGAGACTCTTTTCAGTATCAGCCGTGAACATAATGTAGCCGCAGATGAAATCGTAAAACTTAATCCAGATGCAAAAGAGGGTGTGAAGATCGGTCAGATCCTTATCATCCCACCTACTTACGCTAATACTGCAGCTCCAGTCGAGAATACAAATTCTACTAAGAAGAGTGAACTTAAAACTCACATCGTTAAGAAGGGTGAGACAGTTTACAGTATCTCTAAACAATATGGAATCAGCCAGGATGCGTTGATCGCAAGAAATCCAGGTATTGATCAGGAACTTCAGGAAGGAAAGATGCTAATCGTTCCGCCTGTATTCCAGAGCAACTCATTTGTTGAGCCGGAAGCGCCTCAAGCACCACAACATAAGATTCACATTGTTAAGCAGGAGGAGACAATCTTCGGAATCAGTAAGATGTATGAGATCTCTCAGGAGGATTTGATTAAGGCTAACCCTGATATCGCTAACGGTTTGATGGCTGGTAAGATCTTGAGAATTCCTTTGAATGCCACTGAAGTTGCTGAGGCTACGACAGCGGATTCAATCAGCACTTCTCTTGAGAAGGTTTTCAATTCAGAGCCTAAGACATCTATCGAGTGTGCTCTTGCATTGCCTTGGAATTTTGCTAAGGTGACTGAAACAAGCAAGATCGACGCTAATACAGATAAGTTCATTGAGTTCTATAATGGAATGCTTCTTGCTGCCGACACATTGCGTAAGACAGGTTTGAACATCAACCTTCGTGTTTACGACTCAGGTAAGACAGATGCCGAGGCTCAGACGCTTGTCTCTTATAATGAGTTGAAGAATATGGACTTCATCATCGGACCTGCATATCAGTCGCAGATCAAGACGATGGCTGATTTCGCGTTGGCATACAATGTGAAGTTGGTTGTTCCGTTTACCTCAAAGTCGGAAGAAGTAAAGAATAATGCCAATATATTCCAGATCAACGCCCCTCAGAATGAGAGTGCGGCAGAAGTCGCTTTGCAGATTGCACAGAACTTCAAGGATTACAATGTCGTAGTCGTTTCGTTCTCAGATCCGAAGTATAACGACAAGGCAGTTTGGGCAGATACATTGAAGTTTACTCTTGACGCTATGGGTGTTAAGAATAAGGATGTTGTCTTCTCTAACTTCACTGAGTTGAAGAAGACAGTAGAGAAGAAGAAAAAGAATTTGATCTTCCCTGTGACAACAAATCAGGTTGCGTTGAATCAGATTCTACCGATAATCAACATGTTGAAGTCTAAAGATAGTGAGATTGCAGTGTTTGGTTTCAACGAGTGGCAGAACTACAACAGTATCAGCAAGGAGTTGTTCCAGTATGATACATATTTCACATCTCCATTCTATGTTGATTTCAAGAGCGAGTCGACAATCGAGTTCTTGAAGAAATATCGTTCATATTACAATGCAGAGCCAAGCAATACACATCCTATGTATGCGATCCTTGGTTACGACATGATGATGTATTTCTGTGAGTCGATGCAGAAGTATGGTCACGATTTCGAGTGGGCGTTGGATAAGATATCACCGTCTACATTGCAGTCTGACTTCAAGTTCCATAGAGTAGGAGAGACAGGTGGATTCATCAATTCACGTCACTATATCATTGAAAATAGCGAGACTAACGGTTGCAAAATGTTTGCTAAATAAATATGAAAGCAGCTAAATACATAGTTTCAGCTTTGCTTGTTGCGACGAGTGTATTCTCAACGTCAGCACAGGAAAGACGCAGTTTCGAGCAGGAAGTTGCTGTCGGAGTGTCAGGTGGTGTGAATATGTCTCAGGTCAGATTCTTGCACAACAACACGTCGTTCACAAGTATGATTGGCGACCAGTCTCTTTTCAACCAACGCGGTATGACAGCTGGTGTCAATGCACTTTACATTGCTCAGGAGCATTTCGGAGTATTCTTGGAGTGCAACCTTACAAAAAAAGGATGGTGTGAGAAGTTTAGAGCAAGAAACGGCCAGGCAGAAAGATTAGTTGGAGCTGACGGGATAGATTTCAACGGAGTCGACTTGAACAGAGAGTTGACATATATAGATATTCCGTTGCTTGCACATATTTATTTTGGAGGAAAAGCAAGAGCCTACGTCAATTTCGGACCGCAATTCAGCATCCTTACAAAAGAAAAAGACAATACATCAGTCTCTGAAATACAGAAGGAGACGTTGACATTGAGAGACCCTCGTGTCAATCCCGATATAGAGATATCCAACTATGACCTTTCGCTTTGTGCGGCTGTAGGTTTGGATTTACATTTCGACAAGTTTCATCCTATTTTGGAAGTGCGATGGAATTACGGTACGCACGATTTGTATGAATGTGGAAAGTTGGAGTTATTCCAGAGGTCAAGTACACAGAATTTGGCATTAGTATTGAAATTTATGGTGCCAGTATTACATTTCCACAGTAATTAATGGTTAGAAAATGCTTAAAAGTTGTTAAAAAGCATTATCTTTGCCGAAATATTTAGAAATAATCAGGTAAAAAGCATATAACGATGGCAATATTTGTAAATGAAGTCAGCAGAACTTTTGGTGAGTACCTATTGATTCCAGGTCTTACAACAAAAGAGTGTCTACCTACAAATGTGTCTTTGAAGACACCATTAGTAAAATTCAAGAAGGGAGAGCAGTCTAAGATTACTCTTAACATTCCTTTCGTGTCAGCAATTATGCAGGCCGTTTCAGATTCTGGATTGGCTATTGAGTTGGCACACAATGGTGGACTATCGTTTATATTTGGTTCACAGCCAGTTGCTTCACAGGCTGATATGGTTAGAAAGGTAAAGAATTTCAAGGCCGGTTTCGTTGTTTCGGATTCAAACCTTAAGCCAGACAGCACGCTAGCAGATGCTTTGGCGTTGATCGAGACTACAGGTCACTCGACAATCGGTATCACTAGCGACGGTACACCAAACGGACAGTTGCTTGGTATTCTTACTAGTCGTGACTATCGTGCAGATAAGGAAGACCTTTCAAATCCTGTTAAGAATTATATGACTCCATTTGAGAAGTTGGTAGTCGGAAAGATCGGTATGACTCTTTCTGAGGCTAACAAGATCATCTGGGATCAGAAATTGAATACATTGCCAATCATCGATGAGAATCAGAAGTTGATGTATTTCGTCTTCAGAAAGGATTATGATTCACATCGTGAGAATCCAAACGAGTTGTCGGATGGCGACAAGAAGCTTCTTGTTGGTGCTGGTATCAACTCACGTGACTACAAGGAGCGTGTGCCTGCATTGGTAGAGGCTGGTGCTGATGTTCTATGTATCGACTCTTCAGATGGTTTCTCAGAGTGGCAGAAAGATACAATCGCATGGATTCGTTCTCAGTACGGTGAATCAGTAAAGGTTGGTGCTGGTAACGTTGTTGATGCCGAAGGTTTCAGATATTTGGTAGAGGCTGGTGCAGACTTCATCAAAGTTGGTATCGGTGGTGGTTCTATCTGTATCACACGTGAGCAGAAGGGTATCGGCCGTGGTCAGGCAACTGCATTGATCGATGTATGTCGTGCTCGTGACGAATATTTCAAGGAGACTGGTATTTACGTTCCAGTTTGCTCGGATGGTGGTCTAGTTCAGGATTATCACATGGTTCTTGCTCTTGCAATGGGAGCAGATTTCTTGATGATGGGTCGTTACTTCGCACGTTTCGACGAGTCTCCAACTAAGAAGCTTACAATCGGTAACCGTATTGTTAAGGAGTACTGGGGTGAGGGTTCAAACAGAGCTAAGAACTGGCAGCGTTACGATATGGGTGGTGCAGCAGCACTTAAGTTTGAGGAAGGTGTTGATAGCTACGTTCCTTACGCTGGTAAGATGAAGGACAACTTGCGTGTAACTCTAGGTAAGATGATCGCTACAATGTGTTCTTGCGGTGCAATCTCAATTCCAGAGCTTCAGAAGAACGCTAAGATCACTCTTGTATCTTCAACATCTATCATCGAGGGTGGTGCTCACGATGTTATCTTGAAAGAGACACAGCAGTAATTTTTAATTAAGAATATAAGAGTTGAAAATTATAATTAGAGACGTTGCCTGCAACGTCTCTTTTTTATTAAATTTGCAACGATGAAATTATTTTAACAATTAGAGAATGGAAAACAAAGGAAGAATTGTTTGCGAAGAATTGAAAAGAATCCGTACGGATGTGGCAAATGCCTATGGATTAAGTCGTGCGGCCATATCTTTTTTGCCACTCAAGTTTTTTACTGCAGTCTCTGCAACTGCATTAGCTTTATCGTTGACTTCATGTGACCCTGAAGAGATCGAAGATCCTTATGAATATAATTACTATGATGATCCAATGCTGAGTGCAGAGGCTACCGTAAAAGAATTTTGCAGAAAGTATGACGCAGTATCTTATGTAGATTCCGTTGCATATTTTGAAGGTACTTTTAAGATGTATTTTGAGAATAATTTTGTGATTCCTAAAGATGTTGCTAAAAGAGAAAATTGGCATTCTGTTGATGGTGAGGTAATTATAGTGCTTGATACAGATGGAAGTGTGCTTGACGTTAAGGTACAGAGTTACAGACAAAGTGTAGTTGAATATGTAGAAGATTTTGTACGTAAAATGCCTAAATGGCATCCTGCTTCCAATAATGGTGAACCTGTACGTTTTTCTTTTGTACACCAACTTTGGATGGAAGTTTTGGTAGATGAACTTTGATGTTGAATTTGAGGACAAAAATGATTATAGAGACGTTGCGTGCAATGTCTCTTTTTTGTTTAATACATTTGATTTGTTAAAATTTTGATTTTGTAGGCTTTAATTTTAGGTTGAATTCATAACTTTGCATTTATAAAAAAAGGATTTATATGGTTAAGCATAAGAAAAAGAACAATAAGCTTGCATTGCCTGGCTCTAACGATGCAACGTCTGCGGAAAATAAGAAAAGTGATGTGTGGAATAAAATCACTACAATTTTCGGTGTGCTCTTGTTTGTGATCGGGTTGCCGGTATTCATCAACTGGGGAGCAAATAAACTTGTTGATTGGCTTGAGTCTGAAGATGTACAATCACTGGTGAATGAGCCCAAGAAATGGAGTATCGAGACGGTTCCAAACACTCGTTTACAGAGCGATTATATTCATGTCTCGGATCCAGATAACATAATAGAAGATGTTTATGAAGACAGTATAAATTCGGTTTTGTCGTCAATCCGTGAAAAGTCTGATATTTTTATCGTAGCATTGAATAGAATCGACAATGAGAGCGGCGACATGTTCACCAATGAACTGTTCAACCATTGGGGAATAGGAGAGAAGGGTAAAGACAACGGTGTTCTTGTACTGATGACAATGGAGCCGCATTTCATTCGTATCGAAACAGGTTACGGTATGGAGGAGATCCTTCCTGACGTTGTTTGCCACAGAATCATTCGTGACAATGTCAAGCCTGATTTCAAGCAAGACAGATATGGAGAAGGTATGTTGAAATGCGCACAATCGTTGGCATACGTTGTGGCAGGCATTGAGTATGATGGAATAGAGAAGGTGACTGTAAACACGTTGGCTCAACAGTTGGATGGCGATGTGACGTCGACTTCAGGAGAATCAGCTGATTATGAAGAAGATATTACATGGGGAGAGTTTTTCCTTGCTTTGTTGACGTTGTGGTATTTCTCCTCTTTTTTGTTCAGTCCATTCTATTCGTTGTACCATCTTTACAAATTATACAAGATTAGAAAACATTATAAGGAAGAAAAGCATAACGATGAGAATCTTGCTTATGGAATTGCATCAAGAGATGCATTTTCAAACAAGAAGCAAGTTTGGTTGTGCTTGCTTTTCCCGCTATGTGTCGTTACTGCGATATGGTTCATGGTTATTGGATTCTATTTCCGTCGCAAGAAAAGAATCTGTCCGGAGTGTTCTAACAGAATGCGACGTTTGTCTGAGGAGGAAGAGGATCCATATTTGACAGAGCTTCAGATTCTTGAGGAGAACGAGAAGATCAAGGATTACGACGTATGGGTATGTGAATGTGGAAAGACTTTTGTCGACTTTTATGAAGGTTCTGAATATTCATCATACGTAGATTGTCCACACTGTGGAGTTCACATGTCAAAGGTTGTGAGTCGAGAGACTATTGTTTCGCCCACATATACAGAAAAAGGCAAGGAGAAGGTGTATTACGAGTGCAAACATTGCGGTCACACTCACTATAGTTTTAAGGATATTCCGAAACTAACCAGATCAAGTGGCGGTGGAGGAGGTTATGGAAGCTCAGGTGGCGGAGGATCGTTCGGAGGCGGACATTCCGGTGGTGGAGGTTCTTCTTCTTCATGGTAAAGCAATGCCTTATAACATATTTGGTTCAGATTAATCTCGAAAAATTGTTAATTGTTAAAAAAAAAGATTTTGAGGTAAGAAAAATACATGGTTATTAATACTATTTTTAGAATCCGTTACTTGCATTTTTAAGACTGTCTGCGGTAACGGAAAGGATTTATTTTAGTTTGTTGTATTTTATATGAAGCTGATTAGAATTTACATATTATTGTTGTTGATGATCTTTGAATTTGCAACGTCATCTGCACAAGACAATCGTGCGTATGATGCGTTGGCAAATGATTTTCCTGAACTCATGAAAAAATTCGGCGAAGAACTTAAAAATGAACACGCAGATTACGTCTTCGCTATTGATGTGTCTGGAACTATGAATAAATACGAAAAAATCGTTGTTCCGGCCTTAAAAAGCTTCTTTAGATCCGTTCAAGACGGTGATTATATCTCAGTTATCAAGTTTGGAGGCGAGGCCAAGACTGAGCCAAACGGTATCGGTGTCGTTAATGCAGCGATGAGACAGAGTCTTGTCGGCTATGCCGACCGAGTCTATGATAAACCAGCTTCTGCAGAGGAGCGAAAGAGATTTACTGCCAAGACAGACCTTCTAAATATGCTTGAATATCTTGAAAAGGATTTGACCAGAACAGGCAGAAACAACTTGAAGTTTGTTTTCCTTATTACAGATTTCCTTAACGATCCTGTCGACGGACATTCAAAGAAACTTCATCTGGATGACTATCGTGCCAGAATAGAGAAGGAGTTAGCTGGTAAAAATATCAAACTAGTTGCATTGGAATTGCCGAAGTTGGGTAGTGGTGAGACAAGCACGAATGACATCATGAATGCCTTCTCGATGTTCAAGCCTCAGACGATTCCGGTTTCGAACGAGCAGGCTTTGCAGAGTTGGTTTGATCAGCTAAAGAACGATATCGCTCTTGAAAAGTTCAAGCAGTTTTTGATCGGTAAAATGACTCAGGAGGCTGGTGCTACTATTAATTCAGTCGACGTGGATATCGATGGACACATGTCGATGGCTATGTCATGGTCTCCAAACGATGTATTCGATGCAATTACTCTAGACTCACTTACTATTACAGATCGCAGAATGAATCTCGTGATGGCAGACGAGGATGAGTGTGAGGAGCACCCTGAACTTAATTTGCCTCATTTGATGAGTGGCGACGGAAGTGAAGAGTCTTTTGTGAATATCGCTCAGCTTAGAGGAAGGGACGAGAATCTATTCAATCCTCATTTTGAAAAGCCGACAGGTAGATTGATGGCACACATCTCTTTCAAGGTGCCATACGAGGCAGAATTGACCAAACTTATGGGTAAAGACAATCAGACAATCGAAGCTAGCATCGAGTTGCCTCAGAACAATGTTTTCACTCATCCGATGGCATTCAAATGGTATTGTATCATGTGGGTGTTGTTCATCATCTATGTAATAAGTGTGATTCTATGTATCAAGCGTAATTTCAGCAACAAGTATAAGCTTCGTGGTGAGTATACGCTTACACAGGGCACTAAAAAAATCTGTACTGAAGAGATCAACGGATATGTAAGCAATCTTACAATCGATGTGGAGAAGGCTGAGTGTAACGTTATCTTCAAGCAGAATAAGTATATTCCGAAATTGTTCATTCCAATCTTGCATTGGAGTGTCGAACCCAAATATGAGGTTACAGTCACTAATTCGCAGGAGTATAGCCTGAATGGTGGTGATGATTACACTTCAGGAGGTTCGTCGACAATCAAATATTCAACTACTATTCCTTTGCAGATCCGTGATCCGCGTGGAGGCAAGGATATCAATTTGGATATTGACGGAAATGTGTAATTAGTTTCAGGTTTCAAGTTTCAGGTTTCAGGTGGACCACCGGTCCAATTTCGCGAAGCGAGGGTAGCCGATTCCTGCGAAGCAGGTGTCGGGGGAATTGAAATTCGGAATTTGGAATGAAAAATATTATTCAGAAAAAAATAATACAATATATGGCAAGAAAACATATTTTTATCGGCTGTGGAGGCGCAGGATCGAAGACTGTGGCTCTAATCAAGATGAAGGTGTACGAAAGCCTTCAGAACGTTGCTGGCAACCGTAGTAAGGTTGACGTGATGAATGACAACTATCGTTTCATGTTCATCGATACTGATGCCGGGGATATTGAAAACCTTAATGAGAAATATCGTACTAAGTATGAGAACGGACGTGTGAAGATGCTTTCCACTAACGAACTGATCAACCTTGGTACCCAGAATCCTTACGTTATCTACCAGAAGGCAAAGGAGGCACAGGAGATCCAGATCAACAAGCGTATCATAGAGTCGTGCGACGATGATGTGGCTATGCACATGGACAACCGTGCTTTGAAATTTGGTGCCGGTGCATTCCGTTTGAAATCGCGTACTGCATTCGCACGTCTTGCCGACCAGTTCTGCGAAAAATTGGTCAAGAATATCCAGGATTTGAATAAGATCGAGGATAACGCTGCAGAGAACAACACTGTCTGCTATTGGGTGGTTTGTTCTAGCTTGGGTGGTACTGGTTCAGGTATCATCAACGATGTGTTGTACTTCGTGAACATGATGCACAAGGCGACTATCGACGAGGCTGATCCAAAGGTTATCCTTACAATGTATATGCCGCAGTGGTATATCGACCACAATGGACGTAACGAGAAGTATCCTCGTAATGCGTTTGCTGTGATGTCTGAGTTGGAGGCTGAGATGGGATGGTCGAAGAAGCCTGAGACAGCTACATTGTTCCATCGTCTTGCTCTTAACGATCGTTATTCACGCATCAACACTTCGCTTCCATACAGACCGTTCGAGGCTTTGATTCCTGTAGATTTCCAGACTGAGGCTGGCAACAACCTAGGAAATCTTGACAGTATGTATTCGAATACAGCCGAGCTTCTTTGTTATTTGCACGATGGTCCAGGTGCAAGAGGTTTCGAGTCGTTTATGGATAACACTCGTGACGGAGAAGTTGCTCCAGGAACGGAGAAGAATTTCCTTCTTCCTATGGGATATGTTGCGTTGAAGAAGCCAAGTGCTGATTTCGACGACTACATGAAGAGCCGTATTCAGGCTGATTTGCTTGAACACTGTATTCTTGGAAAGTCTGTTAATGATAAGGCTAATAAAGTTGACATTGATAAGGTTGTCGACGATTTGATCAAGGATACTATCAATGCTTATGTCCTAAATCCTGACGGAGAGAACAACTACTTCAGTGAGATCCGCAGTCAGATGACTCAGGCAATCAAGACTAACTTCTCAGAGTCGCGTGCAGGTGTTATCGAGGGCGACAAGCGAGTTGATAAGTTTGATGCCGGCAAGATGAATTCTGCAGTCAAGAAGACAAAGCAGAGTCTTGACGATGTGATCGACGACAAGGATAACGAAGCATTGCAGAAAGCCACTCAGGATGCTCTTGAGACAAGAATCTGGGATTGTATTGAGGAGATGGTCACAAACATCGGTCTACAGAATACAATCGCTGCTGTCGAAAGACTTGATGAGGAGTGTACTTCTTTGTTCAACCATTATGATAAGGACAAGGATATGATTCAGGATTCGATCATCGCTGAATATGCATCTCATCTGCAGACAAAGAGCGAGTTGAATCGTCAGAACACAAAATACGAGAAATCTACAAACAGCAAGGAGAAGAGTGATCTTGACGAGGCAAGAGAGAAAGCGGAGGAGAGAACACTTCTTGAGATGATCCATATCAACAATAATGCTGATGATATCGCTAATGTTTACAGTGTCTACAAGAGAGGTTTGGAACTAAAGCGTGAGGCTTTGATAGAGAACAAGATCTTTGAGCTTATCAAATCGTTCTGCTATGGTGAAAACGGTTTCTTGGATGTCGTTGCTCGTCATTTGAGAGCATTATCTGAGGCTGCAAAGACTGCATTGTTGAGCGAGAAAGGTCCAAAACAGAGC
The DNA here is from genome assembly GCA_045629285.1 of Paludibacteraceae bacterium. Lineage (GTDB taxonomy): Bacteria > Bacteroidota > Bacteroidia > Bacteroidales > Paludibacteraceae > UBA1723. The sequence continues at coordinate 43,186 of JAZQQY010000051.1, read as the reverse complement.
TTCAAGAATCTTGCTGAGACATTCAGAGCAAAGAAGGAGGATATCACTTCCGTTTACTTGCCAAATATTTGCGAGTTTGCTAATGGCGACGGTTGGAAGAGAGATAACCTGTTTGCAGAATATTACGAGAAGTTGATCACTCCAGATAAAGAGGCTGTTTCAGGTAACGTCCGTGTACCGACAACAGAGGCGTTGACAGATTTCTTCAACACAATGAAGAATCAGATTGAGGCTGATTTGAAGTCGGCTAACTATATCGTTGAGTCGCTTGACGAAAATGGCGAGGCTACACTTAAGTCTAAGTTCTTCATCAATACGGAACGTAGTGCAGAGAAGACTATCGATGATGTTCTAAACTTTGCATACAAGGCATTCGGTTTGATGTGTCGCAGAAATTCAGCTGTTAATGGCTGGTACGACAAGAAATTGCCTGATTTGATCAATGAACTTACTACAGATCAGCTAGATGAGGTTACTAAACGTCTTGCTCCTACATTGTTCTTCTCATACAATATCGGCCAGATGGACGGAATTCTTGAGCAGAGGGATTTCTGTGTGGCTGACAATAGGGACAATGCTAAGAAGGTATTCAACTTCCAGGAGTCAAGTTCACAGAAGTTTATCGGCCACAGCAATTCAGAGTTGTTCTACATCATCACTGCTAAGACAGGAATGAACTTCGAGTACTACCGTACTTACCATAATATCAAGGCAGAGTATGACAGATGCGACAAGAAGGAGTACTATCATTTCCATCAGGCATTTGCAAGAACTGGTGGCGACGCGGATGAAATCAAAAACTTGTTGCCGCTAGGTGCTTCAAATGCAACTATCGCAATGCTTAAGTTGATGATTCTAGGTAATTACGATGAAGCAACAATGAAGAAGTTCATTGTTATCCCAGATAAGTCATATTTGGAGGGTGTATATGGATCAACTCCATTCGAAGTTACTACAAACACATTGAGCAAGTCGCCAACAGCAGTTTGGGCAACTGATTTGTCGCTTGAGATCTTGGGAGACAAGAAGATCCAGATCAACATAGCAGAGAGGGGTCGCAAGTACACTCCAAGCTACAACAACTTGTTCTATACAGAGTTGAGCAATGAGTTTGCTAAACGTTATTTGAGCGATCACTACGATAATTTCATAGAGCGTTATATGCAGGCTGTCAATTCGTTGGACAACAACATTTTGATTCAGGGATTCAATGCGGCTAAACAGAAAGTCGAGTCTATTCTTGATGCTAAGTATAGAGATGCTCGCACAGCACAAAGCTTCCAGGAGATGGAGACATTGAAGGATATGTTGCGTGTGCTAAATGACAAATTCAAGACATTCGAGGATTTCACTAGTAAAGACTGATGCTTCCGGTTTGGATAATTAATTTGAATGAGGATATAGATGTTCGCAAGAGGTTGGCGGAGAATCTCCACAACCTTTCTCGCGAGCAGCGTCACTGTTGGCGTGTGACTAACCTTGCCAATCGTCGCTGGGTCAGAGGAATCGAGAACAAAGATTCTTTTGATGCAGCCGTTGATTATGCGGTGAGGGAAGGGCAGCGTATGGTAAACTATTTCCTTGAGAAGGGTTATCCGTTCATCAATCTACAGGTTTGTATTCTTGGTAATGCAGAAGAAAAACTAACGCAGCAGATTTTCCATCTGTTGCCAGCCATACTAGAGGATAAATTCGGACACATTCTTTCTACTCATCTCAATCGAGGATTGGAGCAGACGGGATTTTTGTGTGTGAAGGAATCAATCAATCAGTTGCACGACTTGGAACAAAAACGTAGATGTGTGGAGTTTCTTGAGCAGATGAATGCGATGATGGCAAAGAAGAAATTTGCCAGAGTTGTGTTGTATCAGGAAAACCAATATGTCTCTAACAGATTCTATTGTCAGCTGCAAACCAATGAGTTGACTGACTTGTTGTTCCAATACATGGTCTCTGTCTATTTCTGTGGAGAGAACGATGCAACTGTGTTCGGCAACGATCTTGCCAATCAGCATGGCTTCTATTCTTTAGGTGCTGCATCTGTCTTCTACGACGGTAAAGGTCAGCACGACATGTATGCCTGGGAGATTCGTCGCAACGTATTGAAAGCATTGGTACGTGATAGTGATCTCAACTATGATTATATCACAGAGGATATTGCAGGCGATGATGAGATTGCACGTAATGTGGCTAAGGTAGAAGGAAAACTCAAGTCGGGATGCGATCTAGGTGAAGTTTTCAACAAGCTATATGAGAAGCCTGACCCACATCCTGTTGACGATTTCTACAAATACAATCTTTACAGAGACTATTTCCATGATTATTTGAAACATCTTCCGTCGACGTTGGTGAAGAGACATCAGCAGATTTCATATTCGTTGAGATATAAGGCTGTCGACACGATGGTGAAGAATCGTGAGGCTATCTACGAAAGTGCGGCAAGCACAATCCGTGAGTCTGCCACATATTTCATCGGCAGTACTTATAATCCGGATGTCACTCTGCCTCAGACACTTGCATACTATAATGCTATGCAGGAAGAGATCTGCAAGTATAAGGAGAAGGCAAAAGAAAACGAGGAAGATATGGCCAAGTGTCCTAATTTCATCAAAGATTACTACCTTGATTTCAAGGCAGATGAAGATAGGACAACGCAGCAGAGATGTATAGACTTGGTGAAGGAGTTGAGTGCTGTGATTGATTCGGAGCCAACTTTTTTAGGCTTGATCTTCAGAACACTCTTTTTGAGCATCACGATAGTGTTTGCTCTTGTAAATGTTGTGCCATATCTGTTGGAAAAGATAGCTTTCATTGTAAATGATTTGGCTGAATTCAGCAGTTATTACAACGTTTTGGACAGTAAGTATTCATGGGTTTGGGTGACTGTTGGCGCCATCATACCTTGGATTGCTTCTTTCGTCAAGTATTTCCGAAATCGCAAGTATGTCAGAAAACTTAAGTTGATGCTTACTGCCAACACCTTGCTTGAGGTGAACCAGAATATGCGTAAGGATTATGTGGATCAGGTGGATTACCTTTATAACGATCTTTACGACTTGTGTTCACAGCAGAAACGTCATGTTCAGAAGCTTATAGATAAGGCAAAAGCTGATTTAGCAAATGATAAACCAGATTTCTGGACTGTTGATGTCAAGTCGACATTCTTCAACCAGCATTTGACACAGGCTAAGTTTGAAGGGGAATCATTGGTGAAGGATTTGACATTGCAAGAACCAATACTTTATTTGAACCGTAAGACTCGTAAACTTGCTGAGTTGACGAAGGAAGACTATACATATATGCTTCAGAAAATCTATTCGGACAAGTTTATTGCAGAGACAGTTACCATTCCTGGAAACAGATTGTTTAGCAAGGATGATGCTGAATATGAAGCAGATAAGGCAACGGAGCATTATGAGATGTTGTGTCATCGTATAAGTAAATGTTTTACTAACGACTTACCGAATGTGCCGAAGACATTTGCTGATTTTCGCCGTGACTACGGTGATGCCGTAACTTTCCGTCCGCTATACAAGATGGCGGAAATCAACGGCATGTTTATCACTTCAAATGACGAAGAACCTATGCTTTTGCGTGCTGCCGACAAAGACTTTGCAGTCAAAGCAAAACATGAATTGTTTGAGATGGATGAAGCACGTAGCTACGAAGTCGGACCGTTGGTTTGCAAGAATCATGAGACAGATCCATACTTGTTTGTCGTAACATGGCAAAAGGTGGAGGATCAGGTAGATTGGCGACTCAAGTGTCATTACGAAGGTGTGGATGTGAAGAATCCAAATGCACCGTCGACATATAGAGATATGCTTGTGGATCAATATCTTGGTGACTTTACCGAGGTAGAATTCACTCCGTGGGATGATCTTGGCGGAATTAATTACGAATATAAGGCATGACAGATCTAATATTGATAATACTCGGTGTAATTATAGGTCCGATGCTTTTATGGGCATTGGGAAGCTATATATGGTACAAGATTTGGCCTCGCGCAAAAACAGAAGGTTGTCAAGTTGTGCGTGAGGACGATTCTTTCGCCATATACGACGATTATTTCCCAAAATACCTGAATCCTGTCGGTCATATCTATATCAAGAACAATAAGGCTGAGGTACATATCAGAAAGAACTTTGAAGATGAAGAGGTTGTAGAATACGAGCCGATTGAATCTTGGGTTGCCGACGATGAGATATTCAAAGGTTACCAGGTAGGAGTGAAAGGTGGAGATGAATCGGCAGGAAAACTATCGTTTGAGGCAATCAGGAATCTTTGGAATGCATTTTTTTCTCAACACGACTATAAGGCTACTATAGAGAAACCATCTTCTGATGAACTTGTTGTCGCTTCGGAAGTGAGTGAAAACGAAGAGGTTGAACTAAAGAATACGAAATCTTTCAAAATCAAAGAATGTGGCAGACTGAAGAAAGAGGTCGACAGATTGTTGCCTCTTAGAAAGTTGTTGTGTGGCTATCTTGCAATACAGGATGATATCCGGAAGCGTTACGATGACACAGTTGCGGATGGCGGATATAAGCGACGCAAACCGTCGCCAAAGGATACTATATTCATGGCAGGTTTGTTTTTTGCATTGATTTTCATTGTCGTGGATATTTATTTCCCATATCCTGCAGGAGACAAATGTTCTATTAGATTCACTCCTTATGGAGTATCCATGGTAGGAGTATTCTTGATTATTTGGTGGGTGTTGTATGAGGTACATGTGGAATTTACATTCAAGAATACCAAGTTCACTCAATTCCTGATGCTGTTCAACCGATGGACAGGAATGAAGACAGGACATCGTATTTTGTTTTTATTCCTCGGTATCGGAGCATTATATAACATCTATATAGATTTAAACTGGTTTTACGTAGTGCTCTTTGCGGTTTTCTGTAGTGTAATTAATTACGGTAGAACCAATTTTAATCTGTGGAAAGTTGACGATCCGTTGTTGCCGATGTTGCAGAAGAATGAAATAGATGATGAGAAAATAGACGATGGAGCGGAGGATCCAAATCCTAATGATCTGTTGTATTTCATCAACAGTTATCATTGGTCTATATCCGGCACAAACGGCGACAATAAGTTGCTGTTGAAATTGAAGTTTGACAAAAACAAAATGGCTGGTTTGTCTGCCAACTATGATAATTCAGAATTGTTGAACTCAGGTGGAGATCCGGCTGATGTCGCCAGATATTTTGTAGAAGCAGAGAAAGATTCATTGCATATCAAGAAGTTGTGTTGGTTTATTGACAATGCGACTTTAGAGCGTGGATATTCTCGTATGCAAAAGATGCAGATGATTCTCGATTTTGCTCAGGATAGAGAGTCGTTTTATAGTGTAGAGGATAGTTTGACTTCTGGTCGACTTCGTTCGGCAGAGGAGATCCTATATAGCAAGAAAGCAACAATGATGGATCGTGCGATGTTGGCTGCGACCATCTATGCCACAATGGATTACAGTGTGAATATCCTTCAGTCACGTGATGGAAGAGTAGCATTGGAGGTGGCAGAAAAAGATAACGTATGCAAGGATTTGTGCGGAGCAATCCGAAATGAAGTATTCTCATACAATGATGCTGTTTATTACGTTTGCGATATGCAGGATGAGCACTTTGTCATCGGATCGGTTCCTTCGTTCAGAAAAAAGGATTTTATCAGAAGAATTTGTATAAGCTAAAAGCTTAATTAATGAGAAATGGTATGAAGTTAAAGGATATTGCAATGTTTGTGACCGGCGCAATTTTCGGAGGCGTCGTCGCCATTTACAGTAGTGGCGATTTCTACAGTGTTTTGGGCGATGTCAAAGCCGTAGATTCTTTGTACGTAAGCAAAGATTCTTTGGTGACTGTGACAGACATGCTGTCCAATAAAGTGCTTTACGACAAGACCGGACATATCCTTTTGCACGTTCCAAGCACTCACAAAGGATATTTCTCAATTCCGGATTCAGTTACAGAAATCGGAAAAGATGCATTCTTGGGATGTACGGAACTTACTGATGTTTACATTCCTAAGAATGTGACAAAGATCGGTAGCAAGGCATTTGAAAATTGCCGAGAACTTACTTCAATCGTTTTGCCTAAATCAGTGAAAGAGATTGGCGACGGTGCTTTTAGCGGCTGTGTTTTGCTGGAAAGTGTCCGTCTTCCTAATACATTGGAACAAATCGGAGATAACACATTTATGGGTTGCGAGCGACTTACGGATGTGTTGATGCGACCATCGGTGGAATCGATCGGAAAAAATGCCTTCAAAGACTGTGTCAGTATGAAATTCATGCTTATGCCTAAATCTGTAAAGAAAATAGATGCTGGTGCATTTGAAGGATGTGTAAATCTTCAGTTTGTGAAGATACCGAAGGATGCTAAATTTATTCCTAAAAACCAAACTGATTCTTCATTTCCACAAGAAACACAAATAGGGTATTATTGATACATAGATTAGAGGATAGAGGCGTTGTAGTTGCAACGTCTTTATTTTTTATCTGTTTACACAATAAAGAAGGATGTTTTTTCGTTAATTTTGTAAAGAACTTAAATAATTGAATGATATGAAAGGGAATGTTTTGACGGCATGCACAATTGCCGTATTTTCAACTTTGCTTCTGTCGTGTAAGGAGCAGGCAAAGCAATCTTCTGATAATTATACTACAGCTCCTATTGTCGAATCCTCTACTTCGTCGGTAACTCCTTCGAAATCATACGCTGGTGGTGTGACTGTAGGAATGGATTTCACTGTGGCTGCAGAGAGATCTCTGAATTCAGTTGTCCATATCATAACCTATTCTCAAGGTCGACGATCGAATGCCATGACTTTGGAGGATATCTTCGGTTCACTTTTCGGTCAGCCGCGTCGACGTCAGCCACAGAGTAGTGGAGAACCACAACCTACAGGATCCGGTTCTGGTGTGATTTTGGACGATCTTGGTTATATTGTGACAAATAATCACGTAGTCGAGGGTGCAGATAAAGTAAAAGTCACACTTAACGACAAGAGAGTTTTTGCAGCAAGAATAGTCGGTTTGGATCCGTCGACAGACTTGGCATTGCTAAAGATCGAAGCCGACAATCTGTCGCCAATTGAGATTGGAAATTCAGACAATTTGAAAGTGGGAGAGTGGGTGTTGGCTGTCGGTAATCCATTCAACCTTACATCAACTGTTACTGCTGGAATTGTGAGCGCTAAAGGCCGTAATATCGATATTTTGTCGGGCAACATGAAGATTGAGTCGTTCATTCAGACTGATGCAGCTGTGAATCCAGGAAACAGTGGAGGCGCACTTGTCAACTTGAATGGAGAGTTGGTCGGCATCAACTCGGCAATCGCATCCCAGACAGGTTCATTCGCAGGATATGCATTTGCAATTCCCGTGTCAATAATGACAAAGATTGTTTCTGATTTGAAAAACTATGGTTCAGTGCAGAGAGCTTTGCTTGGAATCGTAATCACAGATATCACTGATGAATTTGCTAAAGCCAACAATATCAACCGTTTGGATGGAGTATTTGTAGTTGGTGTAGGAGAAGTTGGTGGAGCAAAGGATGCTGGAATGCAAGATGGAGACGTCATTATTTCCGTCGACAATGCAAGCGTAAAATCTGTGGCTGAAATTCAGGATAGATTGACAAGATTCAGTCCTGGAGATATGGTCAAGGTTACAGTCGACAGACATGGAGATATCATGACATTTGATGTCAAATTGCGTGGTGCGAAAGAGTACGAAATAGAAGAAAACGAATAATCATTTTGGAGGCGTTGAATTGCATCGTCTCCTATGATTTTATAAGGCTTTTTATATCCTTAAAAATCTATAAAAATTAAAATCTGGTTTTCAAATAAGCCGATTTTTGATTATTTTTGCGAAAACAAAAAACTTAAAAAGATATGGAAATCGATAATTATTCAAAAGAGGAGAGACCAGAAATTGGTTCTTCTATGGAGCAGAAAGTAGACCATGAGAAGGTTGCATTATCAAAGTATATGGCAGCGGTTTACAAAATGATGTGTATGGCATTGCTTTTGTCAGGAGCTTCAGCATGGGTTGTCGCTCATTCGGAGACATTGCGCAATTTGTTTTTAGGAAATTACTTGATTTGTGCTATTGTTGAGTTGGGACTTGTATTTGCTATCAGTGCCGGAGTCAACAAGTTTGAGGCTAGAACGTTGAATATTTTGTTTGTCATCTATTCAATTGTAAATGGTCTTACATTGTCAGCGATTTTCTTGGTTTACAAAATAGGATTGATTGAAACCGCGTTCTTTATTACGGCAGGAACATTTGGAGCTTGTTCATTCGTCGGATATAAGATCAAAAAGGATCTATCATTTATCGGACAGATCTGTTTCTTTCTTTTGATCGGTGCAATCATTGCTTCGATAGTAAACCTTTTCTTGGCTAATTCTCAGTTGGATTGGATTCTAAATTATGCTGTTTTGGGTATTTTCGTAGTTTTGACTGCTGTTGATACTCAGAAGTTGAAGAATGCAGGATTTCACTATTTGGCAGAGGAAGATCAGCAGAGATATGTTGTTGCAGGTTCATTGACTCTATATTTGGATTTCATCAACATGTTCCTACGCATTTTGAGAATTTTAGCATCACGCAGAGACTAAGCGAAAAATGGATAAAAACAGATTTTTAGTTATTATGGCCGGTGGAGCGGGTACACGTTTTTGGCCTTGTTCGCGTTCCAACCGACCTAAACAGTTCCTTGACTTCTTCGGCACAGGACGTACTCTTTTGCAGCAGACATTCGATCGTTTTGCAAAGATCCTTCCTGTCGAGAATATCTTTATTGCTTCAAACAAGCAGTATAAGGATTTGATTCTTGAACAATTGCCAATGTTGACAGAGAACCAGTTGCTTTTGGAGCCTGCACGTCGCAACACAGCGCCTTGCATCGCATATGCAATGAACAAGATTGCGGCGTTGAATCCGAATGCAAATGTTGTTATTGCACCGTCCGATCATTTGGTATTGAAAGAGCAGGAATTCTTAATTACAATTGAGAAAGGATTGAATTTCACTGCCAATAATGATGTTTTGATGACACTTGGAATCAAGCCGTCTCGTCCTGAAACAGGATATGGATATATTCAGATCGAGAATGGTGCATCGGTAGATTCTATCTTCAAGGTTAAGACATTTACTGAGAAACCTAATCTTGAATTGGCAAAAATTTTCTTTGAGAGCGACGAATTCTTATGGAATTCGGGTATGTTCTTATGGAATGTGAATGCTATTTCAAGGGCATTCGAACAGCACGAACCAGAGATTTGGAATAAGTTTAAGGCTGGTGCAAGTACATACAACACACCAAAAGAGCAGGAGTATATCGACTCTATCTACCAGACTAGCAAGAACCTTTCGATCGACTATGCAATCATGGAGAAAGCTCAGAATGTAAATGTGATTGCTGCTGATTTCGGATGGTCTGATCTAGGAACTTGGGGTAGCTTGTATGATTTGTCTGACTCAAAAGATGACAATCAGAATGCCACATTGAAGGGTAGAGTCAAGTATCACAACTCGAAAGGAAACGTGATCAGTTTGGCTGAGAATAAAGTCGCCATCATTGAAGGCATGGACGATATGATTGTTGTCGATGATGATAATGTTTTGCTTATCTGCAGAAAGTCGGAGGAACAGCATATTCGCGACTATGTGAGTGAAACCAAAGAGGATTTTGGAGAAGACTATATTTAATGAATAATCAATAATGTAGAGACGGTGTGCGCACCGTCTCTATTTTTATAACGTCAATATATTATAATTTTAGAAAGAGATGGTTACTTTTTACGTGGCGTTTGCAGCCTTGATTTTAGGCTATCTATTCTACGGAAAATTTGTAGACAATGTGTTTGGACCAGATCCGAACAGAGTGACTCCAGCCATTGAGAAAGCGGATGGAGTAGATTTCATGCCATTACCTACATGGCGAATCTTCATGATTCAGTTTTTGAACATTGCCGGTCTTGGACCGATCTTCGGTGCAATCATGGGTGCAAAGTTCGGTTCGGCTTCGTATTTGTGGATTGTTTTTGGAAGTATTTTTGCCGGTGCTGTTCACGACTACCTTGCTGGAATGATGAGTTTGAGAGAGGGAGGTGAGAGCCTACCTGACATCATCGGACGTCATCTTGGTATGAAAGCTATGACTGTGATGAGATGCTTTACTGTTGTGCTTATGATTCTTGTAGGTGCAGTGTTTGTGAGCGGACCGTCAGCTATTTTGGCTAAGCTTACTGAGTTGGATCCAATTGCATGGTTTGTTATCATTTTCATCTATTATATTTTGGCTACATTGTTGCCAATCGATAAAGTTATCGGTAAGGTTTATCCTTTGTTTGCTTTGGCTTTGATCTTTATGGCAGTGGGTGTATTGGTGATGTTGATTGTCACAAACCCAACTTTGCCAGAAATCTGGGATGGATTGCAGAATACACATCCTGCAGGAGAGGATACAATGCCTCTATTTCCGATGATGTTCGTTAGTATAGCCTGTGGTGCCATCAGTGGTTTCCACGCCACTCAGAGCCCGCTTATGGCACGTTGTATGACCAATGAGAAGCATGGTCGACCAATCTTCTACGGAGCTATGATTACAGAGGGTATTGTAGCGTTGATTTGGGCTGCCGCTGCCAACTATTTCTTCAATGAACATGGAATGGGCGAGAGCAATGCTGCTGTTATTGTAAGCGACATCACAAACAACTGGTTAGGAACAGTTGGCGGTGTACTTGCGTTGCTTGGTGTTGTGTTTGCTCCGATCACTAGTGGAGACACTGCGTTGAGAAGTGCACGTCTGATTGTTGCCGATTTCATCCAGAAGGAGCAGAAATCTATCAAAGACAGATTGTCTATCAGTTTGCCTATCTTTGCTGTAACATTGCTTGTGTTGGTTTATAGTGTAAGCGACAAGGAGGGTTTCAACCTGATTTGGAGATACTTCGCATGGTGTAATCAGGCGTTGTCTGTATTCACATTGTGGGCTATCACAGTATTCTTGAGCAAGAAAGGCAATTATTGGTGGGTGACATTCATTCCAGCTACATTCATGACTATGGTATGCTCGACATATATTTTCATTGCACCTGAGTGTTTAGGGCTTGGTAAGGCGATTTCTTATGCAGGAGGTGCCATTGCGACAATCGTAGTCGTTGCTTTGTTTTTGAAGGGTTTAATGGCAAGAAAAAGCAATTCTGAAGACCTTGTTATAAAGTAAGTTAACCCAACTAAAATACACTGTAGAGACGTTGCATGCAACGTCTCTTTTTTTTGTTTCAGGATTCAGGATTCAGGTACGATCCAACCGTGCAACGATAGATCTAAATTAGCCCATGATTGATTTGGACGAAGCACCAGCGAGAAATCTACTGGGGGGTATTTGAATCTAGACAAAAAAAGCTCGACATTTTCATGCCGAGCTTTGTATTGGATTTTAATCAAATTACTTTGTTGAATATGACATCTTCAATGATACCTCCTTTGCTTGTCCACCAGCAAAAGCGTACTCACCTACAAAGATTTTATCAATGTCATGGTTGCTGTCCTCTGTGTAGTAAACAAAGTACTTAGCATCAGTCAACTCAAGATAGTTCTCTTTCTCTATTTCCATATCTGATACATTAGCCTTTACTTCAGAAACCTTAGAGTTGATTAAATCTGAGAATTCTTTTTCTGTGATAGAAACGAACTTGCCTGAACCAGAAAGGTGAGCTGGTGTTGTGCTGATTCCCACTTTCTTGTATGGATCGAATGTGATGCCTGAAATAGTTGTGTTTACAGAATCAAGCTTTACTGTGAAGAAGTTAGAAAGGAATCTTGACTTCTTTTCTAGATCTTTGTCCTCAACTGTAATATTCTTAGAGAATCCGTTTACGGATACAGAATACATTCCTGGCATAGCTGGAACTGTAGCTGAGAAGATAGAATCAGAGTTGATAGATGCAACGCTAGTAAAGTCAATCTTACCTAGATCTGGATTCATGTATGTTAAATCAACCTCTTCGCTATTGATTTTAACGCCATTACGAAGAATAACATCGAAGCTGATGATATCAGAATTCTTCATAGTGTTATTTGTAGAATCAAGAGATAGCAATGTCTTTGCATTGATTGTTGTGTCTGTTGCTTTAACAAGAGTAGGCTGATCGTTGTTGATTCTGATATTGAACTCGTTAGGGTAAGTAACCTTGGCTGGAGTTGTGTCAACTGGAACTTCAGGAGCCTCTGGCTGCTCTGGTTTGTCGTCATCCTTACATGATCCTAGTGCCATTGCACCTGATACTGCTGCCATAAGGCAAAGGAGTTTACCTCCTTTTAATGCTTTGATAGTCATTGTTCTTTGTATTTTGTTTTTATATTTAATTCTGGACTATTCTTCCAAAAACTTGTTTTGGAATTCCATTCAAGTGCAAATTTATTATTTTGTTTGCTTCTAAACAAATTTTGATTGTTAAAATATTGTCTCTACACCAAAGTGTTTTTGTTTACATGTGTGTATTATCCATGTTTTTGCCAAATCGCAAATTATCTTTAATTTTGTCCAATCATTCGGTTTCTAGTTTGATATGTTTTGATTAAAGTCAAATAAAGGATGTTTAGGAAAATTTATTATACATTAAGTAGTGGGAAGAATCTGAAATTCGCCTACTATTTGCGCTGTTATATGCGATTGTTGGAACCTCGTTTTCTTTGCAGAAAACGTTTGTCTGGCTTACTTTCCCAAATAGAGTCAAGGGAAGATCGCGACTACATAAATAAACGTGTGGATTACTATTGTAAGATCGACTCTCCAGTTGTTTTGCCGGCATCTGCTGAAACTTTACGTGAAGCGTGGAAACGAGTGTGGGGAGGGAATGTTTATCAGCATGATACGTATGAATTTACACGTTTTTTCTCACCAGATAACAGATGGGGATTTGTGCCTGGAGATGTAATTCATGTGCCTGAAATACCATCGATTGTGAAAAGTCGTCCGTTGTGTGACGATAATCGCAATTCTATTGTGATGAAGCTGGATAAGGTTCGCCATTTCATATTCGTCAATGATACAAAGCCGTTTGAGGAGAAGGATTTCAAGGTCGTCTTTCGTGGAAAAATAGCAGGAAAACAATCACGTAAGGATTTCATGGCAAAGTTTTATGACAATCCTCTCTTTGATGTTGGCGACGTTGGGCGCAAGACGGATTCTCCTGCTGAGTGGCGCACGGAAAAGATGACAATCAAGGAACATCTGGATTATCAATTCATCATGGCAATTGAGGGTAATGATGTCGCCAGCAATCTTAAATGGGTCATGTCGTCAAATTCTTTGGCTGTCATGCCAAAACCTACTTGCGAAACTTGGTTTATGGAGGGAACATTGATCCCTAATTATCACTATGTAGAGGTCGCTCCTGATTTTTCTGATGTGGAGGAACGAGTAAAGTATTATCATGAGCATCCTGAGGAAGCCAAAGCAATTGTTGAGCATGCACATGAGTATGTGGCTCAATTCATGGATGAAAAACGCGAAAAACTGATTTCTTTGGCTGTATTGGATAAGTATTTCCGATTGACTAGATAAATCTACTGATTGACTAAAAGACGACTGTCGTTTGTCGTTTTGAAAATCATTTGAATTTTTACGAATAAAAAAGAGGCTTGATCATTTGATCAAGCCTCTCATTTTGTATGTTATAAATGGATTAATACTCCATCTTGCTCATACGAACGTAGCTCTGGTAACGCTTCTTAGCCATTTCCTCGCTAGCGTTGAACAACTCCTGAGCCTCAGCAGGGTACATCTTCATTACAGAAGCGTAACGGTTCTCACCCTTCAAGAAATCCTGGAACTTAGAGTAGTCAGGCTCCTTAGAATCAAGAGTAAATGGATTCTTACCCTCTGCCTCAAGAGCTGGGTTGAATCTCCATAGATGCCAGTAACCGCACTCAACAGCCTTCTTCTCCTCAGCCTGTGCCTTACCCATACCTGCCTTCAAACCGTGGTTGATACATGGTGCGTAAGCGATAACTAGAGATGGACCGTCGTATGCCTCAGCCTCCTTAAGAGCCTTCAAGCACTGTGCTGGGTTAGCACCCATTGCGATCTGAGCAACGTAAACGTAACCGTAAGTTGTAGCGATCATACCAAGATCCTTCTTGCGAACTCTCTTACCTGATGCAGCGAACTTAGCGATTGCTCCAAGAGGAGTAGCCTTAGAAGACTGACCACCTGTGTTAGAGTAAACCTCAGTATCAAGAACTAGGATGTTTACGTTCTTACCAGATGCGATAACGTGGTCAAGACCACCGTAACCGATATCGTAAGAAGCACCGTCACCACCGATGATCCACTGGCTTCTCTTGATCATGTAACCCTTAAGCTCAGAAAGCTGCTTGCAGTGGTTGCACTTATCCTTAGCTGCGTCGATCATAGGGAAGATCTTGTCGCAAAGCTCAGCTGACTTAGCAGCGTCGTCCTTGTTCTCAAGCCATGCCTTGAACAACTCCTTAGCGTCTGCTGGAGTGCACTCTGCTGCGATAGCCTCGTTCATGATAGCAACGATTCTTGCACGCATCTTCTCGTTTGCTATCTCCATACCAAGACCGAACTCACAGAAGTCCTCGAACAAAGAGTTAGCCCAAGCTGGACCCTGACCCTTCTCGTTAGTTGTATATGGAGTTGAAGGAATTGAACCAGAGTAGATTGAAGAACATCCTGTTGCGTTAGCTACGATCTCACGCTCACCGAACAACTGAGAAAGCAACTTGACGTATGGAGTCTCACCACAACCTGAACATGCACCAGAGAACTCGAACAATGGAGTAGCCAACTGGCTGTTCTTAACGTTAGCTGTGATATCAACTAGGTTCTGCTTAGACTTAACGTTCTTAACAGCGTAATCCCAGTTAGCAGCCTCAGTAGCTGTTGCAGCTGAACTTGGATCGAATGGAACCATCTTAAGAGCGTTCTTGCCCTTCTCGTCGTTGTTACCAAGACATACGTCAACACAGTTACCACAACCTAGACAGTCCATAACACCTACCTGGATTCTGAAGTTCATATCCTTCAAAGCAGCTGGTGCCTTCATTACGCGAACATCACCCTTGATGCCCTTAACCTCGTTAGCATCCATAACGATTGGACGGATACATGAGTGAGGACATACGTATGCACAATTGTTACACTCTACACAGTCTGCAGCGTTCCAAACTGGAACGAATGTCGATACTCCACGCTTCTCGTAAGCAGCTGTACCTGCAGGCCACTCACCACACTCGATACCCTTGAATGCTGAAACTGGAAGTAGGTCACCGTTCTGAGCGTTGATTGGACGTACGATGTTGTTGATGAATGCTGGATCGTTGTTAGCAGCCTCCTTGTCATCAGCTAGGTTAGCCCATGAAGAATCAACTGTCAACTGCTTGTACTCACCACCGCGATCAACTGCAGCGTAGTTCTTATTTACAACATCCTCACCCTTCTTACCGAATGACTTAACGATGAACTTCTTCATCTGCTCAACAGCAAGCTCTGTAGGGATAACGCCTGTGATACGGAAGAATGCTGACTGAAGAACTGTGTTAGTTCTGTTGCCTAGACCAATCTCCTGAGCGATCTTAGTAGCGTTGATGTAGTAAACTGTGATATTGTTCTGTGCGAAATATCTCTTTACCTTGTTAGGAAGGTTCTTTACCAACTCCTCACCATCCCAAATTGTGTTCAATAGGAATGTACCGTTCTTACGAAGACCACGAGTTACATCGTACATCTTCAAGTAAGCCTGAACGTGGCAAGCTACGAAGTTAGGAGTAGTTACCAAGTATGTAGAACGGATCTGGTTGTCACCGAAACGAAGGTGTGAACATGTGAAACCACCTGACTTCTTAGAGTCGTATGAGAAGTAAGCCTGACAATACTTGTTAGTGTTGTCACCGATGATCTTGATTGAGTTCTTGTTAGCACCTACAGTACCGTCTGCACCTAGACCGAAGAACTTAGCCTCGAACATACCGTCACCAGAAACAGCGATCTCCTCCTTCTTTGGAAGTGAAGTGAATGTAACGTCATCAACGATACCTACTGTGAAGTGGTGCTTTGGCTCGTTCATTGCAGCGTTCTCGTAAACTGCGATCATCTGAGCTGGAGTAGTGTCGTTTGATCCAAGACCGTAACGACCAGCGATAATCTTAGGAGCGTTCTTAACACCGTTGTAAGACTCGCATACATCAAGATATAGAGGATCACCGTTTGCACCTGGCTCCTTAGTTCTATCAAGAACTGTCAATACCTTACATGTTGAAGGTACAGCAGCAAGCAAATGCTTAGTAGAGAATGGACGGAACAAGTGAACTGCAACTAGACCAACCTTCTTGCCCTGCTTTGTTAGGTAGTCGATTGTCTCGCGGATACACTCTGTAGCTGAACCCATAGCAACGATTACGTACTCAGCATCCTTTGCTCCGTAGTAGTCGAATAGGTTGTACTCACGACCAGTGATCTTTGAGATCTCCTTCATGTAGTTCTCAACGATTGCAGGCACATTGTTGTACATTGTGTTGCAAGACTCACGGTGAGTAAAGAATGTATCTGGATTCTCTGCCATACCACGCATTACTGGGTGAAGTGGCGATAGCGCACGCTGACGGAACTCAGCAAGCTTCTCCTGATCGATAAGTGGAGCAAGATCATCATTCTCTAGCATCTCGATCTTCTGGATCTCGTGTGATGTACGGAATCCGTCGAAGAAGTTAAGGAATGGAACCTGGCTCTTGATTGTTGAAAGGTGTGCAACACCTGCAAGATCCATCACCTCCTGAACTGAACCCTCAGCAAGCATAGCGAAACCAGTCTGACGACAAGCGTATACGTCCTGGTGGTCACCGAAGATACATAGTGTGTGAGAAGCGATTGTACGAGCTGAAACATGGAAAACTGCTGGCATCTTCTCTGCAGCAATCTTGTACATGTTAGGGATCATAAGAAGTAGACCCTGTGAAGCTGTGTATGTAGATGTCAATGCACCTGCCTGAATCGCTCCGTGTACTGCACCAGCAGCACCAGCCTCTGACTGCATCTCTGTAACTGAAACAGTCTCACCGAAAATGTTCTTTCTGCCTGCAGCAGCCCACTCATCTACGTACTCTGCCATAGTAGATGAAGGTGTGATAGGGTAGATACAAGCACACTCACTGAACATATATGAAATATGTGCAGCGGCCTGGTTACCATCACATGTGATGAATTTTTTTTCTTTAGCCATAATTTAATATGTATAGTTTTTGTTTTCCTATTCACAATAGATAAAGCAAAAATAGAAAAAAAATATATAAAAGTACCTCCTTTTTCTTATTTTTTAAGCGAAATGCAACTAATATGCGGAAAATGCGATATTTAAATGTATATATGCGTTTCAAGCTTCAGGATTCAAGTTTCAGGATTCAGGATTCAGGTTTCAAGTTAATAGCTGCTATCTAGTAGCTTTTTTTCAATATTTCTTTTGGAGTTTCTGTTTTTTTAATAATTTTGCAACCGAAATGAAAATGTGGACGGATTTGTGCGATTGCAACCACACTAAAAAAATGCTAAAACTGCAGTTTTTCCCAATGTTTTTAGTTGTTTTTATGAATCGCAGATACCATCCGTATTTGCGTTTTTTTGTTTTTGCCCTCTAAACACTTAGAAGGTTTTGAGGTCTAAATATTTTTGTGACTTAATTGACAATAAAAAATATAAAATATGGGATATTTCTTTACATCAGAATCTGTTTCTGAAGGTCATCCGGATAAAGTGGCTGACCAGATTTCAGATGCTGTGCTTGACAATTTTCTAGCTCAGTATCCAGAATCTAAAGTTGCTTGTGAGACTCTTGTGACTACTGGTCAGGTGGTTCTTGCAGGTGAGGTTAACAGTAGCGCATACGTTAATCTTCAGGAGGTCGCTCGTGAGGTTATCAATAATATCGGCTATACTAAGAGTGAGTATATGTTCGACGGTAACTCTTGCGGTGTATTCTCTGCAATCCATGGTCAGAGCCCTGATATCAATCGTGGTGTCGACAGAAAGGATAGCGAGGAGCAGGGTGCCGGCGACCAGGGTATGATGTTCGGTTACGCTACAGATGAGACAGAAAACTTTATGCCTATCTCTCTTGACTTGTCTCACGCAATTCTTCGCGAGTTGTCTGCAATCAGAAAAGAGGGCAAGTTGATGCCTTATCTTCGTCCAGACGCTAAGAGTCAGGTTACTATCGAATATGGCGACGATAACCGTCCTAAGCGTATCGATGCTATCGTAGTCAGCACTCAGCACGATGAGTTTGTTTTGGCTGGTAATGGTCTAAGCCAGGATGACGCCGATAAGAAGATGGTCGCTAAGATCAAGGAGGATGTCGAGAAGATTCTTCTTCCTCGTGTGGCAAAGATGTCTAAGGTTTACGCTGATCTTCTTGCTGCTGGCGACTATAAGTTGTTCGTCAATCCAACGGGTAAGTTCGTGATCGGTGGACCTCACGGTGATACTGGTCTAACAGGCCGTAAGATCATTGTCGACACATACGGTGGTAAGGGAGCTCACGGTGGTGGTGCATTCTCTGGTAAGGATCCTAGTAAGGTTGACCGTTCTGCAGCATACGCAGCACGTCACTTGGCTAAGAACATCGTAGCTGCTGGTTTGGCTAAGGAGTGTTTGGTTCAGGTGGCTTACGCAATCGGTGTGGCTGAACCAATGAATCTATACATCAACACTTACGGCACATCAACAACAGGTTTGTCGGACGGTGAGATGGCAGACAAGATCTACAAGAGCAAAATCTTCGACTTCCGTCCAAAGGCAATCGAGGAGAGATTGAAGCTACGTCAGCCTATCTACCTTGAGACTGCAGCTTACGGTCACGTTGGTCGTCAGCCAATGAAGGTCGACAAGGTGTTCAAGGATGCTAACGGTAATGTTTTCGAGCGTACAGTAGAGCTATTCACTTGGGAGAAGACTGATAAGGTTGAGGAGTTGAAGAAGCTATTTTGATTAATGCATAATGAAAAATGGAGGCGTGGTTTTGCTACGTCTCCATTTTTTTTATTCCGCATTCCGCATTTATAATTTCTTCTTAAGCCAAGATCGTACTGGCAAATCGTAGAATCTATACAGGGCATAAGCTAAGCCGACAGCCAAGCAGAACACCAATGCTCCTTCTCCAATCTGTATGGCCAATGAAGCGTCTTTATTTAAGAATACCCACTTCTCATGAATATAAATCAATGGATAGTGAGTGATGTAGATCGGAAATGAAATCTCTCCTAAGAAATTACAGATTTTTGTTGAACGGTCATCTGTCATTCTGCTTCCGGCTCCGATGGCAACTGCCAAAGGAAATAAGATTAGGATACAGAATGCCTCGTATGAACCGTTTTTCCATACATCTGCTTCCTCATAACCTCCTATGTGTGGAACACAAAGTGCAATTGTGACAATTAATGCACTCCACCAGAATCCTCCCTTCATATTGATGTATGATTTCGTTCTTGACAATAGCATGCCGGCCAAGAAAGGGTAGGTTATACGCACAATGGCTATATGAACATGAGCATGGTGTGTAACCCAACCTCCCATAAATGTGCCCCAACAACCGAAATCAGAGATGTGTAGCAGATTCCAACCAAAAACTCCAAGGTCAAGAGTAAAAATTGCTGCAATTACAGCTAAAATGGCAATCACTACAGTCGGCAGTCTTCTTAATATTAGCGCATATACAATATTCGCAGCGTATTCATAGAATAGAGTCCACTGTGGTCCATTCAAAGGGAACATCTCGTATCTGCCTCGTATGTCGTAAGGGTAATGGATCGGAATCATCAATGCACCGAGAACGAATGCAATCGCAACTTTCCACCAAGATGTATTATGGATTAGCGGGTAGAGCCCTTCACAATCGGCAAGATAGAACAAGATTGCTCCCAATACACATCCTGCAATCAACATCGGATGCAAACGGATTAGTCTTCTTTTGAAGAATGCTGTTGTAGACATCTTATCCCAACGGTCGTCGTAAGCATATCCGATTACAAACCCTGATAGTACAAAGAAGAAATCGACTGCTAAATGACCATGACCAATGGGAAAATCCAAAAATCCGGGGCAATAACTTTGCGTAATATGGGTCAGCACGACTAAAACTGCCGCTACACCACGTAACCCATCCAGAATCTCATAGTGTTGTTTGGTATCGGTATAACTCATAGGCTTAAATGTAACTAAACTTGTTTTTATATTATTCTAGGTTATCATATTGGACTAATGACATTCCTTTTCTTGCAAAGATATATGTTATTTTCAATTTGCCAAATATCAGCATTTACCGTTGGCTCTTAATAGCTCGTATGCCTGATTGATCTGCTGGCATTTTGCAGTGGCGACATTTACTGCTTCCTGACCTTTGACAGCAACTAAATCGGGATGGTTCAAACGAAGTAGGTTTCGTTTGCATGCGTTGATTTCGGATGGCGTTGCGTCGACGGAAAGACCAAGTACTGCGTATGCTTTTTGCAATTCAGCCGACATAGACGGGGTAGTATTGCCTTCATTGTTTGTGTTCCCGTTTGTCGACTTGGACTCATTTTCGAATGAATACCATTGTTTTCGACCGTTTCTGTCCCTAAACCAATAACCGCCTTCACGTCTGTAACGAGCCTTTGTCCATTTTTCGTATGAATCATCGTAATTGTCTGTCTTTTTACAGAAATCTCTGATTGCTTTATTGTATTCAGCTTCGGTAAGGTGCATGTGGTAAGCGATGTATCTCAAAAGATACTCTTCATCTTCGCATAAATCACCGTCGGCGTATGCAACAGCAATCAATTGCGCAAGAATATTTGGACGATTATCAATCTCTCTATATTTTTTTTTCTTTTTCTTTAATAATTCAATATCGCTTTTTTCAAACCACCAATATGCAGCGTATGCAATGTCTTCGATTGCATAATTGTCTTTCAAGTAATTCTTGATTTTTGTTTTGGCTTGTGGCAATTTTGCCATATTGGCATATCTGTTGACTACCTCCATCTCTGCTACTCGCTCTTCTTTGTCTGCGTTCATCACGGCTGCCATTAGGCGTAATGTCAATTCATGTCTGAATTCGTCAGATGATGTAGTGAACATCGGAACAACAAATGCACTTTTGTCGCCTTTATGGAATTCATCTCCATTTTTCTTCAATTTTGACGTATATTGGATATGGTCTAAGATTGGTAATGATAAAAAAATGCTACATGCAACATACGATAAAACTCCAACGAACAACATTGGCTCAAAGGAAAACCTCGCAGATAAAAACATCAACAGAAATGTTGTTCCATACAATACCAATGAGCATATTATTTTAAACGTTTGGCTCTTTTTTTCATATATAGGTGAATTGAATAATTGATTTGCCATATATTTATGAATTATGCATTATGATTTCGCATTATTTAAGGTATTTCTCTATTCTGTCCATTGCCTCTTTGATGTTCTCCAATGAATTGGCGTATGAGAATCTTACGTAACCTTCACCATTTGTTCCGAAATCAACACCTGGTGTTATGCCGACGTGAGCATTCTCAAGCACGTCGAATGCGAATTTATAGCAGTCGTTGGTAAACTTCTTTGCGTTGGCGAATATGTAGAATGCACCTTGTGGTTCTGTCTCTATCACGAATCCCATCTTGCGTAGTCTGTCGATCATATAGACTCGGCGTTCGTTGTAGATATGAAGACGTTTTTTCACATCGTCCTCGCCATATTTCAATGCTGCGATTGCTGCTTTCTGCGACATACTCGGTGCGCATATATACAGATTCTGCTGCATTGTCTGGATATGCTTCATGTATTGCTTAGGAGCGATCATATAGCCAAGGCGCAAACCAGTCATGGCATATCTTTTGGAGAAACCGTTTAGCACGAATGCGTTGTTTGTCACCTCAAGCACACTTGATGGAGTGCCATTGTATACAAGACCGTGATAGATCTCGTCTGAGATGATAGGAATACCTAGTTTGGCAATCTCAGCGTATGTCTCTTTTGAGATTAAAGTGCCGGCTGGATTCATAGGAGAGTTGACAAAGATGGCACGTGTCTTTGGTGTGATAGCGGCTTTCAATGCCTCGATAGGATACTGGAATCCATCCTCTGCTTTCACAGTGATTGGGACGGGAACTGCACCTGCTGCCAACGTGAAATTCTTGTAGCAAGCGTAGCCTGGATTGGTCATGATGACCTCGCTGCCTGGCTCACAAAGAAGCTGAAGTGCCATAAGTATGGCTGGAGATGATCCGGAGGTTACGACTATCATGTCTTCGTCAACTGAGACACCGTATTCGCTGTTGTAGAATCTGGCAATCTCACGTCGCAGCTCTACGTCGCCCAAAGAGTGTGTATAGTGGGTGTCGCCCTCGTTAAAAGCTTTGATTCCGGCTTCCACGACCTCTTCGGAAGGCTCAAAATCTGGCTCTCCGACCTCCAAATGAATCACATCTATACCCTTAGCCTGAAGCTCTTTCGCACGCTCCAAAACATCCATCACGATGAACGATGTCATCTTCTCAACATTAGGATTCACCTTTGCTGCCATCTTATTTGTTCTTGATTTTCTTTGATCCGATTAATCTGTAATATCTTTCTCCAAGTCGTTTGTAGTAGACGTAAATGTAGTATTCATTCTCTGTCTGCCAATGGCTGACTGTCAGCCTGTCCGGACTTGCCTTGCGTTCTCCGTTTGGACGGAATACATACTGGAAGTTGTAACCTCCGTTTTTGAGGACGATATCCAGTTCATACTGTTTTCTTTCGTGACTCCACCTCATAAGGTTGCGCTCGTCTAGATAACCGTTGTTGAAATCACCTGCGAGGAATACGAAACCATCAGGATATTCCCATTCTGTTTTATAGGCAAAATGGACAATTGAATAGTCTATATCGTAGTATGAAGTAATGTTCTGACCATGAATCCTATAACGGCCGTTTTGGTCTTCAAACCATTCGTAATCTGGTTTGGTTGGGTAAAATCCAGGTGCTACCTCGACGTGGTAGTAAGGCTGGTGATACTGGATTCTACGGATGTCTCCGTTGAAGTTGATCTTGTCCGAAAAGTCGATTCTGTGCCATTCGTTTCCTGCATCAAACAACAGTTTTTCTTCGTTTTCCCATATCAATGTATTTGCACGTGTGAAATTTGGATTGTTCAGGTATGCCGCATTGTCCCAGCGTACATTCTGACGGACGATAGCGATAAGTTCACGGTCGTTGGGAGTGACACCCAGTTTGTCGAATCCTAATTCCATATTCACCTGCTGGTATTTGGTGTTGATACCGTACATTGTGTTTGTCTTGATCTCAGCACTGATATCCACAAGCCTCTCGGTAATGCTGAAGCAGGCAGTCAAAAGGATGCTGTCTGGCTTTTCTCTGTCCGCAACCTTCACTACATAGTTGCCTGACAATGTCATCTTCACGTCGTCGTTAGGAAGAACAATGGAGTAGTGTGTATAGTCGAAAGTGGTGTTGCGGGCATATTCGTAGTCTGTAATGTCCTGTTGGTCAAAACCTTCAAGGTAGTCTATTTTGTCCAGTTCTGATGGTTCCCAAAGGGCAGAACAATGCTCCACGATGTAGATCAGATCACGTGGAGTGCGGGACATTTCATCAAATGAAATCTCAATTTTGTCGTCTGAATCCAAAGCAATGATCGGTTCGCTCATGTCGATGCCATAAACCCTTGCTTGCAATGATTTGTATGCATCATTGAAAGTTTCGGTACGGTATCCAGCAAATGTGTTGGATAGGAAGCAGAATATGAAAGTTATGAATATGGTCAGCCTTTTTGTCATCATGCAAATTTAATCCTACAAATGTAGTGATAAAAATGCGAAAATTGAAATGCTGAAAGCTAAATTGTTATTTCTCTACAGTAAGAACCTGGCCGATGCTCAAATCGTTGGTTTTTAGGCCATTTATTTCTTTCAATTCATCGACGGTCAAACCATACATTTTGGAGATCCTGTACATCGTTTCTCCTTTTTCCACGGTATGAGTCTTCTTTACAACAGCCTGTTTTTCATCTTTTTTCTCTTTCTTCTTGACTGTTTCTTTCGGCTCCTCTTTCTTAACGGTCTGCTTCTTTGTCTCCTTTTCTACCTCTTTTTTAGCTGAATCGTTTGACTTTCTACGAGCCTCCTCCTGTTTTTTCTTAGCTTCCTTTTCTTTTTCAAGACGTTGTTTTTCAGCTTTCTCTCTCTTGCGTCGTTCACGTCGGCTCTCTCTCTTTTTCGTGTCTTTTTTCTTATGGTTGTCGACGGAATCGTTGTTAGAATCAGTATCCACGTGATCTGTCTGACCTGGCAATTCAAGTTCCTCCTCTTGTGGCAGAGGTTGTGGTATTGGTGCCGGCACTACCGACTCTTCATTCTCTTTCTTCTTAGACTTATCCGCAGTCATGTCGTAGATTCGTCTTGCTGTCTTGTAGCGAGGCTTGTAGTACGAGTGTGTCGACTTGTCGATGCATATTCCTTGCTTGAGCGACGCGTGGATAAACGAGAAATCGTCGTCAGTCACATCTATTACAATGCCGACGTGGCCGATTGAACTACCTTTTGAACCAGCGTAGAACACCAAATCGCCCGGTTTTACATTGCTTGCCTTGATCTTATCGCCATGATCAGCCTGAGCGCTTGACGAGTGGGGAAGAGCGTATCCCAACTCCTTGAACATATACATAGTGAATCCGGAACAGTCGAAAGCATACGGACCGACACCACCGTTTCTGTATGTACGGCGGAGATGTTTCTTTCCGAATTTGATCCATTCATCTATGTCCTTGTATTTAGTGCTGCTCCAATCTAATTTATTGGCAGAAAAGGAGCAAATATTGGTGATAAACAATAGAATTACCAACCAAATTGTTCTCTTTGTTTGGGTCATTGTGTTTTGTTATATGTCAAACGAGGAAAAACAATATAAATTCCCCATTAAAAATAAGTTCTTATTGCATGTATGGACGCACGCATGTGTGTTCTACTTTGCAAATATAGTCAATTTAATTTGAAATCAGCCTCTACTTGATCACTATTCCTTTTTTGTTCATTCCGTAACCAGCCCAATATCCGATTCCGCCTTTTATATTTCCGTTTAGGTTTTTACTAAAAGAAAACAATGGGTTAGAAGCGAATGTAGAGAGTTTGTCGTAATCTTTCCAATAATCATACATCCATTTTTCCATAGATACAATGTAGACTATCACTTTCTGTCCTGATTTAAAATATTTCTCATCTGCAATGCTATGGTTTATTGTCATTGTGTTGCCATAATCCACTAAAGACATTCGTGATAGACATCGTCTTGTATCCATGCTATCTACCATTACAAATGCTGCGTTATATTGGTTGTTGGAAGAGTCCAATGTCGCTTTAAGTAGAATTTTGTCATTGTCATTGTTGTCTATATCAAGTTGGACATTTTGAGGCGACTCTGGAATTGTGCAGTCGGCTTCACATTTCAAGTCGTCCCATTCAACAGTCAGATGGTAACTCTTTCCTGCGACTCCTCTTATTCTTCCTGTAGTGTAGACAAATGGAGGAAAATAGTCTTTGTTGGTTTTTCCCGTAAGAATAACACTTTGTTCACCGTCGCTAATGGTTACTTTTGCATATTTGCCTACATATTCAGCCAATGAGTCAGGCTCAAAGGCGAATCGTTCGTTAACGTTTATAGGCAGTGTCCTTGTCACGATAACATTTGGAAAACCACCGTCGTCAATCCATCCCTCAACTACTAATTCGCTCTTTACATCTTGCATGTCATCGTCTATACATGATGAAAAGAGAAGGATAAATCCAAGTGTTATTATAATAGAATAGAATGCTTTCATCTTATCAAAATTTCACAAAAAAACTTAAAGAAGGCATCATCTTTATAAAGAATGACATTGGGCCATAGTAATATTCATTTTCTTTCACTTGGTCACTGATAGCCTTTTTTATTCTATACATCAAGACATTTTTTCTCATAGTCACATTATAGAATGATAGATTCAATCCCATATTTATTGAATCTGTTTTTTTTATATAGAAATTGGATGATAAATCCAGTCTCATATATGAAGGAAGTCGGCTTCCATTATATTCACCGTATGAATTAAGAAATTTTCCTTCCATTATGAAAATAGCTCGTGGCGACGTGAATGGTTTTCCAGAGGCAAAAATAAAGCATGTGCCAACATCCCATTTGGGCCTCTTGTAAGTAAGAACAGCATTAAATTGGTGTGGCCTATCTTGATTAGACGGATAACGTCCTGTCATCCAATCTGTTTGATTTGAATCAAATTCACGCATTGAGCGGCTAAATGTATAGCTTAACCATCCTACAAGATTTCCTTTGACTCTTTGAATCATTATGCTCACTCCATAATTTTCACCAGTCCCGGAAAGCAATAGATTGTCAAGAATATATTCGTCTGTCAGTAGTGCCATCAAATCCCCTGAATATTCAATTTGGTTGGATAGTTTTCTATAATATGATGATACCTGTAGTTTGTATTCATCATCGAAGAATCTTTGTTCATAATCAAGTCCAAGTCCTCTCATCCTTTGTGGTTTTCTTTTTTCGTTTGCCACCATCCAAAATTCAGTAGGCAGACTCATGTCGGAGAAGCCTGTTTGAAAAAGGTGTTGGTGTTGCTGACCTATACAGAAAGCTATGGAGAATGGAGCTGTTGATTCAGATGCGAATTCACGTTGGAATGAGACAGAAGGGTCGAAAGACGGGAACATAGCACCGTCTGAACCATATAATGATGCACGGAGATGAGTCTTTAGTTTTACTGACAAAGGAAGAAGGAATGTTTGATACGCATGGACCATACCAAGGAGAGAATTCTCTCTGTCGGTACCTTGTGTAGTAATCTCTCTGCCATCGAGAATTTCAGGTTTTTGAGGCTGTACATCATAATAGGAAAAAGATGCATTCAGTCCAAATCTACGTTTGTCTAATTTGAACACATATCCATAGTCATTTATTGAAGATGGAAGTTGAGCATCCAGGTTATCCTCTTTATAAGAGAAATAATTGTCGTAATGAGATAAATGTATGGCATTGCTTATTTGTGTTTTTCCACACTTACTTTGCAGATTTGCCAATGTCATATAGTTTTTCCATTTGACATTTATGTCGTTTCCTACATTTCCGACACCTAATTTAGCTTTGTCTCTTCCTAGATATCCAATCAAGGAAAGTTTTTGGCGGTCGTTTAGTCTCATTCCAAGAGAGACATTGTAGTCGCCAAATGTATATTTGAATTTAGAACCGTCTATTTTTAATAAGTTTTTATAAAACAGGTTGAGATATGCTTGACGTGCAGAAACAATCAGTTCTGTCCTTTTGCCGTCAATCTTAAAAGTCCCTTGAGAACTCATTGGTCCGATGGTTATATCTCCGCCAAAATCAATGGTTGAGTCTTGGTCTATAGGTTTGGTTTGGTCGTGCAGACTTTTCATGTTCATTTCCGAACCGATGATGTCGGAAGAAGTTAGCACGAAAGTGTTTTTATGAAGAGTGATGTCAGAAAAATGGCCTGGGTTAAAAACAGAAAAAAGACCTAAAAAATGGCTGGGATTATAGATTCTTATGTCATCGATTAGTATGGCACTATGGGAAGTTTCACCTCCTTCCACATGAAATCCAGCGTCGTATTCAGAGTTGACACTTACGTTTGGCATCAATTGCATCATGCGTAATGGGTCGGTATTTCCCATTATTTGAGGCATGACTTCAATCAGTTTCTTGTCAACGTTGATTGTGCCGATCTCTTTACTTTTGACATACATGTTCAATTTCTTGCCGATAACAACATAGTCGTCAAGTTCATATTGCATTAATGAATCCATTGCCTCTGCGGTATTGCAATAGGATATGCCAAAAGATGATAAAAAAAAGAGTGCAGACAAGATTGCTCTTGCCTGTACTCTGTTTCTTTTTGAGAATTTTGTTTTAGAATTCATTTAGAAATCTAGCTTATCCTCGTAATCGTTTCCGATTTCTTCAATCAAATTCACAAATCTACGGAAGTCGTCTTCGTTGAAGAACTCGTCGATAGCGTATGTCTGGCCTCCATCAAATTCGATAACTGGCTCTGCAGACCAATATTTGACAGTTTCAGAAGAATATTCTCCAGTCTCCCAATTATAATGCCAGTCGTCATACTCTTTCTCAAATGATTCAAGACGAAGAGAAGCCTGCATTTTAGAGCCTCCGTAGTAGTAAAGACCCATATTGATTAACTTGTTGATTTCTTCGATTTTAGCTTTATAATAAGCCTCTTCTTCATCGTGCTTGTCTGCGTCATCAAACAAATCAATTACTTTCTTAGCGTCAGATATGGCAGTCTTAATCTGAAGCTCGTTCAAGATATTTATATTAGCTACAATACCTGTAAACTTAGTGATGTTTGTTTCGTATTCTTCAAATACATCGTACATCAAATCCTCAAGATATCCATAATTCTGATCTCCTTTGAAATTGATGTCCAACAAGTATTCTCCACTGATTTCGTACAACTTCTTGCCATTGATAGAAGAGAACACATTGTATTTAGATTTGTCTCCATTCTTATGGTCGCAGTTGTTAACTACGATTTCTGTAGGACCAATCTTAGTCTTTGTTGATAAAACAAGGTTTGTCTTGTTGATATTGATTCTTTCGTTCTCGATTCCGTCAATATTCATGTTGACTTCTGAAGAAACCAATGTGTTGCCATTTTGTGTCAAAGTCAATTTTACGTGCTCTGGCACAGAAATCTTGATGTCGTTAACATCGTATTTATCTCCTCTCTTGTAAAGATAATAACCTTTAACTGGAACCTCTACAATGTCGAACATGTCATCATATTTATCATAATTGTATTTGTCTTTGTCTTTATTGTAGAGACGTATCTTAAATACGGTGTCTTTGTCAACCCATACTTTTTCATCCTCGTACCAATCCCAGTTGTCGTGGTCCTGCTCGACGTACACAGTCTTCTCTTTTCCTGATGTAGATACGTTTAGAACACATGGTAGACCTTCTTTGTCTCTGAACTCAAACTGAAGATCGTTGTATGTTCCAGGTACTTCCACCCAACTATTTCCATTTTCCTGGAAATGAGTATAGAACTTTGATGATTGGAATAATTTGATGTAATAACCTTTGATTATATCCTCGTATTTATGAACATCAAATGATTCTGGAGTCTCCCAGTAATAAGGTAAATAAGATTCATCTATTACATCGTCATCCCAATATCCATCATAAATTTTAGGATTAGGATTGTTTGATGTACAAAGATCCAATGCTATGTCAAAGAAGTCAGACACTGCGTCATCATTGAATTTTTTGTTGTTGATGTATTGGTCGTTGGCATAACGAGCAAGATCGATTACATTGTCAAAGTTGACACTCTTGTGATGATTTGCCAATGCCATTGCTGTCGCTTCTAACTGATACTGCTGAACTTTAACTGGCTGGATTTCATTAGGATTCTCCACGTATTTTTTTGAAGAACCCTGTGCCCATTCTGATGGGGCAACATAATTACCATTCTCGTTTGATCCTTCTGGATCTTCGTCCTTGTCCTTACAAGATGAGACTAAAGTCAATCCTGCTAGGAAGAACATGGAAAACAACTTTTTATTCATATTTAAATCTAATATTAATTCTTTGCGAAAATAACTATTTAATCGTAAAATCTTTATTTATGAGACTTATAAAATCGTTCCGATATTTTTTTTTAATGTTTTTTAACAGTCGGGTATGGTTGTTTACAAAAAAGGAACGCATCACTGCGTCCCTTTCCTTTTTTCTAAATGCGATATTGAGTTTATTTTTGGGAAAATTTACCTCCGAAATTAAATTATTTGATAATCAAGCTATAGACATTAAGCGTATCACCTTTTGTGATTGTGTGATCGCCAGACTTAAGCTCAATTGAAGCAATGCCGTCTGCATCGGCTGTAATTGTATTTCCGTCGACTTTGATCTTGCCGTTAGCAGTGTCAGTGACGATATAAAGCGTCTTCGTGGCAGCAGTAGTGAATGACACCGTTGAACTGCTTTCCATCTTGATTGCAGTAGTGTAAGTCACACCGTTGAATTTTTTGGCTGCAATTCCACTCTTCAAATTGGCTGTGACAGTGAAGAATCCGCTCTTGTCTGTCGTTCCGTTGTCGAATGTCAACGCCTGATCAGATGTTAGATCAATGTTTGGATTACTTGTGTTTCCGCCTGTATTGCCGCTTTCGTTGTTGCCTCCATTGCCTGTGTTTGCATCACCGCTGTTTGCATCAACTTTTGTCGACACTTCTGAATCCTCAATACAGACGAATGAAAGTGCTGTTACCGAGCTTTCTTTGTCCTTTGAACCAGATCCGATGAAGTATGTTCCTGCACCAATGTTGTGTGACGATGTCCCCGACAACTGTCCGATCTTTGTTCCGTCGGCACACATCAAGTATGGACCGCCGTATGAGTCGCTTCCTGCTGTGATTGTTACTTTGCAACTTCTGTCGATGCGGAATGTGATTCCCTGACCTTTGAACTTACCCGACTTATAGCCAGTGAATGTGATGCCAGTGCCTGTTGTGCCCATTGTCGCATCATATTTGCAATTGCTCATATCGATCGCACCATTCACGCTATTGATGTTCATAGATGTGTTTGCAACCTTCTTCTGCTTCATCACACCCGAATACATCAAACACTCCTTGCGTGCTGTCACGGCGTCTGTGATGTAGGCTTTTGTCTGCTTCTTCGACGCATCGTAGTAGAATAGGGTAGCATCGGTATCAAACTTGCTGTAATCGATCTTTCTTGCCTGGAACTGACACTTGTTTGACACTGCTTCATCTCTTGTCTTTGCAATCACGGCATCGTTATCTTCGAAACAAGCGTAGTAAAGATCGCCGTAACTCTTAGAAACTCCACCTGAAGTGATTTGGCAGACATTCTTGCAACCGTCAAAATAGTTGTGCTCAGAGAATCTGTATGAGTTTGCTCGGCAAGAAGCGATGTAGCTCAAACTAGCCTCTGGATCCGTCATGTCTCCCAACACATAGTTGTTGTAGAAGTGGAAATTGGCATTTCGAAGCAACGGAACGCGTGAAGCACAACTCTTCCAGATGTTGTGGTGGAAAGTGATGTTGAACTGCAACGAAGCGTCGCTTGAACCGATCAAGTTTGTCTTGTGTCCGTACTCGAAGTAGCAGTAGCTCAATGTGAAATACTGACCACGCTTGAAGTCGCATGAACCGTCGCCCTCCTTCTTGTCGCTCTCAGCTGGATTAGCGCAGTAACCTTGCTTGAACGAACAGTGGTGAACCCAACATCTTTCTACCGATGCACTCAAGTCGGAAGTGACGCTTGACGAAGCCTGGACTCCCTCCATTCCGATGGCATCCTCTGGATAGTCGTCGAACAAAAGATTACGAGCCTCGAAGCTCTTGCCGTACTTGTCGTCGGAACACATGAAATGGAATCCCCAACCGTAGATCTGGGCATCGTCGCCCACACCTTCAAGAGTCAAATTCTGTGCGTTCTTCATTCTTGCCAAGTGACCGTTGTCGCCAACGTTACCTCCGTTGTCTGTTGAATTGTAGGCAGTCAAACCCTCTGGGCTTGTCACCTTTCCGATGAAACGAACTACGACAGGATGCTCCTTTGTGACAGCGAAAATTCCCTTCTTTGCAGCGTCTGCTGTGTAGGTGTTGCTCGCTGAACTTGAATACTGATTGTTGTTCAAAATCCAACCGATTCCTTTGCCGACACTCTCGTAGCCAGGGATCGTAACGTTGTCTTTATTCTCCTCTGTGACGTAAACGACGATGGCTCCATCCTTCAAAGTTCCGTCGTCTTTGTAAGCACCGACTCCCTCAGTGTAGTTGAAGTGAGCATAGCCGCTACGGTCGAATGCTCCCACTGCAATAATGTCTGTTTCTGTGGCATTTTTATCCATTTCGCTGCCTCCCGACACAGGGACAATCTTGAATTGGTAGTCTCCCTTCTTCAATCCCAAAATGTCGGCTCTGAAAAGCGAACCAGACTTTCTGATAAGCTCAGTATCTATCTTCGCATACTTTCCGCCCACTTCTTTGTAGTAGACTGCGTATGATGAAGCACCGGAGAACGGTTCCCACATCACGAAGCCCGATTCAAACCATCCGTCGGACGACACGATCTTCACTCCGCCCTCCAAAACAGGAGTCTGCTTCATGAAACTTATCTGTGTCGCATTGCCATTGTAGCTTCTTTTCTCATCTCCGTTATTGAAAGAAATGGAGAAGTTGTTGTTGCTTCCAAAGTCTATAGATTCCACAGCCGAAGATGTGTAGATTTCGGCAGCTCCGTTATCCATTGTTACCTTGACCTTGTTCTGAGCGGAAGCGGCTGTGAACAAGAGTGCCAATAGTGGTAGAAATATCTTTTTCATAGCCTTACTTCTTTATGAATTTAACAACCATTCCGTCGACATTCAAAAGATAGACTCCTGATGCCAATCCGGAAATATCGATTCTTGTATCTCCTGATTCAGTAATTCCTGAGTAGACGGAGATGCCTGTAACGGATAGAATCGTCAATCTTTTTCCTGCCTCGACTCCAGTCAAGACAAGTTCATTTTCAACTCTTGAATTAATGGTAAACAGTTTGTTTTGAAGAGTCGCCACATTCGTAAGTTCACCGAAATTCACAACGATGTCATCCATGTCGAAAGTTGACAGATTTCCATCTGTGAATATGACATTCACATTGTCGCCGCTGATTGTAATCTTGGCGGGAGAAGTTGAAATGACTTCTCCATTTACCTTAACCTCAGGATTTGCCATCACAAAATGTGATGACAATAAGCAGAAGAAGGTTATTATTATGTTCTGAATGTGTTTCATAATGTTATATTATTGGCCCCCCTTCCCCCTGAAGGGGGAGATTTGTTTTGCCCTCAACTTCCCCCTGAAGGGGAACAGAGGGTGCTTATTACTCTCCCTGGATGCTCTGCATTGTAGTCTTGTAGTTAGTCAACGCAGTCTTCAATGCAGCGTTTACAGCATAGCTCTCATCGTCTGCTGTAGTAAAAGTCCACTTGAAATCACCACCGTTCTGACGGCCAGCCATTGCCTTGACATTCTCAACCGCCTGCTCTGGTGAATCTGGAGTGTAAGAGTACATCACAGATGAGTCTGTGTCGAAGTTGTTGTATGTGTTGGCTCCAGAAAGAGACGCTACTGATGCTGGCACTTTCTCATTACGTGATGTTGCCTCGTAGAAGTCGAAATCTGTCTTGCCGTTCATGCCTCGAGTATCAGTTGATCCCTTCAACGCTGAAATTGTGTTGTTGTAAGAGCAGTAAGTGACTTTGCCTTCAAACTTGTTGCCGAACGACTTGATTGTTCCTCCTGCTTCTTTGCTGAAAGTGGCGTTGTCTGTTGTGCTCTTGCTATCCTCTGCGTAAAGGTCAGAACCCTGCATTGATGTCAACATCGGGAACTTGCAAGAGCGGAAATAATTGTTCTCAGAGAACACGCTTGAACCAAGAGTTGCGCCGATTCCATACTTAGCATTTCCGTCGTAGTAGTTGTTGTAGACGTGAGCAGAGTAGTAGCGGCAACGTGGATGGCGGCTATCTGAGTGGTCGTACCAGTTGTGGTGGTAAGTGATGTAAAGACCCTCAGTTGTGGCTTCGCTCAAGCCAAGAAGATTACACTTTCCGTTATCGTAGAAGTGGTTGTAAGAGAATGTGATATAAGTCGACTTCTTGCAGTCGAGTGCACCGTCGCCCTTCACCTGGTCTGCATCGCTTCCGGCATCACCATAGAAGAAATCACAGTTGTGAATCCATGTATATTCGCAAGCCTGCTGTAGACCGATATTGTCGCCCTCGCCAGAATCACAGTTCATTGTACCGATATTGCGAACCTCTACAAGTTTGGCATTCTTGATTCTCACACCCCAACCGTTGGCAACAGCGTCCTCACCGACACCCTCGATAGTCACACCCTGACTTGTCTGCTTTGTTGCACCAAGGTCAAGAAGCAAGTCGCCCTTATCGGTTACAGATGGATCAGTTACATTACCCACCAAACGGATGCAAAGTGGACGAGCATCGTAACCCTTCTTATATAGAATCAAGATATTCTGGATTCCCTGAGCCGACGTCGTTGTTCCATTGCTTGAAGTCACGATGTCAGCAGAGACCTTATCCTTTGTTTTCTCAGTGACATAAAGCACCATAGCATCCTTCTTCAATGTTCCGTCAAGGTTGTAAGCACCTGGTACATTGCCATTTGAGAATGCAAAACCAGAACGGTCGTGAGCCTTAACCGAGATCTTTGATACCGATGGCTTACATAGCTCCTTACCGTTAGAATCTACAGCCACAACGCTTAGATTATAGTCGCCAGCCGACAAACCAAGGGCGTCAGCACGAAGGAATTTTCCATAGTTGCGGATCAAGGCGTCGTCGATCTGCACATAATTGCTTTCAGAAACCTTCTTGACAGATACCTTATATTTTGAAGCGCCTGAGAAAGGCGACCAAGTAGCGAAGCAAGTCTCAAGCCATCCGCCAGTTGTAAGGATCTTGATATCACCCTGAGTAGCGACCTCACCTGGAGTAGTAGGCTCAGATGGAGTCACGTCGACAGGCTCAGATGGAATCACAGGAGTGACAGGCTCGATAGTTTCGCCAGCTTTGACGAAAACGACACTGTCGACGATATCAGTAGTATATTCAACCACACGTCCATCCTTCATGAAGACGTGGAAACTGTCAGCGTTAGAAACTGAGAATGCAGAGGCAAGAGCCAAACTGAAAAGTATATGCTTGTTATTCATAATATTCAAATTTAAGTGCTTGATTTATTTTTTGATAAACTTAACTACCTCAGAATTGATCTTCATGAAGTAGATACCTGATTTGTAGTTTGCGACATTGATGCTCAATTCATTACCGTCGGCCTTCATGTTCAAAAGAGCAATTCCGCTCATATTGAAGACAGTGATGTCAGCATCTGTCGGAACGTCGCTAAGGTTGATGAAATCCGAAGCCGGGTTAGGGTAGAGAAGAAGACTTTCGTTTGTCACCTCTTCAGCAATAGTCGCATCCCCTTTGTCTGGAGTCTCTGTAAAATAGAGACGTTGTAGAGAAGAGAATTCGTAAGAAGTCATGCTGCCGTCGGTAAAATACGTGTCGACCTTTCCATTGGTAAAAACCAACTTCCTTAAATCATCGGTGGAGTGGTTCACTCCATTGTCTGCAACAAAAGTGCCTGCAAACATAGCGCTACATATATAAGTAGCAATAATGGTTAGATAAATACTTTTTTTCATACGCCCAATGTTTTTTGCGTTAACTG
Organism: Paludibacteraceae bacterium; assembly: GCA_045629285.1. Taxonomy (GTDB): domain Bacteria; phylum Bacteroidota; class Bacteroidia; order Bacteroidales; family Paludibacteraceae; genus UBA1723. Next base: position 7,782 of record JAZQQY010000051.1, on the reverse strand, counting down.
GACATCCGTTAATTATGTCCCCGATTTCCTTTTGTGCAAATGTAATAGCAATTACTAAGATAGGATAAATTTTCAATACCAAACAAAAGAGATGAATGTTTTTTTATCGGTGACTAATGTAACAATATCAAAATATAGTTGTAACATACTGAGTGTATGTGTTTGATAAATAAATAGATATAATTATCATCGTTGCGACGTCGGAATGTTCAAGAACATGGGAATTTGCCGTCGCAAATCGAATGAAAAACACGAATTATTCAGAATTTTGACACGAATTTTCCAGAAATTAAACGGATTCCCGTAGAGACGTGACGAACACGTCTTGTGTGTGTCGGAAAATAACAACGTAAAAGTTCGTTTTATAGAAAGAACTTTTGGTAAAAATTAGGAAAGTTCGTTTTATAGAAAGAACTTTTGGTGAAAATTAGGAAAGTTCGTTTTATAGAAAGAACTTTTTGTGAAAATTATAAAAGTTCGTTTTATAGAAAGAACTTTTTGCTATATTTGCGAAAAAAATAGCTTATGGGAATTATATATAGAGAAAAATACGAAAATGAAATAAAAAAAGCAATTGGTAAAGGCAATTGTATAGTGCTTGCAGGACATCGTAGAGCAGGAAAAAGTATTATACTTGAACAATTATCAAATGAGTTTAGAAAATCGGGAAATGTCATATACATAGATATGGAGAATCCTGATTTTTTGACATTGAAAAATGTAACCGATTTAAACAACTACATCAAGGAAAAAAAATCTGATTCTGCACATAATTATCTGTTGATAGACGAAGTTCAGGAAGTAGAAGAATTTGAAAGAATATTGCGTTATTGGTCTAAACAAGATGATTTTGACGTGATTGTGACTGGAAGCAATGCTTTTTTTCTTTCAAGCGAGATTGCCACTCTGTTTGCAGGACGACATACAACAATCAAAGTATTTGGTTTGGATTATGATGAATTTCTTAATTTTTACAAACTTTCCGATTCAGACGAGTCGTTAGTGACATACATGAAATGGGGAGGTCTTCCATTTCTTCATAAAATACCATTGGAAGAAGAAAGAGCAAGAACTGACTATTTAGGAGATATCTACAGCACAATATTCGTTAAGGATATAATTACTAGACATAAAATAAGGAATATCAATTTATTGAATAATTTGGCAAGTTTTATAGCGGATAATTGTGGTAAATTATTATCTCCTAATTCTATAGCCAAATTTTTAAAGAATGATGCTTCCTCTGTGACAGCCAACACAATATCTGAATATGTAGGTTATTTTTGTGACACTTATCTTATTGACAAAGTAGAACGATATGACATCAAAGGAAAAAGAATCTTTGAGCAACAGGAGAAATACTACTTTGAAGATATAGGAATTAGAAATTACTTGTGTAGGAATAAGAAAAATTACGACGTGGAGAAGATTATGGAAAACCTGGTTTATCTACGTTTAAAACAATTGGGTTACGACGTGTATGTCGGTCAACTTAATGGAAAAGAGATTGACTTCGTTGCCAAAAATGGAGATGACATCAGATACTATCAAGTTTGCAAAACTATATCATCTGAAGAGACATACGAAAGAGAATATGGCAATCTAAAACTTATCCAAGACAATTATCCGAAATATGTCGTCACAATGGATCCAACTTCTGCATTGATCAATGAAGATGGCATAAAGACGGTAGAGATGAGGAGATTTTTGAGGGGGGAATGAGAAAAATAATTAAAAATGGTGCCATACAACACTTGTAATATTTTTGATTCAAATAGTTAATGTTGATGGTGTTATCGCATTCTGCTTGTTCCATACTCTTGAATGATGACCGCATGAATTTCGGGTTACTGCAATAATAGTCAACCATGATTCAAAAACATCAATAGACAATGATTGCGATTTCAATCTTTTCGATTTCATTAAAATGAGCATCCTTAATCTTTTGTCAAATCTGTAGATTGTCATTACCTGAGAAAAAGTAGTGCCATTTTTATATTGATGTGATGACTTAGGAATTTTCAAAAATGGGTACATGTATGCAGATAACCGATAATATCCTATGTGGTTAAGATACTCTTCGACTTTACTTTCGTTATTGATTTCTAGACCTCTGCTTTTTAATAATTTGACTAGGTCTGCTGTTTCCTTAAATGATTTGCTGTAATTGACCATAAATAACATCATAAAATAAAACGACCCGCCGATTTAAGCATTACTAAGAGGCTTGGCGGGTTCTTGTGACGCAAAATTAAGAAATTTATTGTGTTGTACAAAGAAACCTAAGAGATTTTTTATGTTTTCGCAAGATTTTTATAATTTGTCTTCTGACATAAACCTCATCATTGGGAAATTTGTTTTTCATCATTTTTTGGATATGGCTACAAAAAATGATATTTTTGTTTTTGATTTTTTACGCTCGTCCTACGGACTCGCGTTGGTGGGGTGGTTAGGGCCAAATAAATCAAACATGGGCCCTTAACAATCCTCATTTTTGGGACATTGCTATATAATCACTTAATTGTAATTAGATGTTAAAAACAATTCTTGTCGCAGTTGCTTTCCTTGGCGCCGCCATTCTTCTGCTTGGCGTCAAGATCTTCTTTACTAAAGAGGGTAAGTTTCCTAACGGTCATGTGAGTGGCAATAAGGAGATGCGTAAGCGAGGTGTCACTTGTGTGCAGTCGCAGGATAGAGCTGAACGCAGAAAGGCTTTGGAGAAGGAATAAGCTTAGTCTTACGAATTCAATATCTCCTTCAACAATTGTTTAGTCTCTTCCAATGAACTGACATCGAAGATTTCAAATGCAGGTTTTCCTTTCTTTTCTCCCAACTTGCATCGCTGAACGTGGCTCTGTAGGTAGCCCAGAATCTTACCGAAGATTTCACTTTGGAAATACTGGTCAGTCTTGTCTGTAGTGAAGTATGCACAGACGTTATTGTTCTTGAATGTTAGTCGCTCAAAACCAAGTTGATTAGCTATGAATCTGACACTTACGATCTCCATCAAATTTAGAGCTGGTTCAGGAATCTCTCCGAATCGGTCCTTAAGATTCTTACGGAACATCGCCAATGACTCTTCTGTCTGCAGCGAATCCAGTTCACGGTAAAGAGACAACCTTTCACTTACATTCTCAACGTAGTCGTCAGGAATCAAGGCGCAGATATCTGTCTCTATGCTACAGTCGGTACGTAGTATCTCGTTGGCATTATTGGCATTCGGATCGTCTGCGAAGATTTCGTGGAATTCATTCTGACGCAATTCTTCCACAGCACTTGCCAAGATTTTCTTGTATGTCTCGTATCCCAAGTCGGCAATGAATCCGCTCTGTTCTTTTCCAAGCAGGTTTCCAGCTCCACGGATATCAAGGTCACGCATGGCAATGTTAAGACCGCTACCAAGCTCCGTATAGGTTGTGATGGCTTCCAATCGTTTGCGGCTTTCATCGCTCAAGGCTTCCATAGGGGGAGCCATCAAGTAGCAGTAGGCTTGGATATCCGAGCGTCCCACACGTCCTCTCAACTGGTGAAGATCACTCAATCCGAAATTCTGTGCGTTATTGATTATTATGGTGTTACAGTTGGAAATGTCGATACCGCTCTCGATGATGGATGTACTTAGTAGCACATCGTACTCGTGCTGAACAAAGTCGAGCATCGCACTCTCTATCTCTTCTCCGCTCATTCTTCCGTGGGCTATGATCACACGTGCGGTAGGCACTCCGCTGACGATAAAATGCTTGATATTATCAAGATCCTTGATGTTGTTGTTGACGAAAAGCACCTGTCCTCCACGGTTCAATTCGGCTTCGATGGCTTTCGAAACGATAGCTTTATCGAATCGGCAGAGATGTGTCTCGACGGGATAACGACCAGCGGGTGGAGTATTGATGACGCTCAAGTCGCGTGCGCCAAGCAAAGAGAACTGTAGTGTTCTTGGAATAGGTGTGGCAGTCAATGTAAGCGTGTCGACATTGACCTTCATCTCCTTGATCTTCTCCTTTGCTGTTACACCGAATTTCTGCTCCTCGTCGATGATCAGCAAACCTAAGTCGTGGAATTTCACGCTCTTGCCGATCAGTTTATGTGTGCCGACGACGATGTTCACCGTTCCGTTTTCAAGATTCTTCAGAACCTCTTTTGTCTCCGACGACGATCGCGTACGGCTAAGATAATCAACCTTGACCGGAAGATCCTTAAGTCGACGTGAGAAGGTCTTGTAGTGTTGGAATGCCAAAACGGTAGTCGGAACCAACACTGCCACCTGTTTGTTGTCGCACGCAGCCTTCAGAGCCGCTCTGACCGCAATCTCTGTCTTACCGAAGCCTACGTCGCCGCAGACAAGTCGATCCATAGGGCGAGTGCTTTCCATATCGCGCTTGACGTCGGCAGTGGCTTTTGCCTGATCCGGGGTGTCCTGGAATTCGAAGTTGGATTCAAGTTCAGCCTGCATGAAAGAGTCGGGGCTGAAACTGTAGCCTTGCTCCTTCTTACGCATCGCATACAGAAGGATAAGGTCGCGGGCGATATCCTTAAGTTTCTCCTTAGTCTTATATTTGATGTTGCTCCATGTTGCACCGCCTAATTTGCTGATTTTTACATTTTCAGAGTCAGAACCACGGTATTTTGAAACCTTATGTAGGGAGTTTAGACTCACCATGATCAAGCCGCCATCCTTGTAGTTGATGCGCACCATTTCCTGCTCAACATTGCCATTACGTTGCATGACAAGTCCACCGAAAACGCCGATACCGAAGTCATCGTGCACTACATAGTCGCCGATAGCGAGATTCTTAAGCTCCTTGAGAGTCAAAGCCTCTTTTCCGCGTCGACTATCCTTATTGGTAAGCTGATAGCGATGGTAGCGACCGAAAATCTCATGCTCGACAAGAAGAGTGACGTTTTCGAATGAGAAACCGGAATGGAGAGTGCCGTTGATGAATTCGTAACCATCCTCGATCCTAAGGTCGGATAGGATAGTCTCAAGACGTTCACGTTGACGAGCATTTTCTGTAGCGATCAACACCGATCCGCAAACCTCCTTCTGCTTCTTTATATAGTCGGCAAGAAGATTATAATTCTTGGCAAATACAGGGCTAAGGTTCGCATCGGCAATAATACCTTTACGCTTCTCTCCATGCACGTTGATACATTTCATCTTCTCAATCTTGGCGACAGCATCCTCCGCACCACGATGATCAAGAGTGCCTAGTATATACTCGTCGTTGTCCATCATGACTACCGCATCCTTAGGAAGATAGTCCACCAATGTATGCTTTTTTTCTACGCCGTCGACATTCAGCACGTTACCCACGATGACACACTCATCAATGGTATCGACAGAAAGCTGGTTAGTAGTGTCGAACGTACGTATTGAGTCGACTTCATCTCCAAAGAAATCAATACGATACGGCAATTCGGAAGAGTAGGAGAAGACATCCACAATAGAGCCACGGATGGCGAATTGTCCTGGCTGATAAACGAATTCTTCGCGAGTGAGACCGAGTTTGAAGAATTGATCAGACAACGACGCCATATCATATTCATTGCCCTTTTTTATGGAGATAGTTTCGCTTTTCAATTTAGTCGGGCTCACCACAGAAGCCGAAAGCGATTCTGGATAAGCGATGATCATCAAGTTGTTCACCTTGCCGATAGCCTCAAGTGCACGAGTACGCATGATTGTGCGGCCATCATCGTCAAGCTGTTTGCCATCCAATGAAGGAAAGAAAACGATTGATCCGTCGGCCATTTCTGCATCCGTGTTGATAAGGTTGCGAGCGTCCTGATAAAGATAGCCGGCAGTATCCTCGTTCTGGCAGATACGAAGGCACACATTGCAATGCTGTGCAACAAATAGCGACACGGCAGCACGAAGCGAACAGTTTGGCAGATAAACGTCTGTCTTAGATTTTTTGCTGTCGACAAAAGCCTTGATCTCAGAGGCTAGTTTTGACGACGAAACGATTGATGAAATTTTAGAAATCTTCTCCATATTGGTACAAAATTAAGCAATTTTGGTGGGCTATACAAAGTTTCATGTTTCAAGTTTCAGGATTCAGGTACTTGAAACATGAAACATTATAAAACATCAGCCAAAATCATTCATAATCATCAAATTTTTGCGTAAATTTTCTCTAATTTGTTTAGGTGCAATGGTTTGAAAATTTTTTATGATAAAAAAAGGGTCGGAAAGTATTTTGGGTTCAAATTTTGTTTAATTTCGCATCCGTAAATAAAGGATAATTTATGACTAATCATTTACGCAGACGCCATGCGAAGGCGGAAGTTGATAGAGTAAGAGTGGGCATCCAGTTGACAACGGAGGTTAGAGTAAGATTCTCTGGCGACTATGTCTGCAACATCTATCGAGGAGATGAAGTTATTGAGAAATCAACAGTTACTTCTGAGGAATGCGCAATTACTGTTGCCGATTTGAAAAGCGGTGACAGCCTAGAGTTTGTGCCTAATGATGAGAAAAACTGTTATTTTGAGCTTCAGAATGTGGAGATCGGAACAGATTTCCATTGGCAGGAGCAGTATACTTTGTCATATCGCGGCGTTCTTGAGATTCACGGCAAAGAGGATGGCAAGGTTCAGGTTGTCAACAACTTGAATATAGAAGAGTACATCCGTTCTGTGATTGGTTCGGAGATGGCTCCTACATGTCCGCTTGAGCTATTGAAGGCTCATGCTATCATTTCGCGTACATGGCTCGTGTCTCAGCTTCAGAGAAAGGCGAGAAGTCAGCATCCTTTTTATAAGAAAGCAAAATTCTCAGTTTGTGACGACGAGATGATCCAGATCTGGGATGTCATGGGCCACAGCGATTTCGATGTCTGCTCCGATGACCATTGTCAGCGTTATCAGGGATTAAATCCGGATAATAATGTCGACGAGGCAATCAACGAGACTGCCGGAATGATTCTAAAGAGTGGAGGAGAGGTGTGTGACGCACGATTCTCTAAATGCTGTGGTGGTATTTCGGAGAAGTTCTCAACTTGCTGGACAGATGAGGATTACGATTATTTGATTCCGGTTAGAGATAATGTCGAGGCGTCAAAAGATATCAACCATACAGGTGACGCGATGAGTTTGAAGGAGTGGATCAACAATCCTCCTACAGATGTCTATTGCGCAACTAAAGACTACACAATCTTGAGCCGTGTGCTAAAAGCTTACGATCAGAAGACGACGGAAGATATGTTCCGATGGAGTGTTAAATACACTCGTGAGGAGCTTACTCAGCTTATCAAGGAGAAGATTGGTGTCGACGTGGGCAAGGTTACTGAGTTGAAACCTGTTGCGATGGGAAAATCGGGTAGAATTTCACGTCTTGATATCATCGGAACAATGGGACATAAAGTGATTGGCAAGGAGTTGTTGATTAGAAAGGCATTGTCGAAGAGCCACTTGTTGAGTTCGGCTTTCTATGTAGAGAAGAGTTTCGATGGCCAAACAGAATATTTCACCATTAACGGTGCTGGTTGGGGTCACGGAGTTGGACTATGCCAGGTAGGTGCCGCTGTGATGGCTGAGAAAGGCTTCTCATACACAGAGATCTTGAACCATTACTATCCTAATTCAGAAATACAGCAGATAAAAAATGCGAAATGCTGAATGATGAATTTGAAATATAGGAAAGAGGGTGTATCAAAACTAAGAAAGTTGCGATATACCCTCTTTTTAACTCTCTGAGACTTGAATGGATTTTTGAAAAGCGGAGAAATCAAAATTTGACTTAAATATTCGATTCTCACGAGTTGAAATTTTCATAAAAGT
>JAZQQY010000050.1:0-22718 GCA_045629285.1 Paludibacteraceae bacterium | reverse complement strand
GGGCTATTAATTAAACCAACCGTTTCCACGGTTGGGATTTCTGTGGTATCCATGTTAGAAAATTTTCCGAATCATTTCCGGAAATTGTACGTTCAAATTAAATTTGGTTACACGCACGTCCGTGCGTCTCTACGAGATTGTACTGTCAATTTTGCCTTCTGCAATCAATTATTAAAACAATTCCTTTATGTCATCAGGAATTTCAGTGCTGAGTTTGATTCCGTTTACAATTAGTTTCATCGCATTACTATCCATTTGTCCTCCACCTCCAGTACTCGTAATCTTTCCTTCTTTATACAATTCTCCGAATTCTTTTTCCGACATCTCCCAAACTTGATTGCAGTTGATATATGTAAGTTGCGATAGACAATTAGAAGAATCAGGAGCAATGACAGGATAGGTATTTACGTTATATCCACGTCTTTGAGCCAACTGGATAGATTTGGTAATCTGAGAAGAGCATGTACTGAATATTAGTATACGATCATGATGCTTTATACATACATGCATGTGTCCTTTTATGCCTATCGGACAATTAGAGGTAAAAACGTATATCTGACCCTCAACGACCAATCGGCCTAACGTTTCGGCTGACAATTCCATCGTTTATGCTTGATAGTATTCATGATAAACTTCTTTTGCTAACGACAATGCGTCGTCACTATCAGCAAACAATCCTCGATCGTCAACATCATTGTTGTCGAAGAATAGATCCATGTTTATGCGGTACGAACTCTTCAATCCTTCCTTCTCGATCATATCTTTATAAGCAATCCACTCCGGATATTCATGCGAATAGGCAGAAAGCGTATCTGCATCCATTGACCCGAATATTTCATATACAAGATCCATGGCTTCTCGATCGGAGATAGAGAATACTTTTCCATTAGGCACTTTCACCACTTCATACTTATCACCAAGTCTCTTGATATATTCCTTCAGATACTGTTCATCAGTGGAAAGATGGGTAGACTGCCCCTCCAACAAATTTTTGGCGTCGCTTGGCACTGGTCCTTTAGGCATAGCAAAATACGAATCACCCGTCACCAATCGTCCGGTACGACGAATATGATAACGATCAGCCAACCAAAGCAATTTATATGCCTTGATGTTATCCATTTTATGATCAGGCTCTTTATAAGCCATATATGCCAATGCCTGTATGATTTTCTTCGTATCCATTTTTGTACTTAAAAAGTGATATATACCTATTTCCTAAATTCGAAGATTCCTAATTGTATCGTCATTTTCCAGTGCAAAGATAAGAATAATATTTTAAACACCTTTGTTTAGGCAAATTTTAAACAGAACCAAAATTCTATTTCTTGACGCTCTCCCCTACATAGGAGCCAGCGCCGGTGATTAATACTCGATACATTGATTGATGATTGATGGTTGTCGATTGATGATTGATGGGTGATGATTGACGGCAATATTCACATTGTTGGATTGTACCGACAATTACGAATTATGAATTTTTCAATGCTTTCGCTCTCTTCCTCTCCTCCCAATACAATCTTGGCAACATCAATAAAAATTTGCCACAACGTTTAATCTGTTTCTTTGGCTCTTTGAATATTCGCTCAAGCCATATAAAACGCAAACCGCCAAACTCTTTTTTATTATTATGAAGGTCGCCAGTGTAGAAATTGAATGCGGCACCGATTCCAAACAACACTCCTTGCTCTATATATGGGAATATCTTATAATTGAATGTCTCCTGCTTTGGTGCTCCAAGACTCACCCATACGATATCTGGTTTCAAATCATTGATCTGCTTTGCGATGGCAGGATAATCAAACTCATCCACTGACACAAATGGCACGTCGACATGGGTAAGATCCAAATTCAATCCTTTTTCCGCCACCTTCGCCTTAATCTGCTCCACCTTCGCCTGTGTATTTCCCACCAACACATGTTTGTATGGTCGCTCAATATAATATTCAAACAACTCCGGTCCGTTGAACGCAGAATAGTTTGTACCATAAAGCATATTTACCATCTTTGTGAGAGAACTTCCGTCGCAAGTATTGATATTCGCTCCCTTCACGATCTCTCGATATTTAAGATCTTTTTGTGCGACGGTAATGACATTGGCGTCAACCACACAAACGTATGCTTTCTGCTTCTTTGCTATAAACTCTTCGATTGTCTTGCAGAAAACCTTTGAATCAAATTCAATGTGAATATTAAAAATGTTCATATATTGATTTTTATATGAATTTGGAAAACATTCAGATTTATTCCTGGTCCGACGTGGGGATCAGGAATGACAATAATGAAGCAGGATAACGACGTTACCCCACACAAATGATTTTATGTTTACAATTTTCTGATTGAGATTTTGTCTTGTTACCTTTATCCTATTCTCCTTATATCAAATTCTTATCAATATCTCCTCAACCCAATCCCTAGGGTAGATTCTACCTCGCTACGCTTCGGTATAATCAACCCTAGGCTGTTAATTAAACCAACCGTTTCCACGGTTGGGAAATGCGTATGATCCGTTCGATCCGTATTCGGTAATTTTACGAATCATTTTCGAAAATTTTACGTTCAAATTAATATTCCATTACACGCACGTCCGTGCGTCTCTATGAGAGGTGCAATTCCATCATCATCTACATTGGTTTATCCCGACCATTACGAATTGTGAATTATTCATTATGAATTAATCAGGCACTCCCTCATCTTCCTCTCAAATCTCTCCTCTGTGAATTGCTCTTCAAACTTCTTTCTTCCAGCAGCACCCATTTGATGGCAGATGTCGGGATTGAGGAGAAGTTTTTCGATTGCATCGGCAGTTTCCTTTGCATCCTGACGAGAGACTACGAATCCTGTTTTTCCGTCTTCAATAATATCTCGTATGCCTCCCTCAATTGTAGAAACACAAGCTACACCTTTCTCCATTGCTTCAAGAAGCACTAAAGGGAAACATTCGTTATAGTAATAAGTAGGGAATGCGAAGACGTCGGCTTTTGCCCAAAATTCATTTTTATCGTTTCCGTATTTGCGTCCATGATAAATCACATTGTCTGACAATCCTCGGTCCGCAATCTCTTTGTTGAAGCGATCGGCACTTATCTCTTTTGTGTCGCCACCCACAAAATCACAACAGAATGAAATGCCTTTTTCTTTTAGAAGTTTACAAGCGTCAAGCAAAACCAAACATCCTTTGCTCTCAATCAAATTGGACAAGAACAAGATATGAGGAACTTCTTTCTTATCTTCTTTAAGCTCTAAGCTCTCAACTCTAAGCTCTCCATCTGATGGTTTAATACCATTGGGGCAAATCATCACGTCTTTCCTGTCGACAATCGCAGATATATCGTCATAGAGATATTCCGACAAAAGAATGACTTTTGTATTCTTATATACTTGCTTATACAGCCATCTATACAAAGGTTTGTCTACAAATCTTGACATTCCTTTATTATGCTGATGAATCACGACTTTTCTTCCAAACAAATGGCAAAGCAATACGTATGGAGCATCCTTTAGGAATCCTTTTCCATTGATTGTGATGGCACAATAGCAAAGATCATATCTATGAGTAAGCAATAGCCAGAATGTAGAAAGATACGATCCGATAAAACGCATCAATTTAGTAAGAATGAGAATCACTCCACCTTTTCCTATCTCATCCATCTTCCTGGACGTACCGAGATTGACATAATCACCATCAAACTCTTCGTTTATCAACTTGCTTTCCTTTATCTGCATGCTGACGACGGATGAACCATGAACAGGAGGTGGAAATGTGGCTATGTATAAGATGCGAGGCTTAGTTCTCATAATAAACATTCAAATCGTTTTGCATAATCAAAATCGCCTTTACTTTTTTCATAAGCGATTTTACGGTTTGCGAAAGCTTTTAAATAAGGAGTCCAATCCGAAACGTCAAAAGATGCAAAATAATCATCTACATACTTTTGATTTTGATTCATAACTTCAGTAAGAGGCTTTTCTGGATTAAACTTGGCTGCAACTTGAGTGATATATACAAATAAATCATACCCTAACTCATATTCTCCAGCCAATTCCCAATCTATCATTTTAAGTTCTCCAATTGGAGAAACTACTAAGTTCCATGGAGTAAAATCGCCATGACAGAAACAAGTTTTTAATTCCCCGTCAACAACTTTAATCTTATTGATAGAAACAGCTAACTTAACAATGTCATCATTTATTCTAATATCATTGGGACTATGACCTTCCACACAAGACGTACGAAAGAAAACATAATCTCCACCATCTTTGAAATCATATAAATCTGGTGCTAAATTAGTTCCTTTCAAAGTTGATAATATGCGCACCTCGTTACGAGATAAAGACATTGCACCTTCTTTAGTACTATACTTTGCGAAAAAATGATTGCCACTTGAATCCAATCCAAGCATTGAAATTTTTTGCTCTGGTCCAGGAGTTCCAAGATTAAATGATACGATTGAATCTTTTGGCATCATAGACATTATTTTAGAATAAGGGAACTCTTTGTCTGGGTTGTAAACTTTAGTTAGAAGTCTTACCAAACTACATCCACAAAAAGCATTCCAATATTTTTTCGCCAATCCTCCACCAAAAGGAGTATAAAGAGCATACAAAAACTTTCTTTCTTTGGTCAAAGATGGAAAATAATAGTTTGTTCTGTATGTTTTGAATCGAAATAGATTCATTATCTCCTCAATGAATTATAAATTTCAGATATAGTTCGTGCTTTATCTGGCCAATTGAACTCCATCGCACGTTTAATAGCACCTTGCGATAACTCACGTCTCAAAGGTTCATTTTCTGCCATTTCGTCTATTGCAGCAGCAAAATCATGAACAACCTGACTCTTGCTTTTTATAGCAATTTTTCGACCACACCCATCATGCAACACATTACTGAAGCCACAATGATCAAGAGCAATTACAGGCATACCATATGAAAGTGCTTCAAGTAAAACAGTACTGGTTAAATCTTTAAGACTTGTAATGCAAAACAAATGACAACTCTGCATAATTTGTAATGCTTTTGAACGATCTACCCAACCATACCATTTTAGATTGTTCAAACCTTTTTTTTTTGCCATTAATTTCCATTCATTTGTCTTTGCTCCCTCTCCAATAATATGCAATTCTACATCATTTTTTTCACGAATAGCAAGAGCATCAAGCAATAGATTTAGTGACTTTCCTGGTGTATGTTGTGCACTCCAACAAATACGTAATGGTTCATTTGAATTACGCATAGCAGGCTTTGAAAAATTAGATTCTTCCAATCCAACCTCAGGGATAATTATTGCATCTTTTCCATAAATGTTTTTTATGGCCAACATATCCTCATTTGTAGCAGCTATCAATTGGGAAGCTTTCCTTACAGCTTTACGCACACGTGACATAGTGTACATCTGCCACGAATTTATCAAATTTCGTAATCCATAATAAACCATTCCATATACGCCCATAGAACTTAACAATGGCCAAGGAGAATTTGAAAATCCACCAATAGGTCCCCACACAAAAGGTTTATCCATTTTCCACAAATATCCGGGTTCACGGTAACCCACCATATTCAACTGATGAACGACATCAAAGTGCAGATTTTCATCAAGATTAATAGCCAATTCAAATGCTTTCTTCTGCCAATCCTTATAAAACCAATAATAAGATGGCGGCCATATTTTTCTAAGAAGACGATGACGGACCTTATTTATGAAATAAAAATGGATCAAACCATTTTCTTCGGGATGCTCTTTATAATATCTTTCAATATGATCCTGAAACTTTTCTCCCTCTACTATGACATGCAATTCATGCTCTTTGGACAATTCATGCACAAACTTCCACCCCATTCCTGGTTCACTGCCCTTATATGGCGAACAAGCGTAACAATTTACAAGTATTTTCATTTAGCAAACCTTTTTGACATAATATTGACAATTGCATCCATGGTTGCTTTTATGCTTTCTTCTGGAGCAACAGTAGTATCTACCCAAACAGTGTTCTTATGAGTTCTTGCAAACTCTTTCAACACATTAGTTTGACGAGTCACCTCTTCCAAACTAGTCTCTGGCTTACGAGCATATATTTTCTCTGGATCTCCTCCAAGACAAATTGTCAAATCTGGAGATGGGACAAATAATTCACCTAACTTAAATATCCATCTAGGTAAAACTGTACTCATTCGACGAGGATCAACATAATAATCATAATAATACCTATCAAAAACAAATACATTAGACTTCGAATGAATAGGAACCCATACTTTTTTTAAGTATCCGTAGGTATAATCAATCATATAATAAGACCACCTAATTAATGAACCTACTATACCTGATGGTTTTCCTGCATGAGGATCAGACACAATTTCTGGCTCTTCTCCTTTTTTTAAAGCTTTTTTCTTTCCCAGTACGACTCCCAAATCAGGAATGACATTTGGCCTGAGATGATTATAAATTATACCATCATGAAAACATTCATTTAGCCATGGAGTGAAAGCATTAATGATTGTACTTTTCCCGGAGCCATCAGTTCCCTCTACAGCAATAACATAACCAGGCCTTTTTTTAAGCAAACGACTCAGACGACTAATTTTTGATTTAATATCAGCAAACAAACTATATTTATGAGTTGCCATTCTCATTAGCCTTTGAAGTTCTTTATATGGAAACTTTTTTGATTCCAAATTTTGATTTATAAGAGTAACAAATTTTAAACCATACAAAGTCTCCAGTTCGACAAAGTACCTGTCTTTATCTTGGAGAATCAGTTCGACAAAACCATTAATATATTTGTCCTTAACTTTAGCATTATGAATAACCTCTTTTAGAAATCCTATATACTTGGAACGAGACGCATTTAACACTTTTATCCCATTATGCTCCATAATGAAATCTCTAACAAAATCAACAGGAAAATAACTCACATTATGATGACAAAAACCTTTGAAAAAAATATCTATTTGAACACCCCAAAATTCATTTTCTGTTCCATTTAAAATTCTATACATATAGGAATGAGTAGAATCAAAATAGCTGGCAACAAAAGATGTTGAAGATTGAATCAAAGACTCAAAAGAATAAACAAACTTATCTTTATCCTCTTCCGCAATAACTATATCTATGTCACTACCTCCTGTATCCTCAGGAAGTTCTTCATATGTCCCGTAAACAAAATAATCTATATTTTGTTTATTAAGAATATCAAAAAATAATGTTAAAAATTCTTTCTTTGTCATAGTTAGTTATTTAAAAAATCCCTTAATTTTTCTATGTTGATTTGTTGTTGCACTCTATAAATTGCTATTTTTTCCATATAAGTGTTATGAACATCAGAAATATACAAACCACTTATATCGCAGTCTCTTATATCAGAATATAAATAACCCAAATTTTCATCTTCGATAAACTGCAATGATTTGCATCTTTTTCCTATAACAGGAACGCCATTAAACAATGTATCAAAAACCACACCACTACTTCTTTCAGAATACTCTCCTGAATAGTTCAAAAAAGCATATCTACCATTTCTTAGATAGCTATAATATTCTTCGTCAGGAATAACGCCAAGATGTAATTCAATATTTTTAGCATTATCACAAATTGTTTTTAATTTACTCTCGATATCTATATTTTGCGGTTTTCCCGCAATAAGAATCGAGTATTGTGTATTTGCCAGCTTTTGGGCGACTTCGACAACGCCTTTCTCTGGAGAAATTCTACCAACAATACTTATATCATATTTTCTATCTTTATATGGAATTTCAACATTATTTTCAGATCCAGTATAAATATAATCAGGAACAACACAATAAGGAACTCCTTGAAAAGTTTGACCCACCATATCATTAGGGCATATTATGCCATCAATTTTACTTTTAGCTAACTTAAATAAGAAACGCCCAATCTTAGATCTGAAACCCTCTCGACTATATTGAATCATAAAAACTTTACTCTTCTTATGATAGAATAAAGCTAAACATAAAAAAGTAGTAATAGTAGTACATTGCTGAAGAACAATAATCTGTCCCTTCGCTTCCTTAAAAAGCCTTATTGCATTTGCAAACGTTTTCAAACGAGCCTTAAAACCACCACCTGCATTATATGGCAATTGCAATAATTCATCATCAGCAAATCCAGTTTTATAAACAGGACCTCCAGCAACTATCACATTATCTCCAAACATTTCTTGGTAGTTACGAGCAACCGCAAAATAATGACCCGTTGATTTGCCCATATATGTATGGGAAAGTATATCTGAAATATAGATTTTCTTATTCATTTACAATTCTATGATACAATTCAACATACTTATCAAACTGTTTCAATGAAAAACATTGAGAACGTTTGATACAATTTTCACGAGAATATTTTTCAGGATTATTACAAACTTCCAAAATGGCATCTAACAAAGCTTCATCATTCCCCTTTTCGACTGCTATTCCACATGTTTCATCAATAGATTCAGCACTACCTCCAGTATTAAATGTTACTACAGGTGTCCCTGATGCTAATGCTTCAATATTTGTTGTTGGGAAATTATCTGCCAATGTAGGATTAACAAATACAGAAGCCTCTTGATACCAAGCTACCATCTCTTGAATTGTTTTTGTTCTACCAATCAATTTGATGCCAATAGATTCCAATCGACTTTTGTCATGCTCTTTAATTCCTCCAACTAAAACAACAACAAAGTTATCGGATAATTTAGAAGTCATCTCTTCGAAGAACTTCAGACCTTTTCTAAATTCCCAATTAATAGCACATCCTAAAACAATCTTTGTTTCTTTACCAATTCCATATATTGATCTTACATCAAATGATGACTTATTAGAAAACCTATATGTATCAACTCCATTATATATAATTTTACACGAAGTATCACAAAAAAAAGATTGCTTGACAAATTCAGCAAGCCATTGGGAAGGTGTTATTATGGTAAGATTATTTATACTCTTAAACCATTTTTTTCTAAAATTCCACTGCCACTTAACACATTTAGGATCTTTTATTTTATAAGGAGTTTCCTTTGGACAACAAACACACCCGTTTCTCCATTGTTCACACCCAATTTCATCGAAATATGGACAATTTCCAGTAAATGCACGACAATCATGAAATGTCCATACGATAGGAATATGATATTTATTGACATATTCCACAAACATCGGCATATTAATCTGCATTTGATTTATCACATGCAAATGAATAATATTTGGATGAAAACGCTTTAGTTTTCTAATCAGATCATATGTAGAAATATGAGACCAACAATCTTGTTTCCCAGTTAAATTCCACAAATAATTATGGATATGCCAATTGTATCTAAAACCAAAATTTATTTGATTCGAAAGAACTCGTCTATTATTTTGTCCTGAATTCGGAACAAATAACCCAACTTGATTTCCAGAGTTTTCTATTGAATCTTTTAATGCTTCATAGAATCTTGGAAAAAAACCTTGGTTTGATCCATGAATTATAGCAATTTTCATTTTTGTAAAATATTATCAATATCTTCATCGGTTTTTTCAAGCATATTTTTGGAAAGGCAACAACCTACTAATAAAAAAAAACCTAAATGCCTATAATTACAACCATTAAAAAAACTTATAGTTGATACAAAAAACCATCCGGATGCAAGAACAGCAAATGAAAATAAAAATTTATTTTTCGATTTGCGTATTACATTATGTACAGCATAAAAAATTAATGAGTAATATGCAATAGCAAAACACACACCTCCCCTTAATAATAATTGTAATAAAGTGACTTCTACTCCAATTCTATCAAAATGATCTCCATTTGCAATATCAAAAAAATATTTAGAAAAATAGTGACCATATACCCCTTTTCCCAAAAACCAAGCGTTATTATGGGTTAAATCTTCTGATAATTCTCTGAATAAAAAACTTCTAGTATCATTTGTATCATATGAAGAATTTCCGATATCGGTATTTTGTATTATTTGATCTTGCACAATTTCGAATATTGAATAATCTGGATCAAATAGCATTGGAATTGTATATACAAAAGGTAATCCTATCATCACATAACAAAATATTGACGTGATTTTCCTATTTTTTATATAATAAGAAAGTATATAACTCATAATGGCAAAAAAGATTGATAGAATTGCAGTTCTACTTGTTTCTTTAGCAAAAAAAGATATATAGACAGCCATTACAAGAGAACTCAATATAAGGAATTTATACTTTTTATTTACATAAGGGAAAAAAACAGGAGAAAAATACAAAATACCCACTAAAAGATATTTATCCAAAATAATTCCAAATATTCCGATCAAAAGAAATACTTGCAAAGATTGTTTTAATATCAAAACTGAATTTTCTTCCGAACCTATAAAAGCGAAACAAGGAGTAAGCATAATAAACAAACAATCTGGATTGCAAAACATTGTAATCCATTTATTGCCAACATGAAAATCATTATCAAAAAAAGCAGAATTCACAACAGCAATAAAAGTTAAATATACTATCGCCTTCAACATTATCTTTGAAAGACAATCAAAATCATTATATTTAATTTGTTTGAATGGAAATGTAAATAAACAAATCCATAATCCACAAGAATATAAAAGTCTAATAGGAAAAGGAGCATTATTAAAATCTCCAAACAATCCCAATATCAAAGCCGCATACATCATTATCCATATGACACGAAATGATTTTTTTCGTATTGTATTATTCATTCTATATTACATAATTAAACAATAAAAGCATCTGTCCTTGTAGACATTAAAATGCTACAAATTTTTGATCATTCTGCCAATAGAAATATATGAATATTTGAACTTCAATAAAATATTCGCAATAAAACCAGAAAATCTATTAATATTATTAATATACCTTAAAATTTCAGAGTTGCCATCATCGGGAATTCCCATTCTGTATAATGATAATATCTCTGTCCTTTCTTTTTTAGAGGGAAGTAAACCAGCAGCAAAATTTGGTTGCAATATATTTACGATTTTAAAGTAATTAATGCTTTTATCAAAAGCATCTTTAGATTCAAAAACAAAATCTACTATTTGATTCATTTTATAATACTTGGTTCTATTATCCTCTTGTTGCATCACTGATTCTGTATTAATGCAATAATCGTAAACAATATCATTATAAACATTGACATCTTTTTTACTTTTCAAAAGAAATTCAATGTTATAAAATAAATCTTCTCCAATTGTTAACTCTTCTTTGAATTTTAGAGATTTAGCAATTGAAGCATTAAATAACTTTGCTACAGGTCCACCATTAGTTTTATAACATAACAACTCGTTAATTACTTGCATTGAAGAAACCTGTCTTTCTAGTATTTCTTGATGTCGTTCTTTTCCTGATTCGTATTTGAATTGTAAATTAAAAATAGACATATCATTTCCTGATGACTTCAACATCATGGTTTCTAAAGCATTTTGCCATAGGGTATCATCAGAATCAACAAAAACAACCCATTCTCCAGTTGTTTTTTCTAATCCCAAGTTTCGTGCAGAACTAACACCTCCATTTTCTTTATGAAAAACTCTAAATCTAGAATCCTTAACGGCGTATTCATCACAAATTCTTCCCGAATTGTCAGGAGAGCCATCATCCACAAGAATACATTCCCAGTCTGTAAATGATTGAGCGAGAATACTATCTAAACATCTATTCAGATATTTTTCTACGTTATAAACCGGAACTATTATAGAAATCTTAGGATTCATATTACAAGTTTTTTAATAACAAAGCAATAGACTCTTCTTTCTTATTATTTTTAATAATATTGATGGATTCCCAATCAATAGGAGATAAAAGATCTATATTATTAAAGTCTTTTGGATCTACAATTCGATTTTCTAGACCAAACAATGCAAGCAGAGAAGTAAATCTTGACTTACCTCTTTCATTATTGGCGAACACCCAAAATGGTTTATTAAATATGATAGAAAATACCGTTCCATGAAAACTATCAGTTATTACAATTTTTGCATCAAAAAATGCACGCAGCCAGGATGTAACAGATGGATATACACAATCTTCTAAATGATTTTTTACATGATCTCTAGTTCGAAATTCTGCTTTGTATTTTGGAAGGACAACAAATGGTTTTAGATTCAACTGTTTAGCAACATTATCTACAAATGATTGTTTTGAGTCACTTGGATCTAAAATATAATAAAACAAATTTCCTGGACTTTCCTGTTCATTTTCTTGTTCCATAATTTTAATGTAATCACTTCTATCTAACAACAAAGTAGGATCTAAACATTGAGTTGCTTCTACGTTAAGATTGTTTTTACAAAGAGTCACTCCAGATGCTTCTCTAACTGTTATTAAATCAAATAATTGGGCCCACTTAGAACATTGTTCTGTCATATCAATATCGTATTCCCATTCATCCGTTCCGAAAGATGCAGCATAAGCAATTCGCTTAATCTTTTTATCATTAAGAAAAGACAAATACATCGCAGGTAAAAATTTACCATTATAACATGGTCGCCAACATTGGTCACTTCCTACAATAAATGCATCATAGTTTTTGCTGATTACACTACGGCAATACAAATCAAAATCATAAATTTTCTTTGTTTTTGAAATATATTTTTCGACAAATTGATATACATTTTTATGGATTATGGAATCCTCCTTCTTCGTTGGTTTATATTCACCTTTTACTTTTTTTATTCTTCCAAAAGACAAATAGTGTAATACAAATTTTACTAGTACGACAATATAAAACCTTGTTGTTTTTATATAGGGATAAGACCAATCCAAAGTAACAACATCATGACCAGCTTTTTTAAGAACAGTTTGCAGTGCATAGTTTTGCAAAAGACCTCCATAATTATTTATAAGAGGCTGTGTTAGAATTCCGATTTTCATTTTAATCTTTTGATAATAAGTCTAATAAATCCTTTGAGCTTGGATAGCAATGAAGTTTTAGGAGACTTTAGGTATTTACCCATAACATCACTTACTTTTCTTGATGAGATTAACTCATTGAAAAAGTTATTATTAAATAGATGTTCAGGAGATGCATCATTTAGTCCTGAATTATATTTTGCTATTGACATTAATGACAATTCATTTATTCCCATTTTTAATCCATTCAAGACTTGTTCTCCTTTAGAAGAAAAAACTTCTACTAAAGACACTCCTTTATTATCATCATATTCAGGCATTACATTCCATATTCCCCAACAGTCGCCCAATACAATATCTGCACCACTTTTTCCAAAACGAGCAGGACATTTAGCACATGAAGGACGCGTAGTAAGATTAGATGTCAAACCTTTCATCCATGGTCCTGAAGCGGGTTCTATATATTTACCTCCACTATGATTGATAACTATGCTATATGAATAATTAGACCATCCAGATTCTTTATCTCGGAAATTAATCGAATCTATTATATTTCCATTAGTTTTTTCTTTCAAATATTTTCGCCAAACTAACGGACTTGGAACGCTATGACATAATATCTCAATAGTCAATAGATTATCATACTCTTTTCTCAAAAAATTCTTAAGACCTGCAATTTGACATCCGGTACCGGAGTAAAGAACTTTTCTGCCCTCATTAAGAAATTGACGAGCTTGCGTATAAGTTTCTCCAATACGACTTTGAAGATATTTAGATCCTCTGAATTTCTCTAAACCTTCAATTGAATCTGTATAGTAATGCATTACCTCCCAATTCTCATCAAAACGAGCTCCAAATACTACTCCACCTTCTTCAATAATAAATTCTGCAATCATTGTAAATATTCCTCCAGAAGATGATTTCATTCGAATCTCATCGTTCGGATTTTTCGCAGCAAAAACCTCCAAAGGTTCCTTTTTCTCATTTTGATTTAAGCATGGACAAACTTTCTCGCATAATCCACAATCTATACATAAATCTTTATTTACAAGAGGATATCTAAATCCCTGCTCATCTTCATCAAAACTTATGCATTGCTTAGGACACGATTGGACACAGGCTGAACAGCCACAACAATTATGTTTGTCTTCAATTTTTATCATTAAATAATAATCTATGGAGATTATATATCAGTTGTCCCAAATGAGGATTGTTAAGGGCGGAACGCCCTAACCCCTTCCACCCACGCGAACCCGTAGGGCGAGCGTAAAAAAAAGCGTGTGTTGGAAACTCGTGTATAAATATCTTATCTTTTACCTGATATTTTTAACAATGAACTTTGAACTTTATTCATTGTCTTAACACGCATATTTTTGTCTAAACCAAGAAAATATATTATCGTACCTGAAGAAATAACACTTGTAATTCCAACCGAAATAAATCTGATCCATCCCTCTTCTTGGATCAAATCATAAACGTAATATGGAAATACAAACATCAAAATAGCCAAGCAAACACCCTTTAATACAACATGAGAGAGAAAGTGAGATACAGGAAATTCGTTATTAGTATATCTCCTAAGCCAATATAATCTAAGCGGAATACATAAAATCCAAGGAATAACATTAACCATCATTACTATTTCAGGAGTCATTCCTAGTTTGAATAAAATATAACTTTCAGGAACAATAACCAAAAGAAGCACGCCCACTGTAATATTAAGCATTTTCATCTTTCCTGTGGCATGCATTGCTGTCACTGTAGGATTTGCCATAGATCGAAAAAAACTCTCAATCATCACAATACGCATAAAAGCGACACTATGCTCTGGAACTTGTCCCAACCAAAGATTTAACACAAACTCAATTTCAATGAATAGAGGGATTCCTAAAAAAAGTAATAAATAACTTGAAAACTCCGCTCCTCGAATTACGATCTTCGACATCTCTGCGATATTTCCAGAAGCAAATGTTTTTACAATCTGAGGATTCAATGCAACTTGGAAATTTGATACAAACTTATTCACAAATCCATTCGCTTGCGATGCAATTCCTCTCGCTCCATTCACAGCAGTTCCGCAGAAAAAATTAATTACCAAATCAACTCCTGTCGATTGTCCCATTGCAGCGACTGTGCCAAAAGTATTCCATCCAGAGAAAGATAACATTTCAATGAATATTTGTTTTTCATAGTCAAATCGAAATGCACATTCCTCAAACTTCTTTCTGCAATACCAATTGTAGATAATCGTCGACAGAATATTCGCTCCAAGAAGCAGAGCAGCATAGAATATCAAACGATCATAAGGAACAATCATAATAGCGTATGCGGCCACCAATTTCACAGTCACTTCAAAGATGGTCATATAAGCATATATATCCATCTTCTCATGAGCTATCAATGCTCCATTAAAAGGAGTTTGAATTACAGAAATCACAGCTGTAATCAAAGAAAATTGATAGCACCAAAATGCAGCATCGAATCGCCCAGGATCAACATTTAATTTATTGTATAAATACCAAAGACCGAATGTTTCTCCAATAATCAAGATGATAACAGCAAAGAGTAAATGAAGACTCATAGCACAAGCAAAAGTCTTCTTTAACTTTTCAATATTTCCTTCTCCAATACCAAAAGAAATAAATCTCTGTGTTCCACCGGCAAGCGTTCCGCTTATAAATGAAAACAAAGATACAACTCCTCCACAAACAGTATACAATCCTAAATCAGATACACCAAGAGCTTGTAATATAATTCGTGATGTGAAGAGTCCAATAAACATCATCACAAGCATACGAACATATAGCAGCAATGTATTCTTCGCTATTCGTTTGGTATTTGCGGAATTATTTGACATTTTTATTTATTAAATAATTCATACGGTTCCCATTCTCCATCCTTTGCCTCAAAAAGCACAGATCCAGATTCAATGCTTTCAAGATTATGCCATCGTCCTTTCTCAATCTGGACGACACGGTTCAATCCATTTGCATCAAGAAGCACCGTCTCAACCATATTTCCATTGTCTTCATAGAAATTCTGACGAATCTTTCCACGGATTATGATAACTGTGGTTGAAGTATTGGGATGGCGATGAATTGGCATTATAGATCCTGGCTCCACAGCATTAAGCATTCTCTGCGATTTATCAGTCTCGGAATTACGAAGGTCGTAATTCTGTCGCAAGCGAGGAGATGATTTTGCTTGTTTAGTAAGATTATCTAATAATTCAGTGTCTATTATCATCTTATTTATCAATCTCGTCTAAACAAATCCCTCGTATAAACCTTGCTTAATACATCATCCAAGTACATTATAATCCTATATACTTCCGATACTCGTTAAAGTCCATCACTTTGTCTTCTATTGCTTTATTTGCTTGACGGAGCATTGCTTTATCGGACGTTACTAAAAGAATATCTTCATTATTTATGCTGTGATTAACCAAATGAAGAATCTGTATGTCCCATAAAAAATTTGCATGGGAGTTTGTTGCTATGTCAAAATCAGGCTGTAAAACAAGTTCATAAAAATACTGCTGCATATTGAGCGATGCTTCATAACTCTTCATATATGTTTTTATCATATTATCAACTTGTTCTGATGTAGGCATTGTGATTAGACCTTCTGCATCAAGGTTGATGGCTATAGCGCACAAAACTCCAGCGGCAACTTCTTTCCTAAACAATTCTGAACGAACATAGTTCAGATATTTAGTACGCATACTTTCGTCTCCCTTAAATAAATTCCAATCTATATAATTTGGATCAATTTTTTTTCCCATTTGCAAGACAGCATCGGCAAGCTCTTGTTCAGAAGCAAGAAGGTGTTGTTTTACTTTTGTCAGTTGAAGAATGTTTGCATTTACATTTGCCTTTGTAAGATCCTTTGAAATAAAGAATGCTAATTGTCCTAGAGCAATTTGTGTGTTTTCAAACTTATGACTATGAACACCAAAGTACTCTGAAGCGATCTGAGTTTGTGGGGAAGGGACAACACGAAATTGTTTTTCATCTCCACAATGCATATACATAGCCTTTGTGGCTTTAATGCATGACTTATATGTACGCGTCTGTTCGTCATCAAGCAAGTGACCGAGAATCTCCTCGGCTGTGATTGAACACATCATTGCTTGTATGTTATGTGCTTGCTCCAACTGTAGAAGTCGATTCATTAAAGATTCTACTTCTTCAATTGGTACTTGCGATACTAAGTCACGATATGCGTTTGTATCGAATACTACTATCATAATAAGTTAATTTTTTTATAGAGCAACTGTGTGAGTCGAACCCATGTGCATCTTCAACGTGTGCGGAGCGTCTTTTTAATTTAAGCATTCTCTGACCAAAGGAAGTCTGTGTGTGGAGGGCTTAACGATAATAAATTAATAAATCTCATCAACAGAAATAAGTATTATTTTATTTACCGTCTTTAAAGTAGCAACATTTTGAATCTGAGTTTCTCTGCAATGAATTCTATAACGCTTGCTCTCTATCGTCACACCAGACAATAGGTTGAAGTTGTCTGATTCTCCGTTTACAGGCTTATCAATATTTTCAGCCCGCAATGTCCACTTGCCATTCTCTACTGAAGAAGCGAGAAAAACACCTATATACTCAACTTCCTCAGATGCAAGTTCGTCATTTCGTGTTAATAACTCATATATCTGAGAAACTCGCTCTTGTGGAACTTCCGTGGATACAACACTAGAATCTGCGATTGATGAAACCCACTTATATTTAATTGCAAGATTATTCTCTTCAAGTATCCTAATAAAATTCCTATAATTACTAACAGTTCGTCCCTGCACACTTCTTAGAATATCCTTAAATGCATCTTCATCAGTTGTTCGCATCAAAGTGTCTATTTTAGCAAATGTCTCAGAGAGATCTGAACTACCAAATAAATTCAATGGAGAAGAAGACTTAAATTCAACATCAAAAGATGCAGCTTGGAAACATGTAACTTTCAACTTAGCTTCAATTGCGTTTTGTTTACCTCTAAGTTTTTGATGACAGTCAGCAACGGTATGTTGGAACGCAGATATTGCCCTTGCAAGACACTCCGCATCAATCTCGTGCGAATTTCGTTGGTCTACAAAACCAAGACGGAGGATGGCGAAACGCTCTTGTTGAGTCTTAGCAATTAGTTCATAATTTTCTACATCATCGTCTTCTTCATAATAATATCCTTCATCAGGCAAAATGCTTTCTGTTATATTTTCCCGAGAGAAGGATTCTGCTGATATTATTTGGTTATGCACAACAACTCTGAAATAAGCATCCTCTACTTCTGGAGATAGATATAGTTGCCTTAAGTCTTCCTCTCCAAGAAGAAAATCACGCAATTTGCTTTCCGATACTTGTACTGCAAAATAAATATATCCTGTGCCAGCTATAAACTCAGTCATCATACAAATGAAATTTGAGTTTAGCAGATCGGTAGCTAGAAAGAGTTGCGGTACGTCGTAGTACTCCAGTATTTTAGTCAATCTTAAAGTTCTCACAATACCATAACAGTTTCTGCATTATTTATATCTGCATTTTCAGTCTTCCACCAACTATAATGGTATGGCTTCCCAGTTTGCTTTACAACACCATTCTCAGGATTAAGAACAAACTTTGAAACTCCTTTAGAATTCTTGAGACTAGCAATTTTTATCAACTTATTAGTTTTCTCCAGATCGTCATACATAGAAACCGCACAAGCTAATGTCAACTTATCGCCCCAGTCGTGATCGGGATCTAATTCGTAGTATGTAGTTAAATCTTCTTCGGTAATATTCTCACCTTTGGTTAACCTATATAACACATGTTCATGAGGCACACTTATATCCTCAGGAGGAATGCCTTCAGGCATATCGGGCACCCATACTATCGGATTGTTTTCAAGATATGCTGATAATTTTGATTCTTGTAGCATTTGGAAAAGTTTTATATATGATGATTAGGCATCAATCCCTCCTAAACAAATCCCTCGTATAAACCTTGCTCAATACATCATCCAAGCAAGAATCATATCTATTAGCGATAATTGCCTGACTCTGCTTCTTGAATTCATCAAGATTATTCACAACCTTAGAGCCGAAGAAGCTTTCACCATCAGCAAGAGTTGGTTCATAGATGATAATCTCTGCTCCCTTTGCTTTGATTCTCTTCATGATTCCCTGAATAGCAGACTGACGGAAATTGTCGGAATTGGATTTCATTGTAAGACGATAAACACCGATCACGCAATCATGCTCTTTGGAAGAATCCCATTGTCCATTCTCGCCATAGTAGCAAGCCATCTTCAAAACTGCGTCGGCAATATAATCTTTTCGAGTGCGATTGCTCTCTACAATAGCCGACATCATATTCTGAGGAACGTCCTTGTAATTTGCAAGAAGCTGCTTTGTGTCCTTTGGCAAACAGTAACCTCCATATCCGAATGAAGGATTATTATAGTGTGTGCCGATTCTTGGATCAAGACCAATACCATTAATAATAGCCTGAGAATCAAGACTTTTTACTTCTGCATAAGTATCAAGTTCATTGAAGTAGCTGACACGAAGAGCAAGATAGGTATTTGCAAAAAGTTTTACAGCCTCAGCTTCCTTCATACCCATGAAAAGCGTATCGATATTGTCTTTGATTGCTCCTTCTTGAAGAAGTTTGGCAAATGTCTCAGCAGCACTCTTTAGTGAATCAACATTCGCTACCTTTAGAATTGCCTGGTTTTCCTCGTCAAACTCAGCATTCTGAATAAGTTTTGGATAGCCGACAATGATTCGTGATGGCCATAGATTGTCTTCCAATGCCTTGCTCTCACGCAAAAACTCAGGAGAGAAAAGCAAATTGAATTTCTTTACTCCCTTCGCTGCATACTTGACATATAGATTTCGAGTGTAACCTACAGGAATTGTAGATTTAATTACCATCACAGCATCAGGATTCACGCTCAAATCGAGATCAAACACGTCCTCAATATGATGAGTGTCAAAGAAATTCTTGACAGGATCATAGTTTGTAGGAGCTGCAATGACCACATAATCAGCATCTTTGTATGCCGATTCTCCATCAAGAGTTGCTGTCAAATTGAGATTCTTCTCTGCAAACTACTTTTCGATATATTCATCCTGAATAGGAGAAATACGATTGTTGATCTTTTCTACCTTCTCAGGAATAACGTCAACGGCAGTTACCTGATGTTTCTGAGCCAACAATGTGGCAATTGACAAACCGACATAGCCAGTTCCAGCTACTGCAATCTTGATATCTTTGAAATCTCTCATTGTATTTTTGAACGGAAAATTGTTTCGAACAAAGATAAATGAAATTCGAAATGCTAAATTGCCGGTACGAACCAGTTAGGGAATAATTCCATCGTTGGAATGTCGCACTCCCCAAACCCATGAAACGGGTAGCATATTATTGCCCAATTTGCAAACATTGGTATTTTGGATCACATGGATAATTCCTTTTCTGCTTTTGCCCTTTCAGGGCGTATTCCTCCGATATCTATTAATCCCCCAGGGTGATGCTTCGCTCTACCCTGGGCTTTAAGTTATTAGGCTTTCAGCCTGTTACCCCAATGGAGATTAATCTATCGCACTGGTCCAGTTCCTCCCTTTAAGGGAGGTTAGGAGGGTCCACATCCCCCTTTAAGGGGGCTTGGGGGTCCGGTTAGGAGGGTCCTTTATTTCACCACACCCTTCTCCAAATACTCAGCCAAGTTCATCTTTCTGACATCCTGAGCTGCGTTATCAGCGGCAACCTTTGCCATATCGTGCTTAACCATTAGCTCGACAAGCTGCTCGAAAGTTGTTGTCATTGGATTCCAGCCTAGCTCTTTCTTTGCCTTTGTTGGATCTCCCCATAGGTTGACAACGTCTGTTGGACGGTAGAAATCCTCTGACACGGCAACGACTACCTTGCCTGTCTTCTTGTCGTAACCCTTCTCGTTTACTCCTTCGCCCTTCCACTCGATCTCGATTCCTGCGTGGTGGAATGCTAGAGTTGCAAACTCACGAACTGTGTGCTGAACTCCTGTAGCAATAACGAAATCCTCTGGTTTGTCATGCTGAAGGATCAACCACATACACTCAACGTAATCTTTTGCGTAACCCCAGTCACGAAGTGAGTCAAGGTTACCAAGGTATAGGCAATCCTGCTTGCCCTGCGCGATACGTGCGGCTGCAAGAGTGATCTTACGAGTCACGAATGTCTCTCCACGTCGCTCCGACTCATGGTTGAATAGGATTCCTGAACAGCAGAACATATTGTATGCCTCACGGTACTCCTTGATGATCCAGAAACCGTAAAGTTTTGCTACTGCGTATGGAGAATATGGGTGGAATGGAGTATTCTCGTTCTGAGGAACCTCCTCCACTTTTCCGTAAAGTTCTGAAGTTGAAGCCTGGTAGATCTTACAAGTTTTTTCAAGGTGGTTAGTACGCACTGCCTCAAGCACACGAAGCACACCCACTGCATCGACGTCGGCTGTGAACTCAGGAGCGTCGAATGAAACCTGCACATGGCTCTGAGCCGCAAGGTTGTATATTTCAGTAGGTTGCACCTTACCCACAAGTTTCACAAGAGACATAGAGTCACCCATGTCGGCATAGTGAAGATGGAAATTCGGAGTGCCTTCCAAATGAGCGATACGCTCGCGGAAATCCACTGATGAACGACGGATGATGCCGTGTACTTCATAACCCTTAGCAAGAAGGAATTCAGATAGGTAGCTACCGTCCTGACCAGTAACACCTGTGATAAGTGCGATGTTTTTTGACATTATATTTTATTTATATCAGCCCCCTCATTCCCCCTGAAGGGGGAGGTTTCTCAAGAAGACCGCTAGTTATTATTCTAAAATTATTTTTTTTTATTAAACACCTCCACATCCCCCTTTAGGGGGGGTGAGGGCTACGCCAAACTCTCTTTGTACCAATCGAATAGTTTAGCAACTCCGTCCTCGATCTTGAATAGCACCATAGTCAAGGCTGATGATTTTTATGTTTTTTTACCTCCTGATAATCGGCAAGAAAAGTTTATTTAAAAGTTGTCCCGCCAGGACAACTCGGATTTTTCGCAATTATATTTTTTACAACAAGCAGTTTTGAGACACGTGATTTTATGCTATTTTTGCACCAGTTTTTTGAGCAATTCACGATAAGGATTATTCCGTTGTGAGTACTTTCAGGTTGCCATCGTCCTTCAACGGTGGCATTTTTTGTGGCTGGAATTAAGAGTTGAGAATGAAAGATGAAGAATATCGCTGGGAAAAGCTGGAAGGTTGATAAGATTAAGTGAAAAGAAGTTTTCAATTGGCTTATTTTAAGGCATTGTTAAAAATTCCAGCTCTTCATCGTTTGTAAAATTCCTACAATTAGATATTTTTGTAGTCCACTTTGGAAAAAGGGTTTATGAATCTGAGGAGTACGATAGTTTCTTCTAATTGTTTTTATGGGACCTTTCGCAAGAATTTATTTTTAGATAAGGTTGTTTATTAAGGAATTAGACTTAGAATAATCCGTTGGCGATATTGTAAAAAAATTATAGATTCTGATCTTGCGTCAGAAATGTGGTGATGCGTGATTAGAATTTTTTAATCGAAAAAATATGTAGTTGTCCTGGCGGGACAACTTTTAAACATAAAAAGACGCTTTTTTTGAGCGTCTTTTTTTGTTTTTGATTGTGTCTAGTCCTGAAATAGCGTTACAAAAAAAAGAGACGTTATGAAAGAAAAAGAAAACGGTTACGTGAAGCGAACGCAGAAGGACTACAGCATGAGCTTCAAATTGTCAGTAGTTAAAGAAGTGGAGACGACAGACATCGGTTTATGTGCCATCGCACGCAAATATGGGATACAAAGTGAGAGCACAGTGAAGCGAT
>JAZQQY010000049.1:0-60406 GCA_045629285.1 Paludibacteraceae bacterium | reverse complement strand
AAGAGCCTTTGGATAAATGCTTCGAAACATTCTCAGCGCAAAGCACTTTTGGAGCAATGGCTGAAAGATGTTAACTACAACGACAACGTTAATGATGACTATAACACAATGAATCTGAAAGTGAATAACAGCACCATTAAGGTGAAACTCTCAGACAATGCTGCAACAAAGGCATTGGTTGAGCGATTGAAAGAGGGTACGATTACCTACAACGCTCATGATTACGGTGGTTTTGAGAAGGTCGGCGACCTTGGTTTCTCGCTTCCCTCCAACGACACCTACATCACAACAGAGCCAGGCAACATCATGCTCTACACCAGTAATCAGCTTTGCATCTTCTTCGACAGCAACTCTTGGGAATACACCCCTATTGGCAAGATTGAAGGAATGACCAAGCAACAGCTGAAGGATGCCTTCGGAACAGGTGAGGTAAGCATTACGCTTTCTCTCGATAACTCTACAGGCGTCGCCTCTATTTCAGCAAATCAAGCAAAGTCGAACAACATCTACGCATTGAATGGTCGGAAACTCGCGGAGGTTCCTGCAAGGGGGATGTATATTGAAGACGGAGTAAAGAAAGTAAAGTAATGAAGAAGTTTTTATTATTCGTACTGTTTCTCTTTTCCATAATGAGTATGGCACAGGTGAAAGTAACGCCCGACAGCACTATGATAGTTAGAATCAGCGAAATAGAGGTTTATCCCGAATACATCAAAGAATATCTGGAGTTTGCCCATAATGTTGGCGCGACATCGGTAAAGGAAGAGCCAGGTGTTGTCTGTATCTATCCCATGCAGCAACTCCGCAACGACTGCCAGATTCGCATCCTTGAAATCTATGCATCGCAGGAAGCATACCAGCACCACATCAAAACCGAGCATTTCCAAACCTACAAGCAAGGAACGCTCCACATGGTGAAAAGTCTTGATCTCGTGGACATGCGTCAGATGGCACCAGAGTGCTTGCCCCTAATCTTTAACAAAGCAAAAGAATGAAACGAATTTTATCCATACTCATAGTATTATTTGCAATGGCAACTACAATATCAGCTCAATCGCTATCTGATCGTCAGAAGCATTTGGCAACAATCGCTGCACTTGAAGCTCAGGGCGATCTCGCTAGTCTTGAACCAGCAATCAAAGTAGCTCTTGAAGATGGTGTAACAATCAATGAAATGAAAGAAGCATTCTCTCAACTCTATGCTTACACAGGCTTCCCTCGCTCGTTGAATGCTCTTGGAGTATTGGGCAACGTGATAGAAGCAGGAAACGGCAAGTACAATGAAGGCAAGCCTTGGGTACGTCCTGCAATGTGGGACGATGCGAAAAAGGCATTTGCTGTTGGTACAGAGGTACAGACAAAACTATCTGGACGTCCCTTCAACTACGACTTCTGTCCACAGAACGACTATTATCTCAAGGCACACCTCTTCGGTGACATCTTCGCTGGTGATCAGCTCACACCTGCCGACCGTGAGATTGTAACTGTTGCAGCGCTCTCTGCTCTCAAAGGCGTAGCGCCTCAGCTTGCAGCACATAAGGCAGGAGCCGTAAACATGGGCAATAGTAAGGAAGTAGTAGATGAACTATGCAAGTTCCTTTCAGATAATGGCCTCTCACAATGCGATGCCTCCGCCGATGCACAAGCCGGTGCATGGCCGAAGGGCAATCCCAACGATGCATACGCTCAGTATTTCACCGGCAATAGCCACTTGGCACCAATTCAGGCAAAGAACCTCACCAATGGCGAGAAGTCTGTAGCTCATTACGCTAACGTAACCTTTGAACCAGGTTGTCGCAACAACTGGCACATCCATCACGGAGCTCACCAGATACTTATTTGCGTCAGCGGTGAAGGAATCTATCAGGAATGGGGCAAAACAGCCATCCGACTCCATGCAGGTGACATCATTGACATCCCTGAAGGTGTAAAGCACTGGCATGGAGCAACCAAGGATTCATGGTTCCAGCACCTTGCAAGCCACGTTCATGTAGGTGATCCAGAGTCAAACGAATGGCTTGAACCTGTAACTGACGAACAATACAACGAAGCAAACAAATAAGAAAATGAAAGTAATCGTAATAAGCACAAGCCTTCGCAAAGGCTCAAACAGCGATATGCTCGCTGATAAGTTCATTGAGGGAGCAATAGCTGCTGGACACGATGTAGAGAAGGTCTCTCTCATTGGTAAGGAAATGAAGTTCTGCATCGGCTGTCTTACGTGTGGTACAACCCATAAGTGCTGCATCAAGGACGATGTTCCTGCAATCATGGATAAGGTTCTTAATGCCGATGTGGTGGTTTGGGCAACTCCAATCTATTATTATGAGATGAGTGGTCAGATGAAGACGCTCATTGACCGTATGAACGCCATGTACTCACAGGATTACAAGTTCCGTGAGGTTTACATGCTCTCAACGGCTGCAGAAAATGAAGAATGGGTACCGAAGCGTGCAGAAACAGGTCTTACAGGTTGGATTGACTGCTATCCAAAATGCGAACTCAAAGGTACTCTCTTCTGCGGTGGCGTAGATGCTCCTCGCACGATTGAGGGCAATGCAAAGTTGCAGGAAGCTTACGAGATGGGTAAGTCTATATAACCTGCTTCATTTCCATGTCAATCTCACGATAGCGGGCGAAAGCACGACTGCCATCAGTGAGACCAGAGAGGGAAGCCACGAGAGCAGGATCCTTCACCTTTTGTTCAAATCATGTTTCTGTTGAAATGTTTGGACTATAAAATTCTGATTTATGCAAAGCAATATAAATTCTTTTTGTATTTTTGTGGGTAAGAATAAATAATAGATTATATAAATATGGACAGCAAAATAAAAGTTCATGGTAGAGCGCAGAGCCGCACAGTGCTAGGAATTGTAAATGCATATTTGCTTCTTCACCCAAGAGCTACAAAGAAGGAGTTGGATGAGGCTTTCCCAGCGTCGTTAAGCTCTGCAGCCGGTGAATCGATGTTCCTTGATGTACGTGATAAGGACAGCGTAAACAATTACGAGAAGAGATATTTTGAGCGTGACGATGAGACTATTTGGTTGAGCGACGGTACTGAGCTTGCAATGATCGAGGCTTGGAATAACGCAGACTTTAACAAGGTGGTTGAGCACGCAAAGCAATTCGGAATTGAAGTTGCTGAGTTCAGCAAGACAAAGCGTCCAGGCGAAAGAGGTAGTTTCTGGCTAGAAGGTTTGAACGAGTATGACGTTGAGGCTGCTCAGGAGGAGTTCAAAGCTATTGCAATCGGCAACGGTTCTCCTAAGACTGCTGAGACACGTGCATCTGTAGAGGTGTCAACTCCTGCTCTAGAGGATAAGTCAAGCAATAGCCACGACGATGCTGATCCATTCATGGCAGCTGCAGCGTCGTTGCCAAAGGGTCACGGCAAGCACAAAGATCTTGACGACGATAATAAGAAGGAGCCATCTTGCAACTGTAAGTGGATTCCTGTATTCTTGATGATTTTGTTGTTCTCATTCTTCTTGATGAAGGCTTGTAACGACGGTAAGGATTTCTCTTGTGGTGATGTAGACAGAGCAACATTCGTAAGAGATAGCTTGTATCAGGATTCAATATTCCGTGCAAAGGCATTGGCTGATAGCTTGGCTGCAGCAAGAGATACAATGAAGGATGTAGTTGTTACAGCTGAGACTGCCGATGAAATCGCAAAGGCAATCGCAGACAACTTGGAGAAGGGTATGTCGTCAAGTTTCGACAACATCAACTTCGAGACAGGTAGCGCAGAGTTGAGCGAAAGTTCTAAGACTGCTCTTGACGGTATCGTTAAATACCTTCAGGACAATCCAGATAAGAGAATCAGGGTCATCGGTCACACAAGTACTGACGGTACAGATGAGATCAACATTCCTCTATCTAAGGAGCGTGCTAAGGCTGTTGTTGATTACATCGAGAAGCAAGGTATCGACGGTAGCAGATTGTCATACCAGGGTATGGGTTCTTCAAAGCCAATCAGCGAAATTCCAGAGAAGAACAGACGAGTTGAGATTCAGGTATTCTAATTCTGATCTGACAGATATGATTAAAGGCGTCACAATGTGGCGCCTTTTTTTGTGGCTATCATTATGAGATGCGCTGACGAAAATGATACGCGCTGACGCGACGTCTCTACTACATTATTATAAATCCTTAATTAGGATTTCACTGGTCGCATTTTCAATATTGTCGACGTATAGATGGAATTGTTTAGCGAGATCGTTTTGTGTATTTTCGTCTATTTTGAAGTCGACGGAATGGATCTTATGGAAGAATAGTTTCATTGTCATCTGCTCGACAGACATTGCAGGCTGGAAGCAATCATCGCTGTTGTTGATCTGTACCTGGCTCACGATTCCTGCCTGACGAAGTTTCTCGATGTAATCCATGATATGGTGAGATGATAGCTTACACTCTTCACTCAATGTTTTGATGTCTGAGTAGCTGTTTTTGCCATCCTCTGCCTCGCTGAATTTCTTGTAGATCGACGCTGCAATCTTCAGACGGTAGAAGTCGTCCTCATAATCGGATCTGTTGCTCTCCTTTGTTGATATACGTATCAGATTGCCGTTGCTCTGCATAGAGAAACAAAGTTCAGCACCACTCAACGTGATCACCCAGAAATAGTTCATGAACATCAAACCCAATACGATTGTGGCGATACTACCGTAGATCTTGTTGTAGCTTGTCGCATAGAACATGATGTTTGTGAATATGGAGTAGAGCACTGCGAATGATATGCTTGCTATTATAGCTGAAACAAAGGCATTTCGCATCCTTACGCGTGTGTTTGGAATTGCGATGTAGAGGAATAAAAACATCAAAATGATTG
The DNA here is from genome assembly GCA_045629285.1 of Paludibacteraceae bacterium. Classification (GTDB taxonomy): domain Bacteria; phylum Bacteroidota; class Bacteroidia; order Bacteroidales; family Paludibacteraceae; genus UBA1723. The sequence continues at coordinate 55,572 of JAZQQY010000049.1, read as the reverse complement.
CAATAAACGGCATCAATACAGTCACAAGGAAGCCTGCTACGTCGCTTATGTCCTCCGCAAACGATTTCAAACCGATGCTTACCACCATCAGTAAGGAGATGACGAGTAGGGTGGAGATATAGTTCGAAGCACGACGTATGATGCTTCGTGATGTAGATACTCTCCATATTTCGTTGAAGAACGATTCAACCTCGGAAAAAATACTGTAGACCGACCATAGCAGGAATAGTATACCGAAGCCGAGGATGATACCGCCTTTTGAGTATTCAAGCTGGTTTTCTGCCATGACAAACAGCGGCATCACACGGTCTCCGTTTTCACCAAGCAAGTCTCTTATGTATTCGACAACCTTGCCGTCGAACCCGAATCCTTTGGTCATGGCAATGATGAATGCCAAGACCGGGATGATGGAAAATATGGTGAAATAGGTCAAACTCTTGGCTTTCTGACCGATCTTTTTTTCGTTGAACCCAAGTAGACAAAGCACAATGATTTCGGCAATCTTGAAGAATGGACCTACCACCTTGAGCTCGCCACCGTTGTGTAGCAATTCTACCGCGTCGTCAATATATTCTTGTGGATGTTTGATTAGTTTGGAGGCAAGGTCCCCCAATTTGGCAAGTATCTCTTTTGCTTCCATAAGTGATTTAGTAAAAAAGAAGAGAGGAAGTATAAGCCGGGTTATGTGCCACGACAACAAGGTCGTGCGTCTGCCATTTATCTACGATGTGCGTCACCACACACCTCTAGCAATCTACCCTCCGACTTGGACGAGCAGCCCTCAAACGTCGGTATACATGATCTTGCAACCCATGACCGATAGAGACGCCTCGTGTTGCCACGCGACCGGTGGGCTCTTACCCCGCCATTTCACCCTTACTGCCCGAAAGCAGCGGTATATTTCTGTTACCGTACATTCCCTCTCGCGAAGGACTTCCCGTTAGGAAGCATGGTCGCTCTGTGTTGCCCGGACTTTCCTCTGACGCCTCAAGGACGCCAGCGACAGACCCTTCTTCTCTTCTGACTGCAAAATTACATTTTTTCAGCGATTATTTTGGAATGTTGTGGCTAAATTTGCGTTGACGAGTTTGTCTCTCAAAAAATCCTTGACGGTTTCAATCGTCTGATGACATTCGATAGGATGCGTCTTGCTGAACTCCAAAAATTCTTTGCATTTCAAGTCGACGGGAAGTTCGGAGAATCTTTTGTAATACTCCTTCTTGTCCTCTTCGTTGTTTGAATCTCTCAATTCCTCAATAGTTTTGTCTTTTGTGGAGACGTTGCATGCTGAATCTTTACGGAGGTCTTCCAACATCTGTGTCAATTGCTTTTGTCGTCTCATGTGTGTTAATGTTTTTTAATACACCAATTTCTGCATCATTTTCTTGCCGTCGATTGTCTCGACCTGGATGATAAGTGGCTCCTTGGAACGGACTGTAAACTCCCATCTGTTGTTGATGGCTCTGGCATCACTGAAAGTCTTTAGTTTGCCGTTCGTTTTCAATACGACAACTTCTTTGATGATGTTGTCTGCTACCACCACCACTTTGTTTCCTCTTCTGTAGACTAGGAACATGTCGCTTGGCACTTCTGCAGGTCCGGCAGCTTCAACGTTGCTGAACTCTTCTCTTGTCGTGCCGATCCAGATGTTGTCATACCAGATGTGGCAAGTGTTGGTCGGCACCCATGCCGAGTCGTTGCCTCCGTGAAAAGTGGAGAAATATAGCTTGTCTACTTTATCACCGTTGGTTGTGAATCTCAAACCGTCTAGGAACAGTACCTCTTTGCCGTCGACCCATGCCTGTACTTCGCCGTCGTGAGCGTTGGCTGTAGAATTGACTCTCACTCTCTCCTCAATATGATGCCAAGTTCCTCTTTCAAACACGACGTTGCTTCCGTCGGCATATTTCAACGGATGGTCTTCTCCCCATTTTGAAGGTTTGTCCATGTGGTAAAGATACAGTACGATCTGACCTTCACCTCTCCACATGAAACGTGCGGAGAATCCGTTTGTGCCGTCACAGTTGTCTCCGCCTGAACAGTTTTTGCCTCCGCTTAATCCTGGCAATTTGCCGCCTTTGCTGGTTGTGCCGAAACTGAAGTCGTCGGAGAATTTCATCCAATACGACATGTAAGCTTCGTCACGAGACGGAAATTTCAGTTCTACCTGAGCTCCAGTCTCCTGTGGACCGACTCCACCTTTCGTATACTCCACACGTAGCGATTTGCCTCCTGACACCGACTGTGTAGTGTCTATCATGGTTCTGTTGTCAAGACCATTGTGCCAAGTGCCTGTTGTGAATCCCTCTTTCTGCCAGTCCTCTAGCATGAAAGGTTTGTCCGCTTCCGCTGATTCGAAACGAGTGGATGATATGGTTTCTGCCGATAGCGTGGTTGAGATCGCAAGTGATATGAATAATATGATTTTTTTCATTTTTGTTGTTGGGATGATAATAGCACAATTGATGCAAATTTATAATTTTTCAATGATTATTTATTTTTAGAAATTACAAAAAATCATCGAATTGTTTGCCTCTTACGTTAAAATATGGTTGTATTAACATGTTTTTTAGGTGAAAAAAACACTGATTTTTAATGATAAGATAAAAAAATGTTATTTTAGCCTTCAGATTGGGCGAAAGAGTTATTAGATAATATAGGATTATTGTATGGATACATTATTTATTGAAAAAAGTAAATGGCATGAAAAAATGTTTGCTTTGTCTAACATGTTGTTTAGGATTGATTCATGTGGTAGGTACGGCTACGGCCGCTTGTGTAATTGGTGGTTCTGATTTTGAATCGTCCGATGTGTTGTTTGCTCCTTCATTGTCTGATGACGCTAACGGATGGTTTAGTAAAGACGTTGAAAATCTTCTAGATCAGGAGTGTGGAGCTTCTTGTAACTACTTTGCCGACGCGACTTCCGCCGTATATGTCGGTATGGCTTCTAGCGAAATCTCGTCTTCGGCAACCCTTACTGCCAAATGGAAAGATTATACAACAAAAAATATCAATACGACTAGCAAAGGCTTTGCAGGTATTGTCGCTAATCCCAGAGTGATAAGTCCATATTTGAATGAAGGTAGCGGATCTGATCAGTATGTGTTCTACGGTAATGGCCAGAATGTGTCTGTGTTGACCTATTCTGTGTCCGGATTGGTTCCCAATTCTTCTGTTACGGTGTCAGTCGACGTATACAATTTGCTGTCTGCTGATAATTTGGAAAAAGCATTACTTGTAGAAAATGAAGGAATTACAGATCCTGATGATTTGGTGACGGATATTAAGCTAGGTAGAACTTTAAGTTTTACCATGCTCTCTGACAATGCTGGTCTTACTCCTGGTTCTGGAAAATTTACGTCTAAAGCACCTCAGTTGAGTGTGAGCACATCCATGTCGACAGGAATGATGCCGGCTGCAGGTAATAAAAAAACAACCGATAATCTTGGTTGGGGAGAATCCCAAACACTGACATATACCGCAATGGCCGACGCTAGCGGTAATGTCACTTTCTATTTTGCAGGAACGAACTCCGACTTCGGTCCGTTGGCATTAGATAATCTTAGAATTGAAGGAGAGGTTGAATCTATCATTAGAGTGGTGGGTAATCCATGTCCAGAAATGCCGGCTGTGGTGAAATTGAATTCTGAATTCCCCAAAGGTACAGTCTATTCGTGGAAAGAGACAACTACAGGTCAGACTTCAAAAGATCCTGTTATGATATTCCTTCCTCCAACTCAAGGTCCGTACAAAATCACTTGTGTTGCAACAACTCCTGACGGATGTGAGTCGACTTCAACCCATAGCCTTATCGTAGGAGAGTGTTGTGATGACGGAAAAGGAAACCCTATGGCTTTGACCGACATCTATTTGGATGATTTCGGCAGATTCTCAGGTAACACATACATTTATAGAGATATAAAGGGAAGAGAGCAAACAGTTAAAGCAACTGAGATCTTAGTTGGAAATGGCAATCATGGATATTGTATCGACGACCGATTGAATAGTGGTTCCGCTTTTGCTAAAGAATTAAAATTCTCAGGAAGGAATTTCAGAAACGGAGCTTATGCTATCGCTACGGAAAATGCATATAACTCTCCGTCTACAATGTTTGATGCCTCTGATGAAAAGGGTGGTGCCTTTTTGCAGATAGATATGAAAGGCAAGGATTGGATGGATAAGGTTGTATATGAACAGACAATTTCGGATTTGTGTTCTGAACGTCTTATCTCTTTCTCTGCCGCAGTTGGCGCAATCAATAAAAAACCGACTTCCGGATTTGAGACAAACGCAACTATTCAGGTTCGTCTTGTAAATGCAAAGACTGATGAGGTTATATTGGCTGACGGTAATCCAATAGAAGATACTTATGTTTTGGATAAGGTTGGATGGGTGGAGCCTAGAAAAACTTACGATTTCAAGTTGCCTGAGGGTGTTGATGAGGTCAAAATACAGATTATAAGTAAAGAAGACGATTATAGTTCAGCTCAACGTGGAGATATAGCTCTGGACGACATTGCTTTCCGTGTATGTACGCCTCCGAGTGTGGAAATGGTGGCGTCTAGCATGACTGAGGATTTGTTGAACTTGTGTGTCGACGACAATCTTGTGTTGGAAGCGAAGATAATGGCTAAAGGATATTTTGAAAAACCAGTCGCAGGATATCTGTTCCAGTATGCAAAAAAGGATTTGAACGATCCGACTTTCGATTCTGCTCTTGATTGGATGGATCTGGGTGAAGTACAAACAGAAGATTCGTATACTATCAAAGACCCTGCCTCCCATTATGCATTTGCAAATGTGAAGGATAATGAGAATGTAAATTTCCGTGTGGTCGTAGGAGAATTTGATTATCTGAAGAATCAGCGTGCATTGTGGGAATCGTTGGATGAAGTAAGTCCTTGCAGAAATGTATCCTTCTCAACAATTCCAATCAAAGCTTCTTTGAATTGTGATGAATGTGAACCTGTAGACAAAGCGTCAATTATTTCCGCAAATTCGTCGACTGTTATTTCAACTAATGCAAATGGCGAAAAGGAAGTCGTTTTATGCCCAGGTTGTGTTGCTAATCTTACGACAGAGGCTTTTGCTCCGACTGATCCAACTGTCATGGGTATTTCAGTGGGTGCGATAGATGAACCTCGCAAGTATGTGGCTTCGTGGCATAAAGGATCTAAGAATGCAGTAGGAGTTTCCGGTGTAAGCTATACGCCTGGCGACCCGGTTTCAAAATTTAATGTTGAATGGAAGGATCCTGATTGGTACTATCTGTTGGTGAAGGATATTGAATTCTCGGGTGATGACAGTAAACGTTGTTGGAAATGGGATAGTATACATGTGATGGTTGCCGAAATTCCTACACCAATCGTTACTCCGCTTAATGTATGTGAAAATTCTGCGAAACTGACAGGAACTTTGTCTGCAACTCCTCAGAGTGTAGCCGGCGGAAATGATGCAACAGACTTTGAACTTGTTTGGTATAACAGTAAGGCGAATGGGGCAATTGATGATTCTCAGGAATTGTCTGAGATTACATTGTCGCCTACAATCCAGACTGCCGGATCATCTCAGGAGACAGTCTACACTTATTATGTACTTCAACGTTTGAAGATTAATCCTTCAGATCAGAGTGCTCCGGTGCCGGTGACTGTGACAATCAATGCCAAACCAAAGCTAACGACGTTTGTCGCTGATCCGAAATGTTTGGGAGAAAGTCAGGATCTGAAAGAGATGTTCGATGTCAACATCGAGAATTGTGAAGCTCAGTACGTAAAAGACGAGACATCGACAGCAGTATCTTCAGTTGTTACGGAAGGTGGTGTCTACCTTGTCAAGGGATCGTATGTCATCAACAAAGGAGAGGCTGATGAGGAGACGTGTTATTCAGACCAAGAGAAACTTGAAGTAAGGTTTCATGAATTGAGCGGAGATATCGTCGGATCCGACAGGACATGTCCGAATGAACCGGTAGACTTGGATTTTGATCTTACTGTCGGGGGTGGACTTGCAGAAAGCGATGTCAACTATTCATGGTCGAACGACCTTAACTATATTACAGGAACACGAAAGACATATAATACTGGAACCATAGGTCTTGATAATCCAAACGCCTCAATGGTGGTCAGTGTAGAGGTATCGAGCTCTGCTTGTCATGGGGCAAATGCAGTGAAGAAGTTGTTGACTATCAAAGTTGGCGACGGTAAGCTTGTAGGAAAAATTAAGTTTTCGGAGACTGACAATACAGAAATCCTTAACGATGATATCTCATCTGACAACCTTACATTCAACTCATGTGGCGGATTTGTGACTGTTGAGCTAACTGAAGTTGCTAATAAGAACGGTGGAACATACATGTTGAGTGGAGCATCTTCAAATACTGGAACATTCTCAAATGAAACAGATGGATCTGCGACATTGAGTTTGGAAGCTGGAACATATACTGTATCTTATGTTAACGAGTGCCAAACAGAATTCAGTTTTGAGATAGTAGACAAGAGTGCTAAGGCACAATCAAAAAGTGAAGTGCTTGCTATTTGTGAAAATCAGAAGTGGTGGGCTGAAATCGTAGACTTTGACGGTCCTGACAATACAGTAATCGAATGGCAACATGACGGAACTCCGATTGTAGGAGAAACGGGAATGTTATTAGACCTGAATTCTGCAAAGGCATCAGACAGCGGAATCTACTCGTATTCGTTATTGTCTGCTGGATGTCGGTTCGATCAGGAAATCGCTAACGGAAACGCATTGGTAGTAAAACCATTAGTGCAGTTTGATAAGACAAGTATCAAAGACAGATATGAAGTTGTCAATGGAGATAATCTTGATATTGACCTTAAGTTCACTGTGCCTTCAGCTACAGATGCCAATCAACTTGGAGCAACTGATGTAGAGTGGATTGATGCCTTGAATGGTTTGGATGAAACTGGCTCCCATTTGGTCTTGCCTATTCAAAAAGACTACAATATTCATGTGATAGTTGCTTCTGACAATGCTTTCTATTGTGCTAACGACACTAATATCAAGGTTGATGTCGATGCTCGTTTACAACTTAAGTGTGAACTTGATACGACAATTATGTGTCAGGGTGAAATGCATAAATTGGTTGTCGACACTACAGGTACAGGCACTGTGTTACATGAGAATGAGTTGGGTCTTGTCGCAACAGAGACAGTTGCTGGACAGTCGCCTAGGAAATTGACTCTTGTTAAAAAGGGAGACTTACTTGAAGCTGAAATTTCTCCTGACAAGGATGCAACGTATAATGTCGTTTATACTTACTCTGCAGGAAATCAGGATGAGAGTCTTGCCACTCCGTTGGAGATGAATGTGTACGAGCCTATGGAGGTGGAATTCGGTGTGCCTGAGGAAGTTTGTGGAGACGGCTCTGAGTCGACTTCTGTTTCAATTTCAACATCGGCTTCTGTCGAGGAACTTGACTGGAGCAACAATCCTGCAGGAGAAGTCTCTGGTAGCATGTCAAGTGTTACGTTCACACCTGTCTATAAAGACTCCGATGTTGATCCCGAGACTAAAATCTATACCGTTTATGCTAAGAATAAGGTGTGCCAGCCTTTGAAGAAGGAAGTCCAGGTCAAGATACATAAACCGCTAGAGGGTCAGATTGTAGCGCCTTCCTTAGTATGTGGATATGATGGCCTTCATCTTAATGCTTTAACTTATAATGCAGACTCATATCAATGGGTGTATGAGGAGACTGGAGACATATACAATGAAGCCTTTATATCACTTTTCCCAATGCCAGGTATAGCAAACTTTAGTTTGTTTGTGTCAAGAGGAAAATGCAAGGCGGAAGAACATAAGAAAGTTGAGGTGCGTTCTTCCCCTGTAGTCGTAAGTGTCGACTCTGTTGCGATGAGGACTGTAGAGATTCATCTTGAAGAAAACAGTTCTGCGGGACCATATTCGTATATCATCGATGGAAATGAGTCAAGTATACATGTCGCTGAGTCGTATCGTAGTGACATTACATACGGCGTACATTCGCTTAGAGTAGTTGACGAGGTAGGATGCTTCTCAGATACGACGTTCAAAGTTCCGTATCCAGGAATAGAGATCCCTATATTCATAACACCTAATGGAGATGGTGAGAACGATAGATTTGTGGTAAAGGGATTGAAAGAAGGATACCCGGATGCTGATGTGAGAATCTTTGACCGATGGGGTAAACAACTTGTTGCGTATAAGGCAGGTGATGATAAAGATTGGGATGGTATTTACAATGGAAATAAAATGCCGTCAACAGACTATTGGTACGAAATTAACATCCAGGAGATAGATAAGGTATATACAGGACACTTTACTTTGTTAAGATGATGATGTTGCGACAATAACTATGTTGTGATGATATGGCATATTGCAAGGGAATTCTCATTCTCTTGCAATTTTTGTTTTGGACGTATATACCATTTAAAACAACAAAAGGCCGGAAAGAATCCGACCTTTTATTGATATGTAAGATTATTAGTCTTCTGGAGTGTAGCGAGTGATTGTCTGCTCACGGTCTGGACCAACTGAGACATACTTGATAGGCACCTCAAGGTAATCCTCCAAGAAATCAAGATACTCCTGATATTCCTTAGGGAACTCAGAAGTCTTCTTTGTCTTAGTCATATCCTTCTTCCAACCCTTGAACTCTTTGTAGACTGGAGTGAACTCTGTCTCCTTGATATCGAATGGAAACTCGTCTGTCTCCTCACCCTTGATATTGTATGCTACGCAAGCCTTGATTGTGTCAAAATCGTCAAGAACGTCGCTCTTCATCATGATCAACTTAGTAACACCGTTGATCATAACTGCGTACTTCAATGCTACAAGGTCGATCCAACCACAACGTCTTTCACGGCCAGTAACGGCACCGTACTCGTGACCTAGATCGCGGATCTTCTTACCTGTCTCGTCAAACAACTCTGTTGGGAAAGGACCTGCACCTACACGTGTACAGTATGCCTTGAAGATACCGTAAACGTCACCGATCTTACGAGGTGCGACACCTAGACCTGTACATGCACCGGCACAGATTGTGTTTGATGATGTAACGAATGGGTATGAACCGAAGTCAACGTCAAGCATTGTTCCCTGTGCACCCTCAGCAAGGATTGACTTGCCCTCCTCCAAAGTGTCGTTCAAGAAATATTCGCTGTCGATGAAGATGAACTCTCTCAACTTCTTGACTCCATCCATCCAGTCCTTCTCGATTGTAGCAAGCTCCTGCTCGTACTCAAAGTTGTAGTGAGAAAGAATCTCCTTGTGACGACCGATTGCCTTTGCATACTTCTCCTCAAAGTTGTTAAGCAAATCACCGACTCTCAAACCGTTACGAGAGATCTTATCTGTGTATGTAGGACCGATACCCTTACCAGTTGTACCAATCTTACCGTCACCCTTTGCCATCTCGTACGCCTTATCCAAAAGGCGGTGAGTAGGAAGGATTAGGTGTGCCTTCTTAGATATGTATAGGCGCTCTGTCAAGTTGTGACCTGACTTTTCAAGCTCCTCGACTTCTTTCTTGAACAATGCTGGATCTAGCACCACGCCATTACCGATTACATTGACCTTACCACCCTGGAAAATTCCTGATGGAACTGATCTAAGTACGTATTTCTGGCCTTCAAACTCAAGTGTGTGTCCTGCATTCGGACCTCCTTGAAAGCGTGTTACGACATCATAGTTTGGCGTCAATACGTCTACTACTTTTCCTTTACCCTCGTCGCCCCATTGCAAACCGAGTAAAACATCTACTTTCATTCTGTTATATTATTGTAATTCAGTTTCTTATGCTTGTTGTGTGCGTAATTTGTTTCGCCACAACGCAAAAAATCGCTCCAAATATGGCAATTTTTTTTGACTTGACAAAGTGAATTTTTATTTTTTCCTCATTCTAGTTTATAATTCATGGCTTCCTTCAGCAACTTTATATTCCTGTCGTCAACGATGTTTTTCATGGAAAAATCCTATTTCATCGCTTTTTATCATGGTTATAATTCCCAAATTGTGTGTTATTTTTTCCCAATTGGCATGAATAAGCCTTTATGACAATTGTTCTTTCATCTTTATTTATACATTTGTATAAAACGAAATTTGATAAAACATGAAACATACATTTGCAAAATTTGTACGCATGGCTCTTACGCTATGCATGCTGGGAGTTGCCTCTATAGCGAGTGCTGCTCCTGACCCTAACTATCATATCTATCTTTGTTGGGGTCAGTCGAATATGGAAGGTAATGCTACTGTGCCAGATAATGAAAAAACTGGCATCAGCGATAGATTCCAAATGTTCTATACTGCAGACAACTGTTCGCAGTGTGGCAAATCGAAAGGAAAACAGTATACTGCAGTCCCTCCGTTGGCTCGCTGCTTCCACTGGAACAACAGTGGATTCGGCCCAGTCGACTATTTCGGCCGTACTTTGGTGGAGAAGCTAGACCCAAGCATCAAGGTCGGTGTCTGCGTCGTGGCTTGTGGTGGTGCAAGTATCGAGTTGTTCCAGAAATCCAAATATCAGAGCTATCTAAACACTTGCGCCGATTGGCTAAAGGGTTATGCTAATTCTTACGGAGGTAACCCTTACGGTCGTTTGATCGAGGTCGCTAAGGAGGCTCAAAAGGTTGGTGTGATTAAAGGAATCTTGGTTCACCAGGGTGAGACTAATACAGGTAATCCTAACTGGCCTAACGATTTGAAGGGTGTCTATGAGGATATGCTAAAGGATCTTGGTCTTGACGGTAAGGATGTTCCGTTGCTAGTAGGTGAGGTCCGCTATACTGGTCCTTGTAGCGGTCATAACAACGTTGTCAGAAAGGTTCCTAGTGTTATTTCTAACTCATACGTCATTTCGGCTCAGGGTTGTGAGGCTGCTAACGATGAGTATCACTTCACTGTGGCTGGTTACAAACTTTTGGGTCAGCGTTATGCTGAGAAGATGCTTGAGATCCTAGAGAAGAATGGTGGAGCAAATCCACAGGCTAGCATCAACGTAGAGGCATTCGTAAATAAGGAGTCTGATCCAGGTGAAGTGGAGATCTTCATTAACAATGAGATCGAGAATACAACAAAGGTTGATCTATATGCCGATGGCAAAAAACTTGCTACTGTTGCAGAGAAGAGCTTTGTTTGGGAGAATGTGCCGGAGGGAACACATACAGTTTGGGCCGTAACTTACGACAACCAGAATAAAGAGTACACATCTTCTAAGAAGGAGGTTGTGATCTTTATGCCGCAGACTCCATTCAACGGAACTCCATTCAAGATTCCAGGAAAGATCGAGGCTGAAGAGTTTGATAACGGTGGTGAGGGTAATGCTTACCACGATAACGACGAGGAAAACAGAAACGGCACAACTCGTAATGAGGGTGTCGACATGAGTGCAACAGCTGTAGGCTACACTCAGAAGGGTGAGTGGCTTGAGTATACAGTTGATATTGAGTACGAAGATGAGTATATCGTTGAGTCGAGAGTCGCATCAGGTGCTGATGGTTCTGCTTTCACTTTCTACTTGGATAATAACTTTATCGTCCCTGGCGACGACGGTACTCCTGGTGGTTTCGTAAATGTGCCAAATACAGGTGATTGGGAGACATTCAAGGTCGTTGAAACTAAGTTAAACAAGCTCCCTGTCGGAACTCATATTTTGAAGGTTGAGATCACAAGCGACTGGGTAGATATCGATTGCTTCACATTCAAGTGTGTAAATCCTACTGGTGTGGAGACAATTTCTGCAGGAAACGGTATCATTCCTGACGATGACTACTACGTATATGATATTGCTGGTAGATTTGTTAAGCAGATCAGCGTTTCTCAGAACGCTTATAGAAACAACTTGAAGAAGGGATTCTATATCTTGAGAAACTCAAAAGGCAAGAACTACACATTGCTTGTAGGAAACAAATAAGAAAAAGTTAACAGCGTTTCAATAGTTAATGAGGGAGCGTCAAATGTGAAGTTTGACGCTCCCTCTATTTTTGATTTGATTGACTTATTTTTTATAAAACTTGATGACTTTTCCGCTTCTGAATCTTACGATATTGAAGCCTTCCTGAAGTGTTGGCAACTGACGGCCAAGCATATCATAAATCACATATTTTTCATCCTCTATGAACGCTGCTTTTGTCAACGGACAATCAACATAGAAATCGTAGATCTCATTTTCCATCCAATCCAGATGTTGAGTCAACCATTCTCTGTATATGTCGCACTGATTAAAAACATCTATTGTGTCGATGTCGTTTCTCTTTGCTGTTAAGTTGTAGGAGTTCTGGATCTTTTCACATAAATCTGGATTGTTGTCTAGGAACAGCTCCTGATACATCTCTCTGACGGAATCTTTGTTTTGCTCCCACAACCTTCTGTATTCCTTGGCAAAAGTTCTGTCTTCGTGATAGAAAAGATAAATGAAATAGGCTTTGTCGTTGTTGTGTAGCGGTGAGAAGCAGCTTATAATATCTTCGTTGAAGGAGGTGTCGAAATCCCACACTACAGGCATTCTCCATTTTGTAGTGTCGCTATCGTCGTGCTTGGCAAAATACATGTTGCTTCCTCCTGCATCCCACGTGCCGATGATGTCGTGACATAAAAGCCAACTTGCCATACTCTTTGCGTCGAAATAGCTTGTGTAGTCACCCTTCATTGGAATGATAGTGTTCTCTGCGACGCTGATCATGTGAGAAACAACATTCGTGATTGAGTCTGTGACATCTTTATTGTCGGGATATTTGTAAGTCCATCTGTATGCGTAATCGTCGGCGTAGAGTGGGGAAGCGAATGATTTTGATTCTGCCCACCAGTATGGATCACGCTCAATTATCATACCTCTCTTTTTGTTCACTTTGATGCGACAGTCAGAGTTTTTCTCTACAGATTCAATTAGGATGTAAGTGCCTGCCAGACTGTCGTTTATCATCAGATTACAGAATGTGTAAGCTGGTGTCCATTCCATTCCTAAAAGCTTTGATATTTTGTATGAAGCGTTTAGCTTGACGGAATTCTTCGCCGACAACAATCTCCAGTTTTTGTCTCTGTAGGCAGAATCGCCTCTCAACAACATGTCGGTCTTCTTCTGGTATTTCAGTTTGTACGACTTGATCGCACCCATGTTGCTGGTATTTCCTGAAATCTTGATTGTCGCACCGCTACTATCCTTTGCATATTCACCGCTGTCGAAAACTACCTCTTGGCCATCAATGATTTTCACCTGACATGGGACTTTGTTTTCGTTGATGATTGTCGCACCCATATATCCGGGACCTTCAGGAGCAAACACAAAGTCTCCTGTCGGCAGTGCACCGTCCACTGTCGTCACGGATATTACAGGCAATCCTAGATTTAAGACCTCCTGCATAGATGCACTCATTTGTGCGGATGAATTTGTGCCGACGAGTGCAAAAATGGTTAGCCAATAGAGGCTGGTTGGTTTCTTCATTAGTGTTGCTGTTTTGTGTCTCTGTTGAGCGGATTGATTATCTGATATAGATGACCTCGGGTTCGATCCTGATGCCGAATCTGCTCCACACTTCAAGCTGGATCAAGTTTGCAAGTTCAATTATGTCGCCGCACTTTGCATGGCCGTTGTTGACAAGGATAAGAGCCTGTTTGTGCCAAACTCCGGCACCTTTGTGTTTCTCTCCTTTCCATCCGCAACGTTCGATCATCCATCCTGCAGGAATCTTGACCTCAGTTTCTGAGACTTCATATTTAGGGACGACAACAGGTTCGTTTGTGTCGTTGTCCTCGTTTTCACGTTTGCAAATTTCCTCGTAGACAGAGCGATCCACAATCGGGTTCTTGAAGAAACTTCCTGCGCTTCCTATTTTGCCTACTTCCGGTAACTTGTTGTTTCTTATATTGATAATAGTCTCACGGATAGTATGGAGATTGATCTCCTTGCCTTCAAGTTCTTTAGCCAAACCACCATAACTTAGTTTGTAGTCGGCATGTTTCTTCAATCTATAAGTGACGTGAGTGACTATATATTTGTCTTTCCAATCCTCTTTGAATCGGCTCATTCTATAGCCGAAATGCAAATCTTCATTTTTGGCGACGGAAATGCTGCCTTCTTCAACGCACACCAATTCCACCTCCTTGATGATGTCTTTTGCCTCCACACCGTAAGCTCCGACATTCTGAACTGCGGATGCGCCCACAGTGCCCGGGATGATGGATAAGTTTTCAGCACCGCAAAGATTCTTCTCAACAGACCAAGCGATAAAATCGTCCATTATTTCTCCGGCACCGACTTTGATATCGGCTACATCATCGTCTTCGTAGACAGTCTCGATGCCCTTTATTTGGGAGTGCATCATAGTGCCGTTGAAGTCGTTGCAAAGAAGGATGTTGCTTCCGCATCCAAGCTGGAACAATCGTTTGCCGGCGATTTTACCTTCCTTGATAAACGACTGAAGTTCAGCAACATTGTCGTATTCGATGAATTCGCTGCACTTCTGATTTAGTCCGAACGTATTGTATTGTCTCAGAGAAAAATTCTTTTTTATGCTGATCATATCTATGTATTCTGTTTTGATAATGTACAAAAATATAATTTTGACTGTCGTTGTCCTAATTTGTGAATATAATTCTTAATTATTCACTCTTGATTCTTTACTAAACAAAAAAGACACCTCACAAATCACTGTGAGATGCCCAAAATTTATAAGCTATGAACAAACAATTCGTTATTCAGCTGCTGTTGCTTCAACAGAAACGAAAGACTTGTTGTCCTTCTTCTTGCGGAATACTACGATTCCGTCTACCAAAGCGAACAATGTATGGTCGCTACCCATACCTACGTTATCACCTGGGTGATGAACTGTACCTCTCTGACGTACGATGATGTTGCCTGCCTTTGCAAACTGACCACCGAAAAGCTTTACACCAAGTCTCTTACTTGCTGATTCACGTCCGTTCTTCGAACTACCTACACCTTTTTTGTGTGCCATTTCTTTACCCTTTCCTTAATTATGCAACAACATCGTTAACCTTAACCTGAGTGAACTGCTGACGGTGACCGTTCAACTTGCGGTAACCCTTGCGTCTCTTCTTGTGGAATACAAGAACCTTCTCACCCTTAACTAGTGGAGAAACAACCTCTGCTACTACCTTAGCACCAGAAATTGTAGGAGCTCCTACAGTTACATTACCATTGTTGTCAATCAACAACACCTTGTCAAACTCTACTTTTGCGCCCTGCTCGACGTTCAAGTGGTGAACGAACAATGTCTGGTCCTTCTCAACCTTGAATTGCTGTCCTGCAATCTCAACTATTGCGTACATATTATTAAAATAATAAAAATTAGATCCGGCGGTGCATCTCATTGTGAGAAGACTTACTGAACCGCGTAGGAAAACGGATGCAAAAATACTAATATTTTACAATAATCAAAAAGAATGTATTGCTTTTTTGCTTTTTTCCACTAATTTTGTATCGTAATCTTATCGTATATCTATGGGTTTCTTTAGTAGTTTATTTGGGAAAGAGAAGAAAGAGGCGTTGGACAAGGGTCTTGAGAAGACAAAAACTAGCGTCTTTTCTAAAATCACTCGTGCTATCGCTGGAAAGAGCAAGGTGGACGAAGAGGTGCTCGACAATCTTGAAGAGGTGCTTGTCACTTCCGATGTCGGTGTCGATACAACTTTGCGCATCATTGAACGTATCGAGGCTCGTGTCGCAAGAGATAAATATGTCTCTACAGATGAACTCAATGAAATCTTACGTGATGAGATAGCTTCTTTGCTAGAGGAGAACAATACCGATACAAAGGGCGAATTCGAGATTCCTGAAGGCAAACACCCGTATGTGATTATGGTTGTCGGCGTTAATGGAGCAGGTAAGACTACAACAATCGGTAAACTTGCATACCAGTACAAGAAGGCTGGAAAGAAGGTGGTGCTTGGTGCTGCCGATACATTCCGTGCCGCTGCAATCGAACAGCTTGCAGTTTGGGGTGAACGTGTAGGTTGCCCTGTCGTTCGTCAGAATATGGGCTCTGACCCTGCTGCTGTCGCTTATGACACTATCTCTTCCGCTAAGGCTCAGGATGCTGATGTGGTGATTATCGATACTGCCGGCCGTCTTCACAATAAGATCAACTTGATGAACGAGCTTACCAAGATCAAGCAGGTGATGAAGAAGATCATTCCTGATGCACCTCATGATGTGATGCTGGTGCTTGACGGATCTACAGGTCAGAATGCGTACGAGCAGGCTAAACAGTTTACTAAGGCTACTGACGTTACATCTCTTGCCATCACAAAACTTGACGGTACTGCCAAGGGTGGCGTGGTGATAGGTATCTCAGACCAGTTCAAGATTCCTGTTAGATATATTGGTGTAGGTGAGGGAATCGAACACTTGCAGGTGTTTGATCGCCGTGAGTTTGTTGATTCTTTATTCAAAAATGAAGAAAAATAATACAATTGAATTTATAAATCTCGGATGCTCAAAGAATCTTGTAGATTCAGAGCATTTGAGTGCCCAACTGCAGAAACTCGGATATAATTGCCGTCATGATTCTGATAAAATCACTGGCTCTACTGTTGTCGTAAACACTTGTGGATTCATCGGTGATGCAAAGGAAGAGTCCATCAACACTATCCTTAATCTTTGTGAGTTGAAGAAGAAGCATAAGATCGACAAACTGTTTGTGATGGGTTGCCTTTCTGAACGCTATCTTGCTGATTTGGAGCAGGAGATTCCTGAAGTTGACAAATTCTATGGCAAGTTCACATGGAAGAAGATGATCGCCGACTTGGGCCATGCATACGATGATACGCTTTCCACGACTCGTGATATCACGACCCCTAAGCATTATGCATATCTGAAGATTTCCGAGGGTTGTAACCGTCGTTGCTCTTATTGTGCAATTCCGATTATTACCGGTCCTCATAAGTCGATCCCTATGGAGGAACTTGTCGATGAGGCTAAAAGATTGGTTGCGACGGGAGTGAAGGAGTTGCAGGTGATAGCGCAGGATTTGTCGTCTTACGGTAAGGATTTGTACGGTAAGGTGATGTTGCCTGAGTTGGTGGAGAAACTTTCTGATATTCCAGGTGTGGAGTGGATTCGTCTTCACTACGCTTACCCTTCTGATTTTCCGTGGGATTTGTTGCGTGTTATGAATGAGCGCGACAATGTCTGCAAATATCTTGATGTGGCATTCCAGCATATTTCGACAGGAATGTTGAAGAAGATGCTTCGCCATGTCACTAAGGAAGAGACAATTGAATTCATTGAAAGGGTACGTCGTGAAGTTCCTTCAATAACTTTGAGAACGACATTCATCGTGGGCCATCCAGGTGAGACTGAGGAGGATTTCAACGAACTTTTGCAGTTTGTCAAGGATACTAAGTTCGACCGTATGGGTGCGTTCGCTTATTCCGAGGAGGAGGGAACTTATTCTGCTCGTCATTACACAGATGACATTCCATTCGAGACTAAGCAGGAGCGACTTGACATGCTTATGAAGGTGCAGGAGAGAATCGCATTGCAGAAGAATGGCGAAAGAGTCGGCACAACAATGAAGGTGATTGTCGACCGTGAGGATGCTGAATATTACATTTGTCGTACAGAATTTGATTCTCCTGAGGTTGATCAGGAAGTGTTGGTCAAGAAAGCCGACAACGATATGACAATCGGAGATTTCTATAATGTTGAGATTACAGACTGCGACTATTTCGATTTGTTCGGTAAGGTCGTTTCATGATTCCCAAGAAACATGCAATTGAAGGCTGTACTTTGTGGTACAGCCTTTTTTATTTTCATTTGGATAGGATTGGTGTGGATTCAATCCTGTTCTTTGTCTGTGCTACAAAAACATACTCGGTTTCCTTTTGCAATCCATCTATCTCAATTGTGTAAGTAAAGACTTGATAGCCATTTTCATCTGTTGATTCAGAATATATTCCTGTTGATTTTAGATCTGTTTCATTAGATACTTTCCCAGCATTATCTATCGTGTAGTAGGTAAGCGGATTGCTCTGTGAAACCGGCTTGTTGAGGCTGATAGATATCGTAGTCTTTCCCTCGATTGCTGGATTTTGCAAAACTGTTAGATCAAGTGTCTCTTTGTAGTTTACGACAGGATAGGGAAGTGGTCCTTCCAAACTGATATGCATGTCGTTATATTCGGTGACGATATCGCATCCGTTGACGTATGAAGTCACTCTGATTGTAAATGGGAGATCATCCTGTTCTGATAACAGTTCGTAGATATTGCCGACTCCTAGTGCCGTAGTTTCCAGTTTTATGAACGACATTCGTTTAGCTGAACTTTCCGGTATCAATTGGACTCTCTCTTGGTGCATTGTCGACGTGTCTTCATCTGCAATGTATGCGTCGGAAAATCCGTATGTGTATTGATCTTTATCTTGTGGAGATGCAATGATTTTATCTTTTAATCTGCTTTCTTTCATTATTATGTCGACATGTAGAGAGTCGCAATTAAGTTTGCCGTAGTTGGTTTTGTCGATCACAACTAAGACATCTCCATATTCGTGCCAAGAGGATATCAAATAATCCGGATTTACATCATCCCATGTCAAAATATTATCTATCACTGATTCTTCGCTCTCTGCGACGCAATTGTTGGCATCTTTGAGTATCAGCTTATGGGGATAGCCTGCCACAGCCGGTAGATGGTCTGATTCCTGAAAGTTGTTGACGTAATAATCTACAAAGTCATAGTAGTCAATGAAATCAGTCAGACCATTTCCTGAAATTTTCTTTGGATAATTTTGTTTGTCGCTATCAAACAATATCTCGTATTCCTCTCTACTCATTCCATCCAAACTCCACAAATATGGCTTTGCACCACCGATTATTTCCGTCGCAAACAGTCTGCCTGCGCCATCAAAACAGACAGGTGTCGATAATATTCCAAATTTGATTTTGTCTGGATGTGGAAGAGTGAATTTCAATGTGTCGCTGCAATCATTCGCGTCGACGGCAACGATATAATGTGCAGAATCGGAATCTGTGAAATTTCCCCATGGAAGATTTTTGATGGAGATATAGTTTTTTGAGCCGTCAAGAATCCCATTCCACAACAATCCGAATGACACCTCTGAATCATTGTCGGTGGAGATAAGTGCTGCATCAAATCTGTTTATGGATTCTCCGTCAAGGCTGATGCTTTTGTAGTGATCGTAGCCGTTGTTCACTTCAAATAAAATCTCTCCTGACTCATCGTCGTAACATAACGTCTCTTTTAACTCTTTGATTCTTAATTTGATTGGTTTGAAGCCGTCATGTCGTTCAAAATCAAGTTCAGAAAATGATGAACATCCGTCTTTCATGAATGTATAGATTCCGATTCTGCCTGTAGGAATATTCCCCAGCGTGTAATGTGAATGATCTTTTGCAATGGATCCTCTCAGATTAGTCTTGATCTCTACGCTGTCTTTCTTGATTGATTCGTGGCCGATACGCAGTGAGAAATGGTCGATCTCATCTATGTTCTCATCAATTTTGATTTCGTTATTTCCGGCTCCACACCAGTCGAAGCCTTGAATGAATTCAATGTCATGTTTAGCTTTTACCTCCACGATTCCGCCCGTTACATAACAGAATTCTTTATCCAGTACAGAGATTTCATAAAGTCCCGGTTGCAATATTCCCGAACGGTATGTGACACTCATCTGCTTCACTCCATCTTTATTGATGAAGAAACTTGTATCTAATCTTGAATCGGACACATAGTCTTTATCCAACAATGATCCGTAGGTTTCTTTTTCACTCTCCTCGTTTTGCTCCGATTCCTCCACATTTTTAACACTGAAGATATAGTCGCCCCATCCTCCAGTAGCAGTGATTGCTATTCTACGGTTGTCTGCAACACATTCACCTTCTGCAAGTGATGCTTCGTCAATGTCGATGATTTCCAATTTGTTGCCGTATAGCTCTTTGATTGCAAAGTCTTCTGCAACGGAATCTTTACAATTATCCAACTTGCTTTGATAGACAATCCTATAGTTTCCGTTCAACTTGTAATTCTCTCTCTTAAATTCATTGATTCTCAAAATTGTATCCGACGGTAATGCACCTAAATCGATGACATCGTCAGAAGACTCATGCTCCAGATAGACTCTGCCGTTCTCTTTGTTCCCACCTCCGTAGATGAAAGATACGTAACATTCGTCTTGGGCGCAATGCAGGCTGGTTTGGCAAGAATCCTCCAGAATCTTAATGTATGGTTTTGAGATTGGTCTTATCTCCACAGTCGTATCGATGATGATCTCATAATCAGGATTTATTAAATTCCCGTATTCTCGTTTTGCACAAAATTTATATTTGCCTGGAGCAAGATCGTCTATATAGAAAGAGTCTTGGCCGAGAGGGTAGTCGTAGGCCTCTAGAGAATATTTGCCAGTATTGAGTTTTTTTGTACTGCTGTTGTCGGAATTGTGAGCCGGTTCTTTTATCTCCTCTTTGCCGTTTATCTCGAAGATGATCTTCATGCTCGACTTCACACCATTGATTTTCAGCAGCATCACTCCATTATTAGCCCCATAACACCTTTGTGTCGAGTCGCAATAGAAAGTGTTGACGGAAATCTTCGCATCATCGTCGTAAAAATTAGGAGGGGTGATTGCGTTTCCTTTCTGGACGGTTGAAACGAATCCCAACAATAAGCAAAAATGTAGCAGAATCGATTTTGATTTCACATTTCTCATGTCTGTTACCATTAAATTAATATAAAGTTTCATCCCGTGGTTTGCACCGCAGGTCGTTAATTGTCACGCTTTTGCGTTTTGACTGTCGTAATGAATGCTTGATTGATTTCGACTGATACTAAACATCCTCTGACTAGACAATCCACACTCAAATGCTCACACTACGTGAATCCTTTTTGGGAATCCCGACATTTGATAATGCAAATATATAGATTAGAAACAATTTATGCAAGAGTTGGAATAAAGAAAAAATTGGGTAATTGCTTTTTTTTGACTGAGATTAATAATCCTTCCTAAGCATTTAGCCGTCTAGGCGTCTGGTGCAATTCCTGCTTTGGAATTAATTCTGACAAAAAAAGCCAGGCGGTGAGCCTGGCTTCGGTGATATAAATGGAATCTTGTTTCAGATTAATGGTGTTTTGCTCGGTCCTTTTCCTCAGCTCTTTTGGCAGAGTTCCAAGATTCAAGTGAACCTGTCAAATAACCTGTGATGCGGCGAAGACGGATGATCTCCTCACTCTTACATAGTGGGCAAGTAGAGTAGATAACACCACGATAACCACAACGCTTACATGTGTCGACTGGGTGGTTGATAGAACCGTAGCCGATGTTTTCGTCGTGCATCACCTTCACAATCTTAAGGATTGAGCTAACGTTCTTCTTAGCTTCACCGTCAAGCTCTACGTATGTGATGTGTCCACCAAGTGTCAATGCGTGGAATGGAGCCTCCTTCTTGACTTTGTCTACCAATGAGATGGTCTCCTTGACATCTACGTGGAATGAGTTGACGTAGTAAGCACGGTCGTTGACGCCTTCGATGATACCAAACTTCTGTTTGTCGATTCTTGTGAAACGTCCTGCAAGACCCTCAGCTGGTGTGGCAAGCACAGAATAGTTCAAGTGATATTTCTCCTTGTACTCCTTAACTACCTCATTCATAGTCAATAGCACGTCGCGCATACACTCCCAAGCATCCTGGTTTGTACCGTGGCTCTCACCGTAGATTGCCATCATAGCGTTGTGACCGCCGATGAATCCGATACCAAGTGTACCGCTGTTAAGAACATCACCTACTTCTTCGTTTGGTGCCAAAGCTGCACCGCCCTTCCAAACGTCGTTGCCCATCATGAATGGGAACTGACGAGCTAACGCTGTACGCTGGTATAGGTATCTTTCGTAAAGCTGGTCGGCAACGAACTGTGACATCTCACGTACCATCTTAAGAAGGATCTTTTTAGCCTCCTTACGAAGTAGGTGCTTGTCGCCGTCAGGATACAAATCCTCTGCTTCTCTCTTAGCCTTTATGGCAAGACGAGGTAGGTTGATTGATGTGAATGAAAGATTTCCACGTCCTACTGAAGTTCTCTCGCCATTTAGGTTTTCGAATACACGTGTACGGCAACCCATTGTTGCCAACTCGTATCTCCATCTCTTAGGATCGTTTGCATCCCACTTCTCATGCTTGTTGTATGGAGTGTCCAAGAATAGGAAGTTAGGGAACAATGATGTGGCAGTTGTAGCGCACGACTTCAACAAAAGGTCGAAGTTTGGTGCCTTAAACTTGATTTCGCCAGCCATTGCCGCGTCCCAATTCTCTATAGCGTTCTTATAATCCTCTTCTGTGTATGAAACACCGTCCTTCACCTTGAAGATCTGGATAGGGAAGACCGGAACCTCTCCGCTTCCTAGTCCCTTTGATGTGGTGTTAAGAAGCTCTCTCATCACCATCCTGCCTTCTGGAGACGTATCTGTTCCATAGTTTATTGAACTGAACACCACCTGGTTACCGCCACGTGAGTGCATTGTGTTCAAGTTGTGAACAAGACCTTCCATAGCCTGAAGTGTCTCGTTGCGAGTGTTGTCGTAAGCATTGCTTACAATGATGGAAAGTTCATCGACTGTTATGTTGATTCCTTTTCCGCTCAACATCTCTGTTACATTCTTCTTCTCCTCTTCTGTTACGTCGATGCTCTTGATGTTCTCTTTCAACATCTGACGCAAGAAACCGAAGTCCATATCCTTGTGCTTGATCTTGCAAAGGAATTTGATCATCTGCTCCATGCTCTTGATGAATGTCTTGTAGACACCCGGAGCCATGAAGAAGTCGAATGCTGGGATACTCTGTCCTCCGTGCTGCTCGTTCTGGTTTGTCTGGAAAACGATTGTTGCCAAAGTGGCGTAGCTACGGATTGACTGAGGTGTACGGATGCTTCCGTTCTTTGTCTTGAATCCTCTTTCGAAGATGTCGTCTAGGTCATACTGCACACATGTTACAGTCTTTGTTGGGAAATAGTCCATATCGTGGATGTGGATGTCTCCCTCTTTGTGAGCACGGGCAAACTTCGGACTCATCAAATATTTAATGGTGTAGTCTTTTGTCACTTCCGACGCAAATGTCATCATCTGACCTGCTGGAGTGTGCGACGACATATTGGCATTGCTTAGGTTGACGTCGTTCTTCTCGATGTTGACGATGCCATCCATCACATGCTTCATGTGTGTACGCTTGTGACGCTCTGTGTTACGCTGGTCACGGTAAAGGATATACTTCTTTGCGATGTGGTGGTTGCGGAACATCAATTCGTGCTCCACCAAATCCTGGATCTCCTCCACCGAGATGATGTCTTTGTCGATGCTGTTGCATACCGACTCTGTTACCTGGTCTATAACGCCAGGCTCTTCCTTGACATCACTAGCGCGGTACGCTTTTGTTATCGCGTTCTTGATTTTTTCTTTAGAGAAAGGTTCGTGTTTGCCATCACGTTTCTCTATCATGATTTTATCCAAGTCCATTATGTTATATCACCTTTTTATTTCCATTCCGAATCTTTTGCAATATTACCCACAAAAAAGATCAAAAAAAATTAAAAACACTCTTGATTTAAATATATTTTTTACTTGGTTGTTTGTAATGATTACAAACTTGAAATGTTTTCATTTTCCTTTGTTCCCCGAAACTATAGTGTATATTAGTCGCTTCGTTATGCGGTTGCAAAAAAGTGTGTTTATGTTTTATCTTAATTTGGCAGAAATATGTTTGACAACATCTATTTGATGTCATTCCATATCTTCCAAGACGCAATTGCTTGATTATGTAGCATTTCAAGACCATTCTTTGTGATTGCGCCTCTTGCCTCTCCAAGCTGACAGAATTTTGTGTGCTCGGGATTGTAGACCAAGTCGTACAAAAGATGATCGGATGTCACATATTCGTATGGGATATTCGGAGCTTTGTCGACTTTTGGGAACGTACCGACCGGAGAGCAGTTGACGATCACTGTATACTCCTGCATGACCTCTTTTGTCAAGTCGTCGTATGTGAAACAGTCCGGACGTGTGTTTCTTGACACATACTTGTATTCGATGCCCATCAACTTCAATGCATAGCATACTGCCTTCGATGCTCCGCCTGTGCCAAGCACCAATGCTTTCTTATGACTCTCACGTAGAAGCGGCTTGATGCTGTCTGTGAATCCGATGATGTCGGTATTGTAGCCGCGCAATTCTGTCTTTCCGTTGTTGCGGATGAATTTCACGGTGTTGACTGCTCCGATGCCCTCTGCAATTGGATCTAACGAGTCGAGAAGCGGAATGATCTGCTCCTTATAAGGAATGGTTACGTTGAATCCGCTGAACTCTTTTGTCGTGATCAGCGTTTTGAAATCGTCAATCACCGGCATTTCATACAATTCGTACCGTGCATCGATGTTTTCGTTGGCGAATTTCTCAGTGAAGAATTTTTTTGAGAATGAGTGGACTAACACTTTCCCAATCAAACCAAACTGTTTCATTATATATAGATCTTTTGTTGTTCGTGTGAGCATGCTCGCATACCGACAATGTTTTGCCTCGCAAAATACAATCGCCCATTTGTCGGCTATGGGTAAGCTGCGCTATGTGTCGTACTCGGCGACTTATTCCTCGGTTGGAGTCTCTTCTGATTCCTGTGGTTCCTCAGGCTCGGTTGCCTCTTCTTCCGGGTTTTCTGGTTCCTCAGGCTCGGTTGCCTCTTCTTCCGGGTTTTCCGGTTCTTCAGGCTCGGTTGTCTCTTCTTCCGGCTCCTGTGTTTCCTCAGGTTCAGGGATGACAACGGATTCGATGAAGACGCTGTCTACGAGATGCAAAGTGTAGACGCCGACTTCCTCTCCGTATTTGGTGACGGAGCTTACACCTTCCCAGAATTTGCGGAGTTTGAGGTTTTTGCTCGTGTCGATCGGTGTCTTCATTTTATATGCGACGATCGACTTGAATGGGTAGACCTGTGCTGCGGCCTCCACATCCCAGATGTCGTTTCCTGTCACCTCTTCACGTAGGAAAATGATGGTATCTGTCGACGGTGCGACCACCTCCTCGTAGCTTACGTTGTTCTTTTCCAACGTGTACTTGAGCACCACATCGTATGGCTGGTCGTTGACTACGTGATATTCGTAGTTGTACGATTTCTCCTTACACGATGTAGACGCGAGCAATCCCGTCAACATTAATATTTTCCAAACGTTATTTTTCATTATCGAAGAATTTTTGAAAATCATTGTCGGTCTTGGCTTCCGGACAGTACTCGTAGAATAGCGATTCTGCCATGAAATCCTCTCCGGTTTCTCTCATAGAGGTTGCCGCCGACTGGATATCTCTCATCTTATAGTATGCCACTGCCTTCAATGCATGGATTTCTCCGGCATTGTCGGCGTTGATGGAAATAGCTTCGTCGTACATATTGATCGCATTTCGGAAATCCTTGCGATCCATATAGATATGTCCGAGCGCTGAAATGGCGTCGGTGTTGTCCTTGTCCAATTCCAACACATATTGGTAAATGCTTTCCGCTTCGTTGAACTCTTCGAGGCAAACCAGGATGTCGGCTTTAAGAAGATAGTAGTCGACTCTCGTCTGCCAGCATGGTGAGTCGTCCCAATCCATCCTATATATACTGGAGCCGAGACTCACTGTGTCGGAGATGACAGTGTCGTAGTAATCCAACTCGACTCTGCGGATTGCATCGTTGATGCATGCAAGCGCCTCTTTGTTTCGCTCGGTCTGGTTGTAGCAGATGGCAAGCGAATACTGCGCATTATGATGGTCGCAATGTGTCGACGGGATAGTCTCAAGAATCGATGCCGCCTTTTTGTAGTCGTCGGCCATCAGATAGCAGTTTGCTAGATCGATCTTGGCCTTGACGTCGGTAGGGTAGAGCATGCCGTGCATGCGGAATTCCTTCACTGCATCCTTGAATTTGCCTGTCGCAGCAAGCACTTTTCCGAACCATAGATGCAGACGGTCGTTCTCAGGATCGATGGCACGCGCAAAGTCGAGCGACAATTTTGCCTCCTGATAATTGAAATTCATGAAATGGAGAATTCCCTGAGCCAGCCAAGCCTCCATGCAATAAGGATGCTCGTCGACGAGAGACTCGTACATCTCCGTCGCCACCTTATACTTATCTTCCCCGATTGCGTAATCGGCAAGCTGGATATAACATTCTGCCTTGACACGAACCTCTGTGTCCGTCTTGTCGGGCATTTTGCTTGCGACATCCTGCACCATCTTAAGCACCTCGTCCTCCTTGCACACCACGTTCATGGCATCTGCGATGTCGAAGAGAGAATCCACGGGATCGCAGTCAGTATCCTTGTTCCACTGGATATCCACGATAGCCTTCTTCAATGCAGCGTCGATGCTAGTCCTGTTCTCTACTGCATTAAGGATATGGTGAAGGATGATCAGATAGTTGTTGTGCGGATAGCGAAGATAGTCTGCCTCGGGATTCCACACTTTCAGGATCTTGAAACCCTTAGTGGAAAATTCAAGGAAAAGTCGACAGATACGGATCTCATCATTGTTGGGATAATGAGCCAAAGCGTCTTCAGCGCAGGCGTTAGCTCTGTCGTATTCTCCGAGGTCAGCATAATGATATAGCACTGTAACAATCTCTTCTTCAGACAGATAACCATCCGAATAGTGATTGCGGACATAGTCCTCGTAGCAATTCACGAGGTATGAAGTGCGGGCATCATATATAGAGCTAAATCTCATTTTCTTTTATTTTCCGCAAATTTACGACGTATAGAATTGTTATGCGAAAAATGGAGGAGATAGTTATTA
This sequence comes from Paludibacteraceae bacterium, assembly GCA_045629285.1. Lineage (GTDB taxonomy): Bacteria > Bacteroidota > Bacteroidia > Bacteroidales > Paludibacteraceae > UBA1723. The sequence goes on along the minus strand of JAZQQY010000049.1, from coordinate 28,785 downwards.
ACAATTCATAATTAGTAATGCGGAATGCCGGGGTCGGCGACTCTATGTTGACGCAGTCAAGGGTAGCCGATTCCAAGTCAACAATGAAATTGTCAACTTGGTGTCGGAAGCGTGTGTCAATTTTCTTGATTTGGTGCAGATTTGTATATATATTCCTTAAAAATTCGTAAATTTTAGGTGTAGTGGCGTAAAAACTGCAAAAAATCAATACTTTATTATCTTTTTTTTGTATTTTTGCACATTGCCAATAGTGTGTATTATTCAACGATTGGTACGAATTATTAGTAAATTTATCGAAAATATAGTCATTTGACGACGGTTGAGAGTTGAATATTTATGCGTATGTATGCAAAAAACAAAGAATGACGAAGGACTAAGCATGCTGAACGCGCAGAAAAGATTGATGATGACTTGCTGATACTAACCTGTTGATTTTGAGGAGAAAAAGTATCGGGGCCTGACCAAGGACTATAAGAACTATATTTGAAAATGATTTTGGATAGCATTTTTGAAAACGTAAGATCTGCATTTTCTTACTTGAAAGGATTAACTATATCTAACGCACTAAGCTTCTGCTTGGTGACGCTGTTTGTCGCGTTTGCTGGGGAGGCAGGGGGACAAAACCCTCCTAGTTATGTTTTGGGAGCAGTATCCACTAATAGTGAAATAAAAATAAATGCAAATCAAGTAGAAAAATCTTGCTATAGTTTTGAGGTTAAAGGTCAATGGCAATTCCAAAACTCAAATGTGATTTCATTTAGGGACAGAAACGATCAAAATTTGGTTTTCTCTGCAGTGCCTTCTGGTTTTGAATTGAGATCAAATGGTACTGTTATATATAATAATAATGGATTTAGTCCTTACAGTAACAATTACTTGTATGTGTATTATAATGGTACAGGTTGGATTTTAGAAACAAGTGAGAGTACTTGTAGCACAAATGCAAAATCTTTGACTTCCGGCCAGGATCCCGATCCAGGCCCTGGCAGTGGCTCGACTCAGACTACTGGAGTACCTGATCACATTAAAAAAATGTCAGGAACTAACCAAGGTGAAACTATCATATTGTCATACAATTCGACTACTGGCGTTTATTCAACTGAACAGACAGATTTGATTGTAGATGGAGGATATTGGCGAGTAGAAGATGCTTATAATAATCCAATTACGACAACAACTGCTTTTACACACACAAGGTATGGCGGTGGTGTATATGATAATAACACAGCTGTTGAGCATGCTGGATTACAAGATTGTTCTTGGTTGCATGAAGGCTCTAAATATGATAATGAAAACCGTTGTGTGAATTATACTGGTCCATATTATACCCTAAACATTAAATATCAGGATAATAAGTGGGTAGTATATGGTACAGAAAGTGGTTCAACAGAACCAGATCCGGGCCCTGGCAGCGAACCGACTGTGCCTTGTGACGTTTATCCTGCAAGTGTAAAAATGACCAAAAATGGTTCTAGTATGGAGGCTCAAAGGAATCGTGCTGGATGCTATTCATTTAGTGGTTATGGAGATAGACGTTGGTATTTTACTCAGGATAATTCTGATCCAAAGAATGATAATGGTTATTCTTATTTGCAAGATAATAAAAATAATGCTATTACCAATCTTGTGATTGATGATCATGGACGTGATTTGAAAAATGGCTATTTCGCTTTGGATTATACATACTTGGGTGGTGGCTCTACTATATATGTATATTTTAATAACGGAAATTGGCATATCACTGTGAATGGTGATCCTGGTTCATTTGCTGTTGATCCGTGTGCTAAGACTCCTAAGATCACTATGCCTGCCAGCATCGATCCTCAGTGTGCCGGTGTCAATATTGATATTAAAAATGTGCCGACAGTCGACTATAATGGTTCTGCTATGGCGTCGGCAGCATATTGGCAGTATAAAAATGGAGAAAACTGGACTAATATCACACCTACAACTAAGTTGGCAAGGGGTGTGTACTCTGTCAGATATATAGCTACTAATGGAGTCGGTCCGTCGATCAGTAAAGTGATGCAGATGACAGTCTACGGCAATCCGACTGTCGCTTTGTCTGTCGAAACTGTTGTCACTGAAGGAAACAAGATTACTTGGTCGCACAAAATCACTGATAATGGAGGCTTTTTAAATAGAGAAATAGAAGCAAAACTTCAGATCCAGAAAAACGGTGGCGCTTGGACGGATTATGATGATACTCCTGTCGCACTTGGTTCTACTTATAAGGTAAGATTGAGCTATACTACTCCATGTGGTGGACCATTCACTCTTGATCCTGTAGATATTACCGTAAAAAGAAATACAAAAATTTGTGAATATCCACACATTTTCCCAACTATTGGCGAAACAAAACATCCTGTAGTGGATGTCTACCAGACTTGGGACGGTTGCTCTATGCATGTCTATGGACCAATCGTTGACGGTGATCCTACAACTAACAAGTCGAATGTCTCTTATGCAGTAGAAATCCAGGGTTGTTGCACTGGCACTAGAACATTTGAGTTGAAAGATATTGCGTCAAACGAAGCGCTTAAACGTGTTAAAGATGGATTTCAAGTAACTGGAACTGGTAATATACCTCCTTTGTCTAAGGATGTTAAATCTGATGTTAGCGGTTTTGATTTCACAACCGACGGAAACGGCAATTATACTTTGACAATCAAACAATCCAAGCCTGGAGTATATTTCTTGAATGTGTCAAAGTTTGATTACACTCTATCTTTAGCTGGAGATAAAATTTGGAATTGCTTTGTCACATTCTCCGACAGATGCGAAGAAAATACATTCGTATTGCCAAAGAACTATTCTGTAAATAATGATATCGACCAGTATTTCTTGGATGGCGACAAGGTGTTCTTCCAATGGGCGAACTTACAGCATCTGTTCCATAATACGATTAGAGGTGACGGTGCAAAGTATAATCAACATGCATTTGTCAAGGATAATAGTAACGGAACATTCTTGACTAAAGACAATGTGACTGTCGTAGAAGGACCATACTCAGCAAGCAAGAAGCAGGAGAGACGATTCTTCTATTGGAAGACTGACGATGTGGATGGCGACGGTGTCAGCGATTACGGAAAGTTGCGTCTGAATAAATTTGCGTTCGAGCATTCAGGAGGAAGCAATGATGCTGATCATGTGACTATGTATGTCGATGCTTCTGAAGCACCGGACAATTATGTCTTGTATGTTGGTGGTGCAAAACCTGTCGTTCCTACAGGATTCCATAAGTTGTCGAAGACAGAGACGTATGTCAATGGCGAAGGATGCGAACATGCATCTGTCTTGACAATACGTAATAATGATGGAACACTTGTCAAAGGGGAAATATCTTGGTATAGAATGGCACCTGGAACAAGCACTTGGACACATGAGTCGAAATATGATAATAGAAACCAAATATCCGTTACAGATGACGGAATGTGGTATGCATACGTAAGCTCTCAGTGTTCGAACACCAACACTGTCCAGTTGAGAAAATATGAGATGTATTTCAACTATTATTTGGATAGATGTAGTAATAGTTCTGATAATGATTGTACAGATATCGACAAGACAGTGACTCTTACTGAGGTGTGCTGTGACGTGTTTGCAGTTGACTTGTCAGGTTTCGATAGAACATTTACTGAGGGTTACGACCTATATTTAAATGGTAAGAAGATCAATTTCACTTCTGAAATTTCAAATAATACTACTAATTTCAAAGTAGAGAAAAATAAGTTATATATCGGAAGCGGATTTACTCCAACTACTCTATATCTGATGAAGAATGGAGATAAATGGAAGCTTACCGCTGGAATTTCAATCACACCTGCCGCTTCACAGATTTTGGCATGTGGAGATATCGAGCTTGATGCCACAGTTGCAGGTTGTCAGAACTCTAGTAATCTGGAGTGGTATATCGGAACAACTAAACTTACAAACGGAGGTGGAATCACAATTTCCAAAAACCACCTTACTATTGCAAGGTCATACTTTAATACTCCTACAAGTGTAGTAGTATCTGCGAAGAAGGGTGATCTAGAGAGTAATAGTGTTGTCGTAGGAACGTCTGATATCCGTTTAAGATCAGACCACAGTACTCCGGCAAATAGTGCTAATGTGAAACTTGAATCATATACCGGAGCGTCATGTACTGGTATGTGTGTATATAGATTTAGTTTTGCTAGTGCTTGGTTTAATCCTAGATCATGGTGGTTTGAAGAGAATGGAAAAAAGATACCATTCTCTATCTTGCCGGGTACTAACAGCGCTGTAAAATTTAATGGCGAATATACGTTGGCACCTATAGATGCTGGCAATGCTCCATTTAAAGGTGGCTATGGTTACCTTTACTATGATGAAGACAATGGTTGGGTGTTCACTATTGAAGACCCATGTCGATGTGTATCTATCGAGCATGTAAGCGGATCTTTGTCGTGTGGAGAACTTGTATTGTCGGCTTCAAAGCAGTGCGACGGTACTGTCACTCAGTGGAGATGGGAAAAACTTGACGGAACATCATGGAACCCAATTCAGACAGTTAATAATAATTCGTCTCAAAATACAATAACTCTTACTACTTCAAAATTAGGTTCTTCTACAGTCGTTAGAGCAAGCTACCAGTCTAATGGCACTTGGAAATATTCTCTGCCATACAATGTACCGTTGCTTCCTTTCACATTCCGTCCTTTGTCGGAGAAACCGAATTTCGGAACATTGCCGAATAACCGTAACCTTACTGTTAATTCAGTTCAAGCATTATGCTGTAATATTTATAAAGTCACTGTCGGAAACACTGATGGCGGCGAATTCGGATATTTGTATGCCGACGGAGGTCCGAAGGGTGATTACAAGATCTATATTGCAGGAGAGGCAAATTATCATTTGACTGCCAATATTAATAATACGCACTATTGGGAAGTGCTTGGAGTTAAAAACGGTTCGTCTACATTCTACGTTGTTGTCAATGAAGATGACAGAAGCATCAACGTTAGTTCCAACGATCTTCAGAATGTTGTATCTGATGGAAATAATCGTCATCCTGAAATACCTGTAGGTTTTGAATATGACATACCTAATGAGTTTCCATGTGAACCGATGACTATATCTATTCCGGTTATGCCTTGTGGTGTAGAAAAATATGCTTGGTTCTATTCAGACAGTTATAATAATGTTGATATTAACAACGACGTGCCTGGCGCAGAACCGAATAAACCATTGGTGATTACTCAAGAACTATATGAGGCTATGGGATATCCGGGAGTGATTGGAGTCAAGTTATTCAAGACGATCGATGGATGGGATTATGTCACTCACCGTTACACTAATATCGCATGGCGATTGCCGAAGCCTGATATGAAGACTTCAGGTGGTTTGGATATTGACAGAATCGTTACGATTTGTTGTGAAGGTGATGGAAACGGACTATATCGTGTGTATTCACGCGGTACAGGAAAGATTGCCTTGAACCTTGGTCATCCGACTTTCCCTAATGTGAGAATTTCCGGTGCAGACTATGAATTCTTTGAAGCGACATCCGACGGAATTACCGTTAAGGACAATAAAGGCCCTGTATATGTTTATATAAAAGGAGATCAAGCGTTCTGGTCGTCAAATTTGCCGATCAGTTATATCAATAGTATTAACATAGCTTCAAACACATGTAATGTTTGTACTGATGACGTGTCTGTCAAAGCAACGATTGATTTTGCTCAATATGTTATCGGTACTACTGACGCTGACGCTGGAAACGATAGAGGTTTGAAGAATGCCTTTGAATTGGACAAGTTCGAATGGGAGGGTAGTCGTGATGGAAAGACATGGACTGTTTTGTCTACTGCAGGAGCCTCTTTGTCTAATGAAGATATAGAGAGCTACGAGTATTTCCGTGCATCTGTCTATATGTCGTGTCAGAAGATCACAAGTAGTATTGTAGCAAAATCATGTACGGAGACTCCTAAGATTACAGTTACAGGTTCGTTGGCGATGTGTCAGCCAGGAACTCTTTTCCAGAAAGTGACTAATTCGCAGTATGTGGTCGGATGTACACCATTATATATATGGCAAGGATCTACAGACGGAAAGAACTGGGAGGATTTACATGCACCGACAGATGTCACTAATAATCTAGATGTGGATATAGTATCCTACAGCTACTATCGCTATGTGATGAAAATCAAGGAGTCGGGAAGAATCATTGCTTCAAATGTGATAAAGGCGAAGGAAGTCTCTCCGATTACTGCTACTGTCTCATACGACAAGAGTAAGGTGTACGGATATTCAGGCGAGACAACAAGAGAGGTGGTGCTTGAGTCGAGTGTCAGCCTTGGTATGGTAGGTCATTGGGAGAAGAAGAATACATTCGGAATGTTTGTCCCAGTCTCGTTGGGCGATCCGGTCGGGGTAGTCGCTATGGATGGTAACACTTTGACTTATAAGTTCCAAAGTGAGAACGAGCAAAACCTATCGTTCCGTTATGTGGTAGAGGTATGTAGTGGCGTAGATCAGCCATCTAACATTGTGACAGTTCCGCTTAATATTCTTGACATGGAGGCCGATTACTGTGTTGAGAAGGAGGAAGTATATATCACATTCAACGGACTTGACCATGCAGAGTACCAAAAGGATAATACAGTTTATCCGTACATGTTTGCAAATCCTGCTGATGCCGAGTGTGTATGTTTCAATCGAAATGATCCGGATATGGTCAAATATACACCAGAGGAAGATAAGGGTCATAATACGGCATGTGCTGAAGGTGTCAATTTGTTGATGTATTCTTGTGATCGTATCGGAAAACCGAGATTGCCTGAATATAAGCCATTCAACACAGCTCATGAATATGGTTATGAGTTGACAAATATACGTCCTGTCTATCTTGCAGTTCAGGAGAAGAATAATTTCAATATGGAAGGCATCGACTTGCCTCCTATATCAAACACTAACGATGTTTACTATGTATGGCAGCATGGAGGTGCAACGATGGAGGATGACAATACGCCTAAGTTGTTGCCTTTGCTTGCATTGCAGTATGAAAGAGATAAGAAATATATCGGAATGAATGTGGAATTGACAATCCGCTTCTACCTATTCAACTCTGAACCATATACCCAGGATTGGGAGAGAACTGCCTATTTCGGAATGTTCTCCGACCGTCACGGTACTATTTATTCTGATGGTGTTTTGATTCGTGAAAGCGATGGCAAGACATTCCCGTTGTCAGTAGGAAATGTAGCGGATTGTAGAGATAATTTCATTAAGAGAAAGAGAGACAGCAATAACGACCTTTTGACTGCAGTCAGACTGGATAATGTAGAGACAGGATGGTATACGATGAAGACAAAATTCCAGGTGACTAATCGTGTCATGCACGAAGGATGTCCTGTATTCTATCCGTTCATACGTCCTTATTCCAACAAGACTGGTATCGCTGTCGAGTATTTGAAGAGTGAAACAGACTATGCAGAACAAAATCAGACTATCGAGGTGCCTGATGTATGTTCTACAAGTCCAACAGCTTGTGCTGAAGAGGTTGTCCCTTTGATTGTAGAAAATTTGCCAGACAAGAGTAAATACAACATTACTGTAAACTGGTTTGAGAATAGTGATGCTACGCCATTTGTCACTTTGACTAATGTCGACATCAGCGACGATGGCAAATGTGGTACATACGCTAATTTCCCACAAAGAGCAGGATATTGCAAATATCATGCCCAGATCAGCATTGTCGACAAAAAAAATCCGTTAGGAGCTCCGACTCAGTTTGTAAAGACTATTCTTATTAAGAGAGACGACTCATGTCCTGAGTGTACTATCATCGATGGTCCGCTTGACAGTTTGGTTGTGGGTGTAGAGTCGAGAGTAATGATTTCCAACCGTACATATAAGGATATGCCTGTCGGTTTGGATTACAGATGGGTTTGGACAGACAGACCATATAGTGTGGCTTGGGAGGATATTCCTGATAAATATATCAGTAATGTGTTTGATGAAGGAAGTACTTTGGAGCTTCAGTTCTCAGATACAACAGATATCAGACACTATATCAAGTTGATTGCTTCTGATTCTAGGGATGAGGGATTCTATTGTGAGAGTAATATCAAGAAATTGGTATTCCTTGAGCCTCAGTGCGGAAGAGAGATCATCGGACTTACAATGATCAATCCAAGTGAATATGAGACTATTAGCGGTGCTAAATATAAATTTTATTATCATGTAGAGAACAACGCTGATTATAGAAATGATCCACCTGATGTAAAGGTGTGGGCTTATCAGCAGAATACTAAGGAAAGTTACGAGGACGTCGGTGATGTGTTCGGTTGGAAAAAAGACAATAAGCTTAATTGGTATTTCGAGGTAGACAAGGCTGAAGATTACATATTTAAGACTACTGATTTCTGTGGAAAAACTGATGAAATTGTAGTTCGTCAGATTCGTGAGTGTAGAAGTGCCGACGGATCAGGTTCGTTCGTGGTTTGGTATGACGACTTCGGATATTTCTCCGACCATGTCGACAATGATGTTTGTCCGGTAGTAAAGGATGCCGTTACAGGTAATTATAAGTGTTCCGAGGGTCTTCCTCGTTTCAACGATCCTAATTTTGCATTCCAGAATTATCATCGTAGAATCGTTATGGATGGTAAGCCTGTAGAAGAAGAGGGTATCTATAGATACGACTATAGACTGAAAGGTGATTTCGGATATCCTAGTAATGGAGGTAGCAGTAGCTTGACTTGTAATGATAATAATTCAGATGAGTATTCGTGGGCTCCTGATTTGGCTATTAATGAACTTGAAGGTGCAGCCATTCGCTACAACTGTAAAGTATGGAATTGTCAAGAAAATGTTACTCAGGCTCGAAATTCCAAGTATATCCCAGACGGATCATACGTAATCACATATAATGGTGGTTTGGTAGGATGTAACGATTGGGCTATTACCACTATGGACCACACTGGTTGGCATTATCCATCAGATCCAAATGAAAAATCCGGTCCTGGAGGTATGTTGTTCATCAATATGCCAATAGAAAAAGGAAAAGTTGTCTACAAGGCTCCGTTCCTTACTAAGTGTGAGCAGTCTGTAGTAACAGTCTCTTGTTATGCTGCCAATGCTCATGTTGAAGCTGCGGCTTGTGACGTGACATTCCAGATTATCCGTAAGAATAACAACAACAACAAAGAAGAGGTTGTTGCTAAATATGAGTCAGGAACAATCGTTGCCCGTTATAAAGATATAGAAGGTTATCAGGATAACCCTTGGACTCACTTGACTTTCCGTGCAAATCTTGTCGGTAATGAAACAAATAAAATCAGTTATGACGGAGGTGACAAGTATCAGTTCTATTTCCAGATTGTGTCGAAGAATGACGGTGGAGAGGGTAACGACTTCTTGTTCGATGATATCTTGATTGAGGAGTGTAATCCTGACGTAAACATCTCTTCAGGAACAACATTCCTGAAGGAGCAGGAGATCAATCTTTGTGATCCAGAGGAAGAGAACGTGATCTATGCCGTAGGTCAGGTGCCATTCAAGGAGTTCTTTGTCAATATGGACAATGTTGTTGTTCAGTGGCAGAACTGGGTCGACGAAGATGGTAAGTGGGTTGACCTTGAGGGTGGAAGAAAAGGTACAAATCCTGATTACGATTATTATCTTCCAATGTATAATGAGGGAGACCATTTGCTTCGTGTAATCTTGGCTGCCGATCAGGTAACTATGGATAATGTTTTGTCAGAGATTTCTTCAAAAGCGAATAAGAAGATCTTCGACAAGACAGATTGGCCTGGTGGAGGATGTACTGAGCTTTACGCTCATTCAAATGAGTTCTGGGTTCACGTATATGACAGTAAGGATGTAAGAGATACGACAGTCTATTATTGTCCGGGAGAGCATGTGACACTTACCGAGACTTTGCCTAACGGTTATGTTTATGAATGGCAAGACAGCGAACATCAGCGTAAAAAAGCGCCTACATTGATCCAAAACGGTGAAGCTGCGGTATTCGAATTCACAAAGAATTCTTTGCCGGAAAGATTTACTATGATAGCCGGTCCTGGATTCTTCATCACAGATCCTACTAAACGTGTCTGTCCAAGCAATGTCAACTATAAGGTGCTTGTGCCGCAGACTGTAAAGATCGAGTGTTCGGCTGAGAGTGTCTCACTTGCATGTGAAACCGATTTTGAAGATGGAGTCGACCTTAAGATCAATGCTCCGGAGTTACCATTCTGTGTGCCAGGAAATGTGGTCAAGACACTTGAGCTTGTAAGCGTGGTTAATGATGGAATCGACTATAGATCTTCTGTAGAAGAGGATCCTGCAGGAACATTCACTTTCAAGGGTGTTAAGATTCAGGGTGATTATAAGATCCTATGGAGAGCCAATGCCAAGTTGATGAATGACGATGGTGTTACAGTAGAGAAAGACTATGGAACAGTGGAATCGTCATGTGTCGCTACATTCAAAGCTCATGAACTTCCGAAGGTGACTCTTTATGATGAGGTAGACATGTGCCCAATGCAGAACTACCTTGACGATTCTGAAATCGAAGCTCTTCAGACGGCCGTTAAAAAGGCACAGGATGATTGGGAAGAGATTCAGAAGATTACCGGTTATCAGGATATCAATGCTTTGAAGCCTACTGACAAGCTATATCCATACAAGGAGATAGCCTCTTACATTTGGCGTAAGTTCATGAATATTGATGGCGATGCCCATTATCTTTATGTCAACTTTTATCTGACATCTAATCCTTCCGCTCCGGCTACTGAGGCAAAAGAGATTTTGTCAGACAATGTTTTGGCTGATGCAACTTACAGCGGCTCGACTAAAATAGAGGTCGTTAAGCGATTGCTAAAGGCTCAGTTCCCTGGCCAATCGTTCATGTTCAAGTTGTACCGTGATAAGGATAATTTCGAAGGCAAGCCAGTCTACCAGGTTACTGTCTCGTCAATCAATGACGCTGACAAGCAGAATGTTGCAGGAGTATATGTATATCCAGCTATTTCTTACAACTCTGAGGTTAGAAAATCCACTGAGACTGTAAACGGAGAAGCGCAGGAGATTATTGTGCCTGCCGGAGTGCATGCCGAATATGTTCAGTTGAACGATGATAAGACAGGTTGCGACAACGACTTGTCTATTAAGAATACTTCACTTCCTGATGCTTATCGTCAGAATCTGATAAAGTTGCAGAACGATCTTGCGAAAGCTGAAGAAAATCTTGCAAACTATTATGACTCTAAGCATAATCAGATCACTGTAACGGCTGAGCCTACAACAGGAAACTATGAGTTCAACTATGTTGTAGATGGTGTCACATACGCCATCACAAACAGTGAGCTTAATCCTAACACAGCATTGCTAGCTGTCGACAAGTGTGCCAAGAGTGCACCATTCAAGGTGATGGTCACTGATAAGACGACAGGATGTTATGTGGTTAAGGATACTACTTACGAGATCGATGCCGACCTTACGGTCAAGTATCCAAATGCCGGTACTGCATTTACTGTCAAGGGACGAAACTGTCATTTCTTTGTGCCTGACTTCATCAATCCATCAGATGGAGAAATAGAATTCTATACTGATGACGCAAATGCTATTGACGGCAAGACTCTACTTACTCAATATCTGACAGCTACAAGCGGATGTGATTTGCCTATCACTTATACTCAGAATCCACTTCCTGGTAAGGAATTCTATGGCCGTGATACAACAGTGACTATCACTGCAACAAATGAGTGTGGAGAGTCGGCTACTCTAAAGGTATCATTGCTTAGAAACCGACCAGACAGATGGCCTGCCGTTAATTTTGTCGACGGAGAATGTCCATACGATAAGCGTTTGGCTCAGATTTCCGGTTTGACTTCTAACTTCTCATATAAACTGTTCACCCAGGAGATGAATTCCGAATTGCTTGGCGACTGGACAAATGTGGCTGACGCATGGACAGAGAAGAATGGCGTTTTGTCGTACGAAATGGAATTTGACAAAATGTATGCTGTCGAATTGACTGAATCTGTGAGCGGATGCCGTAACTTGACTTACTATGATGGAATGATCCTTCCTGGTAATGATTTGGAGATCAAGACTACGACTCAGAGAGTTTGTGATCCAAATCCTGTCATCAAGGTTAAGGGTATTACTAAAGAAGTGAACGGACAGAAGGAAATCGCATTCAGTAATGTTTGGTGGCAGTATACAGATGCTGCTGATCCTGATAGTCCGGAGGCCGTTTACAAGGAGATAAAGTTGACATCGGCTGCCGACACTGCGTTCTCTATTGCCGACAAGGTAGAAATCGGAAGCACGTCGAAGGATTATTATGTCCGTTTGCGCTTGAACCATTACCCTTGTGATTGGACTTCACCTTGGACTAAGGTCAAAGTACTAAGATATGCATCATTCGGAACTGTGACCGGAAAGTTGCAGTGTTCTGATACTAAGGTTACGATCACTCCTGATGATGGAGTCGATATTTGCGAGTTGTATCGTACTGGTAAGGTCAAGTTGTATTACGATTACCAGAATTATCAGATGATACAGGGTAATGTAAAACAATTTGAAATCGATGATAAGTATGTGGCTTGTTCAGACAACAAGTTGTATATCACATACCAGTTCCCGACTGCCGACTGGGATTATGTAAATGGTAAGAGTGGATCATTAACTCCTTATAAGGCTAAATATCGTTTTGTCGCAAGAATAGAAAGCGACAACGACTGTGCTGATACAATCAGAACCGATTATTTCAGTATAGATGATTTGAGTTCGCCATACATGGTTGACGGTCCTGATAGAGTGGTCTCTTGCACGAAGGCAGAATATGTTTTGGTTGACAAGACTACAAAAGAGAGATTCAACTGCCCTGATTGTAGTATCAAGTGGATGTATTCGTTGGGTAGTGGAAATTTCGATATGGATCAGACAAAGGTAGAGTCTGGATTGGCAGAGTTCCATCCTACAATCGATTATGAAACTAAATTCTGGATCCATGCATACGTGACTGATGTTAACGGATGTATGTCCAAGTATCAGACATCCGGTAGTGTAGAGGTTGTCAATCCGACTATGAAGATCAATGATAAATTGACAAAATCTTCTACTGAGATTTCTATTTGCGAGGATCTTCCTTTGACTGTTTCTGCAATGGCTAAAACGACAAAAGGAAGTGAGACAGAAACAGATATGATTGATGATTATAAACTCATCAAGTGGCAGTTCTCAAAAACGTTGGACGGAGAGTACGTCGATATTCCGGGAGCTACGTCCAAGACGTATACTCCTGTATTCGATAAATCAGGTGTTTACTATTATAAAGCTATTGCCTACAATTTCAGTAGTGATTTGGATGATAGCGAATTTTGTTCGAAGGAGGTCATTCATAAGGTAGTAGTAAACGACAAACCTGATATGGGATTGTTTGCGAATGCTCAAGAGGTTTGTGAGGGAGAAACAATCACTGTAGAATTCAAATCTAACTTGTCGACTAAGTTCACTACCAAGTGGACAATCGACGGTAATCCGCCTATTGCAATCCAGAGCAACAAGTATGAGTTTACTGCTCCAGGCACTCATACATTGCAGTTTGAGGCTGTCTCAGCAGGTGGATGTAGATATGAGCGTGATCTAAGTTTCACTATCTACTCAAATCCGGAATTCACACTTACTGAAGACACTGTATGTTCTCAGAGTTATATGTATTTCTTGGCTAGAACTTCTCCAGCTAAAGATGATACTGTAATCACAGATAAAGAAAATGCTGATGTCAAGGGTACTCATGGATTTGCATTCTATGACAAGCGTATGGATAATAAGTTGGAGTTGAACAGTGATGCCGCTTATATTTCAGATTATCTTCCATACGACATGTGCGATACGACTAAGTTGTTCAAGGAGATCTGTAAGTATATCGACTACTTGTTGTTGTCTGAGCAGATGAACTTGAACGGAAAGTCTGTTTCATATAGTTTGATTCATGGTCAGGTAGCCAACAAGCGTGGCGGAATCATCGGTGGAGAAGAGGAGACAAGATCTATCGCCAACCAGATTCAGACACTTTTGGAAGAGAAATTCAATAAGTCGGAGATTGATGCAATCAACTGGTCGGTCTATAACGACGGTACTCCAGAAAAACCTAGTATATTCATTTTGGTCAATGCTGACCAGCACGGCAAGTATAAGAATGAAGCTACAGGTGTCAAGTATGTAAGGGTAAACGAGTCAGACCCTCAATCTGAATTTACTACAGGTCATAAGGCTACTCAGAAAGTCGGTTGGTATCTATTTGGTACAAAACCAGGAGAAGAGCAGGATGCACCGTTTATGGACGGACATATTTCCGATGGAGAATATGTCAGAACCATGTTCGATCCGGCTAAGATGAATCCAGTGCTAGATGGACGCGGATTCAAAGTCTCTGCTGATATCACTGGCGATTATTACGACTTCGTCTGGGAGAATATGGCTGGTAAAACTTGGGGTTCTGCCGGAAGCAAGGATGCATACATCTTCTCAGATATCTGTGAAGGTGAAATCCCTTATACATTGACAGTAGTCGATAGACGAACATTGTGTCATACAACAAAGACAGCCAAACTTCCTGTCAAGTTCGGTGATATTAAGGTTACTGATGCTAATAATGTCGCATACAATGTACTTGAAGAGGGTGCTGAGTTGACTGCATCAAGAAAGAAGATCAAAACGGTTTCTGGTGTAGTCGGTCAGAACTGTAAGATCTTGGCTCCTAAAGTTGATCCATTGACACTTAAGATTACGTGTGGTGAGTCGTTGGTTATCAACAGCCACGAGTGGATACAGTCTCCTGCAGCAGGAACAGAAGTTTCCAATGGAACAGAGATCACATTGTCTGTAAAGATAACAACTAAGGGCGGTTGTGAATTAACTAAGAAGATCGACGGTTACTATACGGTAGAAGACCCGGCAGCAATGACTGTAACTTTGACTTCTGCACCTTCTGCCAAGGTTTGTAAGGATGGTACATATCAGGCATCATTCACAATCCAGAACGGTACACCTAAGGATGCTGCTCCTTATTACACAATTACAGGACTTCCTGGTGGAGTTACACCTACTATCACAACTTCTTCTGTAACAGCAGACGTTCCGGCTGGAAATTATCATTTGACAGTTACCGACAAGAACGGATGTTCTCCAGAAGTATCGTTCGTAGTGGATGAGATAAATGTCGATGTTCCTGAAATTGACTTTACTGAAGTTTGTGTCGATCAGACCGTTACTCTTGGTATTAAGAATAAGAATGATGACAAGTACACTTACTCATGGAAAATGACTGATACGGAATCGGCAGTTCATGATAATCCAGTTTTGACTGGATTAGGAAAAGAATCTGCTGGAAACGTCTATGTGCTAACTGCTTATTCAAAAGAGACTACTACAAGCGGAAACGTATGTAAAAATGAGAGTGCTCCTCTTACATTGTCATTCTATGCTAAACCAGTATTGAATTGGATCGACGGCAATACTTCTGGTACGGTAGTTTGTCCGAAGGAGAGTGGTACATATCCAATTGGTGTTGTCGCAAGTAATGTAGGCTCGGATGAGATATCATACGCTTGGGTCGTAAACGGCGGTACTCTTGACAATTCATTCTCTGATAAGGTAAACTTCACTCCGGCTGACAGATGCAGTGGAGATATGACATATTCTGTTGTCGTTACTAACGAAGTTAATCATTGTAGCTCTTCTCTAGAGGGAAGCTTTAAGATTGAACCATCGCCATTGGCATATACTTTGTCTGATGGTTTGAAGGAAATGATTCTTACAAGTAGCGATTGTAAGTTCTTGGTTCCTAATTTGGCAGCCGATCCATCTTACACTATTGCTACAAATGAAAATTGCGATAATCCTATCACTTATACACAGAGTGTAGCACCTGGAACTCAAATTACAGAAAACACAACAATTGTGATTACTGCTAAAGATTTCTGTAATGCAGGAATTCCACAGAGTGTCACATTGAAGGTGCCTGCAAAACTTAAGATTGATAAGATTGAGACGACTCCTGCAAAATGTAAAGGAGATAACGACGGTACTATCTCATTCGTCACTGTTAGCGGAGGAAAAGAGGATTACAAATACTATAGCAAGAAGGCTTCTGAAACAAGCTACACAGAAATGGCCGGTACGACTACTCTGTCATCACTATTTGCCGGAGACTATTGGATGATGGTATCTGATGCTAATGGATGTGCTGATTCTTCTAAAGTTAGTGTTTCTGAGCCTACGAAAGTCACTTTAAAAACAGAAATACCTGTTGATGCAGAGTGTAATGGTGGTAACGGTAGTGTTGCGGTTGATGCCGCAGGAGGAAATGAAGGAGAACATTATTTCAGATATGGTTCATCTTCAGTAAGTATCAATTCAGAAAAGATAACAGAATCTCCGATTTCCTTGCCTGCCGGAACTTACTATATCGTGGCATTCGATTCTAAGGATTGTGCAAGTAATCCGACAGAAGTTAAGATAACTGAGCCTGATCCGTTTGATGTAGGATCTGTTGCTGGCGGCACAGATGGCTCTCAGACAATTTGTGAGGGTGGTGTAATCAGTGAAATTGCAGCTACTTCTGCAAAATCAGTCACTGGTGCTGAGATTTCATATCAGTGGTTCAAGGGAGATCAAGAGATCGATGGTGCTACTTCTGTAACATATAAGCCTACAGAATCAGGTGTCTATACTCGTAAGGTAAAAGACAACAAGTGTCAGACTGGATGGGTTCAGAGTACAGGTAGCTGGACATTGACAATCAACCAGAATCCGGTTCCTACACTATCTGTTCCTACTGATGTCTGTGCTAATGTAGACGGCAAGTATCAGATTACTGTAGAGATCGAAGATCAGGCAGGAGAACATGATTATACATTCTCTTCAAATGTCAAGACTGTAGATGATGATTACTTTGTAGAGGCAAAGAACAAATGTGGTGGAGAAGTAGAGTATAGTGTCGAGGTTATGAATACAACTACAGGTTGTAAGGGAACAGATACTAAGTCGTTCACAATCGAAACTCCTACGATAGCATTTACAGACGAGGCAAAAGAAGCTGCCAAGACACATCTTTTGGCTAAAGCAACAGGTTCTAACTGTGAGTTCACTATTCCTGCAATCACAGATTCTCAGTTTGATGCAGTCCGTGGTGATAGTAAGGTGACAAGAACATGTAGTGATAATATAGGAGATGTGACATTCAGCATCAAGAATGATTTGTCTGGTGTTAAACTTCTAAGCGACACTCGTGTTATCACAGTTGTGGCTCGCGATGCGTGTGCTTCAGCCGAGTTGGATATCACAGTTGACAAGCCTGCGATGCCGACATTGGGAGCATCTGCTGTAGCGTCAACTATCTGTGTAAACTCAACTACAGATATCCTATTTGATGTGAATGGTGGAGCTGCACCTTACACATTCGAATTGGTATCTCCGTCGACAATGCCAGACGGAATGACTATCTCAAATGAGCACAAGAAGGCGACTGGAGTTAAGGGTGGTCAGGCTTACTCATTCAAGGCAACTGATGCCAACGGATGTGCCACTGAGCCAACAGCACTATTGCCTATAATTAATTACACTGGATTCCAGACAGTTCCTTCTTTGAAATCGACAGGCAAGACAATCTGTTCTGGAGAATCAGTTGAAGAGATTGAAGTTATCAATGTCGTTTCTTATGGCACTGAAGCAATCCAGTATCAATGGTATTCTGGAATTCCAAGTGATGCGACAAAGATTGATGGTGCTACTGAATCGAAGTATACTCCGACAACAAATACAGTCACTGCATCTCAATCGTTCGAGTATCATGTTCGTGTGACTGACCCTTGTTCTGGAATATACAGAGATTTGACATATAAATTGGTTGTCAATGCTCGTCCCGTTGTCTCTTTGACTGCTGAAACCGGATGTACTTCAACTGATTTCGTCGCTACTGCTGATGGTGTAACTGAAGGCTACACATTCTCATGGAGTGAGAATCCAGCTGGTCCGTTCGAGGTAGGAAGTGCGACAAAGACTCTCTCTTTGAAGGCAGATGAGAACGAAGTAACAAAGAAATATTATGTGATGGCTGTCAACAGCGTGACTCATTGTGCTAGCTTGGCAGCAGTTGATGCAACGGCAACAGTCTATCGTCAGCCAAGCATCACATTGGGTGATGTCGCGACTATCTGTCCAGAGGTCGGAGGTTTTGGCGGTGATGTAGTTATTCCGATAACTAAGATTGTCGGTGATATAGAAAGTATCACTGCAAACGACATACCTCTTGCTGCAACTTCTTATACTTATGATGCTACAGCAATAACACTTCCTGCGATAACAGCAAATACAGAGTATGTCGTTACTGTAAAGAATGGAGATAAGTGTGATGCCATTACTGCTACAAAGACAGTGAATGTTTACAAGGCTCCAGAGTTTACTTTGGCTTCTTGGGATGCTATTTGTCAAGGCACTCCTATGGCTTCATTGCCTGCAGTGACTGTGACATGGAATGATAATGAAGACGATAAGGAAAGACGTACTGCTGGATGGTATGAAGGTGCAACTGCGTTGACTGCGGAAGCCATCAAGTCGCTTTCTGCCGGAAGCCATACTCTTACATACAAGGCTAAGAACGGTTGTGGTTTGGAACTTTCTGATAATGTGCCTTTCATTGTTAATCCTAATCCGGTTTTGACAGCTACTATACCTTCTGGAAAAGAAAGTGTTTGTGGTTCTACAGGTGTCATTAATGTAAGTGCGACAGGTGGTGCTCCAAAATATTCATTCCAACTAAATAATGTTGAAAAAACAACTTCCCAAAATAATGGAGAAGTTAAGGAGATCCAAGGACTTTCACCTATTGATTACTCTATACTCGTTATAGATGCTAATGGTTGTGAGGCTCAAAAAGAGCTTAAAATCAATCAATTGAATCCATTGACGACAGGAGGCTTGGTGGAAATACCAGCTTTTTGTGCAAATGATCTTGCTAACGTTCCTGAGATTAAGTTTGCAACACCTCCAACTGGAGGTTCTGGCTCTTATAATATCAGTATTAGCAATTCGAATGGAATCACTTCTGAAAGGAGTGGTTCAGGAGCTGATGTAAGGTTCAAACCAAATTTGCCAAAAGAGAACGGTATTTACAAAGCAGGAGAATACTACTTTATCGTTTCCGTTGAAGATCCTCAACACAACGAGTGTGGTGCATTTGATTTCATGTCTAAAATCGTTGTCAAACCGCAGCCAACTGTCAACCTACAGGTATCTGCGGAGAAGAGTTGTGATGAGGATATCACATTCACTGCTAATGCTTCCAATGCGGCTGTTGGAAAACCGTATACTTATAAGTGGGATGTCAAGGAAGGTGATAGCTGGACAGAAGGCTCATATTCTACAGACATGTCTAGAACACAGATTTTCAGTCCTACAGTTTCAAAGTTGACTCGTACATTCAAAGTGACAGTCAAGTCTGATGGATGTGAAAGTGCAACTACTGCAGAAAAGAGTGTTACTCTATATGCGTCTCCTAAGCTTGCCGACATCACAGTGCCGACAAGTGAAGCTGATTTGTGTGCAAATAATTCTGGGTTCAATGTTTCCACATCTTTTGCTTCTCCATTAAGCGGATATACTGGAGATTATGAGGCTGGTTATCGCAATACATTTACTTGGACTGTAGATGGAAATCCGGTTGATGGTACTACCAACAGTGTGGCAGTTGGAGAAAGCTCTTGTGGCAAGACTTACAATGTAGCAGTTTCTGTTAAGAATGAAGACAGTGGTTGTTCAAGTACGGAAAAGACTAAATCATTCACAACTTCTATCCCTGCATCTACAATTAAGGCTCCAGCAGAAATTGCTCCAATAGTCTTGACTGGTGGAGACCATTGTGAGTTTGCTATCCCATTCGATGATATCAAGAGTTCTGTCGGATTCCAGACTTATTGTAATCTTGGTGCAGATGACGAAAACTGGTCGTTTGTGATCGATAGCAAAGAGGCAGATGAAAATACTAGAATCGAAACAAGCAAAGTTGTTTTGGTTACAGTAAAAGACAACTGTGACAGAACTGTAAGTACTAATGTTCAACTTAATGTTCCGACACCTCTTGAATGGGACGGCGAACCGACTGTCGTTGATGTTAAGTGTAATGGCGGTCATGACGGTCAGATCACATTGAAGGCAAAGGGCGGTGCGACACCATACGAATATGCAAGTTCACTTCTTGCTGTTGACGCAACAGAGGGATGGCAAACTGAAAACGTGTTTACTGGTCTTGCAGCCAAGCCTTACTACACAATGGCAGTGAAGGATGCGAACGGTTGTAGAATTGATAATAGAGTTGAGGTTAAACAACCTGAAAATGCTTTGAATGCTACAATTGCAGGTAATGCTACAGTCTGTGTCGGAGAGTCGTCTCCTGTTACGGTAGATGTTTCCGGAGGAACTGCCCCTTACAAGAAAGTCACTCTTGTTAACACTGAAACTAATGAAAGTGAAACAATAGAAAATGACGATGCCCAAAAAACTACATTCGTCTTTAATGCAAAGAAGGGTTCATATAAGGCGACTGTTGTCGATGCTCATGATTGTGAGTATACAACTGTGACTAAGGCAACTATCAATGAGTATAATTCGTTGAAGACACCTATCAGTTTTGCAAGCACGTCTCAGACAATCTGTGATGGCAAGGAAGCTATCAGGGAGATTGTTGTCAATGCCGCTTCTCACTCAGATGCTGCTGATGCTTTGACATATACATGGAAGAAGAACGAAGTTTCGTTTGAAAACAATTCAGCTACATTCACTCCTTCAGAGGGTGTCGGAGTTTGGAAATATACAGTTTCCGTTGCGGATAAGTGTACTAAAGAGACTTATAATGTAGTTTCTCATTATACTTTGACAATCAACAAGCAGCCGACTGTCACTATCAATTTCCCTGAAGGATACAACTGTGACGGAACAGCTGTTAATTTGACAACTGAAACAAACAGAGAAGATTCTGAAGTCTATGAATACAAGTGGAACGACAATTCTATAAACGATTATTTGTCAATCTCTACAAGTGGAACATATAAGGTTACTGTTACATACGGACAGTGTACAGAGACTGCAACAAAGACAGTGACTTTGAATTCTCGTCCTGCTAATCCTACTTTGACAGTAAGTGCCGATGAGACTTGTGAAGAGAATCTTACATTCATAGCTTCCGGTCTTTCTGCTGGAGAAGTGTATGTATGGACAAATAAAACTCTAGGCAGGGATAATATTACTGAAACAACAGATCCAAAGATGATACACTCTTGGGTTCCTGATGAAAGAGCCCAAACGGTGAATGCACACTGGACTGTCACAATCAAGAATACAACGACTAATTGTGAGAGTGCTGTGCCTGCAAGCATGACATCTATTATCCACAAGAAGCCGACATTCAAAGTCGTTTTGCCTGATGCTTGCCCTACAGATCCTTCTTATGAGGCTTCGATTGTTGTGTCATATCCGGAGAATGAGAGCGACTATAGTGTGACTTGGTCAGGATATGCCGTTGGTAGAGCAGGAAACAAGACTGTCGCCGATATCATAAAACCTGTTGGCGATACAGAGTGTGGCAAGAACTATTCATTCAGGGTAAAAGTCGCTGATGCTCACTGTACAACGGAGAAAGATACCTTCATATCTACTATGAAGACAAAGGCAACAGATTTGTCGTTGTCGTTTACAGAGAATGAGTTTGACCGTCAGGGTCATGGTGTCGATTGTGAGTACACAGTTCCTGATGTGATCACTTCGAATTATACATTCAGTTCTTCTGTCTGTGACCTTCCTGTCAAGACAATTGTACAGTCTCCAGCTAAGGATGCACCTATCACATCTACTCAGGATGTAATAGTTACTGTTACCGACCATTGTGGAACTACTATTTCAGAGAAAGTTAAGGTTGTCGTTCCTACAAATGAGTTGGCTGGCAAGTCGCTTGTCACAACAGTTGAAAATGCAAAATGTAATGGAGCAGGTGGAACAGTCACACTTTCTGTTAATGATCTGACTCGTGACGACTACACTTATTCTTTGATGAGTGAAGACGTTCCTGTAGGTACACATTCTGGTGATAATGATAATAAGTTTACTGCTGTAGCTGCAGGAATAGGTTATGTGGCTAGCATTACCGATGCAAACGGATGTTCGTTGAGCAAACCTTTGAATGTCAGTGAACCGGAAGCCTTGCAGGCTACAATGGTAGATGCGCTTTCTGTTTGTCCAGGTATCGGAGGTAAGGTTGATTTGACTGGCATTACTGGTGGAGTTGCTCCATATAGAGTGGTTGTTAGTTCATCAAATACAGGTTATCATATTTCTGAAGTTGCTGACGGTAAGGCAACAATCATGGGCTTGAAAGCAGGTAGCTACTCTGTGACAGTTAGAGACCGAAATGGATGTGTTATCACTCCTGATCTTCCGCTTACTGTTACCGAATATACTAAACCAGAGGTGACAATCACAGGAGCTGCTATAGTTTGTGAGGGTTCTTCTGTGACTTTGGAAGCAAAGAAAAAGGAAGCACGTATTGCTGTTGAAGAGAATTTGACATATTCATGGGTTGAAGCGGCATCGGAAGATGATAGTGATGCTCCTTTAGCTACTGCTTATCCAGCTTTCTTCGCCGGATCTTCCAAGACAGTCGCTGCTCCGGATGATTGGGGAAGCGAGACAGAGCATTCTCAGACTTGGTACGTAAAGATCAAGGATGGAAACGGATGTATAAGCGAGCCAGCTCATGCGACTGCAACTATCATTAAGAAGCCAGAAGTCGAGTTGACTCTTGATCCTACAGAAGGATTCAAGTGTGAGGAGACAGTCAAGTTCGTGGCTACATCAGAATCCGATGTCATGTTCTCTTGGAAAGAAGAGAAAGATACTGATTGGCGAGGTTACTCTTTAACAGCTTCTAAGACTGAGACTCAAGAGTTGGAGAAGTCGACAACTGATGTGTCTGCAACATGGTCAGTCAAGGCTAAGAATGTAGATGCCCTTGGATGTGAGAGTGAGGTCAAGACTGTGACAGGATATGTTTTCTTGAAGCCAGATGTGACTATCTCTGCAGAGGATGATAAGAACGTGATTTGTGGGGTTGGAACTACTTCAATCAAGCTTTCCGCAAATAGCGAATCATTCAAGACTTATACATGGAAGTTAGGTGAGACTGAAAAGGCTACCGGATCAGATGTTTACGAATATACAGCTACTGAGGCTGGTGAATATAAGTTGACAGTCAAGGATGAACACTGTGAGAACACGACTACTTATACTATTAGTTCATCTCAGCTTGAGGCTACTGTTGGCGACAAGTTGTTTGCTGATACAGAAAATGCAACACTGGCTATCTGTGCCGGAAAGACAGATGGAACTATCGATGTGACTGGAATCAAGGGTGGTGCTGCTCCTTATACAATTGCTATTGTTGTCGCCGATGGACATACAAATGCATCAGTGGCTGCATCTGCTGTGACTCTTGAAGGTGAAGTCGGCAAGTCGACAATCACAAATCTAAATGCTGGAAGCTATACAATCACGATTACAGATGGCAATGGTTGTGAGATCAGCAAGACATTGAAAGTGACTGAGAATGGTAATCCAACTAAGCCAGTTGTCGCGTTTACTAAGGTATGTGATTACGAGACAACATCACTTACAGTCGAAACTTCTGTGTCTGGTGAATCATACGCATGGGAGAAGAAGAATGACGATGGTACTTGGTCGACAGCTTCTGTTACTGGTTTGGGTTCAACAGCTGCCGGTGATTACCGTGTGACAGCAACAGTAGATGCTACAGGATGTTCGACTGTTTCGGATCCTGCTACTTTGACATTCAAGGAGAGACCGGTTGTTAAATTTGTAGGTGCAGACGAGTCTGCAAATTGGTTGAAGTGTAGCACTGACAATATCGTATTCACTCCGAAAGTTATGGTGGGTGATGCAGATAAGACAAGTGCATCTACGTTCGAATGGTCACGTGATGCTTCCGGTAACGAATCATCAAAGACATTCAGTATGGTTGCAGAAAATCCAGATGAGTATTCTGTTACATACGGTGTTGTTGCGACATTCGACGGTTGTGCTTCAATTGAGGCTACGCAGAGCGCTAAAATTCAGCGTATACCGACAATCACATTGACTGCTCCTACAGCAGCGGAAGATCTATGTGCAACTAAGACATCATACAATGTTGATGTAGAGGTGACTGGATATAAGACAGATGCTGTGTATACACCTATTGGAGGTACTTTATCGACTGATAAGTCGATGTTGACAGTTGCAAAGGACGGTACTTGTGCTCAGACATACAACTACTCATTGCAGGTGACTGCAGGTGCATGTACAACGTTAGTTGCAAATGTCAATGATGTAAACGGTAGCTTCACAACTACTGTCAGTGAGATTTCTTTGGCTTCAACTACCGGAGAGCTTCATCTTACAGCAGGATCTAATTGTCAGTATCCTTTGTCTAAGGATGCTGTTGAGTTGCCTGAAGTCAATGCTGATTGCAACGATGGAGCTGTAATATGGAGTTATACTGATAATTCAGATACACCAATCGATGATTCGAACTGGCCACTTACTATTACAGCCAATACTTCAATCAAGGCGATTGCAACTAAGTGTGAAAAGACAGCTACATTTACGCTTTCTGTAACGATTCCGAACGCAATCAGTCAGCCTCTTCTTTCGTCGGCAGATATCAAGATCTGTAACGAGAGTGGAACGACTGGTGAGATTGAAGTTACAAACTATGATGCAGCTAACACTTATGAGTTGTATAAGGGTGGTGTAAAAGTCGACAAAACTATTGCAGCAAACGCATCTCCTGCAACAGGAGCCAAGTTTACTGGCCTAGAAGTCGGATCATACGAGGTTAGGGTAAAGAGTGGAACAGGTTGCCCTGCCGATCCTGCTACAGCTACAGTCGGTTATCATCCAGACTTCTCAGTCACTGTAGAAGGTGGTGTTGACAAGTGTTACGATGGAGCAGATGTCACATTGTCGGCAAAGATCGGAACAGAAACTGAGCCGACTGGATATACATATTTCTGGAGAAAGAGTGGTGACGCTTCTGATGCACCTTCAACGCCAATTGTCGTAT
The DNA here is from genome assembly GCA_045629285.1 of Paludibacteraceae bacterium. Taxonomy (GTDB): domain Bacteria; phylum Bacteroidota; class Bacteroidia; order Bacteroidales; family Paludibacteraceae; genus UBA1723. The sequence goes on along the minus strand of JAZQQY010000049.1, from coordinate 3,635 downwards.
CGTCTACTGGTGAGACTAATGTATCGGAGACATGGACAGTACGTGCAGTAAACACTTCAACTGGATGTAATTCAAAAGATATTCCGGCATCTACTGCTACTGTCAACATCTATACTTTGCCTCAGGTAACGATAGAAAGTAATACGACATCAGCGATTTGTGATGGATCGTCTGCAGTATTGAAGGTAAAAGATAATCGTACTGCTCAGTCTTCTTACTCATACTTGTGGACAGAATCGGCTATTACTGCTGCAACAGTTAATAAGGATCAGATAACAGATTCTTCTGTAGATGCTGATAAAATGACTGTGTCGACAACTAAGACATACTATGCGGCTATGAAGGATGCCAACGGATGTGTCGGAGTTGCTGGCCCTACGACTGTGACAGTAAATACAAATCCTGCTAAGCCAGTGATTAAATATGTGGAAGTTTGTGACGATTTGACAACATCACTTACAGTCGAAACTTCTGTGTCTGGTGAATCATACGCATGGGAGAAGAAGAATGACGATGGTACTTGGTCGACAGCTTCTGTTACTGGTCTGGGTTCAACAGCTGCCGGTGATTACCGTGTGACAGCAACAGTAGATGCTACAGGATGTTCGACTGTTTCGGATCCTGCTACTTTGACATTCAAGGTTAAGCCAGTAATCTCGTTGGCGTCTACAAATCCAACAGGCACACAGTGTCCGAAGAATAACAATGCAGCATTCCCATTGAGCGTCATTGTTACAAACGAATCAAGTTTGACAGGTGCTGCAGGTGGAATCACTTATGCTTGGACTGCAACTAACGGTACTTTGGATAAGAACAATGTAGCTTCGGTAAATGTCACTCCATCTGATGACGTTAAGTGTGGTGGTAATGTATCTTATGGTGTCACTGTTACTTATGACGGATGTATGTCAGATGCAAATCAAAGTTTTATGCTTACAGCACCAACTTTGACTTACGATATCACTGACGCTACGTTGACAACTGTCACATTGAGTAGCTCAACTAATAATTGTGAGTATGTAGTTCCTGATTTGCTTGCAAATAATGGATACAAGACAGCAACAAGCTCATGTGGTCTGACAATTGAGTATGAACAGTCACCTGTTGCTGAAACTTCTATTACATCAGATATTACAACGGTTACACTCTCTGCAAAAGATATGTGTCATACTGCAGGTGTAAATGCTGCGACAAAGGATATTACTGTATCAAAGCCTACTACAGTCACTATTGCAAGTGCAACTCCTTCGGAAGTTAAGTGTAATGGTGAAAGTACAGGTGAGATTGCTGTAGTCGCTAATAACGACGGACGGACTCCTTATACTTACTGGATCAAGAAGTCTTCTGAGGATGATTCCAAGTATGTAGAGAAGTCGGAAAGAATTGTAAACTTGACATCAGACAAATATGATGTGAAGGTAGTCGACGCTAACGGATGTGCAGCAGTTGAATCAAATGTCTTTGTTTCTCAGCCAGAACCGTTGACTTTGAATGGAAATAATATCTCTGTATGTTCAGGAAGCACTGGTGACATTAAGGTTACTGCTGCTGGTGGTAAACTTACTACAGAGAAGAGCAAGTATACATTCTCATTGTCAGGACGTGAAGATGTTAAGCATGAAAGTGAGGCTACATTCACAGGTTTAAGTGCAAGTGCTACTGCTTATACAGTTACTGTAACTGATGCTAACAGTTGTACTGCAAATGCGAGCATCACTGTAACTTCGCTTGAGCGTCCTGTCGTTACGCCACAGAGCAGCGAAATTACTTTATGTTACAATGAGACTACAGTTATCAAGCCGACAGAAACTGCTGGTGATGGTGGCTATTCAGTTACAGGAGGAGATGGAACTTATACATATTCTTGGAAGAAGGATGGCGCAAATTTGTCGACATTACCTTCCGTCACAACAGAGAATGACCACAGAGCGGTAGTCTACAAATTGACTGTAACTGATGGTAAGGGATGTTCAAATGCTACTGAAGCAACATTCACAGTGACTCAGCCTACAAATGATATCACAATCACTAAGGTTAAGGATCAGCAACCATCAGCATACGGATTGTCTAATGGTGAGTATGAGTACACAATCTCAGGAGGATGGAATACATCATACAAGTATTGCTTGAAGAGCGGAGATACTGAATGTGATCCGACAGCAGGAACTCCAGGTTCTACACTTGCTCAAACAGGTGTCGGTTCAGGAACATACACTTACAATGTTGTCGATGCCAAGGGTTGTCCGAAGACATTCGATATTGTAGTTGATGATCCAGGTGCTCCTGATGTATCGTTTGAGCCAATAGCTCCAATTTGTAACAATAACAGCAAGAATAGTGATGATGAACTTGGTAAAATTGTTGTGAAATCTCAATCAGGAGCATTTAAGATCAGAATGATTTCGGCTCCTGAAGGAAAGGTGTTTACAGAAGTTGAATCAAGTGTGGTTGAAGGTGTGAATGTGGCATCATTCACAGGTTTGACTACTGGTACATATCAGGTTCAGTTTGTACTAAAAGCTAATGAGAATTATAAAAAGTCAAGTGATCCGATTACGATTACAGAGCCTTCTGAGTTGACTCTAAATATCGCATACGGAAATAATGAAGCTGGTGCAAAATGTGCTACTAAGTATTCAGAGGTAGTTGTCAATAGTGTATCAGGTGGTACTGCTTATGCATCTGAACCAGCTTCTCATGCAGGTTCTGAGTATTACGGAGGTTATCTTGTTTCATCAGCTAATAATGAGGCCGGAACAAATGTATCATTCAATGCTACAGATAGTAAGTTCACATTCACGGAAACAGTTGTTGGATCTTTGAAGACAGCAAATCTTGATGTGACAATAACTGATTCTAAGGGATGTGTTGCGACTCAGAAGGTAGTATACGATCCAAAACCAGAGGATTTGGATGTGACATGTGGATTCAATGGCATCAGAGTTCCGTTTGAAGACAATTGTACGAAAACAATCACAGCTACAGCAGAAGATATCATTGATAGTGTAGCTGCAGTACTTTGTGCTCCTAATGATGCAATCAAGGTTCAGTACTCACTTGATGGAGGTTTGTCATATAACGATATGCCATTCAGTCATGTATTGACTAAGGATAATCCTACGGCTACAGTTATATGGAAGGTCTCTTCTGAGAATTATGCTACAATTGTCTCTGATCCATGTCCGCAGACTCTTACTGCTTATGATGATGCTAATCCAGACATGTCTTTGGCTACATTGGCAAAGGCTGAGGAATACTACAGCACAAATGCCGACAAGTGTAGTGCGGATCATGATATGAGCGTTGAGCAGATCAACACATGGTTGGCGAAGATCGGAGAATGCTCTGGAATCAAGAACGTTACATACGTTGTCAAGGACAAGTCATCTGGAAATGTGGTAGATAATACAGGCGGATCTATTGTTTCAAACGGAACAGTAAGCGCAATGCATGTTGCAGGTTTGAAGCAAGGAGAGTATATCATCGAATATGAGGTTGAGGACAATGCCGGCAACAAGACAACCGACTTCAAACAGGAGATGGATGTCATCGACGACGTGGCACCTGCGATCACATGTCCAAGCGGTGTGATTGAGGTTCCTATGACTGCTGTCGGCGATTGTCAGAGCACAATT
>JAZQQY010000048.1:0-4626 GCA_045629285.1 Paludibacteraceae bacterium | reverse complement strand
GTCTGGACGTGGCACACCTGGAAGGGCAACCTCAGTCAAGGCAGTGAATGTGTCGTGCATTGATAGCGGAATAGTGAATAGAAGCTCATAATCCTCACCACCGTTCATTGCTGCCATTGTCATGTTCATATTCATCTCCTCAGCCATTTGCGCTGTCAAGAAATCAATAGGAATACGATCCTCGTAAATTCGGCATCCTACGTGGCTCGCTTTGCAGATATGAAGCAACTCTGATGATAATCCATCTGAGATGTCCATCATCGCTGTAGGGACGACGTTAATACGCTCCAACGACTCAATAATATCCTTTCTTGCTCTTGGCTTCAACTGTCGCTCGATCAAGTACTCTTTGCCTGCGAAATCCGGATCCGAACCGCTTCCTGCGTTGAACACCTCTTTCTCTCTCTCAAGAAGAAGCAAACCCATGTATGCGGCTCCAAGATCACCTGTCACGCAGATAAGATCTGTATCTTTAGCTCCACTGCGCTTCACAATCTTGCCTTCCTCACCTTCACCGATACATGTGATGCTGATAGTAAGACCGTTTAGCGACGCTGTTGTGTCTCCACCGATAAGGTCGACTCCGTGCTCCTCACACGCGATCTTCATTCCTGCGTATAGCTCGTCAAGATCCTCCACACATAGTTTTGAACTAACACCAAGCCCCACAACCATCTGTTTTGGCTTGCCGTTCATTGCGTAGACGTCGGAGAAATTTACAATCGCCGATTTGTAGCCCAAATGTAGAAGAGGACAGTATGTAAGGTCGAAATGAACACCTTCAAGAAGCAAATCCTTCGTTACTAATGTTTTCTTGCCTGTGTAATCCAAGATAGCACAATCGTCGCCAACCGACAATTCCGTCGACTTATTCACGATAGGAAATTCCTTCGTAAGTCTGTCGATCAATCCAAATTCGCCAAGTTCTTTAATCTGCATATTATTTTAATTTAAAAAGGAGACGCGAACCCTCACGTCTCCTTGCAAAATTATTAATATTTTTCGGATTATCCTTTAAAAGAGCAGGCATAATCTGCAAGAGATTTGTCTCGCGCTCCCATCACCACAATCGAATCGCTGGCTTTGCTATCTTTCGCTGTCAACGCTGGGATCTCTTTTCTATCCTGCACGTAGACGCAATTGATGCCCTGCGACGTGAAATAATCAGCCACAAACTTAGATCCGATGCTCATGTCGGTTGTGCCTCCTTCATAGTAGACGTCGGCAAGATAGAAGACATCCTGCTTTCTCATCACCTCCTTCAAAAGAATCGCCATCTGCTCGTATGTCTTGCGAAGCGGACCGAATCCATGAGGCTGGTAGACAGCGTGAACCTTGTCGGAGAATGTCGCCAACGTGCGGATTGTCTCGGCAACCTCCTCAGGAGTGTGGGCGAAATCGTCCACCAAAATAGCTCCGTTAGGGTTCTTTCCGATGATATTTCCACGACGGTAGACACCGCCAAATTTGCTCAATATCTTTGCACACTCTTTCACGTCGACACCATACACACTTGCCATAGCCACAGCTGCGGCGATGTTCAAGGCGTTGTGTAAACCGATGGAATGATATGCGAATGGCACCCCGTTGATTGCGAATGTTATGCCTTCGCTAGTATGTTTCAAGTCCGTAACCTTAAAGTCTGCATTTGGGTCTAAATCGGCTAAAGCGAAAGAAACTCGCTTTTTGCAGTTAAGACGACGGAGATTTTCATCACCTGAATTAAGAACCACAGTGTCGGCAGTGTTATCGGCGACAGTCTGGAACAGACCGACTGTGACATCGATCTCATGGTGGTCGTGGCCAACGTTAGTGATGACAGACATAGTAGGATTATATCTTACGATGCTCTTGTCACTCTCGTCGCCCTCAAATACGAGCGGACCATCACCTGAATTATCGAAATTGCCGGGTTCTCCCCCTCTTTTCACATCATTGTCGGCAGCACCTGCGATCATACACGGATGTTTTCCTGCACCAAGCAGAAGTTGATAGATAAGGTGAGTGGTTGTGCTCTTACCTGCAGTTCCTCCCACACAAATCGCACCTCCCTTGTGGCTTCCGGCAATCTCCGCAAGAAGCTCACTGCGATGCATAATCTTTACATTGCGTGCCTTAATTTCCCTGATATCCGGATTTGTGTCCTCCACTGCTGTACTCACAACTGCGAAATCCAAATCTGACGGTAAGTGTTCGCCATCCTGCATCACACAATTGACGCCGTGGCGAGTAAGTTCTTTATAGTCCTGGTTTTTCTCTTTCTGAGCGAAAGCACGATCGCTTCCATAAACCTCTTCGCCCTTTCCTGCAAGGAAAAGAGCCATTGGACTCATACCTGTGCCAGCAACACCGACGAAATAGCTACGACGGCTCCGATAGCAAGCACTGTGCTGATCATCATGTCCCATATCATAAGCGTTAAAATTTAATTGATAAGTGTTTTACTGTATGCAAATTTATCCTATCAGCTTTTTTATTCAAAAAAAACAGAGTTGAAGATTTTAACACAAATAGCAACAAGTTATCAACATTTTTATGAACTTACATGTTTGTTTGTGGGTTATTGACCGTATCTTTGCACCATTATTTGGCAAACATTACATGGCAAACAATACAACATCACTATTGTCGTTGCAACGTCATCGCGACTTGCTTAAAATGGAATATGAGTTCGATAAGAAGAGTTTTGATTTACAGTCTTCCCAAGTCTCTATCTCCAAGAAAATATCTGCCGGCATCTGCCGTTATCCTGTCTCTTTGGGTAAATCCTACTACAATTCACTGAATCAGTTTGTTGTGGAGGTACATCACGCTCCGTTGGAAGACGAGGACGACCATTTCGAGTATGGCAAGGCAGTGCAGTTTTTCAGCGTCTCGTATAATGAAGAGGTACGTGTCGTCAAGACAAATGCCCAGGTGAGCTATGCCACTCCTTCTATGCTGGTGGTAACTTTGCCGGGTAGGGATGCGTTGGGTGCTTTGGAGTCGATTGACAGATTGGGCGTTCAGTTGGGATTCGACGAAAGCAGTTACAAGGCGATGTTCGATGCCATGGAGAGAGTCATGAGTGTGAAGGATGGTCGACTTTACGATTTGCGTGAGATTTTAGCTGGCAGTCGTGAACCCAATTTCTTTGATTTCTCACCAATCCGTTTCCCGTGGCTCAACTCGTCACAGGAGGAGGCAATAAATAAGATTCTCCGTGCTAAGGATGTGGCTATCGTTCACGGACCTCCGGGTACTGGTAAGACTACGACTCTTGTTGAGGCTATCTATGAGACTCTTCGACGTGAGACGCAGGTGCTTGTCTGTGCACAGAGCAACATGGCCGTGGATTGGATTTCCGAGCAACTTGCCGATCGTGGGGTAAATGTATTGAGAATCGGTAATCCGTCTCGTGTTGACGATAAGATGCTCTCATCTACGTATGAGCGTAGGTTTGAGTCGCATCCAAAATACGATACGCTTTGGGGTATGCGAAAGGCTGTGCGTGAACTGTACCGCACCAACAAGGATAAGGCGCGTGCAGTCAAAGAGAAAGCAGAGGCATTGGAATATGAGATTCGCGAAAGCCTTTTTGCAGAGTCACGTGTGGTGGCTTGCACTCTTGTTGGAGCAGCCAATCCGATTCTATATGGAAGAAGTTTCCAGTCGCTCTTTATCGACGAGGCGGCACAGGCATTGGAAGCGGCTTGCTGGATCCCGATTGCGAAATCTCATCGTGTGATTTTTGCCGGCGACCATAAACAGTTGCCTCCTACAATCAAATGCTTTGAGGCTGAAAAAGACGGACTTTCACACACTTTGATGGAGAAATTGGCAGAAACAAAGCCGACGTCGGTTTCGCTATTGAATGTGCAGTACCGTATGCATGAGAGCATCATGAAATTCTCTTCTGACTGGTTTTACGACGGTAAGTTGAAGGCTGCCGACGAGGTCAAGTGTCGTGGCGTATTGGATTTCGATCATCCGTTGGAGTGGATAAATACTGAGGAGTTGGCTTTTGAGGAGGAGTATGTGTCGCAGTCGGCAGGACGAGTAAACCGTATGGAGGGAGAATTGACTGTCGCCTTACTGTCGCAATTTATAGAGAAGATCGGACCGGATAGGGTCAAAGAAGAGCGTATTGATTTTGGAATCATATCTCCTTATAAAAACCAGGTTTACTTTCTTCGCCATTTGATCAAAGAATCTAAATTTTTAAAACCATTCCGAAAATTCATCACTGTCAATTCTGTCGACGGATTCCAAGGCCAGGAACGTGACGTAGTGATTATCAGTCTTGTGCGTTCCAACGAAAGTGGCGAGATTGGTTTCTTGAAAGAATTGCGACGCATGAACGTTGCGATGACGCGAGCAAGAATGAAACTCATGATAATTGGTAATGCGGCAACATTGTCGCACCACGCATTTTATAGAAAGTTGTGGGAATGGGTGAAGGAGACTAAAAAAATGGAATGATCTTGAGGCATTCCATTTTTTTACTATCTTTGTAATAGTTAAAGTTTAGTTGACAAGATTAGACACAGTATAAATAAATATAATTCATTAAATCATGGGCAAATACATCGATTTGCGATGCGATTTCGGGTTCAAGTATTGTATGTCAGACCCGATAATCATGAG
>JAZQQY010000047.1:0-68993 GCA_045629285.1 Paludibacteraceae bacterium | reverse complement strand
TCACTATTCCGCTATCAATGCACGACACATTCACTGCCTTGACTGAGGTTGCCCTTCCAGGTGTGCCACGTCCAGACATCAAGATCATCGGCCATATCACATCTGAGAATCTTGGAGCACGAATGATCACACGTGGAGGTGTAGAGATCGACATCCAGGCTCAGGGACGGAACTCGCTCAAGGAATAATTCATAATTCATAATTGTCGGTATATTCCAGAACACAAGGGGTATACCGACATTTTTTTGGGGAAGATTATATAGCAGCTTAAAATTTACGATTTTGTATATAGATTTTACTGATTTAAGTTCTAGAACAAAAACAACCATGCAAATTTGCATTAAAACAAAAATATGACAACTATGAAAAAAAGTTTGATTTGGGGTTCTCTTTGTATAGCAGCCCCATTACTCTTCGCTGCATGCGACGAGGTTGATGAAAACAACGACGATCCGAAAAAAGAGACACCTAACGATGGTCCCGAGGAATTCTGCGACACATTGAGGGGATGGACTATCAACCAACGTCAGCAAAATGCTGTACCTCTTGTGTTGACGGCAAACGAGCAGGATGCAATCAACAAAAGTAATGCATTTGCGAACCAGTTGATAAACAAACTCATTAAGAAAGATACTAATATTGTTGTCTCTCCTATCAGTTTGGAGATTCTATTCGGCATGATCATGAACGGTCAGGATGAAGCCGCGCTAAATGAGACAAAGAATGTATTAGGTTTGAGCGGCCTTTCACTTGCTGACATCAACATTCTAATGAATAAAATATCTACGTCGCTCAATTCAAATCTTGATCCTACCTCTTATTTTGAGACACAGAATGCCATTTGGTCAAACAATCTTCTATTCAAAAAGAATTTTGTCGCGACTGTTCAAGACAAATACTCTGCAACTATCGCCAACCTTGACTTCAATGCGGAAGGAGCATCAGACACTATCAACAATTGGTGTAAGGAAGCGACAAGAGGTATGATTAACAAATTGATTACCGACAACGCATTGAAAGAGATTGACGCTGTAATGGCTAACGCCTGCTACTTCAAAGCAGAATGGGAAAGCGAATTCCATAGCATGGACAAATACACATTTTACGATACAAATGGCAATATTATAAAAGACAATGCCTACATGATGCGTAACGTGTACTCAGGCAATTTAAAATATGAAGAGACTGATTCGTATGAATTAGCCAGATTACCGTATGGAAATGGATCTTTCTACATGGATGTAGTTTTGCCAAAAATTGGCAAAGACAACGAACAGTTCATCCAAAATTTTAACTGGAACAAAGTCAACCCACAAGTATTTAAGAGACTTAATGACTATGGTTGGGGAATATCTTTTGTATTTACAATGCCAAGATTTAAGGCTAACAACCACCACTCTCTTCTTGAAACTATGAAGAAGTTAGGAATGTCAAATATCCAGGCTCCTCTTTCAAAAATGAATGAAGCTCTTTATATATCTAGCCTTGGTCAATTAGCAAATATCGAAGTAGACGAACAAGGAACAAAGGCAACTGCTATTTCATACGCTTTTGAGGAGACAACCGGAGAGCATATTGAATATCGTATGAACGTCGATCGTCCATTCTATTATGCCATCAGAGAGGCTAACACAGGTTTAATATTGTTCGCTGGATATGTAGTTGTTCCAGACGATTACGTGGAGCCAATTAATGGATACAAAGACTAGTCAAATAACAGTTTCATAAATACAAAAAAGCACCGTCATTCATTTCTGAACGACGGTGCTTTTTCATCAGCAAAACAACAATTATAGTGTAAAGACGCGAGATCTCGCGTCTCTATAATATTTATCTTTAAGCATTCTGCTTAACGTAAGCCTCGGCCTTCTCCAACGCGATGTTGATGTTAGCGCAGATGTACTCCTCTCCGATGATCTTGTCTACGCCTGCCTTGTGAAGTGTAGCGTGAACGTGGTTGTTAACTCCTGAAAGGATTACCTGGATTCCTGCCTTATGCGACTGCTGGCATAGCTCTGTTAGGTTGTGCATACCTGTTGAGTCGATGAACGGAACCTTTCTCATACGGATGATTCTTACCTTTGGTGTCTCTGCTACGGCGCTCATCACGTCGTCGAACTTAGTGGCAACTCCGAAGAAGTATGGGCCATCAATTTCGTAAACACCTACTCCGTCCGGAACGATAAGTTTCTCCTCGTGAAGCTGTACGTCTGTATTGTCGCTTGGATCGATCTCCTTACCGAATACACGGACAACTGATGACTCGTTTGTACGCTTTAGGAACAATACCAATGCAAGTAGCAAACCGATCTCGATTGCGATTGTAAGGTCGAAGATAACTGTCAAGAAGAATGTTGTCATTAGGACAGCAAAGTCTGACTTAGGGCTCTTAGACAATGATACGAATGTCTTCCATCCACTCATGTTGTAAGATACCATTACAAGCACAGCAGCCAAACATGGCATTGGGATCAACTTAACCAAGTCGCCCAAGAAAAGCAATACCAATGTTAGGATCACACAGTGAACAACACCAGCTACTGGAGTCTTACCACCGTTGTTGATATTTGTCATTGTACGCGCGATGGCTCCTGTTGCAGGAATACCACCGAAGAATGGAACCACAATATTAGCCACACCCTGGCCGATAAGCTCTGTATTTGAATTGTGCTTGTCGCCAATCACACCGTCGGCAACGATTGCAGAAAGCAAACTCTCAATTGCACCCAACATAGCGATTGTGAATGCAGCAGGGAACAAGCTCTGAACAACGCTCAACCATGTCTGTCCCTCAGCCAACTCGAATGCTGGGAATCTTGGTGCAGGGAATCCTTCTGGCATCTCGTAAAGATCACCGATTGTCTTGATTCCTGTATTGTCGACGCTACCCTTGATAAAGTAAACAGCGATTGTTGCGATGATGATAGCAAGCAATGAGCCAGGCACCTTCTTAGAAATCTTTGGAGAAAAGATGATGATTAGCAAACTTACTGCTGCCACTCCGAATGCCCACCAGTTGATGTGTGAGAAATTCTCAATGTAGCAGATCCACTTATGTATGAAATCAGCAGGAACCTTCTCAATACCAAGGCCAAAGAAATCGTTCATCTGAGTCGAGAAGATAGTGATAGCGATACCACCTGTAAATCCGACAGTTACAGGATAAGGCACAAACTTGATAATGCTTCCGAGCTTGAACACTCCCAACAAAACCAAGATGACACCGGCCATAATTGTGGCGATCATCAAGCCAGCCAAACCGTGCTGCTGGATGATTCCGTAGACGATGACGATGAATGCACCTGTAGGACCACCGATCTGAACTTTCGATCCTCCCAAAACTGCGATAAAGAATCCTGCAATGATTGCAGTGATAAGACCCTCTGCCGGACCTACTCCGGATGCAATACCGAACGCGATAGCCAACGGTATGGCTACAATGCCCACAACAATACCGGCCATCAAGTCAGCAGTGGCAGTACCACTGTTGTATCCTTTTAGACAGTCGAAAAATTTAGGAGCAAAAACTTTTTCCTTTAGATTCATTTTGTCTATCTTTTCTTAAAAACGGCGCAAAATTATCAAAAAAAGATGAATTTATATGTTTTACGACAACTTTTTTCGTCAAAACATGCATTTTTATCCTAGATGAATAAATAAAATACGAATTCCCCAATATCCCGAAGGAATTCTATAATTGTTGGCCATTGGAGGCACATCAAACCACATCCATATTTTTTTCGGGTATAGAGCAAATGAAAGTTTTCGGGATATAAAAAATGGGAAGATTAAAAATCCTCCCATTTCCATTTTAGTCTTCGTTTTCGTCAACGTTAACGTCAGCGTCTTATAGTGCCAATCTGTAGATATTCTCTACATCCTTGCTTGTAAGCTTAACAAATCCTCCAGTCTTACCTGTCTCGCCAAGTCCGAATGTCTTCACAAGGTAAGGGATATCGCTTTCCTTTGCACCAAGTTCAGCAAATGTAGTCGGCATACCGATCGACTTCAAGAACGAACGGAATGCAGCGATACCTTCAAGAGCTGTCTTCTTAGGGTTCTGGAAATCCATCTTGCAATTCCATACTCTGCAAGCCACCTGTGCAAAACGCATAACATCGTGGTCTACAACGTAAGTCATCCATGCTGGCATGATAACTGCAAGGCCAGCTCCGTGAGCACAGTCGTACAAACCAGATAGTTCATGCTCGATTCCGTGGCTATTCCAGTCCTGCTCTCTACCTACACCTACGATATTATTGTGAGCCACCATACCTGCCCACATGATATTGGCACGAGCCTGGTAGTCGTTAGGATCCTTGATCACCTTTGGAGTCTCCTCAATCATAGAAAGAAGCACAGCCTCGCAAAGACGGTCTGTAGTCTGGACATCTGTTGTATTTGTGAAATATCTCTCGAAGACGTGTGCCATGATATCTGTAGCACCACATGCTGTCTGATATGCAGGAAGAGTCTGAGTAAGTGCTGGGTTAAGCACAGAGAATTTAGGACGGATACAATCACCACCCGCACCACGCTTGATATTACCATTTTCATGAGTGATAACAGAGTCGCCAGAACCCTCGCTACCAGCAGCAGCGATCGTCAAAACTGTACCTACTGGAACTGCCTTCTTTGGACGAGCCTTACCTGAGTAGAAATCCCAGAAATCACCGTCGTAACATAGTCCCATAGCGATTGCCTTTGCAGAGTCGATACTTGATCCACCACCTACAGCAAGGATGAAATCCACATTCTCCTTTCTGCATAGATCAATTCCCTCGTAAACCTTTCCTGAACGTGGATTTGGAGTGACACCACCTAGCTCACAGAATGGCACACCAGCCTCTGTTAGAGACTTCTTTACACGATCAAGCAGACCAGAACGTACTACCGAACCTCCACCATAGTGGATCAAAACCTTGCTACCACCGAATTCTTTAACTAGTGCACCGCACTTTGACTCTGTATCCTTACCGAACACGAATTTCGTAGGACTGTAAAATGAGAAATTCTCCATAATAGTATATAAAAGACGAAATTATAAATGCTAAATATAGAATAAAAAAAGACGTGGGATTCCCCACGTCTTCCTATATCAATGATATTATTCCTTGATCACCTTGAATGTCTTCTGACCACCGTCGTAATTAACCTTCAACACGTATACTCCAGTTGGAAGTGATGAAGTATAAATCACTGTTGGATTGAAGTCGATTACGCTCTCTGCAGCAACAGTCTGACCATTAATGTTGACGATGCTGATCTCTGCTTTTCCGTTGTAACCAATCTCAATTGGGTCAACGATGATATAATCGTCGAATACAGTTGGATAAACGTTGAAATTAGTATTTCTACTGATCTCTACGACGTCGCTCAAATCTGGATCCATCTTTGCCACAATACTAGCAATAGCTGAGATAAACGGAGCATTGTAGTCGCATCCTCCCTCAGTCTGAGTATAGGTTTCGCCAGAACCGCCTTCAATCATATTTCCGAACACACCTGTACCAGTAGGACCACCAATCACGCCACCACTAGCGAACATGAACTCACAAGTGTTCTTAACATCTGTAGGTGGATTATCGTTTCTTCCCATTGCATTTCTATGATGAAGGCGATATGTCATATCCCCTTTGAATCCATGCAAGAATGTATGGTTGAACTCATTCTTTCCCAAAACATAGTCAACGATACGTGTTTGGAATCCTTCAATTTCTTTTAAATCATTAGATGGTGTAATAATACCGTCTTCAACAAGCTTTAGATACAAAGCTGCAGCTGTAGCTCCACCAAGTGCTAATTTGTTGGTACCCCATTTACTTGAATAATAAGGGAACCCATTTGCATCAGGTGTAGCCTTACCTAAATGGAAATTTATATTTTTCTCAAGGAAGCTCAAATATGTTCCACCTTGACCATTATTCATGTTCTTGTCTATCTTTGTAAGATAATAGTAGACATAATCAGTCATTGTATCCCAAGCAAGAGGAGAATTCGACTCCCACTTACCTGCCATGTAAGATTTTGCATCTGCCAAATATTTGTCTTCACCTGTCAAGTTGTAAAGCATAATAGCTGCAAGAGACAACTCGTCTGTCCACTCTGTATTTGGAGAACCGTAGAATTCAGGAATTGCAGCCTGAGCATCTTTGTTCTTCTTTGCGAACTCATAACCTGCGATTGCAGCCGACTTACATTTAGCCGCGTAATCCGCCACTGGGTAATGTTTTGCCATCAAACAAAGTGCAGAAACATAATTTGCTGCCTGAGGTCCACCTTTTGAAGAAGATGTCCATACCGGACGTGGATCACCACCGTTATCTACCGACTCCTCACTCTGCTTAGATGATGTCATCCAAACTCTATGGTCACTACCGTCGCCGACATAGTAGCAGAACTCTCCATTTGCCAAGAAACACTTCATGAAATAGTCAGTAGCGACTTTAGCCTCATCAAGTACATCTGGAATACCGTTCTTAGCTCCATATTCACCATCATAATTATCCTGGAAAGCTCTTGGCCAGATATCATACGATGCTAGCAACGAGAATGCTGCATAGCCCATTGTTGTACCTACCTTGATATGGTCGCCACAGTCGTGCCAACCACCAGTAAGGTCGAAGCTACCGTTGCCTCCACCGTTCACTTTTCCTTTACCATCCTGCATGTGGCAGTATTTCTTAGACACCTGTGGATTCTCATGAAGCATCCAGTTGTGAGTGTCACCACAACGCTGACCGCCAAAGAACTTCAATCCCATATTGATTGCCTCTCTGTAGTCTGCTGCCTGATAGCCATTTGAATATGATTTAAAGTCGAATGCAAACGATGTTGCCGACAATGCTGTTAGAAGTGAAAGTGTAAATAGTTTCTTCATACGCATTTATGTTATAATATGGAATCCCTATAAATCCCAAAGTAGTTAGTTTTGTAGCCTCGCCGGGAATCGAACCCGGATCTAAAGTTTAGGAAACTCGTATTCTATCCGTTGAACTACGAAGCCATCGCTAAATTAGCGTCGCAAATTTAATAATTTTTATTGCAACGACAAAATAAAACGACATTCATAATCAGGAATGATTTCGCATTTCACATTCATAATTTCGCATTTACAAAAAAACACCGCCATTCATTTCTGAGCGACGGTGCTTTTTATCTCAATTAATAAAGATCACTTGCTCTTGGCCGCTGGTTCTACGACTGTTGTGTCTTTATCAATCTCGCCTTCATTTAATAAGACGGGACGAACCACCATTCCATCGTGACGACCCTGATACATTGAAGTAAATCCATCAGATGTGATTTTCATCAGATATGCAGTGCCATTATCTGCTTTATTCAACTCAGAAGACCAATACCATCCACATGCGGGAACAGCCAATCCCTTCCTCCAACGGTAGCCAGTCATAGGCAGAAAGATTGTGTTTTGATTGCACTTCGACACACCATACATACCCGATACGCCAGTGTTGTTGATGTTTTCAACGAACTGCCAATCACATCCGTCTATCAACTCCTGCTGTTGCTCCACCGTCGGCATTCTCCATCTATCTCCACAGTTTTGCGATGCGGCATCATCAGCTGGCAATAGTTTGGTCCTATTGTCGACTGGCCCCCAGCTAGACATTGTCACATACTTCGTCATATCGTAATAATCTCCCCATTTGTATTGTTCCCAACTGTAGCAATCCACCAATGTTGTGTCTTCCGGAGCTGTTTCTCCCCAAGCGAAATGTAATCCAACTTCATAGTATTTATCGGCTCCGACGTTGCAAGTAGCCCACTTATGTCCACTTTTCAATCCTAGATCAACGTAGGCATATCCACCAATATTGCCAGACACACTCACTCCATAAGCATCATCTTCAAAATCAACTTCTGTCACATGGCTTACATCATAACGGACGATCTGTCCGTCGTCTGTCTTTACTCGCATATAAGTAACTGCATTGGCCACAACAGCCAACGACACTGCTGAAAACACCGATAGTATAAGTTTTTTCATAGTTACGATTTTAATTTTAGCATTATATTGCAAATATAGCGATAAAACAATAGCAACAAAAAAGGCGACGAGAATATTCCCGTCACCTTCATACACTAATTATGAAATAGTATTATCTCTTAACAAAAGTAGTTTCTCCTGCATATGAATAAATGTCATAGCTATTGGCTAGTGTTCCACTTGCCAATATAGCACCAGATTTACAAATAAACAATACACTTTCAGCATTTGCTTTTGCATCAGACATTGACGCTGCTTTAAATACTCCGTTATTTGCATAGAAAACAGCGTATGACTTGTCGACATTTGCACTACCTATAGTAATAGTTTGGTTTGCAAGAGTTAGCGTAATAGTCGTTTCTCCGATATTATCAATTGTCAAAAGCTGCTTAGAAAGACCTAACTTATTATTTGAAACCCAATACTCATCACCTACTCTTGGAGAAATAGAAGTAGTGGCTTCAACAGGTTGGCTTATCTGATCTGAAGTTGTAGAGAATAATGTTTGAGCTGCACCTAATAATTTCAATGTGCTATTTTTAGTAGCAGACATTAAAGTGTAATCAGCCTCTGAATTTACAAGAGATAAGCAAGCCACAACTTTCTTTGCACTATTTCTAGCAGCAGAAGTGTTGGCAGTGACAAAATTTTCACCTGTCCAGATTAGGAATGAATTTCCAGCATCAGAAAGTTCATACTCAACACCGTCAATATCTATAATAACAACCTGAGTTTGATCAACATAGTGACCCGACACCGCCATTACCTTAAACGTAAAGTCTTTTATAGGATTAGAAGCATAATATGTTCCTCCTACTTTTACTTGAATCTCATCGTAAGATGTCTGTACCTCTGCATCTTTCTGATAGTTGCTGAACAATGTCTCGCGAGCTCCTCCTAAATAAAGCGAGGCATTATGCCTTGGCGAAACAAATGTATAATCTGCTGATGAGTTAGCACAAGCAAGAACCATAACGACAGATTCTGCATTAGCATCAGCAACTGCCTTTCCTACAGCTTCAAATCTTTCTCCAGTCCACATCAAATATGAAGCACCTGCATCAGAAAGCACAAATGACTTTCCGTCAATCTCAAATTCCACAACCTGATTTTTGTTCAAATAGCTTCCAGAAACGCTTTTAACCTTAAAAGTGAAATCCTTTATATAATTAGATGCGTAATATGTTCCACCTGCCTTCACCTGAATTTCTTCAGCAGAATCTATCTTTTCAATATCAGTATTGTCTGGGTCGACGTCAGACGAACCAGATGTAGTCAAAGTTCCGAATCTAGACACTAGAGCACCAGCATCTTTTACTTTTTTATTAACAGTTGCAGATGTGATCATATAACTATCTGCAGAATAAGACAATGCAAAAATCACGTCCTTAGCATATTCAACAGCATAAGCCTGTTTCAAAGCTCCCAATTGTCCATTGACACGACCAAAATAAGAAGCATGATCAACATCATCACCTAAAGCAAATGTCTTTCCATCCGCATCGTCACCATCAAGGTATACCTTAAATTCAACAACCTTATCACCAGCACTTCCAGATACTCTCAAAACCTCAAATTTCATCTCGCCACCGTCAATTGATGGATTGTACACTATATACTTACCTCCCTCAACGACATTTAGGTACTCCGACTCTACGATTGTTGCATTTTCTCCAGCGTGAATTCCAATGTTGAATTTTACAGACTTACATCCTTCAAAAGCATTGCTTTTGTCATATGAAACAGCTATGTCATCGTAATCGTAGAATTTAATATTGTCTAAAGTATTGTCTACTACAACATCTGCATTTGTACAGTAATAAAATGCACCTTCTCCGATTTCAGTGACACTAGATGGCACATTTATGTTATTCAAGTTCCTACAATATTCAAAAGCTCTATTTCCAATAAGTGTAACAGTAGATGGAATTACGACACGTGACAGATTACATTCCCATTCGTCAAAAGAAAAAGCCTTATCTCCAATACTTATAACTCCTTCTGGAATCACAACCTCTGTGATTTTTTCTCTATCACCAATTACGCCATAGCATTTTGTACCATTGTCATAAATCAAAACTCCTGGTTCAATATTATCAGTGTTTAAAAAAGCGTTTGCTCCGATAAAATTGACACTAGAAGGAATTTTAATACTTGTAAAGCTAGAGCATCCGTCAAACGCCCATCCTCCGATTGTAGTCAAGCCTTCGTTAAGCGATACATTTGTAAGTTTTTCACAACCAGCAAAAGCATCTTCTTCTATGACAGTGACACTTGACGGAATATTAATACTCGTTAGATTTTCACAATCCTCAAACGCAGATTCTCCTATAATTTTGATTGTGTTTGGAAGAGTCACAGTTTTAATTCGGGTTTGTTCTTCAAAAGCCCCTTTTCCAATACTTGTAACAATATATGTTTTTCCGCTAATAGTCACTCTTGCAGGCACGACTATATTCGCCGAACCATTTATAAATCCAGTGACCTCAACTTCATCGTCATTAAGAATGAAATATCTCAAATCCGAACTTGCAGCATCTACAGCAGGAGTCTCAATGATTGGAGAATCTGTATGTTTCTGATAGATGACTTCTTTAACTTCTTCAACATCAAATTTTACAATCTCTCCATTCTTTTTAATGACACACATGTCAGTTGCAGCAAAGAATGGTGTACATAACCCCAATAATGTTGCTAATACATATAGTTTTTTCCTCATAACTCCTAATATTCCTTGCTCGTATAAGCCTTTCAATTATACGAGCATAAATTAATAAATCCTTATAGGTGCCACACACCTTTATTTTTTTCTAATAATCTTGAAAGATTGGTTGCCAGCAGAAAGTACATAAACTCCAGCCTGATTAGGAATCTTTACTGTAGCCTTACCCTCCGAATCTGCCTTTGTATTAGCCACAACAACTCCGTTTACCGCAGTTAGCATTACAACGGTATTGGACATAGCATTATTAACTTCAATTGTTGCGTCATCCAACCACACAATATTCATTGTATTTGATGAAAACATCTCAACTTTAGAATCATCTGACTCAGTGAAATGATAATTTTTGATATCCTCTAATGAATATGTTGTCTTGGCATCCTTATTGATTACAAGATTATCATTCTGATATGTAATGACAGGGTTATTGTCCAACAAGAACGAAATCTTTGAGCCATCGTTCTTTTCAACAGTCATATACTTTGATTCTGCATATACTCCAAATGCCAAAAATATTACAGACAAGGTAGAGATAAATCGTTTAATCATAAATTCAATTTTTTGTTATTAAATCCTTTTATTTCCTTGACACAAATCGTTTGGGAAATGCTATCGTCACAACGACAATTGCTTTGCAAATATAGACGCAAAAAGCATTAATCCAAAAGATTTGAAATAAAATCATCAAAAATAAGCAATTGCAGTTTTCATTGTTGTTGTATAGCAACAAAAAAGGGCGACGAGAACATTCACGTCGCCCAATAATATTTTCACTTACTATTTCTTACTGCATTATCGCAATAGTGCGTGAGTAGACACCAATCTGCTGCTTTGCGTCAGCCTTGATGTTGGGCATCTTCAAGAACTTGTTCACCTGACGAAGATCGTAAGGCACCTCACAAGCCACCAATACAAGGTTGTCTGTACCTAGTGGGTAAGTCAACTCAACTGGGAAATCCTCAAGGTCGATTACACAGTTTGAAGGGATCAACAAGTGAGACAATGTCTGAGCATCGTCAATTGGCAAACACTCTGCAAACTGACCGTCTGATGCGATGTCGATAACGTTTACATAAAGGATCTTAGAGCTATTGTTCTTGATTCTGAAGTAAACCTCTCTACCTGGCTTAGCAGCAACTACGATCTCACCTGTCTTCTTGTCGACAAGATCGAATGAGATACCGAAATCACTCTTCTCGTTGCTTACGTTGAACTGCTCGTCTGCGTTCTTCTTAGCCAAGATTGCCTTTGCAATGTCGCTCTCGATAATATCACCACGATATGTACATCCGGCAGCCGAATGGCTGATATTGTCAGTTCCATTTCCGTTGAACAACGACTTTACAGCGTGACCTACAAACTGTGCCGATGCAGATGATGCATTACCCTGCTCCTTGATGATACTTCCGATCGACTTACCATCTACAGCACCAGTAGCGTATATCTTCTGAGCCGATTTGTCAATGATAGATAGGCTTGCACCATCTTTCACACGAACGACATCAGATTCCTGAAGCTCAGCACGCTTTGTAAGCGTCTGCCAAGCGTTCCCTGCCTTTTTCTCAACACTTCCCGTAACAGAATATACGAAAAGATTTCCTGCGAATGTTGCAGCTGCCATTAGTAGCATGCTAGCAACTGATACTAGTCTCTTCATAATCTACGTCCTCCTCTATTTTAGTTTCTTTTTGGGAACAATATATAATTACCTTGTTTATTTTCAAAGATTGGCATCTGCTTTCCGCTTGTCGACGTGCGGACCTGCTGACGGATGTACTTCTCCAAACCGTCGATTGTGATGTTGCCCTCCTCGTCTACAGCCTTACCGTTGATACCCTCAATCAAAGCCTTAGTGAAGATACCATTCTTCCACTCCTCGCTTTCGTTAGACTTCTGGCTTGCAGTACTTGAGTAGAATCCGATTATGCCTGGATCAGCTAGAGAGAATGGCTCGGCCACTGACTTCTGTCCGTACATTGCACCAGAGTGACATGCATCCATGAAGATGATGATCTTACATCTCTTATCCTTCAAACGCTTTGTCGCGCTTCGAATAACGTCGAAATTAACGGCAGTAGAGAACAAATCCTCGCTCTCGGCATTTGCCGACAAGAAGTATGTCTCATCTCCCTCCTTAGCACCGTGACCAGAGAAGTATAGCAAAATAACATCTCCCTGCTCTACCTTGTTTACAAGCTGAGAAAGTTCCTTCTTGATCTTGCGGTCGTTAGCGTTCTTATCTGTAACAAGAGAAGCTGTAGCCAAATTCTTATAATATGTCAAATTGCTGTTCTGGACTGCACTCAAGAAATCAGCTGCATCCTTAGAAGCGTGCTGAAGCTTCAAGTCAGCCTGATCGTAATCACTTACACCGACAGAAACCACATGCAATGCAGGCTTGTTCTGATCAGCCTTGTAATACAATCTTACAACAGCAGGATCACTGCTCATTCCCTTGCTATCCTTAGCAATCAACTGAACTCTGCAAACATCCTCCTTACGTGGAAGAGTAAGCGTGATCTGATCCGACAACTGCTTGACGCCCTTAGTAGTCGGCTGAAGCTCTCCATTGATATACGCAGTGATAGAAGGCTTGCTTCCATCAGCAGTCTTAGCCTGATATACAAATGTCATCTCAGGATTTGTGTACTGAGCGCCATCCTTAGGCGAGATGATTGTAATCGTAGGAGCACTTGGCGAAACTGGCTGTGAAGGTGTAGATGGAGTCACAGTTGGTTTTGCCGGAGTAGACGGAGTTGCTGGTTTTGCTGGTGTAGCAGGAGCCGCACTAGCCAACAACGAGTTCTTAAACTTACCATCATCTACATTGTGAGCCTCAGATGGACGAGTTCCAGCCTTAGGGTTCTTCATCTGCCATGCGAAACCTGCTTTCTTAGCCTCTGCAGCAGTAGCATATCCTGGCTGAACAATCCACTTCTCACCACGGTCCACACATCCCCATTTTCCGCCACGCTTTACAACAGCAAAGTTACGGTCTGGAGTAAACATACAAGTCTTGTCGTAATCATCAAGGAATGGCTTTACGATCCAGTTACCAAGATAATTGGCAAAACCTTTCTTTCTTGTCTGAGAATCCATTGCCTCGTAAGCTGTCTGTCCTAGAGGAGCATACTCACCCCACTCCTTAGCAGCCTGAAGAAGCGATTCCTTAGTCAACATGACTGGTTTGATGATATATTTTGCATCTGCATCAATCGCACCCCAAAGACCTTTATGCTTAACGACTGCAAACTCAGAAGCAGCAGACAATGTGTATGTATCATCAATCTCATCAAAAACCGGTGATATCACCCAATCACCATAGTAGTTAGCGTAACCGAACTTGCCGTTAGCGTCGGCAGCATCGTAAAGATAATCCTCCAGACGAGCCTTTCTCCACTGTGCATGAGCAGCCTTGAATGCGATGTTCTTATTCTTGAACACCATCTTTGCAATTACTTCTCCTTCAGTGTTGATCACGCCCCAGAACTTACCCTGGCGTACAACTGCATAATCCTTTGATCCGACAAACGAGTGTGCCGGGTCAACTTCATCGTAATTATACTGGATAACCGTACGAAGAGTCTTAGGATCCTGGAATCCCCATTTACCTGTCTTCTGATTTTTCATTGCCTTCAATGCTGCAAAAGTAGGCAAGCATAGAAGCAATGTCAAAAATGCTAGAACTATTCTTTTCATATTGTATCTCATCTTCTATTTCATTTTTATAAACTTTCAAACCCTATACAGATTACATGCGAAATCCGAAAGCGAGTGCCTCCTATTTCACTATTCGCGCACATCTTGTCTTTCAAGCAAACATCGTTACAGATTCAACCATTTCCACTTCTTAGCCAACCACAAGTATGGGGGAAGCGACTCAAGCCACAACCAAAGTTCACTAGAGAAACCACCAAGACCTACACCAATCATGGCATAAGTATAGTTGAGATTATATCTGAAATTAATGAATGTCAAACCTCCAAGCAACATCATTCCAAGAAGGAATCCTAGCTGTGTGAAGTTGATGATCATTCCGTTTGTCTTCTCGTAAGCTTCGTAAGCCCAGCAACAAAAATAGTTGAAAGCAAGCGTAATCAATAAGCCCCAGATTAATGCCCACTCCTCGCTCATATTTGTTATGAGACGATGCTCGTCCGTTGCTGTCGTAATGCTATACGCATGGATCAATGTTCCGTTGATACGACGCATACCATAAAGTTCAGTAGCGATTGTATGGTAGTCTCTCAAGTCGTCCATATCTCCGACAAGGATTACTCTGTCATGGACATCGAATGAATCCAAGAACAGATCCATATCCAATATCTTGCGCATGTCGAACACGTCAACCTGCATCTTCTTGTAATTGATAAGTTCTTCCTCGTTATTTCTCTCCTGCAGATTCTTATACGCTTCAGGATAACCTAAACGAATGATTTCTCCAACGAATGATGGAAGTGTAAGTCCGCCAACAGTTACACTGTCTGGTGAAAAATGCCGAACGATTCCGTCTTCGATATTCACACTGGCATTATAACATACATCGTGGTAGAAAGATTGCTCTACTGCCACACTGTCTCCCATCTTCACGATACGTTGTGCAGATACGAAATTGGGAATTCGCGAAATTACATTACGAAGACTATCATTCTCACGTGCATCAGAAGTCATATTGTTGCTGAAAATACAATCCATCGCAACGACTCTAGGACCGAACTTGGAAATATACTCAAGACCTTCCGCGATTTCTCCTCTTGAATATACTCCGGACATGTTGACAAATGCAACATTCTTGCAATAATCCAGATCTCCCTCTTTTAAGTTCTCTGTATATAAATAGTTATCAGTAAAAGCAATAGCATCAAGAGCACGAGCGATCGGGTTCAAGAATGCCCAAGAAAAAGTAAGTACGGCAACAAGTACGCACACACCTATCGTCACCAGTAGTGTGCCAACGCTTTGTCTGAAGTAGCGACAAAATTTCAACATCTTATTACTCATATACTTTTTTCTTCGTAAGGAAAATCTAAATTTTTCGCAATTTATAAAAATATTCGTAATGCCCCAAAACTGATGGGATTTTTTTAGTCTTCAAAATATATGGATGTAATATAAAATCATGCGTTTTCAAATTATAATTCCTAATTTTGCCCTCATTAAATCAAACACGTAACACAAACATGATGAAACGTCTTTTTATTCCAGTAATTGCACTGATGGCAACCGCTTGCAACAACAAGTCAAGCAATGAGCCTCAACAGGCAGTACAATGCACTCAGGAGGTTTCTTCCTCTGAATTAGTAGTTAATGCGGACAGTTCAATCTGCTCTATGCAGCTTGGCGATGTCAAAGTGACTTGGCTTCGCGACAATGCTGAACGCAAAAATAATGATCTTAAATTATTTGGCGACGTTACGACCGACTTAGCCGACAGTCTTGGAATCTCCAATGGCATTCCAGCTTCGATGAGTGCAGTGCTTTTGCAAAAGGATTCGATGAATATTCTTTGCGACGCTGGTCTTGGTTTGCCAGGCAGTCTTCTTGTCCAGTCGCTAAACTCACTAGGCATCAAACCGGAAGATATCAAATTCGTTTATCTTACTCACCTTCACTTCGACCACATCGGCGGCTTGATTGCTAATGGTCAGAAGGCATTCCCTAATGCTAAGGTTTACGTTGCAAAAACAGAGCTTGAAGCTTGGTTGGGTATGACAGAGAATAATGAAAAGCAGGTGGAGTTAGCCAAAATATACGCAGAGGATATCCAGAAGTTTAATTTCAACGATACTCTTCCAGGAAGTGTGATTCCGATGGATGCTCACGGCCACACTCCAGGCCACACTGTTTTCCAGGCAGGCAAGGCTTTGGTTATCGGCGACTTGATGCACGGCATGGCTCTTCAGATGGCTCACCCGGAATTCTGTGCATCATACGACATGGATTCGACTGAGGCTGTGAAGTCGAGAGTTAAGTTTATCAACTACGCAAAAGAGAATGGTTTGACAATGGTCGGGATGCACCTACCTGAACCAGGATTCGTAAAATAATTCACACATCAACGTCTTCCGAATTTTCGGGAGACGTTATTAATCCATAACTCATGTCTTTCCTTATCGGACTAACAGTATTCACAGTTGCAGATGTAATGTTGTACTTTCCGTTGTGAATCATCATTCCTGTCTTATACCCTTTTCTCGTTGACGGGCAACCAACCATACGCCAGATGGAAAACGTCTCTCCAGGACGGATTACCACACCATCGATATGGCTTATGGCGATTCTAAGGTTAGTTATCTTATTATACTGGAGATACATCTCTACGTCCTTCAGCTTACGAAGCAACGTCGACTTATGCTCAAACACCACATCGCCAACTTTTTCGGGTGATACTTTCGCAAATTTTGTCGACGAGAATATCCATTTCAAGCGTCGTTTCATGATATAGAATACCCTTCCCAACATACGACGCAATTCGCTTCTCTCTATCGGTTTTTCAACTTGCTGTTCCATAGTGTCAAATAAGAAAAGGGAGCCGCAAATGCTCGCGTCTCCCTTTATTTTGTTTTAGAAATACCTCTTATTTGTATGCGTTTACAATCTGAGAGATCAACGACACAAGTGGAGCATTCCAGTTAAGTGCGATCTCATTAGTAGAGTAACTACATGACATATCTAGGTATGTCTTAG
The DNA here is from genome assembly GCA_045629285.1 of Paludibacteraceae bacterium. GTDB lineage: Bacteria > Bacteroidota > Bacteroidia > Bacteroidales > Paludibacteraceae > UBA1723. Next base: position 51,576 of record JAZQQY010000047.1, on the reverse strand, counting down.
CCGGATACTTAACTGTTGGGTAAGAACTGTTACCACAGTCAGATGTCTGGTCAAGTGAAGGACCACCTACCATATATCCAGGGATTGGAGTATTCAAGCCATCGGCAACACATCTACGGTCGTGGATGTTAATTGGCGACTTAGTACCGAATCCTGTAACGAAGCAGTAACCAGTTGCGTTTGCTCCTAGCACATAGTCAAGACAGTACTGAGCTGCAGACAGATACTTCTCTGAATTCAATTTCTTGCTAGCCATTGCTAGTACCATACCTGAGTTTACAACCTGACCGTTAGACCCCCAGAAGTACTCTCTCAATGGAACACGACCTGGGCTCTCGTTGTAGATCGAAAGAAGGTCGTCCGCAAGTTCCTTGAACTTCTTCTCTACAGTCTTAACATCAACTTTCTCCTGAAGAGCGTCCTCGTTAAGCATCATTGAAATCAAACCAAGTGTACTAACATCACCCCAGAAAGGAACTGTGAAGTATTGGTTGAACTTAAGAGGAGTAATATACTTAGCGTCGCCTGTACAGATCAAAAGCTCAGAAGCTGCCCAGAACTGCTCATCCTTCACTTCACTTGATGCGTATGAACCAGTGTTACATTCTGATGGGTTCTGGAACATTGAGTAGTGACGCTGAGAAGATGCCCAATCGTATGCCTTCTTTGCAGCAGCCAAAGCCTTTGCCGAGAAGTCAGGGTAGTCTGTATTGTTCTTGTAAACACGAGATGCCAAAGCCATAGTTGCAGCGAAGTCGTAAGCACAGTCCATTGTCTTACCGATCAAGAAACGCTCCTTCTTATCGTCTGCTGGCATGATCATGTCAGGGAACTTCATTGTAGTAACCTTGTTGAAGACAGAACCGTCCGACTCATCCTGCATAGAAAGCATCCACTTCAACTCATACATACACTCGTTAAGAATGTCGGCTGTATGGTTGCCACTCTCTGGGATATTCAAATCCAACTTATTAAAGTATTCTGGGTTCAACTGGTATGCAGTAAGCAAAGTATGAAGAGTGATAGCTGCATTTACAGTGTACTTGCCGTAATCACCGGCATCGTACCAACCACCACGTGCATCTCTATGTACCTTAGCACCCTTACCTACTGTATAAACTGTTACCTTATCGTCTGGGTGACCTGCCTTACGTGAGTAATCTACACCCTTGAACTTGGCAAACTTACTTTCGATTGGAGTACTACAACGCCAGAAGTAGAATCCCTTAAGTGTTTGAATCAAAACATCATCATATACATGACCGTTGGCCTGTACAAGGAAAGGAGCCGACTCAAAAGCACCTATTTTCAACTTATACTCTCCAGGGATAGAAAACTTTGTGAAATCTGCCCAAGTTACATTATCTCCAGATGCTCTCCACGATTTTGACTTTGGAAGTGAATCTTTATAAACAACTGTACCTGACTTCGCATCAACAATAGAATACTCTGAAACGGTAGAATTACAAATCATCGCCTGCTTCACTGACTGCGCTGGATATCCGATCTGGTTTGCCTGCAAACCTACCTCAGCCATCGCACCAAACGGCATTGCTATCGAAGCAGAAAGTAAAAACTTCTTAAAATCCATAATATTAACAACAAATCCTTTTATGGTTCACTTATTCTAACATTCGCATCATATTGGGGAACCAAACATCCAAATCATGCGAAGCAAATATATAAATACATTTGTAACAATTTCCACGACAATAGCGCAAAAAAATATGATTCATGCTCTCAAACACAATTTTTAACAATCTTCACTCGTTTTTCTTATAAAAAACTAAAATTAACTAATTTTGCATCGTCGAATACAAACAATAACATGAGGAATAGACTAATTTGCGTTTTTGCACTGATATTTACTTTTTCCACTCAACTTTTTGCCGTACTTAACGAGCAGAATCTAGGGCAAACCGTCAGTGTGCTCAAGGGAGAACTTGAAACCACATATAAGGAAGAGACTAAAATGAGGGCCAAATATGACACCCTCAACAAAATGCAGCATCAAAACATCATCAAGACTCTACAAGAGAGTGAAAAAATATCATTGATGCTTTACAGCCAGAAAGAGGATTTCATCTTCGACATGGCATACGCTTGTCATGAAGCGACAAGACTGTACCGTGAATTCAAGGAGAAGAGAATGCCTTTCGATATCATCATCAAAAAACTTGATAATGAAATCAAACGTTATACTCTTTTGATCGAGTCGTTGGAAAACATTCCTCCAATGAAGAGAAAGTACAACCGCGACAGTCTACGCGTCGTCAGAATGAAGGAGGATTCGGTAAAAAGACAGATTGAAATAGCCAATGCCGCATACGAAGCTGAAAAATACGGAAAGCAGCAGGGCGACACGACAAAGAAGGGCGTTGGAATCAATATCTTCGGAAAACAACTAGGTGGCGACACAGCTACAACATCAGCAGAGGAAGCTGTAAAAGTCGCTGAAGCTAAGCGTGATAGCTTGATGCTCGCAAAAGCCAGAGAAATCACAAAAGAGTTGTCGGAGGACTCTATTGCAAAGTCGCCGATCGACACACTGAAGATGCCGACTGCACCTAAAACAGCTAAACGTTTCTTCTCAGGAGAGATGAAGCAATTCACGCTTTCTCCAGAAAATCAGATTGAACGCGATTCCTGCATCGCTCTTTCAAAGAAAATACTTGCCGACTTTATCGCAGCGAGAGACTACATCATCAAAGACAGTAAGATTTATGAACGTGTAGACACTCGTCTTAAGGCTGTAAACGACTATGCCCTAAGCAGATACGAAGCCATTCAGCAGAACATCTTCACTAACGGAGGAATCAATTATTTCACTATTCTGCAAAACCTTCCGAAGTATCTAGATATCGCATACAACGATATAATGGATAAGTATGGCGACGACAACTCCAATGTACCTTCTGATTGGCGTGGTCCAACAATCTTCGGATTCATCATCTTTATCCTAGCATTCTTTGTGCTCTCAGCACTTTGCGCGAAAGGAGGCATTATAATCTACAGCAAATTCAGACATGTAGACGCCGTATACTCTCCATATTACGCAATCACAATAACTTGCGTGCTATTCATAGTGCTCCTTTCACTGGTCAAATTGGTGATGTCGCAGAATTTTTTCACAATGGCTTGTTCACGTCTGATCGAATATGTGCTGTTGATTGCCGCTATCACCCTTTCTCTTGTCTACCGAACAAGTGCAAGACAGATCAAAAGTGCATTCTCCTGCTACTTCCCTATCCTTATGATGGGTCTGGTAATCATCATCTTCCGAATAATGTTTGTCCCTAACAATCTAGTGACAATATTGTTTCCTCCGATGCTGATCATCTTCACAATCTGGGGATTCAAATCGGTAAAGGCACATCATGCCAATGTCCCTAAATACGATGAAATCTACGCTTGGATATCTCTTAGCATAATGACAGTTGCCTGCGTAATGGCTTGGCTTGGATATGCATTGTTGGCAGTAGAGGTATTTATATGGTGGTTGGTTCAATTGACATGCATCCAGGCTCTGACATTTGCGTCCGAGTATATGAAGGAATACGAGTACAAGAAGGTTGCTCCACGTATACTTGCAAAGGAGGGACACAACAGAGAGAACTCCAACGATTACGCTAAGCTTTTGAAGAAAAAGGTCAACGAGCTTCAGAATAATGCCGGCGACAACATTACCCACACTTGGTTCTGCGACCTCGCTACTCAGTGTGTCATCCCTGTGTGTGCAGTGCTTTCATTCTTGCTCTGCATCTATATTGCGACAGACATCTTCGATTTGACTGCAATGTGTAAGGATATCTTCTTCACTAATTTCCTTGACATCGAAGGTTTGTGTCAATTGTCTCTGTTCAAGTTGGTGGTCGTAATGGAGTTCTACTTCATATTTAAATTCTCCGCTTACCTTATCCGCTCTATCTACAAGCATTGGAAGTTGAAGAACAAGAAGCTTCACGAGATAGAGAGAGCAAACATAACTCTTGCCAACAACTTGATATCCATTGTGGTATGGGGAATCTACATAATCTTTATCTTGTTCCTGCTACAGGTTCCGAAGAGTGGTATTTCAATCGTGACTGCCGGTCTTGCAACCGGTCTCGGATTCGCCATGCGTGATATGCTCAACAACTTCTTCTACGGAATCTCACTTATGACAGGTAGAGTGCGCGTAGGTGATTTCATCGAGTGTGACGGAATTCGCGGCAAAGTAGAATCCATCACATATCAGAGTACTCAGATTATCACACTTGACGGATGTGTGATCGCATTCTTGAATTCAACTTTGTTCACCAAGACATTCAAGAACCTTACTCGTAACCACGGCTATGAGTTGGTCAAGCTTCCAGTCGGAGTCGCTTACGGAACAAATGTCGAAAAAGTCAGAAAGATCATAGAGGACAAGCTTGTAGTGATGAGATCTGAGAACACAAACAGAAAAGCAAATATCGATCCAGAAAAAGCAATCAGCGTATACTTCAACGATTTCGGAGACAGTTCTGTCAACCTTTACGTTGTCATGTGGATTTTGGTTGAAAATAAATTTGTGATCGTCTCTAGAGCAAAAGAGTTGATCTACAACACGTTGAACGAGAATAACATTACGATACCATTCCCTCAACGTGATCTTCATATCATCACTGATCAGCCGGAAAAAAATAATTCATCTGCACCAACAGAGAAATACATTTAATAAGAAGCCGACTCGCAAATGAAGCCGACTCGTCTGCTTGCCATACTGATAGTTTTGGTCGTTCCCTTCATGGGAATGGCCGAGACCGTTGTTGACTCGACTGAAATATCAGACAGTATCCAGACAGACTCCCTAATCTCAGATACGATAATCAATGCGCACTATTTGATTCGCGACTCCAAAATATCACACGAAAGAGATACCGACAATTTCCATTTCAACGACAACGACTTTATAGAAGATTACATTTATATCAACGAATACGAAGAGGAGAAAAATATCATCGACAGGGTAATCACGCGTCTGTTGAAGACCTCAGTCGACACAAACTACATAACGACTAACGACTATGGTCTTAGAGTGAACCTCAGCCAAACTGTTTATGGAGGTCATACATTTTTCAGCTGGGAAACAAACTCGGACACGATACCCGACCACTGCGTTATTTCGTCGGACAAGATTATCAAGCCAGGCATTTGGTTGGGATATAGAAATTTCGGTTGGGGATTCAGTTACGACTTCAAGAACTTAGGTAAGAATAAAAATTACTATAACGCAGAATATAGCTTCTCATATTATGGCGACAAATGGGGAGCCAGCGTCAGTGCCAACATAATCAAAAGCAATAATATCAAATTCAACAAGATACATACCGACCTTCGTAACGAAGACGTATTCCTGACCCGTGCTCAATTAGGCGCTTACTATGTACTATTCAATCGTAAATTTTCATACAATGCCGCTTTTTCACATAGCATGAGACAAGAAAAAAGTGCAGGAAGTCCAATATTTGGATTTTTGACAAACGGCATACACATGGAAGCAAACACTGAAAAGTTTCCAAAATTTTATTCTGGAGATGAAGAGATCAAGATCCCCTCAAGAATCACCTATTCCGGATTTAGCTTGAGTGCCGGATATGCCCATAATTTCGTGACAAAGAAAAAAACGCTATTCCATATCTCATTAATCCCAGATATGACAATCATGAGACAGACATCAATAGCGCCACAACCAGAAGAACTTGTCAAATATGACACCGAGGCTCAATTCGGAGCCGTAGCAAAAACAAGTTGGATTTGGCAACGTGAGCACCATTTGATATCGATATTTTGCACTACAAACTGGCATAATATCATAGACGATCCTATTTTTCTGAGCGATCTGTACTATACAGTTGGAATCTGCTACGGGTTCAGAGCCTACAAACATGAACGTCCTCACAAGAAGAAAAGAGTCAGAAGAAGAGATGCAATGTTGAGAGGATACAAATGATAATCATCTGCTTAAACCTTTCGCAAGTAAACAATGAATTGTGGTTGAAAAAGGTTGTAAACAGCAAATAATATGAAATATTGTTTGAAAACCCATCAGAAAATGTATATTTGCAGTATTATAGATGGCAAATATATGAAAAAGAAAATATTTACACTGGCAATGGCTTCTCTTCTTTGTTGTGCAGGATTCTCGCAGAACGAAGGCAGTGTGGCGCCACAAAACGACCGATACAACCTGACTCTCGAGCAGTGTATCGAATATGCGTTTGGCAACAGCCTTGAACGCCAAAACATGAAACTGACTGAAAAAGTAAGCGAATATTCCTACGAGCAGGCAAAGAACAACCGTAAGCCACAAGTGAGCGGTTCGATATCCGAGTCGCTTTCCCATTCAGGACGTGAGAGCGATGTAAACCTTGGCGGAAACATCGGAGTCAATGCCGGAGTTACCTTATATCAAGGAGGTGCAATCAAGAACAACATTGAGAAGAGTCGACTTGAGGCTGAAAATGCTGTAGTCCGTACCGATCAATACGACCACAACCTAATCATCAAGATTCTTCAGTACTTTCTAAATGCGCTTTCCTCTGAGGAGTTACTTCGCTACCAGAAAGTGATTCTTGAGACAAGTGAAGAACAGCTTCGACAGGGCGAAGAGAAATATAAGGTCGGAACTATCTTGGAGAGCGACTACTTGATTCTTCAGGCTCAATACACTAACGACGAGTGCAATCTGCTCAACAGCCAGATCAATCGTGACAACGCATTGCTTAATCTTAAGCTTGCACTATCAATGGATCCTAATGCCGAGCTTACTCTAGTCTATCCAGACACTACAGATATGGATGCTTTGGCAGAGTTGCCAAGCGTCGAAACTGCTATTCAGCGTACACTTGACACATATCCAGATATGATTTTGGCAAAAGCCAATATTGACATCCAGAGAATCAATGAGGAGATCACACGTGCCGGAAGACGTCCTACGGTTTCGGCTAGCGCAGGTGTCAGCACAGGTCACAGAAATTTTGACGATTTCGGCAACCAGCTTGTAGATCGTTTCAGCCAAAACATTGGAGTATCGATGTCAGTTCCGATCTATGATAGAGGAAAAACAAAGACATCTCTAAAGATGAACGAGATTCAGACTAAGATGGCAGAAGTCGACATGCAGGAGACTGAGTTGAAACTTCGCCAGACAGTAGCTGTGGAGTGCGCTAACGTCGACCTTGCATATCGTAAGTTCAAGACAAACGAGAAGCGTGCGAAAGCATACAAATCTGTATACGATGCATACAACATGAAGTTCAAATACGGAACCATCACAAGTGTGGATCTATTGCAGCAGCAGAACAACTACATCAACTATCTTACTGATTATGTGAGATCTAAATACTCATTCATCCTAGAACGTAAGATTTTGGATGTCTACATGGACTACCCTATCAAGTATGAGGCAGTAAGAATTAATAACGATAAAAAATAAAACAAAATACAATGGCAAAGAAAATAGGCATAGGCATAGCTATAGCTCTAGTCGTCGGACTATTGCTATACTTCTTCTGGCCGTCGAAGAAAGAGGTTTCTTTCAAGACGCAGGTGATTGAAGAGGGTACTATTTCCAAATCTGTGTCAGCTACTGGATATCTACAGCCAGCAGACAAGGTTGAGGTCGGTACTCAGGTGTCAGGTAAAGTAGAGAAGCTTTACGTGACTTACAATTCAAAGGTAAAGAAAGGTCAGGTATTGGCTGAACTAGACAAATCGACTCTTCTAGAGCGTCTTCAGCAGACTAAGTCGTCAAAGTCGAGCGCAGAAAGTACACTTAACCTTGCAACACAGAACTACAACCGTACAAAGGCATTGTTCGAGGCAGGTGCAGCTACAAAACAGGCTATGGACGAAGCAACTAACACTTATATCCAGGCTCAGAACACACTCAACAACGCCAATACAAACGTGCGTGAGGCTCAGGTTAACCTTGGATATGCAGTCATCACATCACCAATAGACGGTGTGATCCTAGCAAAGCAGGTTGAGCAGGGTCAGACAGTTGCGTCTTCATTCTCAACTCCAACTTTGTTTGTGATCGCTAAAGACTTGAAGAGCATGCACGTAGAGGCAAACATCGACGAGGCTGACATAGGCCAGGTTAAGGTTGGTCAGAAGGTTGAGTTTACAGTCGACTCATACATGGGCGAGACATTCTACGGAGAGGTTAAGGAGATCCGTCTTGAGCCAAAGGTCACAAGCAACGTCGTTACTTATACTGTAATCGTTAAGGCAGAGAACCCAGAAGAGAAGCTATTCCCTGGTATGACAGCAAGCGTAACTATCTTCACAGATTCTCAGTCTGGCATTCTTGTCCCTGTATCAGCAATGTCTTTCCGCCCTTCTGAAGAGGTATTCGAGGCTCTAGGCAAACCAGAAAGGCCATCAAAGGAGGGCATGAAGGAAGGTAGAGAAGGCAGAAAGCACGAAGGTGTCGACGGAGAGAAGCGTGAGCGTCCAAGCCGCGAGGAGATGGAGCAGAGAAGAGAGAACGGACAGAAAGTATGGGTCAAGAACGGCAAATCTATCCGTCCATGCTTCATTGAGACTGGCGTCAACGACGGAGTAAACACAATAGTAAAAGGCGGTCGTCTAGCAGTCGGCGACACAGTCGTTATCTCCGCTCAGGTAGGCGAGAAGGTTAAGAAGCAGAAGAGTGGTAGCATGCAGAACAATCCACTTGCCCCTCAGGCTCCACGCGGTAGTAGAAGAATGATGAAATAAGAGTATGGCAAATTCCATAATAAGAATCAACGATCTCAAACGCAATTTCATCGTTGGAAGTGAGACTGTGCGTGCTTTGCGTGGAGTATCGTTTGAAATACAGGCAGGCGAGTTTGTGGCAATCATGGGCACCAGCGGTAGCGGTAAGAGTACCATGCTGAACATCCTTGGTTGCTTGGACAAACCTACATCTGGAGAATACTACATCGACGAGATCGAGGTATCAAGGTTCTCCAACGACAAGTTGTCGGAAATTCGCAACAAGAAGATCGGCTTCGTTTTCCAGAGCTACAATCTTCTTCCACGTACTGCGGCTATCGAACAGGTAGAGCTACCATTGCTTTATAATCCTGATGTAAATGCCAAAGAGCGTAGAGAGAGAGCAGAAGAGGCACTTCGTCTTGTAGGATTGGAGGAGAGAATGTATCACCTTCCAAGCCAGATGTCAGGAGGTCAGCAGCAGCGTGTGGCAATCGCACGAGCCATCGTCAACGACCCTGTCATCATCCTTGCTGACGAGGCGACAGGAAACCTTGATACACGTACATCCTACGAAATCATGAGTCTCTTCCAGCGTTTGAACGAAGCCGGCAAGACAATTGCATTCGTAACCCATGAACCAGATATCGCTGCTTTCACATCAAGAGTTGTGATGCTTCGTGACGGTAGAGTGACTAAGGACGAACCAGTGGATACACAGAGCGCACAGGCAGCCCTTGACGCACTTCCTGCATCTGATGACTATTAATTGATTGATTATGAATTTCGCAAATCTAATAAAAATAGCATACGAAGCCTTGTTGCGCAACACCACTCGCGCATTGCTCACAATGCTCGGCATCATCATCGGTATCGCATCCGTGATCGCCATGGTCAACATGGGTCAGAGTTCAAAGGCTCAGATCGAGGAGAACATCTCTTCTATGGGTACAAACCTTATCATGGTGATGCGTGCTCATCAGCGTGGAGGCGGTGTGAACTTGGGTAATGCCAATTCACAGTCGCTTAAAATGGCAGATGTCGAGGCAATAAAAGCACAGGCAGTCTATGTAGATGCAGTGTCGCCTTCGGTAAACGCTTCTGGACAGCTCGTAAATGGCTCAAAAAACTGGCCAGGATCAATGCAAGGTGGAAGCGTGGAGTATCTTGCCATCAAGAAGTATGAAATCGCCTACGGAACGAATTTTACGGAGCATGACATTGCCACATACGCTAAAGTCTGCTTGATCGGAAAGACAGTAGTCGAAAATCTATTTGAAGAGGATGAAAATCCTATCGGTAAGGAAATCCGTTTCGGCAAAATTCCTATGAAGGTTATCGGCGTGCTAGAAGAGAAAGGTCAGAACAGTATGGGTCAGGACCAGGATGATATCCTTATTGCTCCTTATTCGACAGTTCAGAAACGAATCTTGGCACAGAATCACCTAAATATGATTTATGCTTCGGCAAAGAACGAGGATGTTTGTCAGCTTGCCACAGAGGAGATTGAAAAGATTCTTCGTACAAGCCACAACCTTTCTCCTGATGCCAACAACGACTTCGAGGTCCGCACTCAAGCTGAGATGTTGGAGATGATGTCGAACGTAGTCGGCACAATCACATCGCTACTTACAGCAACAGCCATTATCTCTCTTATTGTCGGCGGTATCGGCATCATGAACATCATGTATGTGACAGTAACCGAGCGTACAAAGGAGATCGGATTGAGAATGGCAATTGGAGCCAAAGCGAAAGACGTGCTATGGCAGTTCCTTATCGAGAGTGGTATGTTGAGCGTGGTCGGAGGAATCATCGGAATCATCGTAGGTATAATAGCATCCTACGTCATAGCGCAAGTGATAGGTGCTCCGTTTGTCATCAGTGTCGGAGCCGTGTTCATGGCATTCTTCGTGAGTGCGTTCATCGGCATCTTCTTCGGATGGCTTCCTGCTAAAAAAGCCGCTAAGTTGGACCCTATTACAGCATTGAGATACGAATAATGGCAATGCTGAATCATAAATGCTGAATGCATAATTGTAGAGACGGTGAAATTCGCCGTCTCTTTTTTTATCATTTTTTGTACCTTTGTACTACTTCTCAAAATACACTCTAAATGTCTGCAAAAACTGGGACAAACTATGAATTCCTGACAACGGGAAAAATCTCGACTGTGATTCTCACAATGGCCGTGCCGACTATCGTGAGCATGCTTGTGACCAGTTTCTACAACATGGCCGACACTTTCTTCGTCGGCAGAATCAACACCCAGGCGACAGCAGCAGTAGGAGTGTCTTTCTCCTTAATGTCAGTAATTCAAGCTATAGCATTTTTGTTCGGACAAGGTAGCGGCACATATATCAGCCGTCAGCTTGGAGCAAAGGAGGTTGAGGATGCCAGCAGAATGGCCAGCACATCATTTTTTGCTGCCTTAGGTATAAGTTGCCTGATTTCATTGTTTGGATTCATTTTCCTCGATGAAATGGCACTTTTTCTCGGATCGACACCAACTATCCTACCTTACGCAAAAACCTTCATGCGATGCATCTTGATTGGATGTCCATTCATGATCTCCACACTTGTAATCAACAATCAGATGCGATTCCAAGGCAATGCCTCACTAGCAATGTATGGCATTCTAAGTGGAGCCATCATCAACGTGATGCTTGTGCCTATTTTCATTTTCGTGTTCGACATGGGAATCCTTGGCGCAGGTTTAGGTACATTAACGGGCCAAATATCCGGGTTTTTCGTCATTTTCATAATGTCAAGAAAAGGAAATAATTTAAGGATCAACCCAAAGCATATAACCTTCTCCGCCAAATATGCGAAGGAGATAATTCGTGGAGGATCGCCTTCACTCACACGACAAGGATTGATGGCGATAAGCACATCCATGCTTAATGTTGCTGCAGGCGTTTATGGCGACGCTGCAATCGCTGCGATGTCGGTAGTTACGCGCATCTGCTTCTTCATCCAGAGTGTAGTGATCGGCATCGGACAAGGTTTCCAACCGTTATGTGGTTTCTGCTACGGAGCCGGACTATATAAACGTGTACGCGACGGCTATATGTTTGCAGTCAAAGCATCGTCAATATTCCTGATTGTCTGTGTTGCGGCAGGCTCACCATTTGCCGACACATTGGTCAGAATTTTCCGTGACGACGAGATGGTGATTGCAGTCGGCACCCCAGCACTACGTTGGCAGATGCTAACCTTCCCTTTAGTTTCAGTGATTCAAATGACCAATATGATGTTGCAGACGACGGGGAAAGCCCTACCTGCGAATTTGTTGGCAGCATCACGCAACGGTTTCTTCTTCATCCCGTCGATACTAATCCTTCCATATTTATTCGGGCTTGAGGGTGTGGAGGCCGCACAAGCCTTATCAGATTTTCTATCATTCTTGTTAGCGTCTCCGTTGGCATGGTGGATGCTGAAGCAATTAAAGTAAAATAAAAGTTAAGAGTTTGTCTTATTGTTACGAAATCGCACTTTTTTGACCACATTTCGTAAGGTCATAGACCATTTTTACATAAAGACAACAGTTTAGCATGTCTTGTAATTCACCGCAAAGACACAGAAAATCATATTGGTGGCGATGAATAAAATTCTACTGAAAACTTTTACTGATTTAGGCAAAAGGGTTCAGTGGAAAGGGTTGATGATGTAAATCTCAGTCCGTGTAAGGAATAAAAGAGTCTTATGCGTTGTAAATCTATAAAATCCAAAATCTCCGCTGAAATGGGGAGATGTTGGCATTATTTTGTCATATTGGCATTAACTATTTCAAGTATATATTCTGCATTTAGCCAATAAGCTTTCTTTGTCTCCATTCTTCCTGAAGGAGTCGTCATTTTATCACTATTGTCTTTTGCTTTGGGTCGAACATGACAGACATTATGATCTTTTAATTTCCAAAATTTTGTAAAGACATCCTCACGAATTTTATCCTTTGTATCATTCCAAAACTCTTTTGCGACTTCCAAATCTTTTCTAGGCATTGTCCAAAAGAACACTTTTTCTAGTTTAGCATTTTTATTATCTCCATCAGCACTTTTTCTAAAAACGATGAATAAAAAACGTTGAGTTAGTATTTCATACCATTTTGAGTCCTCCCATTCTTCTTCAGAGACAATTCCATTATAATCTATTTGAGAAAAAGACATAGACTCTTTAAGACTACCATTTGCTTCTAATCTAATCGTTTTTTGCTGTAAGTTGGCTTTTTCAAATTCCTTAATTCTGGGAGTCTTTATACCAAGAATTGCATGAACAACTTTATTTGAAATAGACTTAGGATTATTACTAATTTCAAAATCAGTAAGTTTTTCTATTTCGTAAATATTCTTTCCGTAATATGGTGCAAATCTTCGCTCTACTAACTGTTCAAAAGTCTCTTCTTCATTGTATTCATCTAGACTGTTGACAATATTGCTTACTTCATTAACCGACTCACAGATTTTTTGTTTTTGTTTTTCAGATACAAATACTCCATCAAACATTTCTTGATGAAGCAAAGAATCAAGAATTATAGTATTTAAATACTTAGATTTGAACGAATATGCTCTTTGTTGTGCACTAGGAGCATCTTTTACAAACTGAGTTCTCATTTCAGCACCTGATTTAGAACCTTTCATACAGGCCGCCAAATACAGAGTATCTCCTTCAGAAATTTCATGAGCAAGTCCATTTACCATTTTGTCATGGAGTTTATTCCAATCATCTCTAATAATCTTTTTATCAACGTCAGGGAAATCCCACAAGCGTATTATTTTGAATAATAAATCAACTACACTAACTCCCTTCTCATGTAAATAAAACATAAGTAGAAGTATTTTATTCTTATGCCAAAAGCTACTGGTTTCAAATGTTTTTTGAGCTTCTTCTACATAGTCAATGATATTCAATACAAGGCGTTCCTTTGAAACCATACTCCCATCATTATTCTCTTTTAATGGAGTACATTTCAATTCTACTCCTGCTTCTGCAAAATCAGGCTCTGATTCTGAATTAGGAGTATATTTAAAGTGATACAATTCCACACTTTGTCCTAGTCTTCCCTTACCTGTACTATATTCAACAGCCTCAGGACACAACTCGCGCAAAGATTTCCCTAAAAGTTGACGGCCATACTCCAGTATAGAATCTTTTGAATATATATCATAAGGGTAATCCATATCAAATTCTTTGTTTTAAAACAACTCCTATTCGTTCAACAATGCCCGTCACAAGTGCATTACCCATAAGAAACGCACGACGAACATCTGTTGCTCCTTCAGTATGATTATCAGGGAACATATTTAGTCTTTCCAATTCCAAAGGCAATAAACGGCGATGCTTTCCAGAAGAAGTAAGAATAACATGCTTAAATCTGGACGGAGCCGCTCCTCCTTCTCCAGTAATAATTGTACGAGAAGGTTTGTCCAAAGCATCAGGGAAAGTCATACTTCCTTCTGTATAGTTATATTCATAACCATCTTTGGTCATTCTTTTTTCAGACTTGCTACCTTTCAAATAAGTCCATTTCTTTAAATCCTCATCTGAAATAAAATACTCCTCAGGCACTTTGTCTTCAGGTACTATTATTTGACCAAGAGTTAAAAAAGGACCATCATAAACAGGAACAACATCAACAGACCAAACCTGTCTATTTGCCATAAATCCTGCATTTCCAAATGGACTAGCAGCCTTACCATTTTCAGATTTGTTGAAATTATCAGTTATGTTAACCAAATCTCCTTCCAATATAAAATCTGACTTTGCATTCTTCTTACTATCCAAATCAGATTCAAAAGCATTACCAAGTACACTTTTCTTTACAATCCAATCAATAGGATCTTGAGCAGCATTTGCATTCCATTGCTCTGCAATATTACTTGTTTTATGATATGCTACAATATAAGTTCTTTTACGTCGTTGCGGCATGCCATACTCTGCAGCATTAACAACTCTCCATTCAACGTAATATCCTAAATCTGATAAAGATGTAAGAATCAATGCAAAATCACGACCTCTTTGTTTTGCAGGAGAACTTAACAATCTATCTACATTCTCTAGTACAAGATATTTTGGGGCATTAATCCCCTTATCTCGAAGAATACGATGAATTTGCCACCATAAAACCCCTTTTTTACCTTCAATTCCTTTTGAATTATGAAGTGTTGTCGCTACTGAATAATCCTGGCATGGAAAGCCACCACAAAGTATCTCAGAATCCGGTATTTCCTCTACGGGTACAGTTGATATGTCTTGATTTGAATGACCAGCAGAGCCAAATCTTTTCTGATAAATAATACTCGCATCCTGTCTCGTTGTAGAAGGCTCCCACTGATTATTCCAAACGGTCTTAAATTTCTCAGATGCTCTTTCAAAACCAATTCTAAAACCACCAACTCCAGCAAAAAGTTCAACAACACGAATATCTCCATTTATTGTTTCCACAGTTTCTTCTCCAAACATAGACAACTGTTTTAACTTATTCGTAGAGACTCTACTATACTCAAAAATTGGTTCGCATAAAATACACGCACCCATTGATTTCCCTATTTCATCATACTTTGTACCCATTTTTAATTGTTTATTACTATGTCATATAGTCAAAATCAATTGTCATAAGACACATATTTTAACATAAAATATATTTCAATATTAAAGACGGGGCATGCCCCGTCTCTACAAATTCCTCTATAAATCTCAAAAAATCCTCGTTTTCACCGCAGAATTCCTATCTCATGTAGTGTCTAAACCAGATTTCAGGAACATCACGATTAGCCATAGCAGCGTAGTCGGATTCTTTGCACGACACTATTCTGTTGCCATCATATCCAGGAATCTCCACCCACCATCTTCCGTTCAACGGATTAGTGAAGAATTTGACTTCGGTATTGGTGCGTGTATCGTAAACGATTGACTTGCGATAGTTGTTGATATCGTTTGTCGGATAGTCGTTGTAACGGTGATCCATGCCGTGAAGATAGTGCCAGATTATCTGAGCAGAAAGGGCTAAAGATGTCTCATTTTGGGCGTATACATCGGAGATATAGAACACAGACGACCTATCGCTCAAGCCTGCCAACTTTGCCAAATGACATGCTTCTTCTCCGTATAACCCGTTTGGCATAGCTACACATGACGGCATGTCCGAGCTGCGGACTGCACGTGCTGAAATTGAGAAGAAGTCGTTGTCGCGAAGCAATGGCTCTATATTCTGAACATTATCCTGCACCTCTGCCAAACGAGTGTAGCAGATTCTCTGATCATCAGCTCTTGAAAGTTTATCTTCCGAGCAAAGGTAAGTTTGATAGCCCAACACATCAATGCAGTCGACCTGTTTGATCTCTGCAATCTCATCAAATGAGGATAGCACTCCTCCACTCTTTGCAAGTTCATCCGCACCACTTAAAGTAAGCAATGAATCAACCTTGACAAAGT
The DNA here is from genome assembly GCA_045629285.1 of Paludibacteraceae bacterium. Classification (GTDB taxonomy): domain Bacteria; phylum Bacteroidota; class Bacteroidia; order Bacteroidales; family Paludibacteraceae; genus UBA1723. The sequence goes on along the minus strand of JAZQQY010000047.1, from coordinate 35,418 downwards.
TGATTTTCCCGATGGAATGGGCCATTCCTTTCAAAATTGGAAGATTACAGCTATCTCCACCTCCGATCAAAACAACCTTTATTCCTGCCTCTACAAGTATGGAAACAACGTCAGCGACAGCAGCCATAGGCGACTGATCAGGCTGAACATTGATATTACCCAAATCTGCAATTCTTGTTGTATGGAAATCACCACACAAACGGTAAAGATATTTTCTTACACCGTCTGGAGCATCAGCTGAAGAAGGATTATATTTCTGCGATCCCCAATTTGTCGGGATTCCCACGATTGCCACGTCAAATTCCTCATCATACTGAGAAATGAACGAAGCAAGGTTGCTTGCATCGTCGACATAATGAAGAGAAATATCCTCAACATTAGGTTTTCTGAAATAGGCTTTAATATCCTCCATTTTTCTACTTCATTACTGTATAGAAAATACGAGGCACTGGCGATTCGAATGAAATTATCTTCCCATTCATCGGGTTTTTTATCGCCAAGTATGTTGCATGAAGGCAAAGACGCTTAACACTTGTGATAGGTGCTCCATACTTCACATCGCCAACAATCGGATGTCCGATCGACTGCATGTGAACACGAATTTGGTTCTTTCTTCCTGTAGGAATCTCACACTTTAAAAGTGTACGTCCGTTGCCACGCTGGATGACCTTATACTTAGTAACGGCATACATTCCGCCATTGTCGTAGTTGCAAGAGTGAACAATGTATGTCTTAGGATCCTCCTTTAGCCAGCTCTCGATAGTATCTTCTTCTTTCTCCACATTTCCTTCTACCAAAGCGTAGTACACCTTTCTGTGGTCGGCATCATGCCAATGAAGTTTAACAGCCTGCTGCACTTCAGGAGTCTTAGTAAACATAAGCACACCGCTTGTATCACGGTCGATTCTATGAACAGTATACAAAGCATTCTGGCGATTCTGTTTCTTTACATAGCCTACCATAACCTTCAATACAGTATCCTCTGCAGCATGGTTGGGTGCTGGCACAGAAAGAATGCCTTCCTTCTTGTCTACTACAAGGAATGCATCGTCTTCATATATGATGGAGATTTTCGGATGAGCGAAAGTGTTTTTCTTGCCTGTAAAGCTGACACTTACTTTCTGTCCCTTCTTCAAATCAAAGTCGTAGCGTGTCTCAACAGCTCCGTCTACTGACACTAATCTCTTGGCCAAAAGACCCTTGATGTTGTTTCGGCTTGAACCAATCTTCTTCTGCAAAAACTCAAATAGTTTTGCAGACTCGTCAACTGTGAACTCAGTTGAACGCTCACGAATAAAGTTCTTGCGGTTAGTCGTCTTTATCATCGTAAAATAAGTTTTAATCAAATAATGTTAATTGGGCGCCATCTCTTTTTCTTCCCAGATGCTTGTATGCCAACTCGGTCGCCTCACGTCCTCGTGGAGTACGTTTCAGGAATCCTTCCTTGATCAGGAATGGTTCATAAACCTCCTCAATTGTACCAGCATCCTCACCGATAGCAGTGGCAATTGTAGTAAGTCCCACTGGCCCACCCTTGAATTTGTCGATAAGTATGGCAAGAATCTTTGTATCAGTTTCGTCCAAACCATACTGGTCGATATTAAGTGCTTTCAAAGCTCCGTTTGCAATCTTGATGTCGATTGTACCGTTGCCTTTCACCTGAGCAAAGTCGCGCACACGACGAAGGATGGCATTCGCAATACGCGGAGTTCCACGGCTACGACTTGCAATCTCTCCTGCAGCCTCAAAGTCGCAAGGAGTATATAGTTTCGACGCGGAACGACAGATTATCTTAGTCAATACATCCTTATCGTAGTATTCCAAGTGGCAATTGATTCCGAAACGTGCTCTCAACGGGCTTGTAAGCAATCCACTTCGAGTTGTCGCTCCGACAAGCGTGAACGGATTCAACGGAATCTGCAACGCTCTTGCATTCGGACCTTTGTCAATCATAAGATCGATACGGAAATCCTCCATAGCTGAATACAAGAACTCCTCGATCACTGGCTTCAAACGATGAATTTCATCGATGAAAAGGACCTGATTCGGCTCCAAACCAGTCAAAAGTCCTGCCAAATCCAACGGCTTGTCAAGCACAGGAGCAGAGATCAATTTGAACCCTACACCCATCTCATTCGCCAGGATATTGGCAAGAGTGGTCTTACCAAGTCCAGGAGGCCCATACAGCAAGGTATGATCAAGCGGCTCTCCACGCATCTTTGCCGCAGCCACGAACACTTTAAGGTTCTCAAGAATCTTCTGCTGTCCTGTAAAGTCGTCAAACGACAACGGACGAAGAGCTATCTCGTAGTCTACCTCTCGTTCCTCTGCAGCATTATGTATGTCAAGTTCTTCGATATCTTCCATCTCTTAAATAGGCTTGTTTGTTCCATCAGTCGACACGGAAAGCGAAGAATCAGATGAGTTTAAGATTTGTTTAAGAATATCGACAACCTTCTGTGCAGCCTTACCCTTACCACCTATTGTCTTAAACCTTGAAATCACATACTGCAATCTCCATCTGTATCTTGAAAGGAAGTTGAAAGAGATTGGAAGCGAAATCAACCAGCAGATAGTGAAAACGGTAAACCACAATGTATCTGCAAAATATTGAGGCACAAAAATCGCGTACAATATCACATATAGCAAATAGATGAACGGTAGGATCAAGTAGACGAATCCAAGAAGCAAACTTGCTTCGAATCCTGTTCCGCCAGCCAACTTCTTTGCTACACCCTTGAACAACAGGTAAGGAATTCCGTTGAACAATGCAGCATATAGAAGTAGAGGCAACGATCCTATCAAATAGAACACAGAAGTGATAAGACGGGTATCAACCTTGTGCGGCTCCTCATACGCATTAGCGTAAAGTTCTACCATATCACTGTCGCCAAGCCAGTTTTTCACTGCTTTTTCAAGTTCCGGAAGCAATGGATGATTGTTTGCTTCAGCCTCATCAAGTTTAGTAGAGATTCTCTGACGCGCCTCAAGACGGTTAGTTTCGTTGTCATCCCAATCCTTTGACACCAGCATTTCGCCGGCGTAAGCGTATGATGCAGCGTAGAATGTATCGTAATACTTCTCAGAAGTGATGTGGTGCATCAACGGCTTCATACGTTTGTAAAGCTCATCTCTCACTCTATTCTGAGTAACAGCTTCATTTTCAAGAAAATCCTGATAATAATCAGCTATACGGATAGGTTTACCGAAATTAATTACCAAGTGATGTCCTGTATGGTCGTAATGTCCATAATCTAATCCTGTCGGTACGATAAGTACAGTCTCGCCTTCTGGTTTTTGCTTCTGCGCGGCGAAAGCGATACGGAACATTCCTTTCACTAACGGACGAAGTCGACGTTTTTCGTCCTGTCCACCTTCCGGCATCAAACAGAAATATTCATTGTGGGCAAGCACTTTCACTGCCTGCTCAAAGCTCTCTTCGTTCTTCTTCAAATTGCTATAACCGTCGCGCATACGGTAGGCTGGCATAATCTTAAAGAAATTCAACGCCTTTGCGATAATAGGATTCTTGAAGATGGCTGCCTTAGCCAAGAAAACAATAGGTGCAGGCGACGACCACAACAATGCCATCGCATCAATAAACGCATTTTGATGGTTGGGCGCAAAAATCACCGAAGCATTCTCAGGAATAACTTTCTCGTTATTCACTTCAGTCGATGAAAACCATCTGCTGTATATTGTATTACTGTAGACTCTCAAAAATTTGTAGAAAAAGGGAGTCTGATACATTTCTGCCATAATCTCTTCTTAGAATTAAGATATTTCTTTATCACTATCAGCAGGCGACGAGAACTGCTCCGGATAAAGTATGATAAAACTATTGTCTGCAAAATATCGACTTAGTTGCTGCGGTAGTTTCTCGAACGCAGGCAAATAAGACTCATTATTCTTTCTCGACGACACGATCACCAAAAGGTCGTCTGTACCCAACTCACGAGTAAGAATCAGGAATTCATCCCAATCGTCAAGCGTTTCATATTGGGTAGCGACTCCAAATTTGTTCCTGTTTGCAAGCACCTTGATCTGCTCAAGAGTGTCTTTAGGAGCAAAAAACTTAGCTGAAGCACCGATCTGTTTACATATATTCTTCACTCTATCGTACCACTTCACGAAACCGATCTCAAACTGTGCTTTTGGAGGCACAGCAACAACCACTCTGCGGATTGTGCTCAACGGTTGTACTGCCTTCACTACCATCACCATCTGGTTGGTCATCTGAAGCAATGTCTCAGTTTTCTCACCGAAGAACGAATCGGTAAATGTATTCTTATAGTGAAGGCCAAGTACGATATCAGTGATGTTGTTCTCTTTAATCGTATGGATGATACCCATAGCGATATTGGCATCGTATCTGGAAATCATCTTCACTGAATTATCTGTAGCCGACGCAATGCGTGCGGCTCTTTCCAGCAGTTTACGGCCATGATCCATTCCATTATTTGGAGAATCATTGGCGACATGAAGAGCATAAAGAGGTTCCTTCGACTTCTTAGCCTTCAAAATAACGGCAAGTTCCATAAGTCTTGCCAAATTATCGGGATGATATAGCGGCACCAAAATCCTGTCTGCCTGTTGCGCTTTGGCAATCTTCTCGTCGATAGCTTCCGACTGTGTAGAAATCTTCTTGGCACAACGTTCGGTCACAGTGGACGAAATAAGGCAAGTGACAAAGATCATCACCACCGTACCGTTAAGGATATCATGACTGAAGATACGGATTAGCGAACCATCGTCGGCAAATTTGATAATAGTATCATAGCCAATCTTTACTGCAGCCAATGTAGCGGCAGCCTGGGCAGTACTTAATCCGAAGATCAGATTACCTTCTACTTTTTTTAATTTAAATGTATGTTGTGTGATTACCGCTGCCAAATACTTCGAAAGATTTGAAACAACACACATCACAACAGCTACAATAAGAGTGTTCGGACCTGAGACAACAGCTCTCAAATCAATAAGCATTCCGACACCGATAAGGAAGAACGGGATGAAGATCGCGTTACCCACAAACTCCAATCTGTTCATCAAAGGTGAGATTCTAGGAATTAGTGAACTGATTGCGACACCCACCAAGAACGCTCCGATGATTGCCTCCAATCCGGCAAGCTGGGCAATGTAGCCTCCTAAGAAAACGAGTGCCAGCACAAAGATGTACTGACCTACGCTATCGTTCACTCGCTTGAAAAACAAGTTTGCAAGACGTGGGAATATGAATCCGATGATAAAAAGGAAGATGCATATCGCTATTCCCATACGCACCCAAAAGAAGCTGTTGATCTGGCCCTTAGCCATACCTACAATCACCGCCAACACCAACAATGACAAAGTTGTGGCGATCATTGTTCCTCCTATGGTGATGCTTATACTACGGTTCTTATTTATTCCGTATTTGCTGACAATCGGATAAGATATCAGCGTGTGCGACGCGTACATACTGGCAAGAAGAAGCGACGCCACCAACAAATAGTACTGCGATGTCATCTCAGATACCTCAGTGACAGCCTCACCAACATTAATCTCATGGTGAGGAATGTATTGAAGCAGGAAGTAGCTGCTCAACGTACCGAGCAACATCGGCAAAATGAACGTTATTCCGCCAAAGAAGACTCCCGCCGTACGGTTTTTCTTAAAGTCGGATATATCCATCTCAATACCAGCCAGAAACATGATGTACACCATGCCGACGGTGCCATAAAGTTCAAAACTGGAATCTCGAGTCAACACTCCAATTCCATGCTCACCCAAGATAATTCCTGCCAAGATCATGACGATGATACTCGGCAGTTTTAGCTTCTCCGAAACAAACGGAGTAATGAGAATTACGAAGAGTACGAGCGAGAATATGAGTACCGGGTTGGTTACCGGTAGACTCATACCTATATTACTGAATATTGAATTCATCCGCTCGACCTTAGTTTGTTAAACTAATTATTCTGCATCCTCTGCATCATCTTCTACACTATAACCGTATAGAGTGATATTCTTTAGACAGAGACCTAGCTTTCTTCCATCTTTGTTTTCAGGATTATACTTGCCTGGCAAAGCAGCGTTGTGGAACGCCAAAGTTAGACGTACAGAACCGTCTTCATTAACATGCTCCTTTGGCACGTTAACGTAAACGTTTCCACCACCGTGAAGAGAAATCTGAGTTAGATACTCATCGTTTGCGATTACATCAAATACGAAAGCTTCCTCATCTGGAGTGATCACACGATCAACACGAAGCTTTGCTGTGAACTCAGACTTTGCCTCTGTCTGCAAGTCGATAAGTACAGTATCTCCATTTGACCAACGGCCGAATCCCTCTGAACCGCAAAAACCGTAAATTTGACAAGCGATTTCCTCCTGAGTAAGGTCGTAAAAAGAGAATATGCTAGTCACGTTTCCGAATCCGTTAACGAATGCAGTTGCATTCATTCCGTTGTCAGTCTCAACTGTTGTTGAAGAAGAACAACTGCTTAGTAGAGCTACAGTCATTCCCAAAACTCCAAAAATACTTTTCTTCATATTTTTAATTATTTATATTATTTCTTCATTTCTTTAGCCCAGCTATCCTTTAGGCCGACAGTACGGTTGAATACCAAGTGACCTGGAGTAGATGTCTTGTCAACAGTAAAGTATCCGATACGCTGGAACTGCAAATAGTCAAGAGGCTTGCTTGTCTCCAAGTACTTCTCGACATAGCAGTTAGTAAGAACTTTCAATGAATCAGGATTCAAGATTTCACGCATTGCATCAATAGCCTCACACTGCTTCTCCTCCTTGATACGAGCCAACTCGTCGCGAGGATTCTCCACCTTCCATAGTCGGTCGTATAGACGAACCTCAGCCTTGACAGCGTGCGCGCAGCTAACCCAATGGATAGTCTTACCCTTGATCTTCATGTTGCAGTTAGCCTCACCAGTCTTTGTCTCCGGGATAAACTCCGCATGAACCTCAACGATGTTGCCGTTAGCATCCTTCACGCAGCACTCACCCGGATTCTCGCTACACTTGATAATGTAAGCATTCTTCAATCTTACCTCCTTACCCGGACCAAGACGGAAGAACTTAGCAGGCGCATCCTCCATGAAGTCGTCACGCTCGATCCACAATTCTCGGCTGAACTCAACCTTGTGTGTTGCCGAGTTCTCGTCTTCAGGATTGTTGATTGCATCTAGCTCTTCAACCTTACCCTCCGGATAGTTAGTAATGACCAACTTAATCGGATCAAGCACCGCTGCCACACGAGTAGCACGCTTGTTCAAGTCGTCACGGACTGCACTTTCAAGCAGAGAGAACTCGTTAAGGGCATCGTAAGTAGTGTAACCGATCTTATTGATGAAGCTATGAATACTCTCTGGAGAGTAACCGCGACGTCTGAAACCACAGATAGTCGGCATACGAGGGTCGTCCCAATCCTCCACTACATGCTCCTTCACCAATGTCAAAAGATTACGCTTCGACATCAATGTATAGTTAAGGTTCAATTTGTTGAACTCATACTGGCGTGGGCGGTTATCGTCAAGATCCTTACCCTCTTTTACCCAATCAACAAACAAATCGTATAGCGGACGGTGAGGCACAAATTCAAGAGTACACAATGAGTGTGTCACGCCCTCAAAGTAGTCGCTCTGACCGTGTGCGAAATCGTACATTGGATATACCTTCCAATCCCAACCTGTACGGTGGTGCGGATGAGTAGTGATGATACGATAGATGATAGGATCACGGAAGTGCATGTTCGAGCTAGCCATGTCGATCTTAGCACGAAGCACCATCTTACCATCTTCGATCTTACCGTCTGTCATCTCCTGAAAAAGACGTAGGTTTTCCTCAATCGGACGGTTTCTGTATGGGCTGTCTGTACCAGGCACTGTAGGAGTACCCTTCTGAGCAGCGATCTCCTCCGGAGTCTGCTCGTCGACATAAGCCTTACCCTGCTTGATCAACGAAACAGCAAGGTCCCAAAGCTGCTGGAAATAGTCGGAAGCATAATAGATATTGCCCCACTCGAATCCCAACCACTTGATATCTTCCTTGATAGCCTCCACATACTCGTTATCCTCCTTCACTGGGTTAGTGTCGTCGAAACGAAGATTGCAGACGCCATTGTATTTCTTAGCGATACCGAAATCCATGCAAATAGCCTTTGCATGACCAATATGGAGATAGCCGTTTGGTTCTGGCGGGAAACGAGTCTGTACCTTTCCTCCGTTCTTGCCATTTGCCAAATCATCCACCACCTTCTGCTCAATGAAATTAAGCACCTCTTTGGCTTCGTTCTTTTCTATCTCTTGGTTTTCTGCCATGATATTTAATTTACTTTAAATTTTAGCGTATTTGGTACAAAAATAGTGTTATTTTCTCAAAAATTCGATAAGTTTTTGGTTCTTTTCTTTCATATTTTCTTTTCTATATATGAATTCAATCTCAAACATTTTTCACCAATTAAGAATTTATACTAAATTTGTCTTGATTCAAAAAGATGAACGAATAATAAGAATGAATAATAATGGTTACCGTATCAAAAAATTCGGCACTCACTTTGTTGCCTATCCTAAGTAATCCATAAGCAAATAATATCTTAAAATCTTCACCAAACAGACAGGAAGTAAAGGGTTACATATCCTTAAATGAGATGTCATTCAAGTATGATTGTCATATAAAAAAGTCGAATGAAACTAATTCATTCGACTTTTTCGTCAAGTTTTATACTTAGATTTTTCTAAACTTTTTAATCTTCTTCTGACAAATTCGTGTTATCTATCATTTTACCAACATATAAAGAATATGTAAATATAAGGTATGCAGACACATGGATTAGAAGTATCAAATCAAATCCAACAATCGTATTGTCAAGAAGGAATCTTCCATAAGTCATACATGTCGACAATTGCAGCACACAAGCTACAATAAATACTACACTTAGTCCATTTCTTTCTTTTGACCAGAATATCACAAAAAATAATATTACTGACATAATTTCAGGCAAATATGCATATCTTTCATGCATAGAAGGCAAAAACATAACACAAGTCCAAACCGTCCAAGTTGAAATCTTAAGAAAATTATTGTTAGATTCTAATTCTACTTTTTTCACAATAACGAACAATAATCCTCCTAAAAGAATAATAAATGTAACGATAACTGAAAGCAATTTTAAATATTGATAATTATCTCCTAACAACGCCCAAAAACTAGGATAATTCAGATACATCGCTTGATAGGAACTAGTCTGATTTACATATATATCAAAGATTTTATAAAGAGGCAAGCCCATACATAACGAAGGGATTGACAAAACAATACCAACTACAGGTATGAATAATAGGAATAGTATGCTAAATTTTCTTTCTCTGAAATACAAATAAAAGAAAAAAGGCAATATAAATACAGCTTGAAGCTTAAATGCAAAGGCACATCCTAAAAAAACAAAAGAAAAGAAATAGTTTTTTCTATATACGAAAAATAAAGAAAGAATAACAAATGTTGTATATATCGCATCACACTGTGCCCATAACGCTGAATTCAATACTACAGTAGGCAAAAACAATACAACACAATAAGGTAAAACAAACGAAACATTAGCAAATGCATTCTTCACAGAACATACAATACCTTTTCTCTTACAACAGATATAGTATACAAAGGAACCAGAAGAAACTGCAAGTAGAAAATCAAAAAGGCAAGAAAGAATCTTAAACTGATAGAGAGCTTTTACATTAATATAAGCCATTGTTGCAATAAGAATCTGGTATGGGACATTGTAGTCTCCTATCGTAGTCCCCAAAGCAGCATATCCACCGTGTGTCTTAAAATACTTAAACCAATTCACAAGGAATGCGTCAAAATCTGGGGATCTATAATCCCTAACGCTATAACGTATTACTATAGCCAAAACCGTGAGAACGATAAATGACAACAAAACACTATTGTCGACAATTTTAGTCGTCAAATTCTTTTCAAAATTCTTCGATGAACAAAACCCATTCAGTTTTTCTATAATTTTCATTACTTTATTTCTTTTGTTTAACAAAAAACAAAAGTAAATCAAAAATGCTATCTTCACAAACAATTTTATATTTTATAGGCATTTATAAAATCCATTCAGGAAATTCAATCTCAATAATTTTTAGTTAAAACAAAAAGATATATCTTTGCAGAATAAGCGTGGAATGGATTTAAGCCACACGCAATAGAGTGTTTGACACAAATCAATTGAGTTTAATAGAGTTTAGATAATGAATCCACAGGTAAGTATCATAATGGGCAGCACGTCAGACCTGCCAATCATGGAGAAAGCGGCAAAGATTCTTGACGAGTTTGAGATCCCGTTCGAGATCAACGCACTTTCTGCTCACCGCACACCGTCGGAGGTGGAGGCTTTCGCTACTAACGCAGAGTCACGCGGCATCAAGGTGATCATCGCAGCAGCTGGCATGGCAGCCGCACTGCCAGGTGTAATCGCAGCACAGACAACTGTTCCTGTCATCGGTGTTCCGATTGCGTCTACACTTGAGGGTATGGATGCTCTTCTTTCAATCGTTCAGATGCCTCCAGGAATTCCGGTTGCTACCGTAGGAATCAACGGTGCTATGAATGCAGGAATCCTTGCAGCGCAGATGATCGCATTGAGCGACAAGGCTGTGGCAGAGAAAGTCAAGGCTCATAAGGCTGGTTTGAAGAACAAGATTGTCAAGGCTAACGAGGAGTTGGCAAAGGTACAATTCAAATTCAAGACAAACTAAAAATTGCATACTCGATGAGTTGGAATTTCAATTGATATACACACGAAATTAAATGAACTAAAGATATGGCAATTCTAGACAGTATTATTGCTCGCGCTAAGCAGAACAAGCAGCGCATCGTTCTTCCTGAAGGAACAGAAGAGCGTACTTTGAAGGCTGCCGACCAGATTTTGGCAGAAGGTATAGCAGACATCATCTTGTTGGGTAACCCTAACGAGATCAACAAGATGGCTTCAGAGTTCGGACTTAAGAATATCTCAAAGGCCACAATCATCGACCCAGAGAACAATCCAAACAGCCAGAAATATATCGACCTATTGCTTCAGCTTCGTCAACGCAAGGGCTTGCAGCCTGAGCAGGCGGTAGAGCTAGTTAAGGATCCTCTATACTTGGCTTGTTTGCTAGTTAAGGCTGGCGACGCAGACGGCGAGGTTGCCGGTGCAAAGAACTACACTGGTAACGTGCTTCGTCCTGCATTCCAGATTATCAAGACTCGTCAGGGTGCTAAGTGTGTGAGCGGTGCATTCTTAATGATCTTCAAGGACAAGACTTACGGTCACGACGGTATGTTGCTATTCGCCGACTGTGCAGCAACTCCAGTTCCAACAGCAGAGGAGCTTGGTAGCATCGCAGTTGTAAGTGCAGGCACAGCAAAGTCTATCTTCGGTTTCGACGATCCTAAGGTTGCAATCATGAGCTTCTCTACAAAGGGTTCAGCTAAGCACGAGACAGTAGACAAGGTTATCGAGGCTGGTAACTTCGCAAAGCAGTTGGCTCCAGATTTGAAGATCGACGCAGAGCTTCAGGCTGATGCTGCTCTTGTGCCAAGTGTTGCTAAGAGCAAGGCTCCAGGCAGCGAGGTTGCAGGTCAGGCTAACGTATTGGTATTCCCTTCTCTTGAGGCTGGAAACATCGGGTACAAGCTTGTACAGCGTCTTGCAGGTGCAGAGGCACTTGGACCAATCCTTCAGGGTCTTGCCGCTCCAGTCAACGACCTATCTCGCGGTTGCTCAGTCGAGGATGTCGTTAAGATGATCGCAATTACTGCTAACCAGGCAATTGCAGCTAAACAATAAGAAATAATCTAATGTTGCAGACGCACTAACGTCTGCAACATTTCATATTAAATCGGGGTTTTATAGTATACCCATTAAACAATTTTACATGAAGATATTAGTACTAAACTGCGGTAGCTCATCTATCAAGTACAAATTGATAGACATGCCAAAGAACGACACATTGGCGTCGGGAGGAGTTGAAAAAATCGGCTTGAAAGATTCATTCTTGAAGTACAAGACTCCATCTGGTGAAAAAAAACAAATTGATTGCGAAATTCCAGAACATACAGCAGGAATCGAATTGATTCTTAAGGTTCTTCAGTCAAAGGAAGACGGTGCTATCAAAAACTTGTCTGAAATCGAGGCTGTAGGTCATCGTGTCGTACACGGAGGTGAGAAGTTCAACAAGTCTGTACTAATTACTAAGGAGATTATTGAGAATATCAAGGAGTGTGCTCCACTTGCTCCACTTCACAACCCAGCTAACCTTAAGGGTATAGAGGCTATCACATCTGTTCTTCCAAGCGTACCGCAGGTTGCAGTATTCGACACAGCATTCCACCAGACTATGCCGGCTCAGGCATATATGTATGCTCTTCCATACGAGTATTACAAGAAGGATGGTGTTCGTAGATATGGTTTCCACGGAACAAGCCACAGATACGTGTCTGCACGTACTTTGGAAATCCTAGGCATGAAGCCAGAAGGCACAAAGATGATCACTTGCCACATCGGTAACGGTGGTTCTATCTCTGCTATCAAGGACGGTAAGAGCGTCGATACTTCAATGGGTCTTACTCCTCTTGAGGGTCTTGTGATGGGTACTCGTTGCGGTGATATCGACACAGGTGCTATCACTTACTTGATGGATCGCGAAAAACTTGACGTTAAGGCAATCAACAATATCCTTAACAAAGAGAGTGGATTGAAGGGTATCTCTGGTATTTCTCAGGATATGCGCGACGTAGAGGCTGGAATCAATAACGGTAACGAACGTGCTATACTTGCAAGAGATATGTTTGTTTACCGTGTTCGCAAGTTCATCGGTTCTTACACTGCTGTTCTTGGTGGTCTGGATATCCTAGTCTTCACTGGTGGTATCGGTGAAAACCAGGCTACAATCCGTCAGCTTTGCTGCGATAACTTCGGATACCTAGGCATTGAGATCGACGACGCTGCCAACAAGACTGCAGGTGGTGTCGAGAAGGTTATCTCAACTCCAAATTCAAAGGTTAAAGTTCTTGTAGTTCCTACAGATGAGGAGTACATGATCGCCAAGGATACTCTAGAGATTGTAAAGTAATCTAAGGGATTCCTAAAAATACATAGAGACGGTGTGTACACCGTCTCTTTTTTTATTCCACAAAGTCATTTGCCTTTAAACAATCTTTTCAAGCGATTCCATAGGCTATTTTCCCTCTTTTTGCGTTCCAGATATTCTCTGTAAATACGATCTTTACGTTCTTTTGCCTCTTCGGCAGTTTCACATTTCAATTCTGCAGACTCCTGAATTGTCTTGAACTTACTCCAAAAAGCATGGTTGGCATACGCGCTCTTTGCTCCTTCCGGAACAATAAGAATACAATCTTTTCCAAGATGATCTGCCTTACTCAGAATCGGAGGCTTTCTACTGTCGACTTTAACTATGGTAGTACAATTCTCGCCATCTATTTCCTGAACGGATTCCACCCATGACGGAATAAACCAAGCCCCCTTTACAACACCTTCAATTGCTGTTATCGATTCTGAAACAGGTTGTCCATCATTGTATACTACAGCTTTGATCATCACATTTCTTGTCGTACCCAACAACATGCCGCTGACAAGCGCACAATTATCCGGAACCGTGATGTTGGAGCAATTGTCCATGCTGTCAATTGACGTTAACGTGTCAGGCAGCTTGATGTCGTTGCAAGACCTTAAAACTCCAAGCTTAGTGATTGATTTCGGTATTGTGATATCGCTGCAATTAACCAAGTCGCCGACAGAAGTAACCTTCTTCGGAATAGAAATACCGCTGACGCCATTGATTTCACCTATCTGAGTCAACGATTCCGGCAGATTGACATTTGTACAGCCGATAAAATCTCCGACTATAGTGAGCTGCTTACCCGAGATAGCTATATTGCTACATCTGTCAAGTTTTTCTATAGATACGACAAATTTCGGAATTTCAAAATTATCGCATGAATACAACTTACCGATCTTAGTTAGAGTAGCAGGTAGAGTGATGTTACTGCAAATGCTTAGATTTCCAATTGTAGTCACCGAATCTGGAATAGTTATGTTGGTACAACGATTCATCTCTTTGATTGTAGTCACTGAATCCGGAATTACAATATCAGCAGCATCATAAAAGGACATTGTTGGTCGCCACTTGATTTCGTCTACGGAATTGAATTCTTTGCCCCAAATGGGAGAATCATCGTAGCTATACTTTGCCATAATAAAAATAAATTAAGTCATTAAATTGTTTAGAACATTCACTACAAATGTAGCAAAAAAAGACGAACATTTTTGATTCATCCAGATATCTTTTCGCGCAAAAACAATGATAGTTCCAATCATGTGTCTTTTATGGTTAAAGACTCTGCTCATGATACCAGGTTTCATGTCCTTCACCTATCTTTTCAGCTCTTCCGATCAACTCTTCATAGCCTTCATCGGATAGATAAAGCCTGTTAAGCAACGGTATCAAACCTTTACCATCTTCATCATCATAGAAAAAGAGTGAATTGCTGACTCTTGCACGTTGACTTGCACGAGGTTCACGACTAAAACCGTCTCTGTGGCACTTTTTCCCGACCTGACCAATCTCTGTATCAAGGCATTCAAATACAGGGTCTAATTCGACATCTACAGTATCAAAAAAGTCGATGACATCGTCTTCTGGCATGGCAAACATTTCCGGGAAACGAAAACTCGTCTTTGCTCCACGTCGACCTATCTCTTTAGCAAACATACGAGGATGAAGCGAATCCTTAGGATTAGCCAGAACTGCAAAGAATAGATTTTGAATGATAGCATTGTAATAGGAACAATCATGCACATCAAACGGCTTGAAATTCTTTAGCATCTTGTCGAGAAACGTTATGTCGAATATTTCTGTCGGAACTTTGCCATGCTGCATCAGACGCCTGACTTTAAGCATCCTGACAAACAATAGCCTTACAAGGAATATCAACTCCTTTCGCTCTACATAATCTTTTTCGGAAACAGTCGCCACGGTGTAGCGCGAGTCGACTAAACTTGGGAACTGGAACACTACTCTTCCCTTTTCAATTGCGGCGAGGATATTCTCGAATCCTGCCATAGTTTCGTTAATCATATTTTTGTACTTTAATAAATCCTATTTTGGAATGTAGAGACGCGACTGATCGCGTCTCTACTTAGTTACAAATGGAAGATGATTCGCCATCATCCATGTTATTGTTTCTTAGAACGACCGGTGATTCTGTCAATCAATTCCTGTTGTTCTCTTCTTTTTCTTTCTTCTTCGGTCTCTTCATGAGGTGCATCTGCTGCTGGAGTCTCTTCTTCGACTACCTCCTCTTGCTTTTTCTTCTTAGAGCGTTTCTTCTCTTTTGGCTGCTCCGGTTCTGGTTCCGGTTCAGGATCAGCTTGAGGTTGCGGCCTTGAATTTCTACCTGTGATTCTATTAATCAACTCCTGTTGCTCACGCTTCTTCTTTTCCTCCTCCGTCTCCTCTGCAGGTTTTGAAGGAGCGGAAGATTCTTCAGGAGCTACTTCCTCTTTCTTTTTACGTTTTCTCTCCTTTGGTTCAGCCGGAGTTTCCTCAGTTGCCGCAGGAGTCTCCACTGGAGCTACCTCTTCTTTCTTCTTACGTCTCTTCTCTTTTGGTTCAGCTGGAGCCTCCTCACTTACGGATGCCGGATTCTCCTCTGGAGCTACTTCCTCTTTCTTTTTTCTGGAACGTCTACTCTGTTCCTGCTGAACCTCTTCTTCAGCTACAGCAGTAGCGACAGCAGCAGCTGGTGGTGGAGCGGCAGCAGCTTCCTCCTGCTGAGGTTTTGACTTGCGTCCTGTGATTCGGTCGATCAAAGCCTGTCGTTCTGCTTCCTCACGAAGACGCTGTTGTTCTTCCTCAGTCAGAGCTTCATTTACAGCCGGCATCTCCTCCTCATTCTTCTTCTTTCTAGAACGTTTTTTCTCCTGAGGTGCTGCTTGATCATCTCCGACAGCTGGTGGAGCTTCATCAAATTCATCATCGTCCTTCTTTTTCCTGAAGAATCGTTTCTTTTCTTTAGGGTCTTCCTGATCTCCACCGACAGCAGAACTATCAGCCACTACGCTTTTCTTCTTACTGTTGCGACCCGTGATCCTATCTATAACAGCCTGACGATCGGCCTGTTTCTGCAAACTGTCAAGCACAACAGACGAAGCCTCTGCAGCCGTACGAAGACGTTCCAAAGAATCCGTCATCTTGACCATATTCTCGTCTACGACAGAATCCTCCATCGCCATCAAGACTGAATCCCAAGGCGCACCATCAAGCTCTTCGATAA
Organism: Paludibacteraceae bacterium; assembly: GCA_045629285.1. Taxonomy (GTDB): domain Bacteria; phylum Bacteroidota; class Bacteroidia; order Bacteroidales; family Paludibacteraceae; genus UBA1723. The sequence continues at coordinate 19,083 of JAZQQY010000047.1, read as the reverse complement.
CCTTTCGTTTATTGCGGGTATAGAACTTGATATGTCCAAGCGGTTTATTATCTTCAGCTGTAGGCTGATACTTAGCATGGATTTTCTTCTGACGACGCTTCTTGTAATAGATCTTGATCTCTCCAGTCGCCAAATATTCAAGATTCAACTCTGTCATAACAGAATCGACAAGAGTATCGATTGCCGCATATTCAGGCAATAGAGTGATTACAGAATCCACTACATCATTAAGCAATACTCGTCTGTATTTAGTATTACCAACCAAATCCATAATCTTCTTGGCTATCACTCTACTTGTATCCGTTCTGTCATAGAAACGTTTTTTATAGAAGTAACGCTGATGCCAATAGTACATGAAGAAATCGTAGTCGTAGATAAACTTAAACTTATCTCTATCGTAATGTACCTCATTCAAATATCGGCATTTCGGTATCTTAATCTTAGCGACAATCTCTTCACTCTGACCTGCCTTAGCTGCCTTTTCCGCCTCTTTCAACTCCTCCATATTGCGCATCTCCTCCTCAAGTTCAGCCAACTGCTGAGCAAGAAGCGAACTGTCTATTGCAGCATACTCTTTTAGCATCTCAACGTCGATATCCTCTTCCAAAGAGTCCAAATCATAAGAATCCACGTCATCGAATCCACCTTCGCTATCTGCAGAGGCCGTATCTTTCTGCACCGTATCCTTAGCAGCCAACGCGGCTGCGGCGGCCTCACGTTTTCGCTTGATAATTGCTTCAATAGTTCGACGAGTCTGCATCTCCTGTTCATCTACAGGTTCCTCGATAGTGCCTTCCGGTTCAAGCTCACCATTGACCATTTCATCTTTCAAAATGACTACAGGGAGTTTCTTCGCACGTCTTGACTTGCTTGCATATTCGATTGCGGCACTATCACCAGCAGCGATAGCCTCAGCAAGAATCATCATTTCTTCATTTTCCGCCTCTTCTTCTTCCAACTTTTCAAGGCGTTTTTTCTCTTTTTCCTCTGCTCTCTTCTGGGCTTTTCTAACCTTATTCTTGCCCTTCATGATTCTTTCAGCCTCCTTACGAGCTCTTGCGATAGCCTCCTGTTGCTGTTTCTCGATCAAGGCTTGTTTCTCTTCCTCTTTCAGCTTTTCATTAGCCTGTATCTTGCGAAGTTCCTCAGCCTCCTTACGCTTAGCAACCTGCTCGGCATGAATCAAACGCTTCTCTTCCAACTCCTCCTGTCTTGCTGCATCAGCTTCTCGTTTGGCGGCACGTGCCTCCATCGCTTCCTCTCTACGCTGACGCTCGCGTTCACGCGCCTGAGCTCGTTTTTCAAGCTCCTTAGCTTTCATTTCACGCTCTTTTTCAGCACGCTGCATACGTTTTTCCTGAAGTACGGCACGCTCTTTAGCTTCTCGTTCACGTTGTGCTGCCTTGATCTCCTGAGTACGTCTCATCTGCTCCGCACGTTGAGCTGCAGCCTTTTGCTTAGCCTCCATAGTAGCCTGACGACGTGCAGCTGCCTGCTCTTGCTCCTTCTGCTTAGCCTCAAGAGCCTTCTGACGTGCAGCTGCTTTAGCCTCAGCCTCACGTTGTTTCTTCAACTGCCAATTTTCACGCTGTTTCTGCTTTGTTTCGATTTCCTTCTGACGACGTCTCTCTCTTTCGGCTTTCTGTCTTGCGACCTTTTCTGCTGCCAACTCTTTCTGACGAGCACGACGTTCGGCATCACGTTCACGTGTTAAACGCTGACGTTCAGCGACTTCCTCTGCACGTCGTTTCTGCTCTTCTCGGATCTGTTGTTGACGGATTTCTCTTTCTGCACGGATTCTTTCTGCCTCAGATGCATATACCGGTCCCTCTTCTGCTGCCTTTCGCTCGGCCTCCTCAGCCTGTTTTCTTCTCTCCTCAGCCTCACGCTGCTCACGAGCACGCTGGATATTCTCCATCTGCTGCTTGCGACGTTCTTCCTCCTGACGTATTCTACGCTGATTTTCTGCCTGTTTCTTCTTCTCCTCGGCCTCACGTTCTGCTGCTTTCTTCTCATCTGCAGCCTTTTCCTCGGCTTCTTCCTTCAACCTACGAGCTTCAGCCTCTTTTCTCTTCTTCTCGGCCTCAATTTTCTTTCTCTCCTTACGGGATAGTTTCTGCTCTCCTGAAGATTCATCATCCTCGTTATTCTCCGCATTCTCAACACTTTGCGCATCAACATCTTGGGCATTCACCAATTGTGGCAGACACCCAATGCTAAACAGCACAAACAGTATGAGTATTATTTTTTTCAAAACTATCCTTCTATTTTTCTATGATATCGAGCATCCAAAACTTCATGCAAGTTATCACTAAACTGCAAATATAGACAAAATCGGTTAATTCTAAAACAATATATAAAGAATTATTAGGACGCAAAAAGACATGCAAAAGCGTGAAAATATTTGGTTTTCGAATTATTATCGTTATTCTTGCAACATAATAGGCGAAAACATCATAAACTATCTCTCGCTACGCGCATGATGTCAATGGCAAACTACGATTCAGATCATGACAATGCAACTAGGAAACGCAAAGGATAGCTTCGGAATCGGGACAATAACTTCCCATGCCGTGAAAATAAAAAAGCCGCTCAACGCAATGTTGAGCGGCTTTACTTGATTTGATACGATTAGTTTCTCTCTCCTCTTGGACCACCGTGATGACCGTGCTTCATTCCTTTTCTGTGGAATGGCATGTGATTCTTCTGATCAAGAAGCTGTTTCTGTTCCTCGATAGATAGTTTGTCGAAGTTAGCCCACTTCTCATCCAACTCAGCTCTCTTTGCCTTTCTTGCAGCCTCAATCGAATCAATTGCGGCCTTTCTCTCAGCGATAAGAGCCTTCTGCTCGTCGACTGAAAGGCTATCGAAATTCATCCACTTTCCAATCTTCTCTGCCATCTCAGGATTCATCTGATGACGACGATGTCCAAATTCACCTGGAGCACCCTCATGATGTCTTGGACCTCCCGGATGATTGCCTTCGTGACGATGATCGGCATCACCATGTCCATGACGGTGGTGACCTTCACCTTTCTCCCCTTTATCGCACTTCTGCTCACACTTAGCACCTTCCTCGTTACATTTACACTTGCAATTACAGCAAGATGTTGCCAACAGCATGCTTGCTGCTACAGCAACAATAGCAAATACTTTTTTCATATTCATTCTTTTTAGTTAAGTGTAAAATTCTAAATGCAATACTAGAAAAAAAATCAAAATATAACGCTAATAAATCCCGAGTTTTAACTTTTTTTAAGAAATTTTCATATCTTTGTACAAATACAACTTTTAGAACATTTTGATGTTGGATTCATGTTGAATCAAATTTGTGAAGCCTATGGATCAACTTTATTCATCATTTTCAGAAAAGCTTGACCAGCTGATGCTTAGCCAAGAACTAATGGATGATCTGCCAAGAATTTATATTCCTTTGGCAAAGATTATCAACGTAGGATTCGGTTCACGTATGCAAGTGATTGGCGTGAATGGAGCACAAGGAGCAGGCAAAAGTACTTTCTGCGAACTTCTCAAATTAGTACTGGAAGAGGAATTCGGCAAAAAGGTGGCATCATGGAGTATCGACGACCTTTATCTCAGCAGACAAGAGCGCACAAGACTTTCAAAAGAGGTGCATCCGCTGCTGATGACTCGTGGTGTGCCGGGCACTCATGATGTGAAGCTTGGGCTTGATATCATCAACTCTCTTCGCAATGCGGATGAAAACACAGTAACTATGATTCCGCGATTCAACAAAGCCATGGATGACGTCTATCCACAGTCGGAATGGACAAAATTCGTTGGAAAACCGGATGTAGTGCTGTTCGACGGATGGTGTATGGATGCCACTGCTCAGGACGACTCCGAGCTAGAGCCGCCAATCAACGACCTAGAGGCAACCGAAGACAAAGACTGTTCTTGGCGTCATTACGTCAACGATCAATTAAAGACTGATTATAAGAACTTGTTCGACACTATTAACTTCCTTGTGATGCTTCAAGTACCTTCCTACGACAAGGTATTCGAGTGGAGAAACCTTCAAGAGGAGAAACTAAGAATCGCAAGTAAAGGCAAAGAGGCGACTCATATCATGAATCCAGATCAGGTGCGACGTTTTATCGCCCACTACGAGCGAATCACACGTCATATCCTTGCCGAGATGCCTGAGCGTGCAGACATGCTTTTCAAAGTGAACGACAACCATAGACTTTATATTTAAGATTACGAATCAATAAATGTTGAAGCAGAGTGTGTCGGTTGTGATACCGATGATTAACGAGGAACAAAGCATAGAAAAGGTGATAGATGCAGCAATCGCCTCATTGGAAAACTCGTCTCTGGTTCAAGAAAAAGAGGTCATTGTCGTAGGTCGAGACGCATTGAGCCAACAGACGGAGAGGCTACGTTCGAATTACGAAAATCTTCGTATATTCATTGCAAACACGAAGTCTTCGTTTCCGGAAGTTGCAAATAAGGGTATGTTCAAGGCATCAGGAAGCATAATTGTACTTTTGACAGAAGACACTCTTCTACCTACAGACTATTTCGACGTTGTGTTGCCACAATTTGAAAAGACGAACATATTCGCGGCAGGAGTTGTTGCCAGATATCCCCAAAATGGAGAATCCACACAATGCTACACTCCTGTTTTTATGAAAAGACATGTCGACTACAAACCTTGCGAGGCTCCAACTTCGGGATACACACTGACATTGGATCGCAGCAACGTCGCCTTGTCGAGAGAAAAACTGATAGAGCTAGGAGGATTTAATCTTCTGTTCGCTCCAGACAATAGCGGTGATGTCGATTTGTTCTTGCGGGGATGGCTGCATTGTTGGAAAACTTGCTTCCTTACAAGTACTCATTGCGACCTGCTAAAACCGGTTGTCAGCCCACTTTTGAGAGGTGAGACTAGCAAATCTAAAGTAGAAAAAGAGTTTAATGACGTTCTACTACGTCGCTTTTACCTTTCAGGCAAAGAACAACCGTTGCTATTTTTACATAACTTAGTGCTATTCGTAGTGTCGTTGCTTTTACCGCTAGACATTTTCAAGCCGACACGAATGGCAGGATTTAGATTCATAAACAACTTCAAGAAGGTTCTATCATCCAAAAGATGGAGGTATTCTTCATTCGACATTGATTTACAGATGTTGAAACAGAGATTCTTTTAAAATGCTTAATGAAAAAATGATGATTTTGCATTACGCATTTCAGATTTGAAATTAAAAATTTAATACCATATAAGCCATGAAGAGAGAAATTAAAAATTTAGGAATTTGCGGCATTCTGACTTCCGTTCTTTTGAGTGGATGTTCAAATCGCGCAGAGCGCGTAGAGGCCGTAGACATTGATGTGCCTCAGATTTCAGGAATGAAGGCTGAGTTTGTTCCTGCAGGTGGAAAGGCTGTAATCTATGGCTCAGGTCTCGCTAATGCAAAAGTATATTTTGATACACAATTCTTTAACGATTCTGTCCAGGCTGATGTAATTGAGTCTCAGGATGACATGATCATTGTCACGGTTCCAGATAAGGCATGGACAGGAAAGATTAAAGTTAAGAATCTTGCCGGTGTGTCTACTTCTGACTTCACATTCAGAGACAACCGTAATATCATCATGGATTTCGACCTACGTCACCAGACTTGGGGTGGTATCATTCCATTCGACGATGAAGGAAAGTTGGTTCAAGGAAGATATGAGGGTGATAATATCGTGCCATATATCGGAAAACTTGACGAAGGTTGTTCAGGTAAATTTGCCTTGCTTCACGGTTCATACTCTAAGCAGCAGGCATATACATACACAAGCGACCTATGGCTACAGTATATGCACGGATATGACGAAGGTGGACGTGGCGCTATCTCTATCGCCGGATTGCCATTCTGCGACTACAAGGTTGAAGATCTAGTGTTGAAGTTCGAGTGTAACATTCCAAAAGAAGCTGCATACAAGAACATCACAACTGAGTTTATCGCCGGTTATGCATCATCAACAGATTCAGACAAGATCGGACGTACGATCTCTCCGATATGTCGTTGGGAGCCATACAAGAACGACAAGAACTACTCTGTAGCAGGTCAGAACGGAGGAAAGGATTTCTCTAAGGGATTCTACACTGATGGTTGGGAGACTGTAACCATTCCGTTGACTGAGTTCAACTATATCTACAACGACGACAAACCAAAGTCTGATTTGAAGTTGGACTTGAAGAAGGCAGTCAACTTCTCTGTTATGGTATTCGGCATGCCGGATGCTGATGCTGATGTGATGATTTCATTCGACAACTTCCGCATCGTGCCAAAAGCAAACTAATCTGACAAAGTGAGACTTGACCAAAGATATAGGCAGGCATAAGCACCTGCCTATTTTTTAGGTGCGATTCCAAGCATTATTGAATAACGACACACTACAAAGCCTGCAAGAATGAATGGTCTTGCAGGCTTTATTATCTTACCAATTGAAGGTTACATCAGTTCGTTCTCCATAGACAAGGATATGCGTGTCATTGTGAATAGTTTTTAGTAGATCGAATCTACATTCTTATACTGACTGCGAAAGTAGTAAATTATTCGCATAAAAAAAGGTCAGGCTTTCACCCGACCTTTATGAATCCTTTCCAGTAATTTCAATTACTTCAAACCTACAGTTGGATCACAGTTTGTTTCCTGAGTTCCGATACCGCAATACTCCTTCAAAGAATCGAATGCCTTGTAGAAGTCAAGAGATGCAGCGCGCTCCCAGTCAAGAGCAGCAGCCTCTACATCACCACCCTTGTAACGAAGGTGACCACGATTGTAGTATGCCTTAGCGAACTGAGGTGTAAGAGCAATTGCCTTATTGTAATCCTTCATTGCAGCCTTCTCATCACCAAGCTCTGCGTATGAGTTACCTCTGTTGAAGTAAGCCTCAGCAAACTTAGGATTGATCTTGATTGCTGCATTGTTATCATCGATAGAACCCTTAACATCACCAAGCTCCTTTCTTGCAGTAGCACGGTTGTAGAACGTCAAGGCATCGTTAGGATTTGACTCAAGAACGATATCATAATCAGCCTTAGCACCCTTATAATCACCAAGTCGGAATTTTGCGTTACCCATGTTGCCGTAAGCCTCAATGAACTTTGGATTTAGCTCAAGTACCTTGTTGAAGCTCTGGATTGCTGCCTTGTACTCAGCGTTGCGGTACTTCTGAATACCCTCGTTGAAGTACTCAGTTACACTCTTCTGTGCCTGCGCAGTCAACGCAAAACAAACTGTTGACACTAGTAGAAATAAAAATTTTTTCATTTTCTAAATCGTTTAGTCCGTTATCTCAAGACAACTGACGTTTAAAGATATTTATTAACCCAATATTCAAGTTCTCTATAGACGCGACGACCTTTTACATTAATCGACCTACGTCTATACAGATGCAAAATTACAATTTTTGAAATACAAAACTAATATTTGCCACTTTTTTTGTGTTAAAAAAGGTTATTTTGGCTTTTTTCATTTACGAATAGATGTTGTATATCACTTCATGCTATTTTTTCCACTTTTTTCTTTCTAAATAGAATCATAAACATATATCTTAGTGTAAAATATTTGACCGAATAACATTTATAGCCATGGAAAAGAAAGTAAAAATACATTGCGTAAACAGCAATATAACTAATTCATATCCCGCTGGCATCACATTGGAAGAAATCTGTCCAAAGGATGTCAAAGCGATAGTAGCAAAAGTTAACGGAAAGATCAAAGACTTGAAGTTCTGCGTATATAAACCTAAATGTGTTGAATTCCTAGGTTTGGATTCCCTTCACGGTGTCAGAGCATATCTACGCAGTATATCATTCCTATTATATGAGGCAGTAACACATATCAATAAAGACGCTTGCTTACGTATCGAGCACCCTATATCTGGCGGATATCTTTGTCAGGTAGCTGGTCTTGGTGATGTAAACGAGGATCTATGCCGTCGACTATCGGAAAGAATACGTGAAAACATATCGAAGAAGACTGAATTTGTACAGGAGATAGTACCTACTTCATGGGCAATCCAATATTTCGAGGACAACGCTTCTTTCGACAAGGTGAATATATTGAAAAGTCGCGGAGAAATGTACACTGAGTTGTACCGTGTCGGAGAACAATATGATTTCTATTACGGTGCTCTTGTCCCAAATGCAGGATATCTTGACAAATTCGCACTTACTCCATACAACGGTGCAATACTTCTTACTGTCCCGTCGGCAGAAAAGCCAACAGAATTAGCTTCAGTGCGTCAAGAGCCTCAGCTTTTGAAAGCTTTCTCAGAGCATACAACATTCAACCAACTTCTTGGTTTCGAGAATGTTGGCGACTTAAACATCGGTTTACTTGAGAAAAATAACGCTAGTAACCTTATCAAAATCGCAGAGGCTCTTCAGGAGAAGAAAATCGCTCTTATAGCCGACGAAATTGCTCGCCGACCTAAGGTTCGCGTCATTTTGCTTGCAGGTCCATCGTCGTCCGGCAAGACTACTTCCAGCAAGAGATTAGCTGTCCAGCTTGCAGTATGCGGTTTGAAACCTATTGCAGTTTCATTGGACGACTACTTCGTGCCACGTCGGCTTACTCCAAAGGATGAGAATGGAAACTACGATTTCGAGAGTCTATACGCTTTGGATTTGGATCTTTTCAATAACGACTTGAACAAACTAATTGCTGGTGAGAAGGTGACTCTTCCTCGCTACAACTTCGAGACAGGAGAGCGTGAGGCTGGAGATACAATCCAGATCAGCGGAAGCGAGGTCTTGATCTTCGAGGGCATTCACGCATTGAATCCAAAACTAACAGAGAAGATTCCAGCAGAGAACAAGTTCAAAATCTTCGTATCTGCCCTTACATCAATATCTCTCGACAACCACAACTGTATTCCAAACACCGACAACCGTTTGATCCGTCGTATCGTACGCGACTTCAAATACCGTGGCTACTCGGCAGAGGATACGATCAAACGTTGGCCGGATGTGATGAAGGGAGAAGAAAAATGGATTGTGCCATATCAGGAGGAGGCAGACGCAATGTTCAACTCAGCAATGATCTTCGAGCTTTGCGTTCTTAAGCATCATGCACTTGCTCCGCTATCGATGGTACCGCAGACTTCGCCAGTATATTCAGAGGCTCATCGTCTGCTTAACTTCTTGTCGTACTTCGCAGAAATTCCGGAGAACGAGATACCTACTACTTCATTGTTGAGAGAGTTCGTGGGAGGAAGCAGCTTCAAATATTAAAAGCTACCAGCTAGTAGCTAATAGCTATTAGCTTAGAATAAGATGGTTGTTAGAGCCGTTGTGCATCGATTTCCCCGTAATCGCTCTGGACAGCGCCTCTACACCATCAAAAGGGAAAGAGGGTGTGTCAAAATAATTTGCCACATCCTCTCTTTCATGAAAACTTATTACTCCTCCGACTATTTCTTTATGAACTTACTAACTTTGCTTCCTACCTTCAAAAGAACATCCCTGCCATAAGTATGGATAGTAGCGGCATTCTGGCCATAACCTCCTGCATCTACCATGATACAGTTGCGAATTCCAGCCTTTCGAAGAATAGGAACGGCCTTCACGTATCCATCGCGCCAGTTGGACGCAGCAGAAGAGTTGTGCCACTCGTTAGCGATATTGATCATGACGTATGTTTCAGTTCCCTTAAATGTAGATGCCAAACTAGCAAAATGGTTGGCTGCCTTCAACAAGTCGTCGATATTATCGCTACCTGTAGCCTTGTGTATTTCAATTTTTTTTTCGTATCAACAAAACCTAATTAAAAAACATACTCGCGTCTTTCCGATAGTTCATTTTTATTGCTTACTTTTGCATTGATAACATATCTTGAGGTAATAGGACTCAAAAAGAATAATAACAAACAATAAATAATTTATGCAGTTCGGACATTTTGATGACAAGCGTAAAGAGTATGTTGTAACCAACCCAGCTACTCCAAAGTCGTGGAGCAACTACCTTGGTGACACTCGTTACGGTGCAATCATCACAAACAACGCAGGTGGATATTCATTCTACCGTTCATCAGTGCAGGGATGTTTCCTTCGCCTAAAGTTTAATACAGTTCCTAACGACCAGCCAGGTCGCTACATCTACCTACACGATCTTGATTCAAAGGATTTCTGGAGTGGTAGCTGGCAGCCAGTAGGCAAGCCTCTTGACAAGTACAAGAGCGAGTGTCGTCACGGTTCTGCTTACACGATCATCTCATCTGAGTACGAAGGAATCAAGACTGAGACTCTTTACTTCGTTCCACTAGGACAGGAGTTCGAGGTTTGGAGAGTAAAGGTAACTAACAACTCAGGCAAGAAGAGAAACCTACGTGCTTTCACTTACGCAGAGTTCGCTTCAAACTGGAACATGCACGATGATAGCAACAACTTGCAGTACACTCAGTATATCGTAAAGACTTCTTACGCAGATGGTTTTATCGATCACGGTAACAACCTTTACATGCCAGAGGAGCCAGATAACTTCCAGAATAAGGACCAGGCTCGTCACTCTTTCATCGGAGTTGTAGGTCAGCCTGTAACTGGTTACGATTCAGATCGCGACAAGTTCATCGGTCTATACCACACTTACGCAAATCCAGAGTCAGTTGTCAACGGAGTATGTGGAAACACAGTTACTGAGGGTGACAACGGTTGTGGTACGCTTCAGGTTGACTTGACACTTGAGGCTGGCGAGACTAAGGAGTTCACAGTAGTTCTTGGTATCGGTAAGGCTTGGGTTGAGGGTAAGAAGGCCGCTGAGATCGTAGCATCGCCTGCAAAGGTAGAGGCTGAGTACAAGAAGGTAGTAGACTACTGGCACGGCCGTATCGAGGGACTTTCAGCTGAGACTCCAGATGCTGATTTCAACTCAATGATCAATATGTGGAATCCATTCAACAACCTTATCACATACGCATGGAGCCGTGCAGCTTCATTGATCTATCGTGGTGAGCGTGACGGTATGGGTTACCGTGATACAATCCAGGATATGCTTGGTGTTGTTCACAACATTCCAGAAGAGGTTGTAGAGAGACTTGAGCTTATGCTAACAGGTCAGAACTCAAACGGTGGAGCAATGCCAGTCGTTAAGCCTTTCGCACACAATCCTGGTCACGAGGCTCCAACTCCAGAGAACGAGTTCCGTTCAGACGACTGTATGTGGTTGTTCAACACAGTACCGACATACGTTAAGGAGATCGGTAACATGGATTACTACAACAAGGTACTTCCATACTCAGACAAGGGTGAGGGTACAGTGCTTGATCACCTTCGTCGTGCTATCCAGTTCAACCTTGACCGTCTAGGCAAGAATGGTCTTCCATGCGGTTTGAAGGCAGACTGGAACGACTGTCTAGTACTAGGTGCTAAGGGAGAGACAGTATTCGTAGCTATGCAGCTTCGTTACGCTCTAACAGTATATATCGATATCTGTACACGTCTATCTAAGTTCGACGAGGTTAAGTGGGCTGAGGGTCATTTGTCGACTCTTTCTGCTAACATCGACAAGGCAGCTTGGGACGGAGAGTGGTACGTACGTGCTATCAAGGAGGACGGTTACGTATTCGGTACAAGCAAGAACCCAATCAAGGAGGGTAACATCTGGTTGAATCCACAGTCGTGGGCAATCATCTCAGGTCAGGCAACTGGCGAGAGAGCTGAGATCGTAATGAACTCAGTAGAGAAGCACCTTGCAATTGAATACGGTCTTGTACTTTGCGATCCTCCTTTCGAGAAGACAGAGGCAAGCGTAATCAAGGCTCCATTGTTCATCAAGGGTATGAAGGAGAACGCTGCAGTATTCCAGCACACTCAGGGTTGGGGTATCATGGCAGACTGTATTCTTGGTCACGGTAAGCGTGCATTCAAGAACTACAAGAACTACCTTCCTGCAAACTATAATACACGTGCTGAGATTCGTCAGATCGAGCCTTACGTATACGCTCAGACAACATGTTCTACTTACAACATGCGTGCAGGTCAGAGCCGTTGTCCATGGTTGTCAGGTACAGCATCTTGGGCATACTTCACAGCAGCACAGTACATCCTTGGTATCCGTCCAGACTACAACGGATTGCTAATCGATCCATGTATCCCTGCATGGGAGGGATTCAAGGCAACTCGTCGTTTCCGTGGCAACACAGTAAACATTGTAGTTAAGAACCCTAAGAAGGTTGAGAAGGGTGTTAAGAGCATCACTGTCGACGGTAAGGCTGTAACAGGCAATGTCGTTCCAGCAGACATGCTTACTAACGGTTGCAACGTAGAGGTTATCATGGGATAATCCACTGCGGACATCAATAACAAATGGCGAGGAATCTGATTCCCCGCCATTTTTTTGTTGTTTTTTTGCCGTTGCGACGCGAATCATTACGTCTCCATTATTTACTATATATCTATGCGAATGGGTAATTTGTTGTGCCGAAACGGCTATTCGCAGATTGTTCGTAAAAGCATTATTTTAGAATAATCTCTTCTGAACTTGGAATCCTGAAAGAGAATGTCGAATGTTCATCTTTGTTTGAAAAAGCGAAGTCTCCTTGTGTTATAATATCCATTCCAATTACTATTTCATAGTCTTCATTGTCGTTTTCCAAAGCAAGTATATTTGTTATTATACTTCCAGATGGTAATCCGACATGAATAAGATAGGAATTTGCCTCTATAACACCATTTGCACTTGATATGCTTGATTTTCCAAATGGTTTTAATTTTAGTGTCTGAATAATCTTAGGGGAAATCAATGTGTTTGTAGCTCCAGTGTCCCACATTGCATTTTGAGATATGTAGACTTCTTCTGGCAATTCCCCTTTCATAAAATCAACGGGAGGACAAACACGACATTCACTGATAATTGCATCTATTATATCAGGGCACTTTTGTGTAAAGACCGACATGATAGGTTACATTAAAATATTAGTAATTACTTCTGATTTTGGTTTGTCTTGATTGTTCTTGAGATTTTTTACGCGAATGTAAGTCGCACTTGGCTTTGTTGGTACTCTTGTTTCCTTTTCGGAAATTAGATTGTGATTTTTGTCAAAAATTTGTGTTTTCATACTTTGTTTATTACTGTTAGTAATCGTTTTGCAAATATACGAAAATGATTTTAATGTCAAAAAATTTGATTGTTGGTTATTGAGGATTTGAAAAATTTTAAGGAGGAAATGAATTTTTGTGGTTGCTTAAAAAGTGTTTTACAATATTATAATACCAGTGGAATGAACAATATTTCTTCAAATCCAAATTATTTATTAAAAGAATGCAAAATGTTCTATCATTGGTTAATTTTTGAGAATTCTCTATATTTATTAGAAAATTTGTGTTATTATTGCACTGATTTACCAAATTAGACTATCTCAATGTGAGGTTTTCGAACTAAGCAATGAAATTAGACTTCTAACAAAAGTTAGAGTACTGGTAAATCGCTACATATTAAAAAGCGTCATTGATGCTTTGTCAGTTGGTTTGATTGAAACCTCGGAAATTTCACATTGAAGATCAGCGGCAATGTCAGTAGATGCTTACGGGTATGGCATTACTATATCCCGGGAGGTGTTGTGTGAGGGTACTTTATATCCTCATACACACTTATTCTCGGGAAGTGTATAACTATATTGACGTGGGTATTTATCTGTATCGTCTATCTTCAAAGGTCTCCGAGGGCCTCAATCAACGGGCGAACAGAAATGGATACCTGCGTTTTTTTTATGTAGATTTCTTGTTTTTTGTATCGCCTTATTGGGTATCTGCGGGCACTAATACTTTTAAGTATGAAAAAAATTTTATTCGCAGCATTAGCCTTTATGACATTTGGTTTTGCTAGTGCACAGACAATTAAGGAAGACCTTACAAAAAGTCAAGAAAGAGCAGCAAAACTTCAGAAACTTGTTGATGGTTATCAAGCATCCGGCAATGCTAACATTGATGGTTATGGCAATTCTGTTAGAGAAGCAGCTGCTTTAGCAATTTCTAATAGTGAACAATTGGAGAGCCTTTACAAACGCCAAATTGGAGAGACTGTTGATGGAGTTACAGATGTGACTGTAAAAAAGCCAACTTTGGATGAGTGGGTTAATCTAAATACTTCAATTACTGGAGAAGGAGCAAAGATTAAAGAGGCTACAGATAAAGCTAAAGATGCAGGAGAAGAAGTAAAGAATATTACTCAGAGTGCGTCTTCTGAAAAAAATCCAATGAAAGCAGCAAAGGCGGCAAAAGCAGCAAAGGCAGCAACTTCAGTTGTTGAATTTGGAAATGAAGCTACTCCAATCCTTTTGGAAGAGAGTGCAGCTCAGGTTAAAGCAGTAGGTGAGATCATCAAAACGCTTCAAAGCGGATCTAATCTATAATCTTTGATATAGACAAAAGAGTGGAACGAGTGAATTAACTTGTTTCACTCTTTTTGCATATGAAAAAGTAAACACAATCAAACAGATAATCATTAGGACTCAGATTAGATAATGAGAAAATTATTTGCCTTTCTATTGACAATGTGTTTTGTTGGAAGCAATGCACAGTCTACAAATTCTGTAGCTGAACAAGAACGCGAATTGCAAAAAGATGTCAGCTTTATTAATCAAAAGAAATTGAAAGATGATAGAGAAGTGGTAGGAGTTGTGTCTTTCAAATGTAGTATGGAAACCCCTTTTGCTGGACTTGTGACAGAGAAAGTAGTTGAAATTCTTAAAAATAGCAACCGTTTTATTGTTGTTGACAGGACTAATATGGATAGGGTCAACGCAGAAATGGAATATCAAAAAAGAGAGGAATTTATAGGACGAACTGATCTTGCAGAACAGGGAAATAATCTTGCTGCAAAGAAAATTGTACAAGGAACAATCACGAAGATACCTGTATATAGAATGAAAAATGCAGATGGTTCAGTTAGAGGTTATAAGGCAAGTGTTGCATTTGAACTTAAAGTGGACAATGTTGAAACAGGAGAAACGACTCAAGCTACAAGTTTTGAAGGAAAGGCGAGCAAAGAGTGTATATCAGCACAGGCTGCAGTGCAAATGGCAATGAATTCACTTCAAGATGATATGGCTGAATATTTCCGTGTCACTTTCCCACTGTATGCAAAAATGATTAAGATAACTTTAGAAAAGAATGGTATAGCAGAAGCCATTATGATTAAAGCTGGGTCTAAACATGGTGTTAAAGTCGGAGATAAATTCGTGATTAACAGCTTGGAATTGCTAGATGGTGAAGAAATTCCAACAGATCTTGGAATTGCTACAGTAACAAAGTTGACAGGAGATGCTTTCTCTGAGTGCAAATTGAATAAGAACACAGGAAAAGCTGTTTTTGAGAAGTTTAATGCAAATGCAACAATACGTTGCTCTTTAGTCATTAAGAAATAGCTATGAAAAAAACTATTTTGATACTGTGTATTTCACTTATTGCAGTTTTTGCATATGGACAATATCATTGTTCTCCACTTGGAGGAACTAAGAATGTAGTTGTCTTACGTTCTATCGGATATGGAAAAAATGTTAAAAAAGCCATGAAGGATGCAGAAGTTAATGCAATTAAAACAATTCTCTTTGTTGGAGCAGAACGTACCCCCTTTAACTCTCCTCTAATAACTGAAGATAGACTAAGTGTAGAACAGAGAAATAAGGAATTCTTTGAAAATTTTTATGCAGAAACGTACATGAATTTTATTGAATCTGCGGAAACCACATCGGAATTTGGTAAAGATTCTGCAAAACGAAAATGTTTAACCCAGGATATTCGTGTTAGAGCGTTGCAATTACGTGTTTATCTCGAGAATAATGGTATAATTAGAAAATTCGGATTTTAATAATTCATTCTATGAAAAATAAATTACTAGCACTTTTTATATTACTATGTACAACCTGTAGTATGGTAGCTCAAAATAATAATGTGGTACAGCCTAAGATTATGGTTGTTCCATATGTTGTAGAAGGAGTAGATATAAGACAAACAATAGAGTCTGATCCCAATATCAGAATTGTTTTATCCAAAATTAGAGAGGCATTTGATAATAGAGGTTTTACTACTGTCGATTTTGAATCTAAGTTAAAATCGCAAACAGCAAACAATGCTTTATCGCAGACAGCACAACAGGATCTAAAAGCAATGGTAATACAAGGCTCTGGAGCAGATATTTATGTTGAAACAGAATATATATATGATGATTCAGAAGCCGGTAGCAGTGTTAAGGTTCTAATGAAAGCATGTGATGTTTCTACAGGTAACTCATTTGCAAACAAAGATGCTTTTAGTGGTTTGTTCAGAACAAATGATGTTGGAAGATTGGCAGGAGCTGCGGTAGAGAAAGTTGCAGATGATTTTCTTGTTACTTTACAGTATAAATTCAGCGACATTGTTACTAATGGACGTTCCATAATTGTTGATTTCAAGGTCGGAGAAAATTCTTCAGTAACTCTTAACAATGAGTATAATGGAGAGGAATTAGCTGATTTGTTGTCTGATTGGATGGCTGATCATAGCTTTAAAAATAATTATCACATTCAGGGAACTACAGAGTTGGAAATGATATTTGATGATGTTCGAATCCCTCTTTTGGATGCTAATGGTCGCAATTATAATATCAATCAATTTGATAGAGAGATTAGACAATATCTAAGAACATTAGGTATACAGGTGTCGCATACAACAAAAAACAATACGTTAATCATTACATTTAAATAAATCTCCTGTGTATGAAAAAGAAAATTTTATTGGTGCTATCTGCACTTTTCTCTATCTGTATGGTCTGTTATTCAGAAGATGTTTATTTGTCAGTTGCAATGCCTCAGAATTGTCCGTTAGACAATAATGCAAAAACGTTACTAAAAAATAAGATACTTGATGTGGTGACTACTCAAGGGATGACCACAATAGAGTGCAGCGCTATTGCTATTATTCCTGAAATTGTTGTAAGTGATGAAAAAACGGTAGAAGGGGGTATGCGTAATATAAATGTTCAGCAATTAGATGTGACTCTTATGGTGTGTAATGTAGTCACTAATTCTGTTCTTAAAACATTTAACTTTACAAGCAGTGGAGAAGGATATAGTATATCAGAGGCTAAGAAATCAGCAATTAAGAAATTTAATTTTAAAAGTAGCGATTGTGTAGCGTTTATTTCCTCATTAAAAACTGTTATTGCTGATTATTATCAAAAGTATACATCTACAATAATCAGTAAGGCACAAACCTTAGCGTCTCAAAATCAATTTGATGAAGCATTGGCTTTATTGGCAACATATCCTGAGAATTTAGATGGATATACACAAGTGTCTGAAGTCATCAAATCAATTTTTGATCAAAACAAGACGTTGTATTGCTCTCAACTTATACAGTCGGCTCGCCAATCTTTTTCTTTAAGAGACTTTGAAAAAGCAGCAGAAACTCTTGCTTTAGTAGATGACCAATATAGTTGTGCTTCTGACGCTAAAAAACTTCTTTCAGAGATCAAACAAGAAATGGATAAACAGCATCAAGAGGATATCGTTAGAGAAAAGGCATTAATGGAATCCAACGAAAGAATTGAGTTGCAAAGAATCACTGCGGAAAGAGAGAAAGTGCAATCTGACGAAAGACTTCAATCGCAAAGAATTGCTGCGGACAGAGATAGAATCAAGTCTGACGAAAGACTGCAATCTCAATTAATTGATGCCGCTAGAGATGTCAGCAAAGAGTATTTTAAGAAACAAAACATATATAGTTTCTTTTGGTAATAATGTGAGTTGTCTATAATTGTTTTATTTGTGTATAATTATATTAAAATGAAAAGATTTATTTATTCTATGTTTTATGCTTGTCTTTCTCTTTTGTTATTCGTAGGATGTAACAAGGAGGAAGATGATGAGCAAAGGAGATCTACACTTTTAGACAAAAATGAAGAAAATGGATTAAATTCAAATGATCACAACCCAGACTCTGATGTTTTAGAAGCGTCATCTTCTGATCTTGTATATTTTATTTTATCGGATTCAGAAGTTGAGGTGGCAGGATTTAACGTTGGCTCTGTCAAGATGTCTATCCCAGAGAAAGTTCGTATTGATGGTAACACCTATACAGTAACTAGCATAGGCAAATTCGCTTTCTATATGTGCGAACGATTGACCAGTATAGAAATACCGTCTAGTGTGACCAATATTGGCGAGTCTGCGTTTGTTGGTTCTGGATTGACAAATATAACAATTCCATCTAGTGTCAAAAATATTGAAAAAAATGCAATAGCAAGCAGTGTGTTAACAAGAGTTGATGTGGCTTCAGAAAACCCATATTATTCTTCAGTTGACGGAATATTGTATAATAAAAACAAAACAGAAATAATCTATATCCCATTAGCAATTATTGGACCTGTGTCTATCCCGTCAAGTATAACAAGTATAGATGGATTTGGATTTTCAGCTTGCACAAAGTTGAGAAGCATAGAAATACCAGCAAGTATCACAGTCATTAAAAATTTTAATTTTAATGGATGTGCAAATCTAACTAACATCAAACTGCCATCAACACTTACTGCTATTGAAGGCCTGGCTTTCGCTAATTGTACAAGTTTGACACAAATTGAGATTCCGTCAAATGTTATAAGTATTGGATATGCTGCTTTTTCTGGATGCTCAAATTTAACCAGTATTAAACTCCCATCAAAGCTTACTACTATTGAAATGCAGGCTTTTGAAAAATGTACAAGTTTGACACAAATTGAGATACCATCAAGTGTAACTAGTATTGGAACCTGGACTTTTTCAAAATGCTCAAATCTTGATGTCGTAATTGATAATTCATCTGATAATGTAGAAGTCGGATTAGAAGCATTCGAAGATTGTAAGTCCGTAACATATAAAAAATGATGTTTTATGACCGTGGAAACGGTCTGTTTAATCACGAATGAGAAAATCGGCCTAAAACGAAGGACATAGACCCGTTTTAGACCGATTATTTACTTTTATGAAAATTTAAACTCGTGAGAATCGAATATTTAAGTCAAATTTTGATTTCTCCGCTTTTCAAAAATCCATTCAAGTCTCAGAGAGTTAAAAAGAGGGTATATCGCAACTTTCTTAGTTTTGATACACC
>JAZQQY010000046.1:0-22569 GCA_045629285.1 Paludibacteraceae bacterium | reverse complement strand
CTTCGTGATCCGTGCTGAGGAGACAGAGTTGACACCGGTAGCAATACCAAGCGTGGCAACTAAGAACTTCATCTACGACGGAAAAGTTAAGTCTTTGAAGATTGCAGAGAGCAAGTTCTACACAATCTCTGGCAACAAGGGAATTGATGCAGGCCGCTACACAGTGACACTTGCGTTGACAGATCCAACAAAGGCAATCTGGTCAGACGGATCGGTTGACGATATCAAGATGAGCTTCACAATCGCTAAGGCTCAGGTAATGATCCCGGCTGCTGATAATCATAAGTACGTATATAATGTTTGGGGTAAGGAGCAGATGTACTACATTGAAGAGTCTGCATACTATACTGTAAGCAACAACATCCAGTCTAATTCTGGTCGTTACAATGTTACTGTTTCATTGAATGATCCTAAGAACTATGAGTGGATTGATGGTTCGGTTGATGATTTGAACTATGCGTTTGTAATCAACAAGCGTCAGGTTAAGTTCCCTTCAACTTGTGACTCTACTTTCATCTACAATGGAAAGAATCAGACTTATCCAGTTGAACTTTATGTTCCATTTGATGATGCTACATCTTTTTACACAGTTTACACTGTAACTAACAACATTCATAAGGAGGCAGGTCGTTACGATGTAAATGTATCTTTGATCGATCCTAAGAACTATGAGTGGGTTGACGGAACAGTTGACGATTTGTCAATGAACTTCGTAATCCGCAAGCAGCAGGTTGAGGTTCCAGAGGCAGACAATACTAAGTTCAGCTTCACAGGCAAGGAGCAGACATACAAGCTAGTTGCTGATACTCTATACACAATCGAGGGCAACAAGCAGACAATGCCTGGCAAGTACGAGGTTCTAGTTTCATTGAAGGATGTTAAGAACTATGAGTGGACAAACGGAACAACTGAAAACTTGATCTACAGCTTCGTTATCAGAGTTCAGGAGTCAGAGTTGACATTGGTTGATATCCCAACTTATTTCCATAAGAACTTCGTATATGATGGTTACGAAAAGCACCTTGATATCAAGAGCAATAAGTTGTATACAGTTTATGGTAACGAAGGAGTGGAGGCAGGTCGCTACACAGTGACATTGTCATTGAATGATCCAATCAATACTATCTGGAGTGACGGTTCATCTGAGGATGTTAAGATTGTATTTACAATCGCTAAGCGTCAGATCGAGATGCCATGTGCTATAAGAAAAGAGTTCTTCTACAACGAAGAATACCACACTTATATCCCTTCTTGCGTAAACACTTGGTATTATGATGCAGATGGAATGTTGAGAAGCAGAGACTTCTATATTTCAAATAATATTCAGAAGAATGCAGGTAACTACAATGTTGTAGTATCTTTGAAGGATGATAAGAACAATGAGTGGGCAGATGGTTCGACTGATGATTTGAACTTCTCATTCGTAATCAATAGAGCACAGGTTGAAGTTCCTGAACCAGATACTAGAAATTTTGTATACAATGGTAAGATGCAGGTTTACAAGATTAAGTCTGATTCAGCTTACACTGTAAGTGGAGTTACTCGTATCAATGCCGGTACTTCAGTTGTATCTGTAGCTTTGAACGATACTAAGAACTATGTATGGTCAGACGGTAGCATCGATGTTAAGAAGTATAACTACACAATTTCAAAGGCTACTGTTAAGATTCCTTCAGCCGATCAGACTACTTACTACTACGATGGTAAGGAGAAGATTTATAAGATTGAGGAGAATCCTAACTATACTATTAAGGGTAACAAGCAGACATTGCCTGGTAAGTATGAGGTTACAGTTCAGCTTGTAAATGCAAACAATTATGAGTGGAACGACGGTACAACTGACGTTCTATCTTATAACTTCGTAATCAGAGAGACTGAGACCGACAAACGTATGATCGATATCCCAACTGATTTGGTTAAGACATTTGTTTACAACGGAGGAGTTCACTCTATTGGTATTCAGAGCAACGATTACTACACAGTATCTGGAAACCGTGGTGTTGAGGTTGGTAGATATTCAGTAAGATTGTCTTTGACTAATACTGAAAAGTATGTATGGAGCGACGGTTCTACTGAGGATGTAGTGATGTCATTCAATATCGTGAAGGCTCAGGTTAAGATTCCTAGCGCAATCGATTCAACATTCATCTACAATGGAAAATCCCAGACATACGAATTGCCATTCTCTCATTACTACGAGATCGATGGTAATGTAAGAAAGGATGTCGGACGTAATGTTGTTAAGTTGACATTGCTAGACAATAAGAACTATGAGTGGGAGGACGGTTCAATTGATGATTTGACATACAACTTCATCATCAATAAGGCTCAGATCAACATTCCTGCAGCAGATTCTCACAAGTTCATCTACACAGGTGATGCTCAGGCATACAAGTTGCCGACTGATTCTCTATACATCATAAACGGATTCATCCAGAAGGAGGCAGGTCGTTATGGTGTCGGCGTATCATTGCTTGATCCTAAGAACTATGAGTGGAACGACGGTACTGTTGATGATTTGAACTACAGCTTCGTTATCAATAAGGCTCAGGTTGAGATTCCTGCTGCTGATGAGACTAAGTTCTTCTACAACGGTGAGGCTCAGACTTACAAGTTGGAGAGCGACTATCGCTACACAATCTCAGGTGCAACTAAGACAATGCCTGGTAAGTATGAGGTGCTTGTATCTTTGAACGATACTAAGAACTATGAGTGGAGCAACGGAACAATCGATAACTTGATCTACAACTTCACAATCCGTGCTGAGGAAATCGATGTTAAGGCAATCGAGATTCCTACTGTATTTGTCAAGAACTTCATCTACGATGGTACTGACAAGCATCTTGAGCTTCCAAGAAGCGAATACTTCAAGGTATCTGGCAACAGTGGTGTTGAGGTTGGTCGTTACTCAGTAACATTGACACTTAACGATAAGAAGTCGACTGTATGGAGCGACGGTTCTACAGACGATATCGTAATGACATTCCAGATCTTCAAGGCTCAGGTTGAGATTCCTGCAACTGATGATCGTAAGTTCTTCTACACTGGCGACTACCAGTGGTACGAGGTTGAGAAGAACGTAGCTTACTCAGTATCTGGTAACTATCAGATCAACGTTGGTAATCACGATGTAGTTATCTCATTGAACGATATTAAGAACTATGAGTGGTCTGACGGTACGATCGGTGATATCGTATACAGCTTCTTGATTTCTAAGCAGGACGTTGATATCACAACAGTCAGAATCCCAGTTGTCGAGAACACTAAGTTCACATACGATGCAAATGCACATACTCTTGATGTTCCAGAGACAGAGTACTACACTGTAGTAGGAAACACAAAGACAGGTGCCGGTAAGTATGTCGCAACAGTTTCGTTGAGAGACAAGGATAAGATGGTTTGGGAGGACGGTAGCACAGATGATATTGCAATTCCATTTGTGATCTACAAGGCAGCTGTTAAGATTCCTGAGCCAGATGATACTGAGTTTGAGTACAATGGTAAGGAGCATGTTTACAACATTCCTGAAAGTCCATACTACAGAGTCAAGGGTGATGTTCAGACTTTGGTCGGAAGACATTTGGTTACTGTATCTCTAGTTGATTACACTAACTACATGTGGAACGACGGTACTGGCAACGATTTGCAGTACGAGTTCATCATCAAGTTGAAGGAGACAAATATCACTCCAGTCGCAATACCTGTTGTTAGCCAGTCTAACTTCATCTTCGACGGTTTGGTTCACTCTCTTGAGATTCCAGAGTCGCCATACTACGCTATCTATGGTAATTCACAGGTTTTGGCTGGTAACTACACGACAACAATTTCGTTGACAGACAAGGAGCACACTTCTTGGGAGGACGGTACAACAGCTGATCTTGTAATTCCATTTACAATTGCTAGAGCTAAGATTGCAATCCCTTCTGCTGATTCTGCAAGATTCGTTTACAGCGGTGACACATTGACTTGTCCGGTTGTTGCAAATCCTAATTATGTAGTTTCAGGCAACAAGGAGATGAATGCTGGCAACTATCAGACTAAGGTCGCTTTGATCGATAAGGCTAACACAGTTTGGGAGGATGGTTCTTCAGAGGATATCCTGATCCCTTACACAATTGCCAAGATTCAGGTCGACAAGCCAACTTCTGATTCTACTTCATTCGTATACAGCGGTGATACTCTAACTTTTGAGCTTCCAGCTAACGCGTTGTACGACATCACTGGTAACACAGCTGTTAACGCTGGTAAGTATGATGCAAACATTGCTTTGATCGATAAGGCTAACACAGCTTGGAACGACGGTACAACAGAAGATGTTGTTATCCCATTCACAGTTGCTAAGGCTAAGGTTGAGATGCCGGCAATCGACACTACAATGTTCGTATACGCTGAGGGAGATACATTGATCTACTCAGTTGCTGAAAGCGAGTTCTACTCGGTTAAGGGTAATGTTCAGTCAATGATCGGTAGATATTCAGTTGTCATCTCACTTAACGATATTGAGAACTATAGCTGGAGCGACGGTTCTTCACTTGATTTGATCTATCCATTCATCGTTAATGAGCGCGAGATCGTGATGAATCGAATCGCAATCCCAACTTCTGATACAACACCATTGATTTACAACGGTGAAATGCAGGAGTTCGTAATCAACGCTGATTCTAATTGCATCGTTAGCGGTAATGTCAGAATGAATGCCGGAAGATATCTTGCAACAGTATCTTTGGCTGACAGAATGACAATGGCTTGGGAGGATGGTACAACTGATGATATCATCATACCATTCACAATCGCTAAGGCACAGGTTGAGATGCCAACAGCTGACTCTGCAACATTCGAGTTCAACGGAGAGCCTCATACATACTACATCCCTGAGGATTCTCTATACACAATCCAGGGTAATGTTAAGACTAACGTCGGCAGATACGATGTATTCGTAATCCTTAACGATATGAAGAATTACGAGTGGACTGATGGTACTACAGACGACTTGTTGTTCAGATTTGCAATTATCCACCCACTTGAGTTGGATACAATCAATCCTGACGATGTTAAGGTTCCTGGTTCTACAATCGAGGCTGGCGATACAGTTTCATTGTACGACAGAGAGGGCGACTACATCTACGACATCAAGTACGACAGCTTGGCTAAGGAGCAGGGCTTTGTGGATGTAAGACGTGAAGAGGGCGACAATGGTATCAACATCATCGTTCCTGAGGATGCTGAGCCAGGTATCTACGAGGCTACTGTGACAATCACTGATATCAACGGTAATAAGATTGAGAAGGAGATCGAGTTCGAGGTTTCTTATCCAAATGTTTTGATCAGAAAAGTCTTGTACGATGTTCTTGCAGTCGACAATACAGACAACGAGTTTGTAGCTTACCAGTGGTATAAGAACAGTGTTAAGATCGAGGGTGCAACGGATCAGTTCTACTGTGATCTTGAGGGCGTCAGAGGCGTTTACAAGGTTCAGGTTGTAACTATCTTTGGAGACACATTGTTCATCGCTGAGCGTGAGTTCGAGGCTGCAACGCCTGCATTTAACGTCACTTTGAGCAAGAATCCGGTTAACACATTCGAGGAGTTCTCTGTGACTATCGAGGGTGTTACAGACATGAACGTTTTGGCTTCTTCTTCACTAGTTGTTTACGACATGAAGGGAGTTGTCGTAATCAATAAGGTTGGTATTGAGAAGTTGAACACATTGTCGATCGGAAATATCGGTGATTATATCGTAGTTGTAAGAATTGCCAGCGGACAGTCAGTAAGCAAGCATGTATTGGTAAAGTAAATTTAGGGAGGATTTAAAATATGAAGGCGTATTTCAAAATGGCATTGGCTTGCTTATGTGCAGCCGCCTCAATGAATGGTTATTCACAGCAATATTTCAGAGCTAGTGTGAATGGTGGAGTTTCCACCATTCAATACTCCTCTGATGATATTTCGTCAAAGTTGTTTGATCCGTCAAGTATCGGCGGTGGTGTGACAGCTGAGTATATCATGTTCTTCAACGAACATATCGGAGCATCTGTCGGTGTCGGTGTTACAATGTCTCAGAGTAAGTTCGAGTTGAACACAACTATGAATCAGGCAATGTCTTATTTCTCAGAAGACTTGACTACAAAGGCGTTCACTTACAATGCTGATTTTAAGAACTGGGAAGAGAAGCAGATGATTCACACTGTAGATATTCCTGTAGGTCTAGTCGGAAAACATAAATTTTCTGACGACTTCACTGCAATGGCTGGTTTGGGTGTTAGATTCCAGTTGCCGGTTAAGGCTTCTTATAAGGTGGCTGATGATGGAACTCGTACTTCATCCGGCTATTTCAAGGAAGTTAACGGAGTGGTTGACGGACTTGCTCACCACGGATTCTACACTTTGAACGGCTCGGATGTGGAGAAGGGAGAATTGAACACTAAGACAGTTGGTTTCTCTGCATATTTGGATCTAGGTGTCATGCAGAAGATCGGTAGCCAGCGTGTTTACTACGGTGTATACGGTCAGTATGGATTCACACAGATCAATGCTGAGGCAGAAAATCCTTTCTTGACTCAGTATGGTAACTACGACTCTCCACTAAATTCTACTTTGATTGAGAAGTCTAATCTTTTCTCTTTCGGTATTAAACTTGGATATGTATTGCCGGTTAAGGGTGTAGAGGATGAAGAAACAGTTTCTGAGGCAGGTGGTGAAGAGGCACCAGCAGCTGAGGAAACTACTACTCAAGAGTAACTAAGATTTTTTCATGGCTTTAAGCCTATAATAAAAGTCGACGGTCGTGAAGATCGTCGACTTTTGTTTTTTGTGTCAGGTCTTGCTTGTTTGGAATTTTATGTTAACTTTGCAAGGGTTAACGCATTTGCGGTAGACAAAAGGGTATTAATTAAGTATGTAGAAAATGAAGATTAAACATTTATTCCCGGTTATAGGGCTATTGGCGTTTTCTATGAACGCTAATGCTGCAGATAAAGTCTTAATGGACTTTGAAGGTGGAAGCACCGATACTACAGGTTCCGGTTGGAACATGAAACAGACAATTGTTGACAATCCAGTTAAATGTGGTAATAATTCCTCTAAGTGTGAGTTGGTCGAGCCAGATGCTGCTTGGGGAATGACAGGACTATGGATGGAGTACAAACGTGGTACTGAGTTCATCGTTGCGGATATCTACATGAAGAAAGATGGAAGCATCACATTGCGTGACAACATGCAGAACACTGATGATACTAGCAATGAAATTGTAGCGACAATTAAAGGTGGAGTCTGGAATAGAGTAGCGTTCGATACCCGTAAGTTTGAGGAGTTGTCTGACAACAAGATGGTTTATTTCGGTAGGACATCAAGCCCGTTCTATATCGACAATATCAAGATCGTTACTGAAAAGCCAACTCCTTACGATTGCGAGAAAGAGGAGGCAAAGACAGATGTGAACTATACTTTCGGTCGTGTTAAGATCGGAGGTGGTGGCTTCGTTGCCGGCATTGTTGCAGAGGGTTCTACTATGATTGCTCGTACCGATGTGGGTGGTGCATACATCCGTAACCGTGAGAATTGTTCATGGGATCCAATCACAGACTTTATCTCGGAGGATGATAAGGGTCTTTATTCAATAGAGGCTGCCGCTATCGATCCTTCAAATCATAATAACATCTACTTGCTTGGCGGTTGCCAATATTTCTCTGGCACTAAGACTGCCATGATGATAAGCAAGGATGGCGGTAAGAATTTTGAAATTGTTCCTGTAACAGACCTGATCAGAGTTCATGGTAACGGACAGGGTCGTAACTGTGGTGAGCGTATTGCCGTCGATCCAAATAACAGCGATATCGTTTATGCTGCGGGACGAGCAGGTACTCCTTTGATCGTTTCTACTGATGGAGGAAAGAGTTGGAATGAACTTTCTACGTTCCCTTCTTCTGCTTACGACAAGGTCGTGAATTGGCCAGCTTGGGAGAATACAAAGGTTGCTACTACTGCCGACGAGAACGGTACTACTTGTATTGTTGTCGACAAGAGTTCAGAAAAGGGTGGCAAGTCGCAGCGTATTTTCGTAGGTATCTCTCGTACTGGAGCTGACAATATTTATGTCAGTGAAGATGGCGGTAAGACATGGTCGGCAGTCAAGGGCACTGACAACGGATTCATTCCTTGTCGTATGAAGATGAACAAGAGAGGCGAGTTGATCATCTGTTGTGCTGATAAGTGTGTCGGAGGCGCTAAGGGTAAGATGTACAAGTATGATATCGCTAACGATAAGATGACAGATATCACTCCTGCCAATGCACCTGCACTTGGAGGATTTGATATTGCACCGTCTGATCCAGATAGAATGGTCGTGTCGACAAACAACACTTGGATCCCTCAGAAATGGGATGGCGGATTGAGTGCAAATGGAGATATTGTTTGGACGACTGTCGACGGAGGTAAGACATGGAATTCTCTACAGGATAAGATGACTCTTTACAATAGCGGAGTGACATGGGTTAAGGGTTATGCTCTCCACTGGTGTGGTTCTGTATGTATCGATCCGAAAGATGAGAATAAGGCTTCGTTCACTTCCGGTAACGGTATCTTTACTTGCGACCAGATTTGGTGTCCGGATCCTAAATTCTACTTTGACGTGAACGGACTTGAGGAGACAGTTCCTCTAGACATCACTTCAATCCCGGGAAAGAATACACTTTCTGTAATCGGAGACTACACAGGATTCATGCACAATGATATCCATGAGTTCCCTGCAATTCATGATCCAGCTCCAGGTACAACAGGTGGTATCTGCTACTATCCTCAGAATCCGGATGTCATGATGCGTGTCGCTAACGAAGGATTCTACATCACTACTAAGGGCGAGAGCGGTTGGAAGAAAGTCTCTGCTACAGACGCCAAGTATATGAATCCTTACTGTGGTGAGTGCGGACCTATGGCATCTAATGAAGGTAAGTGTGCTATCACGAAAGTTAACGGAAACTACAGATTCTTTGTGATTCCAATTCCTGACAATACAGGTGAGGGTAAGGGTAACGGAATCTACTACTCAGATGATGAGGGTATGACTTGGACAAATATCAAGGGCACTGAGAAGGCGGTTCGTATCGTGACTGATCCAGTCAATGATGATTATCTATATGCTTCAGGTCACGGTGTGATAATGGTAAGTAAAGATGGAGGAAAGACATTCTCAGATGTGAATATTGAGAACACATTCGGATGGCAGAGCGCTTACACACGACTTTGTGTCGTTCCGGGTCATGAAGGTTTGATCTACGCACCATGTGCCGGCAACGGTATCATGATGTCGACTGATCACGGTGCCACATTCAAGAAATTGTCTGGTATCGTAAGCTGTGAGGCTGTCGGATGCGGTAAGGGACAGAAAGATGGAGAGTTCGCTCTATATATCTATGGCTCTGCTGGCGACGGCAACGGATTCTTCCGTTCTCTTGATGAGGGTAAGACATGGCAGTTGCTAAGCGACTCTAAGCATCAGTTCGGAGGACCAGGTAACGGACAATTCCTTGAGGGGGACCAGAACGTGTTCGGACGCTTCTATATGAGTTCAATCGGACTTGGTATCATCTACGGAGAAGAGAGTGCAACTGCAGTGCCTCACGTTTGGGAGTGTACTAACGTAGTAAGCGATAAGTGTGATTTGTCGGATGCTGAGACTGTTGAGGCGGATGCTTCAATCGCTGTATATCCAAATCCGACAAATTCAGAGTTCACATTTGCAATCGCCGGAAACTATGAGTTGGTATCTGCACTTGGTCAGGTTGTCGCATCTGGCAATGCAGAAGTCGGACAGACATTTGGTAATGCCCTTCCTTCAGGAATTTATTTCTTGAAAATTAACGGAGAGACATTCAAAATCGCGAAACGCTAATAAATTTAGCTTTTGTTAACAATGGAGGCACATTTTGTTGTGTCTCCATTTTTTTTGTGTTGTAAAACATCATAATTTCGCGGTCAAAATAAAAAGACATGAAGAATTTGATATTTATTGTTAGCCTTATTTTCTGTTTTGCTCAGTCCGCTTTTGCACAGCGTATTGATGATTGTACACAAAAACAGATTGGACAGTATAACGCAGATGGACGTTTGCAAGATGCTGGTCTTTGTACAATTGCGTATGTTAAGGAGGATGGTAAAGTGTTGAATGGCGAACTTGTCACTATCGGTTTTATCAAGGACGGTAAGGTACAGGACAGAACAATGAAGACAGTTGGTTACATTAAACCAGACGGTCGTGTTCAGGATGCTAACCAGCGCACTATCGGCTATGTGAACAGAAACGGTAGAGTGGAGAACAACGGTTTGAGTACACTAGGTTTTGCAAAGGGTGTGCCAGTACAAGCTACTGCTGTCATGTTCTTCTTTATGGAGAAATTGGAGACAGTGTATACTTCTTCGGTATCTTCTGAGTTTAACTTCTAATTATTTATTATCAAGCCCCCAAAAATCAACAAGCATAAAATGTCTTTTTTTGATTTAAGTATAAGGAGATGCAGACAATTGCGTCTCCTTTTTTGTGCATAATTCCTCGTAAATGCTATCTTTGTGACATCAATTAAATTATCATTGAAAAACTTTAGAATGAAATTACATATTTC
The DNA here is from genome assembly GCA_045629285.1 of Paludibacteraceae bacterium. Taxonomy (GTDB): domain Bacteria; phylum Bacteroidota; class Bacteroidia; order Bacteroidales; family Paludibacteraceae; genus UBA1723. Next base: position 11,956 of record JAZQQY010000046.1, on the reverse strand, counting down.
AAAAATAGCCAAATTTTTAGTCTTGATGTCAGTATTCTTTTCAATTAATGCGAATGCACAGTTTCAAGAAGATGTTTTGGGCGACGGTTATCTGAGCTGTACTGTCGAGCAACCAGACGATTATGATGGCAAGGTGGTGTGTACAGTTGTGAAAAAGCCGACAATGCCGAATGTTAAAAAAGCGATTGTCTACGTGCATGGCTATAACGACTATTTCTTCCAGAAAGCCCTTGGCGACAGTGCCAATGCCCATGGCTATAATTTCTACGCTGTCGATCTTCGTAAATATGGCCGTTCACTTCTTTCTAATCAGGAGCATTTCTTCTGCAAAAAGATGAGTGAGTATTTTCCCGATATCGATGCTGCAATTAAGATTGCACGTCAGGAAGGAAATGAGAAAGTCTATCTTATGGGCCACTCCACAGGAGGTCTAAGCACAACTCTTTATACTGGTCAGAAGAAAAACACTCCAAATATCGACGGCTTGATTCTCAACAGTCCATTCTTCGACTGGAATTTCGGTCCGATTATGGAGAATGTAGTTGTCCCGTGCGTAAGTTTCTTGGGCATTTTTGCTAAAAGATTGAAAATTCAAGGTTCCAATAATGTTCCTACAGGATATGCGCAATGTCTGATGACAAATTTCCGTGGAGAGTGGGATTACAATGGAGAGTGGAAGAAACCATACGAACACACTAAACGTGCAGGTTGGATTCACGCTATCAACCGTGGACAGATAAAAGCACGCCGACATACGGAAGTCAAATGTCCGGTATTGCTAATGAGCAGCGACAAATCAGTCAAAGAATCCGATGATTGGAGAGAAGAGTATATGCATGCCGACATCGTTCTTGATGCGAATGAGATCCAGAAATATGGAAAAAAGATTGGCAAGAACGTGACATGTGTCAAAATCAAGGATGGAATGCACGACCTTATCCTTTCAGAGAAAAAAGTGAGGGATGAGGCTTATAGAACTATATTCGAGTGGTTGGAGAAAGTGGAGAAATTCAAATAAATTTGTATCTTTGCAGAAAAAGTAAACAGTATTAATTAAAGAGAATAGGATTATGTCAACATTAATTGCAAATCCAATTTACGATTCAGTATTCAAGTACATGATAGCCAATGAAAAAGTGGCTAAGATTTTGTTGTCCGCCTTATTGAAGAAGAGGGTGGTCAAAGTGGTTCAGCTCCGTAACGAGTACAACATTCCTGTTTCCGACACGGTAACATTCTGCCGTATTGATTTCGGAGCGACGGTAAGTGAAGAGATTGTCCTTCCCGATGGAAAGACGGAAGTAAAAGAAAGTATGGTGACGATAGAGCTTCAAAAGGTCTATTTGCCGAGTGAAGTGTTGAGATTCCGTCAGTATACGGGCACTCATTATTGTGATCCTGCAAAGGTTCATCCTGTAGACTATGGCACTGTGAAGGAGGCTGCAGATCCAATGGTGTCGGTCTACATCCTTGGACATAAGTTGGATGTGATAGATGAATGTGTGTGCTACATCAGTCGCGAATATCGAGATTATAATGGCAATAAGCTGGATATGAGAGATCCATTTGCCGAGTCGCTGACGCATGACAGCATTATAGTGCAAGTGCCGCTTCTTCCTAATGGAAATGTCAAGAATAGGGCAGAGGAGCTTCTTCAGGTCATTAATCAGTCGAGAAGAACAAACGACCAGCATTTCCTTGCTATTGATGAGGAGATGTATTCCGGCGACGAAGAAATGCTTGAAGTGATACGGACATTGAAGGGTGCAGCATGTGATTACGATATCCGTCGACGAATGATGCTTGAAGACGAAATCCTCGGTGAATTAAAGAACAAGGATTTGGCGATTGCAAAGCAGATGGAGCAGTTGATGGAACAAGAGGCGCAGATAGCCAAACAGGACGAGCAGTTGATGGAACAAGAGGCACAGATAGCCAAACAGGACGAGCAGATTGCAGAACACATGAAGCAGCTTGTCGTTATTGCTAAAAATCTAAAGGACACTGGAAAAAGCATAACGGAAATTTCCAAGCTTATGGGAGTGGATAAAGAGTATGTGGGGAAAATGCTTGGAGAGTGAAAAAAATCTTCAAATCTTTTGCTAATTTTCCCAAACTTATCTATTTTTGTATCCAATAAAACATTTGATAATTATGAGTTACCAAAGAGTAAACAAATATTGGCGATGGTGGCTTTCTTCAGAGATTACAAGAAGTGAAGCAGTCGCCTATTCAAAAAGCTTACGTAAATAATTTATTTGCGGTTCATTATCGGATTCATAAAGGCGCGAATCTGATGATGTTTTTTTGTGTTTACTTTAGGCAACTGAGATATAGCATAAAGGCTGTTTCACTTCTGTGAGACGGCCTTTTTTCATGATCCGGACGTGACTAATAGCGTCTCAACAGATAGAAAAAATAAAAAGATTTACATATATGAAGAATTACGAAGTAAGCAAAGAGGGTTACTACGGAGAATTCGGTGGAAGCTATATTCCAGAGATTCTTCACAAGGTGGTTTACGACCTTCAGGCTCAGTATGAGGAGATTATGAACAGCAAGGATTTCAAGGAGGAGTTTCACTCTCTTCTAAAGGATTATGTTGGCCGTCCATCTCCACTTTACTATGCAAGCCGTTTGAGCGAGAAGTATGGTTGCAAGATCTATCTTAAGCGTGAGGATTTGAACCACACTGGAGCTCACAAGATCAACAACTCACTTGGTCAGATCCTTCTAGCAAAGAAGATGGGCAAGACTCGTATCATCTGCGAGACTGGTGCCGGTCAGCACGGTGTGGCTACTGCTACTGCATGTGCTTTGATGAATCTTCCTTGCGTTGTCTACATGGGAGCTACTGACGTTGAGCGTCAGAAACCCAATGTAGAGAGAATGAAGATGTTGGGTGCAACAGTCGTTCCAGTGCAGAGCGGAAACAAAACTTTGAAGGATGCCTGCAACGAAGCTATCCGCGATTGGTGTACAAATCCACACAATACTTTCTATATCATCGGTAGTACAATGGGTCCTCACCCATATCCTGAGATGGTTGCAAGAATGCAGAGTGTGATCAGCGAGGAAATCAAATGGCAGATCAAGGAGAAGGAGGGTAGAGATTATCCAGACTACTTGATGGCTTGTATCGGCGGTGGCTCTAACGCAGCTGGTACTATCTATCACTATAAGGGCGACGAGAGAGTTAACATCGTGCTTGCTGAGGCTGGTGGTCTTGGTGTCGAGACTGGTGAAACTGCCGCTTCTCTAAATATCGGTACTGTCGGTATCCTTCACGGATCTAAGATGTATGTGATGCAGACTGAGGATGGTCAGATCATCGAACCATATTCAATCTCTGCCGGTCTTGACTACCCAGGTGTCGGACCATTGCATTGCCAGATGTTCAAGGAGGGTAGAAGCAAGGTCCTTCCTATCACAGACCAGGAGGCTCTTGATGCAGCATTCGAGTTGACTAAGCTTGAGGGTATCATTCCGGCTCTAGAAAGTGCTCATGCTCTTGCTCTTCTTCCAAGAATGAAGGATAAGTTCAAGAAGGATGATGTCGTTGTATTGACTGTCTCTGGTCGTGGAGATAAGGATATGCAAACTTATTTGAAGCATATTAAGAACGATTAATTTTAATTAGTATGACAAGAATTTCACGCCTTTTCCAGGAAAAGGATAAAGATATTTTTTCGGTTTACTTTTCATCGGGTTATCCGACAGTAGATTCGGCTCCACGAATCATCAAGGCTTTGTCTGATGCTGGTGTGGACATGATTGAGATTGGTATCCCATTCTCGGATCCGTTGGCTGACGGTCCTGTTATTCAGCGCAGTAACTCTATCGCGTTGAAGAATGGTATTTCTCAGAAGCTTCTTTTCGAGCAGATTAAGGATATTCGTAAGGTGACAGATATACCATTGATTTTCATGGGTTATATCAACTGCGCTTTGCAGTACGGTTTTGAAAACCTATGTAAGAAGGCTGTAGAGATCGGTATTGACGGTATCATCCTTCCTGACCTTCCTGTCGACGAGTATAATGCTGAGTATCGCCCAATCGTCGAGAAATATGGTCTTGACTTCATCCACTTGATCACTCCAGAGACAAGTGAGGAGAGAATCCGTCAGATCGATGAGGCTAGTTCGGGCTTCGTATACATGGTGTCTTCTGCCGGTACTACTGGTGCTCAGAGCAGCTTCGAGCAGAGCAAGCAGGAGTATTTCAAGCGTATCAAGGCTATGAATTTGAAGAATCCTACTTTGGTTGGTTTCGGTGTTTCAAACAAGGAGACTTTCCGTGCTGCTGCCGACAATTCAAGAGGTGCTATCGTAGGTAGCCAGTTTATCAAGGAACTTGATGCAAACCCTACAATTGAGGATGCAGTTAGTTCACTAATCAAGAAAATTAAAGGTTAAGACTATGTATAAATTCAAGACTAATGTCGTGACTGTATTGGGAGACATGCATACTCCCGTCGAGACATATCTTCGTGTCCGCGACCTTTATTCTCAGAGCGCCTTGATGGAGAGCTCCGACTATCACGGTGGTGAGAACAACCGTTCTTTCATCGGATTGGAGCCGATTGCTAGTGTCTCTATCAGCCACGGGAAATCTTATATGAAATTCCCTGACGGCACAAGACGCGAGCACGAGGTCAATCATTCATATCGTTCTGATCATGCTATCAATGATTTCTTGAAGGAGATTTCTGTCGACGGTGAGTTTGCAAACTATTGTGGACTATATGGTTACACATCTTTCAACGCGGTCCGCTATTTTGAGGATATCAACGTTAAGGATGAGATTAATCCTTCGGCTGATGCTCCAGATATGTTATACATCTTGTATCGTTACATCATCGTTTTCAATGATTTCAACAATGAGATGATGATTGTAGAGATGCTTCAAGATGGAGAAAAGAGCAATATTGAGAGAGTCCAGACTGCAATCCGTGGTGGCAAAATCAACGATTATGAATTCCATGCTATTGGCGACACAACAAGTCCGTTGACAGATGAGGAGCACAAGGCAAACATTCGTAAGGGTATCGCTCACTGTTTGCGTGGAGATGTCTTCCAGATTGTGTTGTCGAGACGTTTCATCCAGAAATATGAGGGAGACGACTTCAAGTTGTATCGTGCGTTGAGAAGCATCAACCCGTCGCCATACCTATTCTATTTTGACTTCGGTGGTTTCAGAATCTTCGGTTCAAGCCCAGAGACTCACTGCCGTATCGACGGTGATCAGGCATACATCGATCCGATCGCAGGAACAACAAAGCGTACTGGAGATGCTGCACAGGATGCTAAGAATGCACAGTATCTTCACGATGATCCAAAGGAGAACGCTGAGCATGTGATGCTTGTCGACCTTGCCCGCAACGACTTGTCTCGCAATTGCCACGATGTGTATGTTGAGAAGTACAAGGAGATGCAGTACTACAGCCACGTCATCCACTTGGTGAGCCGTGTACGTGGTACACTTGACAGGGGCGCTGATCCAATCAAGGCGTTCATTGACACGTTCCCAGCTGGTACACTTTCTGGTGCGCCAAAGGTAAGAGCAATGCAGTTGATTTCAGAGTATGAGCCGCACAACCGTGGAGCTTACGGTGGATGTATCGGATTCATCGGTTTGAACAAGTCGTTGAACCAGGCAATCACAATCCGTACATTCGTGAGCCGTGGAGGTGAACTATGGTTCCAGGCAGGTGGTGGTATTGTTGCCAAGAGTAACGAGGAGTACGAGTTGCAGGAGGTTAACAACAAGCTAGGAGCACTACGTCGTGCCATCACACTTGCTGAAAAACTTTAAAATTGGAAATCATGAAAATAGTTATTATAGACAACTACGATTCATTCACATACAACCTCTCTCACTTAGTCAAAGCGCTTGGTGCTGATGTTACTGTGTATAGAAACGACCAATTCAAATTGCCTGATTTGCAGCAGTTTGATAAAATTATACTAAGTCCAGGACCTGGTATCCCGACAGAGGCAGGTCTGCTTATGGACGTGATTGCTGAGTACAAGGATAAGAAGCCTATCTTGGGTGTTTGCCTAGGTCATCAGGCAATCGGAGAGAGCTTCGGTGGTACGTTGACAAACCTTTCAGATGTATTCCACGGAGTACAGACAGACATTGATATCACTGTCGACGATTATGTATTCGCTGGTTTGGACAAACACATTCCTGTCGGCAGATATCATTCATGGGTAGTTGACGCGAAGGGATTCCCTGCTGATTTGGAGATTACTGCAGTGTCGGGCGAGGGTCAGGTGATGGCATTGCGTCACAAGACATTTGATATCAGAGGTATACAGTTCCATCCAGAGTCGGTGCTTACACCAGATGGTAAGCAGATGATCAAGAACTGGTTGGAACACTAAAACGAATATTTTTCTAAGGAAGACGCGAGCAATCGCGTCTTTTTTGTTTTAAATATTGCTAATCTTACAATTCATTTTTACATTCTTCAACAATCGTTGATATGTCCAATAGAGAAGATTTTTGAAACTATTGATGTATTGATAAATTTAGAGGTTTGTTGGAAGATTTTGATTACCTCCACGTCGAGCAGTGGACACCATACGACACCAACCCGACTTTGACTGCCGGGGAGAGTCTGCAGGCAATCCTTGATTACCTTGATGAAAGTGGTAGAGAATCATTGGTAACGTCGACACAGATTATCATTGCACCATCATACAAATTCTGCCTTTTTTATGTTGTAGGTTATCATCAAATTATAAGTTTTTAACATTTGTTTTTTGCTGAAATACAATAGTTTTTCTTAAATTTGTTAAAATATCAGGACTTAGTGTATTAGAGCACGAGAGGATTTGAACGTTAATTTGTTGGTTTATAGCTTAGTATAGCTATGTTTGGTCGTCATGTATCTAGTTTTATGACTAGTATATTTTTGTTTTGACCCTAAATCTGCATAAGCCCTTATATTTTTGTTGTGTAATTTAAAGGATTTATGATATGGGCAGATCATTGTTATTTGGTGATAGCTTCAAAAGATTGATGTTGTTGGTTACCGTGCTTACTATGGGTACGGGAGGAAACTTATTGAATGCACAAAAATGTGTTCAGTCGTCGAATGGAAGTATCACGAGTATGATCGGTACTGACTTTGATTATGATGAAAATCTAGACGAGAAAGGGTTACCTTACAAGGATCCTCGAGAAATGCATTATTCATTCACGACTGCGTTGTCAGGCGTACGTTTGATGCCAGACTACGGAATGGTGTCTGGAACCAATCCGTATCCTTTTGAAGGTAATTATGGTGTAAACGTCAAGTACAATGCTACTGATGTTCCGAATGGTACGTTCAGTGATATCAAGGATTCATATTTTATCACTGATAGTTTGTGGGGTATGTATGGTTCCAGACCATATGCGGTAGCTCCACGAGATAATGGAAACTCTTACCTTGTGTTCCATAATATATCTGACGGTGGTATGAATATCGCCTCAATTTATTTGCCATACCAGACATACAAAGGACGTGCGGCAAAAGTGCAGGTCCGTTTCTATGTAGGTAATATTGGTATTGCAAATGCAGATAAGGAGGTTTCCAAGTACATCCAATACGATGGACAGGTGCCTACGGTGTTGAAGAAGAACATCAAGGATAACAATTATCCTGATTTCAACACTACCTACTATCAGAATACTTGTGGTAACCCTTATGGATTGGATGCGGTACAATATGGTCCGAATATGAGGAGTGATTTGATTCATAACACTCAGACGACTAAGGATAAGACTCATTCTCCTCAGTTGCGTCTTGGTATTGGAAACGGATTAGGTAGTAGCACAAATGCCACATATAAGTATTATGGAGATGAGTATTATGATTTGACTCCTGTAGGTGGGGAAAAAGTTGGTACAGGTAACCCATCATACGTAATCATCAACCAGGCTTCTGATAACGGATCAACAGTCAATGGCCAGAACGGACAGTGGTATGGATGGTATGAAGGAGAACTTGAGTTGAATTCTGCCTTTTATGGTGGAACTGGAGGAGTAGGTACAAAAAACTACTTTAATATACGTGTAGAGTCGCAGAATATTTCAAAGTACGACTTCATTGCCATTGACTACATCAATGTAAAGACAGCTCATATTTGTGCTGATATGGATAAGTATTGTCCAAATCAGACAATTACATTTACTGCTCATAACTATGAGAACGGAGTGGTGCTAGATTGGCAGCAGATGGTTGCGTTCATCATGGACGACTATGCAAAGAGTACATATCCTGAGGTATACAACAGTTTGATCGGAAAAACAAATCAAGTTTGGAAGACTGTAGGATATACAGGTCAGGAGCAAACCAAGACTGTAGCGCATGGAGATACAGTAATCATCAAGGGTTATGGTGACGACAAGAATGCGGCTTGGTTCACATTCACGTCGACTGCAGAAAGAACTGTTCAGGTAATCCCTTCACGAGAGGTTTATGAAGGTGCATACTCTTTGGCTTTCCGTGCTGTCGACAAATCTGTTGCTGACCGTCAGGAGTCGTTCGAGGTATGGCTTCGTCCGGATTTGAACTGTTATAGAAATGCCATTACTGTCTTAGGTAGTGGTGTCAACGGTCCGGATTTGGTTTGTATGAGCGATACTCCTGAATTCTTGGCTGTCGATGAAAGTGGTAATGAAGTTGACGAATACATCAATATCAAATGGTTCTTGCAGTATGTCGGCAAAGAGAACGATGAAGCAATGAACGCTAAGTTGAATGGATTGCTTGTTGCCTCAAAAAGTGCAAATAATCATTATGTAAGCGTAAACTTTGATTCAAAACAGCTTGAAGAGGGTATTTACAGACTCGGATATTACCAGTCGGCTGTATATTATGAGTACGACCCTAATTATCCAAATGATCGTAGTCATGCTGTCGCTGTAGTAAAACCATTGAATGATGGAAATCCGGTTGCAACCTACATTCGTGCATTCAGAGCACCAAATGGAACTGCCTCTCTTGTTTCTGGTATGACTCAGAATGAAAGCGGTTATCAGATTTGTGCATCGGATGTCGCTAGTACTGTGGCTGTAAGAATACAGGAACAGTCTCATTATCTTCATAATGCTGATGAGTATAACATGATGGCAGATTTGCAAGGTTTGCCATTATATGAAAAATATCCTGAGTTTGGGGTTAAGTATTATCCATACGAAGGACAGACGGTGAAGACAAAGAATGGAAAAATATTGGATTCGAACAATCCTGATGACTATGTAATAGTTCAGGCAAGTCGTGAAGACGTTTCAGATCCTATTGAGATTTCACAGAAGATAACAGGTCTATGCAATGTCAACAGTTTTGCAATAGGTGCTGATGCTAAGATTTTATGGATTAGAGAAAACGGAAGTATAAAAACGTTCTCTGTTAATGAGGATGATTCTTACTGTAAAGGTAGTATCGGTGAAATCGTGGCTCAGGTGAAGAGTCCTGATTTTAAGTTGACATGTGATCACATCTCCACTCAGAGCAGAATGTTTGCTGCAGGTCCTAATTCAAAAGACACTATCATTACGCTAAATGAGAATCGTGTTCCTTGGATGGATGGCGACGTGTGTGATTCCGATCCTAAGGTTAAGATTCAATACGAGGATTCTGACGGATCTTCTATTATAGTCGACTATAGATATAGCCAGATTAAGGCAGGTAAGGCCAAGATTGAATTGTCATACGGCTCTAATCCTGTCCGCTATACTTTCACGGACGGATGTGGAAAGTCGGCAGTGTGTGAAGTCGTGTATGAGTATGGAAACGTAACACCTCCTGTAGTAGACTGTGATTTGATTACATCGACTCATCTTGAGTATTTGACAACGCGAGCAGATGAATGTGAAGTTGCTCTAACTACTGCCGTGATGTCGTTTGCTAATTACGATATATCGTATTATCTCAATGGTAATTATAATGCCGCTCCTTGGTTGATTACCGGTTCTCTTGATACAGATCGTCAGCCATTGCCTGCTACGTTTGCTTTGAACCAGACATATATCATCGGTTGGGTATTTATAGATGCTAGTGGAAATGAAACTGTTTGTCGCCAGAAGTTTACAGTTAAGGATAATGTGGCTCCGGTTCCGACTGTATGTCCGGAACCTGCTTATTTAAAGCCTAAGAAGTCGGTATGTGAATTGGCATGGAATGATATAAGCTTCGATCCTCAATTGCAGATGCCTATGATTGAAAACGATTGTGATGGCGTGATATATGCAAGTAGAGTTAAAATTGAAGCTTGGTATGGTGGTGAATATGTGACATATATGCCGGATCAGGTTATGGCATCTCCATTTACGGTTAAATTGGCTGTTTCATCTATGCCTCATTTCATCCATTGGATTTTTGTGGACAAGGCAGGAAATGAATCTGAGTGCGTTCAGGAACTTTATATTAATGATATAACAGCTCCAATTGTCGAGGAGAATCCGAATGATAATAATTTCTATGAGTTTGTCGTATCTGAGAATAGCACTTCTTGTTCATTAAGCGCAGGCGAATTCAACAAGATGCTTAATCCTCCTATGGCATACGATGAGTGTGATGATTTGGCAAACGGAACATACAAAGCTCCGCTTCCTGTTTCGTCCATTAAGCGTACTTATTATCCGACTGAATCAGCTTATGCAGATAGAATAAATGGTGAATCTATCGTGACTTCGAATGGTGATGCGGATATGAATGCAGATTACCAGAAGGGATACACTGTGCTTAAATATACGTTTGAGGATGCTTCAAAAAATGTGGCTGAATCTAAAGAAATCACAATTCATGTCGTAGGTAAGTCTGCTCCTCAATTTGATTGTGACGAAATACCAACCAGAGTTTTGCATCTTGATAAGAGTAACATGACATTGGGTGAAATAGGAATCGAACCTTATTTTGCGTACGACTATTGTGCTACTGATGCATTAGGAAACCCTATGTCGTATCCAGGAAAACTTTGCTCAGCCAAGGATTTGTCGTCAATGGTTAATGAAAACTATGAGTTGAAGGCTGGAAATGTCTACACTTTGTATTGGATCTTTGCCGATGCTGACATGAATACTAAAATCTGTCCTCAGACATTTGAAGTTGAAGAATATGTTGCTCCACAGCAAGTTGTCGCTATTCCAGATGAAGATCATACGAAGTTCGTGTATACTGGATCTCCGTTGACATATTATATTCCGAACAGCAAAGAATATAAAGTGTCAGGAAATGTAAAGACTGAGCCTGGAATCTACAAGGTAGTTGTTTCTTTGGCAGATGAAATGCTCATTTGGGAAGATGGTACTAAAAACGATAAAATATATGAGTTTGTGATTGAAAAAACTCATGATTGCAACCAGAATCCAATTGAGTGTCCAACAGATTTGTATTTTGCATTGCCGGTTGGTGTCTCTGAAATTCATTTTGATGAATTGGAAATTAACCCTATGGAACCATCGTTTGTTGATCCATGTGCTGATACATTGGTTCCTGTTATCAACGTATACCGTACGTCAGGATTGCCGTTGACTGCAAACTTCTATCTAGGGACAGATACTCTTGTAAGAGAGTATATCTATCATGGAGAGATGATTGTTTGTAGGCAAATTGTCTATGTCGACAGTGAGTTTGCTATGGATTCTGTAATCGTTGATTGTGATCCAGTATTATATTTTGAAGGTTTTGCAAATGAAGGAACATGCCATGCAGAGGCCGAGAATTTGAAGATTTTTGAGCCAATTGGTATGGATCCATATTCTCGTAAAGATATTTATGGTAGCGCTACTCGCAGTGATGGCTTGGAGTTGTTTGATTCTTACAAGACAGGAGATACTTATATCTATTGGGTGTTTGAGGGTGAAAATTCAAAGGCAAGCAGATGTACAACACATGTATTTGTTAAAGGTAATTTGGCTCCAGTCGTTCCATGTGAGACATTGTTCCCGGATGTAAATG
>JAZQQY010000045.1:0-2020 GCA_045629285.1 Paludibacteraceae bacterium | reverse complement strand
TTTATACGAGACTTTAGTGTCTCTATATATAATATAAACGATAGATCCAAATATTATCCAAAATTTAAAATTATTTAAAGACTTATTATCAAGTATATACTAATGAGATTAAGTTTAATATTCGTTTTAGGAAAATCCCTTTTATCCAAAATTACGTATAAGATGGAAGAGTTGAAGGCAGAAATCCAGGAGAATCATGCAAGTTTCCTTTACGCAGACGATATCGTGTTTGTCTCAGGAGAATACGAGCAGCCAACATTCAAGCCAGACACAAAAGTGTCGTCATCGGCTAAGTATGACTACTCGGTATACGCCACATACACAACTCCGGAGTTTAGATATCTTTGTAAGAGTCAGAGTGTAGACTTCAGTGTAGAGGTTGTGGCTGTGGCAAAACCAAATGTTGACCACGGAGTCAGCTATGTCAAGAGTGAAGGGACAGCGACAAAGGAGTTTGTAGACATCTTGGTAAAAGATCCAGATGCGATCACAGATGTGCCAGGCCAGACATTGTTGTGGGCAAAGAAAGAGTACGGCCAGTTTGAGAAAGGCTCTACATCATCGTCGAAACCATTCTATGATGAAATGGTTCCATTTGGAGAAGTTGAGCATCAGGAGCGTTGGGTGAAGTGGCAGGTCCAGACAACCACCGGCTTGACATGTGAGAGCGAAGCTTCAAAAGTCGATATCACAATCAGTTCTTCTCCAGCACCATACGTAAGAAATATCGAAATTTGTGAGGATGTATTCAAGTCGGCTGCAGGATCACCTATCGCAGACTTAGAGCCTATTGACAACGCATCTTTGTATCGTTATAATGATTTGAATTTGGCAGACTACAAGCTATACTGGTTTGAAGACCCCAAAGATGCAGTTGCTGCCGAGTTAGATCCAAAAATACTTAGTCATGGTTCAACAACAGCTCCATCGTTGGCAGAGGTGTTCGCAAATGTTGACATGAAAGACAATCAAGCAACAGAATGGACAAAATCTCTATATGTAGTTCAGTCAGATGGAATCATAACATCTCCGGCATCAAAATTGAAAATTACAATCAATGCTACTCCAAAGTTAGTTGCGAATATCTACGAGCCAGCATGTTACAATATCGACTTAACGAGCAACAAATACTGGGCAGTAACAAACGTCATTATGGTTGATGTCTATTATATGCACAACGGATTTAATGTGACACAGAATGCGACAAATTTGACAGAGTCAGGCAAATATGAGGTGATCGCAACATCATCTAAGGGATGTAAATCAGATCCATTGCCATTGCAGCTTGATATCCGCAGTCTATCCATCAACATGGAGCGAGAAACATTTGTATGTTCTGGAAAGAATGTGGAAAATGAAATTGCTATCAAATATGATTACAACAAGGATGTATCAAAACCAAGTTTGGAGTGGACATCAACAGAGATGATTTCAGAAAAGCCTACACAAAAAGGAGTTATTTCTGCAGACGAGACAAAATTCATTTACGAATCAGGCAATTTTGTTGGTGAGATTGGCGACGTTCACACAATTGAAATCACAGTAACAGATGGTTATTGTATAGCAACAGCAGAGCAGAAAGTGACAATTACTGGAAGCAACGCTGTCATATCAATTTCAGCAAACGATCCAGACGAGATCATCAACGTCTACACAATCACAGGAGCATTAGTCAAATCTAACATCAAGAGATCTGAGGCATTGAATGGATTGGCAAACGGAGCCTATGTCGTTGGTGGAGTAAAGGTGATCGTCAATAAATAAAAAATCTTTTAATACTAAGAAGCTGTGTAAATTTTAGTGGAAAATTTTGTTAAGGATCAAAAAGCAGAAAGCTAATTGAATCATTGCGACAGAAGACTCAGAGTAAAATTCGTAATCAATAGTTAGTCTTCTAAAATTTTCAAGCCATGCAAACGAGCGTTCCACAATCCATCTTTTGGGCAGGACTTGGAATTTAGAAGGGCATTCATCAGGTCTGAGTACAATCTCAAGATCGCATCCTAAAGTTGCTTTAAGC
>JAZQQY010000044.1:0-60250 GCA_045629285.1 Paludibacteraceae bacterium | reverse complement strand
GATCAAAGAGAGGTAAAGGTGAAAACTTACAAAAAAGAAGATCATTGCAGCCCTAGGGCTGCAATGATCTTCTAAAAAGTTCTAACTTTGTCCTAATAAAACTAAGTAAAAAACTGTAACGGTTATTTAGGACTAGTCATTGGGGTGGTAAAATATGGGTGCCTAAATCCATCATTTAACCGAAAATAATTATATTTGCACATTATCTACATACGTGTATTGTAATGTCGATTTTTAAGAAAAGAATATGACTACAAAACAAAGAACTCCGTGGGCTTGGATTCCCACTCTATATATGGCTGAGGGTGCGCCATACTTCGCAGTGAACACTCTTGCAATGCTTTTTCTTTCTGAAATGGGTTTGAGCAATACTGATGTTGCTCTCTACACTTCATGGATGTATCTTCCGTGGGTGATCAAGCCGTTCTGGAGCCCGGTTCTTGACCTGTTCGGAACAAAGAAGATGTGGGTCGTGGTGATGCAGTTCTTGGTTGCGATCGCTCTTGGAGGTGTCGCCTTTACTGCTCCTCTTGATTTCTGGCTTAATGCGTCGTTGGCTTTCTTCTGGCTTTGTGCATTCGCATCTGCGACTCACGACATTGCTGCCGACGGATTGTATATCCTGGCTTTGGATACCAACCAACAGTCGTTCTTCGTGGGTATCAGAAACACATTCTATAGGATCAGCACTGTGCTTTGCCAGTGGGGATGTCTGGTGCTGGCAGGAAACTTGTTCGAAAAGAATACCGTCGACGGGATGGATGCTATTTCTGCACATGCAGATGCGTGGAGTGTGGTATTCTATATCATAGCCGTAGTATTTTTAATTTTTTCTGTTTATCATTCTTTTATATTGCCAAAGGATAAGTCGACAGAAAAAGCAGATGCAGAAAATGAAGATCTTGTAATCAAGGATGATGTGGCTGTCGACGGGCCGATAGCACAGGAGACTGCTGACGGAGATGGCATTGTCGCGTCGCTAAAGAGTAATTTCAGATCCTTTTTCGCGAAATTTACAGCTAAAGAGCTTGTCCTAGCGTTGCTTTTCATCTTCACATATCGATTTGGTGAGGCTCAGTTGGGAAAGATCGCCCAACTGTTTTTGAAGGATACTTATGAGCATGGCGGACTAGGATTGTCTTTGGCTGATGTGGGTAATATTTATGGACTTGTGGGTGTGATTGCATTGATGACAGGAGGTATTCTTGGTGGCTTTGCTGTCTCTAAGTACGGTCTAAAGAAGATGATGTTCCCGATGATGCTCTTCATGAATGTTCCTAATATCGTGTATATTTTCCTTAGTGCGACTCAGGCCAACTTCCTTCCTACAATCTATGTTATGGTGGCGATCGAACAGTTCGGTTATGGATTCGGATTCACGGCGTTCACTCTATATCTAGTCTATATTTCACAGGGTAAATATTCCACAACTCATTACGCTATCTGCACTGGACTTATGGCACTTGGCATGATGATTCCGGGAATGATCGCAGGCTATATGCAGGAGATGTTGGGCTACACAAATTTCTTTATTTGGGTATGTGTCTGCACGATTCCTCCATTCTTCATCGCTCCGTTGCTTAAAATAGATAAGAGTTTCGGAGTAAAGTAGAGATGTCGCGTCAGCGCGTCTGTACTTCAGGTATTAGGTATCAGGAGTCAGGCCCTGTGTCGCGAAACGAGGTTAGCAGATTCAACGAATGGTGAGACCATCGGTCTTATCATTTGTGGTGTCGGTTGCGTTAAAAAAAGAAAAAAAATACCTAACTTTGCAACAATTAGGGAAAACAAACTTAAATTTAGAAAAATGAGATTAACAGGTAGAAGAACATCCAGCAATGTGGATGACAGACGCGGAGTAAGCGGAAAGGCAGTTGCAGGTGGTGGCGGATTCTTGGTTGCTGCTATCATTGGTGTGTTTACATACTTGCAGACAGGTAGTGTGGTTTCTGGTCTATCTGCAGGATGGCAGTCGTACTCAAGCCAGCCCAAAGTTGAGACAGGTAGCGGTTACACTCCTACAAAAGCAGATGAGGAGAAATATCAGTTTGCTGCACAGATCCTAGCTGGTACAGAGGATGTATGGACTGAAATTTTCCAGAAGTCTGGTATGACATACAAGGCACCAAAGATGGTGGTGTTCCGTGGTTCGGTCAGCTCTGCGTGCGGTAATGCCACTTCTGAGTCAGGTCCATTCTACTGTGCGGGCGACCAGGCAGTTTATATCGACCTTAATTTCTTTGATCAGTTGGAGACAAACTATGGAGCTAAGGGAGATTTCGCCAAGGCATACGTAATCGCTCACGAGGTCGGACACCATGTACAGTATCTTCTAGGTACACTACAGAGTGTTTCGAATCAGCAGGCTAAGATGTCAAAGGTAGAGTCTAATAAGATGAATGTCCGTCTGGAGCTTCAGGCCGACTTCTTCGCAGGTGTTTGGGCTCACCACGACAATGCAAAGTACAACTCTATGGAGGCTGGAGATATCGAGGAAGGTTTGAATGCAGCGTCTAAGATTGGCGACGACTACTTGCAGCAGCAGGCTTACGGTAGAACACAGCCAGAGACATTCAACCATGGTACATCGGCACAGCGTTCACGTTGGTTGAAGAAGGGTTATGAGACAGGTGATCCGGGTAAAACTGCAAAGTCTATCTTTGAATTGCCAGATTCACAGTTGTGATAATGCTTCAGCTATCGGATCTGCCGATTCACCCATAATCTAGCTTCGTTTTTGTAAAAAACGTTTGTTTGTAAAGAACAAGTATGTATTTGCTGATATCTTATAAAACAGCCAGCATTTTCATTGCTGGCTGTTTTTTGTTGATTTACATTACTCAGATTTCTTTAGACAAAAAGTAAACTTACTTCTTACTTTTTACATTTTACTTTAAAACTTAAAACGGCGGATTTGTCGGTGCCGGCGCCTCCTCTTCCTTAGGTCGGCTTCCTGCCATCATTCCCTCCAAGTTGATCGCTATAACCTCCGTTGTGTAGCGAGTGACACCTGCTGAATCTACCCAACTTCTTGTCGACAACTTTCCTTCGACGAAAACCTTGTTGCCGCACTTGATGTACTGTTCCGCGAACTTGGCGCTGTGTCCCCAGGCTACTACCTTGTGCCACTCTGTCTGCGGCTGAACCACTGTGCCGTCTGGCGCTGTAAATCCTCTCTCTGTCGTTGCTACCGGAAATGTAGCCACAACCTTCCCCTGATCCAAATACTTCACTTCTGGATCTCTACCTACGTTACCTACCAAAAAAACTTTGTTCATGGATTTTTTTTTGACTGTTAGTAATTAAAAATTAACTTGATTTCAAAATCGTTTGCAAATGTATAATTAATTTTCAATAATGTTTGCAGACGATGTGATAAATTTTGAAATTTTATTGTTAGATAAGTGATTCTTAATCTTTTCCGATTTGACATTTCTACGAATCGGATAGCTGGAAGCAACTCAGATCCCCTAATTATTACTCATTAACTGTTAACTATTAATTATAATTGTGTATCTTTGCATGAATTTCTTATGTTGAACTAAATTTTTTAATTTGGACATTTCGATACTGTTTGATAGTTCCGCCGATTCTGTTCCCTTGCCGGAATGGTGCGTATATGGTTTAGCTGCCATTTGTTGGTTGCTCGGATCTTTAGCGATTTTTGTATTCTCTTATTGCGAATACTTCTTGTTTTCGCTTTCAGATTCCGACAAAGAAAAGTTTTTGAAGAATGATTCTGCCGGCTATTCTGGCTTGAAGAATTTGCTGAATGACGAGAAACGATCGTTGTCGACAGTGGTGGTAGGTTATTGGCTGTCGGTTGTCGTGCTGGTTGCCGTCGTATTCTTCATGATAAGACATGTGACGTATGGAGCACAATTGGCTGGGTATGGCGACTCCATAAATATGGAATTGATGTTGTTGTTGCTCTTTGTCACGTTCGCGTGGATACTTTTCTGTGCCGACGTGTTGCCTCATAAAATCAGTAAGCAGAATAGGGTAGCATGGCTATACTATGTGTCGAAACCGGTAGGTGTTGCATTTTTCATTCTATTCCCGATTGCTGCAATCTTCAAACATACGAAGTTTATCGAATGCCGTTTGGGAGTCAAGCGTCAGAAGAATATCTCTCTGGATGAGTTGTCCCAGACTCTGCATTCCGATTCAATAAAGAATAACGAGGAAAAGGATATCCTGGAGAGCATCGTCACTTTCGGAAGCATTTCTGTAAATGAAATCCTTCGCCCTCGAGTCGACGTCGTTGCAGTAAACTATAGCGACAAATATACGGATGTGCTTAAAGTGATCCGTGACAATGAATATTCCCGAATGCCGGTTTATGATGGCTCTGTTGACAATGTGAAAGGTATCCTATACGTAAAGGATTTCTTGAACTATCTTGACCGAGGCGACGATTTTAGCTGGCAGCATCTGATCAGAGCTCCGTTTTTTGTGCCGGAGACAAAGAAGATCGATGATCTGTTGCGTGAATTCCAGGTTAAACGCATGCACATGGCTATTGTAGTGGATGAGTTTGGCGGCACATCAGGAATCGTGACTATGGAGGATATTCTGGAGGTTATCTTTGGCGACATCAGCGACGAGCATGATGTAGAGCAGAAGATGTATACAGAGTTGGATAAGCGCAACTATTTGCTTGAGGGCAAGATGCCGTTGTCCGATTTCTATAAGATAGAGAAGATCAACACTAATGTATTCGAGGCATTGGATGTCGACGCCGACACTGTAGCTGGATTGATATTGTCGTTGAAGGGCGACATTCCGTCGTTGGGAGATGAGATCGAACACGACGGATATCTGTTCAAGATTGTGTCGATGGATAAAAGAAGAATTAAAAAGATAAAATTACGTTTGCCAGATGAAAAGAAGTAGACTACTGGTGATTTCCATAATAGCGGCCATCATTGCCGTCGCAACAAGCGGATGTTCCAACGATGTGCCTCGTCCGCGTGGCTATTTCCGTATTGAATTGCCGCAGAAGAGCTACGAGAAGTTTTCTAATGATACTTTCCCGTATATGTTCGATTACGCGGATGTTGCCAATATCGAGAGAAAACCTACGAAAGACGAACCATATTGGGTGGATGTCGTATATCCTAGGTTGAACGCAAGAATCTATTGTAGCTACAAGCATGTGAACGGTAATTTCCGAGAGGTAAACGAAGATGCTCGTTCTTTCGTTTACAAGCATACGATCAAGGCCGACGATATCACGGAGCAGCCATATCTGGATGATTCCGCTAAGGTATATGCTTTGTTATATGAGTTGAAAGGAAACACTGCATCTGCAATCCAATTTGTGGCGACTGACAGCGTAAAGCATTTCTTCCGTGGTGCGTTGTATTTCAATAATACGCCGAATCAGGATTCTGTGGCTCCTGTGCGAGAATACATTCGTGAAGATATCATCAGATTGCTGGAAAGTTTGCGTTGGCAAAATTGATTTTGATTCAAATTTCATTTTGATACTATGGATATTAGAAACATATTTAAATATCTGATTGCGATTGTTGCTGTGTTCTGTGTCTTTTCAGATAAGCTGTTCTTCAGATTAGATTTGACTCAGGAGAAGCGTTACAGTATCTCTGAGAATACAAAGAATCTGTTGAAGAATTCCGACGGTGACATCTCTGTCGTTGTCTATCTAGACGGTGATCTGAATGCCGGTTTCTTGCGTTTGCGAAAGGCGACAAAGGAGATGTTGGATGAATTCAACGTTTATGCTGGTGGCAAATTCACATATAAATTTGTCAATCCTTCGGCTGCAGACAATGCAAAAGCTCGTGATAAGAAATATGACGAGTTGGAAAAACGTGGATTGCGACGTATTCCAGTATACGATAAGGATGCAGAGGGAAATCCTACAATGAAAGTAGTGTTCCCGTGGGCTGAGATATCTTATAAGAAGGGTAATGGCAAGAAGGTGACTCGACCAGTATGTCTGCTTAAGAATGTTCAGGGAAAGAGTGGAGAAGAGAATCTTAATCTTTCGGAGCAGAGTCTGGAATATGAGTTGACTAATGTCCTTCGTGTGCTGGTGGATAAGCGAGACACCCGTGTGGCATTTTTGGAGGGACATGGAGAATGGCCGGAACAGTATGTCTACGATTTTGTAAAGACATTAAGTGAATACTATAGTGTGGATTTCGGAGCTATTAGTAATCGTACTGATGAGTTGGATGCTTATTCTGCAGTTATTGTGGCTGGTCCGACAACAGCTCTTCCAGAGAAAGACAAGTATGTGCTTGACCAGTACATAATGAATGGAGGTAAGGTGTTGTGGCTTGTCGATGCTGTCAAGATTTCGTTGGATAGCCTAAGCAAGGAATCTCAAACAATCGGAGTTGTCAATTCCGTCAACCTGGATGATCAGCTATTCCGTTATGGAGTGCGAATCAATCCTGTTTTGCTACAGGACGTACAGTGCTCTATGATACCTGTAAATATGGCAAGAGAAGGCGATGCTCCTGATTTCAAGCCAGCGCCGTGGTATTATTCTCCGTTGTTGATTACAAACCCATATCATACGGTATCGAAGAATGTGACTCCGGTCAAGACAGAGTTTGTAAGTTCAATGGATTTTGTCGGCGACACGACAAAGATTATTAAGACGCCGTTGCTTCTTACGTCGTCGAGTACGCATGTGCAGACAATTCCGTCGATCGTAAGCATGGATGTGATTAATATCGAGAAGACAGGATATTATTTCAATATCCGCAATATGATGACTGCAGCGCTTCTCGAAGGACAGTTCTCGTCAATTTATAAGAATAGAATGGTTCCAGAAGGAATCAAGGTTACTGCGCAGACAAAGACAGAGAGTCAGCCGACGAAGATGATCGTCGTGGCAGATGCAGATGTCATCCGCAACGAAGTTCAAGGTTTCGGTGCCAATGCACAGGTATTGCCGTTGGGTTACGATCAGTATATGAATCAGCAGTTTGGAAACAGAGATTTCCTTCTTAACTGTGTCAATTATTTGACAGACGACGACGGTTGGATGCAGTTGCGTAATCGTGAGGTGAAGCTACGTCTGCTTAATAAGGCTTCGTCTATCGGACAGCGACAGTTCTGGCAGATTTTGAACGTCCTCCTTCCTGTATTATTGCTAGGAATCTTTGCCGCTGTATATTTGACTCTCAGAAAACGGAAATATAGCAAATAATAGTGCCAACGGTGCGGTACAAATATAGCCTATGGTAAGCGCAGCGCAGCCTTAGGTTAAAAAATATTATTGCAAATTTTGCAGATTGATTTTAAATGTATATATTCGCAGAGAATTAATTAAGCCTGAAAATTTGAATGTTGAAAGGTTTGATTGGTCAGTACAAATTTGTTGAATGTTTAATAAAAAAGTTATGGCTTTTAAAGTTGAAAAAATTACAGAGAGTCAAAAGGAACAAATCCAAGAGTTGAAAATGACTAACGTATTTGGAGAGGCTTTTGAAAAAGGGGAGTTGGTAATAGATTCAGATACCGATACTATTTTGATTGACAGAGGTTTTTCTCCAGAAGACAATTATGGAGGATGGATCTTTTATGTTGATGGTAGTACTTATTCATTTAACGCTGAATTTGAACTTACGTCTGCAGGTGATGGTAAGTTTGATTACACTTGGTACATTTTCAACGTGAGTGTCGTGCAAGGCAATGAAGTCGACAAGGAGTTGATGATGGATCTTTTGAGCAAAGCATTTGCGGCGTATCAAGCATCGGTGTCAAAAAAAGAAGAGATAGGAGTGGTCAAAGCAGTGTGGGAAAATGAATGAGTATCCAAAACCAGACATCATCAACTATATAATTAGTTATGAAATGTCTAGTGGTAACAGTAAGGAATCAGTAACAGCATTTTTGTCGGACGTACAAAAAAGATATTTGGAGTATACTACAGGAGATTGTAACGGGAAACAAATAATTCTTTACAGTGGGTGTTATCAAGAGTCTGCTTGCCATGAAATTGTTAAGAAAATAGATGATAAGGATTGCCTGATGGTCGGTAAATCAGATACCGGGCATTACTTCTCTTATTCGCAGTATATAAATGCGATTTCGGATAAACTAAAAAAGAAGGGAGTTTCGCAGGAAGAAATCACAAAGATCCTTCACAACAAATCCTACGATGTCTCGCGACCAAGAGGAAAACGAGTAGGGGCGCGACTACCTGATTCGAAAATCGGTTATGGAGATTTGAAGTGTTTTGATGATTTCATCTCTGAGCAGTTTGTCGCACAAGCCTACAATGTGAAGGAGAATCTGATTGTTTTTATTCCGGAAGGAGTGGATAAGAAGTCGTCGTTTGCAACTTCAGAATTTGATGCGGTAATGAAGAATCCTAATCTCAAGTATATCAACGGTATACCGAAAGATGTATTTGAGGAACAGATCAGAAT
The DNA here is from genome assembly GCA_045629285.1 of Paludibacteraceae bacterium. Classification (GTDB taxonomy): domain Bacteria; phylum Bacteroidota; class Bacteroidia; order Bacteroidales; family Paludibacteraceae; genus UBA1723. The sequence goes on along the minus strand of JAZQQY010000044.1, from coordinate 51,836 downwards.
CCACGGACGTGATTGTCCAACGTTATATGAGCCGATTGTCTTTGCTGCTAAGATGGCGATGGAGAAAGGGGATCAGACTTTGTCGTCAGCCGAAAGATTGTCCAAAGCTGTTAATGAAGGTAGCCTGAATCCTAAGCATTTCAATGCTAAGGAGTTGAGTACGTATATGAATCATTCTCAGCAAAAGAATAAACAACAGAAGCAGCAAAAATACAGACAGTCTGGTTCAAAAATGAGAATTTGATTTCTTTTTGTACTGTTGCTTGAAAGAGTCACGGATCTGCAGAGATGCATAGCATTGATGTTGATTCGTGGCTCTCCCTCATTTACTTCTTACCTAATACCTAAATAATTATGAATTGTAATTAAGTTTTGGTAACTTTGCAAAAATTTATTTACGATGGTAAGAGTTGGAATCATAGGCGGTGCAGGCTACACCGCAGGTGAGTTGCTAAGAATCTTGGTAAACCACCCACAAGTTGAAATCAAGTTTGTAAACAGCACAAGTAATGCTGGTAACTTTTTGTATGAGGTTCACGAAGGTTTGTTCGGTGAGACAGAGATGAAGTTTACAGAGGAATTGCCGTTTGATTCTATCGACGCAATGTTCATCTGCTCTGGTCACGGTGATAGCAAGAAGTTCTTGGAGAGCCACGACGTGCCAGCAAACGTGAAGATCATTGACCTTTCTCAAGACTACAGAGACGAGAGCAATGGTTTCGTATACGGTTTGCCAGAGGTTAATAGAGAGAGAATCCGTAAGGCTACAAAACTTGCCAACCCTGGTTGTTTCGCGACTGCCATCCAGATTGGTCTTCTTCCGCTTGCTGCAGCAGGTTTGTTGAAGAACGAAATCCACACTAACGGTATCACAGGTTCTACTGGTGCGGGTGTTAAGCCAGGTGCAACTTCACACTTCAGCTGGAGAAACAACAATATCTCTATCTACAAGGCATTTACACACCAGCATCTTATCGAGATCGGTATGACAATGAGAAATCTTCAGCCATCTTTCGGTAAGGATATCAACTTCCTTCCTGTTCGTGGTGATTTCGCTCGTGGTATCTACGTAAGCCAGTATACAGAGTGTGACCTTGACGAAGAGGCAGCAATCAAGCTTTACAAGGATTTCTACAAGGATTCGGCATTCACATTCGTGATGGATAAGAATCCTGACTTGAAGCAGGTTGTAAATACAAACAAGGGTATCGTACACGTTGAGAAGCACGGTAATAAGCTTCTTATCATCTCTATGATCGACAACCTATTGAAGGGAGCATCTGGCCAGGCAGTCCAGAACTTCAACTTGATGTTCGGTCTTGATGAGAAGATGGGATTGAATTTGAAGTCAGTCGCATTCTAATATTTTCTAATATTAATATTATACAGTTGCCCAATATTTGAGGTATGCAAAGGGCGCAGCGCTCTTGCCTCCACCCAGCGCGAGTCCGTAGGACGAGCGTATGAAAAAGAAAAGGCGATTGTTTTTCATATCTGATTATATAATGAATCTATTTGACGTTTATCCTCTCTTCGATGTAAACATCGTAAAGGGAAAAGGATGCAAGGTTTGGGATGAGAAAGGTCAGGAGTATCTAGACCTTTATGGTGGTCACGCAGTAATCTCTGTAGGTCATGCACATCCTGATTATGTAGCTGCAATCAGCAATCAGGTAGCTACACTTGGTTTCTATTCGAATTCAGTAATCAACAAACTTCAGCAGGAGTTGGCTCAGAAGCTTGGAAAGGCTTGTGGTTATGATGACTACTCTCTATTCTTGATCAACTCAGGCGCTGAGGCTAACGAGAACGCATTGAAGCTTGCGTCGTTCACTAACGGCAGAACACGCGTTTTGACTTTGGAGAAGGCATTCCACGGCCGTACTTCACTAGCTGTCGAGGCTACAAACAATCCAAAGATCATCGCTCCTATCAATGCGAATAATCACGTGACATACCTTCCAATCAATGATTTGGAGGCTTGGGAGAAAGAAATCTCTAAGGGCGACGTTTGTGCAGTGCTAATTGAGTGCATTCAGGGAGTCGGCGGTATCCGTATGGTTACTAAGGAGTTCTTGAGCGGTTTGCGTGAGCTTTGCGACAAGTATGAGACTGTGCTTATCTGCGACGAAATCCAGTGCGGTTACGGACGTAGCGGTAAGTTCTTCGCTCACCAGCACCTTGGTGTGAAGCCAGATATGATCACAGTTGCAAAGGGTATCGCTAACGGTTTCCCAATGGCAGGTGTCCTTATTTCTCCTAAGTTCAAGGCTGTTTATGGTCAGCTAGGTACAACATTCGGAGGAAACCACCTAGGTTGTGCAGCGGCACTTAGCGTGCTAAACATCATGGAGAAGGAGAACTTGGTTGCCAATGCGGCAGAAGTCGGAACATATTTGATGAACGAGATCAAGAAGATCAACTCTCCAAAGATCGTTGATGTTCGTGGAGAAGGTTTGATGATCGGAATCGAGTTGAGCGAGCCATACAAAGAGATCCGCACAAAACTTGTGTTCGAGCAGCACGTATTCACAGGATGCAGCGGCACACATGTATTGCGTCTACTTCCACCTTTGTGCTTGACAAAGGCAGATGCTGATGAGTTCATCAAGCGATTAAAAACTGTATTAAACTAAGAAAAAACATAAAATAATATATGGCAAAAGAATTGACTCCACGTGCTGAGAATTACTCACAGTGGTACAATGATTTGGTAGTAAAGGCAGACCTAGCAGAGCAGTCTCCAGTCAGAGGTTGTATGGTCATCAAGCCTTACGGTTACGCAATTTGGGAGAAGATGCAGCAGGAACTTGACCGTCGTTTCAAGGAGACTGGTCACGTCAACGCATATTTTCCACTTCTAATCCCTAAGTCTTTCCTTTCAAGAGAGGCTGAGCACGTAGAAGGATTTGCTAAGGAGTGTGCAGTTGTCACTCACTACCGTTTGAAGACAAATGAGACAGGCGACGGTGTTGTTGTCGATCCAGAGGCAAAACTTGAGGAGGAGCTAATCGTTCGTCCTACTTCAGAGACAATTATTTGGAACACATATAAAGGCTGGATCCACAGCTACCGTGATCTTCCTATCCTATGCAACCAGTGGGCTAACGTAATGCGTTGGGAGATGCGTACTCGTCCATTCTTGCGTACTGCAGAGTTCTTGTGGCAGGAGGGACACACAGCTCACGAGACACGTGAGGAGGCAGAGGCAGAGGCACAGAAGATGCTTCACGTCTATGGCGACTTCGCTGAGAACGTGATGGCTGTTCCTGTTATCAAGGGAGTAAAGAGTGAGACAGAGCGTTTCGCAGGTGCTGTCGACACATATACAATCGAGGCTTTGATGCAGGACGGTAAGGCACTTCAGAGTGGTACATCACACTTCTTGGGACAGAACTTTGCAAAGGCATTCGATGCACAGTTCCAGAACAGAGAGGGTGGTATGGACTACGTTTGGGCAACATCTTGGGGTGTTTCAACTCGTTTGATGGGTGCGTTGATCATGACACACTCAGACGACAACGGACTTGTACTTCCTCCAAAGTTGGCTCCTATCCAGGTTGTTATCGTTCCTATCTTCAAGGGCGACGATCAGAAGAACGCTATTGCTGCTAAGCTTGATCCAATCATGGCAGAGTTGAAGGCAAAGGGCATCTCAGTTAAATATGACGACGATTCACAGAAGCGTCCAGGATTCAAGTTTGCTGAGTACGAGTTGAAGGGAGTTCCAGTAAGACTTTGTATGGGAGCAAGAGACTTGGAGAACAACACTATCGAGGTTGCACGTCGTGACAACTTGACAAAGGAGAGCATCAACCTTTCTGATACAGTGTCATACGTAGAGAACCTACTTGCTGACATTCAGGTGAATATGTTGAAGAAGTCTATGGAGTTCCGCAACGCAAGCATCAAGAGCGTCGACACATACGAGGAGTTCAAGACAGAGATCGAGAAGGGTGGATTCATCCTTGCTCATTGGGATGGAACAGCTGAGACAGAGGCACTTATCAAGGAAGAGACAAAGGCTACTATCCGTTGCGTGCCATTCGACTCATACATCGCTGGCGACAAAGAGCCAGGCAAGTGTATGGTGACTGGTAAGCCAAGTAAGTGCAGAGTATTGTTTGCTCGCTCTTATTAATGCATAATTCATAATGCACAATTCATAATTAGGCTGCGTAGGAATACGCAGCCTTTTTTGATTTGTATTTTAATGCAATTATATTTCGTATTTCGTATTTATTTTTGTTATTTTTGCGAGTTAGAAATTAGAATTAAACAACAAGACATTTTACATTTTTATGAAGAAAATTTATTTGTCACTTTTATGCGGTTTGATGCTTGGCACATCATGTAACAAGCAGGCCGTCGACAATGGTACTGCAGCATCGTCTGCTGTAGACAATTCACCTATTGCGAAAGATACCTCTTGGAAAAACTTGACTCTTCGTGAGAAAATCGGACAGACAATGCAGGTGCAGGCACTTACATTGGCTCATAAGGAGATCGGTGGTGGAACAATCAAGGGATTTTTGGAGAAGTATCCTGTCGGAAGTATCTTTATCTGTGATTGGTATTTGAAAGAGAAGTATGCTCCTAAGAGTCCATTGGAGGTTATGCCTGAGATCTTGAAGGAGTACAATGAATATTCAAAGGTCCCTATGCTTGTCGCTGAAGACTTCGAGAGAGGTATCGGCGAGACTTATTCAAAATATACACATATCCCTGTAGGTATGTCGCTTGGAGCGGCTAACGATACCGCTTTGGCTTTTGATTCAGAGCAGGCTATCGCTATGGAGGCTCGTGAGATGGGATTCAACTGGCTACTTCATCCGGTATCGGATCTTAATATGAACCCACTTCAGGAGTTGGTTGTAGAGCGTTCTGTTTCTGACGACGTTAACAAGGCACTTCCTATCTTGAAGAGTCAGATGAACGGACTTCACTCAAAGGGTGTCATCTCTACAATCAAGCATTTCCCTGGCGACGGTGTGACAATGCGTAACCAGCATATCGTTACTACTGCAAACTCATTGTCGAAGGAGGATTGGGATAATTCATTTGGAAAGTTGTTCAAGGGCTTGATCGACGAAGGTGCAGCTTCGATCATGGTTGGCCACATTAAGTTGCCTGCATACCAGACTCAGAAGATCAACGGCCAGATTCCGCCTGCAACACTTTCAAAGGAGCTTATGGTCGACATGTTGAAGAATAAGTTCAACTACCGTGGTGTTATCGTGACAGATGCTCTTAACATGGGTGGTTGCGCAGGTTATTACAAGGATGAACTTGAGGTGTCTGTTCAGTGTTTCGCTGCTGGTGCTGATGTCGTACTATGGCCATCTCTAGCTTATATGGATACTGTCGAGGCTAGAATCCTTCGTGGAGAAATCCCTATGGAGAGATTGGACGACGCTGTTGAGCGTGTTTGGGCTATGCGTGAGCGTTTCGGCTACAATACAAAGGAGAATCAGCAGATTGCAACTCCAATGACAGATGCAGATAAGGCATTCGTCAAGACTACAGGAGCTGCTGTCGCTGACAAGGCCATCACTATCATTGAGAATAGTGACAATGCACTTCCAATCAAGGCAGAGAACGGAAAGAGAATCGCACTTATCGAGATCGGAGAGCAGATGTCTGTTGAAAAATTCGATGTGACAAAGAGAGAGTTGGAGAGCCGTGGATTCAAGGTTGATGTATTCGATAATCCTCATTTCTATGAGTGGGGTTACAGAATCGACTCTTTGAACTCATACGATAAGATCCTTGTTTGCTTTGAGAACCGTTACTTCCACCCACTTGGTACATGCTTGCTAAAGAATAAGGAGTCGTTCGGTGTTTGGACTGCAAACATGACAGATCCTCACAAGCGTATCGCTATCTCGTATGCTAATCCATACTCGTTGGAGATCTACGAGGAGATCGTTCCTACTAAGATCAACGCATACAGCATCGATACATTCACTCAGAAAGCAGTTGTCAAAGTCTTGACAGGTGAACTTGAAGCAACAGCTTTGTCGCCAGTGAAATTGAACTGCGACGCTCTTAAGTAAAATTTACGGTAAGCACCAACGGTGCGATACAATTACAGCCTAGGGTAAGCGAAATGCAGCCCTAGGCTTTTTGTTTTTATCGGCACGTTATAATTTTTAGTGCTAAGTTTGCTAATTCTCTCTAAAATGGTAATTTTGTACACTTGTAGGTGTGAAAAACTCCTTATTTGTAATCAAAAAGCAGTCGGATAATAATTCTTTTAGAGAATAATTCTATTTTCTCTCATTTTTTAGTGTCAAGAAGGAAATGGATTATTTTTGAATGATGTTGATTGCTATTGGATTGCGTCTAAAATAATTGTTCGATAATATGAAATCCTGATGCTTTTCACAATTGCATTGTAAACCGTAGTGGCAAGTTTAAAGGTTAATGATTTTGTGGATTAATGCGATGGATGCGAAAAATAAACCCTAATGTATGAGAACATTAAAGAATAATTGTGCGAGAAAATTGTCTCGTACTTTGTCGATAGTGTATCATGGCGTATTTAAGAAAAGAGCTTATCTAAAATCAAGCCATGCGGAAGAATATGAAGAAATTGCATCCAAGAATGGTGTAAACCCTGGATATGTTTACGCTATTGCGCATTGCCAGAAATCGCCTGGAGTTGAGGATTTCAATATTTTGAAAGAGTTGAGAATTAAGGAAATTATAGTTTGAGTGTTCCATCGTTCAAATGAAATTTGGTACACTCCAACATTAAATTGAATGCGCAGAGATTTGACGGTCAAACGCGTAGCATTTTAACGATGCAGTCATTTTATTTCTAATGAAGAAAAGCCTTAACGACATACAACCAATTCAAACGTCACATAATGTGGGTGAAAAACGAGTTCTCCTTTCTGCAAAAGAGAGTGGTTGTGGTCTTACTCAGATAGCTATAACTGATCTTCGTGCAGGTGAATTGGCGATTGCTCATATTCATCCGGATATGCAAGAGGGATTCTATATTCTTAATGGAGAGTTGGATATCACATTGGATGGAAAAGTCCAACGTTGTAAAGCGGATGACTTTGTATATGTGGAATCAGGAACTTCTCATGAATTGAAAGCCATCACAGATGTAAAGATGATGACTGTAGGTTGTGTGGTGGAATCTATGCAGGAGAAGGTTTATCCGATGCTATTCGAACCAAATCTTCATCCTGTAGTATGGGGAGGAGACAGGTTATCTCCATGGAAAGGACTTAATGTCAGCAATAGAATCGGTGAGTCGTGGGAGGTTTCCGCTATTCCGACTTCTCCATCTATCATAAGCAACGGTATTTGGGCTGGCTATAGTCTTATTGACGTCGTAGCGCATAATCCAAAGGAGATTTTGGGCAAAAAGGTTGCAGAACGTTACAATAATCAACTGCCGCTTCTTGCAAAGTTTATCGATGCCGAAAGCGATTTGTCTATACAAGTGCATCCTGACGACGAAATGGCAAAAAGAGAACACGGTAAACTGGGAAAGTCCGAGATGTGGTACGTCCTTGACGCAAAACCAGGTTCATACCTTTACGCCGGATTCAAGCAGGAACTTTCTTGTGATGAATATAAAAAAATGGTTGCCGACGGTACTATTACCCAGGCTTTGGCAAAGCATGAAGTGCATAAAGGCGACATATTCTATCTCCCTGCCGGACGAGTTCACGCCATCGGTGCCGGGATCCTGTTGGCGGAGATTCAGCAATCGTCGGATGTGACTTATCGCATCTTTGACTATAATAGAGTAGGGTTGAACGGAAACCCTAGAGAGCTTCATACTGAACTTGCAGCCAAAGCTCTTGATTATAGCGTTCTTCCTGAATATCGCACCGAGTATGATGATAAGTCGGATGCTGTAAACAAATGTCTGCAGACTCCTTATTTCAGCATTGCTATCGTTGATACAGCGGTCGCTAAACATAGAGACCTTATCAAGTACGACTCCTTCATCATCGTGATGTGTACGGAAGGGGCGTGCAACATAAAGATAAGAAGTACAAAAAATGAAATAACACTTCATGAAGGACACAGTTGTTTTATTCCCGCGGTCGTCGCAGATTATGACATCGAACCGCTAAACGGAACGGTCCGTCTTCTGGAAGCATATATAGATAACAAACCTACTTCTACAATTGGTGAATTGATTAGCAAATTCACTCATTTTAGGTTTTAATTGATTTAATAAAATGGTTCACAATCACGTTGTTATAATGGCAGGTGGAATCGGATCACGATTCTGGCCTATCAGTACTCCAGAGTATCCAAAACAGTTTATTGACGTTCTTGGCGTCGGCAGATCGCTAATTCAGATGACTTTTGACAGATTCAAAGGTATCGCTCCAGCAGAGAATGTATGGGTAGTGACAAATGCCAAGTATGTGGATATTGTAAAGACACAGCTTCCAGACATCCCGTCGAAGAATATTCTTGCAGAGCCAGCGGCTAGAAATACAGCTCCTTGTATTGCATGGGCTTGTGCGACAATCATGAAGCAGGATAAGGATGCCAACGTCGTAGTCACTCCATCGGATGCGGTGGTGATGAATCCGCAGGAGTTTCAGCGAGTGATCAAGAATACGTTAGCGTTCACTGCAGACAAAGAGACAATCGTTACTGTAGGAATCAAACCCAATCGTCCGGAGACAGGATTCGGTTATGTCGAGTCGGCAGAGTCTGTTTGTGGTGAGATAAATAAGGTTGCGGCATTCAAAGAGAAGCCAGACCTAGAGACAGCCAAGAAATATTTGGCAGATGGCAGATATCTATGGAATGCAGGTATTTTCGTTTGGAGAGCATCGACAGTAGTTGCAGCCATCGAGAGAAATGCATCGCAGATTGCAGGCGTTATCGACCAGATCGTCAATGGAGGCGATGTAGAAGCTCTATTCCCTACTTGCGACAAAATATCTATCGATTATGCTGTTATGGAGGCTGAAGGTCGACGCGGTAATGTCTACACACATCCGGCTGATTTCGGTTGGAGCGACCTAGGCAACTGGCAGTCACTACATGAGAAGCTAGATAAGGATTCCGACAACAATGCTAAGGTTGGTAATGTCCAGATGTACGAGTGCAACAACTGTATCGTTCATGCAGAGGATGCAAAGAAAGTTGTTCTTCAAGGTCTTGACGGCTACATTGTAGCTGAAAAGAACGGTCAGATCCTTGTTTGCAAGAGATCGGAGGAACAGAGAATTAAGGACTTTTCTGCGAAGTAAGAATTAAGTCAGGTTTACGCCAGACTTTGTGGTTAAAATAATTGAAAGATCGGATAGAGTTTTCTATCCGATTTTTTGTATGTATACGAAAAGTTAACCTACGACGATGAGCCGCTATCTGTTCGATTCCCATTTTTCTTTTCAACATTAATTGTTTTTCGGCATATAAAACGTTTGTGGTTTTACAAATTTGTATAACTTTGCCACGTTATTGTCGAAGAATTGGAAAGGGATAGAGTATTAGACTTTTTCATGTGATAATAAAGGATTTTAAATATTAACAAAAGGAAATGTCAAGTTGCAGATTGATGGTGGGGCTGTCAATTGCAGAACAAGAGTAGAAATATGTTTGAATATTTGGAGTACGTTATAATTTCGGCTATTTTGGTAGTTGCGGAATTGCTATATTTTCAGATCGCTGATAAGTATAATATCATCGACAAACCTAATTTGCGTTCGTCGCACACTCAGATCACTCTTCTTGGTGGAGGAATAATCTTTATTTTTGGCGCTATCCTTTATGCTGCGTTCAATGGATTCAAATATCCATGGTTCTTGATCGGTTTGCTGATGATCGGAGCTGTGAGTTTCTTGGACGACATTAAGACCGTTAGGCCTAGATATAGATTGGTGGTCCATTTTACATCGATGTTGTTGCTGTTCCAGCAGTGGGGATTCTTGGACATCAGATATTGGTGGTTCATTGCAGTAGGAATCATATTCTGTACTGGTGTGATTAACGTATATAATTTCATGGATGGAATCAACGGTATTACAGGTGGTTATTCGCTGTCTGTCCTTATCCCATTGGCATTCTTGAACGAAGACAGCCATTTTGTCGACAAAAATCTTTTGTACACATTGATAATCAGTGTGGTTATTTTTTGCTTCTTTAATTTCAGAAAGAAGGCAAGATGTTTTGCTGGTGACGTTGGGGCTGTCTCGATTGCGTTTGCTGTCGTGTTCCTGATTGGTTCATACGTTTCATACACAGCAAATTTCTGGGCTGTATTCTTGTTGCTAGTTTATGGAGTAGACGGATGTCTTACTATTTGTCACCGCCTTCTTTTACACGAGGATATCAGTATGCCACACCGTAAACATGCGTACCAGCTTATGGCAAATGAGTTGAAGATTCCGCACGTATTGGTGTCGACAATATACATGGTACTTCAGCTAGGAATCTCATTAGGAGGTATTTTCTTGGCGACAGACCAGTATTTATATTTTGCTGTTGCATCTGCTGTCTTATGTATAATCTATGTGTTGTTCAAGATGAAGTACTACCATCTCCATGTAGAGTATTTGAAGTCTAAGGGCTTGTATGTAGATTGGAGAAAGAAGAAGAAGGAGATACTGGAGAAGTATAGTGAGGAGTAAGGTTTAGGTATAATAGGTAGAAGGTATCAATATGAATGTTACCTGACACTTCAAATGAGTCTAATATGATAATTACAAATAAATTTCTAGAGGATCTTCTCGCTCAAGCCGCAGCTAGTGAGCGTAAGCGTACAGCATTTGATTTGCGTACGACAAGTGCAGACAATTCACAGCGTATAATGAATGCGTTGATGCCAGGGACAGTCGTACCTATCCATCGTCATCGTAAGACATCAGAATCCATGACAGTTCTTCGTGGCAAGTTGACTGAGATATTCTTCGATGATAACGGCAACGAAACAGAGCGTTTTGAACTTGGTCCAGCTACTGGTAATATTATGGTTCAGATTCCAGCTGGGACATGGCATACAGTAGAGGTGAATGAACCTTGTGTTATCTTTGAGGCGAAGGATGGAGCGTATGAACCGGTGTCTCCAGATGATGTCTTGATTAGATAACAGGTATTAGATGACATTTTGACTGTAAAAAAATCCCGGATTTTTTTGCATTGTAAAAATAAAGCATTACCTTTGCATCGCAATTGAGGGAGATACCCGAGGTTGATGCAAAATTGTCTTGTGGTGTAATGGTAGCACATCAGTTTCTGGCACTGCTTGTCAGGGTTCGAGTCCTTGCAAGACAACAATAAAAAAACAATTGGGTGAGAGTCCCGATGCATATACATATTGTCCTGTGGTGTAATGGTAGCACATCAGTTTCTGGCACTGCTTGTTAGGGTTCGAGTCCTTACAGGACAACTATAAAAAAAGGCACTTTATGAGTGCCTTTTTTTTGTAAGATGTGGAGGGTGGCAGTATTAATTAAAAATGTAACGTACGAAAAATGAAGAGTAATATTTTATTTGACAGAGCAGAGAATTTTGCTTTGAGAATTTCAATCTTTATAAATATTTGACGAAAGAGAAAAATGAGTTTGTTTTATCAAAACAGATTCTTAGAAGTACATTTTACATCTTACATTAAAAAAGAAACCCTGGACATACGCCCAGGGTTTCTATTTGTATACATAAGATGGGCCAACGCCCTTACATTTTACATTAAGAAGTTGTCCATTGCAGCGGCAGCTCTTCTACCGTCACCCATGGCCAAGATAACAGTTGCTCCACCTCTTACAATGTCACCGCCGGCAAACAACATTGGAATGCTACTCTGCATGCCTTCGTTGACCTCTATAGTGCCTTTTTTGCTTACAGAAAGGCCTGCTACTGAGTTTGGAACGATTGGGTTAGGAGAAACACCGATGCTGACGATTACTTCGTCGCAATCAACCTCTACGATTGCACCTGGGATCTCTACTGGGCTACGACGACCGCTTGCGTCTGGTTCGCCTAGTTCCATCTTCTGCAATCTAACCTTCACTACACGTCCGTTCTCGTCGCCGATATACTGGATAGGGTTGTGAAGTGTCATAAACTCTACACCTTCCTCTTTTGCGTGGTGTACCTCCTCAAGACGTGCTGGCATCTCATCCTCGCTACGGCGATAAACGATGATAGCTCTCTCTGCACCCATTCTCAAAGCAGTACGGACTGAGTCCATGGCTGTGTTACCACCGCCGACTACAACTACGTTCTTGCCCTTCAACACTGGAGTGTCTGTGTCTGGGTTGCCTGCGTCCATTAGGTTGACACGAGTTAGATATTCGTTACTTGACATGATACCTGTCAAGTTCTCACCCTCGATGCCCATGAAGCGAGGAAGTCCTGCTCCTGATGCTACGAAGATTCCCTTGAAACCGTCGGCTTTCAACTCGTCGACAGAGATAGTCTTTCCTACGATACAATTCTTGATAAACTGCACTCCTAAAGCGCGTAGATTGTCGATTTCTGCCTCTACTACGCTGTTTGGAAGACGGAACTCAGGAATGCCGTACTTCAATACACCGCCGATCTCGTGCAATGCCTCGAATACTGTCACGTCGTATCCCTTCTTGATCATATCGCCAGCGAAAGAGAGTCCGGCAGGACCACTACCTACAACTGCGATCTTGATTCCGTTCTTCTTGATATTTGCCTCTACCTTCTTTGCTCCGTTCTCACGTGCATAGTCGGCAGCGAATCTCTCAAGATAACCGATAGCTACTGGCTCCTTCTTCATCTTGACATACATACACTGGCTTTCGCACTGCTTTTCCTGTGGGCAGACACGACCACAAACAGCAGGTAGTGCACTAGTCTCTTTTAGTACATCTGCAGCTTGGATGAACTCTCCACGCTCGATGTTTTTGATGAATCCTGGGATGTTGATGCTAACGGGGCAACCTGTCATACAAGTTGGGTTAGGGCAGTCCATACATCTGCTTGCCTCGCAAACAGCCTGCTCAGCTGTCAAGCCCTGGTTTACCTCCTCGCGACATCTTGCTCTATACTTAGGGTCGAGCGAGTTCATCTTAACGCGTGGCTGCGCTGTACGCTCTTTGGGTGATTTAGCCTTGCGTAGCTCTTCTCTCCACGCTTCGTTTCTATCTGTTGCCATAATCTTCTTTACTTTGCTAGTTTTGCTTTTGCTTCCTGCTCCTGCTCTCTGTAAGCGCCAAGACGCATAAGCATCTCATCGAAATCTACCTGGTGAGCGTCAAACTCTGGACCGTCGACACACACGAATTTAGTCTTGCCACCTACAGTGATACGGCAAGCACCACACATGCCTGTGCCGTCGACCATGATTGTATTTAGCGACGCTACTGTAGGAATTTCATATTTCTTAGTAAGCAACGACACGAACTTCATCATGATTGCCGGACCGATAGTCACACACAAATCAATCTTCTCGCGCTTTGCAATCTCTTCGATGCCGTCAGTCACACGACCTGCCTTGCCGTACGAACCGTCGTCTGTCATGATGACAACCTCGTCTGAGTACTCGCGTACCTGCTCCTCAAGGATGACAAGATCCTTTGTGCGGGCTGCCAATACAGAGATGACTTTGTTTCCGGCCTCTTTCATAGCCTTGATGATAGGAAGAAGTGGAGCTACACCTACGCCACCGCCGGAGCAAACCACTGTTCCGAACTTCTCGATATGGGTAGCCTTACCAAGCGGACCAACCACGTCCAACAACTCGTCGCCAACATTAAGGTTGGTGATTTTTGTCGACGAAGCACCGATTTTCTGGATTACAAGGGTAATAGTTCCCTTCTCTACGTTAGAATCCGCAATAGTCAACGGAATACGCTCTCCGTTAGCGTCAACACGCACGATAACGAAGTGTCCGGCTTTTCTTGAACGGGCGATCAATGGGGCTTCAACCTCCAATTTTACCACGTTCTCCGAAAAGAACTCCTTACTTACTATTTTACTCATTGGTAAGAAATGTTAGTTTTATGTCAATTTCTACAAAAATACGACGAAATTTTTATAATTCATAATTCATAATGCGTTATTCGTAATTAATGCGTAATTCATAATTCGTAATTCGTAATTGAGGAGCAAAAACAAATCTATAATGCCTCTTACTTTAAGCAAGCGAGGTGCAAATCCCACGTTTGGAATCTGCACCTCTATTGGAAGAAAATATAATTTTAATTGTTGGATTGTAGAGACGGGGTATGGCAACGTTTCTACAAAAATTAGACGTGCTGACGCAACGTCTCTACTCCTCTATTTTTCTCTTCTTCAGCTGCCAATAGTAGAAGATGAGGGATAGAATTGTATAGAATCCGGCCTGGATTATCAATCCCCAGTGGTAGAACGCGATGTCGTCGATCGATGCCCCCATTGTGTTGGTGCGGACGTATGCGTGGATGCCTAGTGATGATGGGAATAGATATGAGAAATATATCCAGTTTTGTGGAATTTCAGAAATCGGCCAGCTGATACCTGAGATGAAAATCAACGGTACACTCAGGAAGACGAACAACATGATACAGTCCTCACGTCGGTATACCAACGCTGAGAATAGGATCGAGTATGAGATGCAGGCGATCAGATATGGCACCATCCATGCCAGGTATGTTCCGAATGTCGACATCTGCGGCAGGCAGAACAGTTTGTTGACGACAGCAAAGAAGTAGATCGCATCGACAATATAGATGGTGAAATAGGCGAGCATCTTGCCTAGATAGATGTAGACTGGGTTGTGGTAAAGATCGCCTTTCGGTACCGGAAATCCGAAGTTTTGCTCTCTCGTGCCTCCCATGTGCATTCCGATTCCCAACATCAACGACTGCTGTATGATAAGCATCAACACAGCAGGAATCAAGAATGATGAATATCCGCTCTGTGTATTATACATCGCCTGAGACTCGTAGTTGATCGGCGACGCTGCGATCTCAGCCTCACGATCTGTCGAACTACCTATCTTTGCAACTTTGATCTCCTTGTTCATTTGCTGGGCGACGACGGCTGTTGTGACCATCAAACTCTTGTAGTACATCATGCTTGCCATGTCGCTGTAGATGCCGACTACCGTCTGTCGTCCTGCCATGATGTCGTCGTTGAACTCGCGTGGAATACGGATGATGCCGTATGCATCCATGCTCTCAAGATATGATTTGGCGTTCTCCATTCCTGTCGCATGCGAAATGATCTTAATATCTGGCGACGCGTCACAGCGACGTAGGAACTCGCGGCTCATGTTGGTCTGGGAGTCATCCACAACCACAACAGGAACTTCTCTCACTACCTCGTTGTCGTAGATATAGGCGTAGAGCAAAGGGTATGCGATCGGCAAGATGATCACGAAGATAACGATACCGAAGTCTGCAAAAATCTCCTTAAACTCGTTATAGCATATTTGAAGTATCTTCATAATTCTCTGTTTTATGCTTTGTAATTCACCTCGTTAAATGCTCTCTCGTAAACTTTTATGAATAGAAGAGGCAGTGCGAGGAATGCTATAAGTATAGTGAACGATTTCCATACGTTGATGATAGGAAATCCGTCAAGCACCTGGTTGACATAGATCAGATAGTAGTGGCGCAAAGGCAAAAGCCAAGAGATGGCCTCCATGATCTTCGGCATCGCTAGTACAGGGAACGTGAATCCGCATAGAGAAACGGATAGCACTCCAAGAAGCGAAGCCACGCTCATCGCCATACGCATCTGACCAGCCAAGATTCCGAAAATAGCTGTTGAGAATGCTTGCGACGCGAGTGTCACCAAAAGCTGGATGCCAAGCAATCGTAGCATAGAGCAAGCGATCGGGAATCCGTTGAGCTTATAAAGATAGACGTCCATGAAGGCGAACATCAGCATGAACACCGCAGTCTGAGGCAATAGTTTGCCTGTAAGAGCGACGATGACATTTTCGCCTGCGTCCTTGTACCATTTCTTCTGTGTGCCTCGTTTCCACTCGAGTCCGATAGAGTAACATGTGGCAATGAATACGATAAGTAGCAAGATTGCCGGAATAAACATGTTAGTCAAATAGATAGAGTAGTTGAGCGACGGGTTGTTCAGTGGATGCGACTCAACCGTGATCGGTTGGATCAATCCCATGATTCTGTCGTCGTCCAAACCTTTCGCTGACAGTGTCGACTTTGTGATTGCTAGTCCGGATAACTCTCCCAACACCTTCATGTTCTTGAACAAGAATGTTCCTGCCAAGAAATATGCATCGTTAGTGTAGAAATAGATTGTCGGTGTACGTTGTGTCACAGCTTTCTCTGAAAGTCCACGTGGCACATGTACGATTGCAAACACTTCACCTTTGCGTAGTGCATCCTCTGCATCGGAGAAATTCTTGTATTTCACCGTCAATTCCGTTTCCTGCATAGCATCGAGAGTTCGCAACAAAGTGCGTGACACCTGGCTGTTGTCGTCGTCGACCACTGCAGCCGGTATCTCATGCGGTGCTCCTTCGTTCATCACGTCGACAAACATATATGTGAAGAAGACGGGAGCGATAAGCAAACAGAATAGGTAGAGCGGGCGACGTCTTGAGATCTCGACCTCTCTAAGAGCCAACTTTTTTAGTCTACTAAAAATTGACTTTATATCCATACTCTTTTGTATTTAATGAGACGCGCTGACGCGACGTTATTATCGTGTTCCTAGGGTTGCGCTTCGCTTACCCCAAGCTGTAATTGTGTCGCAGCTTCGGCGCTTACTTCTTACATTTTACTTTATAACAGCGCTCATTCCAGCAGCCAACTTCAAATCCTGCGACTCTGGACGCATCTTAACTTCGAATGTCTTAAGGTCGTACTGACCAAGAGCCTTAGTTGCCTTCCAAACAGCGTAGCTACCTACATTCTTCATTCCACTTACAGTAGCGTTGATTGTTGTATCCTTTGCTGGGATATACACGTTGACGCTCTTGCCAATCTCGAAGTCTTTTAGCAGATCTTCACGGATGTTGAATGTCAAATAAGCACCGTCTGCCTTTGCAACGTTCATGATTGGAGCTCCTGAACCAACTAGCTCGCCCTCCTCAGGGAAGATCTCTGTTACAACACCGTCTGCCAAAGCACGGATGATTGTCTCATTAATATATGAGTTGACCTCAGCGACTGCACCTCTAGCTCTTGCAACCTGTGCCGCAGCTGCGTCTTTATCCTCCTTCTGTGCTCCGTTCATTGCCATGTCGTATTGTGACTTAGCTGCCTTCTCAGTCGCTTTAGCTGCTTCAAGCTGAGCGTAAGCCTCGTCCTTCTTCTGTGCTGCGATCACACCTTCGTTGAATAGCTTCTCGACTCTCTGGTATGTCTTCTCGTAAACCTCAAGTCCAGCCTTTGCCTTCTGCCACATTTCGTAAGCTGCCTCTACCTGCTCACTACGTGTACCAGCCTGAGCTTTGTTCTGCAATGCCTGAGCTGCACGTTTAGCTGCCTCTGCCTGAGAAAGTTTGGCTGCAACCTCTGGTGCCTCCATGATAGCAACTGTGTCGCCCTTCTTTACGAAGTCGCCTTCCTGAACTTTGATCTCCATCACGCGTGAAGGAACCTTAGATGATAGACGATAATCTGATATTTCAACTTCACCCTGGATTACTGGCTCAGGAGTTGAAGCGTTTAGACCAACTAAAATTACCGATAGAATTACGACGATTACTATGATCGCGATAATTATCACTCCGTTATTTTTCATCTTATTGTGTTTTATTTTTGTTACGATATAATATATCTTTTCTTTATCATCCCATCCCACGGGATTTTACCTCGCTGTCGGTTCGTCAAAATCAACCATGCGCTAGTTAAAATAACCGTTCCACGGTAGGGGCGGGAGCACTTACATCTTACTTACTCTGAATTTTTCCCAACGATTTCTTCAAGTACAAATCTGCAAGAAGTAGGTCGATCTCAGCTTCGATTGCTGTGCTCTGTGCCTTTAGCAATGCTGTCTCTGCCTGAAGGACATCTGATACTGGAATCATACCTTCTTTCATTCCGACTTCAGCATAGCGAAGGTTCTCCTGAGCCTCCTTCAGACTTTCCTTTGCTGTCTGAAGACGCTCGCTTGCCTCAGCAACCTTCTGTGTGTTCTGGTTGACCTGCAATGTGATCTTCTCCTTTGCTTCGTCGTACTGATATTCTGCAATCTTTGCTTCTTCCTTAGCAGCCTTTACTTTGTAGATTCTCTCTCCACAAGTGACAACCGGCACTTTCAATACAACTCCTACATTCCACATGCCACCGAACTCGTTCTGGACTCCGTTGAATGCAGATGGGTTAGTTGTTGTATATCCTCCCATCATGGCTAGGGTAGGCAAGTATTCTGCTCTTGCAATCTTTATTTTCTCTTCTCCGATCTCCTTGGCGATTGCCAAGCTCTGCATCTCATGTCTTGTTTTGATAGCCTCCTCCACGTTGGTTGCGGATGATACCTGCGGAACTACGAAACCGTCTGCATCGATGTTTGCGTCGGCAAGTTGTATATCCGAATTCAGATCAAGACCGCAGATCTGACAAAGCAACATTTTGGATAGTGTGATTCCGTTCTCTACCTGGATCACGGAAACCTTTGCTTCGTTCAATTTCACTCTAACTTTCAAACCGTCTGCCTTTGTCGCAAAACCAGCTTCGATAAGTTTCTCTACATCCTTATTTAATGTGTCGATAGTTCGTAGGTAGCTTTCTGCCAATCTCTTCTTCGACTGCAAACCGACTATTCTCCAATATGCCTCGTCAGTCTCGACAATCACGTCGTTCTCTTTTCCGGTAGCCTGAGCATTTGTTAGCGTCTCCACCTTCTTCATGATGTTGTGGTAGGCTTTGATCTTACCTCCCATGTAGATTGGCTGAGTTAGCATAACGGAAATGACACCGATGTTTGTGTTGTCGATATCAAACTCATTGACGATCTCCGAACCGATGGCATTCAATTTTGGACCTGCAGTCTGTGCAACACCTTGTGCTAGATTCTGAGTCATCCCCTGCATCTGCTGGGGCATTTTACCCATCATCTGAATCAATTCAGGATTTTTCATCATGAACTGCATCAACTCTGGGTTTTGCATCATCTGCTGCATAGTCTGCTGAGTCATCTGGTTGGCAGTATTCTGGATACTCTGACCCATTGCCTGACCTGCTGTCGTTCCTAGATTGTTCAGTTTATCCTGAGTCTCATTAGATAACAGCTGCAAGTCTTTGGATGAAAAGATGTAGGCTCCGGTAGCAGTGACGCGAGGCAAGAATTTGGTGAAAGCCACCTTTCTGTCGTAGTACGCTTTCTGCTTCTTCGCGTCCGCCATCTTCAAGTCGTTGTTGTTGCGAATTGCCAATGCTCGGCAGCTGTCCAAAGTCAACACATGCGTTTCCGCATTAGTGAATTGCACCGTGCATATCAATGCTGTTAGTACTGATAATATTAGTTTTTTCATATCTCTATAATACTCTTCTAAATTTCTTGCAAATTTAGTAAAAGGACTTCGCAATTGTTGTGTGACACAATAATAATTAGTTGTCAAAAAAAACGAATTGTATATTTGAATTAAACTAAATGTACGATTTTGGTGTTAAGTACTAGCTATAAACTACTAGCAATCAGCTATTGCGATCAGCTATTGGCTATGAGCTGAAAAGTTGGGCTAATATTACATTTTGATACGTAATTCTTGGATTTGGTGATGATTTGTAATTAAATTTATTAAAATTCTTATAATTTGAAAAATATCGTCATTTTGTTCTTCAAAGGAAGTGAAATAGGGCGTTTGCTAAAGCCAATAGCCTTAATTTTGCAGTCGTAAAACGAACTGAATACATAAAACGAACCGAACGTAAAACGAACTAAAAAGGGAGGCGAACGATGAAGTTTACTAAAATGCATGGAATCTCCAACGATTACATTTATATCAATGGAGCGACAGAAAAAATAGGCAACCCAAGTGAGGTCGCAATCAAGTTGAGCGATCGTCACACAGGTATCGGATCTGACGGTATTGTCATGATCTTGCCAAGTGATACATGTGATTTTAGAATGCGTATGTTCAACTCCGATGGCTCGGAAGCGGAGATGTGTGGTAATGCGTCGCGTTGTGTCGGTAAGTATGTCTACGACAAGGGTTTGACTAAGAAGACTAAGGTTTCTCTTGAGACTCTTGCAGGTGTGAAGATTCTTGATCTTCATGTTGTCGACGGAAAGGTCGAGACAGTGACGGTGGATATGGGAGAACCGATCCTTAAAGGTTTGGATATCCCTACCACATTTGATCTGCCGACGGTCGTTAGCCAACCGATCGTGGTGTTGGGCGAAAAGAAATTGACTACTTGTGTCAGCATGGGTAATCCACATTCTGTCATCTATGTGGATGATGTCGACGCTTTGGATTTGGAAAAGATAGGCCCATCATACGAGACTCACTCGGTTTTCCCACGTAAGACGAATACTGAGTTTGTAGAGGTACATAGTCGTACAGAGGTTAAAATGAGAGTTTGGGAGCGTGGAGCTGGCGAGACGATGGCTTGTGGTACAGGTGCTTGTGGAGTCGCTGTTGCTTGTGTACTAAACGGATTGACAGAGCGTGAGGTTTGCGTGAAGCTTCGAGGTGGTGACCTTCATATTAAATGGAGTGAGGAAGACAATCACGTATATATGACAGGTTCCGCAACAACAGTGTTTGAGGGAGAAGTTGAGATTTGATGGTTTCAACGTTCAAGAACTTAAATGCCCCAATCACACTTGAACATTTTTAATTAGAAAAAAGAAAATCAAGATATGGTTACAATTAACGATAATTTCCAGAAACTGCCAGGCAGTTATTTGTTTTCAGAGATAGCAAAGAGAGTAGCGGCATATAAAGAGGCTAATCCGTCAGCAAAGATTATCCGTATGGGTATCGGTGACGTTACATTACCGTTGTGTGATGCTGTAATCAAGGCAATGCACAAGGCTGTAGATGAAATGGCTGATTCTTCTACTTTCCGCGGATATGGTCCGGAGCAGGGATATAAATTTTTGATCGATACAATCATCAAGAACGATTTCGAGACTCGTGGAGTATCTCTTGATAGCGATGAAGTTTTCGTTAGCGACGGTGCAAAGAGCGACACTGGTAACATCGGTGATATCCTAGGTCTAGGTAACGTTGTCGCTGTGACTGATCCTGTTTATCCTGTTTATATCGACACAAACGTGATGGCTGGTCGTGCTGGTGATTTGCTTGCCGACGGACGTTGGAGCAAGATCGTTTATCTTCCATGTACAGCAGAGAACGGTTTCGTTCCATCACTGCCAAAGGAGAAAGTCGACGTAATCTATCTATGTTTCCCTAACAATCCTACAGGAACGACATTGACTAATACTCAGCTTACTGAGTGGGTTAAATATGCACTTGCAAACGATGCGTTGATCCTATTCGATGCTGCATACGAGGCATTCATTCAGGAGGATGACGTTCCTCATTCAATCTACGAGATAGAAGGCGCTAAGAAGTGTGCTATCGAGTTCCGTAGCTACTCAAAGACAGCTGGTTTCACAGGTACACGATGCGGTTTGACTGTCATTCCAAAGACAGTGATGGCGACAAACGAGAAAGGAGAGAAGGTACAGTTGAACAAACTTTGGAATCGTCGTCAGTGCACAAAGTTCAACGGAACAGCCTACGTTATCCAGCGTGCTGCTGAGGCTGTCTACAGTGAAGAAGGAAAGAAGCAGGTAAAGGCTGCTATCGACTATTATATGGGTAATGCCAAGATCATCAGAGAGAGCCTACAGACTGCAGGATATACAGTGTTTGGAGGAAAGAACAGTCCATACGTATGGGCTAAGACTCCAGCCGGAATGGATTCGTGGGCATTCTTCGACTATCTATTGAAAGAGAAGAACATCGTTGCCACACCAGGAGTTGGATTCGGTGTGAGCGGAGAAGGATACATCAGATTCTCTGCGTTAGGCGACAGAGACGCAACAATTGAGGCAATGAAAAGGCTTGGATAATCAGTCACATAGCATTTCCTTTTTATATAAACGAATGATTTTCTTAAAAACTCTTCCTCAGTGATGGGGAAGAGTTTTTTTGTGTGTATCTAGTTTTGAGACTTCATTTTATCCATAAAAAAGGGCAACCCGTAATTGGATTGCCCTCACATAGTTATTTTTTGTTGCTGTCGTCGGTAGAATCATCTATCGGTAATTCCTCTTTTTCTGGGTTCAGGTTGATTTCTGCTCCGTCCTTGTCGATAAACTTATACTGAAGCATACCGAAGTCTTCGTTTTTGAGCAGGTTGAATTTACAATATTTGCGGCGCCATTTCCACTTCAAACTGTTGAAGAAGAATCCGTTATTTAAATAAGTGTAGACGTATGGGTGTACGAAAATCGTGAAGTCTGTGATTTTCTTCTCCTCCTTTACGTAGCGGATTTTCTCTTCGATCTCGTATTCAAACAGAATTGTCGGCTGGCTTTTGCCTGTTCCATGGCAAGTAGGGCAAACCTCCTCTGTCTTGATGTTAGTTACTGGGCGCACACGATGGCGAGTGATCTGCATTAGGCAGAACTTACTCAATGGTAGAATGTTGTGGCGTGCCTTGTCGCGAGCCATGTTCTGACGCATTCTGTCGTAAAGTGCGACACGATTTTCTCCCTTGGCCATATCGATGAAGTCAATCACTACGATTCCTCCGATATCGCGTAGACGTAGCTGACGTGCAATCTCGTCGGCTGCCGCAAGGTTTACTTCTAGTGCGTTTGTCTCCTGGTCGTTGCTGCTCTTTGAACGGTTTCCACTGTTCACGTCGATAACCATCAAGGCTTCAGTCTGCTCGATCACCAAGTAGGCGCTGTTCTTGAACACAACTGTTCTGCCGAATGAACTCTTGATTTGCTTGGTTACCTTGTAGAAATCGAACAACGGCACGTCGCTTTCGTAGAACTGGACAATCTCCTTCTTCTCCGGAGCAATCTGTCCGACATAGTCGAGAACCTCCTTGTAGACATTCTTGTCGTTGACAACAATGCTGTCGTAGTCAGGAGATAGGGTGTCGCGAAGCAAACCAGTCACGGAGTCCATCTCTTTCAAAACAAGTTTTGGAAGCTCCTCTTTGTTTAGTTTGGCAACCATATTCTCCCACTTTCCTACCAAGTCATCAAGCTCTTCCTTGAAATCAGCTTCCTCTTTTCCCTCCGCCATTGTTCGGGCGATACATCCGAAGTTAGTTGGCAGACACTTGGAAAGAATCTCCTTGATTCGTTTTCTTTCAGCGTTAGACTTGATTTTCTGCGACACGAACACTTTGTCCGACAATGGTACAAGCACAAGGAATCTTCCTGCGATTGTGATTTCTGCAGTCAATCGTGGACCCTTTGTAGAGATAGGTTCTTTTTCAATCTGAACAAGAATCTCCTGACCTGGGGCAAGTACGTCTTTGATGTCGCCTTCCTTTTCTAAAATAGGATCTAGAGTCACATCCTGCACCTTGGGTGCATGAGGACCATCCATAAGAGTGTTGCGGAGGAATCGCTGCATAGAGCGATATCCGCGTCCTAAATCCTGATAGTGAAGGAATGCTCCCTTATCATATCCCACGTCGACGAAAGCAGCGTTAAGCCCAGGCATAAGCTTCTTCACCTTAGCCAAATAGATGTTGGCCACGGCGTACTTGTTTTCCGACCCTCTGTTCTCAGAATGGTAGGAAGCAAGCTTCTTGTCCTCTAGGAGGGCAATTTTGACTTCGTTTTCCTGAACGTCGATAATAAGTTCGTTATTCACTTTGAAATGATTTTGTGAGGACTAGTAATGGGTTTTATTGACATCTCTTTGCGTCCGTTCACCCTACGGGTTTGCGGAGGGGTGGTTGGCAAGAGCAGCGTGCTCTTTGCATACCTCATTCCTTTGGAAACGGCAGAGATAATGCCATAATCAAGAATGTAAATGCATAATGATGTAATAAACAGTACATTACGAAGTCTTCATGGTCTTAGATAAAAAGAAAGAACAAACACTGAGCTTTTTACGGCAATCAACGTTTGTTCTTAGCTTTCTTTTTGCAAAATACCGCGAAGGATTATTTCTTCTTATGACGATCCTTCTTTAGTCTCTTTTTGCGCTTGTGAGTAGACATTTTATGTCTTTTTCTCTTCTTACCGCTTGGCATAATCTAATGTATTAATAGTTTTTACTAAAGTTCACTTCCGGCTTATTTCTTGCCTTCTACGCTCATATAGTCTCCATTCTCGTAAATGAAGTCCTTTGTAGCTTTGAATGCAGCAATCTTGTGCTCAGGGATGATGATTGTGCTCTTCTGTGTAATGTTTCTACCAGTCTTCTCTTTTCTTGTCTTAACTAGGAAAGTACCGAAACCGCGTAGGTAAATGTTGTCACCCTTGCGCATCGCTCTCTTAACCTCAGACATAAATCCCTCAACTACAATAAGAGTATCTTCACGACTGATTCCTGTGCGTACAGATATCTCATTAACTAATTCTGCCTTTGTCATCTTTCTAAATTTTCAAAATTTGACACAAAAGTATGGAAAGATTGTCTTATTTGCAAAAACTATTTGAAAAAAAACGCTTTAGAGCATATTTTGCTTTTCGTTTTTGAAGAGTCTGCTTAAAAAACTTATTTTTGTGCTGTTTCACACGCTATATTAGTGATTCACATTGAGAAGGATGATAATTAAAGGTTCAAAACTACAAAGGAAATTTATGTATGTTGCGTCGCTTTCTGTCGCAATGTCTATCTGTGCCGACATGAATGCGCAGGTGCAGAAAGGAGATTCGTCGTTGGTTGAACCTTATGACGGTTATTATGAATCGGTTGTTCCTGAGTTGACTGAACTTGATGAATTTGTGGTTGTCGGTTACGGTGTCGCACGTAAAAAGGATTTGACCGGTGCCAATTCAACTCTATCTCCATCACAGCAGATCCAAGGTGAAAACGGAAATGTGGAATCTGCTATCCAAGGTAAAATCGCAGGTGTGAATGTTTCAATGAGTGAAGGTGGTGGCATGGGTGAGGCTGAAATTGTTGTGCGTGGCGGAACATCTATCACTGGTAGCAATACTCCTTTATATATAGTCGATGGATTTCCTGTCGACAACATCTCTAATATCTCTCCTTCTGATATTGATCGTATCGACGTCTTGAAGGATGCAGCTGCTGCGGCTGTGTACGGTGCTCGTGCTGCGTCTGGTGTCGTGCTTGTTACAACAAAGCGTGCTACGATTGATGGCGTGCATGGTTCGTATAGATCACAGTATGGATTCCGCTCTTTTAAGAACAAACAGAAAGTGTTGTCGCCTTACGACTATGCTAAGTTTTGCTATGAGACTGCCGCAATGAAAAGTGAGGAGGCATTGGAGTCGTTCACATCGGTCTATGGATCGTTCGATGAACTTTCTAAATATAAGTCGGTTGAGGCTAACGACTGGGTGAGCCAGTTGTTCGGTGAGAACGGTTTCTTCATGAACCAGTCGGCTATCGTGACTTATAAGAACGACAATACGGCTTTCAAATTAGCTTACGATTATAACGACAATAATGGAATAGTAGTCGGACAAGATTCGCGTCGACATAATTTTGGCATTAATCTTAATCATGAGGTGTCGAAGTATTTGTCGTTCGACATGAATTCGTCATATTTTAATAAGGTGCAGAATGGTGCTGGCTTTTCTACTGAAGGGAGCAACACTGATGCACGTTTGAGAAATGCTTTGCTTTACTCTCCTTTGGAAATCAAGGACGTGGAGGATTTTGAGACTATGTCTAGCACGTATAATCCTATTGAGGTCAATGCTGCCGACTACCGAATGCAGACGCAGAATGGAATTAAAGGTGATTTGGGTGTTAAGATCAAGCCTGTCGACTTTCTTGAACTGAATTCGCAAATCGGTGTCAGTGGTTTGTTCTGCGAGACTGACCGTTGCTATGGCATCGGAACATCGCAGGCACTGAAGAATGGAAATGCTCCGATGGCCTCTATTCTCGACTTGCGTCAGTCGACTTTCAGAAATTCCAATACAGCGACATTCAAAATTTTGAAGAATTGTAAGCGTCACGATTTATCTTTACTTGCAGGAGAGGAATTTTTGAAGAAGAAAGAGCGCTACAATCAGAGTGAAAGCAGATTCTTTCCTGAATATCTCACTGCAGAGCAATGTCTTGCCAATATGAGTCTGGGTTCACCTCAACCCTCCAATTCGGCAGTCTTGCCTAACGATGCTATCCTTTCGTATTTTGGCCGAGCTAACTATAGCTTCTTGGATAAATATTTGTTTTCAGCCACTTACAGAGCAGATAGATCGAGCAAATTCGCCCCAGGCAAACAGTGGGGGTACTTCCCGTCTGCTTCGTTGGGATGGAGAATAAGCGATGAAAATTTTATCAGATATACATCGGCAGCCAACGTGCTGTACAATGCGAAGTTAAGAATGAGTATTGGTGCTACCGGTAACAACCGTATTAGCAGCAATCTATATCAGCAGGTCTACTCGTCGCCGTCTGATGCTGATGGTGTGCTTGAGATTGATGGCGAGTATCTGTCATATCTGAAGACTGGCGAGTACAGACCAAATCCTGATCTGACTTGGGAAACTACAATTTCACGCAATATCGGTATTGATCTAGGATTTGCTAAAAACCGTGTGATTTTGACTGCAGACTTATATAAAAACACCACTGAGGATTTGTTGCTTCAGACAAAGCTTCCTTATGCGTCGGGATACCAATATATGATGCAGAATGTAGGTGCTACAGAGAATAAAGGTGTGGAGTTGACGTTGAATGTCGGAGTGGTCAACAGAAAGAATTTCAAGTTTGATATTGACTTCAACATCGCATTTGCAGAGACGAAGATTAAAAATTTAGGCGGTGTCGACAAGATGGAGATGTCGTCTGGTTGGGCAGGATCTGAAATCACAGGCGATTATGTTCTTGAGGTAGGAGAGAGTATCGGTAGAATGTATGGTTATGAGACTGACAGTTGGTACACAGTCGATGATTTTGATTACGCGGAAGGTGTCTATACTTTGAAAGAAGGAATCGTTTCTGATGCCACATTATTGGCTGGAACCGTTCGCCCGGGATCATTGCGATTGAAGGATCAGAATGGCGACGGTACAATCGATGAGGCTGATAAGGTGGTGATTGGAAATGCGTTGCCAAAGCATACAGGTGGTATGGCATTCAATTTCAAGGTTTGGAACTTTGATTTCTCTGCCGATTTCTATTGGAAATATGGTGGCGACGTGTACAATGCAAATAAGATTGAGAACACAACGACTAATAAATACTCATATAGAAATATGTCTGCCGACGTAGAAGGCTGTTGGACATATTTAAATAAACATGGTGAGCTTGCATCTCCGGAAAGAATGGAGGAGATGAACAAGGATGCTACTATGTGGTCGCCTATCATGAGCAGATATGTATTCCATTCGTGGGCAGTGGAGGATGGATCGTTCCTACGTTTGCAGCAAATCACTTTAGGATATACATTGCCGACCAAGGCAGTCAAGAAGATAAACCTATCAAAGGTTCGCGTCTACGCATCAGCCAACAACTTGTTCTGTTGGACAAAATACAGCGGTTTTGATCCGGAAGTCAGTGTAAGACGATCTACTTCGGCTACACCTTCAGTGGATTATTCTGCTTCTCCAAGGAGCACGGCGTTTTCATTCGGATTGGATGTCGATTTCTAAAAGCTGAAAATCAAATAAAAATTTAATCTATTTAACATTTTGCCCCCATTTTGTTTGCATAAAAGCCTAAATTTTTGCAATATTTTGTTGTTTTTAACATTTTTTTCATATTATTGCAAAGAATTCGATAACGTCTTAAGACTGCGTGTGAATTTATAGTAGGGTATTATGATTAGTCCTTTGGACCCCAATATGGACACAATTATGACGAAAAATATGTTACTTTTAGTGCAATCCAAAGGCAAGTGTGCGCTTTGTTTGCTCTTTTTACTACTTTCATTATTTGAGACTTCTGCAAGAGATGCCGGGGCTCCCAACATTGATTTTTCCGAAGGTAATTTTAATGGATGGAAGATGCAGACCGGTCAGTATTCCAGAGATGCAGATGGCTTTACAAAGTATGATTGGATTACAATTGAGAATAAAACAAGTCCCAGATTCGATTTGATTACATCCGCACTTCCAAGTGTGGATCCGATTGTCAGTTGTGATAATTTCTATCAGAATCCTTTTTCTGATGGTGCGGTCACAATGCGAATTGGAAACTATGGATATGGAGAGAAGGCAGGTGCCGAAGGTAATAAGACAAAGTTTGCAGCTGCTGAAAAAGCATCGTATACATTTACGGTTACTGAAGAATCGAAGGTATTGTTTGTGAATTTTGCTTGTGTCCTTCACGACCCGACAGGTAAGAAATTGGCAAATGCTAGACCCGGTCAGCAGGTTACGCTTGACCATGTCGGAGATCAGATTCCTTTCTTTGGTATGACAGTGGATATGAAAAGCCCATCTGGTGTGTTGTCTAACGATGCATGTTCAAAGTTTGAGAGTACTGCGAATAAGACGGCTTCGTATTTGGAGACACCAACAGGATGTGCCTATTCAACAGCCGCCAGTTCTTTGGGAGAATACCTTTATCTTCCGTGGACGTCGACTGTTTACGATTTGCAGGACAAATTGGGTTATGAAATTACAGTTTCCTTCTTTACTCACGACTGTTTGCGAGAAGGACAAGGAGGTGAAGGTGCCGGAGGTCATGAAGCTTACGGTTATTTCTATGTCGAGACTTCAGATTTGCAACTTGATGTAAACAACTGTGAGAGTAGCGGTACTAATCCTACGATTAAAGCTCCTAAGGGTTTTGCCCATTATGATTGGCAGGTTGATGGAAAGGACCATGATCCTATATTTATAGTGACAGGAAACGACAGTAGTGAGGTTGAAATCGACCGTCGTCTGATGGTTTCTGGCTCGACTTACACATGTACCATGCGTGGCGATTTGAGCAGTTGTAGTCCCATTGTATTGGAAACTAAACTGTTGCCTGTCTTGGTTAAACCAGATATGGTTGCCGATGTCGACTGTGGTGGTCAGGTGTCATTTACAAACACTTCGACATTGAATACCAACGAAGATGTATTGAACAAGTATAGTTGGGATTTTGCAGATGGACACAATACTGTGGTTGAAAATCCTACACATAAGTATGCTAAGCCTGGTAATTATAAGGTTAAGTTGACTGCTATGACCAAGCATGGTTGTGCAGGTGTGGATTCTTTCGATGTTGTGATTCCCGATTATCCGGTCGTTATTATCGATGGCGCCGATAAGGTTTGTATCGGTGATACTGCCGAGTTGTTGGCAACTAGCATATCGGAAAAATATAGTGTAGAATGGATGGATCATCAGCGACAAAAAATCGGTGAAAAGGAGAGTCTTAAATTGGTTATTGACAGTAGCCAGTGGGTATTCATTCACGTGGTTGACACGACTACATCAAAGATGTGCGCTTTTGATGATTCCCTTTATATAACAAGAGTGCTAAAGCCTCAGTTGAGATTGAGACAGTCAAGAACACTTGTGTGTGCAGGAGATACTGTTTCGCTTAGTGCAAGTTGTCCGACAGAAAGAGATGAAAACAACTTGAACTATGAATGGACAAATATCGACAAAAAGAAGAATGTTGTGGTGGCGCCTGTAGAGACCAGCTATTATAAGTGTTCGGTAACGGTCAAGACAGACGGATTGTTCTGTGTATCCCAAGACTCGCTTATGATTAAGGTAAAACCAGCGCCTACTGTCAGTATAGATGCTCCTAAGGAACTTTGTAGGGGGGAACAGGCTACTCTTTACGGACGGGGAGCAAACGAGTATTTTTGGCACACAGGAAACAGTTTCCCATATCAAGGAGACCAATTGAACATCATCTTGCAGTCAGATACTACTATCAAGGTTGTTGGTAGTGAAGATGGTTGTGTGGATTCTTCAAATGTTAAGATCAGGGTTAAGCAGGGTCCGCTTGTGGAGGTTGCAGACAAGGAAGATAAGGTTTGTCCGAATCAGGCAGCTAGCGTGACTATGCTTTCTGCTCCAGGATATGTATTTGAATGGCAGGATGGTTCAACCAATTCAAGTTTGCGCAAGAAGATTACTGGCGACGAGCTTTGGAAGGTTAAGATTTCTGCAAACGGATGTACAGATTCCGCTTTTGTTCCTGTGTTTGTTCATGAGTTGCCGTTGGTTGCTATCGTCTCAAAAGATGAAGTCTGTGCTTTCGATACTTTGCAGTTGACAGTAGCCGGTACTCCAGACAGGGTGGAGTGGATCTATCCGCCGGCAGGAAACGACCTTGTGACGACAGATATTCCGGATGGAGCAGTAGAGTATCAGGTTGTCGGCTATAGTGCCGAAGGATGTCCTAATATCGTTTCTAAGACTGTAAACGTAAATGTTCCGGTTCAAGTAAGGATTCAGGCTCCAGACAGCGTATGTGCGGGAAGTAAGGCAGAACTGACAGTTGACGGAAATGTGGAGAGCCAGAGATGGTATGCCGGTGATGTATATTTCGACTACCAGAAGGAGACTTCAGTATTGGTGAGAGAACCGGTGATGATTAAGGTTGAAGCTACTGACCAGAAAGGATGTGTTTCAAGAGATTCGTTCTTGGTTGATACCATCTCTCGTCCTAAGGTGGAAATTGTCGGTACATTTGAGGTCTGTCCTGGAGGTGCAGCTCAAGTCGATGCTATCGGAGCGCAGGAATATGAGTGGCATGATGGAGTCAAGACAGCACATCGTGCATTCAAGGTGGATGAGGAGAATATGAAGATTTCTGTGACAGGAACACGCATGGGTTGTAAATCACAGGCAAGTGTTCTGCTTTCTTATTTGCCGATTCCGGAGTTGTGGGTCGACGGAGATAGTGTAGTTTGTCCAGGTGTATTCACTTCCGTTAAAGCTCACGGTGCCGAGTCGTATTCTTGGGGATATGGTTTGAATACAGATTTGTTGGAGGTTTCACCTTCAGTTCCTACTAAATACACATTGACAGGTGTCGGCACGAATGGATGTGAAGCAAAAAAAGTTGTCACTGTGACATTGCGTGAGTTGCCTGATGTTCAGATTACTGGCGACGTTAATGTCTGCAAGGACAGCGTTGCTACAATCACAGCATCCGGAGCTGTTGATTATGCTTGGAAACATGGTAAGCAGGGCGAGAAGTTGGTTGAGAAGATCAGTGGTGAGACAACATTCGAAGTTATCGGTGTGGACAAATTCGGTTGTCAGAATACGGCTTCATTCACAGTACTCCCTGTCGATCCTCCTATACTTTCATTCTTGGGTAATGTGAGTGAATGTCAAGGAGAATATGTTCATCTACGTGCTCAAGGTGCTACTACATTCGAGTGGTACTATGGAGACCAAGTCGTATATACTCCTGTTCTTGACTTTATTCCGGATAAGGATATGTTCGTCAAACTTGTTGGAACTCGTTTGAATTGTTCTTCAGATATGAATATCTTTGTACATCCTTTGTCTCCGCCTAATGTGTTGATTACAGGAGACAAAATCGTATGTCCTGGAGATGAGGCGACAATTACTGCGTCGGGAGCAAAGTCTTATAAGTGGAACACTAATGAGGTCAGCCCTACAATCACTCATAGACCGATGTTGACAACAACATTCTATGTGACTGGTACGGATGAGAACGGATGTACCAACACTGTGCCTTATGAGATGAATGTCTATAAGGAGCCAAAACTTGATATCAGACTTTCCGCTGCTGAAGGTTGTGCTGGAGAAGGCGATAGAATCAAGCTTACTGCATTAGGCGGTATCTTCTATGAGTGGAGTGCAGAGCCTGAGCCAGAAGGTTTGTCGGCTCACTATAATTCAGAGTCAATGGAAATCTCGATCATGGAAGACACTAAGTTCTATTTGAAAGGTCGTGATGAAAACGGTTGTACTTCTACTGCATATAAGAGTATCGGTATGGCTAACCGTCGTACATTCGACTTCTCTGTGACTCCGGGTTGGATTGACGAGTCTAACCCTACAGTTCAGTTTGTCGGACTTTCTCCAATTGAGGCTGAGTGGACATGGCGACCATATTCAACTGCAGAAGAGATGCCGGGTAGAGCCATGAACTACCGTTACAATACATCCATGGTGGGAGATTCGGTCAGTGTACATGTCCGTGCAGTGGATGCGGCAGGATGTGTGTATGAAGGATCTACTGCATTGTATGTATGGAAGGATATCTGGGCTCCGGAAGCATTCACTCCAAACGGAGACGAGAAAAATGACGGATTCAGATTCTACGGTGGTAGA
Organism: Paludibacteraceae bacterium; assembly: GCA_045629285.1. Classification (GTDB taxonomy): domain Bacteria; phylum Bacteroidota; class Bacteroidia; order Bacteroidales; family Paludibacteraceae; genus UBA1723. The sequence continues at coordinate 19,562 of JAZQQY010000044.1, read as the reverse complement.
TATGTCGAGGATTTCTCATTCATCATATACAATCGTCTGGGTGAAATCATGTTCGAAGGTAGAAGCCTTGACGACGTATGGGATGGAAAGTGGAACGGAAAAGAGTGTCCATGGGGTGTCTATGGATGGGTTTACCAGTACAGATGTAAATTTGGTGAACTTGAGAGAAATGGAGAAAACCGTGGATTTGTAACATTGGTTAGATAAGATTGATAGATGAAGAAACTTTTACTAATCATATCTTCAATATGGCTTGCGAGCGTGTGTGTCTTTGCCCAAGACTACAATTTCTCCAACCATAACATAGTGCCATTCAGCCTAAACCCAGCAATGGCAGGAAACGCAAACGCAATCCGTTTGGGTTTGAACTATCGTCAGCAGTGGCCGACGCTAGGTAACAAATACCATACGGTGAGAGCTTCGTATGACCAGAACTTCTATAAGAGAATGTGTTCTGCCGGTTTGTCGTATGCTCATGATAATTTTGCGTCGGGTATTTATGCCACAAATGAAGTAGCTCTTGCCTATGCGCATACATTTCAGTTGAAGAGCGGAAAATCGAATAAATTCTCTGCTATGGCTACCGATGGCATTTTCCTTCGTCTTGGTGTGCAGGCGACATATTTCATCAATAAGTTCAATATGGACAAGGTGACGTTTGTCGACCAGTACGACTTAGGTACAGGAAACATATACGGACCGACTTCGGAGGAGTTTGAAAACGATTGTGTCCGCTTTGCCGATTTCAACCTTGGTGCTGCATTGAGTATTCAGGGTTTCTTGACTTTGGGCGCCGCTATGTACCATGTATCCGAACCGGAGAATGGATTCCAGAAATTGGGACAGAATACGTTGAATCGTCGTTTTGTCGCCCATGCAAACTATATCAAGGACCTTGAGATTTCCAATGGTTTGTTCAGCCGAAACACATTGTCGGATACCTATCTTTATGCCAACTTGTCTTATCAGAGTCAGGATGTCTGGAAACAGTTGGATTTCGGTGTCGGAGGATTCTTTGCACCGTTCATGGCAGGATTGTCTATGAAGTCGGATTTGTCCGAAGTGTCATACGTATCGTTTATGGTAGGTGCCGCAATCAAGAATTTCCAGGCATACTACGTCTACGATTTGTTTACGTCGCATAAAAAGAACGGATCATGGTCGCATGAAATTGCATTGATCTATATCATACGCACAGTGGAGAGATACCCATGTCCGGTAGTTTATTGGTAAGGTAACAGCTACTAGCTATTAGCTACTAGCTTTAAGGTGGTGTACTGTAATAATCTTGGAACTTGATTCCTGATTTTGGTACTTGAAACCTGAAACTTGAACCCATTAATTGTTCTCTAACATGCTTTTTTCTTTAAATCTGATTTTAGGATTAGAAAAAAGCATTTTTTCTTTGTTGGTACGAAAAATTACCTACATTTGCTGAAACGAAACTCTAATAACTAAGCAATAAAGTCTTTGTTGGATAAAGGCTATTTTTGATTGATTGAAAACTTAATGAAGATGAAAAACTTACACTCAATTAACACAGCTCGACTGTTCAAGTCATTGTTTGTGGCGTCATGTACGATGACGGCTACTAGTGGCTTTGCAGATCTACACATCACCGAGATTATGCCAAGTAATCTCTCTACCATTTATAGTGATAAGTATGACTATAATGGTTTTGTAGAGTTGTACAACGACGGTGATCAGGTTGATCTAAATGGTTGGACTGTAACAAATGAAGAGGGGGGCAAGACTAAGTGGTCTGTACGCCTGTCTCAGTCGCACGTCATCAAGAAAGGTTACAATTTGCTTTTCTTTGCTAAGGATGATGTCGCAGAATCGAGTGGTAATACTGCTGCTAATGTGAATCAGTTGTATGCCGGTACTGTTTCTCAGAAACTTACTTCTGATGCCGGTCGATTGATTTTGACTAACGGATCACAGTCTGTTGTGCTTGCGTATCCGAAGCAGTATCCGCATCTTTCCTATGGACTCGGAGGATTTATGATTCCGTCTCCTGGTAAAGAGAACAATGATAAATATGAAATAACAAATAGAGTAGCGACTCCGAAAATCACAGGTACAGAACCTGGCGTGGTGTATGCCGGTGGTAATGCCACTGTTCAATTGCAGTGCGCTACAGGAGATGCCAAAATATATTACACTCTTGACGGTAGCATACCAACGGAGGAAAAGGGCACACTGTATCAGTCGCCTATCAATATAGATAAGACGACGATTGTGCGTGCAAGAGCGTATAAGGATGGATCTTTGTACAGCGATGTGATAACAGGTTCATACTTGTTTACAGATAATATCTATTCGTCGTGCGGCTCATCAAAATTGCCTATTGTCTCTATCTCTGGTGACGAGGCTCATTTTTATGACAATATGCTTGGTATCTGCGTGAAAGGAAACAATGGAGCTCAGTCTATTTGTTCCAGCGACATGTCAGGTAGAGCCAACTATTATCAGGACTGGATGCGTCCTGCTAATTTCGAGTATATTATCGACGGTAAGGTTGTAGACAGTCAGGAGGTGGAAGTCGGAGTCTTTGGAGTTTGTTCACGTTCGCATGACGTGAAGAGTTTCAAGATTAAGGCAAACAAACGTACAGGAAACAATAAATTCAAGTATACAAACTTCTTTAAGGACAGAAAGTATACGAAGTATAAGGCTTTGGCCCTACGTAACGGAGGAAACGGATATTATCTTTACCCACGTTGGCGCGACGGATTCATGCAATCGCTTGCTAAGGGTATGAATATCGACTATCAGGCATATCAGCCGGTAGCTTACTTCTTGAATGGTAAGTACAAGGGTTTGATGGGGCTTCGTGAGCGTACTGATGAAGACTATATCTATTCCAACTATGGTTACGAGGAGGAAGAACTTGAGTATCTTCGCGTAATGAAGGATCAGGGCAAGTATGTTGCTCAGCTCGGAACAGATGAGGCTTACTATAATATGGAACGACTTGCCGAGAGCAATAACGGCGATGCTGATTTCTACGATAAGTTGTCGCAGATAATGGATATCGACGAGTATATCGACTATCAGATTATCCAGCAATTTGTTGCCAATACAGACTGGGTAAACAACAATACCAGACTTTGGAGAAAGAAGGACGGCGGTAAGTTCCGTTGGATTCTTTTTGATGTTGACTTTGGCTTGTCGTCTTCTTCAAGCTACACGAATAATATGTTGAACTACTGTATGAACGGTAGTACTGCAGATAATACGAACAACAATAACCAAAATATTCCAGGAGCCGGCGGTCCAGGAGCTGGCGGTCCAGGAGCTGGTGGCATGGGTGGCTTCGACTGGGGCGGTATGGGTGGCTTCGGCGGTTTTGGCTTCGGTGCGATAGATACAAAGTATTGCACTCTTTTCAAGGGATGTATGCAGAATGAGGATTTCAAGTATCATTTCTTGGATAGATATACATATTTGCTTGAGACACAGTTGACTGAATCGCGTATCACTACTGTGGCTGATTCTATTTCTTCTCTTACTAAGGAGGAAGCATGTGCGATGATCAGTGAAGGTGGTCTTGGTGGAGGCACACAACAGCAGTATGACAGCGGTGTACAGAGTATGATCAACTTCGCAAAGCAACGTCCTGCTGTAATCGAAAGACAGCTTGTCTCATACTATGGAGTTCAGTCGACAAAGGCAAACGTTTCGGTTCGTTTGAACTTCAACGGCAATAAACCAGAATACAGATTCTTGGTTAACAAGATAGCCAGCACTTCAGATTATAGCCGTAAGCTATATGTCGGCGAGAGAATCAAGGTGGAATTGCGTGTCCCAACTGGATATAAGATTCAGTCTTGGAAGGTCAACGGTGAAACAAAGAATGGCACAGAATCTTCGTACTTGGATACAGTAGCCGAAAGTGGCATGGATATAGAGGTGACACTTGTTTCAGATTCACAGTTTAGAGTTCCTAAGTTGTTCATCAACGAGGTTTGTGCTTCTAACAATTCGACAAAAGACGAATATGGTTCTAAGCCAGACTGGATCGAGGTCTACAACAGTGAGGATTACGACGTAGATTTGGCAGGCATGATTGTCAAGAATGTGGACGCCAACGCTACATCTGAAATCCCTTACGACTATTCATCTACTGTTGTCCCGGCAAAGGGTAGAGTGATGTTGTGGGCAGATAAGGATCCAGCATGTGGACCTTTGCATCTTGGCTTTAAGTTGAGTGCCGAGGTTGCTCAGAAGATACAGTTGATTTTGCCATACGCAGGTAAGCAGGAGGTAATTGATGAACTTACTTACCAGAAGCATGAGCAGAATGGTTCGTACGGAAGAAAGTCTGACGGTGCGTCAGATATGACGATCTTCAACGCATGTTCAACACAGACCATTGGAAAGCAGATTGCAACACCTGATGCAGAGAACGGTTCACGTATCTGTGATGATCAGTTGGCAAATGTTTCCGTTGTGGCAGCTGAGGATGTCGTTTATCCAAACCCAACAAATTCGGAGTGGGTAATCAATGTCGAAGGCGACTACATGGTGTCCAATATGATTGGCCAGGTAATAGAGTCTGGTGAGGCATACGAAGGCATGACATTCGGTGGTGATTACAAAGCAGGTGTTTACTTGCTTAAGATCGGCGACAAAGTGATGAAGATTGTAAAGAGATAAAAACTCATATTTTTCATATCATTTCATTTTTAGGAAAGGCAGAGAGGGTGACTTCTCTGTCTTTTTTGTCTCTTTTGTAGAAGGGAAAAGTATCAATCCAATACAGACACATTACTTTATTTGTGTTGCCATCATAATTTTTGTAGTTTTGCGGCGTTATTAAAGTACTAAAATTATGGGACGTTTACACAATCTAATTACATTAGGATTGGGAACAGCAATGCTTTCCACATCCGTGACTGCATTTGCAGATGATCAGTTTGATGATCTTAGCCAGTACGAAATAGTTGAGGCTATGGGTGCTGGTTGGAATCTAGGTAACACATTGGAGGCTAATTCGAACGGCACTCCGAATGAGACATGTTGGGGAAATCCAAAGGCATCTCCGGCATTGATGAAGCTAATCAAAAATAGTGGATTCAACACAATTCGTATCCCTGTATCTTATTTGGACAAGATCGGTTCTGCTCCATCCTATAAGATCGACGCTACTTGGCTTGCAAGAGTTAAGGAGGTTATCGATATGGCTTTGGCAGAAGATTTGTATGTCATCACTAACATTCATGGCGACGGTTACCACGGTGTGACAGGAGGATGGCTTCTTTGTGATGCAAACAATCAGGATGAGATCAAGGCTAAGTACAAGGAGTTCTGGAAGCAGATAGCAACTGAATTCAAGGATTACGATGAACATTTGATCTTCGAGTCAATGAATGAGGTGTTTGACGGCACTTATGAGTGGCAGGCTAACGGCGGAGCTTATCCAAACGCAAACTACTACAACAACATCAACGACTACAACAAGATTTTCGTCGAGACAGTTCGTCCTATCAGTGTGAACAATGCTAAGCGTTGGTTGTTGATCCCAGGATGGAATACTGATATCGATATCACATCTGAGGCTAGAGGATTCAAGATTCCTGAAGACAAGTATCTTGACAAATCGGTGTCAGGAAAGCGACTAATGATCTCTGTTCACTACTATGCTCCTTGGGATCTATGTGGCGACGACACTGATGCTGGAGTAACACGTTGGGGTGACGAGGCTTGGAAGAAAGATTCCAAGAAGTGTACGACTTACGGTCAGGGAGCCAACAGCGAGAGTACAATGTCCGGACAGTTCGATAAGCTAAAGAACTGGTTCACAGGAAAGGGTTATCCGGTAATCGTTGGTGAGTATGGAACAGTTGACAAGACTGCCTTCGATGCTGAGAATGCCGAATATACAGCATATTGGACAAAGACACTTTGTGAGAATGCACGTAGAGTCGGAGCTGTTCCTGTTCTTTGGGATAACGGTCATGTCAGCACAGCAAAGGGATTTGCTACAATCAACAGAGCATCTAATTCAGTTTGCCGTCCTTACATAGTACAGGCAATCAACGAAGCATTTGATCAGGAGATTGAAATAGATACAACTGCACCAAAGACTCAGTTGGAGTTGATTACAAGCTATGTTGTCAACTTGACAATCAACGGTGCAAAAGAGAATCCTACATTCAAGTGTCAGTATGCAGGTTGGAGCGAAGTTTCTAAGGAGGTTTCTGGTTCAGCAAAGAATCTTGATGTAGATTTGTCGCCAGATGCAAAGAAAGAGGGATTCACCAACCTAGGATACTTGGAGTACAAGGAAGATTCATTGTATTCATTCAGCGTAAACAAAGTTACAATCAACGGATATGAGTTCTCTAATCCAATTGTAAAGAAAGCAATGAAAGCCGCTTTGTATCAGAATTCATTGCCGAACATTTGGAGCAGTAACGACGGTGAGTATGTATCAGACAATGGAAAGGCGATCCTTTCAATCAGTGCTAATGCTATTTCGTTGTTGTTGAAGCTTGTTGACGATGATGATCCTTCTTCGGTTGAAAGCATTGATGCAGTAGCTGCTAACATAGTTCCCATCAACGGCGGAATTGCAGTTTTAGGTGCAGAAGGAGAAACTGTTGAGGTTTACTCGATGGTAGGCTCATTGGTTACGAGAGCAGTCGCTACAGACTATGCTACAGAAGTTAAGCTACAGAGTGGCTCATACGTTGTGAAGATTGGAAATAAAGCTTACAAGACAGTTGTAAGATAAAATAAACTAACTAGACACAAAACTCAATCAAAAAAGAGAGATGCAGTGTGCGTCTCTCTTTTTTTGTGTTGCAACGGTCATCACGACCATAGTCAACCTGAGTTATCATATATTACCTTACAACTAGACTTACATTTTAATGTTTCCCTTTTCCCCTTCCTGTCTCTCACACCGTTCTGCCGAACGATGTGAAAGCAAAAGGAAATTAGGACTTGCTTCTTTCGAAGCTAACGTTGATAGAAAAGATAGAATTTTTTCAAGTCTACGTTATTAGAGTATTAGAGTATATAATTATTGTATGTGTTCTAAATACTTAAATACTTGTAAAAAGTAGTGTTTATGTTATTAGAGTTTTTGTAGTTTAAATTGTTATTAGAGTACTTGTTTTTTGTTTACACTGCAAATATAGGACAAGTAGTTAAGATGCATCGGATAAAAAATGGGCAAAAGAATGGCAATTTTTTAGAAAAACAGATTTTGCTGATATTTATATAGGAAAATTCAATTAAATAAGCGGTAAAAAACAATCAAAACTGTTTAAAAACGTCCATTTGACCGAGTTTTTTGACTATTAGGACAACGCGTTTTACTATTTGTTTGAAAAATGAGTTTTTTAAGAAAAATTAAGGCAAATTTTGTGCAATAGATGAACAAAAGTAGTATGTTTGCGATGTCAAACAAAAAACGAATAGAAAGGTTAAACTAAAAAATAACAAAAAATGAAGAAGATTTTTAATTTGGCTGTAGCCATGTCAGTTATCGCTGCATCCCTAGTATTCACTTCTTGTGGTGATGATGATGATGATGACAACACCACAACTCCAACAGAGAACACTAACAACGATCAGAAGCCATCTGACAATCAGAAGCCTGCAGATGATGAAATTACAATTGGTGATGCTGCTACTTCATTTGTAGCAAAGACAGGTGATGCTTACATCATTTCTAATGCTGATCTTAATATTAACGCTGTTGGTTTGTCTGTTGAACTTGTTTCTGGTACGCAGGTGACACTTAACGTTTCTGGTACAGAAGTTATCATAGGTTCAGCTAATGATGATAAGTCATACGCTATTATTGCGGATGGAGATAAGGCTGTTGCTGCTTCTATGTCAGACGCTTTGGCTGATCCATCAAAGGTGTTGTTTATTTGCAAGAAGGGTGGCGTAATCGCTAGCGGTACATTGGCAGATAAGCAAGAGATCGCTAAGGGTGCAAAAGAGACTACATTCAGCAAGATTGACTAAATTTTGTTGATGTCAGACTATCATACGGAGACGTTGCTTATGCAGCGTCTCTTTTTTTATGCTCAATTCACGGTTGAAAAATACCTACATCAGATGATTTGTGCCGACAATTACGCATTATGAGTTGTTAAAGTTTAGTTAATTTTATTTAACAAAGCGATTAAGGTTTATTAACACAATATTTAAAAGTATAATTAACGTTAGTGGTATCTTTGCAGTGTAAAAAATGAGAATCTAATAACTATAAATAACTATAGAAATGAAGAAGATTTTAGAATTGTTTTTTTGCTTGGTAGCATTGATCGCTTTGTTGATCAGCACTAAGTATTCAGAGAATGTTGACAATGTGAAAAATGAAAGTGTTGTTGCAGCGTCTAGCGTTGATAGCCAGGAGACATCGTTGAATGAACCTAGCGTCGCAATGCTTGAAAATCAGAAATAAAACCTTACCTTTATATATATATATATGCAAACAATGATACTCGCTTCGCATTAGTGTGGAGAATTGAGTGTCATTAGTTTTGCGGAATTTTTACCTTGGTTTGTTTTTTCTGAGATTTGATGACATTACACTTACATACGAGAGAGACCATAGCGGTTTCTCTTTTTTAATTTTAAGCCTGTTTCAAACACTTTATTTTGAAACCTGAAACTTGAAACCTGAAACAAAAAATAGAGACTGTCTAAATTTAGATAGTCTCTATTTTTTAGTCTGCCGACATCATCACGACCTTGGCCAAACTGAGTTTTACAAATATATTTACCTTACAACTGAACTCTTGATTTAATATAATCGTTGCCTGTTTCCAGGCAACGATTGACTAAAAGGAAATTAGGACTAGCTTCGTAATTGAAGCGCTGTAAAAGTAGACTTTTTTCATTTGTGCGTTTTGTCTAGTGAAATTGTAAAAAGTTGTGTTTATGTTATAAAAGTTTTTATAACTCTTACACCGCAAATTTAGCACTATAAGCTTTATTGTATTTAATAAAAAAAGATCAAAAAATTGACGTTTTTTTATTTTGGCAAACCAATGACATAAAACTGCCATGCTTAGAATTTGTAATATTTTTGCGCCAGAAAAAAAGTAAGACGCTGTTTGGAGCGTCTTACTGATATGATTATTATAATTAAATGTTAAAATATTCCATTAACATTTTCTTTTGAGCAGTTAACAAAACTTCTTTACTATTTCTGTAAGTATTTGATTCCCTTAATTTTACTTCTGATTATAATTTCTCTTGGCGATGACGGAATTTCTTCAATAGAGTCGTATTCTCCGATATATCTTCCATCCATAGAAAATACCTGAAATGGAGGTGTGAAATCATCATTTTTTGAAGAAATGTCTTTTGCGACGGTATTGTTGGCGTCACACTCTGTCAAAGAAAACTGTACTCCTGTTTCAACTTCGTCGCCTTCCTTGTATTCGATATCTTTCAATGTCAAAGATTCTCCTGTCGACGATGTGATCCTGAATGTGTACGGCCCGATTTTGCTTTTGTCTTCGTCAATTCCTGCATTCTCCACGAAATAGTTGTAGTCGGTTCTTTCTATCTCCACCCAGCTGCCGTCTTTCTTCTGATACTCAAGTTTGTCGATTGCGTAGAGATGGTCGTAGATTGCCATTTTGAAATAGAACTGGCTCATTCCTGGTTCATACTTCACTCTTATTCCTCCGCTTTTGCGGCATGGGATGTAGCACCATTTGATGGGAACTCTTCCGTCCTCAAGTTTTGCGATCCTTACGAATGCTTCTGTGCTTAGGTCGATGTCGCCATGCTTACACTCCGGACATCTGTCGACTATCTTCAGATCTATCTCTCCGATTGGGCCGATCACGTGAACGCATGCACCGCACGTCATGCTTCCGTCGTATTGTTCATGGTTCATCGCACAATGGTAGAAATCCCCTTCGTCGACAAATATTCCGCAATTGCCTCCGTTGGTGCCGGCGATACCACCATATTGAGTGCCTTCTCCTGTGTACCAGGTTGTGTCGCATGATGTCTGGGCAAAGAGAGGTGCAGACATTAAAGAAAGAAAGAAAAGTAGTGTTTTTCTCATTTTGTCGCTGTAAAAAGTATATGTTATTATGTTGACAACAAAGATAGAAAAAATTACATATATACATCTATTATTGCTATTTTTGCAGTATGAATCGAGAGAATGCCGACAACACGATGATGAAGATTCTGTCAAAGTATTCAGCCGACGGGAAAAAGCCGACGGTGATGCTTCATGTCTGTTGTGCGCCATGTGCGTCTGCGAGTATAGAGAGGATTCATCCGCTCACTCAATTGACGCTTCTTTTCTATAATCCAAACATCATGCCGCAACAGGAGTATGAAAAACGAAAGGCCGAACTGATTCGCATGGTGAGGGAAAATCCGGATTATTCCGACGTCAAATTCGTTGATATTGATTACGATAACTCTGAATATCTGCAGTTTGTGCGTGGTCATGAGAAGGATGAGGAGCAAGGGGAGAGATGCACGTTGTGCTTCACTCTTCGCTTGAGAAAGACTGCTCAGATGGCTAAGATTCATGGATGCGAATTCTTTGCGACGACGTTGACGATCGGTCCGAAGAAGAACACTGATGTGATAAGTGCTGTCGGGCGTGGAATTGCGAAAGAGGAGGGAATTGAGTATCTGCCGACCGATTTTAAGCGAAAGAAAGGATATGAACGCAGTCTGGTATTGAGTAATGAACTGGCTCTTTATCGTCAAAGTTATTGCGGATGTGCATTTGCACGAAAATAATTACTATTTTTGCATCAAATGTTGAGACTTAAACACTATATAACAATCATAGCGGTTTTTATCGCACAGATGTCGATGGCGTGGACTGTCGGCGGTCGTGTCACTGATAAGGATAATCTGCCTATCAGCGATGCTTCTGCTGCTCTTTTGGGCACTACCGTCGGAACCATGACAGATGCTGATGGCCGTTTCACTTTGGATGTTAAGACAGACACTGCAATCCTTTCAGTCTCGATGCTCGGTTATGAGGAGGAGAGATTCAAAATCACCAAGTTAACAGGATATTTGCGAATTCGTTTGAATGAAGACGACATCGTGCTTGAAGACGTTTCCATCGAAGGTCAACGCAAACAGTCTAACTCTGTTGTGCTTATCGATGTGAGCAACATGCGTAATGTGCCGACGATCAGTGGCGGTGTAGAAGGTTTGGTCAAGAATCAATCTGGTGTCGTCTCAACCAATGAGTTGTCTCAACAGTATTCTGTGCGTGGCGGTAGCTACGACGAGAACAGTGTGTACGTTAACGGAATTGAGATCTTTCGTCCGCAGTTGGTACGTAGTGCACAGCAGGAAGGATTGTCGTTCGTCAACCTGGATATGGTAGAGAGCGTGGAATTCTCATCCGGAGGATTCTCTGCCGAGACAGGCGATAAAATGAGTTCGGTGTTGGATATCCGCTATCGTAAACCAGAGCGTAAGTTTGAAGGTAGTTTGTCCGGAAGTTTCTTGGGTGCATCCGCGTCACTAGGAAGCAAAACAGGCAAATTCTCACAATTGCATGGATTCCGATACAAATCGTCGGCATATCTGTTGGATAGCTTAGGAGGAACTGATGCTTCTTATGATACGGATTTCATTGATTACCAAACTTATTTGACTTGGGAGATATCCCCTAAATGGGAAATCTGCTTCCTAGGAAACATTGCGAGAAATAAATACAAGTTCGTTCCTACATCAAGAGAAACTGTTTTCGGACCAGTGTCGGAGACTCAGAAATTCAAGGTGTTCTATGAAGGAAACGAAGTGGATGACTACATCAGTTATTTTGGAAATCTATCGTTATCGTTCAAACCTCGCAAGAACGTGAAACTTTCATTGCTTGGAAATGGTTACAAATCGGATGAAAGAATCACATACGATATTTCCGGAGATTATTTCTTGAGCAACATTGTGCCGTCTACCGTCATGAATGTCGACTATTCCCAAGGTACGGCATCTTATATCGAACATGCTCGCAATAATTTGAAGACTAATGTCGTGAGTGTCACACATCTTGGAGAAACAAAACTAGTAAAAAATCTGATCAAATGGGGTGTGACTTTGCAGAAGGAGAAAGTGTCGGACAAGATCGAAGAGTGGGAGATGCGAGACTCTTCCGGATATGCACAGCCCATGCAGGAAAATGGATTCCCTGCATATTCCAATCAAGATTCGGATTTGGAAGTTGAGTCGACAAGATTCATCACTTTCCTACAGAATACATTACAAGGAGAGACCGATAAAGGACGTGTGATCTTCACTGCAGGAATGCGTTTCAACTATTGGTCGTTCAATGATGAATTGTTGGTAAGCCCACGAGCATCACTTGCATATTTCCCTGAGAAATGTCCTAATTGGGGATTCCGTTGGGCTGTCGGTCGGTATTTTCAGTCTCCATTCTACAAGGAGATTCGTGACACATTCAAGACTGCCAGTGGCGACATTGATGTACGCCTGAACGATAAAATCCAATCTCCACGTTCGTGGCAGATTGTGATGGGAGCCGACAAGTATTTCTCAATGTGGAAGCGTCCGTTCAAGTTTACGTATGAACTTTATGGAAAATACATCGACAGGCTCATTCCGTACACTGTCGACAATGTCGATATTATTTATGAAGGAGAGAATAATGGACATGGATATGTAGTTGGTACAGATTTGAAATTATTCGGAGAATTTGTTCCAGGTACCGATTCCTGGATCAGTTTCGGATGGCTTCGTGCGAGAGAAAATATTTATGGAGACGGATTAGACTATATGTATACGCCTAATAGCCGTGCTTACAATATATCTTTGTTCTTTCAGGATAAGTTCCCTAACATTGAACAGTTGAAGATGAATCTGACAATGAACGTTGCAGGAGGTTTCAGATATGGATCTCCCGGAAGCGTATATAGGGATGTTCGTATTTCGACATCATACGTTCGTGCAGATATCGGTTTGACTTATGGTTTGGAGCAGGGTAGAGACAAGATAATGAAGAAGCCTGTGTTTCGTGCATTCCGAGGCATAAGCGCAACGTTGGATTGCTTGAACTTGTTCGATATAATGAATGTCAGCAGTTATAGTTGGATCACTGCGGCAGATGGGGGAAAGTATCCAGTTCCTAATTATTTGACAGGTCGACAGGTTAATTTGAAACTTAGATTAGATTTTTAACATAATACTATGGAAGAAAAAAAATATACATTGCCGTTGACGATTCTTACCGGATTGTTTTTTATATGGGGATTCATCACATGTCTTAACGATATGTTGATTCCATATTTCAAGTCAGTATTCGAGTTGTCAAACTTCCAGGCCAACCTGGTTCAGTTCGCATTCTTTACAGCGTATTTCGTAATCTCTTTGATCTATTTCTTGGTTAGCCGCAATCTTGGCGACCCGATCGACAAAGTTGGATATAAGAACGCTATTATTGCAGGTTTGCTTACGTCGACACTGGCATGTTTGGTGTTTTTTGAGGAGGCTGGTTCAATGAATCCAAGTTTCCCGATTTTCCTACTTGCATTGTTCCTACTAGGTACTGGTTTTACATTCCTGCAGATATCGGCAAATCCGTTGGTGTCGATGTTGGGTACAGCGGAGACATCGTCGAGCCGATTGAATCTATCTCAAGGATTTAACTCGCTAGGAACTACAATTGCGCCGATCGTCGGTTCGTATGTGATTTTCAATTTCTTCAATGATTCGGATCCATACAGAGGAGGTGCGCAGGCAGTACAGATTCCATATTTGGCACTTGCTTGTATTCTTCTTTTCTTAGCTGTGACTATCTTCCTTTCAGATATTCCAGATATGAGAAAGACAGATAAGGACGATGAGAAAAGTGAAGATTTGGTTATAAAGAATGATTCGTCATTGACTACTGGTTCTGGAGTAGTGGAAAAAGCAAAGAAGAGTGCTCTAGAGTATCCACACTTGGTGTTCGGAATGTTTGCCATCTTCTTCTATGTAGGTGGAGAGGTGACAATCGGAAGCAACCTTGTAGGTTACATGAAGGAATGTGTAGGAATCACAGAGGAATTTACTGCTGGTAAATTCTTGTCATTCTATTGGGGAGGTGCGATGATCGGAAGATTTGTCGGTTCGCTTTCAATGAGTGATATGGAGAAAGTGAAGAAATATTCTACTATGGCTGGAGTCGCAATTCTTGGATTCGGATTGATATTCCTTTTGACTGGATTCCGTATCGAGGAAGTATTGCCGTTCCTAGGATATTTGATTGCAAATTACGTAGCGTTTATCTGTGCAAAAAGTATTCCTTCACGCACATTGGGATTCTTTGCAACAATCAATATTGCGCTTTTGGTTGCCATGTTGATCACTGACGGATTGGTTTCGTTGTGGTGTATCTTGGCTGTCGGCTTGTTCAACTCGATTATGTTCTCAAATGTGTTTACTTTGGCAATCAAGGAATTGGGAGTGCATACAGCTCAAGGTTCATCGCTATTGGTCATGATGATTCTTGGAGGAGCATTGGTTCCGCCATTGCAGGGTCTATTGGCAGACAATATCGGAGTACACATGGCATTTGCGTTGCCGATCGTTTGCTATGTTTATTTGATGTGGTATGGATTTAAGGGTTGTACAATCCGCAAATAGTACTAACTTTGCTACAAAATTGAAATAAATAAAAAAACAATATATATTATGACAGATATGGTAAAGCCTTACGTTGTAGGTATCGACGTAGGTGGTACAAACACAGCGTTCGGAATTGTTGACGCTAACGGTAAAGTGGTTGCAAGCAGTTCAATCAAGACACAGCAGTTCGGTGCTGACCTTGATGCGTATATCAACGAGCTTCACTCGGCACTTTCAAAGCTAATTGCTGAGAATGGTGGAATCGAGAAGATCAAGGGTATCGGTGTAGGTGCTCCAAATGCAAACTACTACACAGGTAACATTGAGAATGCAGCAAATCTTCCTTGGAAGGGAACTGTAGAGTTCGCTAAGATGCTTACAAACAAGTTTGGTGTACCTTGTACTCTTACTAATGATGCTAACGCAGCAACAATCGGTGAGATGATGTACGGTGCGGCAAAGGGCATGAAGGATTTCATCATGATCACGCTTGGTACAGGTGTTGGTTCTGGTATCGTTTGCAACGGCAAGTTGGTTTACGGTCATGACGGTAACGCAGGTGAGCTTGGTCACGTGATCGTACGTCGCGGTGGACGTCAGTGTGGATGTGGCCAGAAGGGATGTCTTGAGACTTACACTTCTGCAACAGGTATCATTCGTTCTGCACAGGAGCTACTTCAGGCATCTAACGATCCATCACCACTTCGTAACATTCCTCTTGACAAGATCACTGGTCTTGATGTCAGCAACGCAGCACGTCAGGGCGACAGAATCGGTAAGGAGGTTATGAATAGTGTAGGTACTATCCTAGGTGAGGCTTTCGCAGACTTTGTTAAGTTCTCTTCTCCGGAGGCAATCGTAATGTTCGGTGGCCCAGTAAAGAGTGCAGACCTATTCATCGACAACCTAAAGGCAACTATGGATGCCAACCTACCTCTAACATTCCGTGGTAAGGTTAAGGTGTTGACATCACAGCTTAAGGATGGTGATGCTGCTATCCTAGGAGCATCAGCACTTGCATGGTAATATTACTATTTTGAAATAACTAAAGCTAATATAATTATGGCAAAAGCACCAGAATTTAAATATGCTCCTATGTTCCAGTTGGGCAAGGACAACACAGAATATCGCCTACTTTCTAAGGAAGGTGTCACTGTAACTCAATTTGAGGGTCACGAAATCGTAAAGGTATCAAAAGAGGCTCTTACATTGCTTGCCCAGCAGGCATTCCACGATGTAGAGTTCATGCTACGTCGCGAGCACAACCTACAGGTAGCAAAGATTTTGAAGGATCCAGAGGCTTCAGAAAACGACAAGTATGTAGCTCTTCAGTTCCTTCGTAATGCAGACACTGCAGTTAAGGGAATTCTTCCTTTCTGTCAGGATACAGGTACTGCAATTATCCACGGTGAGAAGGGTCAGCAGATCTGGACAGGTTTCGAGGATGAAGAGGCTCTTTCTCTAGGTGTATACAATACATTTACTCAGGACAATCTTCGTTATTCTCAGAATGCACCACTAAACATGTACGACGAGGTTAACACTAAGTGTAACCTTCCTGCACAGATCGATATCGAGGCTGTTGAGGGTGCTGAGTATAAGTTTGTAATGGTTGCTAAGGGTGGTGGTTCTGCCAACAAGACTTACTTCTACCCAATGACTAAGGCAACAATCCAGAACGAGGGTACACTTCTTCCATTCCTAGTAGAGGAGATGAAGCACCTTGGTACTGCAGCTTGTCCTCCATACCACATCGCATTCGTTATCGGTGGTACTTCTGCAGAGAAGAACTTGCTTACAGTTAAGCTTGCTTCAATCAAGTATTACGATAATCTTCCAACTACAGGTGACGAGACAGGTCGTGCATTCCGTGATATAGATCTAGAGGAGAAACTTTTGAAGGAGGCTCAGAAGATCGGTCTAGGAGCACAGTTCGGAGGTAAGTATCTTGCTCACGATATCCGTGTTATCCGTCTTCCTCGTCACGGTGCATCTTGTCCTATCGGTATGGGTGTATCATGTTCGGCAGACCGTAACATCAAGGGTAAGATCAACAAGGATGGTATCTGGTTGGAGAAGATGGATTCTAATCCTTCTGAGCTAATCCCAGCTGAGTACGCAAAGGCAGGTGAAGGTGCTAACACTATCGAGATCGACCTAGACAAGGGTATGGATGCAGTTCGTAAGGAGCTTACTAAGTATCCAGTTTCTACTCGTGTCAACCTAAAGGGAACAATCATCGTAGCTCGTGATATCGCTCACGCTAAGATCAAGGCTCGTCTTGATGCCGGTGAGGGTCTTCCTCAGTATCTAAAGGATTATCCAGTTCTATACGCTGGTCCAGCTAAGACTCCAGAAGGATACCCATGTGGTTCAATGGGTCCAACTACAGCAAACCGTATGGATCCATACGTTGATGAGTTCCAGGCTAACGGTGGTTCACTAGTTATGATTGCAAAGGGTAACCGTTCACAGGTTGTAACTGATGCATGTAAGAAGCACGGTGGTTTCTACCTTGGTACTATCGGTGGTGTAGCTGCAGTTCTTTCTCAGAGCTCTATCAAGTCTATCGAGTGTGTAGAGTTCCCAGAAATCGGTATGGAGGCAGTTTGGAAGATCACAGTTGAGAACTTCCCTGCATTTATCCTAGTCGACGACAAGGGTAACGATTTCTTTAAGCAGCTAAAGCCTTGGTGTCCTAACTGCAAGTAATTAGCTGTTTTAGTAAAACCGAATAGAAAAAGGCACTAATCCACATTGGTTAGTGCCTTTTTATTCGCAACAAACTCTATAATAATCATAAAATAATATTATGAAATATAAATACATACTTAAACGTTTTGTATGTTCCGCTCTTACAGTTTTAGGAGTGACATCTGCCTCTTTTGCTCAAAAAGAAAGTTCAATGGTACTTTTAGGTGGTACAGATTTTGAACCTATTGTGCCTGCTGTAGGTAAGGCGTACGTCGGAACAGATGAGATCAAGATGACGGGTCTTTTGGGTGGAACCCTTAATTTGTACGGAACTCAACCAAGTGAAGCATATGACCTGGGGTATGATTACAGTAAGGCAACTGCAAATAAAGGCGAGGCAATCGCTTCTCATTTCCATGATGGTGAATTTATGGCTATAACTGGTAATCCTATTCATCTAGACTCTTTGCATTACATTTATGATGATTCTGATAATTGGGGTGTTCTTTGGAGCCGTATTAATGGTGGTATGGGTGTTCTAAACAAGAATATCCTTAACTATACATTGAATGGAATTCAACCAGGTTCCGATGTAAAAGTAGTAATCAAGTATCGTTCGGTTATTGATCCTGATGCTGTTGGATATGCTGATTTGGCGTGTCAGATGAGCGGACATCAGCTTGTTGCCTTCAAGGTTGCTGCAAACATGGATGAGGCGAACAAATTTTTGGGTAAGGATGCTAAGCAAGTTGCTCATGGTGTTGAAAATGAATATGTAGAAACTGTAAAAGCAAATGCTGAGGGTTCCTTTTATGTTAATGTAAACATGACAAGCCAGTATATGAACAATGATTGTTCTTCGCTTCAGATTACTAGTATAAAGGTTTATGGGTCGTTTGTTCCTGAGATTTTTTCAGAAGATGGTAACTCAATCTGTGCTGGTGAATTTGCTAATGTTAAACTAAAGGGTGATTATCCGGGCTGTACATATCAGTGGATTGTCAATGGAACTCCTGTTCCTGGCGCAACTTCACCTAAATATGTATTTGAAACAGCTTCTTCAGAGGAGAATTATAATTTGCAGCTTAGAGTAACATCAGACGGCGTTTCATTTGTTTCTAATAATCTTGTTCTTAGTACAAAGAAGTGTTGTGAGATTATGACAACAGATAACGGACCAATGCCAGCATCTCGTAAGGTCGTGTTTAAGGAAGATTTCGGTGAGTTTGATTTGTCTGATCCGACAGGAAAGACATATAAAGTTTGGGACTACACAGATATTGCAAACCCAGAACAAATTACGAAAAACACAACAACTCCGTTCAGATATGAGTTGGATGAGGCTCCATTGGGATGTGATTTCCGGGGAGAAGGTCCTATTAGTGACGGGGAATATACTGTTGCTGGTGTGTTGACTGGTTATACTGGTGCTTACAAAGGAATGGTTGGAGCTGGTTTGGAATGGGCAGCCGACTTGCATGGAGTTAAGCTTAACTCAGGTATCCACTTTGACCATTCAGGTACTCCGGAAGGTTGTTGCTTGTTGATTAACTGTAAGGACAAGACTGGAGGTGAGAATATTTATGAACGTGATATCATTAATCTATGTCAGAACAGACAGTTGTTCTTTGAGTGTTATATTTCAATCTTTACTTCTTCAGCAGCTGGAATATACACTCCGGTTGATGTGACAGTAAGATTGACAGAGATTGGTAATCCAAGTAACGTTGTAGAAGAACGAGCTACTCAGACTTTGCCAGCAGATAGAGGTACTGGTGATTGGGTAAAGATTAACGGACAGATTTTCTTGGAGAGGGGAGATGGTATCAAGCTAGAGATTGTCAATAATCTGAATACATGCCAGAATGGTAACGACTTGGTCCTTGATGATATCATAATTCGTGCATGTGCTGCTCCATCTTTGCGGGCTTGCTTTGATATCAATACTTTTGATACAGACACTGTTACTTGTGTAGATGAAGATATTGAGATTTATGCTTACTCTTCTGATATGTTGACAAATTATTTTGGTGGTGCTGATAATGTTCGTTATTTGTATCAGTGGACTTTGACTCCAAAAGATAAGCGTTCATGGAAGAGAATTTCAGATCCTACCAAGGACTTAAAGATGAAGGCCGGTACTGATGCCTTTGCTGGTGTTGTTACTGGTGATAAGGTTTATTTCCGTGCAATCGCAGCAAGTGACTATACTCTTTCTATTACTGATGATAAGGATTTCAATGCAGATGATCCATGTGCGTCATACACAA
>JAZQQY010000043.1:0-5325 GCA_045629285.1 Paludibacteraceae bacterium | reverse complement strand
GTATTCCAGTTCTCAGCAAACTGGAACAATCCAGACGACTTGCTTTGCCGTATCGGTCTATACTGGGGTACAGGTCCTAAGCCAAGTGAACTAAAGGGAGATATCCAGTGTGATTTCAACTACGACTGTTCAGGTACAGGTGGTGGTTACAACTACATCGGAATCTACGGATGGACAAAGGTACCTAATGAGGTTGAGTACTACATCGTAGAGAACACATTCTTCGGAAGCACAGCAAAGCAGCAGGGATTGTACTACGGTGCTAACAAGGTATCTTCTTATACAATCAACGGTGAGGGTACATACGATTTGTATGTCGGAACACGTACTAATGCTCCTTCAATCTCTGGTACATCAACTTTCAAGCAGGTGTTTGCAGTAAGAACAAGCATCCGTAAGTGTGGCCATATCTCAGTTTCAGAACACATGAGAAAGTGGGCTCAGCACGTTACTCTAGGTCAGCTTTACGATTGTAAGTTCCTTTGCGAGGTTGGTGCAGGTTCAGGTAGCTTCGATATGAAGTATGGTAAGATGTGGTTAGGCGACGCTAATGCAGGTGGTGGTTCTTCAGAGCCAGCTCAGCCATCTGAGAAGGAAGAGCCATACAAGGGCGCTATCTCAGTTCCTGGTGTTCTACAGGCAGAAAACTATGACAAGGGTGGTAACGGATTCGGTTACTCAGATACAGATGATAAGAATGAAGGTGAGGCATACCGTAATGACGGTGTAGATATTGTTAAGGCTAACAAGGATTATGCAGTAGGTTACACTACATCTTCAGAGTGGTTGAAGTATACAATCAATGTTGAGGAGGCAGCTGAGTACAATGTAGGTGCTTACATGGCAAACGGTAGCGACGATCCAACAATCACTCTATATGTTGACGGTAAGAAGGCAACTTCACTAACAGGTAAGGGTGCTGGCGACTGGGATACATACTCATTGGCAACAGGTAAGATCACACTTTCTAAGGGTGAGCACACACTTAAGCTTGCATTCGATAACGACTACACTAACATCGATTACATTGAGTTCTCTAAGGAAGCTCTAGGTGGTTCAGGTGAGACTGGTTCTGGAGATACTGGCTCAGGCGAGACTGGTTCAGGTGAGACTGGAGGTTCTGCAATTGATCCATGTACACAGACAACATCAATGTCAGGTGGTAAGACAGCACAGAACGGTGGTACACACAATATCGACGGTGGTTTCAACTACGAGATGTGGACTAACTCAGGTAACAATGCTTCAATGCAGTACACTTCTCAGAAGGGTAAGTTCCAGTTCAAGGCTAACTGGAATAATCCAGACGACTTGCTTTGCCGTATCGGTCTATACTGGGGTACAGGTCCTAAGCCATCAGAGCTAGACGGTGACCTACACTGTGATTTCAACTACGATTGCACAGGTACAGGAGGTGGTTACAACTACATCGGTATCTACGGATGGACAAAGGCACCGAACGAGGTTGAGTACTACATCGTAGAGAATACATTCTTCGGAAGCACAGCAAAGCAGCAGGGATTGTACTACGGAGCAAATTCTAAGGGTACATACACAATGGACGGTCAGACTTACGAGTTGTTCGTAGGTACACGTACAAACGCACCTTCAATCTCAGGTACATCTACATTTACTCAGGTATTTGCAGTAAGAAAGACAATCCGTAAGTGTGGACACATCTCGATCTCAGCACACATGAGAGAGTGGGCTAAGAAGGGAGTAACGCTAGGTAACCTATACGACTGTAAGTTCCTTTGCGAGGTTGGTTCTGGTTCAGGTAGCTTCGATATGAAGTACGGTAACATCTGGATCGGTGATGAGACATACGTTCAGCCAGAGCTTAAGCCAACAGAGAAAGAGGAGCCATACGATGGTGTAATCTCAATTCCAGGTAAGATTCAGTGTGAGAATTACGACAAGGGTGGTGAGGGATTCGGTTATTCGGATTCAGACTCAAAGAACGAAGGTGAGGCATACCGTAAGGACGGTGTCGATATCGTAGAGGCTAACGGCGGTTACGCAGTAGGTTATACAGCATCTTCAGAGTGGTTGAAGTATACAATCAACGTTGAGGAGACAGGTGAGTACAACGTAGGTGCTTACATGGCAAACGGAAGCTCGGATCCAGAGATCTCTCTAACAGTTGACGGTAAGAAGGCTGCTTCTCTAACAGGAACAGGTGTTAGCGAGGATTGGGATACTTACTCAATGGCAACAGGAAAGATTACTCTTACTAAGGGTGAGCATACACTTAAGTTGTTCTTTGAAAACGATTACACAAACATCGACTACATAATCATCTCTAAGGGTATTATCTCAGATGTTAATGAGGTTGTGTCTGGCGATATCAGAATCGTTCCTAACCCAGCTTCTACAGAGATTATGGTCGTAGCTGATGAGGAAATCAAGTCAGTCGAGTTGGTTGATATGATTGGCAACAAGGTTGTTTCGACAAATAAGTCGGTAATCAGCGTTGCAGAACTTCCTGCAGGAGTCTACATGGCAGTGATTTCTACAGAAAATTCACAAATCATCAAAAAAGTTATGGTTAAAAGATAAAAAATATTGAGTTATGACGGGAATTTCCGTCATAACTCTTATATTTGGAATCAGAATCTAACGATATTACAGTTATGAAACGCATTCCAACACTCATATTAACATTAGCTTCATTGGTCACAAGTGTTACTACAACATTTGCTGTTGATCCATGTGCTATGAAGACAAAGTTGAGTGGAGGAACGGTTTATACAAAGAATGATATCTATCCGCTTGACAATGGTTTCAACTTTGAACTTTGGTATCAAGGCGAGAATGGTAAGGTAACTGTTTACGACGATGCCGATTGTGCGTTCAAGGCTGAGTGGAACGAGTCGGGCGACTTCATTTCAAGAATTGGATATTTCTGGGGTAAGGAAGAAGGTGTGGTGACACCATCATATAAAGATTTGGATGGTGATATTCATGCTGAGTATTCTTACACAAAGACAGGGTCAAGTTATGATTATTCATTGATCGGTGTCTATGGTTGGTCAAAGAATCCTTTGGTAGAGTTCTATATTTGTGACGACTCTTACAACCGTATGACTGATCCTTGGAATACTACTAAAATTGGATCTGCGGTAATTGACGGTGCGACATACAACATCTATAAAGGTACGATGGTGAACATGCCGTCTGTCATGGGAGACAATAAGACTTTTACTCAAGTGTTTTCAATCCGTCAAGGTGGTACACGTCAATGTGGACACATCTCGGTTTCTGAACATTTCAAGGCTTGGGAGAAAGCCGGAATTAAGACAGGCCCTCTTTACGATTGCAAGATTGCTATTGAGACAGGAGGCAGTAAAGGTTCTATCGATTACCAGTATGCCACAATGTGGATCGGCGACGAGAATGGACCTACAATTCACGAGGAGAGAGCTCCTTACAAGGATATAATCTTGATTCCGGGAATTGTTGAAGTTGAAGATTATGACAAAGGTGGAGCTGGAGTTGCTTACTACGACACAGACCGTAAGAACGAAGGCGGAGTTTACCGAAACGATGGTGTTGACATTGTTGAGACTACAGACGGCTATGCAGTCGGATATACAAAGACAGGAGAGTGGTTGGAGTATACTTTGAATGTAGATTTTGATGATGAATACACAGTTGAGGCAAACATGGCAAATGGAAATGCCGCACCAAAAGTTGATTTAATATTTGATGGTAAGGACACTTGCTCATTGACAGGAAAGAGTGTAAAAAACGATTGGGATACTTACTCTTTGGCTAAGGGCAAGGTAAACTTGAAAGCTGGTGAACACACGATGAGATTGGTATTCAATAATAACTATACGAATATCGACTTTGTCAAATTCATTTCTTCAAGTGAAACTTCAGTTGTCAATACTATTGCAACCAAGTTTGACGTTATTTCTGACAACAAAACACTTAAACTTATCTCTTCGGAAGACGTTAAACAAGTTAAGCTGATTGACTTGACAGGAATGCCTGTCGCTGTTGGAAATGGCAATGTATTGAATATTGTAAATGTAAGATCGGGTGTTTACGTGGTCGCCGCTATAACATCGAAAGGCGAGAGATATAAGAAAGTAAACATAGTAAAGTAGAACTCTATTAACTCTAACAAATATTTTATTTGGTTAGTGGTACAACTTTAATAATTCAAGATAGTCAGCGGACTATCCTTAAACTCTATTATAACTAAAAAACACAATGAAAAGCTATTCTAAACGATTGTTTGGAGCGATTGCTGCATCCCTTATGCTTGCTCCAATCACAGTAAATGCAGCTGATCCTTGTTCTCAGACTTCCACGTTAAGTGGAGGAACAGTGATCTCTAATCAAAACAAAACTGGTAATACCAGCACAGGTTATCAGTATGAGATCTGGCGTGATGGTAACGGCGGTTCTTTGACATTGTATCCAAAAGATGCATGTTTCAAAGCCGAGTGGAACAACGCTGGAGATTATCTAGGCCGTGTAGGTAAAACTTTCAACAAGCCAGCATGGAACAATTTGGGTGGTGACCTTGTTGCTAACTACGCTTACAAGAAGAGTGGTAACGACGGTGGTACATACTCATACATTGGTATCTATGGTTGGATGGATAATCCTCAGATCGAGTATTATATAGTAGACGACTGGTTGCACGACCGTGGTAATCCAGGTGGTTCATATATCGGTAAGAACTATGGTACAATCACAGTTGACGGTGATGAGTATGTAGTTTGGTCAGGAACTCGTACTGGTGCATCTAAGTGGGGTAACTCTACATTTACTCAGATCTTCAGTATTCGTAAGACACGTCGTCAGTGTGGTACAATCAATATTTCAGAGCACTTCCGTCAGTGGGACAAGCTTGGTTTGAAACTTGGTCAGATCATGGAGGCTCAGATCTTGGCTGAGGCAGGTGGTGGTTCTGGTTATGTAGACTTTACATACGCTACTATCGAGACAGTTAAGGGTGGTACAACTGGTGGTAACACAGGAGGCAATACTGGCGGTAACACAGGTACTAATTCAGCTGATCCATGTACTCTAGGTTCGAAATTGTCAGGCGGTCAGACTGCTACAAACGGTGGCGGTAACCACAATATCAGCGGTACAGACTACGGTTATGAGATGTGGACAAACTCAGGACAGTCAGCTTCAATGAAGTATGCTGTTAACAACGGAGTATTCCAGTTCTCAGCAAACTGGAACAATCCAGACGACTTGCTTTGCCGTATCGGTCTATACTGGGGTACAGGTCCTAAGCCAAGTGAACTAAAGGGAGATATCCAGTGTGATTTCAACTACGACTGTTCAGGTACAGGT
>JAZQQY010000042.1:0-2432 GCA_045629285.1 Paludibacteraceae bacterium | reverse complement strand
AAAGAAGCAAATTATTTATCAAATTTACTTGGAGCATTTATGGAAAATCACTATATTTGCAACATCAAACGATTTAATTAAAACAATTACCTTTCAATATGAAACGCTACTTACCTTTTCTACTCGTTTTGACTGCATGTCAGAACGAACAGCCTCTGAAGGACATTCCTCTCAAAGAGGCATTTGCCGACGATTTTCTTGTTGGTGTTGCTGTAGCTCAGCCAATCATCACCAACAATGAGACAGAAAGCATCGACTTGATTTGCGAACAGTTCAATGCTGTCTCGCCAGAAAGCGTGCTGAAACCTGAGTATATTCATCCTGCGCCAGACGTTTGGGATTTCTCGCAAGGTGATGCCTATTGTCAATTCGCTGCAGAACACGGACTTAAGGCGCTTGGACACACACTTATGTGGCACAATCAGACACCTTCGTTCTTCTGGCTCAAACCAGACGGAAGCGTTCGCTCTAAAGAAGAAATGGAAGCTGTGCTTGAGGAATACATCGAAAAGACTGCAACTCATTTCGCTGGTAAAGTTTATGCATGGGACGTTGTGAATGAGGTCGTTAGCGAAGAAGGCGGTTATCGTCACGACAAAGGTTGGGAAAAATATTATGACGGAAACCTCGACGAATTAGTAAGCCTTGCTTTCCGCACAGCTCAGCGTTGTGATCCGAATGCCGAACTCTATTACAACGATTATAACATGTGGCGCCAGTCGAAAGTCGATGGAGCTGTTCACATTGTTGAAATGCTCAAGGAACAAGGAATTCGTATCGATGGCGTTGGAATTCAAGCACATTGGGGACTCAACTACCCTTCGACAGAAGATATCGAACGAACAATCGACCGACTTTACGATCTTGGCGTTAAGGTTATGATTACCGAACTCGACATCGATATGTTGCCATTCTCAAAGGAAGGACAGATGACCGGACAAGCAATGCAGGATCCTGCTCTTCAGCGCGAAGAGTTCATGCGTTACCTGAATCCTTATGCAGAAGGTTGTCCTGCCGACGTCGAACAACAGATTGCCGACAGATACGAAGAAATCCTTCGTACGATTTACAAGAAACGTGACAAGATTTCTCGTGTCACTTTCTGGGGACTTCACGACGGTGTTTCCTGGAAGAACGACTACCCTATTGCAAATCGCACAAACTATCCTCTTCTTTTCGACCGACAGCTCCAAAAGAAAAAAGCATTCTATCAAGTTGTAAACATACCAGAGAAATAATCCATCCGGAAACTCAAAAATCACAATAAACTTAGAAACCTGGGCAATTTTGCTCAGGTTTTTATTATCCAACTACTAGGATTGGACTTCCGAAAACTCAGAAATAAAATTTTCAAACGGAGATTGGATTTCCGAGAACTCAAAAATAAAATTTTCAAACGGAGATTAGATTTCCGAGAACTCAGAAACGTAATCAACGGAGTTTGATGAAAGAATCAAAAACTCTAATTGAAAATAAAATTTCTTTTATTATAGAATCAAAAACTCCGATGGAAATTCAAAGAACTTTTATTAGACTTCAAGATAGTGGGAAGCAAAATCATTTAGGATAGAAAGTACAATAAGTATTATCATCATAGAATATGACAATGTGATCAACAGGTTTTGGTTGATCTCTATATTCCACCTTAACTATTTCTTTAGGTTTACTATCAATTACATCGTCATGCTGCATCTTTACCATATTTCCACGACCAAAAAGCAGCCAATCCGTATTGACATTTGGATGTTTTGCAAGAATTGCCATAACAAGATCCAGGCTTGGCTTGTTTCTACCAGATGAAATATGGCTTAAAGTGGCTGTAGAGACGCCAATTTGGTTCGCAAACTCCTTCTGAGTCACTCCTAATGCTTCAATCAATTGTTCAATCCTATTTATCATGCCTAAAATTTCGTTTTACAAATGTAATATTTACAGATGTAAATTTAATACTACAACCCCACTTATTCAAGGAGATTAAAATCTCCCATTTGCAATAACAGTTCCAAAGAGCGTTGACAACCCAAGATAAATAATATTAATATTCAAAATACGCTTATACAACACTATTTTACTGATATAGCAACACTTACAAGCAATGCATACCACTCCGAATACGCCAATTTCATCGTTTATGCAAAAATACTAGATTCCGCCTCGTTTTACAGCAAACATCAATACATATAATATACTCATTTTTATCATATTAACTACCATTTCAAATATTGCATATTGCACGTATTTATTTTTGCATCAAAAATCGCCCTTTTCAACAAACAAAACGTCTCCCTTGCTATATTTATGCAGATTGTCACAATTTACATTTGTGAATATTTAACACTTTTTCGGGCGAAAAAATATCTTTAAAATTTCCTTTAAAAATGTTTGGAGTTTTTGAGAAAAATTCCAATATTTGCAACAGAAAAGTTTACAAT
>JAZQQY010000041.1:0-190260 GCA_045629285.1 Paludibacteraceae bacterium | reverse complement strand
CATGAATCAATAAATTTTGGAAAATTTACATTTTTCTAAGGCAAAATTCACTATTTTTTGACATTTTTCCAAGGTAAAATATACCATTTTTTGACACTTTTCCAAGTTTTTCCGTCATTTCTTCCTGTTCATCGCCAATATAACAGAGAATGATAAAACAATCTCTGTCAAGACGGTAAGGTCGAAAGCCCATACTGCTCCTCTTACTCCAAACTGTTCATTGAGGAATATTGTCGACACAATGCACACAACCAAAGCGATAGCCTCAACGATTGTTGCATACTTCTGTCGCTGAACCGCATATAATCCCTGCACCGTAAGATATAAAGAGGTGGTGCAAAGAAGCGGACAAATGGAGTAGTATCTCAACAATTCCGTCGACTCTTCGAACTTGTCCCCAAGTAAAAGCATCACTGCCAATGGTGAGAAGACATACATTCCGACACTAAAGCAGAATGCTATCAAAACGACTATCTTCAGCGTCTTGTAGAAATATCTGATGCCTCCTTCCCTATCCTTCTCGTATTCTCTCGACACTTTCGGAAAAATCGCCATCGAAATCGGCAAATTACACATTGCCACCGCAGCAAACACAAGTTTGAAGGCTCCTGAATAGATTCCTAAGTCATGTTCAGTGGCGTGGCCGGATCCAAGATAGGTCACAGCAAAAGCCTGTGTGATTGACGAACACACCGACGCCAAGAAAATCGGTAATGAATCACCAAGCAAGGTTTTCACCGTCTCCCACGTCACCTTGACAAATGTCATACCCTCTTTATTAATACAATAACCTACTGTGATTAGTCCTCCAGCTATATAGGAGAAGGAGAAAGAAGCCAAATAGCCAACACTATCCGACGCTTCTCGTACACAAACCACAACCAGTATAGCTCCAGCCGCCTTAATTAGGAAATTGGCGACGCTCATGATGCTCAACTTCTCCATTCCCTGAAAATACCAAGAGGGATAAAGCCACCAGCCGACGTTGATCATCCAAGCAGCCATATACATCACCATTTCTTCGGTGGATTGGCTATGATTCAAGGAATATGGAAGGAAGACAAGAAGTGAAACCACCGTCAGCAACAACTTAGCATAGATGGTGCCCCAGAATATAGAACGCAGTTTATCGGGGTTATCACGGTTGACGGCAATAGCTCGCGTCGACGTGTATTCGAATCCAAAATTGATAAAGATGGTGGCGTACTGAGCGATTGTCTGCATATAAGTCACCTTGCCGAAACTATCCACTCCTAGGATTCGGCTCACATATGGTATAAGAAGAATGGGTATAACATAGTTAGCTGCTTGAAACACTGCCATCCATGCCGCATTCTTTACGACTCGTTTGTTTTCTCCGTCCATGTTTTATTTTTTGAACGTAAAATTATTCGAATATATATATCAATGCAAAGATACCTAATTTTTGAAAATTTGGAAAAGAGATATAAATTTGCAAAAAAGATAATGATATGAAAAGATTTTTTGCCTCAGTTGCTTTGGCTGCGACACTACTCGACGCATCAGCACAAAACCAGCTATTTTTCAAGCACATGTTTGAAAACGAGACTTCCGACGAGACTATCGTTGGACACGGTTATCGTGACGATTGGGGTTTCTATAAACATGAAGACGGCAGATTCATTCTGATCGACATGGCAATACTAAGTGCTGTTGAGCCAAATCCTGGCATTAATTGCTGCACTATCACATTCACAGGAACAGGAGTCGACACCGAAGAGGGTGCAAAAACTTTGATCGAGACAAAAATCAAACCAGCTATTCAGTCGTTGGGAAACAGCAAGAAAAACAAATCTGCCTACGTAGCCGCAACAATCGATGCAAACAATATAATTATCTATGCCTACACATTCAACATTAATGAATTGAAGAATGAGTTGGATAAGTGTAAGCAACTTGATATCATCGGTAAAAAGGCCGTAAATTCTCAAAACGACCAAAACTGGACAATCTACCAGTCTCAACTTTTCCCAGATCAGTGGAACTATCAGAAAATTCAGAACTGGCGTATCATCGAGGAACTTCAATCCAAGGGCGACGTGGACTCAAAACTACACATCGTTTCCCATTATATCTCCTTTTCATCGGATAAAGAGAGCGCAGACAAGTTTGCTACTAAAGCTAAAACCTGGAAATATTATGTCGACGAAGTTGCTGAGGAAGACGGCATCGTGAAGGCAACCATCTCCAAGAAATCCAAGACAGATATTGAATCCATCACCACAGTCACGAACGAGGTAATGAACCTAGCCAAGGAATTCGGCGGTGAATACGTGGAATGGAGCACAAGAGTTATGAAAGATTAAGCTTGCTTTGACTCTCTCATCTCTTCGAGATACTTCAAAAACTTGACATCGTCTCCGTTGAGAATCAACTCATCAGGAAAACCAACCTCCTGCACTAAACCGTAGGCATACTTATGGTTGGCAATATCGTATGTGATATGGGCATCACTACCTAAGATCACAGGTACATTCATTTCTTTACAATAACCAAGCAATTCCGTGAAATTTTGTTTTGCAAACGGAAGATCACGTGCCGGATTCAAACTGCTATTGTTTAGTTCAAGTATTGTTTTTGTTTCCACGCTGCACTGCACTATAGCCTTGATATCAAGCTCAGCTGTACCGTCGACAGGATGAGAAATGATATCAATATCTGGCCTTTTCATCGTATTTATTATGGCATCAGTGTTTTCCATTACAGTACCGTTGGTGAATGCACGACCATGAAGTCCGGCAATACGTAGATCAAGATCCTTAATGATGCTTGATGGCAAATCCACATTACCATCAAAGTCGATGATATTCATCTCCGAACCCATCATCAGACGCATCTCCCCATACTGACGTGGAATCACTCGAAGATTACGGTAGTAGATGGAATGACATGAACCAGGCATATTTGGGCCATGCTCCGTCACACCAAAAAGTTTGAGACCTTTTTTCTGCGCGGCATCAATCATTTCGGAAAGCGTGCTATAAGCGTGTCCGCTTACAATAGAATGAGTATGTAAATCAACTACCGACTTCATTGTTGTAATTAAAAATTAAGAATGAAGAATTAAAAATTACTTGCGACAGTTCCTCCGTCGCTACCAAAAACAAACTTACTACAAATAAATGACTTTAAAAACAAAAAGGATGTCATTTCTGACATCCTTTTATCTTTTGTAAGAATCTTCTTATTTGTTCTTCAACAAATCTCTGATCTCAGTAAGAAGAACTTCCTCCTTGCTTGGTGCTGGTGGCTCTGGAGCAGGTGCTGGAGCCTCTTCCTTCTTCTTGTTAAGCTTTGCCATCAAACGGATAACTGAGAAGATACAGATTGCAACGATCAAGAAATCGAATGTAACCTGTAAGAAGTTACCATAGTTTAGAGTTACAGCTTCAGCTGAATCTGTTGCCTCCTTCAAAGTAACCTTCAAATCTGTAAAGTTGACACCTCCGACAACAACACCGATAAGCGGCATCATGATGTCAGAAACCATTGAAGTAACGATCTTTCCGAATGCACCACCGATGATTACACCAATTGCCATGTCGACAACGTTGCCCTTCATGGCGAAATCCTTAAAATCACTAATTAGACTCATTTCTAAAAATTTTTGTTTTCCTTTAATTATTGTTTAAGGCAAATGTAATAATTATTTGAATAAATAGTGAAAAAATTTTTCTTTTTATTCTACCATAACCTTAGTCACCATCTTCGACGACTTCAACACGTACGCTCCTTTTGAAATACCTTTTTCTTTCATATTCTTAGAAAGAGATGACGCATTTGATACAATTTCACCGCATTTTCTGCCGTTTACATCGTAGATTTCAAATGTTTGCTCTTCATCCGCGTCAACAAGGACTGCGACAGTAGGATCATACTCAGTGAATATGAACTTGTCTATGTTGATCCAATCACCGACAATGTTCATACGCAAGATATGCTCTCCCTGTGGCAACTTGTTCAGAGAACGGGCTGACGTCTCAAGATAACTCTCATAATCGTTATCGTTTGGTGCTGTCTGAAGCATACCTGTAATCTCCTCTCCATCTAGAAGAAGCTGTATTCCTGAGCTTTCTCCGCCAGTCGACAAAACTGCCGTGATATCATAGTATGCCTCTTTCTCAATATCGACAGTATACTCAAGCCACTCTTCCTTTTGAGCATATCCGACAGCGTATTCATCGGATTTATCTTTCAATGCATACACGTCAACACCTGTCTCCAAACGAAATCCTTCACCACGGTTCTGTCTGTCTCTGTCGTGGTATGAAATACCATCGCTACCAATATCGAAATGTTCAGCTTCAATTGTACCAGGAATTGAAAGAGCCTTACCCAAGAACGGAGATTTAGGAGTTGACTCACCAGGAGTGATATATATACGGTAAGCGTAAAGTCCACTAGTCACATTCACCGGAACAACAATCTTACCATTGTTGACTGTATAGGCATCTGTTGCCAATGTTTGCGGACCAGCCACTGCCTTATCCTTATTTTCCCAAGTGACAACTTCTGTAGTAACATCAACCTCACTGCCCATCCATTCAGGCAAATTAATAGTAACGTCGACCGAACCGACACTTGATCCTCCCAACACTACACTAGCCTCACGCATTTTCTTGTTTACAGCGGCAAAACCATCCAATCCATCGGATTTATCGTTTGGTGGTGTTACCGCAGCCATGTATCCGTCCATGTCGCCGTACCACTTATAAAGATGCCATCCACCACCCTTCTGGTTCTGTGATGTAAGCAAACTACCCAAACGACCAGGAAGATTAGTGAACCACCATGAAATCATAGCACTTTCTACACCATGTCGCTCAAATTTTGCAATGAATGGTACTGAATAGCCGGGACAACCTTCATATTTCTGGGTGTTGGCATCCGAACCAGCACAATATTCATTGATACTGATCTTGCGTGGAGAGACATTATACTTCTTCTCCATACTACGATAGTGCTCAAGCGCAGCTACAAATCCACCCGATCCCCACTGATGCCAGCTGATCACGTCAGGCATACAATTATTCTGAGCACAGAACTTCACAAAGTTCTCCATTCTTGACTGGCTATAGAATGCGAAAGATGGTCCGATGATTCGGCATCCTGGGTCAAGTCGACGCAAAAGATCGTATGTAGGCTTCCACAAATCCTCGTGGTAACGGCCGTTAGCATCTTTCCAAGTGCCGTAAGGCTCGTTCCAAATCTCATAACCGTCGAAATTGTCAAGTCCTGAACTCTTTCTTTTGTTTACGATCGCAGTCACCTCAGATTCCCAATGACTCCAACCCTTCCAACCGTAAGGCCAGCCAGGAAGGATGTCAGCCAGACGAATATGCACCTTTGCACCAGTGTTTTTTACTCTTTCAGCCACTTTGAAAGCATCACCGATCGGTTGCTGGCGACCACTGCCGGCAACTGCAGGATTAAGAAAAGCATTTGGCTTAAGCGGAGCAACGTGAGCCGAGATATCAGCAGGTAGCGTCTCTGTTAGTCCGTACAACGAACCAGATGCTACGTGAGTCACAGGACGTATACTGTCGCCCAAATTCACTTTAAGATTAAAATCGGCGGCAAAAGTCGCCGTCGCACACATAAGTGCTAAAGCAGTAAATAGTCTAGTTTTCATAGTATGTGGGTAATAATTAAGTCTGTTGCAAATGTAGACTTGAATTAAAATCTACGGATAGAAAAAAGTACCAAAGAAGGTTATTTTTAATTAACAATAAACGGAAATTTTCTTAATAATTTTTGTAATCCACTAATAATCAGACTTTACTACATAACATAGAATAGTTTCTACAGTAGTTAAAGAATCAAATAACCAAACAATCTACAAATTTCTATTTCGATACTACTTATCTGAGACAGGACGGACACTGCACCAATAATGATTGCTAAAAACAAAATTTTTTATATCGCTTGAAGTGAAGAAAAAAAACATAATCATACTATAAATTCAAAAATCGTATTATTCAACAAAAATATTCCTTTTCATCGCAGAATTTTAGATTTCAATATCTACCCATCAGTCGACACAAGCAATGATACAAATTAAAATATATTAGAGAGTTCAAAAATTTTGGAGAATTTGTTGAAAAATATTATTATATTTGTTTGCACAATTGAAGTATATGTAAATTAGTCGATGAAAAAAGAACTTATTATGCTTGCTTTGGCATTGTCTGTTGGCACTGCAAGCGCACAAAAAACTAAAACTTACACCACTGCGGAGCGTCTGTACTTTGAGGGCAAAGAGATGTACGACCTAAAGCAGTATAACACCGCTTTTCGCTATCTTGACGAATATCTTCAGGATAAGAATGTCGACCGTGAGGAATATTACGCGGAGGCTGAATATCTACTTGCCTGCTGCGCATACGAAATGGACAGAAAGGATACAAGAGGTCGTCTTGAAAGATTCGTTACCAATAATCCACACTCGTCGCATATTAGCAGAATAAGATTTTTGCAGGGATCCATTTGTTTCCAGAAAGGCAAATATAAGGAGGCTCTAAACGACTATTACTCAAAAGTAGATCCACGAAAACTAAGCAAGAAGGAAAAAGCTGACTTTTTCTTCCGCAACGGCTATTGCAATCTTCAACTTCAGGATTACGACAAGGCTCATTCGTCGTTTACTACCCTTGTCGACCTTAACGACGACAACTACCAAAAATCAGGCAAATATTACCTTGCCTACATCGACTACGTTAAGAAAAACTACGACGCTGCCCTTCCCGTTTTCCTTAGTTTGCAGAACGACAGTGAGTATGAATCTATAGTGCCATACTACATCGCTCAGATTTACTACCACAAGAATATGGACGAAAAGGTGTTCGAATACGGACACTACATCATCGACAAATATCCGAATAATAAGAGTAATTCTGAAATCTACCGTATCATCGGCGAATGTTACTTCAAGAAAAACGACTATAAGCAGACAATCAAGTATCTTTCTGAATATGCGAAGACAACTGATCAGATCATGCGTAACAACATCTACATGCTGGGTACTTCATATTGCAAGACTCAGGATTGGAAAAACGCTATCGAAAATCTGCAGAAAGTAACAACAGACAACGATGAATTGGGTCAGAACGCTTACCTCAACCTCGGAAATTCTTATTTGAAGGTTGGCGACAAGACAAACGCACGAATGTGTTTTGCCCAGGCATCCAAGATGGAGTTTGATAAAGAGGTTCAGGAGGAGGCAATGTTCAACTACGCTCTAGTAATCTACGACCAGAGCTACTCACCATTCGATGAGTCGGTAACTACATTCGAGACTTTCTTGGAGAAATTTCCGAAGTCTAACTATAAGAACCGTATCTACGATTTCTTGCTTAACGTCTACATGACGACTAAGAACTACGAAGCTGCTTACGCGTCGATCCAGAAAATCAACACTAATAATCCAAGCATCCTAGAAGCTCGTCAGAGAATTCTTTATTGTCTTGGTATTCAGAGCTTTACTGATGGCGACTACGAAAAAGCAAAAGAGTACTTCACTAAGTCGCTTATAGACAAGCAGTACAACTACAACACAGAGTCGCTTACATACTTCTGGCGAGGCGAGTCAAATTTCCGCCTTGACAAACCTACTGAGGCTCAGCAAGATTATTTGTCGTTCATTAATACTACGGGAGCTCGCCATAGCGACGTTTACAATCTAGCCCACTACAATCTAGGCTACTGTTACTTTAACAATAAGAGCTATACTTCGGCATTGACATGGTTCAGAAAGTTCACTAACCTTGAAGATTCCAACAAAACTCTTATCGCCGACGCCAACAACCGTATCGGTGACTGCTACTTCATCAACCACGATTTTGAAAATGCAGAGAAGAGTTACTCTAAAGTTTATGCTTTGAAGGGTTCGGGTGCCGATTACGCTTGCTTCCAGCAAGGTTTTGTACAGGGACTTCAGAAGAATTACAACGGAAAAATCGCCACTTTGAACCGTTTGATCGCAAAATTCCCGAATTCAGAATATATTGCGGACGCAATGTACGAGATCGGTCGTTCATACGTGATGCTGAACGATTACAAATCGGCAATCACAACTTACGAAAAACTGTCAAAATCATATTTCCACAGTCCACTTAGCCGAAAAGGTAAGTTGCAGACAGCGATGCTCCACGATAAAATGGGCAATTTTGACGAAAGTACGAAGATCTACAAAAGCATCGTGGATATGTATCCATCAAGTGAAGAGGCTAAAACATCACTTGAAGGTCTGAAACGAATCTATTTTGACCAGAATAACGTGTCAGGATATGCAGAATATGTGGAAAATCTCGGTGGAATCGCCAAATTTGAGATTTCTGAGCAAGACTCTCTTACTTATCTAGCAGCCGAGAAACTGT
This sequence comes from Paludibacteraceae bacterium, assembly GCA_045629285.1. Lineage (GTDB taxonomy): Bacteria > Bacteroidota > Bacteroidia > Bacteroidales > Paludibacteraceae > UBA1723. The sequence continues at coordinate 181,864 of JAZQQY010000041.1, read as the reverse complement.
ATCTTCAGGAGAAATACCAGGAGGCAATCAACAGTTTCAACAAATATCTTGACAAATTCCCTAACAGCATCTTCAACGAGCCTGCTCACTTCAACCTTGGTAACAGTTACTACAATATCAAGGAGTACGATTTGGCAAAAAAAGAGTTGTCACTTACTGCTCAACAGCTTGGATCAGTCCATGCAGAACAGGCATTGCTTCTACTTGCCGACATAGAGTATAAGAAGGAGAATTACGAGCAGGTTGTGGAACATCTGGAAAAGATGGTGGAGATTTCACAAAATGTGGAGAACAAGGAGAAAGCCAAACTTCAGATCATGCGTAGCTACAGCAAACTCGGCAAAATTGATGAGACAATCAATGCTTGCGAGAACGTGATCAAGGGCGACAAACTTGATCCGAACCTATATCGCGAGGCACTTTACACTCGTGCAAAGTGTTACGAGCAGAAGGGAGAAACAAACTACGCAGTTGCAGATTACAAGACTCTTTCTTCAAACTGTATAGACGAGTACGGTGCTGAAGCAAAATACAAAACTGCCGAATATGCATTCCACGATGGAAACAAGGAGGCAGCCGAGAAAATCATCTTCGAATTCATAGATCAGAACACCCCACACCAATACTGGTTGGCAAAGAGTTTCGTTCTGTTGGCCGATATCTACGTATCATTGGATCGTGAGTTTGAAGCAAAACAATATCTGCTCAGCGTAAGAGAGAACTACAAGGGTAAAGATGATATCGCTCTTGAAATCAAGTCGCGTCTAGACGACATCGAAGCAAGAGAGAAAAATAAAATTAAGGAGTAAACGGAAAAAGAGTAAAGAAAATCACGATGAAAAGAATAGTTTTTAACATTGCTCTACTTTCAGCATTTTCAACAGCCGGCGCACAAAACGCAGCCGACTCCACAAATACTGCATCTGCCACCGATACAACAATCAAACGTAACATCGAGGTGGTGAGAGAATATACTCCCGTCATCAAAGAAGCTGGTAAGATTAACACAATGCCAGAGCTTAAAGATGTGAATACCAAAAAGATAGAGGTAGATTATAAAGTATGGACGTCAACATTCAAACCAAAGACTGATATCATTCCTTCTCTTGATTACGCACTTGCGTCGCAAGAAGAGAACAAATATAGCCGCGAAGGTTTCTTGAGATTAGGTGGAGGTAACTATACTTCTTTCCTTGGCGAGCTTTACACTCCTATCTACCGCAGCGAAGTTTCCCTTTTAGACTTCTATTTGAAGCATAATTCATCGTTCGGCGATATCACGCTTAAAAAAGACAATTACAGCGCCCTTTCCAACGATATTTTGAGCAAGGGACTCTACAATGATAACAAAGCTAGAATTTCTTTCCTACGAAGTATCAAAATACGCGAAATTAGCGCATTTGGAGAGTTTGGATATAACAGATTCAACAATTACGGTCTGAACAGCGAAATGGTGAAGTTTTCAAAGGAAAACGAAACTAAAAAAGAGTTAGAATACGAGAATGATAATCAGAAAAACTCGCATTTGACCGGAGCTTTCAATTTCCGCTTCCGTTCCAAAGACTACATTTCGCAATGGAAGTACGACTTGCAGGCAAATTGGAAATTGTTGAAGACATATTACGACGTTACAGAAAACACTTTGTTTTGGGATTGCGCAGCTTCATACAGAATGCAGGAGTCGATTCTATCGTTGAAACTTCAGATGTACAACGTATTCATGTCGACACCAGAAGACAGTTTACTGTACAACTTCAACGACGCTGAAAACTTCAACAACTTCACAGTTATCAAGTTTAATCCTTACTACACTTTCGTAAATGAAGTAGGACGCTTGAACCTTGGTTTGAAAGCATCGTTTGGTATCAATCAAGGTAAGAAAATAGCATTTTCACCGGATATTACCGGTCAGGTACGTGTGATTGACAATATCTGGTACGTCTACGCAGGAGTAACAGGAGATTACAAAGTAAACACTCTTCGTTCACTAGTAAACGAGAATATCTATATCTCTCCAGACGTAAGACCGGAAGATACTTACATTCCACTCGACATCTTCTTGGGGACTAAGATGAATATCGGTAAGAGCGTAAACACAGATATTCACGTCGGCTACAAAATCATCAACAACCAGTACTTCTACGTAAACAGAAAAGACAGCACAGGAATATGCAACTCATTTGACGTTGTTTACGACAAAAACGTCGGTCAATTCAACTGTGGTGCAGCAGTTAACTATAACTTCCGTGAAAAAGTTGATTTTTCATTCAAAATCGGCTACAACAAATGGTCGCTTGAAAAGCAGAAAGAAGCATGGATGTTGCCGGCAGCTCAGATCGGAGTCGGAATCAGCTACGTGCCTACAGATTTTCTTCGTTTCAACATCAACTACGATCTTGAAGCAGGAAGGAAAGCCAAGCTAGAAAATGGCAACACCGTAGATCTTGCTAATGTCAACGACATCAGTCTGGGTGCAAACTACAAGTTGATGAGTTTTCTTGATGTATTCGCCCGTTTCAACAATATTTTGAACCAAAGAGGCGAAGTTTGGTATGGTTATCCATCGCAAGGATTCAACTTCTTGGCTGGATTGACATTGACATTCTAAATTGTAGTTTTTAATTAAAATTCACGGTAAAATGGCGATTATAGCGACATTGATGACAGCGATTCTCGCCATTGTGATGATTCTGCAATTCAAAGAGAAAAGTAGAGTCAAAAAGGAACGTGAAAACCAGAAAAAGAAGGAACTTCGTCGCGAAATGATAATGAAGACGGTGGCCGGACTAAGCGCCGTGATGATGCGAGCTAACGGAGTAAAGACAAAATCTCAGCTTGACATCGTCAAAAATTATCTTGATCGCAAGATGAATCCAACATACGCAAAGCAGACGATAGAATACTTGAAATTCTATCTTTATGCTGATAAAGTCACGATGACTACGCATTGTCTGAATGCAAACCGCACATTCAGATACGGAAGTCGTGTACAATTACTCAACATGTTGATGAGTATTTCAACATGTGGAAAAGGCATCTGTAGAAGTGAGCGAGCACTGATTGAAAAGATGATGCAGCACATGAAAATCAATCCAGCCGACCGTGAAAATTTATGGACTATCTACAGAGGCTATATCGTGGATGACGAAGAAAATTTGGAAACTTCACTTAACATGAAGACAAAAGAAGCATTCCAGATAATGGAACTTGACTACGATTGTACATTGAAAGACATGAAACGACAGTGGAGAAAACTTTCAATGAAATATCACCCCGACAAATACGAATTATCCGATGAAAACAGCAAAAAAGAGGCAACTCGTAAGATGCAGGAAATCGTCGGAGCATACAATTTTCTACTCAACAACTACTTTGAAAGTATAGGTATTTAAGCGATGGAAAAAGAGATTTCACAGTTAAAACAGATAGTTCTTTCACTTCCCGACAGTCCGGGAATCTATCAATACGTCAACAAAGAAAATGAAATTATCTACGTCGGTAAAGCTGTGAATCTAAAAAGACGTGTTTCATCCTACTTCAACAAATACCAGACTTCAAACAAGGTAAGAGCACTCGTCAAGCAGATTGCCGACATCAAATATATAGTCGTACCGAGTGAACAGGATGCCTTGTTGCTTGAAAACAGTCTTATCAAGAAACATCAACCCAGATACAACATTCTACTTAAGGATGACAAGACATATCCGTGGATTTGTATCAAAAATGAACCATTTCCCCGCATTTTTTACACTCGTCGTCTAGTTCACGACGGATCACTCTACTTCGGTCCATACACCTACCTTCCTGCAATGAAAACGGTGTTGGATTTAATTCACAACATCTACGGAATCCGTACTTGCAACAACAAGTTGAGTGAGGATGCCATCAAAAGCGGCAAATACAAAGTTTGCCTGGACTATCACATCAAGAAATGTAAAGGCTGTTGTGAAGGTTATCAATCTGAGGAAGAATACAGAGAAAACATCAAGGAAATCAAGCTCATTTTGAAAGGAGAAATGAGTGCTCTTGAAAGTTATATTCTCGGTGAAATGGGCAAAGCTGCAGAAGAAATGAGATTTGAAGATGCACAAAAAATGAAGGAGAAAATGTATCTTCTGTCTCAATATAAGAGTAAAAATACGATCGTCAGTCCGATCTTGACCAATATTGATGTTTTTTCAATAGAGATAGACGACAACAATGCCTACATAAATTTCTTGAAAGTGATGGAAGGAACGATATCACAAGCCTACACATTCGAATATAAAATTCAGACTGAGGAGGAAGAGAGTGAAATTTTGGCAACGGCAATCGTAGAGATGCGTCAGAAATTTCAGAGTATGTCAAGAGAGATCATCGTTCCCTACCCTATTTCATTTGAACTTGAGAATGTCACTGTTACTGTTCCACAGAAAGGAGACAAGAAAAAACTGCTTGATTTATCCATCAAGAATGTAAAACAATACCGATTCGACCGAACAAAACAGGCTGAAAAGTTCAATCCTGAACAACGAGCAATGAAGCTTTTGACTGAGTTGCAGAAGGCACTTGGACTTAAAGAGATACCGCATCAGATTGAATGTTTCGACAATTCCAACATTTCAGGAACGGATGCAGTTGCCGGATGTGTTGTTTACAAGAATGCAAAACCTTCAAAAAAGGATTATCGTACATACAATATCAAGACAGTTGAAGGACCAGACGACTACGGTTCAATGCAGGAAGTTGTGCGACGTCGCTACAGTAGATTGGTAAATGAAGGTGAAAAATTACCAAATTTGATCATTGTTGATGGTGGAGTCGGACAGATGGAATGTGTGAGAGAAGTCGTGGAAGATGAGTTGAAATTATACATACCCATCGCAGGTTTGGCAAAAGACGACAAACATCAAACCAAAGAATTGCTATTTGGTTTTCCACCTCTTCACGTTGAGATTCAGCCCAACCATTCCCTATTTCGTTTTTTGGCGAGCATTCAAGATGAAGTACATAGATTCGCCATCAGTTTTCATCGCAACAAACGAAGTAAAACTCAGATTCATTCTGTACTTGATGATATCACAGGAGTCGGAGAAAAGACAAAAGAAACGCTCATAAAAACATTCAAAAGCGTCAAACGAATCAAAGAACAGACGGAAGATCAACTCGCTGAAGCAGTCGGCAAAGCAAAAGCAAAGATTATTTACGACGCTTTGCATCAAGATTAATCATTTTTATTTATGTTTCACGTGGAACATTACCGAATTTTAAAGTTACTGAGAACACGCTGAATATATTGTTCCACGTGGAACATAAAAAAAACGAGACTCAATTTTGATTGAGTCTCGTTTATAGTTACTGGTTGGATTTACTCTTTTTAAATCTTCTCCATTTTATAAACCTTGTCAGAAGGTCTTACTTTGCACGGAACTTTTATAGTGAATTTTGTTCCACGTGGAACAAAATCTGTTTCTTTATCATCTACGATCAGTTTATCTGCTATAATTTCTACTACTCCGGTAGTTGGACCAATGATTAAAAGTTTATCACCTTTATTGATTCCAGCATTAGTTTCTTGTAGAAACTCAGCAACTCCAATATTAGAATAGTAACGAATTGTCTTGGCAACATAGACTTTTCTTTCTGTTGCTTCTGAACCATAAACGCTACTCCACTCTCCTAATCTTTGGCCAAGATAGTAGCCATTCCAGAATCCACGATTGAAAACTGTTTTCAATTGTTCATCCCACACTTCAATCTTTGATTCAGAGTATGAACCATCAATGATTGAATTCAAAGCTTCATTGTAACATGAAACAACTGTCTTAACATATTCAGCACTTCTGGCACGACCTTCTATTTTGAATACTCTGACTCCGGAATCAACCAACTTGTTCAAGAAATGAATAGTCTTCAAATCCTTCGGTGACATCAAATATTTGTCATCAACCTTTATTTCAATATCACGTTCATCATCAAACAAACGATATGAATGACGACAAACCTGGAAGCAAGCACCACGATTAGCTGAACTATTCAATTCATGTAGACTCATGTAGCACTTACCTGATATTGCCATACACAAAGCACCATGACAGAACATTTCAATTTTCAATTGCTGACCTTTTGGTCCACATACATTCTGCTCTATAATCTGCTTATGGATTGCCGCTACCTGATCCATGTTCAACTCACGTGCCAATACTACCACATCAGCAAACTGAGCATAGAACTTAAGCGCTTCTATATTGGAAATATTCAACTGAGTTGACAAGTGAACTTCAACTCCGATAGATACAGCGTAAAGAATTACGGACATATCCGATGCAATGATTGCAGATACTCCACTTTCCTTTGCAGCATCAACGTATGTTCGCATATCAGCAAGGTCAGTATCATACATGACAGTATTAAGAGTTAGATAACTCTTCAATCCGTTTTCAGTACAGATGCTTGCTATATTCTTAAGATCATCGACTGTGAAATTATTAGCAGAGTGCGATCGCATATTCAACTTACCAATACCAAAATATACGGAATTGGCACCTGCCTGAATAGCTGCAGCTAAGCTTTCATAACTGCCCACAGGGGCCATAATTTCAAAATCTGTTCTTTTCAAATCCATAATGCTTTAATTAACTTTGCACAAAGTTATAACTAAAAGCACAACTGATGAAAATAGGCAATATAGAATTTTCTGAATACCCTCTATTCCTAGCTCCAATGGAGGATGTGACGGACATCTCATTCAGAAAAATGTGCAAGAAATTCGGTGCAGATTTAGTCTACACAGAATTTGTTTCGGCCGATGCACTAATCAGAAATATTCAACGAACAGAGGACAAAATGACAATCGACGATTGTGAACGCCCTACTGTTATTCAGCTATACGGTAAGGATACAGATACAATCGTGGAGGCTGCTAAAATTGCAGAAGCAGCAAAACCAGATATCATTGATATTAACTTTGGTTGTCCGGTAAAGAAGATCGCTGGTAAAGGTGGTGGTGCCGGTCTGCTTAAAGATATTCCTAAATTACTTGAGATTACTCGTGAAGTTGTGAAGGCAGTTAAACTTCCAGTTACTGTTAAGACTCGTTTGGGTTGGGATAGCAATAATCTGATCATCACTGAACTTGCCGAGCAGATTCAAGATTGTGGTGCTCAGGCATTGGCAATCCACGGAAGAACAAGAGCTCAGATGTATACTGGTGAAGCCGACTGGACTTTGATCGGTGAGGTAAAAAATAATCCAAGAATACATATTCCAATTATTGGTAACGGTGATGTCACTACTCCTGAAAGAGCAAAAGAATGTTTTGACAAATATGGTGTCGATGCCGTGATGATCGGTAGAGCTACATTCGGTAGACCATGGATTTTCAAGGAGTGTAAAGATTATATTCAAGGTAAAGAGGCAGAAAGACTAAACACTCGTGATTGCCTAAATATCTTGAAACAAATGATTGACGAAAATATAGAAATGTTTGACAATGATGAAAGACGAGGTATCACACATACACGTCGACATCTGGCTTCATCTCCTCTTTTCAAAGGCATCGATAATTTCAGAAGAACGAGAATTGAGATGCTTCGTTGCGAAACAAGAGAGGAACTTTTCAATATTATCGATTCTACAGAAAGCCTTATTGAAGAAGCAAGAAACCAACAATAAAAAAGACGGGAACAAATCCCGTCTTTCTATATATTAGTGAGCATCAAGCCAATTTGTAGCAACTCCTAATTCAACCTTAAGCGGTACTCGCATCTGGAATGCTCCCTCCATCTCCTTCTGAACAATCTCACGCATTATCTCTTCTTCAGATTTAAGAACATTGAAGTTCAATTCGTCATGAACTTGGATAATCATTCTTGACTTCAATCCCCTACTCTCAATCTCTCTCTGAATATTGATCATTGCAATCTTTATGATATCTGCAGCTGTTCCTTGAATTGGAGCATTGATTGCATTTCGCTCGGCATTCTGTCTCAACGATCCATTTCTTGAATTTATATCTTGAATGAATCTGCGTCGTCCAAACAATGTCTCAACATATTCATGTTCATGAGCAAACGACTTTGTCTGCTCAAGGAAATCATAAACTTTTGGGAATGCCTGAAAATAACTTTCAATCATCTGCTTAGCCTCATCCTTAGAGATAGACAATCTATCGGCCAAACCGTATGCTGAGATTCCATATAGGATTCCGAAATTAGCAGTCTTTGCTTTGCTACGCATCTCCTTTGTAACCTCTTCAGTTGGAACCTTGAAAATCTTAGATGCTGTATCCTGATGGAAATCAAATCCCGATGAGAACGATGAAATCAAACCTTCATCCTGAGAAACATGAGCCATGACTCTTAGCTCGATCTGTGAATAATCGGCTGATAGGAAAACAGAATCTTCAGCAGCAACGAAACATCTACGAATTTCTCTACCCATACTATCACGTACAGGAATGTTCTGAAGATTAGGACTACTTGAACTTAAACGTCCTGTTGCAGTTACAGTCTGATTAAACGAAGTATGGATCTTTCCTGTCTTCTTATTTACAATTTCAGGAAGCGCATCAATGTAAGTACTCAACAACTTCTTAACACCACGATAGTCAAGAATCTTCTCAATGATAGGATGTTTAGACTTCATTGATAACAATACATCTTCACTTGTCGACATCTGACCACCTTTAGTCTTCTTAACCTTATCAACAAGATTCAACTCATTGTAGATGACATCTCCAACCTGCTTTGGTGAAGATATATTGAAAGAGTGTCCGGCTAGAGTATATATTTCATTTGCTATATTGTCCATTTCAGCAGTCATCTTAACAGATGAATCTTTCAAACTGGCTTTATCAATAGTAACACCTGCATTTTCCATCTCACACAACACACTCATCAACGGCATTTCAATAGTTTTAAACAATTCAGTCAAATTGTTCTTAACAAGTTCATCCTTGAAGATCTCATAAAGTTGAAAAGTGATGTCGGCATCTTCAGCCGCATAATCAGCTAGTCTATTCTTATCAACACTTCTTAATGGAAGATTTTTCTTTCCATTCTCAGTTGTCAATTCTTCGTAGGTAACTGTTTTATATTTCAAATATTGTTCAGCCAAAGCATCCATTCCATGTCTCAACTCAGGTTGAATAAGATAATGAGCAATCATCGTATCAAACAATTCACCCTTCACCTCTACCCCATACTGTTTTAGCATCAACACGTCGAACTTCAAATTTTGACCTATCTTCAAAATTTTGTCGTTTTCAAACAAAGGCTTGAACTTATCGACAATTTTTTGAGCATCTTCACGATTTTCTGGTAAAAGAATGAAAAATGCTTCATTTTTCTTCCAACAGAAGCTCATTCCCACTAAATCAGCCGAAAATACGTCAGTTGAGGTCGTTTCCGTGTCAAAACAGAAAAAATCCTGAGTAGAAATTTTAGCCAAAAATTGGGCAATATCCTCTTGATTTTCAATCAATTTATAGTCGTGAGACACCGAAGTTAACTCGCTGAGACTTGAATATTTATCTTCGGACTGTGTATTTGTACTGAATTCGTCAAATAGAGAGAGTTGAACAGGGGCCGATTTTTGACTATATTTGGTGATGAAACTTTTCAATTCAAGATCATTAAAAATCTTAAGCATCTCATCTACCTTCTTCTCCTTGATTGCAAGATCTGCAATCGTTGTCTCAATCGGAACTTCAGTACAGATTGTTACAAGAAACTTTGAAAATTTAATCATTTCAACACTTTCCTGAACTTTTGTTTTCAATGCTCCCTTAATGGATTCTGAATTTTCAATAACAGACTCGACTGAACCAAACTCCTGAAGCAACTTGACTGCAGTCTTCTCTCCCACACCTTTACAACCTGGGATGTTGTCACTTGTGTCGCCCATCAAAGCAAGAAGATCGATAATCTGAGTCGGATCCTTAATTCCCCATTTTTCACAAACCATCTGCTTATCCATCAACTCAAGACCATTGCCATGAGTAATACGAAGCATCTTGATGTTGTTATCAACAAGTTGTGCATAATCCTTATCCGGAGTAACCATCAAAACCTCAAGACCTTCAGCCGAACCACGTTTAGCCAAAGTTCCTACAATATCATCAGCTTCATAACCATCTACAGCAAATACAGGAATATTGTAAGCCTCGACAATCTTCTTGATCAAAGGAACAGAAGCATGGATCTCTTCAGGTGTAGCCTGTCGTTGAGCCTTATATTCAGGATATGCCTCATGACGAAAAGTCTTTGCCGCAGAGTCGAAAACAACAGCAATATGAGAAGGAGCATAATCCTTAAGGATCATCTCCAACTTATTAACAAAACCATAAACAATAGAGGTGTTTTCACCCTTGGAATTTCTCATCGGCTTATTCATCAAGGCATAATATGAGCCAAAAATGATAGGATAAGCGTCAATTAAAACAAGTCTGTTATCCATTTTTCGAATTTCATTTCTCAAACTTACTTACATTTATTAAATTCGCAAAAAATTTTTGATTGAATTACGGATGTCGACATTAGATACAGCTAAAAAAGCAATAGAAAAGGAGTACGAAATCTTCAGCAAGAAGTTTGAAGGATACTTTGCGTCAGATAATGAATTGCTATCGGCTGTAAACAGTTACATACTTCAGAAGAAAGGAAAACAGATTCGCCCTATCATGGCTCTTCTTGCAGCCAAATGTCTTGGCTACGTGAACGACTCCAGCTACGACGGTGCAACATCGGTTGAGATGCTTCACACTGCCAGCTTAATACACGATGATATCGTAGATGAAGCAGAATCACGACGCGGACAAAAATCTGTAAACAGTGTATGGCAGAATAAGGTTGCAGTTTTAGTAGGCGACTACCTACTTTCGCAAGCTTTGAATGTTGCATCCCAGACAAATTCGTTGGATATAATCAAGTCAATCTGTAGTGTCGGAAAAGAGTTGACAGACGGTGAATTGATTCAACTTTACAACTCAAAAAACAGAACTTTCAACGAAGAAGTCTATTATAAAGTTATCAAAAAGAAAACAGCAGTACTTTTCTCAACTGCTTGTTTTATAGGTGGAAAAAGTGTTAGCGATAATCAACAAATGATTGATTCACTTGTCAATTTCGGCACAATATTCGGGCTTTGTTTCCAGATCAGAGATGACATTTTCGACTACTTGTCAACAGAGAAAGAGATAGGTAAACCAGTTGGAAACGACATTCGTGAAGGTAAGGCAACACTACCACTAATCTATGCTTTGAACAACGCTACAGAAGCAAAAAGAAACGAAATGATAGACCTTCTTAAGAAGGAAAACAAGAGCGATAAAGAGGTTGAGCAACTTATCAACTTTGCTGTTGAAAACGGTGGAATCGAATACTCAGCCAAGAAGATGAGAGAATTTGAACAGGATGGTATCAAGAGTTTGGAATCAATTCCTGATTCGGATGCAAAGAAAGCATTATTATTGCTTCTAAACTATACGATAATAAGAGAAAACTAAGAATAAAAAAGTAGAGACATAGCGCGCTACGTCTCTACAAAGTTTTTAAATGCATATATTTTTCATAGAGACGGCATACAAACCGTCTCTACAATTTTTAGAAATAAGAAATCTTCTCTCCTGCGATGTCTGAAAGAAGATTGTTTGCCAAACTGCTTGCTCCAATTCTGAACAGAGACTTATCCGTATGATCGGCTCCTAGGACGCTTTCTACTATTGAATAGTACTTGACAGCGTCAGCAGACAAAGAAATGCCTCCAGCGGCCTTAAAACCTACATTTCGGCCTATTTCAGGCTCCATTTTACGAATAACTTCACACATAACGTATGCAGCAGTCAAATTAGCTACACTGCCTTCTTTTCCCGTACTGGTCTTAATGAAATCAGCTCCAGCGTTGATTGCTATGATAGCAGCCTTCTCAATGTTTTCAACAGTTTTCAACAATGATACCTCAAGAATTACCTTCAACTTCACATCTCTGCAATAATCCTTGATTTCAGAAATCTCATCGTAGATATCGTCATACTCACCAGCAAGGTATTTTCCTACTGGGAAGACAATATCGATTTCAGTAGCTCCTGAAGCGATAGCCAATCCGATCTCAGCCAACTTAACCTCCATGAAAGTCTGTGAATGAGGAAAACCACCCGCTACGGCAACGATATCAACATCCTCTACCAATGTCTCCTTAACAGTAGGAACAAAAGAAGGATATACACAAATGCCCGCTGGCAATGGTAGAATATCGAATTTAGAGTCGAAATTGTTAACCTTGTCGACAAACGCAGAGACAGAGTCGTTACTATCTGTTGATTTTAGCGTTGTAAGGTCAATATTTTCAAGAAGTTTGCAGTAGATAGCCTTTGTATTGTTTTTAGCAAAAGATGTCTGTAAAAGGGCATCTACGGCCAATTCTACCTCATGTTCATTCTTTCCAATAGTGTACTTGGAAAACAGTTCAAAAATATTATTCATTGTTTTGTTTTAGTTTTTCATTGTTGATATGACGATCTTTGTCGCGACTTGTCTTCTTCTCAATATTCTTAAGAAAGGCATCATTCAAATCTACTCCAGTTTGGTTAGCCAGACAAGTCAAAACCCAAAGTATATCAGCCATCTCGTCGGCAAGAGAAGCCTCTTTCTCTCTATTCTTGAAACTCTGATCACCGTATGTACGAGCCATAAGACGAGCAAGCTCACCAACCTCCTCCATCAAGCAAGCAGTATTGGTAAGCTCAGAAAAATAGCGCACACCGTAACGCTTAATCCAATCGTCGACGGTGTGCTGAATATCTTTAAGTGTAAGATCCTGCATTATAAACCAAGTTTGGCGCTAATCTCAAGCATCTTATGGATAGGTTTAACTGCTTTCTCACGCAATTCTTCAGAAACCTCTACAGTAGGTGATTCGTTTTTCAACACCTCATAAACCTTCTCAAGAGTGTTTAGACGCATGTAGCTACAGTTGTTGCACGCACATGTTGAATCTTCAGGTGGAATAGGAATAAACACCTTATCTGGAGCAGACTTCTGCATCTCATGCAGGATACCGCTCTCAGTGGCAACCAAGAAACGCTTGCAATCAGATGCAACAGCATACTTAAGCAAACCAGCTGTAGAACCTACCTTATCAGCCAAACGAACGATTACATCCTTACATTCAGGGTGAACAAGCACCTGTGCATCAGGATACTCCTTCTTCAAATCAAGAATCTTACGAACCGAGAACTTCTCGTGAACGTGACAAGCACCGTTCCAAAGTACCATGTTTCTACCAGTGATGCTGTTGATATAGTTACCTAGATTCTTGTCTGGTCCGAAAATGATCTTCTCATCCTTTGGAAAGCTTTCTACAATCTGCTTAGCATTCGTACTAGTCACAACGACATCAGTCAAAGCCTTGACAGCAGCTGTAGTGTTGACGTATGAGATTACCTTGTGACCTGGATGAGCCTTGATGAACTTTTCAAACTCATCAGCCGGGCAACTGTCGGCCAAAGAACATCCTGCTGCCATGTCAGGTACAAGAACCTTCTTGTTTGGTGAAAGAATCTTAGCAGTCTCACCCATGAAGTGAACACCGCAAAGCATTATGATATCAGCATCAGTCTTTGCAGCCCACTGAGCCAAAGCCAAACTGTCGCCAACGAAATCAGCTATATCCTGTATTTCACCGTCTTGATAATAATGCGCCATGATGATCGCATTTTTCTCCTTTTTCAAACGGTTGATTTCCGAAATCAAAAAATCCTTTTCCATTATATTTATCTATTGATATAAGAAAAATACTAGTTTAAAAATCACTCAAAAACAACAATAATAGGGTGTTAGTTATGTTGATAAATTGATATTGAAAAAGTAATCAATTATAATCAAGAGTTGATTAACAATTCCGTCCATCCTAACTTGCTGAATAATTGGGCAAATCCTGAGGTTATCAACAAAATTAACAACAATGCAAATATAATTTTTCTTTCGCTAAGTTGAAATCATAAGTGTTACTAAAGTGCTAAATTTTGTAAAAACTATCTTGATAAGTTTATAAAAAAAAGTGTTGAATAAATTTGGAGATATGGGAATACTGTCGGTTTATAATATTTTTTTGAAATCGACTAAAGAGTTATCATTTCTTTTCTTGAAGTTTTCAACATTTTCAACGGTGTTTGTTGACATAGGAGGGGTATGAAAAAGTGGGGTTATCAACAGCGAAAAGGGTAATTGTTGATTGTGATTAATGGCTAAATACATGAATGGCTTTCGAAAATACAGTTTACAAATGCCAAATCGTTTCATACCTTAACAATATCTTAATGATGACGTTATTTGTCTTTTTTGAGTGTTTATAATAGTATAAAAGTAGTAAATTTGCTACTCTAAGAACTTAATAAAATGCAGAATACAAATTCAACAAAAATCTACAAGGCATCGGCTGGAAGTGGTAAGACTTTCCGCTTGGCTGTAGAGTACCTAAAACTTATTTTGAAAGATAAGAATGCTTTCAAGTCAATTCTTGCCGTGACTTTTACCAATAAGGCGACAGCGGAAATGAAGGAGAGAATTCTATTTGAACTTTACGGATTGCATCGTGGATATCCGGATTCCAACAGCTATCGTGATAAATTGATTGAAGAACTTGGTCCAGGTTGGGATGCTGAAAAGATTTCTCAAAAAGCAGGTGAGGCAATATCTGCCATTATTCACGACTATTCCCGTTTCAGAATAGAGACTATCGACTCTTTTTTCCAGAGTATTCTGCGTAATCTTATTCATGAACTTGAGATTGGTGCCATAATAAACCTTGAACTTGACAATGCTTCCGTTGTTCATGAAGCTGTGAACGATTTGATGAACAGTCTGCATGAGGATGATAAGAAACTTTTGTTGAGATGGTTGACAGATTTCTCTGTGGAGAATCTTAAGAATGGAAAGAGTTGGAGAATCAACAGCAATGTTGAGAAGTTTGCTACCAATATCTTCAATGAAGATTTCATCACTAAAAAGAAGGAGGATGATGCATATTCCATTGAAAAACTGACTACTTATAAGGCAGAAATGGAGAAGATTCTTAACGGTTATCTTGATACTATGAAAAAGATGGCTGATGAGTTTTTTGCCAAAACTACCGAATGGGGTGCAACATCAGAAAATTTCTTCCAGGGCACAAAAGGTTTGTGGAATTACTTCAATAAGATGAAAAGAGGTGATTTTGCAGCCGACGGATTGCCAGGTTCATACGTTCAAAAGTCGATGGAAGATGTCACAAAGGTAGAATCAGGTAAGAAGAATCCTAATGTTGATGCAGCGTGGGTGCATAAGCATCTCAACGATACAGAGGATTATCGTACAAGCAATATTGAGGAGATGTGTACTTGTGAGACGGTGTTGAGAAATATCAACAATATCGGTTTACTGTATGATATTGAGAACATTGTACGTCGTAACAATGAGATGACTGGCAAGTTTTTGCTTGGTGATACATCTATTCTACTTAATAAGATCATTGATAGCAGCACAGCTCCGTTCATCTACGAAAAGATCGGAACGACGTTGCGACATATCATGATTGACGAGTTTCAGGACACTTCGAAAATACAGTGGGATAATTTCCTTCCGTTGTTGACAGATTCCGTCGCAAACGGTGGTTCTAATCTTATCGTGGGAGATCCTAAACAGTCAATCTATCGTTGGAGAAACGGTGATTGGAGTATCATTGAAAATGTGGTGAACTATTCTGAATTACATCCTGTAAATGAGCAGATGCAGGTCAATTACAGAAGTTGTAGGAATGTAATCAATTTCAACAATGCCATTTTCAAAAGCTGTATTCCTTTCATTCCTAAAGGCGACACAACTATCCAGAATCAGATCAGAGATATCTACGAAAAGGCTGGTCAGGAGTCAATCAATAAAGGCGAAGGATATGTGAAGTTTAAGATTGTGGAGAAGGTTGAAGATGAAAAATCCGACGACACTATTCTTGGTGTGATGGTGGAGCAGATCAAGGAGTTGAAGAGAATAGGTATTGAGGAGAAGAAGATAGCCATATTGGTGCGCAACAATAAAGATACTGCCAAGATTGCAAAGTATTTGTCGGATATGAAGGAGAACGGTGAACTTCCGAAAGATCAGTTCAACATTGTATCCAGCGAGGCATTCCGTCTTGACAACTCTTTATGTGTCAACATAATTATCAACGCGTTGTGTCTGATTAGTGATCCTGATAATGATGTCTGCATGCATCGTTTATATCTGGATTACTGTTATTTGACTGAGCAGTTAGTTGATAAAGAGAGTGATGAATTTAAGGAGGTTGTAAATAAAGTTCTTGCTACTTCCACTCTACCACTCTACGAAATGATAGAGGAAATCTACTTTATTCTTGAACTTGGAAAGATAGAAAACAATGGTGTCTACATGCAGTTGTTCTTGGATAAAGTCAACACTTTCATCAACAGAAAGTCATCCGACCTAGCTACTTTCATAAAGTATTGGGAAGAGAAACTTTGTGGAGCAACTTTGTCGTCAAGCAACGAAAGCAATGGAATAAGTGTGCTTACAATCCACAAGTCGAAAGGATTGGAGTTTAATACGGTTATTATTCCGTTTGCCGACTGGGAAATCGAAGATACCAAGAATGACAATATTCTTTGGTGTGAAGCAAACAAGGAGCCGTATAATGCGATATCATTGCTTCCGATCAACTATAACAAGAAACTTCCGAATACTATTTTTGCCGACGATTACAGACGTGAGAAAGCGCAGATGTGGATTGATAATATCAATCTGCTTTATGTGGCGTTTACACGTGCAGAGGTAAATTTGATAGTGTTCTCTCCTGAAGCATCCAAATCAAAGGATGGAGATGAAGGTGCGAAGAAGATAAACGCACTTTTGGCTCAGATCTTCTCTAACAAGCAGAATCTGATGAGCGATGAAGTGACAACTATTTTAGCAAACCATTGGAATGCAGAGAGTCTGACATTTGAAATAGGTGAGTTGTCTAATCGTGAGGATAAGAAAAGGACGACTGAAAATGAGTTGAAGAAAGAGCCTGAGAAGATGTTGATCGACTATGTCAACTATAGAATCAACAGTGATAGCAGTCAACCTTCAGCAATACAATTCCGTCAGTCGGATATCAGTAAGGTTTACTTGAAAGATCCAGAAAAGTTTGATTCAAAAGATGAACCATCATCAAATGAATTCATGGAGAAAGGAAAGATAATGCATGCATTATTCTCTGATATTCACACTATTGACGACATTGACAAGGCAGTCATGAAACAGGTGTTTGCAGGTGTAATTTCAACAGATGATATTGAATACTACACGTCGACAATCAGAGAAAAAATTGAAAGTGCACCGTCAGAATGGTTTGATAAGTCTGCAAAAATCGTCAATGAACGTGCCATCTTGATGAAGAAGAAAGATGAATCAGGCAAAATAAACATCGACACTAAGCGTCCGGATAGAATAGTGATGGTGGACGACAAAATCATTATTGTCGACTACAAGTTTGGAGAGAAGAATAATAAATACCAGAAGCAGGTCAAGGAGTATGCCGATTTAATACAAAAGATGGGCTATAATAACGTTGAGGCAAATTTATGGTATGTAGAGAAGGGAGAGTTTGAAAGGGTGAAATGCTAAGACTAAAAAAGAGAATGTATCAAAGCTGATACATTCTCTAAAATATTTAAGTGTGTAATATTCTTACAACTTGCTTTTGTAGTTGTTGAACTCTTCCTTGATACTATTGAAAATTTCTTTTACCTTTTCAATCTTCGTAGCTTTGAAAGCGTTAGAACCACAGAAAGCGTAACCCTTGCTTAGATCGCCCTTGAAAGCATTGTAAAGAGCTGCGACGATACAGTAAGGACTGTTTTTAACGTCACAAGTCTTGATACAGTGGCAAAGACACTTCTTAGGCTGAGTCTCACCACCCTTAACGCGCTCAATGAAATCATTGTTGATAGCACGACCAGGCATACCTACAGGGCTCTTGATTATTTCAATGTCCTTCTCGTCTGCCTTTAGGTAGGCTTCTTTGAACTCTCTTGAAGCATCGCACTCCTCAGTAGTAACGAAACGAGTACCCATCTGAACGCCCGAAGCACCGCAGTTCATGATGCGAGCCATATCCTCACCTGTGTAGATACCGCCGCCTGCAAATACAGGAATCTCCTTCTCGTTGATGTATTCCTTTGCAACAGCCACTACTTCAGGAACTGTTTTTTCAAGTGAGAAAGCTTCATCGTTAAGCTGTTCTTCCTTGTAACCAAGATGACCACCAGCCTTCGGACCCTCTACAACGATAGCGTCTGGCAAGTAGTTGTACAATGCCTTCCACTTTGAGCAGATGATCTTTGCAGCACGAGCTGAAGATACGATTGGAACCAACTTTGTTTTGCTGTCCTTCTCCAAGAAAGAAGGCATGTTAAGAGGTAGACCGGCACCTGAGAATATGATGTCTGCCTTCTCCTGGATAGCAGTCTTGACCATGTCTGCAAAGTTTGACATAGCCACCATCACGTTGACACCGATAATACCGTTTGTTTTCTCTCTCGCCTTACGTATTTCTTCCTGCAAGCCGTAGATGCTTGCCTTCATATAGTTTTTTGAGAAGTCGTTATAAATCAATCCAAGACCTGCGCTTGAAATCACTCCTACTCCACCTTCATTGGCAACTGCCGATGCCAAGCCAGAAAGAGAAATACCTACACCCATTCCGCCTTGAATGATAGGAACTCTTAATGACAAATCTCCAATTTTTACTGAATTCATATCAATATTTTTATTCTGGTGCAAAAATAAGTAATTTATTTAATTATAAATTGATTTCTATTTTATATTTTTATCAAGTAATAGATAAATTTTCTAAAACTTCTGATTATATTATTTATAAAATATTTATATGGTATAATCATAGGCTGACATAAACAGTATAATCACAATTGTAATATGTCAATAGATAGTGTTATACAACAATTGATTCTTACAGAAGTTGAGTGATATAAATATTGTGTGATACATCCAAAAACAGAATGATTTTTTATATTCATTTTGTCTATTTACAATTTTGAAATGTTGTTGAAAAAATTGTATTTTTGGGGTGAATTTCAAATGAAAATGGGCTATGGAAGCTAACAAACATATAAAAGAAGGCAATGGATATATCTTCGCATATTATTTTGACGAAGAATTCATAGGAAAAGATTGTTTTCTTTCAAAAGATCAAAAGAAAAGTTTCGAGGGTGGTTTCGGTGCAGTAATCTATGCAAACTATACTGATTCGTCGGCTGGTCCTTATCAGGAGTTATTGTTCATTCCTGGCAGATTTGCCATTGACGGGGATGAATCATACATTGTGTCAAAGGCATATTGTTCGTCTGCAAAAGCTATGGAGCAGCAGGTGTTCTGCAAAAAGGAACTTGCTGATTTCAGAGTAGAAAAGGTTGACGACAAGACTGAGACAATCATTGTGACACGTGACAACAAATCAATTTTCAGAATAGAAGTGCAGTCGTGGGGATTCAATATTCCGATGACTTCTGATATGGTTAAATTTCCTCTTGTATCGATAGAGGATGGAAAGGTTGTTAAGTGGGATTACAATGGTAACGGAACAGCCAATTTTGCTAAGATAGAGGCAATCGGAGTGCGTCCGGCCAAATTCCCGGATGTAGCTTTGTTCACACCGCTTGTCGGAATTCATTTTGAGAAATTTAGTATTGAATATACAAAAAAATAGTATCGACGTAATGGAGAAAATTTCTTGCTTGAACGGAGAAAAATACAAGGAGTTGAAAGTTAAGGAGGGAGTCTATGTGCCTGATATGGCTATTGATTACCCGAATGACGATCCGTTTCGCCGCATGGTGAAAGTGGAGGTTGTAAGAGATTTGAAGTTTGACGAGAACTATCCTTATCTTGATGAAACACCGAATTATAAGATAAACGTGTTTCTATGCGACATGAAGACTTACCTATGTAACTTCTTGAACTGGATGATCTACGGATTAAAAATTGAAAACAAGAAAGTTATCGACAATAAGGAGTTTCCAAACGGAGCAATCACAGTAGCAAACCATCAGTATCGTTGGGATGTTCCTGGTGTTAGAAAAGCAGTTGGTTACCGTCGACTTTGGGTTCCTGCATGGGCAGAAACATTCAAGACAAAGGATTATTTCAATCTTCGTGGAGCCAGATGTATTCCAATTCCTGAAAGCATGGGTGGAATCAAGAAGTTCAACGAAGCATTCGATACTCTACACGAGAGAAAAGAGTGGTTCCATATCTTCCCTGAGGGAGTACGTTGGGATTTCTACAAGCCATTCAAGCCGTTCCGTAAGGGAGCTTTCAACTGGGCTTACAAGTACGACATGCCTATCATTCCGATGGTATATGTTCACCGTGAGCGTACAGGTTGGAGAAAGTTGTTTGCAAAAGGAGAGCCTTTGATGACTCTAAAGGTGTTGGAGCCTATGTATGCCGACAAGTCGTTGCCAAGAAAGGCTGCAGTCGACAAGTTGCGACAGGAGGTCTACAACAAGATGATCGAGGCTGCGGGAATTATTCATAATCCTTGGCCAATGATTCCTGAAATTGACAATTAATTCGCATTTGTAGAGACGGTGTGCACACCGTCTCTACGTTTATAATACAATATCACAATGAATATCAACGACGTTTTAGTAAAGAAATATACGGTTGCCGACAAGGATTCGGCAGTTAATTTGGGAAGTGGCGGACTTAACGTATTCGGCACACCAGCACTTGTTGCCAAGATGGAGCAGACAGCTCTTGAGATGGTGCGTCCTTCTCTTGAGGCAAACAGTGACACTGTAGGTATTGAAATGAACATCAAGCATGTGAAGGCTACAGCAATTGGCAAAGAGGTCACAGTTGAGGCTAAAATTGTCAATATCGACGGAAGAAAGATCTGTTATGAGATCACTGCAACAGATGAGGCTGGCGACGTGATTGGTACTGCATACCACGAGAGATTCGTAGTGGACAAGCAGCGTTTCATGTCAAAATTGCAGTAATACGATGGTCATCACCACTCGTGCAATCATACTTGGTGCTGTGCGTACTGCAGGTGATAAACTTGTGGTGCGCACGCTCACTGAGGAGGCAGGAAGAGTGGATTTCATCGTCTACGGAGCTTGGAGTAAAAGGTCGGGCCATAAAGCGTCGTATATATTCCCGCTTTCAGCTGTTGATGTGACGTTTGATTATCGCCCGAATAAGGAGCTCCCGACGCTTAAGGAAGCTACACCTTCATATCCGTTGCTTGAACTCTTTATACAGCCTGAAAAGGCCACAATTGCGATGTTTTTGGCTGAGATATTCACCAGAAGCATTCACAAAGGTGAGGAAACCCAGGAAATCTTCGATTATTGCTGGCAGACGGTAGCATCACTTGAGCACACTCAGAAGAATGTCGCCAATTTTCATATTGCCACTTTGGTCGGTTTGAGTTCGCTTCTTGGAATCCAACCAAACACCGAAAAACATAGAAAAAACGCCTATTTTGACCTTTCTACGAGCCAGTACGAATACAATATGCCTTTGCATGCATTCTACCTTAATCATGAGCATACGTCATTCCTACCTACCCTATTAAGAATCAACTATCGTAACATGCATTGTTATCGTCTTGAGAGAGGTGACCGTCAGTTTTTGCTTGAGACAATAATCAAGTATTTCAAACTGCATATTCCTGAATTCGGTGATGTAAAGTCGTTGAAGACTCTTATTGAAGTATATAATCTAGTGTGATACAACAAGACAAATTAAAGGGATACAAAGAGAGTATTCTTAAGCAATGCTAATACTCATCTCCATATCCCTAACTAAACACTAAACTCAATATCGCTATTACTTTATTAGAATTATGTAATTTCTTAAGTTGTTGTGTTATATCTATATATACGTCAACAATAAATGTCGACGTAGATATTTTTCAGCATTGACACAAAATGCCGACACTGTCTTATATCAACTATAGTTAATGCGTTCCGTTCATAGATTTCGTAGAAGGATTCTTCGCTCTATCTGTGTACCTTTTCATTTAGTGAGTCTGTTCCCAACTTTTACGACGGCTTTTTCATTCTCCGCTGTTCAGTTGCATTTACTAAACTACTGTCATTCTTCTTGGACTACAGTAACAATTTCACATTCAGTTTGACTAACATGAACAATTTTAAATTGTTAACGAAAAATCAAATTTTTTATATCAACAAATTTCAAAATTATATGATAATTGCTCATCATATTTTTTACAAAAATAATTGAAGTCAAGTAATTTAACAAATAATCGGGGTGCTTTTTATCTTATGCAGAAAATTTCAAATCTTTTTGCCTTTTGTGGTTTTCAGATTGGCTGAAAGATTTTCCGATTTAGCTTTTTCTCTTTCCTGGATGGCAAGTTGTCTTTCATCCTGAATGACTTTTCTCTCCTTCAGACCATTAATGATTTCTTCAGTGTTTTCACCCAAAAGCATTTTTGCGCAAACTTCTGCTGAATAGGCGGAATCTTTGCTGAATTCTATCTGAGCTGGGAAAGACTCCTTTTTGGTGCCGTCGGGAAGAACATCCACCACTTTGATATTGGTGTAGGTTCCGCCCATTTCAAGTGCATATTCCTTAAGTATCTCTCTTTGTTCTTCAGTGAACGACGACGGAATTTTCACTATAGTGTGGATTTCCTTCTTAGGTTTACCGTTTGCTCCTATCTCTGTCTCTTTTCTGAAAGTAGACATGCTCATCATGGTGCGTGCCTGCCATTCCGGAACGTCGGTAAACGCCTTTTCCATGTTTTCCTCGTTCTTTGAAACAATGTCAGTCAATCTGGAAATAGCTTCACCGAGTGAAACTCGTTCCAAAGGGCGACCCTCCGTAACATCCAGTTTGGTGATTTTCTTTACCACTTCTCCCGGTTGCTGCGTCTGCTCGTTATTGTTGTTTTTTTGATTTGTATCTTTATCTGCCATTGTTTTGACTAATGTTTAACATCATAATCATGTAAATCACTTACAAATATAGTAATTTTTTGGAGCTGTTGCAGAATAAATGAAAAGGGAGTATCAAAAAGACACTCCCTCATGACTAAAACATCAACAATCATTCATAAAAGTCATTCTTGTTTTTCATAATTTGAGATTGCCATTTCTTAGGGTAGCAATCTTTTGGTTTTCTTTTCTGTTACCGATCTTCTTTTCTTTATCTTGTAATATGTTTTGCTTTTGTTCGTGTATTGCCTTGGATTCAAGGATATCCTTAATCAGATTATCCTTACCCTCGCCTAGCAACATCTTTGCACATACATCAGGAGCATAGATAGCATCTTTTCCAAACTCTATTCTTGCTGGAAACGATATCTTTTCGGATCCGTCGGAAAGTTGTTCGACAACTTTCATGCTAGTGTATGATCCGCCCATCTGTGTTGCATATTCTTTCAATGCATCTTTTTGCTCTTTTGAAAAAGTAGATGGTATATCTATTACGGTATGTGATTTTTTTTTATTCTCTACATCTTCTTTGAAAGCTGTCATGGTCATTTGTGCTCGCATTTGCCACTCTTGTGCGTTTGCGAATTCTTTAGCCATGAATTCTTCATTCTGTTTTACAATTTCAGATATTCTGTCAACTGCTTTTGCCATTGACATTTTTTCTGAAGTTTTACATTCTTCATTTATGTTGACTTGAGCCTTATGCTCTTCGTTTTGACTAAATTTTGTTGCCATTCTATAGGACTAAATTTAACCTCATAAATTGTTATACGCTTGACAAAAACTACTTTTTTGTTTTGCGATAGCAAAATTAGAGTTTAGATTTGATATGTGCAAGCGTTTTTTAAAATATTTTCAAAAAATGTTGATTTTTCTACTTGAAAAAAGGATTGCACCATGATTTCATAGGTACAATCCTTCTCTTTTTGGGTACTTCATCTTCATATCAAGCATCCTTCGCCGGTATTCCGGACTCTTTCATTTTCTTTCTATATGCGCTCACCTGATCGACAATCACCTTTCCGTTATTGAGGAAAGATTCGTAGGCGTTCTGATCCATGACGTAACCGTCTTTCTCACTTTGCTTATATTTTTCATTGGCTTCGTCGACAGTAAGGCAGCAACTCATGAATTCGGCATATTCTTCGAGATAGCCTTTGATTCTAGTTCTGTTTCCACATGTCTTTTCCAGTATTGGAATGACTTGGTCCGTGAAGGCTAGGAAATCTTCTTCCGGATTGTTTTGTTTGATCTGTGATGCGATTGCATGAATCTTCTTGAAGAATATATATTGTTCTTTTATGAATGCTATTTTATCCTCACTGAGAGTCACAGTGGTTGCAAACATATATTCGAACGGAGAGTAACCGCCTTCTGACTCTTGATTCTTATCAAAGAAATTCTTGATATCCATAAGCTGTTTTTGTACTGTCAGTATCTTTGATAGGTCTACGCTCATGGAGTTGATGGTCTCGACGTCTGAAATCATCTCTATGAATGTTTTTGGTGACGCCAATAATCTTTCACATTTTTCCTTAAAATTCAGCACAGCATCTTTCGGTGTTTCTTCAAGGAACCATATCCTCAGCTGTTCCAACTTTTCTTTACTCAACATCCCTACTCTATATCCTAATTATCGTTTTATTTGATCTGTAGAGACGCTGCTGGCAACGTCTCTACAAATAATGGACTATATCTCCAAATCGTTCATCAAGTTTTGTTTTTGTCCGGAAATTGTCGGAGCGACTTTTATCACTGGTTTGATGCCAAGCGGAGTTTTTTCGACGCGTAGGTTTAAGGTTGCTTCATACTCTTTGCCTATGCTTTCTCTGCAGTCGCTGCACGTGACAGTCTCTCCTTTGAGAAGTGCCATTTTTTCCTCTTTGCTGATAACGTGACCTTTTATCTTGTCAGGTATGCAGTTAGGAGTTACGGATATCCATCTCTGTTTGTTTCCCTCCTTGAACGGAATTATATGGCACTCTTTGATTTTTGAAAGTCTTAGAAGCGCTTCAGGAGAAATCTTATCTTCATCCTTCACTTGGATATTTCCGAACAGGATAGTTTCAGTATCGTTTTTGCCGATTCCTTTGCACACATCCACACTGATGTTTCCGTTGTCTTTCAGAATCGAAATTTTTTCTCCGTTCTGAAGCTTTTCAAATCTTCCGTCTTTCTTTATTTCGTCAAGATCCTTGAAATATCTGCTTAGTTGGTTTTCGATAGTGTTGTCGACATGGATTTTTTGTTCCACCTCCATGCATTCGGCTTCAACACCTTTTTCCTTGACTGCCACTGGACCTCCAAGTTTTGCATCAAGAAAATCCTGTGCCGACGTTGATTCCTTCAGACCTTTCTCTATTTCAGCGAATTTCTCTTTTGAGAGGGTATATACTCTGGTATAAGTCTCTTTATCGGTCAACATTCTTTGATATTCAAGGTCTCTTGCAATGTTGTCCCACGCTTCTTTGTCCGTAATAATCTTTACAGATTCTCTATTGTCTTTCTCAGTCAATATAATCTTCACTTCCTGATTGCAGATATCTAAAACGTTCAGATTTCCGACAGCATGCTTATGTTTATCAAATTTCTGATAATCAGACTTTGGCCCTTGACTGGAATTATTGAGAAAGTTAAAATCCATTTTCTTATCTGAAGACTTGGCAGTTTCAGATAGGAATGAGAAGAAAAATTTGCTTACAGGATCGATAGAAATGTTAAGGAGTGTCTCTAAATTATCAACTATTTCATTTTTAGTTGACCTCTCATGTATTTTCGCCTCATTTATGAGTTTATCCAATGAAGCTAAATATTCCTGATTATATTTGGAAAGCTCCGGAGCGACATTATCGTTGTCTTTGTGCATCAGAAGAAATTTCATTTTCTCCTCCTCGAAATCATGTATTCTTTCGATTGTATCGGCAAGTTTATTTATAGAGTTGTCAAGGTTTTTATCCATTCCATTTACTGGCATAAAAACGGGTTCAGCACCTTCTGTATGGTCAGATGCTGATTTTACGTACAACATGTATTGGTTCAACTCGTTATCGTAGTTAAAACGTATACTTTCTTTCATAATGGACTAAATCAATATGACGTTAATAAATGATGTGATTTTTGACTATCACAATTACACTTCATTTTCTAACTAAACAAAACAAAGAAAAACTTCAAATTGCTTATTTATGCCTTTTTCAGTAGAGTTCATTGTTCTATTCAATACAAAATTATAAATAAAAATGATTGTTTATACAAATTTGACTCATTTTTTAAGTCTGTATAAGGGTTTTGTGGGGATATGGAGATTATTTAAAAAAGCAAAGAGCGGTAACCAATACCACTCTTTGCGTCTTTTCCTTTAAAGATAAAGGGAAAATAGGATTAGTAACAGTACAAAAAAATCTACTTTATGAAACATTCGGCCTTATTGCCTTTTCTACAACTGTAGTGCAAATATCTCCGCATGTTTGATGTCGCAAAGTTAAGACTTCTATCTGAAAGAACCAAACGTTTTGATAAAATTATTAACAATTTTTCTCCATTTTTTGTTTTTAGGGTTAATTTTTAGCCTATTCAAGTCCAGTAACTTGTTTTCTGATATCCCATATTCTTTTGTATGGTTGTACGCCCTGCTCTGCAAGATTCTTTATTCTCTTAAGTTCGGCAGTACAGATATTTTCCACTTCCTGACGTATGTTTTCACGATTGTTCTGTAGATATTCTCGCATTCTTTTGTCGCGGATTTCTATTATGCGGTCGAGCATATCGTCCTTTTCAATGAATTTTGGAAAAACTTTCTTCATCTTTTTCGATGGTTTCTTAACCTTTGTTATCAATGTTGTAACTGATTTATATTTGGTGTGGTCAAAACCATGGGATGCGATATCGTTGCGGTCAAACCAGTGGCGGACCATTCCGTCGACAAGCGATTTGGTAGTTTTCAGTTTTGAGTGGTCAAAACCTATTTCATCCGCGTATGCACGAAGGTTTGCGTCGACCACATCGTCATCGAAATCGTAGAATTCGGGAAGTTCAAGATAGTGCTTTTCCTCCTCTTCACAAGCCTCGACATCAATGTCTATGTTGGCAGCAAATACTCGTTCGGTATTGTCGGATCCATTGTTGTCGCAGACCAATCCTGCAAACCATCCTTGTCTTGCCTGTGAGAATCGTTCTTGCGGAATCATATACTCCATCTGATCAGAAACAGATATAGATGTGCCGCCTTCCGATACTGAAACTGATTCTTTCTGCTGTCTGTTCTTACCTATACGTTTTGAGATTTTTTCTGCTGTCTCATCAAAACATTGTCCGACGAAGATATTTCCAACTGTTTGTATGATTTTATTGGCGTTATCTTTCTTATAATCAGCTTCAAGCTGTGAAAAATCCTGGAATCCCAACAGAATTGCCACTTCGTTGGAACGGGCAGTAGCGATAAGGTTGTCCAGACCGCATACGAACATGGTCGGAAGCTCATCTATCACAACTGCACATTTATGTTTACCCTTGTTGTTGGCCAATTTCAACATACGCGATGTGTAGACGCCAAGAGCTGTGCCGTATATGTTACAATTCTGTGGGTCATTGCCAAAGCAAAGCAGTTTGGGTTCGGTCGGGTTGTTGATATCCACATTAATGTCGTCGCCACTCATAGCCCAATAGAGGAAGATAGAAGTAAGTCGACCTAAAGGAATCTGGATCGACGCAATCTGACCCTGAATCTGTTCAACAGCTCCTGCCGACCATGCGTTGAGATATGGCGCAAGAGTAACAGACAGGTCGGTATAGCATGACATTATCGGAATCACCTGATCTATTGGCTGAGATATGAAATCGATGATATGTGGAAACGTACAATATTTTCCGTTCTCATAAAGGCGTAAGAACCAAATACATGCGCCAAGAAAGTTGATAGCCGACTCAACGAAGAAATCACCTTGTTTGTCTGCCCATGTGCGTGAAAGGTTGTAGCATATTACCTGAGCAATTTCGTCGGCATGTGCCTTTGATTCCAGAAGATCAGCTTTAAGAGGATTGCAGCGTAGAGAGACACGAGGCTCATTGAAATCAATCATTCCATATTTAGGTTCCACACCATTGTAAATCTCTTTCCAACGATGCTTGTTCCACATAAAATTGGAGTATGCTATCTCCGACAAGTCGGGAATCTTGAAGTCGTAGAGATACATGGCATAACCTTTTGCCAATGCCTGACGTATATAGTTATTGATTACAGTATACGACTTTCCCGAACCAGGAGAACCTATCACCATTGTTGCACGGAAAGGAGCTTCAAGGTTGATCCATCCGTGGTGAAGCTTACCTTCACGGTAGTATCTTGTAGGAAAATTGATCGTATATTCGTCAGTATAAAACTTCTCGTTCTGGGGAAAAGCAGACTGTTCTTTCAGGTTGAAAGGGTCGTCACGTGTGAGGTTTCGTTCGGGAGTTGAGACATAGATCGTGACTCCAATTATGAAAGAAGCAAAACCAACTATAAGAAGCGGAATGTATATGCAAAGTCGTATGACGTTAAAGCCGATATATAATGCAAGAGGAGCTAATAAAATGATTATCAGTCCAAAAAATCCAAATTTATATGCAAGGTTATATTTAGGAGAAAACCTATAGCCGAAAATGTTCATCTCGGTTTTCATCTCCTTACCGAACACCGACACACCGACGAAAGCCAACATTGCCGGAATCAATGTGCAGTATGGGCTGCGGAATAGGAAAAGAGCACGGTCAAGACCATCCAATATGGAATACCAAGCATTTGAGAAACCACCTCTCAACCCGGCTGCGGATGGGTCGTGATCAAAACAATACCAATAGACGTTAAGCACTATCAATGCAACGCCGACAAATCCGAACAGGTTGAATAACTTCCTGACGGTTTCCTGATTTTCTTTCATAGATTGGACTAAATAATATCAATTATTCCTGTGATGCAAAACGGACTAAAACATAGAAACCACTATATAATAGCAAGACCAAACATCAATTTTGCGAGTTGCATCCACCAAACAAATTTGGGTTGCAAAAGTAATCCTTTTCACATTTTCTTTCAAATAAAATACAAAAAAGTAATTGTGATTGCATATAGTTTGGTGGAAAGTTATATTTTTGCAGAAAATTTGAAAAGAATGAGCAAGATCAGTTGGTCTGAATTCATTATTGTTTGGCTCACCGTATGCGTAGTTATTGATATAGTCTTCATGTATCTCTACAAAAAAAACGGTACTGTTGGAGTTTCCGTTGCAGAGGAGAGAAAAGCCAAGACAAAACAACTGAACACCCCTTACAGGGATGATGTCTCTTATGAGGCTCAGGTTCGTCCTGTCTCAATGACAAAGGTGGCAGCATTGGATCCTTTTGTTGAGAAGAGAGTCGGAGAATCAACCATAGAATGCGTGGATGAGGATGAAGACGAATTGACAGAACTTCAGCAGGAGACAGCGGACATTGTAAAGATGCTGTTTGGTTGAAATAAACAGAAAAAAATAGATTAAAGTTTAATAATAAAGTTTAGTCGTGTAAAAAAAAATAAAGTTTAGTTCTAATAAAATGATGAAAATTAATGAGAAAAGGATGTTTGCTCTTTTGATAATGTTGTTGGGAGTAACATTCGGAATTATGGCTCAGAACGGTAGTGTTGGAGATGCTTTCAACACTGCAAACCAGCAACTTAAGACTACTGCGACAAGTGCTATGACTACATTCCAGTATGTTTGTGGATTGGGTGCACTAGTTAGTGGTTGCATGCTATTCTACAATTTCACATCAGGTAATCAGGATTCAGCCAAGAAGACAGGTATGTGGCTTGGAGGTCTTATCATCTTCGTAGTTGTTCTACAGATGGTGAAGGTCTTCTTCTTCAACATGTAAAATTTCCATACACATAATTTTTTTCTGAACACTAAACTTGAAGGGTCAGGGTTTGTGTGGATACAGTATAATCTGTATCCCGCAATCCTTGTGCTCAATTTTTAGTGACTGAAAATCTGGATGGAAAATACATCAATTTTTATAATATAAGGCAGGTTTATCCAAGGAGAATGGTGCAAATCAGGACAAACAAAGGTGTCGGTAAAAACGCGTTGTTCAAAGGAATGACGTGGGGATACCTATGCACATTTTGTGCATCTATCTTCTTTGGGTATGTCTGCTATGTTGTTGCTGACGGCAGTGGTTGTGGTAGTTTTATATCTATCATAATCGGTGCAGTCATCGCTTGTGTCGGAGCAGGAGGAAGTTTCTTCTTGTCACAGAAATTCGGAGAGAAAGGTCTCACTCATTTCATGGCCTCTACCTCTGCCCAAAAGTATATACACAATGGGAAAAGGTTGGGAGATATTGTCGAGGTAAGAAAAAACAGATAAAATGAAAACGGTCAGTATTGAGGATATTTTACCGCTCTACATGTGGGAAGACGGGTTTATGATAAGCAAAAACTCCGACATTACTGCACTTTATGAAGTGGAGTTGCCGGAGCTGTGGACCATGTCTCAGGAGGAGTATGAATCCCAGTACAACTGTTGGGTGAGAGCCATGAAATCGTTGCCTGACTATAGTGTGTTGCACAAACAGGATATCTTTTTCAAGAAGAAGTTTGAATCTAAAGGTGAGTGTGCAGGATACTTGTCCAAAGGATATGCTAACCATTTTGACGGCAGAGAATACTACGAACATAAAACCTATCTCTATGTGACTTTGTCATGCAAGGAGAATATCAGAAAAGAGAGCACCATGAGCTGCATCTGTAAGGGTAAACTTATGGGAAGAAACATTCGTCAAGCTGAGGTGTTGGAGGATTTCACTGCCAAGTTGCTGGAATTGAAAGGTATACTTGAAGGTTGCGGAATGAAGGTGAGACGACTCGGTGAAGATGAAGTGCTCGGAACAAAGGATTCGTTCGGAATTGTGGAGAAGTATGTCAATCTTGATTTTTCAGAAACAAACACCACTCTCAAGGAACATCATATCCTTAACGACGACACACTGATGGTAGGCGACAATTATGTCAGCTGCTTTGCCATCTCTGATCTTAAAAATTTGCCTAATACGGTGGCTTCACATAGTTGGAATCCGTCATTAAGTATCCCAAGTATAGACTCTTACGTAAATCAAAGTTATGTTGAAGGGTTGTGTCTGCTTTCTAAATGCAACCATATCTACAACCAGTTTTTCTTCCTTGAACCACAGGAAAATCTGAAAGAGGAGTTGAGAAAAAAAGGTCGACTTCTTAAATCAATCAGCGGTCTTGACAGCGACAATCGTGTGAACAGTGAGATGAACGAGATTTTCCTTGAGCATATATCGCAGACGGGAGACAGAATCTGTCGTGCTTCATTCAATGTCACATTATGGGATCAGGATTACAATGCATTGTTGCAGAAGAATGCCGCCATATCCGAGAAATTTTCCAAACTTGACTGTACCAACACAAAGGTGGAGAGAATAGCCCCACATATTTTCTGGGGTGGAATTCCGGCTTGTGCTAGTTACTATCCTTCCGAGATGACTTTGCTCGGCACAACAGAACAGAATGCGTGTTTCATTCAGACCGACACCAATTATCGCGACTGGGTCGACCCGAAAAAGGATTACCACATCAACATGTGCGACAGAATCGCCGGTATTCCCGTCGCCTTGGATCTGGATGAGATGCCGATGGAGAAAGGGTGGATAGAGAACAGAAACAAAGTAATGGTCGGTCCTTCCGGTTCGGGAAAGAGTTTCTTCATCAACAACCTTCTCCGTCAGATGTACGATCAGGAATACCATATCGTCATAGTCGACATGGGAGACTCTTATCAGGGACTCTATGAAATGATCAGAGAGGAGAGCGACGGAAGGGAAGGAATCTACTATACATATTCCGAAGAGAAACCATTGTCTTTCAATCCTTTCTATGATCCTACAGGCAGATATTCCGAGGAGAAGAAAGAGCAGTTGGTGTCGTTGATCTTGGCATTGTGGAAGAAGAATACGGAGAGTGTGAGCAATGCGGAATTGACACATTTGGGCAACGCAATACAACAGTATTTCGGATTAGTCAAGTTATCGTCCGAACAGTGTCGTCCATGCTTCGATACTTTCTATGATTTCCTTAGCAACAACTATAGAAAATATATCAAGGAAGATGTCGGCGTAGAGAGAGACAACTTTGATGTCGACAACCTTATTCAGATTCTTCAGAGATTCCACAAAGATGGTCAGTATGGAAAATTGCTCAACAGCGATATGGATGAGGATCTGCTTAACAATCGTTTCATCGTCTTTGAACTTGACAAGATACGTAACAATGAAACTCTTCTTCCTATTGTCACATTGCTGATTATGAGTACTTTCTCTAACAAAATGTTCAATCTTCCAAAGAAGAGATATACTGATGACGACGGTAATGTAAAGGAGAAAGAGGTCGGAAAGATGTTGTTGATGGAGGAGGCATGGAGTGCGATGAAAAGCGAAAACATGAGCAACTATATTGGTTATCTCTACAGAACAGCCAGAAAACACTATGCTCAGATTTGCATCGTGACACAGGAACCAGGCGACCTTGTCGGCAACAAGAATATTGAAGATATTGTAGCGACACAATCGCCGGTGAAGATATTGTTGGATTTTGCACAGTACAAAGATATGCAGGATAAAGTGACACGTGCGCTCGGCTTGACAAGAGACGAAATGGCTAAATTGATGAGTGTGAACAGGAACCTTGATTTCAAAGGCAGAAACGTCTACAAGGAAGCATTTATCAAAGTTGGTGCCAGAAGTGCCGTGTATGCTACGGAAGTCAGCAAGGAAGAGGCATTGGCATACTCTACGGAGAAGAAAGTCAAGAGTGATTTGATGTCTATCAAGAAGAATTATGGTCTTACTATGGCGGAAGCGATAGATGTCAAAGTAAGAGGTATGAATTAAGAGGTATGAAGTTGTTGATCAGAATATTGATATTTATAATAACGCTCATCGGTTGTGAGGATTTGATGGCTCAAGCATCCATAGTTCACGACCCAGGAAATCTTGTGAATAATCTTGTGATGCAATCCGAGAGTATGGCTGAGGCTGTGGAGCAGAAGTTGGTGGCAATTGAACAGTTGGAACAGTTCACACAGCAGTTGCAGATGTTCAAGGATAGGAAGGAGCATTTTGAGAAATTAGCCAAGATTATTGCAGCGAGTGTAGAGTTCATAGAGGTTATAGAGTACGGAGAAAATGCGTTCAAAAAGGTTACAGAGTTGAGAGAGAATGTGACATCGATGGATGATATTCCGTATGAAAACAAATACATGTGTGTAACGACGTTGGTGGATTGTGGCTATGTCATCACTAAGATGATAAAGAAGATATCTACGCATAAGGAAAACCTTAAGGAATCCAAAGGTGAGGATGCCGAGAATGAGATTGCTAATGATGAGTATCTCTACAGATGTCGACAAAGGATCAAAGAGCAGGTTTTAAGAGCACAGTGCTGTGTCAACGATGTGGTTTTCAAAAGCCAGCTAGAGAGAGCAAACTATGACGCTTGTTCGGCAGCATTCTGTATGAAAAGTTCAAAGAACGTATATAAGAACGGAAAACTCTATCCTGCGTCCACTAGAAAAGTTACGGTGAATTTGCCTGGAGGAGAAAAGATTTCGATTGATAAGCCATACTATAAATGAAGTAAGAAGTAAAAAAGTAAGAGATGATATGATGTTGTCAGACTTAGATATCAATGTAATAGAGAATGGATTCAAGGCAATATATGCAACTTTGGCTAAATCTGATTTAGCTATATATAGCAAGTTATTGTCTGGAATCTTTGCTTTGGCATACTTAGGAAATATCTTTCTCAATTCATGGGCAAGAGGTAAGGAACTGTATATTATTGATTTGATGAAACCGTTTGTAGTCCTTTTCTTTATCATGAATTTTTCGCTTGTGACCGAAACATTGAACGGATTGATTTATGAACCTTTATGTAAGGGAACAGCGTTAATGGTGAATCTGAATCAGAAGGATATAGATAATGTTCTTGCTAGTTTATGTGCACATGAGAATACTTCAAGTCAGAATGAAAGTATATCTATTTTAGGTGCAGATTTGGAAACGATAAAGATGGAAGGACGTAGATTTGTGTATGATATTATGCTTACTTGTGCACAGTTATTTTGTATCATAGCTAAGATCTGTATGTATGCATATTCGCATTTGTTGAGAGTTGTTCTTACTCTATTAGGTCCTGTAGCTTTTGCATTCAGTCTCCTACCCTATTTTTCAGGAAATATCAAGAGTTGGCTTACAAAGTATATAAGCACAATGCTGTATGTCCCGATATGTAATTTGATTATGTATATATCCCAAACATTTTTGATCATACATGGAAATATGCAACTTGAATTAACAGAAGATAAACGTGGAGTTCTAAGTATTGAAGGACTTACTTTGGTAGTGATACTTGTAATTTCGGCGTTAGCATATTTCTCTGTCCCTACGATAGCCGGATATATTGTATCTGGAGCAGAGTCGACAGGAGGTAGAGGAATAGCTGCTGCTGCTGGAAATGGAGCAATGTTATTAGGAAAAGGATCTGGTAAAGCTTTTGCTGGAGCTCTCGGGATGGCAGCATACACTCATGGACAAAGTGTTTCGGACGGAGCAGGTCAAGGTGGATTTATGGGTGCTGTAGGTTCTATATATAAGCAATATAAAGAAAATAAAAAGAGTAGTGAATCCTCTGACGGTAATTCTGGAGTCAAAGGAGACGGATAACAATTAGCAATAAGAGTTAATAATTATGCTTGATAAATTACGCAATATAGACAAGACATATCAGCTTACAAGAGTCTACTTGATAGGCATAACTGCAATAGCAGTATTGGTGTCGGTGTTCTCGATATGGCAGAGCTACCAGTTTGCTGAGGCTCAAAGACAAAAAATATATGTGCTTGATAACGGTAAAAGTTTGATTCTTGCACTTGCTCAGGATATCAACCAGGCACGTCCGGCTGAGGCTAAAGCTCATGTCGCCAGATTTCATGAACTCTTTTTCACGCTTACTCCCAATATGGAGAGCATTGAGAGAAACATCAATCAGGCGTTACAGTTGTCGGACGACACGCCGTCGTTCTACTACAAGGAGAGAAAAAGCAAGCAGTATTACGACCATATTGTGCAGGGAGGAATCATTTGTGAAATATTCACAGACAGTATCAAGGTCAATACGGATGTCTATCCATACGAGGCGACTTATTATGGCAAGACGACGTTCATGAGAAACAACGATATCGAGTATTTCTCAATCGTGACGTCGCAGCTGTTGATCAACTGTCCGAGAACTGAGACCAATCCGCACGGATTTGTTTTGGGTAAGTGGAAAATCAATGAGTTTCAGTCAATTCAGAAGGTAAGAAGATGAGAATTCTAGGATATATATTCGACAAAATGTCTGATCTTGAAAACTATCTTAACAACGTGCCGGTAGAGAATAGAAAAGGTATGGCTATCAAGATATGCCTCGTACTTTTTCTGCTGTTGATTTTCTTCACTTTCATAGGCAGATGTTCCTTGTCTAAGGAAGAGAAAACAGATGTCCAGAAGGATGTCGACGAAGCAAAGAAGGAGCTGATGAGGCTTAGTGACGAGGTTGATGCGGAGTTGAGTAAAGGGACTGGTGCATCAAGAGAGAAGGCATCGGAAGCGTTCCGACTTATCGACAGTTTGAACAAGGCTGAGAGTGCAAAAACAGATTCAAGTCAGAAGAGATGAACAATAAGATACTTGCAACACATCTGTTTTGTCTATTTCTGTTCGTTGGTGGATGTGTAATGTTCTGGATGTTAGGTGGTGGTGAGGAGGCTGATATGGAGGCATTAAAACCAGAGCCTGATATCAATGTCATACCCGATCCGATCGAGGATGAAGGCATGTCTGTGGCCAAAACTAAACTCGAGCAGCTTGAGGAGTATCAGAACAGTATGAAAAGAAAGGAAGCTGAGGCTCAGGCTCAAAGAGAGTTCAATTCGCTCTCCTTTTTTGAAGGATTCCGACCAAGCGACGAAGAGGTGGAGGAGCAGCAGACTGCAACAGAAAATGTCGCTATGACTGAAGAGCAGCAGAGAGAAGCTCTGAACAATATCGGAAAAAACCGTTTGGGTGATCAGTCGACTGAAGAGCAGAGAGTAAATATTACTCATAGTAATTCATTCCAAGCAAATGCTGCAACCGTTCAAAGAACGACAGCTTCGTCTGAGAGTGTTTCGGAAAGGATTGAACGTGAGAAGAAGGCTCAAATGAGAGAGAAACATAAGCGTATTGCGGCAGCTACAGGTATAGACATAAGTGAACAGGAAGAGCCGGAAACAGCTGCTGATGTAATGCAGGCCAACACGGTGGAGACAATGCCTGTAAAAGCCTCGAATACGGGCAAAAACAAAGGTTTCCATCAGATGGGTGCATCCAGCAATACAGGTGCAAGCAATGCTATCAAAGCTGTGGTGTATGGTGAACAGAAGAATGTCACAACCGCTAGTCAGGTTAAGTTGAGGCTTTTGGAAAGTGTCACGGTTAACGGAGTAAGTATACCAAAAAATACTGCATTGTACGCAAAGGCAAGTTTCTCTGCAAACAGAATGCATTTGAAGACGGAAAGTATTACATACAATGGCAGTATCTATCCGTTTAATGCTGAAATCTACGATCTTGACGGATTCGAAGGTCTGTATGTTCCGGATAATGTGGTCAATGAAGCAGGTAAGCAGACGACGAGTGGAACGGTAAGCGGAGCAAGTCTGGGTGTGACTCCAGCGCAGAGGATAATTTCAGGAATGGTTACGTCGACTACATCAGCAATAAAGAATGTGGCGAGTGGAAAGATAAAGGAAACGAAGGTGACGCTTCCAGCGAATTATAAGTTGATAGTAAAGAGGAAAGAATGATAACCAGATATTTAGTATAACAAACACTGTTAAGCCGAGATAGAACTCCAACTATTTCGGTTTTTTTATGAATAAAGGAGATGCAAATCATTGCATCCCCTTTGTGATCTTTCTGTCATCGTAACAGTGAGGCGCGTTGACGCGACGTCTCTACTTTTCTTCGTCTTCTGGAATTTGGAATTGTTTGCTGTACTCCTCGCAGAATTCTTTTGGAGCGTAGTTGTCAAGTGTTGTGCAGACAAGCGATGAGAAATCGATAGCACATTTGATCACCTTATCCCACTTATCTTCTGAGATTCCGTTTTTCAACTCATCGTAAGTGACTCCAGCAGCAAGCATTCCGTACACCACTCCTGCATTGAAATTGTCGCCGGCACCCACTGTGCTCACGACCTCGATCTTCTTTGCATCGTAGTGCTTCTTGAATCCTTTTCCATACACAGTCACACCGTTTGGTCCTTGTGTGTAGATGAAGTTCTTGCTATAGAATTCGATATGTTCTTTGTATGTCAAATCAGGGTCGTTTTCTGAGAAGATGTTGTCGAAATCCTCATCACTACCCTTGATGACATTTGCATAATCAAAATTGTCGAGGATGTTTGGCATCAGGAAGCGAACCTGACTCTTGCGATTCTTACGGAAATTAACGTCATAATAGATGATGGCTTTTTTTCTTTTGGCCTCATCAAGTAAGTATGTAAGATTATCTCTTAGAGCGTCGTTGATCGAGAAAAATGAACCGATTACGATGATATCGTTCTCCTCAATCTTCGGCATTACATAGTCAAGACGTTGTGCTGTGTCGTTCTTGTAGAACAGATAGTCAGCGTTCATGTTTTCATCAAGAAACGCAAGCGACAATGCTGTCTTTCCACCGTCGTAGTCGTATACGTTCTCAGCCGATACGTTGTTTTCAGCCAAGAAATCCTTGATCTTCTTGCCAAGACGGTCGCGTCCGACTTCGCTAATAAACTCAGTGTTGACACCAAGTCTTCCAAGTGTGATCATCGAGTTGAATGTCGATCCACCTGGTTTTGCAGCAGTAGGCTGTTCGTCCTTGAAGATGATGTCTAGAATTGTTTCGCCTATGCCAATAACTTTCCTCATATCAGTTCGTTTTAATTATAGTTTTGCACTTCTGTTAGCCAGCATTGCATCCAAAATGACCATTGCCGACATAGCCTCGACGATAGGCACTGCACGTGGCAATACGCAAGGATCGTGTCGGCCTCTTGCCTTGATGATGGCATCCTCACCAGCTTTGTTTACTGTCTGCTGCTCGAATAGCAATGTAGGGATTGGCTTGAATGCTGCTCTGAAATAGATATCCTCACCGTTGGAAATACCGCCCTGGATACCACCTGAGTGGTTAGTTGTTGTGCGGATATTTCCGTCGACATTAGCAAATCTGTCGTTCATCTGTGAACCTCTTCCGCCTACACCTTCGAAGCCCATTCCGTACTCGAAACCTTTGCATGCGTTGATGCTCAAGATGGCTGCTCCAAGACGAGCGTGAAGTTTGCCGAATGCAGGATCGCCCAAACCGACAGGCACTCCCTTGATGACACATGTGATAACTCCTCCGATTGTGTCGCCTTCAGACTTAACCTGCTTGATCAGTTCGATCATCTGCTCTGCCTTTGCAGCATCTGGACAACGTACGATATTGCTCTCAATCTGGCTAAGATCGTATTTAGTGTAGTCTGAATCAAGTTTGATGTCGCCAGCCTGTGATGTGTATGCATAAATCTGAATGCCGAAATGCTTCAATGCAAGTTTGGCAAAAGCACCACCCACCACGCGAGATATAGTCTCACGAGCTGAAGATCTACCGCCTCCACGATGGTCGCGGATACCGTATTTAGTCTGGTATGTATAGTCGGCATGTGAAGGACGATAAAGGTTCTTCATCTCCTCATAGTCTGACGAATGCTGGTTTTCATTACGTACTTCGAAAGCGATAGGTGTTCCAGTCGACACTCCTTCGTAGACACCTGAAAGAATCTCTACTCTATCACCTTCAGCACGTGCAGTCGTGATGGCGCTCTGTCCGGGACGACGACGGTTCAACTCAGCCTGTATGAAATCGACATCGATTGCCACTCCGGCAGGAAAACCATCCAAAATGCCGCCGACAGCGGCACCGTGGCTCTCACCGTAAGTGGTAAGACGGAATATTTCTCCTATTGTATTCATTTACTTGATTTTAGAATGTCTTATTTTCCACATCCGCATCCACCGTCACCTTGGCATCCGCCGTCGCAGTTGCAACCGCCTTCACCTTCTCCGCTGTGGCAACCGCCACCGCATCCGCCGCAACCGCCACTGCAACCGCCACCGCCGCAACCGTGGTGACCCTTCACTAGCTCGATCTCGAACTCAGTGGCTGGACGCTCCTCTACAACCTCACCTACGAAGTGAAGACGCTCGCCGGCAAGAGGATGGTTGAAATCCATCTTCACTACTGTATCAGTAACGTCGACAATCTTTCCGTTCATTCTGTGGCCCTCAGCGCTCATCATTGGAAGAATGTTTCCTGGCACTAGGATCTCCTCGTTGATCTTGCCGTCCTCTCCTTTGAAGATAGACTTTTCAAGCTCTACGCAAAGATCTTCGACATAGTCGCCGTAAGCATCCTCAGTGTTGATGTAGAAGTCGAAGGAATCACCCTGAACCTTGCCGAACAATGACTCCTCAAACTTTGGAAGCACCATTCCAAGACCAGTTGTGAATCTGAAAAGCTGATCGTCCGGTGTCTCTTCAAGCATTACCTCTTCACCGTCGTTGCCAACGTATAGTTTGTATTTTAGTTGAACGAAAATATTGTCTTTGTTAATTGCCATAATTCTTTAATTTATCGTTATTTAGTTGATTTACGGACATCTACGATTGTACCTACAAAATGTAGACGTTCTCCTGCAAGCAGGTGGTTGAAGTCAAGTGTCACCTCGTCTTCAGTCATGTCGATGATGACGGCATCACGTTTCTGGCCGTCTTCCATAGTCATTGTGATTAGGTTGTCGACGAAGATCTCCTCTTCATCAAGTTCACCGTCGACAAGGAATGTTGATTTTGGTACTGTCACTACTTTGTCGTCGTCGTACTCGCCGTAGGCATCCTGACATTCGATGTAGAAGTCGAAAGAGTCGCCGACGGATTTGCCCATCAGGTTCTCCTCGAATTTTTCCAATTCTGTGCCTGCGCCGCAAGTGAACTTATATGGTTGATTCTTCTTTGTCTGCTCCATCAACTCTTCCTTCTCCCCATCATCTCCACAATAGAGTTGATATCCGACAGATACGATAGTATTTTTTGATACTTTCATCTATTTTCAATTTTCGTTATTTGTTCGCAAAGATAGTGAATTTTTATTCTCTTCCGTTCCTTCCAATCCAAGAATGGATTCGAATTCCGCATCTTTCTCGCTGAATAGCTTTTGGCGACGTTTCTCCCACTGCTCTTTCGCCAGCTGTTGCATATCGATCTGAGTGTCGCTTTCGTCTGTGATCTCAAGTCCGAGGATTGTCTCGATAACGTCTTCCATAGTGACGATTCCTTCCAAACCGCCATATTCGTCGATCACCATGGCCATGTGCTCTTTACGTGCGATCATGGTATCGTAGAACGAAAGGATGGATGTATGTTCGTAGCAACATGTGATGGAGCGACGGATCTGCTTCAACTGCATGGTTTTCTTGTCGTTGGCAAGATGGTAAAGCACGTCACTCTTCAATACGAAACCCGAGATGGTGTCGAGTGATTCAGAGTAGATAGGAATACGTGAATAACGCTTGAAATCCTTTGTTTTGAAGAACTCCTCAAGAGTCATGTCTTCCTGTACCGCCCACACCACAGTACGCGGAGTCATGATGTTGCGGATCTTGATCTGACGCAGTTTTATGAGGTTGGTGATGATCTTGCTCTCACTTGTTGCGAATACACCCTCTTTCTCTCCGATCGATGTCAATACCGCAATCTCCTCACGGCTGACAGTCTGTGTCTCTTTTTTGGCAAACAGCTGTGTCAGTTTCTCTGTGATGATCACAAGCGGGAATGCGATGTAATAAAGAGTCTGTACAAAGTAAGCCACTGGAACGCAAAGTGATCTCCAGTAGTTTGAACCGATTGATTTCGGTATGATTTCAGAAAAGATAAGAATGGTTACGGTCAAGCCTGCAGATACATATCCGAA
The DNA here is from genome assembly GCA_045629285.1 of Paludibacteraceae bacterium. GTDB lineage: Bacteria > Bacteroidota > Bacteroidia > Bacteroidales > Paludibacteraceae > UBA1723. The sequence goes on along the minus strand of JAZQQY010000041.1, from coordinate 140,742 downwards.
CCATTCGCTTCCAAGCACCTCCTGCACCTGCATACCTACAGCGGAAGCTCCCAATGTGTTGGCGATAGTGTTGACGGAAAGAATGGCGGAAATAGGACGGCCCATGTTGTCTTTCAAGCTTTTCAACAGTTTACCGCCTTTGCTTTTGGTAGCCAATGTCTCCGCGTACGGAATGGAAGTGGAGAACATCACCGACTCGGATATTGAGCAGAGGAATGAGATGAAAACCGTAAGGAAGAGATATAGTATAAGTAAAAACATGCTTTTCTGGTTTTAATGTCTACAAAATTACAAAAATGTCGGGAACTTTGTGAAAATGACGAATGTATCTTTAGTGAATTTGCTACTGTCTCTTTTTATGTATGGTTGTTCCTTTTGATAAAAAACGTATCTTTGCAAGACGTTTATCTGGCTGATAATGTTCAGCAGTGGCCGTACATTATACATTAAAGAAATAATAATATGCTATTCAACTCTTTTGAGTTTCTTATTTTCTTACCGATAGTTTTTTGTCTCTATTGGTTTGTATTCAAACGACTTTCACTGCAAAACTTGTTTGTAGTATTTGCGAGTTATTTGTTCTATGGATGGTGGAATTGGAAGTTCTTGGTTTTAATTGCCTTCACATCTCTATGCAGTTACGTCAGCGGAATATTGATTTCAAACAGTCTATCGTCGGATAATAAGAAGCAGGCGAAGATTTGGTGTATAGCCAATGTTGTTGTCAATCTGCTTGTCTTAGGTGTTTTCAAATACTACAATTTCTTTGTCGACAATTTTGTCAGGGCATTTTCATTGTTAGGTGTTGATCTGAATATCACATCGCTTCAGTTGATATTGCCTGTCGGAATCTCGTTCTATACTTTCCAGGCTTTAAGCTACACGATCGATGTGTACAAGGAGAAACTTCAGGCTACACGCAATATTGTGGCGTTCTTCGCATTCCTAAGTTTCTTCCCTCAGCTTGTTGCCGGTCCTATTGAACGTGCTACAAGCTTGTTGCCTCAATTCTATGAGAAGAGAACATTCAAGTATGAGAATGCTGTCGACGGAATGAGACAGATTCTATGGGGTTTGTTCAAGAAGATTGTGATTGCCGACAACTGTGCAGAGTATGTCGACAAGGTGTTCAACGATTATTCTAACTACAGCGGTATAGTTCTGTTTGTTGCAGGTATCTTCTTTGCATTCCAGATCTACGGAGATTTCTCAGGATATTCAGACATTGCGATCGGTACGGCAAAACTGTTCGGTATCAAGATAAGAGACAACTTCAAGACTCCATACTTGAGTAGAGATGTGTCGGAATTTTGGAAGCGTTGGCATATCTCACTTAACAAATGGTTTGTCGACTACGTCTATATTCCGCTAGGTGGCAGTCGTGGCACAAAGGCTATCGTGGCACGCAATGTGTTTGTGATTTTCTTGTTGAGTGGATTATGGCACGGTGCAAACTGGACGTACGTGGCATGGGGTGTTTATCATGCCATACTGTTCTTGCCGTTGATCCTGTTGAACAAGAACAAGAGGTATACAGGGGTGGTTGCTGCACAACGTAAGTTGCCTACTCTTAAGGAATTTGGCAGCATATTGGGTACATTCGTCCTTATCGTGTTTGGTTGGATCATTTTCCGAGCAAACAGCATCCAGGATGCATACAACATCTTCGGAAAAATCTTCAGTACAAATTTCTTCTCAAAACTTTATCTTGACATGCTGACTTATCAGGTGCCTACAATAGTTTCACTTATTGTCTGCATATTGGTCGACTGGATCAACCGAGAGAGAAGGCATGGTTTGGATATTGAGTGGATCAAGTATCCGGCTATCAGAATAGCCATTTATTATATATTCCTGATGGCTATCGTGCTATATTCTGGTAAGAACGTCACATTTATATACTTCCAATTCTAAAGAGTATGAAAAGATTTTTGATCAAAACTATTCTGATGGCGTTGCCCGTGTTTTGCGTCGTGGCATATTATGCGTATGCTGTTGATCCTCATAAACATGGCGACTTGGGACGTCTTGGTTTTATCGGTTTCGATGACGATTACGATGCGTATGTGTCGCGTAATGCTCTTCAGTCTTCACTTGTAAATGATGTCAGCGACGTAGACGAAATATCAGGTGATTCTACAATACTTGTGATAGGAGATTCTTTCACTGATCAGAGAAGTGGCTATGCGTCTTATTTGGCGACATTCTATCCAGGATACACAGTTTACAATTTGAAGTACAAAGATGTGGACGACAGGTACCAGTATGTTGTCGACCTATTGAAGCAGGATATTCAAATTCCGTCGATCATCATTGTGGAGAGTGTGGAGCGCCACGTTACGGAAAGATTGAATGTTTTGGATTTTGATAAAGAGTACAATGTCAATGCTGATTCGGTTTCCTATATCGAAAAGACGGAGGAGGATATTATTCCTAGTAGCCAATCTTTCACGGAGGAGGGTGTGAACGATCAGCTATTTCCATATCCTGTTAAAGTCATAATGAGCGGATATGATGGTGTTAAGGAAGAGACAGAGGAGTTGCATAAGCTTCTTTTGAATACACAGACATTCATAAAGAAGAATTTGTATATTACAGAGAATCCTGTACGTCACATGAAGACAAAGAAAAAGATGTTCTCATGCAAAGGATCTGAAGATGATTTGTACGTCTACGAGTGGGATTTGTTCCCTACTGAAAAAAGTACGGCTGAAGGAGGCTTGAAGAACTTGGAAAAACTGTATTCTCTAGCAAAGCAGCGCAACAAGACATTTGTGTTCATGGTTGCGTCCGACAAGTATGACCTTTACAAAAAGTTCGTAAAGAAGGACCCTTACAAAATCAAGGGCCGTTTGGATTATTTCAAAGACTACAACGATAAGGTTTGGTTCGTCAACAGTAAGATGGTTTTGATACCACATTTAGTTTCCGGAGAAAAGGACATTTACAAGTGTAATGATACTCACTGGTCTGTTACCTCTGCAAAATATGTAGCAGAAGAGATAAAAAAACGTATTGACGCACAGCGCTAATATACGAGCAAAAAAGAAGAGACGTCCACATCACGGACGTCTCCTTTTGTTTAGATGCCCTGACGGGACGTCTTTGCGTTAATAGATTCTATTTGAATAGTAGTGGAGCAAACTGGCTTAGATAGTTTCTCCAGTTTTTCCAGATGTGTCCGCCGTCGCTTTCAACGTATGTGTAAGGGAATTTGTTGTCGTCCAGAAACTTTCTCAAATTCTGGTTTTCCTTATAAAGGAAATCTTCCTTGCCGATAGCAATCCAGTATAGAGCTGGTTTCTGAGCAAACTGTGTCTTGATCTTGGCCTCGCAATTATCGTAGATATGCGAATCTTGTCTTCCTTTGAATCTTGCTGAAGCAGAGAAGAGACCGATGTAGTTGAACATTGTCGGATACTCCTTGGAGATCTGCATGGAGTGGAATCCTCCCATTGACAGACCTGCGATTGCTCTCGACTCTTTCTTTGCGATTGTCCTGTATGCTTTGTCGACGAACGACACCACCTCAGGGAATGCATCTTCGAATGTCCCGTCAGTAGTTTTTGGCAATTCGATAGTGGGAGTCACGTATCCAGTTGGCGCTTCACCCCATGCAGCCTGCAAGTCGGCATTACCGTTAGTCATCACGACGATCATCGGCTTCGCTTTGCCTTGTGCGATCAAGTTGTCCATGATCTGAGCTGCACGTCCTAACGTTGACCAGGAATCCTCGTCACCGCCCATTCCATGAAGAAGATATAATACAGGATAGCTCTCCTTGCCAGTCTCATAACCTGCTGGAGTGTAGACTGTGATGCGTCTGTCGACATTCATCTTGTCGCTATGATACCACACTTTATTGAGTGAACCGTGAGGCACATTCTGCACTTTATATAACTCACTCTCCTTGCCGTCGATCATGAACAGGTTGCTGATTGTCACCACGTCGCGAGACATGAATACATTTGAAGGATCCGATATCTTCACTCCGTCCATCAAGAAAGAGTAGCTGTAAAGCTCGGGATTCAGCGACTTCGGTGTTGTGTATTCCCATACGTCGTTGTCAACCTTCTTCATTACTGCTTTCTCATTTTTGGATAGGAAATCGCCAACCACTTCGACAGAAGTAGCATTGGGTGCTTTAAGTCGGAATGTCACTGTTTTGTTGCTGTTTATTTCAGGTGAGTTGACGGGAGTCTTCCACCATAGATTTTCTTGGCTCCAACCTTGAAGTGCCAAGCTTGCTACACAAGCGGCAAGTAATACTTTTTTCATCATTTTGCTAATGTTTTGTCTTAAACGTGTTTGCTTAAATGCAGTGCGAATATATAAAAGTTTTTACAAAAATGTCGGAAAAGTTGCCAAGTACATAAAAAACAAATAATTTTGCGGTTGTAAACGTTGATGTGGAGATGCAAGTCATCTTTAAGGAGACGTTTATTTTGAGAACACTATTACACTATTAAAAAGTATCGCCTATGTTTAAGTTTACTAAAGCTTTTGCAGCATGTATTATGCTGTTAATTTCTACAGTTATGGCAAACGCCCAAATTCAGTATCCGGAAAATTCTCCAGTTGCACTTAATGGCAGATTGAAAGTCGAGAAAGGAAAGATGGTCAATGCATGTGGTCATCCTACACAGCTACGTGGAATGAGTACTCACGGTATTGCGTGGAATCCAGGAGCTTACACTGAGGAGTCGATCAAGATGTTGGTCGAGGAGTGGAACATCAGTTTGTTCCGTATTGCAGTCTACACTCACGAGTGGGGAGGCTACTCTACAGATCAGTGGAAGAGTAAGGAGGAGTACCATGAGTTGATCGACGAACTTGTGGACATCTGTGGCAAGTATGGTATCTACTGTTTGATTGACTGGCACATCCTTAACGATGTGAGCCACGACCCGAACAATACTTTGGATGATGCTACAATCTTCTGGGATCATATGTCAAAGGCGCACAAGGATAAAGCACACGTAATCTATGAGATCTGTAATGAGCCAAACAAGAATGTATCTTGGGCTAGAATCAAGACTTATGCCAACAAGATCATACCTGTGATCCGTGCTAACGATCCTAATACAATCATCGTATGCGGTACTCCTAACTGGAGCCAGGATGTCGACTTGTGTTATGCGAATCCTTTGGAGTTCTCTAACATAATGTATACTCTTCACTTCTATTCAGGAACCCATACAGAGTATTTGCGTAATAAGGCAGACAAAGCGATTGCCAATGGTTTGGCCATTTTCGTTACAGAGTTTGGTGTATCTAAAGCAGATGGTTCTGGCGGTGTTTTTCTTGACTCGGCAGACGATTGGATGGATTGGATGGATAAGAACGATATCAGCTGGGCAAACTGGAGTTTCTGCGACAAGAACGAAACATCAGCCGCTTTGGTCTCTGGTTCGGTAAGCAAGGGCACTTGGGTTCCATCAAAATCGGGTGAGTACATCAAGAGCAAGTTGGCTGAGCCATACAAGAACAAATTTGTTCCATGTACAGAAGATGTTGTAAACATCAACAAGGATGTAGAAGTAGCATTGTACCCAAATCCGACAGACGGTACATTCTCAATCGGAGCACAGTTTGATGTTGAGAAGGTTGTTATCTACGATATGTTGGGCAAGGTAGTTAAATCGTTCGATTCTAAGAATGGCAATCTATACGATGTGAATGAGCTTGCAAACGGAATCTATCAGGTGATGGTTTACAGTTCAGATTTCATTGCTGTAGAGAAACTAATCAAGAAATAATCTTAAAATTTCATTGTTCTTAAGTGGTGCTCCTTCGGGGGTGCCACTTTTTGTTTTAAAACAAAAAAAAACAACAAGAACGTCATTCTTGTCGTCTGCAATAATTATTTGATTAAAAAACTCTTGATTTCTCTGTTTTCGGAGAGCAATCTCGGAATCCGAGATGCCCTTCAAAAACGCGTGTTTTTCTATATTACCCTATTACAAAAACAAATGGTATTAAAAAGGTTGAAAGGTTGTCTTCGTTTTTTCCGGGTGCAAATTTCTCCTTTTTTTACTTTTTTACCAAATAAAAAAACATTTTGCACAACATAGTTTTTCAGTATAGTTTATAGGGATTATGTTGATTTATAATCACTTTTGAGATATTTATAATTTTAATTTAGAATAAAATTAATGGAGATACGCTGATAATTATACGAAAAGTATTGGATGAATCACAGACAAATGCGTAATGGTTGTTACGATACCGACCGCAAAGATAGATTATTTATGGGCAAATGCAATGGTTTTTCTCTGATGGAGTTTATTCTATTCATACTTGAACAAATCATCCAATATCACCTCGTTGAAACCAACTCTGCCAAATCTTACATAAAATACATAGATTTGGCGAATTATAAAGCCATTAGTCTTTTTTGCAACTAAAAACCGCCTGAATTTCTTCAGACGGTTTCTATCTAAAAATACTTATTACCTTTTACTTATTACTTTTTACTCGTGTTCTCCAAGAATACATCCTCCATACTCTTCTCTCGCTTCTTAAGCGTAAGAAGGGCGTTGCCGGTCTGCACGGCATAGTTGAACACTTCGCTTCTGCAATCGTGGTCAGCAGAGATAACAACAGTATTTTTAGCCACGATCTTTGCTTCTGAGTTGGCAATCTTCATTGCAAGGTCTTTTGTGTCGACATCGCCCATGAATTCTGCCTCTATACAGAAGGTACTGTTGTTCTCACTTGTGTTGGTGATGTTAGTTTCCGAATCGTCGGCTACAATCTTACCTCCATTGATGATGATTACTCTGTCGCAGATTGCAGACACCTCCTGCATGATATGTGTGGAAAGCATCACGGATTTCTCTTTTCCTACCTCTTTGATAAGGTTGCGTACCTCTATGATCTGGTTTGGATCGAGACCTGTTGTCGGCTCGTCAAGAATAAGGACCTTCGGATCCGGAATAAGTGCGGCTGCCAAACCGACACGCTGGCGATAACCCTTAGACAACATGCCGATGCGCTTCTTGTACTCACGTGTCAAGCAGGTCTTCTCAATCATCTCGTCGACACGATTCTTGGCATCTGCACCCTTCAATCCATACACTCCGGCTACGAATGTGAGATACTCTTTCACATACTGCTCTGGGTAGATGGGGTTATGTTCAGGCAGATAACCGATAAGTCCATGTACCTTCTTTGAATCCTTATCGACATTGATACCACACACCTTCACTTCACCGGAATCCTTTGAAAGATATCCGTTGATGATCTTCATGGTTGTACTTTTGCCTGCACCGTTATTGCCAAGAAACGCTACAATCTCTCCCTCTCCGATAGAGAAGTTGATGTCGTCAAGCACTAGCTGACTGCCGTATGATTTGCGCAGATTCCTTACCTCAATTGTCATAATAGATCTATTTTCTTCCAAAATCAGCAGGGATTTCGCCCCACTCTTTTGTATTCCACTTGTAGATTTTCACCTCAGGACGTGGTCGTTTAAGCCACTCCTCGCTCTTGCGGATAAGGTCAAAAATCTCCTTGTTCTTCTCACATTCTGCAAGTTTGGTCTTGCATTTGCCCTGCTTTATCCAACTGATTGCGTTGACACTGTCGGAATAAATCACGGTATTCGGATTGGTCTTTAGCACGAGTCCGATGCCGTAGACTAAGGCTAGAAACTCACCTATGTTGTTGGTGCCTTTTTCGTATGGACCGAAGCGAAAAGCTTCTTTTCCTGTCGACACCCACACGCCTCTGAATTCCATCTTGCCCGGGTTGCCGCTACATGCAGCGTCGACAGCCAAAGCGTTGGCTATGATGTTGTCCGTCGAAACGGATGGTTTTTTAGCAGAGAATATATTCAGTGATGCTGGAGCCCCTTTTTCGTAGGCTGCGGTAGCTTCTGAAAGCGAAGTGAATTTTTTATATTTCGCTCCATTGAAGCCCTCCACCTGGGCTTTACATTGATCCCAGTTGGTATAGATTCCAGGCTCTTTTCCAGCCCACACCACGTAGTATTTCTCTTTAACTTCGTCGCTCATCCTATCTGGATTATCCGATATTTAGACCGTCAAGCACGGCGACATACATTTCGATTGCCTCTTCGATTTCTCTCTCCACGATGTACTCGTCGGCTGTGTGCGAACGTGATGAGTCGCCAGGACCGAATTTGACGCTTGGGAATCTCATCAATGCCTGGTCGGAAAGAGTAGGTGAACCGAATAGGTTTCTTCCCATGCTCTTGATCTTCTTCACGATCGGATGCTCGATTGAAATTGAAGATGACGACAATCTGAATGATCTTGCCTTGATTTCCGACTGCAACTGCTTCTGTAGGATCTCAAAAATCTCCTCGTTGGAATAGCACTCGTTGGAACGGATATCCACCACGAATGTGCAAGCGTCAGGAATCACATTATGCTGTGTGCCGGCATTGATCATTGTTGTTGTCCACTTCACTGGACCTAGCAAATCTGTCTGCTTTGGCAACACGTTGTCTTTAATCCACTCAATATCTTTGATTGCCTTGTAGATGGCGTTGTCACCCTCATTTCTTGCTGCATGTCCAGCCTTACCGTGAGCAGTACAGTCAAGCACCATCAATCCCTTCTCTGCCACAGCAGCGTGCATACCTGTCGGTTCGCCGACGATTGCCACGTTGATCTTAGGAAGCACAGTCAACAGTTTCTCCATACCATTCTTGCCCGAAACCTCCTCCTCTGCAGATGCCGCGTAGATAAGGTTGTAGGGCTGCTCCTTCTTTGAAAGCACGGAGAAGGCGTAAAGAAGCGACACTAGTGATGCACCGTCGTCGTTTGTGCCAAGACCATAGATCTTGCTTCCTTCGTGAGAGTCGACGTGTGGTTCATGCTGCCAACCGTTGACCGGCTTGACAGTGTCGATATGTGCGTTAAGCAAAAGGGTTGGGCGGTCGGCTTTGTAGAAATCCGACCGAATCCAGATATTGTTGTCAAGACGATGTGTCTTGAATCCCATTTTCTCTATATGCTGCTGCAAAAAATCAGCTTTTGCCTTCTCGTCTCTGCTGTATGCAGGAATACGGATTAGTTGGCAAAGCAAGTCGATTGCATCTTTCTTTAGTTTTTGCATGACGTTCTTTATTTGTATGCAAAAGTAGGAAAAAAATCTAAATGAGAAATTCTTAGCTCTTACATCTTACATTTTCAGTCTTCACAGAACACCGACACTTTCAACAGTGCCTTGTTGTACTCTTTAATCTGCTCTAGATAAACCTTATTGTTGTTGTACCATGTGGCAAGTTGAGTTGTGTACTCAATTTCAGTGATGCGGCCTCCTTCCAACGATTTCTTGAGAAGAACAGGAGTCTGGTTGAAAAGATCCTTGTCGTACATGCTTGTCAATCTTGCATACTCTTCAAGTTTGTTTAGTTCATTGCTGATCGATGCCTCAATCTCTGCTGCACGTTTGTTAAGTTCAAGGTTGGCGACTGTGCTCTCTGCCTGTGTCAGCTGCTTTTTGCCTCTAGTTGAGAAGATAGGAATGGATGTACCGACGATGAATCCGTGTGCAGCCTCGCCAGACTTTACCATCTTGTAGCCGGCAGTCAGGTTGGGATGCGACTCTGCTTTAGCCACCTTCATCTGTTGGGCATTGATCTCAGTCTCCACCGCCTTTAGTTCGTCTACTACTGTGCTTCGTTTGCTGCAAGCCTTAACTGCTGGGAATTCGGAACCGATTTTCAACTTTGTATTGTTGCCGAACATGGAGTATAAAGTAACGTAATTTTCATTCAACTCACGCTTGCTGCTGCTTAGGTTGGAGAAAGCAGTCACCATCTCCATCTGTCCGTCGTTAGCTTCAAGGATATTGTATTTTCCCTCTTCTAGTCCGCGACGTAATTTCTCGTAGTTGACACGAGCCATTTCGTAGCGTATGGAATCCATCTCCATGATTTGGTTGAGGTAGACAATTTCTGCGCAGATATCGTAAGCCGACGCAATCACCTCTTTGCGGGTAAGTTCATACTCAAGAGAGTCTTTTTTGTAGGCAAGTTTCTCCGCCTTCTTCATCCTCGCATACTTTGTAGGGAATGCAAACTCTTGGCTCACCACAAGTTCCATATCGTTGGCATTGCCTGGAGACATCAACAGATATTCTACCGATGGGTCGTTGAGATTGCGCTCAGTTCGCATGGCAAACTGGTTGCTCTCGATCTTTGCACGGGCAATCTGAATCTGAGGATTATTATTATCAAGCGCCACCACCACGTTTTTGAATGGCATATCCTTAGCGGCCACAGATAAGGCAGCGATAAAAGAAAGAACAGTCGTTAAAAGAAACTTCATCTTATTATAAATTAACGTCACAAAAGTAGAATCAAAACATTGCAATCCAGTTGCAATTGATATTTAATTCCGAAATACAGCAATTTTCCTACGTTTGCAAAATTATGGCTAAAACGCAACATACCCAATACCTAAAAATGGGTATTGAGGAATATGGGGTATCAATAAAGCAATCCGAATTGCCATAAAGGAATTATATTCAGACTACCATACTCAATGTCATCCTTTACAATATACGCATTCTCTACATCCTTTATTTGCTTCTGTTTTTTGTTGCGACCACCAATTTCAAAAGTTATTCCATTAACTAAGAAATCGGATACAGGTGATACTATTGGATCATCGACAACTCGCAATTGATTCATAAAAAATGTCTCCCTGACATTGCCGATTTCTGCATTTTCTTTTCTTGCAAGAGTATAAATAAGGTTTGTATTCTCAAGATAAACCTTATCTACCTTACCAAGAGATCGCACACCTCCTGTCTGGTCTCTCAATTGTGTGATTAGTCCAGCCTCTTCAATATATAACAGATAGTCTGCTACATTGTTACGAGAGACTCCCAAAACTTCAGCCAGTGTTACCATATTAGGCTTGAACGGAACACTTTCCGCAATCACAGCCATAAGTTTTTTTAGTTTTCTACCTGTCGACACATTCATATTTGCATATTCTGGAATATCCGTTTCTAATGTTTTCGTCACAACATTTGCAAGTTTATCCTCATAATCATCATCTATTGCAAACGGATAATATCCTTTTTCCAAATACTTTCTAAAATAGACTAAAGGACGGAATGATTCGTCCAATTCTATTTTGTTAGACAGAACTTCCTCAAGAGTGTATATATCGACTTTGATATTTTCAAACAATTCAAGATACTCTCTGAATGATAATCCATACATCGTATAAACTACTGCTCTACGAGACAAATCAGACTGAACTCCCTTATTTATGTCCAAAACAGATGATCCAGAGAAAATAACATGAAGTTCAGGATGGTAGTCATAAATGAGTTTCAATTCCCTTGACCATCCTTCATATCTGTGCACCTCATCTACAACCAAATATTTTCCACCCATTTTGCTGAACTCATCAGCAAGATCAAATAGTGTATGTGACGCAAAATATAGATGCTCTGCATTCACATAAAGAGTAGTGTTTACATCAAGGTGTTCTTTTATATACTGAAGAATCATCGTTGTCTTTCCAACACCTCTTGCTCCAACAATACCTACAAGACGACCATTCCAATTAACTTTATCGTACAAGTATCTGTGAAACCCAGATGTCGTAAGTTTCAAGATTCTTTTATAATTCACAATCAGCTGTTCCATTCCTATTTCGATATAAATTACTTAGCAAAAGTAGCAAAAATGCACTCACACAGTGCATATTTTTAAAATAAATGCACTCACACAGTGCATTTATTTTAAAATAATATTCCTTTCATTAAATCTCTACGACAAAAACTCAGATATTGGTACCACCTTTATAATCTTCCCGTCAATCTCAAAAAAGTCTGTTTGATCCATGGTCACTATGTATCCTTCTTCAAGATTATAGGCTATCAAAGCTTCAAGTAGTCCATTTATTTCTCTGTTTCTATTATCAGCGTCAAGAGTCATACAAACCTGGATTGCACTTATCACAGAATCGTTTTCAAGTACCACAAAGTCGCATTCTCCTTTTCCTTTGTGATAGCATATATCCTTATATTTTCTGCGTATTTCGCAGTAAACCATATTCTCCAACTTATGACCAATATCTGCAGTTAATTTTGCGACGTTACAATTTACTAAACCCAAGTCTACAGCATAGATTTTTTTTGGGTTTATACTTTGCTTTTTGACAGAATAGTCGAATTTAGGCACAAATGAGAAGAGATAGCATTGTTCCAAATAAGATATATACTCTAAGATAGTAGTGACTGAACTTATACCAGAAGGTTCTTTCAATTTACTTGCAGAAGTAAGATTTCCAATATTGGACATTAAGTACGTGGTAAGTCTACGCAAGGAACGTAAGTCACGGATATTGTAACGTACTGCCACATCTCGTGTCAAAATATCATCCATCAATGCTCTCAGTATTTCGGGATTTTTTGATTTCAAATATTCCGGAAATCCTCCTAATTCCAAGTATTGTTCTATAGATTCCCTGTTTTTCTCAAGTCCCATCAATTTGCAAAACTCTACAAAGGAGAACGGAAATAACTCATAATTTACATGGCGACCAGTAAGACTTGTTCCTAGTTCACGACTAAGAAGCGACGCATTGGATCCAGTAATGTACACTTTATATTCCTGTTCTAATTTCTGTCTTACATATCGTTCCCATCCTTTCACTACTTGAATTTCATCAAACACAAGTATCTGAGACTTTTTTTCACTAATCACCATATCAAGTTTTTGAAAATCAGATATTTCAAAATCAAATAGTCTAGGATCATCAAAATTTACAAATGTAAGACTATCTATATTTTGATTAAGAAGTAACTTTAACAATGTGCTTTTGCCACATCGTCTGATTCCAGACACTATCAATGCGAAATTATCTATATAGGAAACCTCTTCTAATGCAGTGCGTGTTATTTCTCCTTTATCACGCTTAAGTATATCTTGTTGTTCAACAACTATTCTTTTCAAATCATCTAACTGTATCATAATAAATAGTTTTCTGCAAATATACAAAAGTTTCCATTAACAATGGAAACTTTTATCCATTACTAATGGAAACTTTTTATAAGACCTCTTCCATTAAAGGGAGGCTGTTAGTCTCTATTTCTTCAACCAATGGTACAGAATCGGTATCACAATGAGCGATAGGATAGTGGATGTTAGCAACCCTCCAAGGATGACCTGCGCCATCGGACACTGTATTTCTGCTCCTGGTTTGTCGCCGGCAATGATCATAGGGATCAAGGCAAGGGCTGAACTCAACGCTGTCATCAGAATTGGGTTGAGACGGGCAGCTGAACCGTCGACAATAAGATTTTCCAAATTCTCGCCCTCTTTCTCGCGCTTCTCATACTCAGCGATCAGAAGCATTCCTCCTCGTGTAGCAATACCGAATAGCGAAATGAATCCGATTACCGACGGGATGCTGACAACTCCACCTGTGATGAAGATCGACACTACTCCGCCCACCAAGGCTAGCGGCAGTGCACTTAGAATCAATGCACATGTTTTCCAACTGTCGAACTGTTTCTTTAGCAGCAATACGATGATAATCAATGAAATTATCAGTGTTGCACTTAATGTACGTGTTGCGTTCTGCTGACTCTCAAACTGTCCACTGTATTCTATCCAATAGCCTTCTGGCAATTCCACGCTCTCCGATACTTTGCTCTTGATATCGTTGACGATGGATTCAAGGTCACGACCATTCTGCTGGGCCGACACGATGATTCTGCGGCTGCCGTTCTCTCTGTTGATTGTCGACGGTGCGGATGTGTAGCTGATGTTGCAGACGTATGATAGTGGAATCATTCCTTTTGCCGACGGGATGAGCATGTCTCCGATCTCTCCTGTGTGCTTCTTCGACATCAGTTTGATTTCGTAGCTTTTGTTCTCCTCTCTCACCATTCCTATCTCTTTAGTGGATAGTTTGACGGTGATGAACTCTGCCAACTCCTTCTGAGTGATGCCGTACTCTGCAAGCATCTCACGACGCGGAGTGATCTTCAACTGCGGACGGAAAGTCATCTGCTCTGAGTTGACGTCTGCTATTCCGTCGACCTCCTGCATCTCCTCTTTTACCATACCTGCAATCTGCTCAAGTTTTGGCAACTCAGCACCGAAAATCTTGACTGCTATTGCCGACTGGCTTCCGGAAAGCATCGCGTCGATACGGTGAGAAATAGGCTGACCTATCTCTATGTTCGCACCTTTGATATGGCTCAACTTGTGGCGCACATCTTCCATCATCTCATCTTTGCTTCGTGCATCCAGGCGGTAAGGCACCTCTAGTTCGGAAACGTTTGTTCCAAGTGCATGTTCGTCTTTCTCGGCACGACCTGTCTTTCTGCTCACTGTGATCACCTCTGGAATCTCCATCAGCATTTTTTCAGCCTCAAGACCAATCTCGTCGCTCACGTCAAGCGATGTGCCGGGAAGTGTGCTGATATTGATCGTAAGTGAACCTTCATTGAAAGGAGGAAGGAAGTTGGATCCGAATGTGCACATTGCGATGATTGCTGCGACGAGTGCGACACCGGACACACCAAGAATCAGTTTTTTGCTGCCGAGAGCCCAGTTCAGAACCTTTGCATATCCATTCTTAAGACGTTGTGATAACCACGATTCTTTGGAATCTGTAGAGACGTGGCACGCCACGTCTTTATTTTCGGATGATTCAGAGACGTGGCACGCCACGTCTCTACGTGGTTTCAACAGATAACTACATAGCACTGGAGTTAATGTCAAAGCCACGATTGTTGAACTTGCAAGTGCCACGATGAAGGCGATGCCGAGCGGGATAAGCATCTTGCCCTCCATACCTGAAAGGAAGAAGAGAGGTAGGAAACTTGCGATGATGATCAGTGTGGAGTTTAGAATCGGCACACGCACTTCGGCTGATGCCTCTTCAATCACCTCTATGATGCTTTTTTTCTCCGAACCTGGCAAATTCATCCTTCGCCACACATTCTCCACGTCGACAATGGCATCGTCGACAAGTGAACCGATGGCGATGGCAATACCTCCCAAACTCATGGTGTTGATGCCAAGATTCATGAGTCTCAACACCAAGATGGAAGTCAACACAGAGATAGGCAAAGTGATGAGTGATATCAAGGTAGTGCGCATATTGGCAAGGAAGAGAGCCAACACGATTGCTACGAATATGATTCCTTCGTAAAGTGAGCTCTTCACATTGTCGATGGCTCTGTTGATGAAGTCGGAGCTGCGGAAGATATTAGTCTGTACCTTCACGTCTGCAGGTAACGATGCCTTTGATGTTTCAAGTGTTTTCTCAATCTCTTCAGTAAGGTCGAGAGTTGAGGCTCCCGGCTGTTTAGTGACTGTCAAAAGCACGGCGTCGCCACCATTGACAGAGGCTTTTCCTATGCGTGGAAAGCGCGACGCTATATGTATGTCTGCAATGTCTGCAAGAGTGACAGAATAGTTTCCACGTTTTGCAATGAAAGCTGTACCAAGCACCGCAGTATCACGTGATGCACATACGCATCGAACGGAGTATTCTGTGCTGTGGTGAGTGGTGAATCCACCGTTCACGTTTTGGTTGAAACCGTCAAGTGCTTCTGTCACCTCTGTGATAGAGATGCCGAAATGCTGCATCTTAAGTTCATCAAGCTCAATCTGATACTCCTTCACGTCTCCACCGATCACAGTTACTCCAGCCACACCTGAGATTGACATCAGACGTGGACGTAATTCAAAATCAGCGGATGTACGTAGATCCATCAGAGACGTAGAGTCGGCTTGCAGACCGACGATGAAGATCTCACCCATGATCGACGACTGTGGAGCCATCACAGGTTGACCAGCCTCAGCTGGAAGATTAGAAGATAGTTCAGGAAGCTTCTCAGAAATAGTCTGTCGAGCCACAAGCACATCTGTCTCCCAGTCGAATTCAGCCCACACGATAGACAAACCGTCTGTGGAGGTGCTTCTGATACGTCTGATTCCACTTGCTCCCGATAGCGACGACTCGATAGGATACGACACCAAAGCCTCAACGTCTTCAGTGTTCATTGCTCCACACTCTGTCATCACAACGACAGTCGGTGCGTTCAAGTCGGGGAAAATATCGATGTCAGCCTCTTTTGCAGAGTAAAGGCCGTAGATTGTAAGGGCTACTGCACACAGTATGACGAAGACTCTGTGAAGCAGGGATGTATGTATGATTTTTCCTAACATAGCCGTTGTATTATGATGACAGATTAATGGTTATGTGTGTGTGCTGGAATAGCGTTTGACGATGCTGCAAGATGCAGACGGCTCACATTAGATGTGGCTACGATGTCGCCTGGGTGTAGACCGTCAATAATCTCTGTACGTTCACCGTCTGTTGCACCTAGAGTCACAAACTGTTTTTTGAATGCATCCTCATGTTTCTTCACAAACACCTGCGCCACACCTTGGTCTTCGGTGATTGCACAGTTTGGCACTGTGATGACGTTCTTTTTCTCCTTTGTCACCACATAGCATTCAACGCTTGTTCCTGACATCACGTTGCTGATATTCTTAAACTCGAACAGTAGTGGGATGTAGTAGCCTCCGTCGGCAGTAGTGATGGCCTGGCTTACCTGTTTGCCTGCCATCTTGTCGAGAGAATAGACCTCATTAGCGTAGGCTGTACGGAACTTCACTGTCTTGACGCTTGACGCTGATTTCTGGTAGCGCTGTGGCAATTTTACCTGAAGCATCAGTTTATCGTTCTGCGACACAACAGCAAGTTGCTCACCAGCGTTGACGAAAGCACCGTCGGAGACATTAATGCTCTTCACGAAACCAGCAATCTGGCTTTTCGACGTCGCTTTACCATAAGAGATTTTTGAGGCAAGGTTGGCATGCTTTACCTTAGCTTGTTCGTAGCGTTCCTTACATTCGTTAAGCTCTTTCTTTGAGACGATCATCTCCTCGCTTAGTTTCAAGTCACGCTCATACTCTCTGCGTGCGGCCTCCAATTCGATGGTTGCCTTTTCCACCAAGTCGCTCGCCTCTCCCACATTTGTACTGATATTGAAAAGCACCTGACCGGCACCGACCTGACCGCCGACTGAGACACCGGATGCGATGTTCACGATGCCCGAGAACGGAGCAATCACAGAAGCCTCGCCTTTAGTCGTCGGAAGGATTTCTCCCGTCGCTACGATCACCTGAGAAAACTCAGAAAAAGCGGCTGTTTCAGTTGAGATTCTTTGAATATCTGCGTCGGAAAGGTGAACTTCACCCTCATGTTTCTTGTGACCTTCCTCATCCTTAGTATGGAAGTCCTCATTATGCGAATGTCCATTTGCGATATTGCGTCCGCACTCTTCGCTGTCGTGATCATGTCCGTCATGCTCATCATGGTCATGACCCTCGTGGTCGTGCTCATCTTCATCATGATCCTCATCATGATCGTGTTTGAAATGTTCTTCGTGTGGACCGTGTTCGTGGCCTTCGTGACCACCGTGATTATGATTGTGATGGCATCCCGTCAACGCTGCCGAGATATAGAAAGATAGTGCAAGAAATGCTATTTTACGCATAAGTTACAGTAATTAGGATTTTACAATAATCAAGACGGGAATCCACGCCTATTTCAAATTACTGCAAAAATAGGGTAAAGGTTTTGCAACTGGGTTGCAAAAAGAAAATATAATCACACTTACCTTTTCCTCGTTACTTTTTACCTTTTACATTTTACCTCAAGCACCCTTGCTCCTGGAGTTTCCCCCAAAAACCAATCCCACACATCAGATGGGATGTTGCCGTCGTCGGCTGTTTTGTAGTCGATCTTATATGATTCACAGATTCCGGATGCAGTGAAGTCGTGGCTTTCTGCGACGTAGGTTTTCATAGTCTCTGTCTGCTTCATTGCAAGTTTGGTGAAGATGCTTCCGATACCGTCGTTGACAAGAAGGATGCGTAGATTTGTGTTGCTTGCGCTCCATAGGCTGCTGACGTCGTAGAAGAAGCTCAAGTCGCCGATTACAAGGTAGACGGGAGTGTTTACACCGCTTGCATATCCGATGGCGGCCGACATGCTTCCTTCGATTCCGTTCACTCCACGGTTGCAATAGAAGCGTGGACGTTTGGCTTGTGCGTCCGGCATACACCAATAGGCATAATCGATGGCACGTACTGTTGTGGAGTTGGCAAGGAAGATATCTGTCGACGGAGCAATATGCTTTAGGAATTCACTGTATGCCGACGGGTATTTTGTGGCATCGAAAGTTTGGTTGCTTCGTCTGAAGTTGATGTCTTTTTTTGTCCAGCCGCACATTTTTTCCACCTTTGGCTCGACAAACAGATGAGTCATGCATTTGAAGGTGTCGGCAAACTCTATTGATTTTGACACACGGACGACAGTCTGGGGTTTGCATTTAGTGATGGCTCCCTTTGCAAACTTGCTGACGATATGACCGCCGATGTAGATTACGAAGTCGGGGTTGTAAGCCTCTATCTCATTGTCTGATATACGGTTATAATCCGTCGTTGCGAAATGCTCCATGCTTGTAAGCACCTCTGTGTAGATCGGCACATTCAAACGGATGAAGGCATCCAAGTAGGCAGGATTGATTCTGTCGTACTGACCTACCATCACCAACGGACGCTTGGATTTATCCCATAGCTGCTGTAAAGTGTCGCCGAACAAAGAGTCGTCGCCAATCAAAGAGATTTTTCTGAATTCAGGGAGAGAGTCGGCAGTGCAGTCGAAAAACGGTTCCTTGATCTGCATATTGATCTGTATCGGACCGTTTTGCTCGACAAAAGCGATGTTCAATGCCGCGTTGATTTCACGGTTGGCAAACCACATTCCGTCTTCACTTTCGTCGTCCGCCACTTCAACACTATACTTCACAGCTGAAGCCAATGCATCCACCTGATACATCGTCTGTCCCATCATCTGTCCTATCATCTCCTTCGGACGGTCGGCAGTGATTACGGCAATACCAACGCCTTGGTATTGAGCCTCCACCAACGCAGGGAGAAGATTGGCAACTGCACTTCCGCTTGTAACGCAGACAGCTACTTTTTTGCCGATCTGAGCCAAACCGAAAGCCATGAATCCTGCACTACGTTCGTCAAGTGCTCTATGCACCGTGAAGTCGTCGCAACACATCGATTCCACAATGGGCATGTTTCTGCTTCCCGGGCAAACCACCACGTCTGAGAAAGAATGAGCCTTAAGCAGAAATATCAGTTGCTGAATATGTTTTTTTGTTGAATATGCCATTTCTCTACTTGATTATGATCGCAAAATTAGCACAAATCATAAAAAATTGAAAATATCGGCAAATATCAAAAAAGGTAGTGTCAGCTAAAAAGGGAAAATATTTATTTTTGGAGAAAATTACGAATAATTGTGTAAAAGGAAAAATGGCAAAATCTAGTTCTATTTATATGGGCGAGGGTAAGATGGCTCTTGCAGAAAAATGGGGAAGTGCGTTGGCGGCATGCTCTGTGATGTTATTGATATTTTGTGTTCCGAGGTATTTGCAGTTAATCGCAAATTTCGGTGGGAATGCTATACTCTCTTCCGTTTTTGCTGTCTTTTGCCTTGTATGGGCATTTTGTGTGTCATCTCCTTTGATGTATTCGTGTATCATAGGTTTGAGACAGATGCATATTGCCAATAAGTCGCCAATGGATATGATGGTTGAGAAATTCAAACTCAACTTTAAGCGTTACATGGTTATGGGATTTAAAGTGACATTTAAATTGTTGGTTGCTGTCGGTATTCCTTTGGCGATATATCTTCTTTGTCTTTTGAAGATGTTTATGGATGTGGACGATTTTTCAAGTTATTCTCAGTTTGAAGGAATCGCTTCGTTGAGCATATTCGCTGTGGTAGTGGTATATTTCTATAAAGTTTTTGAGTATATCTTGGTGCCTTTTATTATCGACGACAATCCGGAGATGGAGGACAAGGATATAATCAAAAAGAGTTCGGAGTTGTCAAAGGGGTATAAGTGGACAATGTTCAAGATTATGGTGCGTGCCATATTGCCGACAGTTCTTATAATGATTGCGGTCTTTTCGGTCATTTTTTTTGTTTTGCTGACAGGAGTTATCTTTGGAGGATTGGCAGCCATTAAAGGAGGTCGTGTAGATGACATTATGTCTTTGGCCGACTCTCCAAATAAAATAGGTATTGTCACTTTGATGCTTTATATGCTTATGACGGTGGTTGTCTTTGCTTATGCTCAGGTAAGAGTGACTCTTCCTTTATCCGTTTTGTATTCTGAAGCGATAGGTTATAATGGAGAGACTAAAAACGAAACTATCACCATTCCTACTCTATCAGATGAAGATATAATCATTGAATCGGAGGAGAGTACGAAAAGAGAAGAAGAAAAGAAAGACGAACCAGAAATCCCATACGAGCAGAGATACATGCCTAGGGATTATGTGGAGAGTAAACATGAGGCTCCTGCATGTGAGGAAAAGAAGGATGATTCGGATATTCCATACGAGCAGAGATATATGCCTAGATGATTAATAATCAATGGTTAAATAATTAATTGTTGAGACATTTGTATTAACTAAATTGTGAAGATTATGAGTGAAGGAATCTATAAGAAGATAAAGGAACTTGCCGACGGTGCAAACGGAAATAAGCTTACTCGTGCCGACTTGGCATACGAACTTAAGATGGCTGATTCTGTAGAGGTCAGTCGACTTGCATGGGAGGCTTACAACCATTACGGCAAAGATCAGAATATAAAATCGACTTTCGTCAACAACGATAGCGCTACTTCGATAGTGGATGATTTTGAGTTGCGTCAACTTATCGCTACAGGTAAGAACGACGACTATTTTAAGGAGTTGTCGAAGAATCTGAAGGATGGTGAGAAGGCATTGTCTGTGCTTGACACTATGTTGAAGACGAAGATGTCGGAGGCTGTGGCATCGGAGATGAACAGTTTGATGAGCATCATCACTGGAACCAGAGCTATTGAGAATGTAAAGAATGAGGCGACTCAGGCTGTGCAGCTTTACGGTCAGCTTGTCAACGTCTACGATGAGGCTAAGATTGGTGTGAAGGAGGCGGCTCACGAGTTTGTCGACCTTCGTACTGAGATTCTTCACGTCTATGAGAAGTATGCACAGATGCTTGTGGATTTCTACGGAGATTCCATCAAACGAGTTGCACCATCACTTTTCGATTTTGATTCAATAGAGTATCTTGACACCGCCCAGATGTTTGAGAAGGTCAAGTTGCAGTACGACTTGTTGTCGGACAACTGTTCAGTGATGATGTCGGAGATTAGCGACGGATTCTCCAACTCGGTGATGATTGCATCGTCGAGCTGCAAGGCTATGGGAAGAAACGGAGCGTTGGCTATTGCTGCTGTGGAGATGGTGAAGCACTATCTTGATGCATCGGAGAAGGCAACAAGAATGAAATCGGATTTGGAGGCGTTCAAGATGAATATCAAGAAGGACGTTACGAATATCAAGTCGGATTACACTCGTTTGGCGACAGTGTATAAGGTGATCAATGACCTTTATATTCCTAAGGCAGACGCATATTTCAAGTTTAGTGGCAAACTCCTTTCTGCTGAGGTAGAGCAGATGGTTGCCGCACTTTATTCAAAGGCTGGCGTAGCAGAACTTGTGAAGGAGCGTGACGAAGTGATGAAGGAGATCCGTGAGATTTCAGAAGAGCTAAACGACCACGCCAACAATATCATTTTCTACGATGAGCATATCTCACGTTGCCAGTTGATGTTGAGTGAGAAGAAGGAGGATTATGAGAATGCCAAGAGTATGCGTCCTGATAAACCTTCGACAATTGTCAATGCGTTGACATTCGGTTCTGCCGACAAGAAATATAGCCAAAAGATGTTCAAGTGGAAAGGTGTCTACGGTAATTTGGTGAAGGAGTATGAGAATGCCATCGTCGACGAGAAGATGGATGCATCCGAACTTGAGTCTCATCAAAACGCAAGACGTGAGGCAGAACAGAAGTTAACTCAACTTAGGGCGAAGCAAAGAGAGTTGACGGATAAGATTTTGAAGACCATTTCCGTCGACACGGATATGAAGCGTGAACTTGCATCGCATTTGGAGGATATCATCAAGATGCTTCATGTCGGCAAGGAGATTCTTGAGAGTGGACTTGATCAGAAGAGTGTCAAGGCAATCAATATAGACACTTTCCATTCCAACGAACTTCCTGAGGATATCAAGACAGCTGTCGCAAACTTCAAGGAACTTGCAGCTGAGTATGGTCCGGGCGTGAAGAATAAGATCATGGAAGATTCAGCCAAGGATTATACCGAGGCAGAACTTGCAGATATGAAAACTAGAGTCGACAAATTGTTCGATGACAGTGTGAAGATTACGGATGCATTTATGTCGTTGGAGGCTATGAAAGAGCAGAATCAGATATCGTCGGAAATCTATGATGAGGAGATGGAGAAGATTCAGTCTGAATTCAAATCCAAGATGGCGGATATCGATGCCAAGGCAGATGTGCTTGGCAATGTGCTAAAGAGAATCAATACAGCTTCGGATGCAGAGGCAAGAAAGAAGGCACTTATCGAGCTTACAGAGAAAGGCAAAGTGTTTACAAATGAAGAGGAATTCAACAAATTCATTAACGGTGATTTGTCAATAAATATCTGATATGGCAGAGTATGCAAGCAGTCGCAGACGCCAGGAGATGGGCGCTGACGAGTATGACAAGGATATGCGTGAGGCTGAAAGAGCCGCTGCAAAAGGAGAGGAGATCGAACGCAAGAAACGTGAGAAACGAGAGGCGTTGGAAAAAGATCCTGTCTACAATGCTTGTGCCAAGATCAGTAAGGTGATGGACAAGTATATGCTGGACCCGATCCTTGGACTCATTCCTGGTGGTGTGGGCGACCTTATCAGCCAGGCGTTGACGTTGCCGTTCATCTACGTGTCATTTACGAAGATCAAATCCATTCCGTTGACATTGTCGATAATCTACAACTCTTTGAAAGATATTCTGGTAGGAGCGATTCCTGTCATAGGAGATGTGTTTGATGTATTCAGCAAGAGCCACAGAAAGAACTACCAACTGTTGTCGGGATTCATCGAGGAGAATGAGGAAGTCAAGAAAAAGGTGAATAAAGACGCGACTAAATGTGGAGTCTTGATCCTGGTGCTGATGTTTTTGATTTATTTGGTAATCAAGCTTGTAGCGTCGATAACAGGTTATGTGTTTGACCACATCAGCGATCTTTTTTTGAACGCAGGAGACTTTATATCCGGAATCTATAACTACATTTTGGGTTTATTCTAATGGATAAAAGTTTTTTTCTTGCCTTGGTGCTTACTTTATCTTTTTCGCCACACTTTTGATGGCAGGAGGTTCATCCTTCAAATCAAGCATCGACAGAACAGCTTGGAGTTCCTGCAACAATTCAGGTTCACGTTTACATAGCTGATATGCGATCTTTATGCACACTGCTCTCATCGCCACAGCCAGATGCATGTTGCAGATGTTTTCAAAGGAGAAGTTGAGAAGGTCGACGTCGATATCCTTAGATTCAGGCAGAAGCATTAGTGAGATGTTGAGCCACAGGCGGAGTTCGCCGTTTTCATGACGGTTTGCCAAGATTTTCTCCACCACCCTACGTTGGTACGGCACCAACATTTTCCTATCCTTCTTGCACAATGCTTCCAGTACCCACACGGCATGCCATGCCAACTGCGGGTTGTCATCTTCGGTAAGATTCCAAAGTGTGGACATATCGGTGTCGCCGGCGATGATGTCGCCGACTATAGCCTCCACATTGCTTTTGTGCAACCGTGTATCTGATAATATTGTAATTATATCCATCGCTAGATTCAAAAGAGTGCCGACAAAAGTAGTAAGTAATTTGCATATTCACCATTTATTTGCTTACTTTGGATTCTATAAATCTAAATGAAGAACGATATGAAAATGAGATATTTCTTTTTCAGCACATTGGTTTGTGCGGCACTTAGTGCCTGCAGCGGAAGTGGAGATGCGAAATCGGGTTTGCCAAGTGGAGCTGAGAGTTTTTTGAGCAAGCATTTCTCTGATGTACAGATTGAAAAGGTGGAGACTGATGATGACAACGATGTTGAGGTGTCTCTTGAAAACGGTATGCGCATCACATTCGATCGTCGCGGTACGTGGGATGAAATCAACACTAAGAAGAACGGAATGACTGAGTCGTTGAAGAAGTTGCTTCCTTCTCAGCTTCTTAATTATGTGGAAAAGAATTATCCTGAGCGTGTGATCAGAAAGGTGGAGAGAAAGAAATATGGTTATGCTGTAACTCTAAACAAACCTGATCCTATCACATTGCGTTTCACTAAGGGTGGAGCTTTTGTTCCTAATGACGAAGAGGAAATACAGTAATTAGGTAAGAAATAAGAAGTAAAAAGTAAGGGCAGTGAATTTATGATCACTGCCCTTCTTGTTGCTTTAGACGCCTTGACGGGACGTCTCTTCTACATTTATTTCACTTTAATCTTGTAGTCTGCATCCTTCACTACAATATCGTAGACATCGGAAGACAGTGGACTTAGATTCAAATATCCGTTGGAGATAGTCTTCTCCATCACTACTCTACCGTTCATGTCGTAGACTGTGGCTTTTCCGCTGTATAGGTTGCCCTCAGAGTCTGTGATGAACAAATCGCCTGATGTCGGATTAGGATATGCCGATTGTCGACTTGCATTGATCTCTACCGCGTCTGTAGGATCCTTCACCTCGATATATCCTTCGTAAGTGGCTTCTGTCTCTGCATCGCTTACTGTTGTAAGTGTCCAGTTGAACATTCCCTCTACAGTTGGTGTGCCGCTGAAGTAGACATTCTTAGATGCAGGATCAATTCTTGTCACGATACCATCGGGAGCGTATGGTTCCCATTTGATGTCGACGGTATTTGCTCCGTCCCAAGTGAAGAAATAGTCGCCGATTGGGTTGTTGATATATACAGTCTGCTTGCTTGAACCACCTCCGTGCTTGGTAAGTGTTGGCTCTACGACGTTTTTAAGATTTCTGTAGTATTCCAACGGGCTGTAACCCAAGTGAGGTGGCTGGTTGTAACCGCAGTGCTCCCATGCCACTGCCATGTCGTAAGTGTGGTCGTCACGTAGCCAAGGAAGCTTGTAGTTGCTTGGCATTGTGGTTGTGTAGACAGTCAGGAAGTACTGACCATTCTGTTCTGTCCAGAACACTGACTCCTCACGCCAGTCGCCTACAATGTCGGTCTGCAAACAAGGATTATACTTTGTTGCATTGTTGGTGTTTGCACCCCACTGCACTTTTGTCCCGTTGACCATGATGTTGTATCCGTATGTGTACTGGCGCACCCATGTCTTGTTGGCGATATCCCATTTGTCGACGTGTCCGCGGTCAACATATTCCTCAAGCAAGTCGCCGTCCCAGAAGATACGTCCGTTGATGGAACTGCTGTTGGTGCTTCCTGTATGCCATGGCGCAAACTCGTATCCTTTGCATGTGAAGATGTTGTTGCAGCTCCACTCCATTGCCTCTGCTCCATCGTATGTGCTGTCACAGTCAAGAATCAAGCCACGTCCTGTATCGCCTCCAGATTGATTTTTAGACATCAACACCTTTCCTGTGCGGGCATCAAGCAAAGCACAATCATATTTAGACCACTCCTCCTCTGTGATCATGAAATACTCAAGTCCTGGGTTCGACGGATCGAATTCACCCAAGTGAGTGGCATCTCCGTGGCCTAAACCAGTTCTCCATAGCAACTGACCGTTATGGTCGAGACAAGCTGCGCCGACGATAATTTCATCGAATCCGTCATTATCCACGTCGCCACAGGTGACACTGTGGGCACCTTCTCCGTAGATTCCCTGACCTGGTTTGTCGGATGTATGTTTCCATAGATTGCTCAATGTATTGCCATCCCAAGTGTATGCCGCAGCATACGAGTATGTGTAGATACCACGTGTGGTAACAGCACATGGTTTTGCCTTTCCGTTGACGTCAAGGAATGCCACACAACCCTTTAGCCAGTTGCCACGGTGTCCGTAAGTGTTGTCGTCGCTCTTGCCGCTACGGTCGTCCCAGTTAGACTTGATATTGAAGTATGGCCAGTAGTCGATTGTCGCCAACTCCTCACCGTTCTTACCGCTGAAACAAGTGATCCACTCTGGTCCTCCGTCAGTCACAAGACCGTTTTTCAAACAGTTCATGTAAGGGTTTGAACCTGCGGCAGCACCCTTGCTGATGAAATTGCCCTTTCCATCCTTTGAGCCAGGAGCTGTCTTAGTAATCAACTCACCATATCCGTCGCCATCGAAATCGTAGCAAAGGAAAGTAAGCCGACATCCGCTCAGGATATTTGGTCCAAGATTAACTCTCCACACCAAGCGACCGTCCATTTTCAAACAGTCCAAAATCGGAGGAGCAGTTGCAGCTGCTGTCGCACCTTCACCAGCCGACCAACACATGATGATCTCTTCCTCACCGTCACCGTCCATATCGTAGGCAGAACAGTCGTAAGGGGCGTAAGTCACCACGTCGCCTGTAGGCAATTTGTATGTGCCGGGATGGTTAAGTTTGATATGATGGTAGGGATATTGGTCAACCTTGATGCCAGACTGCGAATCAATCACTTCGCCTGCCTTATTCAATACCTCAAGCGAGAAAGTCGCGTTTGCATAGTTCGACGGAAGTGTGGTATTAGTCTTGTCTTTAGAAGAGAAGACAAGATTGCCGTCTGCGTAAAGGTTGTATGTTGTCGATTTGGGAGAGTCTGTAGCACGCATACGCCAGCTGACGAAGACATTGCCGTCGTTGCAAGCCCAAAGACCACGGTTGGCCTCGGCGTTGGCGGAACCCAACCCCAATGAGCCCAGCAATATCGCTGATATGAGTTTAGTTGTATAATTTTTCATGGTAAAAGTAATTTTCGTTTATATTAGCTTTGTTTGCTAATTTAGAAAAGAATGCCGATAAATGGAGCAGACTATACCTTTTATTTTTAATAAAGTACAAAAGACAATGCTGTATGGGAAGAATCTCAATGCATTATTGGAGGGTAGCATTCTGTGATGGGTTTGTTTTTGCTTTGTACTCCTAACATAATCTTATTTTTTGCAGAGATATTACATTGTGGCATTATAAACAAAACTAGAGACGCGAAAATTATCCGCGTCTCTAGTTTTAATTCTAGAAAGAAGAAACTTCCTTCACAAACCATTGCAAACGTGTCTTGACGTAGTTCTTCAAGTCACTCATGCTTTTACGGTATGACTCTGGTGTTGTGCCGGATGTTGTGGTACCTCCACCTCCACCGAAGCCGCCGCCCCAGCCGCCGAAACCACCAAAACCGCCGAAGCCTCCAAAACCACCGAAACCTCCGCCTGAGCCATTTCCTACTTTGTTGGCTGTGGCTGACAATAGCAGGTATTCGGTGTTCTCGTCGATATAGGCAAGGATTTCATCTAAGTGTGAATTGATGTTGAGCACTTTCTCTTTCAACAACTTCTGGAATTCAGGCATCTTGATGAACTCTCCGAACCAGCTTGTGCATGTCTTGCCTTGCGGTTGAGTAATTGGATTGGTAGTGATGTAGAAGTCTTCATACGCATTGTAACCCTGTCCCATGCTTGAGAATGGATTGCCTCCCCACGCTAGGTCGAAATCCCACATCGGTCCCATCTTGATTGTGCCGTCGTCCATGATTGTGAAATAGCAGCTGGTATGCATGTTTCCGTCGATGTCGTGCGACCACTCTTTGATCATATACCAATCTACGAAGCTCTCTAAATCAATGAGTTGTAGCAAGGTGTTGTAGTCTTTGCCATATAAGGCTTTCTCAAACTTTTCAATGATGCTCTTCACATTCTGATATTCTGTGGAGTTGGTTGCCAGCTCCGGATCCTTTGTGAAGAATGCGTTGTGCGATTGTGGTCCTTCAATGGCTCCGTTCTTTATGCCTTCCTTGATGTCGGCCTCAATCAGGTATTTTCCGTCGACACGGTTTTCATTAATCTTTGCCTGTTCGCAGAAGTAGTAGTTACCTTTATGTGAACCGTTCAATACAAGTTCGGCATTGTATCCGCTTGGCACCCAATCTTGGTTGGTGTACATCTTTCCAAGGTAGTTTGACATGGTGTTGCGGAAGAAAGTGGCATCGTAGAAGTTTGCCATCAACACCCAACGCTTATGCTCCACCATTCCCAAGATGCGTGATTTCTTGTTTAGTTTGACGGCATACGGACGCTTCTCAGTCGAGGCTGACCATGTGGAATTTCCACGTCCTTTCACCTGACACAATTCTGGTTCGGCATCATAATCAACAGTTCCATCTGCTTTATATACAGTCAATTGAGTATTATCTAACCAAGTGTCCTTACTGTTGATTGCTTGATTGTTCTTTGTTGTCAAATAGATTACTGGAAGTCCACTGTTGTAGATACTGACGATGTAAGTGCGGACATCTCCGTTTGATGACACCACTTTGAATTGTTGTGGTTTATGGTAGTCGACGCTGTTCTTGCCGCTTTTGATCTCCTCTCCGTTGCAGTAGACTGTTGCTCCGTTGGCGACGGTGAAGTCTGCCAGCAGATTGAAGTTAACCAAGTATGGCACGAATATCTTTACACTATCGCCAGAGATTGTTGCAGTATAATCCTCAAGTAGTGCGGAACCGTTGTTTGCTTTCTTGATTTCGAATGTCTTAATTTCGTTGTTGCTTGTTGCCTTGTCTGCCTTAGCACACTTGCAGATGCCGTCGCTTACAGATGAAAGCCACTCGTATCTGTTTTTAATCCAATCTGTTAACGATGAGGCTTCCTTGCTCATGTTGTCGTTTTTCCCCCACTCTTTTGCATTAGCAGAGGCTGACAATGTAATCAAATCCTTTTGTTCCTCAATGGCTGACACTACTGCGCCTTCTGTCAACGAGATCTCCTTGAAACGGTTGCAGAGTGCTGATGAGAAGTTCGCGTCGTGCATCATCTTCTCACTCCATCCGCCGTTGATTGTTGTGAAGCCTTCGTATGATTGAACGTTATTGCCAAGGTATTTTTCGTTTGAGAAGATCGGAGACATTGCAATCTTTCCGTCCGGTGTGATGCGGAAATAGCAATCTTTCTTGAATGCGGATTTTTCGTTCTTGCAGATTTCATTGGCCCATATCCAGTCGACAAAACTATCCTCATCTATGTATGAATCAAAGGATTTGTCTCCATAAAGAGCTGATTCAAACTTGTTTACAGCGTTTTTTGCTTTCTCCAAATCCGATGAGACGTCATCATTGGATGAATCCACCAGACGGATTTTTGTGCCTTTGTCGGATGTGAACCATACGTCGTCCGCCTCGATTTCATTTGTGATTTCCCACACTGCACTTTCGGCAACTCTGCCATCAGCCACACGGATCTGTTCGCAAAGCAGGTAAGTGCCGAGATGCTTGTCGCCCATCACAACTTCCACGAATTCAGACGACGGTGTCCAAGCCAATCCGCTCAACTCTTTTCCGAGAGTAAGTCCAGCTTTTGTACGTAGCATGGAAGCGTCGTCGGCATTTGAAAGAAGCACCCAACGTTTGTTTTTTGCCATGTTGGCGAATGCGGTTTTCTTGTTGCATTTGAGGTTGAAATCTCTTTTCGATGCGGAATTTTGTCCTCCTTTTGGCTTTATTTCAGCCTTAGCTTCTGCCATTTTCTTTCCCTTTGCGGAAATTAGGACGACTGGATAGCTGCCATTCCACATCTTTGATGCCATATCAGCCGGAGCGTCGATACGAAGGATAGGCAATCCGCTGTTGTAAACTTTTACTGTGTAAGTGCGGACATTTCCTTCTTTATCAACCACTTTGTATTTGATATTGCTATTGTAAACATTGCTGTTCACTCCACTCTTTTGTAGGATGCCGTCTGCGAAAACGGTTCCTGTCGACACGAATGAAGCTATGATTGCCCCACCCTCATAATATGGAATGAAGACGTTGATTTCGTCGCCGTTGATTTTGCCTTCAACGTCGGCCACTATAGAACCGTTATTATATAATGCTTTGAAAGAGAAGGATTTGATTTCGTTTCCTGATGTCTTTTTATCAGCTTTAGTCAAATCAACGGATGATTTTGACAAAGTGATTTCCTTCATTTTCGGCATCGGATATTTCAATTCGAATGAGTGGGATGCACCATTAGTTTTGTAATTGTCAATATCGCTGACATTATATGAACCAGAGATTCCGTCTCCTTCAAAATCGATTGTCTGACCTTGAATTGTGCCTGACGCCAAAAGCATGGACGCACATAAATATATTGTTTTTTTCATCTTAGTATCATTTATCCGTTATTTCCACTCGCTTGAAAGCCATTTGATTCTTGCTGACAACCAAGACTTTAGGTTTGCAATCTCCTTGTCGTAGGTGTCAGGGTTGGTGATGCCGTTGCGACTAAGATTGTTGTTTGCTAGAGCGTCTCCCACAGTTTGCTCAGCTTCTTTGTCGATCCAAGAAAGGATATCCTTTTCAGCCGACGTGATCTTTTCAAACGCCTTTTTCAATGCCGAGTTGAAATCAGAATCGTTCTTTAGCAGAGCAATCCAGTTTCTGTCGTAAGCAGTGAATCCTTCTGCGTCGGAATCAGCGTTGAAAGCTTTTGCAGATTGTGTAGACGGGATAAAATGAATTTTCTTTTCGTCGTCAATATATATATATGTATCGCTTGCGAATGATTTTTCGTTTTTGGCAATCTCATTTATAACAGTCCATTCAGCCACACTTTCAATGTCGAGCATAGAGTGAACACTACTCCACTTCTTTGCTTCGATGGCTTTTTCAAGTTCCTTAACCGCTTCACGTGTGCGGACAATTTTAGTGCCGTCCATACCTGTTTCCGGATCCTTCATCACGAAGACAGCGTTTGAGATGGTGCTTTTGAAGAAGTCGTCTTCTTTGTCGGCGCTATCGTTGATGCTCATCAAACATCCATCCTCCACTCTACCCTTGCAGACACGAGGCTGTTCGGAGATAAGGTAGCAGCCGACATATTTGCCATCCACGATTAGAGCCACTTTTTTTGCCTGAGGATTCCACGATTTAGAGACACGGCTCGCAATGTTGTAGCCTAGTAAACCACGAATGCAAGCAGGGTCGCCAGCGTTGGCTTCAAGAGTCCAGCGTTTGTTTTTGGTGATGCCGAGAATCTCCTGTTTGCTATCGAATTTGATGTTGAAACTGTTTTTCTCGTTTGCGTCATACTCTCCACCTTTAACTTTTATCTCACATTTGTCAAGAGTCTTTCCGTCGACAGAAATGGATTTTAAGTCAGTCCAGTTACTTGACAATCCGTTAGTTTTGATTTCGATGATCGGGCACGACGGTGTAATTGCGTCAAGATGGTAAGTACGAGTATCTCCGTTATAGGCTGCAACTTTGATTTCAATGTTTTTGCCTATGTTGATTTTGTCGTTCTCATTCCAGATTTTGCTGTTAATAAATATGTGTATACCGGAAGTTGAGAAGGATGGAGAGAAATATTCCGTTTTAGGTGGGAATGCAATTGTCTGGTTGCTCACGTCGCCAAACGGAACAGATATTTCATTTCCGTCAACAATAGCAGACATTGAGAAGAGTTGATTGAAAGTTTGAGCTTTGTCGCTTGCTTTCAAATCCACATCCTTAGCCGATATTGTCTCAGAGAAAGAGAATTTCTTAATGTCGTCTGTTGAGTACGACATGCAGAATTTTTGATGATTCGTGTCGCTCTTCATAGAGTCGACTGCTTCTATTGGAAGCGATAATGTGTTGCCGTCTTTGAAAGTCACTTTGACCTTGCCTTGAGCAGAAAGTAGAAGAGGAACACATGCAGAAAGTAGTAAATGTGTTTTCATAAGGAACCAAACAATTTAATTTGCATTGAATGTGTTATTATTTTCATGTTGTTAGTTGACGAGCAGGCACAATGCGCTCTCGTCTGAGTTGCAGTAAGTGTTATCATATTTAATATGTATTAGAGTTAAGTAGAGTATTGCATCACTGACGCTTCAGTTTTAGTCGCGTCAAATATAAATCAATTTTCGAAACGATGTCTTCACAACATCAAAAAATCCTATAAATCAAGTAGATTTTTCAAAAAAAATTTTATAAGTGACTGTTTTTTTGTTTATTTTGCATTAAAATGAAAGATTCTGTTACTAAATATAAGATATTTAATTCCAAACTTACCACCATTGTCAGTATTTCAATGGTGTTGTTCTTGATTGGTATTGTTGTGTTGGGATTGAAAATCGGCGACACTCTTTCAGCCTATGTAAGAGAAAACTACACTGTATCCATTGAAATAAAGGAAGATGCTGCGGAGAAGGAGATTACTACACTTGATGAGATTCTTCGTGGACAACCTTACGCCAAGAAAGTGGTGTTTATCAGCAAAGAGCAGGCTATCAAAGATTTGGAGCAGGAGATGGGAGAAGATCCTGTCGCCTTCCTTGGCTATAATCCTTTGAGCGCATCTTTCATAGTGAATTTGAAATCAGAGTACACTGATAATGATAAGATTGAAGGAGTTGTTAAGACAATCAAGGAGTACAGGATTGTTGACAATGTATTTTATCAGAAGCAGTTTATCAATGAAGTCAACCATAACATCCAGAAAGTGTCGTTGCTATTCCTGATTGTAGCGGCTGTGTTGTTCTTCATCTCATTTGTACTTATTAATAATACATTGCGTCTACTCATTTATTCAGATAGATTCCTGATCAACACAATGAAGCTTGTGGGTGCGACGAGAAGTTTCATCCGTCGACCTTACTTGAAGAAAGGTGTGATGATCGGGCTCATCGCAGCTGTATTGTCTGTGGGTTATCTAGCCTTGTTCGCATATATGATGCGCGACCAGTTGAGCCTGTTTATCGACTATTCCGACCGATCTATTTATTTAGTTGTGGTTGCTGCGATTGTTGTTTCGGGAATTGTGATCTCTTGGCTGTCGACATATTTTGCTGTCAACAAGTTCTTGAGTAGAGAAGAAAAAGAGTTGTATTACATTTAAATATATAATAATGAAAGCGGATAAAGGATATGCACTTCCTAAGAAGAATCTTTTGCTTTTGGCAGTAGGATTCGCAATTATTCTTTTGGGATTCATTCTAATGATTGGTGGAGGTGCCGAAGGGACAGAATTCAATCCAGAAATTTTTAGTGCGCAGAGAGTTACAGTAGCTCCAATGATTGCATTGTTTGGTTTTGTGTTTGAGATTTTCGCTATTCTTTGGGTTCCTGAAGAGGAGGAGAAGGGTCTTGTAATCGCCGACACAGATGATGCGGTTGTTCCAGCCGAGAACAGTTATAATGACAATAACGAAGAAGGATTAACAATAAAGTTCTAATAGGATGGATTGGATAGAGGCTCTTATTCTTGGTTTGATTCAGGGTTTGACTGAATTTCTTCCAGTCAGCAGTAGTGGACATTTGACAATCGGTCAGGAGATTTTAGGTTTGCAGACAAGTGGAGCTGAGAACCTATTGTTTGACACTATTGTGCATGCCGCAACAGTGTTGAGTACAATTGTTATTCTATGGAGTGAGATTTCCAAGGTGATGAAAGGATCAATGTCAGGAGGTTTGAAGACATGGAATGAAGACAGAGAATATGTGTTGAAGATCTGTATCTCTATGATTCCGATCTTTATCATTGGAATGTTCTTCAAGGAAGAAGTGGAGGAGATTTTCGGAGAAGGATTGTTGATCGTAGGAATCTGTTTGCTGATTACAGCTACGCTTCTTACATTCTCATATTATGCAAAGCCACGTATCAAGGAGGATATCTCACGTCGTGACGCATTCATCATCGGTCTTGGTCAGGCATGTGCCGTATTGCCAGGTTTGTCGAGAAGTGGGACAACAATCGCAACAGGTTTGCTACTTGGTAACAAGAAGGAGTCGGTAGCTAAGTTCTCATTCCTAATGGTGTTGGTGCCAATCTTGGGAGAGGCATTCTTGCAGCTATTGAAGATTTTCAAGCATAAGTGTCCTGAGTGCAAGACTGTCATGGAGATGGCCAATGGCGAGTGGACTTGCGCAGTGCATGGAGTGCAGAACATGGGCTTGGATTTGAATGTCGCAGTTGTCGGATTTTTGGCAGCATTCATTTCTGGTGCATTGGCATGCAAAGGAATGATCGAGTTCGTGAAGAAAGGAAAGTTGATCTACTTTGCAATCTATTGTGCAATCATCGGATGCTGGGCAATCGGCTACAGCATGATGTAATATCGCAGGTATGGATTTTATCGCAGGCGAAGTATTACTATTCAATAAACCGTTGAAGTGGTCGTCATTCGACCTTGTCAACAAAGCCCGTATCAACATACGTCATCGTCTTGGTGTGAAGAAGATCAAGATCGGACATGCTGGTACGCTTGATCCGTTGGCGACGGGAGTGCTAATCGTCTGCACAGGCAAGAAGACGAAAGAGATTGACAATTTCCAGTACCAGACAAAGGAGTATGTGGCAGAGTTAGCGCTTGGAGCGACTACGCCGTCGTTTGATTTGGAGACAGAAGTCGACGCAAACTATCCTACAGAGCATATCACTCGTGAACTTGTGGAAGAGACATTGAAGCAGTTTTTGGGTGAGATCCAGCAGGTGCCGCCTGCATTTTCAGCAGTGAAGATCAACGGCAAGAGAGCCTACGAATATGCTCGTAAAGGTGAGGAGGTAGAGATCAAGCCGAAGACTTTGGTGATTGACGAGATAGAGTTGATGGAGTATTCCCAGACTGCGATCAAGATCAGAGTGGTTTGCAGCAAAGGCACATATATCCGTGGATTGGCGAGAGACATCGGAACGGCATTGAAGAGTGGGGCACACCTGACATCGCTTTGTCGTACAAGAATCGGAGATGCGAAGTTGGAAGACTGCATTTCGCTTGAGCAGTTCCAGTTTTTGCTTGACAACGATCCAACAATAAAGACAATCGGAGAGACAGAGGCGGAGTAACATCCCCACGTCTTTTCCTAATATTAGGATTTATGCCGAAGATGTCATGTAGCGACAGGAGCATTCGCGTCGACATGGCAGATATTGACGGCATTATTTAGAAATTCATTAAAAAGAAAAAATATGAAGCTTTCAAAGTTTAAATTCAATCTTCCTGAGGAGAGCATTGCACAGTATCCATCTGAGCATCGCGATGAGTGCAAGTTATTGGTGTTGCACAAGAAGACAGGAGAGATTGAGCACAAGATATTCAAGGATATTCTTGAGTATTTCG
Source organism: Paludibacteraceae bacterium (assembly GCA_045629285.1). GTDB lineage: Bacteria > Bacteroidota > Bacteroidia > Bacteroidales > Paludibacteraceae > UBA1723. The sequence continues at coordinate 105,541 of JAZQQY010000041.1, read as the reverse complement.
ACGAAGAGGATGTTTTTATTCTTAATGATACAAAAGTGTTCCCAGCTATTTTGGAGGGAAACAAAGAGAAGACAAATGCAAACATCGAGGTTACTCTTTTGAGAGAGTTGAACAGCGAGATGCGTTTTTGGGATGTTTTGGTTGAGCCAGCTCGTAAGATACGTATCGGAAATAAGCTATATTTTGGTGAGGATGATTCGCTTGTTGCTGAGGTTATCGACAACACAACTTCAAGAGGCCGTACATTGAGATATTTGTTTGACGGTTCACAGGAGGAGTTCAAAGACCTTTTGATGAAGCTTGGCCGTACACCGTTGCCAGACTACATCACACGTCCAGTTGAGCCAGAGGATGCGGAACGTTATCAGACTATCTATGCCGACAAGGAGGGAGCAGTCATGGCGCCAGCAGCAGGTATGCACTTCTCACGTGAGTTGATGAAGAGATTGGAGATCAAGGGATGTGAGTTCGCTCGCATCACACTTCACGCAGGTCTTGGAAATTTCCGCGACATCGATGTTGAGGATTTGACTAAGCACAAGACTGATTCTGAGCAGATTGAGGTTAATGAGGAGAATGCAAACATCATTAACGCTGCAACAAGAAAGAGCAGAAACGTATGCGCAGTCGGAACAACAGTTTTGAAGGCGATCGAGACATCTGTCAGCACAGACGGAATGATCAAACCATTCGAGGGTTGGACAAACAAGTTCATCTTCCCTCCATACAATTTCAGCGTTGCGAACAGATGCATAACAAACTTCCATTTGCCATACTCGACAATGTTGATGATGGTGACTGCATTCGGTGGTTACGACAACGTGATGAAGGCATACGACGTTGCAATCAAGGAAGGCTACAAGTTTGGAGCATACGGAGATGCGATGTTGATTATGGAGTAATTGCCAGATAAATAAGAGTTAAGGATTGAGAGTGAAGAATTGTATGGTTCTTCACTCTTTTTGTTTTTCTTCATGGCGTCTTTTTTATAGAATTTATGTCTGGAAATGGGAGCTGTTGATCAAAGAAAATGCTAGAAATTAGAGATGTATCAAGAACGTACTTTTCCCGTTAAAAATCGTTAATTTTTATGTGAAAAATTTTTCATAAAGTGAAGATAAATTAGTAATTTTGTTGGCATACTAACGAAATTTCAAAATTATGTCAGCAAATAAGAAAATAAAGAGAGCGCTTATTTCCGTTTTCCACAAAGATGGTTTGTCTGAGATCTTGAAGACATTGAACGAAAACGGAGTCGAAATATTGTCAACTGGTGGTACACAGACATTCATCGAGTCACAGGGAATCCCTTGCAAGGCTGTTGAGGATTTGACTTCATATCCTTCAATTTTGGGTGGTCGTGTTAAGACTCTTCACCCTAAGGTATTCGGTGGTATCCTAGGCCGTCGTGGTTTGAAGGAGGACGAGGAGCAGATGGCTAAGTACGAGATTCCAGAGATCGACCTAGTAATCGTTGACCTATACCCATTCGAGCAGACAGTAGCAGAGGGTAAGAGCGAGGCAGAGATCATCGAGAAGATTGATATAGGTGGTATCAGCCTTATCAGAGCAGCAGCAAAGAATCACAAGGATGTTGTTATTGTAGCATCGAAGGCACAGTATGCTCCGCTTCTTGACATCATGAAGAAGAACGGTGCAGAGACATCATTGGAGGAGAGACGCTGGTTCGCAACTGAGGCATTCAAGGTTTCTTCTAACTACGATACTCATATTCACGCTTATTTCGCAAAATAAAGATGGCGTTCTTCTCATTGACACAGGAGTTGGCGATGGACCTTGGTACAGCCAACACTATTATCATAAACAACGATAAGATCGTCGTGGACGAGCCAAGTATCGTTGCCTTGGACCGTAAGACTGAGAAGTTGGTAGCTGTAGGTCACGAGGCAAAAGCGATGCAGGGTCGTAACCCGGAGAACATCCGTATCGTGCGTCCGTTGAGAGACGGTGTGATCGCGGACTTCTACGCGGCAGAGCAGATGATGCGTGCCATGATCAAGATGGCAAGTTCAGATCGTTCATGGTTCACTCCACAATTGCGTATGGTTGTATGTATCCCATCAGGTAGTACCGAAGTGGAGATCCGTGCCGTGCGTGACTCTTCGGAGCATGCTGGAGGACGTGAGGTATATATGATTTACGAGCCGATGGCTGCAGCAATCGGTATCGGTATCGATGTTGAGGCACCAGAAGGTAACATGATCGTCGATATCGGTGGTGGTACTACTGAGATCGCTGTCATCTCTTTGGGAGGTATCGTATCTAACAAGTCTATTCGTATCGCCGGTGATGATTTGACAGCCGACGTTCAGGAGTATATGAGCAGCCAGCACAACATCAAGGTTGGTGAGCGTACAGCAGAGGAGATCAAGGTTAAGGTAGGTTCTGCACTTACTAACTTGGAGGATGCTCCTGCCGATTACATTGTAAACGGACCAAACCGTTTGTCAGCACTTCCATTGGCTGTGCCTGTTTCTTATCAGGAGATCGCACACTGTATCGAGAAGTCAATTTCTAAGATTGAGGCAGCTGTGCTTAATGCATTGGAGCAGACTCCACCGGAGTTGTATGCTGATATCGTTCAGCGTGGAATCTGGTTGGCAGGTGGCGGCGCATTGCTTCGTGGTTTGGACAAGCGTCTTACAAACAAGATAGGCATTCCTTTCCACATTGCTGATGATCCATTGCACGCAGTGGCTCGTGGTACAGGAATCGCACTTAAGAATTGTGACAAATTCTCTTTCTTGATGCGATAATTATCGAAGGTTGTGAATACACTTTTACAATTCATACGAAAGTTTAGTAATCTAATATTGTTCTTGTTGCTGGAATTAGTTTGTCTAATTCTAGTAGCAAGATTCAATGTTTATCAAGGTTTCCAAGTGAACGCTACATGTGGTAGCATGATTGGAGGAATGAATTCAGTTCGCACCGATGTAAACCAATATTTCTCACTATCGGAGCAGAACGAGAAGTTGGCTGAGCAAAACAGCCAGTTGCAAGGTGAGATTCGTCGACTTGAATCTCGTCTGTTGCAGATTGAAAATGACACTAATTACTTAAAGCGCAGGGCATTCGCCGATGAAAAGAAATTTACATTCCATACAGCTCGTGTAGTGAATGTAAGGCGCGATAATTTCAAGAATATAATTACTATCGATAAGGGTGAGGCCGACGGTATTCGCCAGGATATGGGTGTTATCTCATCTAGCGGTGTTGTCGGTATCGTGAGTGGAGTGACTGAACATTTCAGCCTTGTGCTTCCAATCATCAATATCGATTCAAAGACATCGTCTATCATAAAAGGCAAGAACGGTACTGGTATCATTACTTGGGGCGGAGGTGATATCCGTAAGGCTTCAATGGAGCAGGTTCCTAACTATGTCAAGGTAGCGGTGGGTGATTCAGTCGTGACTAGTGGATACTCTACGATCTTCCCGGCTGGAATCAACGTCGGTATGGTAGAGTCTTTTGAGAGAGGTAACGACGACTTCTACGAAATCACAGTGAAGTTGAATCAGGATTATTCATCATTGTTGTTTGTCGACGTGGTTGATTTCGGCTATTCTGACGAACTTCATGAGTTGCACAGTAAAATTAAGGAGGATAACAAATAATGGGTGTAGACATACTTTCATACGTATTTAGTTTTGTGGTGTATGTTTTACTCCAGGGATTGGTGTTGAATCACATCAATTTTCTTGGTGATATAAATCCATATCTATATGTGTTGTTTATCCTTCACCTTCCTACAGGATGTAATCGTACAGTGGTTCAGATTCTTGCATTTTTCCTTGGACTTTCAGTCGACTTCTTCAGCGGCACTATCGGTGTGAATGCCGGAGCGACATTGCTTATCGGTTTCCTTAAGCCTCACATGGATAAGATTTTCTCTCCACGTGAAGACAATAAGATGATCGTGCCTGGATTCAGATCATACGGTACCAACACTTTCATACAGTATGCATCCATACTTGTGTTGGCACATCACATTGCACTTTTCGCATTGAGTGCCTTCTCGTTCGACAAGCTGCACTTGGTGATCTTCAAGGGTGTTTGTTCGACACTCTTCACTTTGCTTATAATATTTATTATTGAATACTATCGCAGTAATCGAAGGATAGATGATTAATGATAGCAACGACAATAGAAGATATACCATTACGTTGATAATGGTGGCAGTCTGTTTGATTTATATCATCAGACTTTTTTCTATTCAGATTGTAGACAAGAGTTATTTGGAGCAGTCGCAAAATAATGCCTACCTTAGAAAGGTGATTTACCCGTCACGTGGACTGCTTACCGACCGTAATGGACGACTTATCGTTTTCAATAAACCAGCTTATGATATTTTGATTGTGCCGCGTGAGGCAAGGGGTTTCGATACCACTGCTTTCGCTAGAACCGTCGGCATTACAAAGGACGATTTTATTAAGCGAATGGGAGTATTGAAACGCAAAAGTGGCTATTCGCAGTATGTGCCACAGCTTTTCATGTCGCAGTTGAGCGACGAGGAATATGGCCCGATCGGAGAGAAACTATATAAGTTTAGCGGTATTTATGTGCAGAAACGTACTCTTCGCGACTATAATTATCACAATGCTGCCTTGGCTCTTGGTTCAATCGGTGAGGTTTCTAAGAAGCAGTTGGAAGCTGACGATTTTTATTCACAGGGTGATTTTGCCGGACAAAACGGAATTGAGCTGACATACGAAAAAATACTTCGTGGAGAGAAGGGTGAGGAGATTCTGCTTCGTGATTCACGTGGTCGTGTGAAAGGTAAATATGAGGATGGTAAGTATGACAAACGACCTGTCCCTGGAAAGGATATAGAGTTGTCGCTTGACATTGAGTTGCAGAAGTATGGTGAGGAACTGATGAATGGTAAAATCGGTTCAATTGCTGCGATCGAACCGTCGACAGGAGAGATCTTGGCGCTGGTATCAAGTCCGACATACGATCCGTCCATGCTTGTTGGTAGAAAGAGAAGTGCAAACTTTTCAGAGCTTTCAAAGGATCCGTTGAAACCGTTGTTCGACCGTCCGATGATGGCGCAGTATCCTCCAGGCTCTACATTCAAGACAGCTCAGGCTCTTGTGCTTCAGCAGGAGGGAATCATCACTCCGTACACAGCATACGGTTGTCAACATGGATTCCATGCAGGTGCTTTGTCGGTAGGTTGTCACGGTCATGAGTCGCCACTCAATTTGAAACACAGTATCCAGCATTCATGTAATGCTTACTATTGTAGTGGATTCCGTGCGATGATAGACCATAAGAAGTATAAGACAGTGTCGGAGGCAATTGATGTTTGGAAGAATCATATCGTTTCGCTTGGTTTTGGCTACAAACTTGGTGCTGATGTTCCTAACGAGAAGCGTGGATATATACCGAATTCAAGTGTGTATAATAAGGTGTATGGAGAGAATCGTTGGAAGGGATTGACAATCATCTCTCTATCTATCGGTCAGGGTGAGGTGTTGGCCACTCCATTGCAGATTGCGAACCTTGGTGCAACCATTGCCAACCGTGGACATTACTACACTCCTCATCTTGTAAAGAACATTCAGGGAGGAGAGATAGATTCGTCGTTCATCAAGCGTCACAACAGTACAATCGATCCGAAGTATTATGATGTGGTAGTTGAGGGTATGGAACTCGTGATGATTTCCGGAACAGGTTATTATTCACGTATCGACAGTATAGCAGTATGTGGTAAGACAGGTACGGCTGAAAACCCTCATGGAAAAGACCACTCGATCTTTATGGCATTTGCACCAAAGGATGATCCAAAGATTGCGATCAGTGTTGTGGTTGAGAATAGTGGATTCGGTGCGACTTGGGCTGCACCGATTGCTACGCTTATGATCGAGAAGTACCTTAAAGGAGAGATTCCGCAGCGACGCAAGGCTATTGAGCAGCGTCTGCTTGATGCTAACCTAATTAAAGAGTAGGGAAGATGGACAACAGAAGGAACGAAAATATTCTTATCAATATAGATATGTGGACGATCGGGCTCTACATTGCCCTTGTCGTCTTCGGATGGATAAGCATCTATGGTGCATCCTATAATTTCGATGATAGTAATTTCTGGGACTTTTCTCAGAGATTCGGAAAGCAGTTGGTGTGGATTGGATGTGCTCTGGTAATCGGAGCGGTGCTTCTTATGCTCGACGTGAAAATATACACCACGTTGTCCTATTTCATATATGGATTCTTCATATTATTGTTGATAGTCACCCTCTTAGTCGCCCCGGATACCCGAGGTTCGCATTCGTGGTTGGTGTTGGGCCCTGTCAGTTTGCAGCCGGCGGAGTTTGCCAAGACGGCGACGTGTCTGTGTCTGGCGAAGTATATGAGCAGTTACGGTTTCACGATGAAGGATTTCCGTCAGATGGTAACTATGTATCTGATTATCCTTGTTCCGATGTTGATTATCGTGGCACAGAATGAGACAGGTTCGGCGTTGGCATACTTGGCATTATTGCTTGTGTTGTATCGTCAAGGAATGTCAGGAATCGTGTTGTTGTTGGGAGTGTGTGCCGCTGTTTTCTTTGTCGTGGCGATTAAGTTTGGAGCAACTCCGATCATAGATTCCATTCCTGATGAGAGCCTTGGAATGTTTGCGATCATGATATTGGCGATGATAGTCGCCTTGTCTATGGTTTATTTCTATCATAGAGATGTCACGCTTGTAAAGGTGATTTCTATACTTGCTGTGTCGTTGTTTATTGTCGGTTATTTCTTCTACCGATATTTTGATCTTAAGATCAAGTTCTCATTCTTGGCATTTATTGTTGTAGGCGTATTTATGTTATACTTGATCGCTCAAGCCGTACGTCTGCGAAAGTTCAGTTATTTTGCTATTTCTCTTTTCGTTGCCGGATCGATCGGTTTCGGACAGGTTTCTGACTATGCTTTCAATAAGATTCTTCAGCCGCATCAGCAGACTCGTATCAAGGTTACTTTCGGTATGGAGAACGACTTGAAGAAGTCTGGTTATAATGTAAACCAGTCAATGATCGCCATCGGTAGTGGACGTTTGACAGGAAAGGGATTCTTGCAGGGGACACAGACGAAGTTGAAATACGTGCCGGAGCAGGACACTGATTTTATCTTCTGTACAGTAGGGGAGGAGCATGGTTTCATCGGTACGACTGTTGTGATCCTTGGATTCCTTACGTTGATGTTGCGACTGATATCTCTGGCCGAGAGACAACGTTCGGAGTTCAGTAGGATTTATGGTTATTGTGTTGCATCAATCATATTCTTTCATGTTGCCATTAATGTCGGAATGGTAATCGGTTTGACACCGGTAATCGGTATTCCGTTGCCGTTCTTCAGTTACGGAGGATCGTCATTGTGGAGTTTCACAATCTTGCTTTTCATTTTCCTTCGTTTGGATGCAAGCCGTAAGGAATATATGATAGAGTGATGAGCAAAGTATCTGTTGATGCGTTGAATATCCTCACACATCTCTTGTTGAAAGGCAAGGGAAGGGCATGGGTATATGGCAATGTCAAGAAGGATAGTGTCTTGCCTGATGACCTATTGGAACGACGTGACGAAATCGCACAGATTTTAGAATATAATGAATCTGGGTTCGACGGGATAATCACATTTTACGATTCATCATTTCCCAAGATCCGAGCGCAGGTGTCTGCGGGGGATTATCCGCTCTGTTTTTTCTATCGCGGAGATGTTTCATTGTTAAGTACTAAGAAGATTGCTGTTATAGGCACACGTGATGCTTCTTCTGATATTAAGATGAGGGAGGTGGCTGTTGTGGATGCACTTGTGGAGAAGCAGATGACTATCGTATCTGGCCTAGCAAACGGTTGCGATTCCATAGCTCACAGCAGATGCGTGGAAAAGGGAGGCAAAACGATTGCTTTGCTTCCGTCGCCGGTGTGGAGTGTCATTCCGGAATCTAAAATTGCTTTGGCTGACGAGATCGTGCAGAGTGGGGGATTATTGTTGAGCGAATACTATACAGTTGCAGGAAAGACAGAGTTGACTTCTCGTTATGTCCGTCGCGACCATCTGCAGGCGATGCTGTCGGATGGGGTAGTGTTGGTGGCAAGCAAGGAAGACGGAGGATCGCGTTTTGCAGTCAACTATGCCTTAGAGAATAATATTGACTGTGCTACGATTTATGATGCTCCGACTGATGCTAACAATCCGTTGTTTGCTCTCAATCGTATGGTGGTGAAGAGCAAAGGTACGGCAGGAGTGATTGATGCTAAAGCAGCGAAGAGTTCCGTCGACAAATTTCTTGACAGATGCTTTATGCCAAAGAACTTGTTTGAATTTTAAAACGATAAATCCAAAATGACAAAATATACGACTGTAATTTTTGATCTTGACGGCACGTTGATGTACACCCTTGAGGATTTGGCCATCAGCACTAATCATGCTCTATCAGAGAATGGTTTTCCTACGCGTACTATTGAGGAGGTGCGTTCTTTTGTGGGAAATGGAGTGCGAAAGTTGATTGAAAGAGCGTTGCCGGAAAACTCATCATCGGAAATTGTGGATCGTGTACATTTGAGTTTTCATCGTCATTATAAGGTGCATTGCAACGATCATTCAAAACCATACGATGGCATTATTGAACTTTTGGAATCGTTGAAGAGATCCGGAATCAAGATGGCAATTGTTTCCAACAAACCTGACGGAGAGGTGAAGAAACTTAATGAAGTATATTTTGCGGAGTATATAGATGTCGCTCTAGGAGAAAACGAGAAGGCAGGCATTCCTCGCAAACCAGCTCCGGAAATGGTGTATGAGGCGATGAAGCAGTTGGAATCTTTGCCTGAGAATTGTTTGTATGTTGGCGACTCGGATGTCGACATCATGACAGCCCGCAATGCAGGAATAGATTGTCTGTCGGTGACGTGGGGATTCAAGACGACGGAATTTTTGAAACAGATTGGAGCTACACGTATAATCGATGTTCCGTCGCAACTATTGAATGAGATATAAAAAAACAAAAAAGCGTCAGCTTTAATTATTGCAAAAAAGCGTAATTTTACACGGTGATAATTTAGATGTAAATTTTTGGAATATGGATTTCAAGTCGACAGATCTATCAACGTATGCATTAGTGTTGGAAGGCGGTGGAATGCGTGGTGTCTTTACTGCTGGAGTGTTGGACTATTTTCTTGATAAGAAAGTGGATTTTCCATACGCGGTAGGTGTAAGTGCTGGAGCAGGAAACGTTTTGAATTTCTTGGCAAAACAGCGTGGTCGTACTAAAGTAGTAGATATCGACTTCCTTGACAAATACAACTATATAGGGCTTGGTACATACCTTCGTACTGGCAATATCATGGATTTTGGATTGTTGTTTGATAAATTCCCCAATGAGTTATATCCGTACGATTTTGATGCTTACGCTGCTAATCCCACACGTTGTGAGATCGTAGCTACAGATATTGAGACAGGAGAGGCTATCTATTTGGAAGAACGTACTACTCTTGCCCGTCTAAACGTTGTTTGCCAGGCGTCATGCAGTCTGCCGTTTGTGTGCAAGATCACTGAGTTGGATGGCATGAAGATGCTTGACGGTGGTATTGCCGACGCTATTCCGTTTGAAAGAGCATTCAATCAGGGATATGGTAAGTGCGTAGTTATTCTTACGCGTCCTTATGGCTATAGAAAGAATCCTACAGGAATGAAGTGCCCGAGCTTCGTCTACAAGAAATATCCTAAATTGCAGGAAAAGCTACGTCGTAAGAATATGGAATACAATATTTTGATGGATAAGATCGAGGCGTTGGAGAAGTCAGGCGACATTATAGTCGTTCGTCCTGCCGATGTGAAAGGTGTAGGTCGACTTGAGAAAAGTCCGGCTAAACTAACAGCTCTTTACAATCACGGCTACGAAGTGGCTAAGGAGATGTTTGGTTAGTTTCTGATCTGGATATAATCGCCTGCTTCAAAAACACTCTGATACATCTTCAACGGAAATTTTCCCGGGCCGCTCACCGGTGTGCCGAATCCGAAGGTCAAATCATATTTGGTGTTACATTGTGGACAGATGGCGTAAGGCATATTCACATTCACGGTAATGTTTTCATCAACTTCTACAGGACATGCTAGGTCGGCTGCGTGCAGTTTGTTGTCGTAGTCGCGAAATACAACCACACCGCCAAAACCGATTAATGTGCCGGCGGCATAGTATTCTCCGTAATGATATTCTACATGTGAACCTGCATTTCGAAGCTGCATGAAATCAGCGTAGGGAGTGCGAATGTTCACATTGCGCTCAGGTATGGGCTGTTCCTCTTCTTTGTGGCATGAACTGATGCCGATAGAGAAGGCAAGTGTAGATAATGCGAAAAGAAGACGATTCATAATCAATTAGTTATTTGTGTACACGAACGATATCAACAGTGTGGCTACCTGCACCGATAAGGTCGGCACGTTCAGCATTCTTCATCTGAAAATCCACAAATTTTTCAAAAGCTTCCTCGCTCATTTTGTTGATGACAGGACGCATATAATCCGACGGACCATCAGGAGAGAAAATCGTAACTCTCTCAAGACCGGCAAGTTTATTTAGTCTGTCGATATCATCCACACGCATGTAGTCGTAAAGCTCATCATTATCCGAGCGCACGTGGAAAGACTCGTCGATGAAACCTTTTTCCATCAAGTTGCAGATTCTGTCTTCCTCAAAACAGTAAGTCAGGATGCAGTAGTCGTTCATCACGTAAGCGTTGAAGATAAGACCACCATCTTTAGTGACACGTTTAGCTTCATTCATAGCGATGAGTTTTTCCTCATCACCGATAAGATGGTAGAGTGGTCCGAAGTTGATTGTGATGTCGAAAGAGTTATCTGGCAGAAACGACAAATCCTTTGCATTGCCCTGGTAAGCCTTCACTGCGTCGCCCTTCGATTTTAGGATGTCAAGGTTGTGCTTCACCAATTCCACAGCAGTCACGTCGCAACCAAGTTCAGCAAGTGCGAAAGAGTATCTTCCCGTCGCAGCGCCAAGATCAAGAACCTTCAAACCGTTGCAGTTTTCAGGCAAAAATTTCTTGATGTAGTGCATCGATACACGAAATTCCACCATACCATGACGGCGGACAAGACGCAAATCTTCCTTATGCTTATTGTAGTATTTGGTTAAAAGTTTGTCTCTCTGCATTGATTTTTTATTTATTTTGCATTCAGCATTTCTAATTCAGCATTACTCTTCGTACCAGCTTGCGTACAAATGGTAGTTGTCGGAGATTCTCTGGATCATATCCTTCGACTGCTCTGGCGACACCTCCTTGATCTTCTTAGCCGGCACACCTGCCATAAGGCTTCCTGGCTCAACAATTGTACCTGTTGTCACTACAGCACCAGCGGCGATGATTGAGCCTTCGCCCACTACAACATTATCCAATATGATGGATCCCATTCCCACCAACACGTTGTTTTCAATCTTAGCACCGTGGATAGTGGCGTTGTGGCCTACCGACACGTTGTCGCCAAGCTCGATTGTGGAAGGCTTTGGAGATTTGTCGTATAGAGTGTGAAGCACAGCTCCGTCCTGGATGTTGACATTCTTGCCAATCTTGATAGAGTTGACGTCGCCACGTAGCACCGCACCAAACCAGATGCTGCTGTTGTCGCCGATCTCCACGTTGCCGATCACAGCAGCGTTGTCTGCCAAGAATACGTTCTCTCCAATCTTAGGAGTATAGCCTCTAACTGATTTTATAATTGCCATAATTGTCTATTTTCTAATTTATTAATCTTTCAAAGTGAAATTCCAAGAGCAAGTGTTGTCTATATTCTTGGTTCTGGGAAACAATAGGGGCGACCACAATGATCACCCCTACATATTTCATCTTATAGTCAACGTCTTCGTTTTTGTTTTCGTTAACGTCAACCTCAACGTTTTAATCATCTAAATCGTCGTTGTTGCGACGGTCGTTGCGGAAATTACCTTTAGTTCCCTTGAAACGATCCTCCTTAGACTTGTGTGGACGGCCTCCGCCTCTGTTTTCGTCACGGCTTCCCTTACGGAAATCACGTCTTTCGCCTCTTCTCTCGTCGCGTCCACCTCTGCGGAAGTCACGATCGTCATCATCTCTACGGTCTCTGCGGAAATCCTTTCTGTCGCCACGGTCGTTTCTGCGCTCACCACGGAAACTTCTCTTGTCGTCGCGGTCGCCATCTCTGTGGAAATCACGTCTTTCACCACGATCGCCATCTCTACGGTCTCCACGGAATCCACCTCTTCTCTCGCCTCTGTCACCATCTCTACGGTCGCCACGGAAATCACGTCTTTCTCTTCTCTCTTCACCGTCGCCTTCAGAATCTCTCTCGAAACGCTTCTTGCGCTCTCCAAGTTTCTGCTCGTACTCTTTCTTCTCAGCCCAACGCTTCTCTCTCTCAGCGCGAGCCTCCTGCTCTTCATGGCGACGACGCAAGTATGCAAAACGATCAGACTCTCTCAAATCCTTTCCATCCTCATCAACATATTTTCTACGCATTGGGTGGAAGTATTCGTTCTCCTCGCGATTTTCATCTCTTTTCTCTTCTCTCTTCTCATCTCTTTCACGAGTGCGACGCTCTTTGCCGTCACGAACGTAATCTTCTCTACGTCCGGAGAACATCTCATACTTGCGGAACTCGCAATCGATGTCGCCATTCTTAAGAGCCACCTTGAACGATGGAGATAGACGGATTTGTGATGTAGCCTCGTTAGGCACAGTGATGATCCATGCGTTCTTGCCTGTGCAATCCTCCTTAAGCTTCTTTCCGATCTCAGCGTAAAGAGTAGGAAGATCGTCACCACCGCCGATACGCTCTCCGTATGGTGGGTTGAACATGATCATCGCGTCGCCCTCAGGGATATTAAGCTCCTGGAATGGGATACAAGTAAGCTTGACGTAGCTTCCCAAACCAGCGTTAGTTACGTTTTTCTCAGCGATCTCGATGCTGCTGCGTAGGATATCCGAACCATAGATTGTGTAGTCGAACTCCTTCTCACGGCTGTCGTCCTGGAAGATCTCGTCGAACATGTCAGCATCGTAGTCTTTCCATGTTTGGAAAGCGAATTTCTCGCGGTATAGACCAGGAGCGATTCCTTTGGCGATCATTGCAGCCTCGACAAGGATTGTACCCGAACCACACATTGGGTCGATAAAGTCGCTCTGACCGTTCCAGTCTGCCATCAAAAGCATACCTGCAGCCAACACCTCGTTGATAGGAGCTGCTGTCTGAGCCACACGGTAGCCACGCTTGTGTAGCGACTCACCGGATGAATCCAATGAGATCGTACATGTTCTGTCTGCGACGTGGATGTTGATATACAAGTCTGGATTTGTAAGACGCACGCTTGGACGTTTGCCGATCTTCTCCATAAATCTGTCTGCGATCGCGTCTTTCACTCTATACTGCAAGAACTGTGAGTGACGGAATACGTCTGAAAAGACAGTGGCATCAATTGCGAAAGTCTTTCTGTCGTCAAGATACTCATCCCAATCGAAGGCTTTTACTTTTTCATATACCTCGTCTGCACTCTCTGCCTCGAAAGTAAAGATAGGTTTGAGCACTCTCAATGCCGTACGACAAAAGAAGTTTGCCATATACAACATTTTCTTGTCACCGTAGAAAGTTACGCCTCTGCGTACTTCCTGTACATTCTCGGCTCCAAGATCAATTAGTTCTTTTGCCAATACGCCCTCCAACCCTTGGAAGGTCTTAGCCACCATTTCAAATTTTTCTGCCACTTGCAAATGTTTTAAATACTCTGCAAAGATACGCTATTTTCCAATGAGTTGGTATCGGCCATGCTCATTTTTCTTTTCTCAGCACGACGATAATAATAGATAATACCGTATTCCTTACATTTATCAAGTTTTTCCTCTTCTTCTTTGTTTGCGTAAGTGCTTTCCACCTCGTCCCAGATCTGAAGGATGACTTTGTCTACCTCTTTGTTAAGTTCGTTGACCTCCTCCATCTTTCTTACTGTGTTTGCCTGAAGCACTTTCTGCTTGCTCTCAAGCTCTGCGAAGTTTTCGTAGAACACTTTCACCTTCTGGATCGACGGGTTGTAGATCGGAGCTCCACCTTTCATCTGGCGGTCACGTTCACCGTTGATTACCTTCTGTCCCCACTCAAGAAGTTTCTCATCTGTAGATAGGTCGGGCACAACTGTGTTTTCTGGCTGCAAACCGTATAGCAGTTTGAATTCAGCCTTGATCTCCTTTCTCAACACGCACATGTTGACTACCTGGATGAAGTGTGAGACGTAAAGTCTTGCCATCTTCAATGTCTCCTGATAACCTTTGTTGCTCTTTACCTGTAGGTCGGAGCACTGCTTATATTCTGTAAGAGCACGCTCATAACGGATAAGTAGAGCTCTTGCTTCTTCAAGTGATTTTGGAGAAAATGCAAGGTTACGGATGTCGCCGATTTTCTGGCCTTGCTCCACAGCCGACTTCAATGTGCGAAGACGGGCTTGATTTGTATTTGGTAATCTTCTGTATGGCATTTTTGTTAGTCCTCCCTGTAAAGTAGTGATTCTGCAATAGATTTTAGTACCTCCTTCTTGTCGGCGCTCAATGAAAGCTGGTTCAAAGATTCCAACGCTTTCAGATAGTAAGAGTTCATCTTCTCTTCTGCTATTTTGCCGATGTTTAGGGAGTCGTAGATTGCTGTCACAGCTTTAACTTTCTCGTCTCTGTCGAAAGTCTCCTTTGCAATCCACTCGTTCAACGATTTCTTTGTGTCGCCGGTAGATTTTTCAAGGGCAGTGATTAACAAATATGTCTTCTTATTGCAACAGATGTCGCCACCGATTTTCTTTCCGAATTTCTTCACGTCGCCATATACATCCAACCAGTCGTCTTTCAACTGGAATGCCAAACCGACATTGATACCGAATTCATAAATAAGGTCTGCATCCTTAGCCGAGGCTTTTGCACAGATTGCACCAACCTTTAGGCTGCAAGCCAAAAGTACTGCAGTCTTAAGACGGATCATGGCGATGTACTCGTCTGCAGTTACGTCGTTGCGCGACTCAAAATCCATATCAAACTGCTGTCCCTCGCACACCTCTATAGTTGTCTGGTTGAAGACAGAAAGAAGGGATGGAAGTAGGGAGTTCTCAGCTCTGCACATCACCTCATAGGCTTGAGAAAGCATTACGTCTCCTGAAAGGATAGCTGTGTTCTCATTCCATTTCTTATGGACAGTAGGTTTGCCGCGACGCATGTCGGCCTTATCCATAATGTCATCATGAAGAAGGGTGAAGTTGTGATACACTTCAAGTGCACATGCCGGATAAACGGCATCACTCACTTTGCCGCCAAAGAGGTCGCACGCCATCAACGCGAAAGTTGGGCGAAGACGTTTTCCTCCAATGGAAAGCACATATCGAATCGGCTCATACAGATTGTATGGCTCCTTGCCCTCGAAAATCGAGACAAGTGTCGACTCAATCAGTGGAAGATAATCTTTTGTGTTCATATATATAATAAGTCCTTTGTTTTCTTTGTTATAAGTGTCGTTGTTTAGTGGTTGGCATTAATTACTCCAACCACTAAACAACGTCCTGGCTGCTGTTCTTCTCGCTACGCTTGCTTCTGTTGTAGCTTCTGTAGGAGTCGTATTCGATATCCACATCCGGCTCCACAAACTCATCTCTATGTGTCACCTTGAACGACACGTATTTGATGGTTAGTCCACGGTCAAGCCACTGCTGCTCGTAGTAAGTGCGGATGGATAGGATCTTGTCGTCTGAGAATCCTGAGTGGTAAAGGTCGTCGTTACTGAATGTGATTTCATAACGGTTGCTCTTTATCATCTCGTTTGTGTAAGTGAACATGAAGTTGCTGTCTGTCTTCAAATGAATAGTGGCACCGTCTTTCAAGATCTGCTGGTACAAGCTCATGAATCTTGTGCTCGTAAGACGTTTGTTCACCTTCTTCATCTGCGGATCTGGGAATGTGATCCAGATTTCAGACACCTCATCTTTGTCGAAGAATCCTGCGATGGCTTCGATGTTAGTGCGGATGAATGCCACGTTAGGCATCTTAAGCTCAAGAGCCTCTTTTGCTCCGGCCCACATTCTTGCTCCCTTGATGTCGACGCCGATGAAATTCTTGTCGGGATACATCTTAGCCAAAGCTACTGTGTACTCGCCACGACCGCATCCAAGTTCAAGCACGATAGGATTGTCGTTGCCGAAGAATGTATTCCACTTTCCACTCATTTCGTGTCTGCCTCCATGCTCGTGCTGAAGATGGTAGAAGGGACACTGGAACACGTGTGGATAAGAGTCCATGTCGCTAAACTTAGCTAGTTTGTTTTTTGCCATCGCTGTTCTTTTTTATGAGACGTGCTGATGCAGCGTCTTTACTGGTTGACACGACGTACGCGTATGCCGACATCCGAGATGCCCTCAAGTACGTCTTCACGCATACCCTGCCAAATGTTTATTTTGTAAGTACCTTGTTTCGGAAATTTCACCATCGGCATGAAAGACACAGGCAAATGGTAGATATTGGCGTAGTACGACGCGATTCCGTCGCCAACCCAATGACCATAGTTGTCTGCCAAAGCGCACTCGATAGTGTCGCTGTAGATGTCTCCGCTTGGACTTTGTGCCTCTATGAAAAGCCACAAATTCTGATATTTGTATGTGCCTTTGTTTCTTACATCCACCACGATTTCGTAGCAGTCTGTAGTATCGTTCATCACATACTCGAATACCAATGAGCTGTCTTTCTTCCATCCGTCCTCAGGAATCTCCTTGATGTCCTGATAGACGCAGTTGTCACCGCACGATGCAAGAAGCAGAAGCAAAAAACCTAGAATGAACTTATTCATTGCTGCCTCCGTTGTTAGAATTTTGGTTTCCGCCGCCGTTATTGTTTGGCTGACCGCCGTTTTGACGCTCGCCGTTCTGGTTGCCGCCTTCGCGATTACCGTTGTTGCGGTTTTTATTGTTGCGATGACGGTTGTTACGGTTTCTGTTATTGTTGTTGCCGCCTTCCTGGTTGCCGCCATTGTTGTTTAGCTGTCCACCATTCTCGCCATTTTGGTTTTCAGCATTGTTATTGTTCTGCTGACCACCGTTCTGGTTGCCATTTTCGTTGCGAGGCTGACGGTTCTGGTTGTTGCGGTTGCGGTCACGGTTGCGATCCTGACGGTTGTGGTTTCCTCCATTATTCTGCTGACCGTTGTCCTTCTGATTCTGTCCGCCCTCTGCCTTTGGCTGGTTGTTCTGCTCTTTGTTAGAGTTGTTGTTAGCCGAAGCGTTCTGCTGGTTATCAGAATTAGCTGGAGGTAACTGATTATTCTGAGCATCAGAGTTGTTGCCGCCGTTGTTCTGAGCATTGTGCTGACGGTCGTCTCTGTTGCGATTCTTGTTCTTCTTCTTTTTCTTTTTGTCGAAGCGAGTCAAGTCGTCCTGACCGACAACGTTCTCATAGTCGACAGTCTTAGTCTCACGTTCGCCCTTGTTGCCGCTACCGAATGGCTCGACTTTCTCACCGCGTTTGTTGCGTTCGATTATAGCCTTTACTTCGTCGACAGTCAAAGTGACAAGGTTGGCAGCCATGTTAGGAGCTGTGCTGTACTGCATTGTACGGGCAAGGATATCGCTCTTGAAGTGGAAGTAAGTACCGTCGAGAGTCTCAAGCTGGATATCGCGTGGAGGGAATTCCTTCTGAGCCTCAAGGTAAGTGTCGACCTCGAAATTCATACAACACTTAAGCTTTGCACACTGACCTGCAAGTTTCTGCGGGTTAGGCGATATGTCCTGGTAACGTGCCGATGATGTCGACACGGATACGAAGTTCGACATCCAAGAAGAGCAGCACAAAGGTCGGCCACATGGTCCGATACCACCGATTCTACCTGCCTCCTGACGTGCACCGATCTGACGCATCTCGATACGTACCTTGAAAGTGTCGGCAAGCACACGGATAAGCTGACGGAAGTCGACACGCTCGTCTGCGATATAGTAGAAGATGGCTTTATTACCGTCGCCCTGATATTCGACGTCGCCGATTTTCATGTTTAGATTCAAGTCCTCGGCAATCTTGCGGGCCTTGATCATAGTGTCCTGCTCAGTAGCCTTCACCTCTTCGAAGTGGTCAAGGTCGCTCTGCTTAGATTTACGGAAGATGCGTTTGATGTCGGCACGGCTAGGGTCGACACGGTTCTTCTTCATCTGAAGCAATACAAGCGGGCCAAGAAGAGATACTCTTCCTATATCGTGTCCTGGCATAGCCTCGACAGTCACCCAGTCGCCTTTTTCCAAGCGAAGGTTATTGGTGTTGCGGAAGTAGCCCTTTCGCGTATTCTTGAAAGTCACCTCCACAAGGTCAGTGCTCTCCAATGCGCCAGGCACATCGCATAGCCAGTCGAATGTATCTAATTTTAAGTCGGTATGTTTGCTGCAACCTTGTGCGTTCATATTGCAGCCACCACCGTTGTCTATACTACTCATTTATATATTTATTTTTTAAGCAGAGCCATCACCTTGAGAGCCAAATCATAGAAGATGATTTTTGACATTCCGTTTCTCTCCACGTGGAATTCTGCTTTTGATAATTCTTCAACTAGTTGCCATACATTCTTTTCGTTGATGAAGCGTGCGAATTTCGAAGAGAAGTTTCCTTCATCGTTCGTCATGTAGTTGAGCGACGGGTTTCCCACGTTGAGGATGAAATTCTCGCGCACCATGTGCTGGCAATACTGCAAAAAGGAGATCTGTTTTTTTCTCGACAGTTTTGCAAGTTCATTGCTCAGTTTGATGAGATCTTCAAGGTCGCTGACGTAGGCCTTTCTCATCAAGCGGATGAATGTATCTAAGAAAGTGTTAGCTTCGTCGTCAAGCAGTTCGAAGGCAGCGATGATATTGCCTCGGGAAAGGCGTGCTGCATACTGAATCTGATTGTCATCGGCGTTACTGTTCTTTGCTCTAAGTGCTTTTGCTATTGTCGCCTCCGGGAGTGCGTGCATCACCACTCTTTGAGTACGCGACTGAATGGTAGGCAAGATATCGTCCGGTCTGTCGCTCACAAGAAGGAAGAGTGTTTTTCCGACAGGTTCCTCGATGCTTTTAAGCACTCTGTTGGAGCACTCTGCATGCATCAGTTCGGGATGCCAGATCACCACCACCTTGTATTCGCTTTCGCATGCCTTGATCTGCAGTTTACGAATAAGCTCGCCTCCCTCACAGTTGTAGATCATCGGTTGCTTTGTGGCGACGTTGCTGAACTCCTCTTCCACCCAGCTGTCCAAATTGAAGTAGGGTGTCGAGGCAAACATCTCACGCCATCCGTCGAGGTGTTCCATACAGAACTCATCGCTACCTGCCGGTTTCTTCGTGATTATAGGGAATACGAAATGCAGGTCGGGGTGGGCGAGTGCAGCATATTTCTTGCATGATGGGCATTGTCCGCAAGAGTCGTCCTCACCTTTGTTTTCACACGACACATACTGTGCGTAAGCCAATGCTAACGGAAGTTTACCCACACCCTCCGGACCGCAGAACAGTTGAGCGTGAGGGATTCTGCCACTCTTGACAGAGTCGATGAGTTGTCGTTTAAGCTCATCGTGCCCGTATACATCGCGAAAAAACATTTTATGCAAATTTACACTTGTATGCAAAAATAATAAAGTTTGAAAATTTAAGCAAACAAACCTGCGAATAAAATTTTTGAAGGGTGATTTTTGGGCATTCGTTAGAAATATAAAAGGTCGCTAAGTGCTTTAAAACTTAGCGACCTTTTATTTAATGTTTTTTCTGAAACAGAATTTTTAGTTTTTTCTGCATTATATCTTTCAACAATCATTTTGTAATGTAATAAACGACTGGATCGAGGGTTCAATTCAACCGGGATTGTTAGCAAAAATAGAGAATGTTTGCATATAATGACAAACATTATTACTTTTGCGAAAAAACAGGGAAGATATGGCATTAGCAATAAAATCGATACCAGTACTTACAGGAAAAGACGCTGAGCGATTCGTCACAGAAGCTGAGCATAATTGTGAGAGAAAAGGATTAGGATTATCGAAAGAACGAAAAAAAGAAATCCAGAATTTTTTTGAAAAATCCCGTAAATTCACTTTTCATAAATCATGACAAATATTTCTTTGCTTGATGATTGCATCATGCTAAAATATGACAATGAGGTTCAAACTTATTGTCAGGAATTTTCGTGTGGAGAAGCGGATTTGGATGATTTTTTCAGAAATGATGCTATTAAATATGCTGATGAACTAATGGGCAAAACCTATTGCTGGATTACTGAATCTCAACCACATCAAATTGTGGCTGCAGTGACTTTAGCTAATGATAGTATCAAAACAACTTATCTAGATAAAAACACACGAAATCGCTTAAATAGGCCGATATCTAATCAGAAAAGAGGACGTAGTTATCCTGCTACTCTTATTGGCAGATTGGGTGTAAATAATAAATTTCAAGGATGTCATATTGGGCATCAAGTAATAGAGTTTCTTAAAGATTGGTTTCGAGATGATGAGAATAAGACAGGGTGTCGTTTCTTAGTTGTTGACGCATACAACAATGAACGAACATTGCATTTCTACGAATCCAATTTTTTTAAGTACCTCCATTCTTCTGAGGAGGAAGAACGAAGATACTATAATATGGATGGTCCTAACTCATTAGATACACGAATGATGTTTTTGGATTTGATTAAATAAAATCAAAAACGGCTGGATTGAGATTTTAATTCAGCCGTTTCTAAGTTATACTTAAGTTTTTATTTATCGCTCTTTCGCCTGTTGCACATCAGATTCAAATTTACTGACTTTTAAATGAACTCATTTAAATCCAAATAATCTATTTAGATTTGTATTACATATTTTTGACCCGTAATGTACAAATACTAGACTTACAAAGATTACTATAACTGAATTAATAACATATGGTATCTCCTTATAAATCTGTATGTGAGATAATAACTCCATAATCATTATGTGCGATAGATATATGCCAAAAGAATAGTTTCCAATAGTTAGCAAGACTTTATTGGTAAAGTCATATTTGGTACTATTAATGTATCTGTATGCTATAAGTGCAAAGATAGAACTAGTTAAAAAAGATGATAATTTTATCTGTGTACCACAATTATTTACTCCTAATTGTAACAACCAATATCCTTCTGCGATTTGAAGGATTATAGAAAGTATATAAAAAGCAAATAATTGACGAATTTCACTTTTAATATGAATTAGATTATTGCCAAGTAGCAATCCCAGATAATAAAACGTAAACCATCCAACACAACAATTACCCCAAAGCAGTTTTATAATGGGATGTAGCGATTGCCCTGTTATCCATGGATAGTATTTAAATATCAAAACAAAAATAGGAGCAATAAACCACCCAATAGATTTGTATTTAGATTTTGCTAATTTCCCTAAAAGAGGTGTGAGAAGTACAAATTGAATATACACAAGTATGTAATACATTGTACATGCAGATTGTGCAGTCAGTATATTTCTAACTATTTTTGATAAATCTAGACCCTTGGATGATATACTATACAAAACAGTCCAAATGAGATATGGTAGTAAAACTCTAAATATCCTTTTTTTGAAAAATTTTGGCCAATTATCATTATCTGTTTTTGTTAAATATCCAGACAAAAACAAAAATGTTGCAACGGAATAATTGATAAATGGTCTGCATATAACTTGACAATAACCACTTGGACAAGTATGGATTAGGACAACAGCGATTATTGCTATTCCTCTTAAAATTTGGACTTTTTGATTCCTTGATTCTTTTTGCATAGATAGTCTTTTTCGCACAACTATCAATCACAACCGGACAAAAAGAAAGGTGCGGACCTTTCTACTCGCGTTCACGGGGAAGCCTGAGAAGAAACCCCATCCACAACAATAGAACTTAGCCCACACCAAACGGTGCGAGCATCAACGATGATTGTTGTGGATGAAGCCACTTTACAAGTGTCTCCGTGAACATTGCTATCCGATTTTCAAATCAAATCAGTTTCTCAGGCTTTTTGTTTTGAACGCGAATAATAGCTAATGCTTTAGTTTATAATATGTTTATTTCAAAAATATCTTTCTATTTTTTTCTGTTATATTTAATTTTAATTGACCTATATAGGCAACGCCCATAAATGTCTATATTTTAAACACAAAGATATAAAAACTGTAAAAAGAGTAGGCAAGATTTGGCACGAAAGTGTAAAAAGAGTAGGCAAAGTCTGTACTTTGCTAGACTTTATATTTTCAATAACCACTTACTCAAAGGTATAACATTAATCGTTTTGCCGTTTATCTCTATTGTTTCCTCTTCATACATGGTGACAATATACAGATTGTCCACATCAACGAATGATGATAATTTATCAAGAGAACGTAACTCTCGTTTCTTCGTGTCGGCATCTTTAAGAGAATAGTTTACTTGAACGGCAGTCTTTATGCTTGGGATATAGAAATCGACTTCTATATTGTTGTTGAAGAATGTCACATCGTCGCCATATTGTTTATAAAGGTTTATAGCGACTATGTTTTCTAATAGACTTGTATTAGGATCAGTCAAGAAAAGATTTAGTATTCCATTATCTATGAAATAGTATTTCTTGTTAGTCGCCCTTTCCACGAATTTTGAGGCGTGGTTTGATACCGGGATAAGTAGCCAGGATTCATTCATATAACCAAGATAGTCAATCAAGGTATCTGTAGAAATTTTAGTTCCTATACTAGATACCATTTGGGCAATCCTGCTAAATGACACAGGTTGTTTGACACTCTCTGCAAGTTTATGTACTATGAATTTCAACGACTTATCATTTCTGATTGAATAACGTGCCACTAAATCACCAAAGAAAATTTTTCCATATAATCCGTTGAGCCATGAGCGTTTGTCTTGTACGTTCCCTATTTCTGGTAATCCTCCAAAATAAAAATATTCCTCTAAATATCTGTTGATAGACGTTGCATTCTTATATTCAAAATTTCTATCGTCCACGTCGATTCCTTTGGATATAAGCATTTCTTTGAATGAGAGAGGAAATATTTCTTTGGTTAGAAAGCGGCCACCAAGTGTTGTGGCTATTTCTGAACT
Organism: Paludibacteraceae bacterium; assembly: GCA_045629285.1. Classification (GTDB taxonomy): domain Bacteria; phylum Bacteroidota; class Bacteroidia; order Bacteroidales; family Paludibacteraceae; genus UBA1723. The sequence continues at coordinate 82,422 of JAZQQY010000041.1, read as the reverse complement.
TAACATTTTAGCATTGCTGCCTGTGATATAGACACGATAACCTTGGTCTGCTAGTCTGCGGGCAAATTTTTCCCAACCATCAATAATCTGGATTTCGTCAAGAAATATGAAAGGGGTATGGTCGAACATCTCTTGGTAAGATGTCAATATCGTGTTTAAGTCGGACACTTGCATGCCGATAAGTCGGTCATCCTCAAAATTGAAGTAGAGAAACTCTTCCTCCGAATGACCTTCTTTAATCAGTTGTTGCATTCGTTCATATAATAGATACGACTTGCCAGCACGTCTTAACCCAACCAACACGTAATTTAAGCCTTCTTCAAAGGTATATTTACGTCTATATAGTTTTATTTTTGACACATTTTGCTGATTTTCAGCAATTATAAGTTTAATTGTATTTTTGTCTATCATTTTATCCTGTCTAATTTCTGACAAATATAGCCATTTTGTCGAGTATATTCTATGAAAATAGGTTGTTTTTGTCGAGTATATTCGATAAAAATAAAGAATTTGAGTAGTATAACCGTCGTCGAAAAAACTATCAATAAAGGAATCCGAACATCCAAAGAGGAATCTCTTTCATGCTGGCGTACTCGATGTCATCTTTGGCAAGATAAGCATTCTCAATTTCTTTGATCTGATGTGAAGTCTTGTTTTTCCCTCCTACTTCAAACGTATATCCGTTCACTTCAAAATCTGCTTGGGATGGTGACGACACAATTGGATATAAATCCTGTAGAAATTGGATGAATATATTTTCTCTTATTGTCCCGATATTTGCTTCGCCATCAGTAAGTGCATAAGATAGGTTGGGATTATTTAAATAGATTTTATCTATTTTTTCTAATATCTTAATGCCAGTGGCTTTCTCTCTCACCATGGTAATCAACTGCGCTTTTTCCAAATACATGAAATAGTCTGGCAACGCGTTTCTCGATATTCCCAACTCTCTTTCCAATACAGAGAAATTTGGTTTGAATGGAACACTTTGTGCTATTACATAAAGCAGTTTCTTCAATTTGGCGCTTGAACTGACATTCATCTTTGCGAATGTCGGTACATCAAACTCCACAACCTGCTTTAATACACTTCTGAGTCGGATGGTGTAATCGTCCGACTCCAAAAAGAATGGATAGAATCCAGTTTTCAAATATTCCTTGAAATATACCAATGGTCTGTACTCCGTATAAGGAAATTTTACGTTCCCTTTAACTATCTCTTCCAATGTATAAGTGGGAAGATCTAAATGCAAAGTGAGATTAAGATACTCTCGGAATGAGAGTCCTTTTAGATGATATTCCACCTTTCTTCTGCTTAAATCAGCTCCTCCTTGTTCCAAATCAAGAATTGAGGATCCGGTGTAAATGATTTGTAGGTTAGGCAAAAGATCGTATATATTCTTTATCTCAACGGACCAGCCACTATATTTATGGATTTCGTCTATATATAGCTTTTTTCCTCCATTTTGATAAAACTCTTTAGCTAAATCAAACAACCTATGTGTTGTGAAGTAAAAATCATCTGCTGTAACGTAAAGTGAGTGTTCTACGTCATTGGTTATTTTGATATGCTGTAGGACTAATGTGGTTTTTCCCACTCCACGTGCTCCTAGTATGGCTATCAATCTGTTATTCCAGTTGATTTTGTCGTGTAGATAACGAACAAAATCAACGTTTACTCTATCAATCAGTAATTTATATGTCTCAATTAGATTATTCATAACGTATAATTTTCTACAAAAATATATAATTGCACGATAGACTATGCAATATTTGTAGAAAATTGCACGATAGACTATGCAATCCTACAGTTTTATCTTCAACGCAACTTCCAACGAGTGGTCGCTGCGCTCGTATGTCTGGTTCTCTTTTATTGGTGGCAAGACGCTGCGATAGTCATACTCGTATATGACACTTAGGTAGAAGACCTTGGTTATCTTGCACTCAATCTCTGTCTCATTTTTCAACAGATAGTTGCTGAAGTCGTTGATTTTAGGCTGATAGAAGAATTTCTCCACTAAGTAGACTGCTGGCCCGATCTGCTGCTTGACCTTTGGTCGTAGTGATAGACGGAATGCGTTGTCGTCCAATGTCTTTTTGTCGTCCGTATAGTCGACGACGTCGTATAGCCCGGCCAAACTGATGGAGTAGTCGTAAACCTTTGGTTTGGAGCAGATATTATACTTTGCTCCTGCCACTACGTCTAATCTGTAGTTGTAGCCTTTGTAGGCGTTGTGCAGATATTCGAGTGCAACTAGTGGGGACCATTTTCTGTATGGCATAAAATCGACTTTGGAGTTTAATTCAATGCCGTTGTTTTTCGTCTTGTGCTCACTTTCGGAATAGGTGTATTTTCCTCCAAACACGAGTTCGAGAGTGCTGTCTGCCACTGCCAATCCTCCCGATGCTTTGACATCTGCTTTATTGATATTTCCTGAACTTAATGATCCTCCGGCGGAAATGAATCCTGATGCTTTCTTTTCTTCTTTGGCGTTTTCTTCAGCAAACGAAGGATGTGCTATGGTTGCCAACAACCCAATTGTTATAAGGAATTTAGATAAACTCAAAACGTTAATTTTTAGATTCACGTCGCAAAGATAATATTTTTGAGGTGTATTACGTGATGACAAAACAAAAACAGGCACATCGCTTTTGCAATGTACCTGCTCATCTTATGTTTTTCTGGGATTTACTTGTTGATTGTCTTTCCCAACTCGTATGCCTGAGTCTCAAACTCTGTGCCTTTCACAGCACCAGCTCTACCCATTGCCTTGGCACGAACGTATCCACGCTCTGTTGCGCTTGGCAAACACATCACGAAGCCACGGAAACCATTGAAACACCACTCTGCTGTCTCGTTAGAATCGTCGGCACAGGCAGTGATGTAGTAGTACTCCTTGCCTCCCATGCGCTCGTCGCCGAATGCAAGATATGTAGCGTCGATGAATGTCTTCATTCTGTCGTTGACGTTCATGTAATATGTAGGAGCTGCAAGCACTACGACGTCGGCTGCCAAGAATTTCTCCACGATGCGGCCAGTTGCGTTGTCGCGACTAACATTCTTAGGTTGGTTTGCTCCCTCCTCTGAAAGGAATACAAGAGTCGAGTCGGCCAAGAAGATCTTCTCGACGTTACCTCCTGCCTCCTGAGCACCCTTTACGAATGCGTCGGCAAGGATATCAGTGTTGCCACCCTTACGTGGGCTTGAACTGATCACAAGGACTTTCTTACCATCCTTCTTGTTGACTGTTGTGTCGCTGTATGCGATTCCCGACTGAACAGCAAGAGATGCAGTTACAGGTGTTGCTGAAGCAGACTGACACTGCTGTTTCTCTTCACATTTCTTATTGCCACAAGCAGAAAGCATCAATAGTGCGCCTGCTGCTGCAATTAAACTTTTCTTCATAATATATTGTATTTACTTATTTCACTCTATTCACTGCAAACTTCACCATAAAGAAGTTGATAGCCACAGAGATGACTAGGGTAGGAAGGTATGCAATTTTGTCCTCAAGGCCGACATATCCGACGAAGAATTTCATCAAACTCATTCTTACGATGAAAAGATTGATAAGATGAGCCGCGACAACAGCGATTGCATTGTTGACGGAAGGCTTCTTCTTGAATGTCCATCGTACTGTGAGGATATAGTTGACGATGAGGCTCAATAGGTAGCCTGTGATCATCGCCACTTGATATGGAGCGAAAAGTCTGACCAGATAGAAGACACCAGCATCAATAGCGGTAGCTAGCGTGCCGACAATGACAAATCTGATGAATTCTTTTTCAAGGAGCTTTTTAACTTTTTCGATCAATTCCATTGGAAATCCTTTGATTTAACGATGCAAAGATAGTGCTTATAAGTTAATAGTTAATGGTTAATAATCAAAATTGAATGGGGACAAGTCCATTTCATCTTTTTTTATCGAAAAATTCCTACATTTGTGGAAAAGAGAAAAATTTTGAGGACATGAAAATAAGACATATCATATTTGCAGTGCTGCTTGCTGTGTTTGCAGTGTCGTGCGTTAAGAAGCAGACTCCTATCGACCGTTTGACTCAGTTGAATGAAAAACTAGATCAGAAGGATGCCAAGTATACTGAAGAGGAGTGGGTTGCCTTGGGAGAAGAGATAGAGGAAATTGAAGATGAGGTTCGGAAGAATAAGGATCAGTATACGGAAGAGGAACTTCGTGAGATAGGTCGACTTAAGGGCAAAGCTCTTGGAAAGATTGCGAAGAAGGCTGTTAATGACTTTGCTGGTGAGATTGGCAATTTCCTAAAGGAATCCGACGGTTTGCTTGAAGGTTTCAAGGAAGCATTGCAGGAGAAGTAACTCTTTGATTTAGGAATAGATAAAAGAAGGGCAGTCCAGATGGGCTGCCTCTTGTTGTTTTTATACAGGATTATCTTCGTATTTGGGCAATATGATACTTATCTGTAAGGCATCCTCAAGTCTTGTGAGAGTATCAAGAGAAAGATTCTCTTTTCCTTTCAGAATTTTGGAAACATATTGTTGTGAGCAATTCACTCGTTCCGCCAAGTTAATACAACACTAAACAAAGAGGCAATCGTAACGTGACTGCCTCTGTTGCATCTCATTACGATATTACTCCAAACTTATTTCTCCCTCGTCGTCGTATTTCTGGAATAAGAAATCGTTGTAAGGGTAACGCTGGATGTGAATCTCCTTAACCTTATCGTAAAGCTGCTTCTTGAAATCCTCAAGATTAGACTTGTCTTTAGCTGAGATGAAAATGCAGTTGCAGTTGTTCATCTTCGCCATCCACATCTTCTTCAAATCCTCAAGAGAGTAGTTCTCTCGTTTGATTGGAGTAAGGTCGTCTTCTGCCTTCTCGATGTATGTGAAGGCATCGATCTTGTTGAATACAAGCATTGTTGGCTTCTCCTCCTTGTTGATCTCAGATAGTGTCTTCTCAACTACTGCGATCTGGTCTTCGAAAGTTGGGTTGGAAACGTCGACAACATGCACAAGCAAGTCGGCTTCTCTGACCTCATCGAGTGTGCTCTTGAAGCTCTCCACCAAATCGTGAGGCAGCTTGCGGATGAATCCTACTGTATCTGACAGCAAGAACGGAAGGTTGTCCACTGTCACTTTTCTTACAGTTGTATCAAGAGTGGCAAAGAGTTTGTTTTCAGCAAACACCTCGCTTTTGGCAAGCATGTTCATGATTGTGGATTTGCCGACGTTGGTATAGCCGACAAGTGCCACACGCACCATCTTACCACGATTCTTACGCTGTGTACTCTTCTGCTTGTCGATCTCCTTCAACTCCTCTTTCAATAGAGAGATTCTGTTTAGGATGATACGACGGTCGGCCTCGATCTGCGTTTCACCTGTACCACGCATACCGATACCTCCCTTCTGACGGTCCAAGTGAGTCCACATTCGTGTCAAGCGAGGCAATAGGTATCTGCATTGAGCAAGCTCCACCTGTGTCTTTGCATGGGCTGTCTGGGCACGCATAGCAAAGATGTCGAGGATAAGCGTCGTACGGTCTAGAATCTTGACACCAAGCTCCTTCTCGATATTGCGTAGCTGCTTTGGGGACAACTCATCGTCGAAGATCACAAGATGGATAGAGCTCTCTTCGTCTTCCTCGTGATCGATGATGTAGTTTCTGATCTCCTCGATCTTACCCGGACCAACGTATGTGTTGGAGTTAGGCTGCACAAGTTTCTGCATGAAGATCTTCTGCGGATAAGCTCCTGCGGTCTCAGCCAAGAACGCCAACTCGTCAAGATACTCCTTTGCCTTCTGTTCCGACACAGTCTGTGTGGCAACTCCGACAAGGATGGCTCTCTCGTTGTATATTTCGGTTTTTACTTCTTCTGCCATATTAAGCGTTTTCTTTTTCCTTGATAGCGGCACGTACTGCAGCGTCGATTTCAGCCATCATGTCAGGATTTGCCTTAAGGAACTCCTTGGCTGCGTCACGACCCTGAGCGATCTTCTCGTCGTTGTAGCTGTACCATGAACCGCTTTTCTTAATGATTCCGTACTCCACACCGTAGTCGATCAACTCACCTGTGTACGATATACCCTCGCCGAACATGATGTCGAATGAGGCGCTACGGAAAGGAGGTGCTACCTTATTCTTTACGATCTTCACCTTAGTGCTGTTACCGATCACCTGGTCGCCATCCTTGATTGCCGATGTACGACGGATGTCGATTCTGACAGAGGCATAGAACTTAAGTGCGTTACCACCAGTTGTTGTCTCTGGGTTACCGAACATCACACCGATCTTGTCACGAAGCTGGTTGATGAAGATACATGTTGTATTTGTCTTGTCGATAGTAGCGGTAAGCTTTCTCATTGCCTGGCTCATCAAGCGTGCCTGCAAGCCCATCTTTGAATCACCCATCTCACCCTCGATCTCTGCCTTTGGTGTAAGGGCAGCTACAGAGTCGACAACAACCAAATCCACTGCTGAAGAGCGGATCAACTGATCTGCGATCTCAAGTGCCTGCTCACCGTTGTCTGGCTGCGACATCACAAGGTTGTTTGTGTCGACACCTAGCTTCTCCGCATAGAATCTGTCGAATGCGTGTTCTGCGTCGATGATGGCAGCAAGACCGCCAGCTTTCTGAGCCTGTGCGATAGCGTGGATGGCAAGAGTTGTCTTACCAGAAGACTCAGGACCGAAGATCTCGATTATTCTTCCGCGTGGGTAACCGCCTACGCCAAGGGCAAGGTCAAGACCGATTGAGCCTGACGGAATAACTGGTACGTTTGTCTGCACGTGGTCGCCCATACGCATGATGGAACCTTTACCGTGGTCCTTCTCAATCTTTTCCATTGCAAGCTGCAATGCCTTTAGTTTTTCTGCCGATGGAGCGATTGCTCCGCTAGTCTTTTCTGTTTCTTCCATTTTTTACTCTTTTAAAAAACTAATTCTAAGTATTTGTTTTGTCTGTTCGTCTATTCTAAATCTATTGTCTGTACGATGTCCGACTACCCAAATGATGTCGCCGCACTTGCCGTCAGCCAATATCCATGTATTTTCTTTTTCAATCAAACTGAATTTCTGGTCGACGAAGAAGTCGCTCAGTTTCTTTCTTCCTTTCATTCCGAACGGGCAGAATGTATCGGCCTGTCTCCATTTTCTTAGAGTCAATGGGAATGTAAGTTTCTTATAGTCGACACAACATACGGTTTTGTCCTTCACTATAGAGAAGTTGTTGCTGTCGAAAATCTCAGCCATGAAGTTGATGTTGAGATTGAAGAACGCAGCCACGTTGCGAATCTCGTATTCTTCCGGTTCTTCCTCATCGATATCGTCTTCCTCCTTGCGAAACTGGATGAAGATTTTGTCTCTGTCTCTCAACGCTCTCACTCCTGTATGTGAGAAGAACTGTTTGCCGGAAACGTTGTCTTCCAAGATAGAAGTGAAGATGTTGTACACTGTAGAGGATGAGAATCCGTAAGGCTTCAGTATTTCGTACAACACATATATCGGTTCCGGAGCAGTGCGGATCTTTTCGATATCCAACACATCCATATCCTGCTTGTGCTCCACAATCTCCTCACGTAGCTTCTCCACGAAATGCATCACAAAATTCTGTGTGCGTGTGAGGTTTTCGATGCTCTGTATTGTCGACGTGCGGAAACTAGGGTTGATGGTTTCCAAAGTAGGAATAATGACGTTGCGCATCTTGTTACGCACGTACACCACCTCGCTGTTTGTACTGTCCTCAACGTAGTCGAAACTGTTGTCGAAAATATAGTCGTTGATCTCGTTTCGTGAGACGCAAAGGAACGGGCGTACGACATTGCCGTTCTTTGCCTTTATTCCTGTCAGACCATTAAGACCTGTGCCTCGCACCATGTTGATCAGGAACGTTTCCACCACGTCGTCGCTATGGTGAGCCACTGCTATATATTTGCATCCTGTCAACTTGAGCAATGAATCAAACCATTCATAGCGCAAGTCGCGGGCCGCCATCTCTATGGAAAGCTTGTTGTCGCGGGCGTACGATTCTGTGTCGAAATCGATAGAGTAGAACGGCACATCCATATCCTGAACATGCTTTGTCACAAACTCGCTATCTCTGTTGGATTCCTGACCGCGAAGATGGAAGTTACAGTGAGCGACGACTATATCGTAGCCCAAACGATAAAGCACATGAAGAAGGGCAATGGAATCTCGTCCACCGCTTACACCGATAAGAATCTTGTCCTTTCTAGTGAAAAGAGACTCTTTTTCGATAAAATGCTTTACCTTCGCCTCCATGACAGGAAAACCTTTTTTAGTTTAGATAGTTAGTTTAGTTCTCTGCGTTTCTCACCAAGTTGACTGTACCCTTCAACTTGTAGTTGACACCGTCTACTCCCTTGGCCTCAACTACGTAGTAGTAAGCGCCGATAGGAGCATCCTTGCCTTTATGTGTACCGTCCCAACCGACAGTGATATCTTCTGAATCATACATTTTCTTGCCCATCGTGTTGTAGATCCAAATTCTATACTCCACGATGGAAGTATAGGTAGGACGAAACTCATCGTTCGTGCCGTCGCCATTAGGAGTGAACACTGAAGGCATCATCAATTCTGATGTTCTCACTTTGAAACCTGCAATAAGAGTATCCTTACAAGCGCTGTTGTCGATTGCAAGCATCACGAAATGAGTGCCATATTCGTCAATGTGCTCGTTGTCGAGTGTCAAATCGTTGTAGCGCACTCTATAGCTGTTGCGTAGTGTGGCTGTAGAGTCGTTGAAGAATCTCCAAGTGTACGTTGCGTCTATTGTGTCTGCAGGCACGTTGTCAACAGAGTTGCGCTCAAGGTTGATGTATAGTGGTCCTGAAAACAGATAGTTGCCAAGATTTCTTTTTGCATCTTCCAATGTTCCGAACGTTACCGCTTCATCATTACGCTTCTCTCTGTTGTGAGGAATAGCCTCGGCGTCGATAGTGATCTGTGCCGCAGAGAAAGGAAGCAGTGAGCGAAAGGTGTCGGTGATGTATTCGTACTGAGTCATCTTATCCTTTAGCTTGAAGACTGTATGTCTTTTAGGCTTCTGAATCGACAATGTGGAATCGTTGTTTAATCCGTTTACGACAACCTCCATTGCCTTGTCCTTGACATTGACACCGTCAGCTTCGTAATCCAAGTATGTCAAAACAAGATTATCCTTGATCTTTACTGTTTCTCCTCTTTTGTCAACGTATGAATTGGTGTAATCCAGATTTGAAAACTTCACTTTCATTTCAGGGTCACATACAGGATTAAGCAGTGAATCATAGTCACATACGCTCACCTTCGGAGCTACTGCAGTCTTCTTTATGTAGCTCAAATATGTCGTGCCAGATTTCTGTTGGTCGTAGGTGTCCTTGTAAGTATACAGGATAGAGTAGCATTTGTTTGTGCCGATCTTGAATACCTGATCTGTCAATTTGGTTGTATCTGTTCCTGAGACAAGTAGTCTATTGTCAAGGGCAGTTTCTGAATTGTCCAAAACTATATTAAAACTTGCACTGTCAGCTTCACCCACAAAAACCTGTTCGCCAGACGAGCCTTCCATGTAAAAGGTTGAGGAATTGTCGACTGGAGCCAAAGAAACTGCCGAAGCTGCAATTGTAGAGACGGCAGCAAAAAAAGTAGAGACGAAACGTCTTTTCATCATTAGCGTAATCTGTTGAGGCTTCTTACCTTAGCTTCGTCAATGCCGATCGCCTTAATGGCAAGCAGGTTCATGACGACAGAAACGATAGGCAAGAATGTAGCCCAAGTAACGGAAAAACTATATCCTTCGAAGTTGTCCCAAGAGACGCAGATAGCGATTGCGGCAATGTTAAGAAGGATAAGGATAGTATCGTAACCAACCACTCTCATCTGACGTACTCTGTTCTTATACATGAAGATAGAACCGAAAGCAAGAAGGATTGAGATAATCTGAATAGCCATAGTGACAGGGTAGTCCATCACTGAATAACTACAAAAATCGATAGTTTCCGCATTATAAAATCTGATACAATCATTAAACGACGCCAACACAAGAAAGATGACGCTGATTAATAGATAAATTGTTTGTATTCTCTGAATCATTTCATTCAAGTTTAAACTTACTAGCAAAAGTAATAAAATTTATAAACAAAAGCAAAATGAGATAAAAAAAGAGACGTGATTTTGATCACGTCTCTAATTCCTAATTATTAACTCTTAATTGTTAATTATTCATGTCCGTAGCTGCTTCCGTCGAAACAGTGTGTACAAACGCACTCTTTAGGAAGACCGATTGCCTCGATGATGTTTTCAAGAGTGTTGAACTTCAATGAATCCATGCCAAGACGTCTGCGGATTTCATCTACCATCTTGTTGTAGCGCTCCGTACCTGGAGTGATGTACTCATCGATGTGAGCATCCATATCTCCCTCAAGTTCCTGCACGATACGGCGAGTGATTAGCTCAAGCACCGACTTTGAAGCAGAGAAGTTGATGAAAGGACATCCGTAAAGCAATGGAGGACAGCTGATACGCATGTGAACCTGCTTGACACCATAGTCGTAAAGCACCTTCACGTTGTCTCTCAACTGTGTGCCGCGAACGATTGAGTCGTCGCAGAACATGGCTACCTTATCTTTCAATAGAGCTCTGTTAGGAACAAGCTTCATGCTTGCAACTAGCTCACGCATCTTCTGGTTTGTAGGAGTGAATGAACGAGGCCAAGTAGGAGTGTACTTGACGATTGCACGACGGTAAGGAACGTTAAGACCGTTTGAGTAACCAAGTGCGTGGCCGATTCCTGAATCTGGAATAGCTGCCACGTAGTCTGGCTTTACATCGTCGTCCTTCGACATCAATAGACCGCTCTTAACACGGAACTCGTCTACGTTGATATCCTCGTATGTTGAAGGTGGGTAACCGTAGTAAATCCACATGAACGAGCAGATCTGCATCTTCTTCTCAGGCTTGCGAAGCTGCTCGAATCCGTCTGCTGTGATAAGCACGACCTCGCCTGGTCCGATATTGTATACAGGTTCGTAGCCAAGATTTGGATAGGCTACAGTCTCGCCTGTTACGGCGTAAGCACCGTCTTTCTTTCCGATTACAAGTGGAAGACGACCGTACTTGTCGCGGGCTGCAATGATACCCTTCTCTGTAAGAAGAAGCATTGTGCATGAACCCTTGATAGTATTGTAGACACGCTCGATACCGTCTACGAAGTTTTCGCCTTCTGTTATAAGCATAGAGATAAGCTCAGTCTGGTTTGTATCACCTCCACTGAATTCAGCGAAGTGGTGCATACGGTTGAGCAAATCTGCCTCGATAGCCTTAAGATTGTTGATTTTCGCTACAGTTGCCACTGCGAATCTTCCCAGGTGGCTGTTAACGATGATTGGTTGCGAATCTGTGTCGCTGATTACTCCGATACCGGAATTGCCGCTGAACTTCTCAAGCTCTGGCTCGAATTTCGTTCTGAAATATGTGCTTTCCAAATTGTGGATCGATCTAACGAAACCCTTTTCAGAAAGAGTTGCCAAACCACCACGCTTTGTGCCAAGATGCGAGTTGTAGTCTGTTCCGTAGAACAAATCTTTCACGCAATTTTCTTTGCCGATAGTACCAAAAATGCCACCCATTTTTCTTGTCTTGATGAAACTGTGCGCAAATTTAGTGAAAAGAATTAAAAAGTTGATTAACGGCTTTGATTTTTTTATTCACATGAATTTGGCCTTGATTTCTTACTTTTTACCTCTCACTTCTTACTTTTCACCTCCCCCTATGGATTCCATCTCTGCACGTCAGTCTTCTCCGGAGTGGCTGGCTTACTGTTGATGTTGTCGCTAGGACGAGATTTTGGTCTCTTATTGTCGTTTTTGTTGCCGTTGTCATTTGACTTTCCTGACTTAGGCTTACACTCGCTCTGTGTCTCGACTTTTGGTTTGGAATGACGAACTTTATAGCGGATTGTGTTCTTCTTTTCGAATCTGAACGGATATGCGATAGTTAACTGTGGAGAGATCCACGAAGAGATCTTTCTCTCCTTTGGAGCCTCGTTTGTCACAACGTTGATTTGTGTGCCATCCACTGTGACCGTTTCTGTTTCGTCTTCCCTGATTTTCTGAAGATTATACTGTGGACAGATGACATATCCCAAGCCGCAAACCAAACATTTTCCTTCGCGTAGAGGAATTCGTCCTCCGAAATAGAAGTCGACGTATGGGAAGAGCTTTTTATTTTCAAGACAGTACGACACACCGCCTGATTGGGCGATGGTAAGTATATTTTTTCTGCCGAATGTCCAACGAAGGTTGATTGCTCCTGGGAACGAGAAAAAATCGTTCAACATATACATGGCACCAACTTTTCCCCCCAAGAAAAAATAGTTTGTAATCTGTGCACCTGGAGTGGCAAACAGTCCGAACGCCGGCTTCTTCATGTCTGTCGAGTCGGCTAGATCGGCAGTGAGCATGAAATCTCCGTAGAGACGGAATCCTGTCTTCTCTTTTGGTAGGGCTGAATGTTTCGAGTATGTGGAACGTGGAGTTTTCGCCATTGTTATGCAAATGCAGCATAACATTGCCACCAGCGTCAGAATCACTCTTTTTATATTCTTCATATTTGTCTGTAAGTTTCAGTTTGCAAATATAATGGAAAATTTGCTCACTTATAGCCATCATCTATTTATTATTAAGTTGTATAAATCGGCGTTTATTCCTATTTTTGCCGTTTTTTATATTGCATTAGCAAAAAATAAAGAATTTATGGGTTCATCCTTTTTTCAATTTGTAGATTTTTTGGACATCCTGCTTGGAGGCTTCATCTTATACAAACTTTATAAGATGTTGAAGGATACATCCGCATTCCGCCTTTTCATCGGTGTGCTGGTGGTGATTGTCGCATGGATGATTGTTACGTCTCTATTGAAAATGAAACTGATTGGCGGTGTGCTCAACCAGATCATTAACGTTGGTGCGATCGCTTTGATCGTGCTTTTCCAGGATGAGATCAGAAACTTCCTTACCGGTATCGGATCAGGTAACAATTTCCTTTCACGTCTGCTTAATACACAACGTGTACAGACAATGGAAGAGAGCGATATCATGCAGATTGTGATCGCTTGCAAGAACATGGCTCGCGAAAAAGTGGGTGCCTTGATTGTTATTGAAAATGAGATGAGCCTTCAGAGCATCATCGTAACAGGTGATGAAATATCAGCCAAGATCAATTCGCGTCTGATTGAGAATATCTTCTTTAAGAATTCTCCTTTGCACGACGGTGCGATGATTATTGGCAATAAAGTGATAAAGGCTGCAGGATGTATCTTGCCGTTGTCGCACAACATGAACGTGCCGAAGTCGTTCGGTCTACGTCATCGTGCAGCTCTTGGTGTAAGTGAAAAACTTGATGTTCAAGCTATTATAGTGTCTGAGGAGACCGGAAAGATATCGTATGCTGAGAATGGAACCATTATCCACGATATCTCTACAAAGGAGCTTGAATCAATCCTATCTAAATCAAAAGCGTAATGAGTGAAATGACGAGCAATAGCCAGGAGATTGTGCTGTCCGCTAAAGGAGTATGCAAAAGTTTCAGTAACCTTCGTGTGCTTTCTGATGTCTCTTTCGATATCCGTCGTTACGAATTTGTGTCTATCGTCGGTCCAAGCGGTGCCGGCAAAACAACTCTTTTGCAAATCATAAGTACTCTCGCATCTGCCGATTCAGGTGAGGTGACTATTCTTGGTAGGGAGACTTCTCGTCTTTCTCATGAAGAGGTATGTAAACTTCGCAACAGCGATCTTGGATTCGTATTCCAGTTTCATCAGCTTCTTCCTGAGTTTACAGCGCTTGAAAATGTGATGATCCCTGCTTTTATCGCTGGACGTGATGAGGCTGAATGTAAGCAGGAGGCGACAAAATTGCTTACTCGTCTTGGATTAGCGGAGAGAGCATCTCATCATCCGAATGAACTTTCCGGTGGAGAGAAGCAGAGAGTGGCGGTGGCTAGAGCATTGATTAATAAACCGCAGATTCTGTTCGCTGATGAGCCGACAGGTAGTCTTGACAGCCAGAACAGAGATGAGTTGCAGAAATTATTCCTTGACCTTCGCGAAGAGTTCGGATTGACAGTGATCGTCGTCACTCACGATATGACTCTAGCTCAACAGTCGGACAGAGTAATTGAGATGAAGGATGGAAAAATTCTCTGATCTCTTCAAAAAAGTAAGATATTCAGTCGTTAGTTCTCTTTATCCACACACTTGCGGGGCATGTGGTGCGGTTGTAGAGACGGAAGGCGAGACTTTGTGTGAAGAGTGCAGATATAGTTTGGATTATATTCCTCTCGACGTGGATCTGACTCCGCTTGCGCGAGAGATGACGCAGGTACAACTCAGCTATTTCATGCCGTTGCTATCCTATCGTAAGGAGAATATTGAATCTCGTTTCGTGTTGAATATCAAGAATTCAGGCGTCAGGAGATATGGAATAGAGGCAGGGCGAATGTTGGGAAGAATGATAAATGCCCGTGTCGACGCGAGTGAATTCGACTGCGTTGTGCCGGTGCCTATTACGTCGAAGCGTTATGAGATGCGTGGATATAACCAGAGCGAGCTGCTTGCTGCCGGCATTGAGATGGAGACGGGAATACCTGTCCGCACGGATTTGCTGGTCAATGCAGGAAAAGTGGTGAGCGACAGTATGGATGCCAAGCGTCACAAGAGTGCCACTGCAAACGAGTATCAGGCAACCGATAAGGCGTGTGAGTATCGTGGCAAACATATACTTGTGGTCGACGATGTGATCACTACCGGCAAGACCATCCGAGAATGTTCATCCGCAATCCTCGAGAAGTGCGGTGACAACGTAAAGGTGAGTCTGGCAGTTGTCGGAATGGTGTCGGATCTGCTTAGTATCTACGAAGAGCAGCAAAAAGCATATACAAAGAATATATTTGAAGATTGACAATAAAGGATGATTGACAATATCACGATCCAAAGAATTAAGGAGGCAGCCAACATTGTTGACGTAGTCGGTGACTATGTCACTCTTCGTCGTGCCGGTACTTCTTACAAAGGGTTGTGTCCTTTTCATAATGAAAAGACTCCTTCATTCATTGTCACTCCAGCAAAAAATATCTGTAAATGTTTCGGTTGTGGTGGAGGAGGAGACAGTATCTCCTTCATCATGAAAATGGAGAATCTTTCCTACCTTGACGCACTACGATTCCTGGCCAAAAAGTTTGGAATCACCGTCGTCGAAAAGGAGTTGACTCCGGAAGAAAAAGAGCAACAGTCGGTTCGCGACAAGATGCTCGATGCCAACCAGTGGCTTCAGGATTATTTTGAAAAAACGATGCGCGAGACGCAGGAAGGACGTAGTGTCGGCTATCAATATTTCGTCCACAGAGGCTTGCGCGAAGACATCATTAAGAAGTTTCATCTTGGCTATTCGCCCGCAGATTATCAGGCTTACACGAATGCGGCGCTTGCAGAAGGAATCAAGCTTGAGCACCTTGTTGCTTTGGGTGCGACTGTAAATACCGGCACACGCACTTACGACAAGTATGCGGGACGTGTAATGTTTCCGATCCACTCCATTTCAGGTAAGGTTGTCGGTTTCGGAGCCCGTACATTAAAGGCAGACAAAAACGTAGCAAAATACTTCAATCCGCCAGAGAGTGAAGTTTACAATAAGAGCGAAAACCTATACGGTATTTTCTATGCACGACAAGCCATCATCAAGAAGCAGAAATGTTATGTGGTGGAAGGTTATGCCGATGTGATCTCGATGCACCAGGCAGGTGTGGAGAACATTGTCGCACCGTGTGGTACAGCACTTACAACAGGGCAGATTCGTCTGCTTAAACGAGTACTTCCTTCAGTAGGCACTACGCTTGCCGACGAGAAGTATGTCACTATGCTTTACGATGGCGACTCGGCAGGTCAGCATGCCGCAATCAAGAATGGAAAACTCTTCTTGGCTGAAGGTTTGAATGTCCGTGTCGTCACACTACCAGAGGAGGAAGATCCCGATTCGTTTGCCCAGCACAACAATGCCGACGTAGTGCAGAAATATTTGGAGGACAATGAGCAGGATTATATCTTGTTCAAATCCAATGTGTTGTTGCGCGAATGTGGCAACGATCCTGTAAAGAAGGCTGCGGCGATCAAGGACATGGCTGAAACCATCTCCGTGATCGAGGATCCCATCAAACGAGACGTCTACTCCAAGGAGATTGCTCCACTGTTCCATACCGAGCAGAGCATCATCATGGAGTATGTCGGCAAGATACGTCGTGAAGCTGCTGCACAGAAGGAGAAAGAGCGACTAAGAGGACAGAGTTTCAGCCAGACTCCTACAACACCACCGTCGCCACAAGGCTATCAGAACAATCAGAACCCGTCGCCACGTCCTATCCAGACACAGGGTAATTATCAGCAAGGTCATCAATCACAGGGACAAGCACCTGTTCAACTTGGAGGCAATCAGTCGGTTCAGGCTTCTGATGACATGTTTATTCCTGATGGTTATTTTGAGCGACAAGGCACTACACCGGCTCAGCAAGGAGGAACAGTAAGTCAGCAGCTGAATACAGGTGGACAGCAGGGAGTGTCGACTCAGCCAAGTCAGAATATCAATGTCAATAAGTTTTCTGTTGACTATCTTGCTTCGATAAACAAGCAGTTTATTCCTGAACGTGAACTTATCTCTTTGATTGTCAATTATGGAAACAAAGAGGTTTGCCAGATTGAGGACAAGGAGAAAAAAGAGACAAAAGTGCTTAATGTGGTTGAGGCTATCGTCTACGATTTCACTAAAGATGAGATAGAATTGTCGAATCCTACGTTCAAATTGATGTTGGAAGAGGCAAACAAGAAAATGGAGGAGGATAAGAAGTTTGACATTGTCAAATATTTCCAGAATCATGTCGACAGATCGGTGAACGAGGCAATAAACAGCATTTTGTCCGATGAGATGGATATTGATTCGAAGATGACGGATGTCGATCGCCAGTTCTGCAAGGATAAGCGTGAACGTGAGCTTTTCAACGATCTTAGAAAGACCATTACGGACATGAAATCCGAGTGGTATAAGAATCAGGAAATCCTTTTGCGAGAAGAGTTGATTAGCACGACCGATTCAGAGAAACTTAAGGAGTTGGCCCAAAAATATCAGAATGTGTGTAAGAAACGAGGAGAGATATCTGCAATGGAGGGTAGAGTTATCAATAAGAAAATCAATTTGGTAAATCCATCACTTGAGAGATACGAGATACCGTCAAAGGCGGAGTTGAGAAAACTTGTGAAGACTCGAGTGAAGGCGATGACGCAAGAGGAGAAGGATAAGGAGAGCGAGGATTTGACGATGCAGCTGGAGAACAATCCTTCATTCATCGAAGCCAAGACGGTATTGCTTTTCCACTCGTTGCCGGATGAGGTCTGCACGCATAAGTTGATTGAGAAATACGCGTCGAAAAAGAAGATTCTTCTTCCTGTGATCGACGGCGACAATTGGTACATCCGTGAGTTCAAGGGCGACTTGAAGACCGGAGCCTATAATATTCAGGAGCCTACCGGAATGAACTTCCACGATTTCAACAGCATCGACCTAGTAGTCGTGCCAGGCGTATGCTTTGATAAAGACATGGGCAGAGTAGGCAGAGGCAAGGGCTACTACGACAGGATGTTGAAAGAGATAAAAGCTTACAAGATCGGGGTCTGCTTCACTTGTCAGTTGATGAGTAAAGTGCCTACAGAAGATTGGGACATCAAGATGGACATGGTGCTGACGGCAATGGGACCAGCGGTGTAGGAAAGTAAAAAGTAAGAAGTAAGAGACGGTTGGAGTGACCGTCTTTTTTTTGTGATTTTCTTCTCTCCCAACACAATAATTCATTTTCAAATCCGTTATTGTATAGGAAAAAAGCAAAAAAATGGTAGTAAAAAGCCAATAAGTCTGAATTGACGGCGTTTGCAATTTTATCTTTTCAACATTTATTACTATTTTTGCTTGCTAATTTAGTGTATTACATTCTGAGACCAGAAGATAACTATGTTAAGAAACAAGATAAAAAATATAATTGTTGGGTTAGTCCTAGCAATACTTCCAATGGTTGCAAGCGCTCAACCTCGCTATATCGGTGAGCTTGGTTTGCGTGGAGGTATCGCATTCTACAATGGAGACATCAACTCCTCAAAGATATTCCGTGACGTTTCTCCAGCGGCAGGAGCATTCTTGCGTTTCAAGTTGAATGATTTTTTGAATATAAAGATAGACGGTGGTGTGGCTAACCTCAAGAGTGATGCCAGAGATTACACTGACAATGCTATGCCTGATATTCCGAATGTGGATGGCAGTGGTATTTATCCGTTTGCATTCGATAAAAGAATAGCATCTTTCGACGCTCTTGTCATTTGGAATTTCTTCAGATATGGTTTTTCCAACTACGACAGAGATGTGAAGCGCCACACTCCATACGCGATGCTCGGACCGACAATGGCTTTGGCGAAAGAGTGGAGCGGAAATGAGTTCAGAGCAGGTATCGCATTCGGTGCAGGATACAAGTTCAAGGTTGGTGACAGAGTGAATCTAGGTATCGATTTCACAATGCACAAGCTATTCAAGGACGATTTGGATATCAGTGAGTACGATTATTTGGACGACCCTTACAAGATGGGTAGTGCGAAATATAAAAACAATGACTACTACTCTCAATTGATGGCATACATTTCGATTGATGTGTTCAAGAAGAGAGGATCTTGCAGATATATAGGAAGATGAGCATAAGAGAAAAGATAGATATGACACGTTTGCCAAAGCATGTGGCACTAATCATGGATGGCAACGGACGTTGGGCGAAAGCACAAGGTAAGGAGAGAGTTTTCGGACACCAGGAAGGTGTGGATTCTGTCGACAAGGTTATGGAGGCTGCCGCCGAAATAGGCATCGACTATATCACTCTTTACGCGTTCAGTACAGAGAATTGGAATCGTCCTAAGGCTGAAGTCGATGCGCTTATGGAGATATTCGCGTCGGCAGTCACAACTTATGCCGACAAAGCAAAGGAGAACAACGTTAAGATTGTGATTATCGGTGATAAGTCTCGTCTTAACGAGAAAACATTGACAAAGCTAAACGAGGGTATGGCTAAGACAGCAGCCTGCACAGGTTTGACAATGGTGCTTTGTATCAGCTACTCTTCTCGTTGGGAGATCATCGAAGGAGTGAAGGAGATCGCCAGAAAAGCAAAGAACGGTGAAATCAATATCGATGACATCAATGAAGATATGATTTCCGACAGTTTGACTACAAAGGGAATGCCTGATCCAGACTTGCTTATCCGTACAAGCGGTGAGCAGAGAATCAGCAACTTCTTGATGTGGCAGTTGTCTTATTCAGAATTGTATTTTACAGATATTCCTTGGCCTGAGTTCAAGAAAGAGCAGTTCTATGAGGCTATTTACAAGTATCAGAACCGTGAAAGAAGATTCGGCAAAACAAGCGAACAGTTGTAATAAGAAAAAGAAATGAAGATTTACAAAACAATAGTCAGTGTAATTGCTTTAGCTTGCTCAATGGTTTTGTCTGCTCAGACAGAAGCGGCAGATTCATTGAAAAGTGCGGCAGAACCGGTTGTGGCGACTGCTGATTCCGGAAGTGTGGCGAATCAGCAGGTAGCTGAGACACCGACTATCACATATTCTACGAACGCAAAGACCTACACTGTAATGGAAGTGAAGGTCGTGGGAGCGGGAACTTACGACGAAAAGGTTGTTGCAAACTATTCCGGACTTTATGTAGGTCAGAAGATCAAGTTGCCTGGAAAGGATTTCTCCAATGCCATCAAGCGCTATTGGAAACAGGGCTTGTATTCTGATGTGAAGATATATGCTACAAAGATCGAGGATGATAAAGTGTGGTTGGAGATTTCAGTCAAGCCTCGTCCAAGAATCTCAAGCATCTCTTATTCTGGAGTCAAGAAGAAGGATAAGGAGGAATTTGACAAGCAGATAGGTTTGTCTACGGGTAGCCAGGTCTCTCAGAATATGCTTGACAGAGCTCGCTCAATCATCAAAAGAGCATACGACGAAGACGGTTTCCAGAATGCGGATGTCAACATTACTTTGACAGATGATACTGAAAAAGAAGGTTATGTAATTGTAAATGTGGATGTTGACAGAAAGGAAAAGGTCAAGATCTATAGAATCAATATCGACGGTAACGACAGTGTGCCTGCACGCAAACTAAAGCATGCGATGAAGGACACAAAGGAGAAGCACATCATACCAAACTTGTTCAAGTCGAAGAAATTTGTGCAGTCTAACTTCAATGTCGACAAAGTAAACTTGATCAACAAGTATAACGAGTATGGTTTCCGTGATGCCGAGATCGTTTGCGACAGTGTATATCAGTCGCCAAAGAAGCCTGAAAGAGTTGATATCTACATCAAGGTAAACGAGGGTAGAAAATACTATCTACGTAACGTTATTTGGGTCGGAAATACTGTTTATCCTGAGAATATGTTGAATGCGACGCTTGGAATGAAGAAGGGTGACGTGTACAACAAGAAGATGATGAACGAGCGTTTGCTTGAGGATGAAGATGCCGTTTCAAGCTTGTATCTTGACAATGGATATCTGTTCTTCAATGTAGAACCTGTTGAGATCAATATCGATGGTGATTCAGTCGATGTGGAGATGCGTATCTACGAAGGAAGACAGGCTGTGATCAATAATGTCGTAATCTCAGGTAATGAGACTGTATTTGAGCATGTTATTCGTCGTGAGCTCGATACAAAGCCAGGACAGTTGTTCAGCAAGTCTAATTTGCAGCGTTCAGCACGTGAACTTGCAGCTTCAGGTCAGTGGGATCCGGAGAAACTGGATATTCGTCCTGTACCGGATCCGGAGAACGGAACTGTAGACATCGTATATAATTTGGAGCAGAAACGTAACGACCAGTTTGAGATGTCATTCGGTTACGGACAGACAGGATTCAACGGTACTTTAGGATTCAAGTTTACGAACTTCTCTCTACGTAATATCTTCAACAAAGAGTCGTACAGACCGTTGCCACAGGGAGACGGACAGCAGTTGTCACTATCCTTTACGACAAGTGGACGTAGCTATCAGATGGGAAGTATCTCATTCGTAGAGCCATGGTTGGGAGGAAAACGACCTATCAGTTTCAGCACATCGCTATTCATCTCCAACCAGACAGATTTCAGCAGAAGATATAAGAATGATGATTATATCGACTATTTGAATAACGGATTCGGCTACGGCTCGTACACAAATGGCTATACTTACCGATACGACTCAGATCCAGACAAGTATATCAGAACACGTGGTATTTCAGTCGGTATCGGAAAGAGATTGAAGTGGCCTGACGACTATTTCTCACTTTACTATGAGTTTGCTTACCGTCATTATAAGTTGAAGGATTGGGATTACTTTACTCTTCACAACGGAAAGGCAAACAACTTGAGATTCGGTATTACATGGGCAAGAAACTCAATCGATAACCCATATTATACTCGTCGTGGTTCGTCGGTCTCTTTGACATTGCAGGCTACTCCTCCTTACTCAAAGTTCATTAAGAAACAGAAGGTGGACGATCTTCTATATAAGAAGGAGAACGGTGTCCTAAGTTCAGAAGAGGTTGAGACATTGAAGCAGGAGTTGTTCAAGTGGGTAGAGTACTACAAGACAGAGTTCAAGGCGAAGTTGTTCACTCCGATTTCAAGCAACCAGAAGCTAGTGCTGTTGACACGTGCGGAGTATGGATTCTTAGGTTACTATGATAAGAACCGTCGTTCACCGTTTGAAAGATATTATGTAGGTGGTGACGGAACTTCAGGAACAAGCAGCACATACGCGTTGACAACTGTCACATTGCGTGGATACGACAACGGTACGCTTACTCCACGTGAGAGATTTTATCCTGGAGACAATGTTCAGTATGCAGGTAATTTGTATTCGAAGTTGTCATTTGAGTTGCGTTATCCTCTAATGCTTGAACAGGCGGCTACAATCTATGTATTGGCATTTGCCGAGGCTGGTAATGCTTGGACCAACTTCAAGGATTTCAACCCATTGAGTTTGAAGCGTTCTGCCGGAGCTGGTGTGAGAATCTTCTTGCCTATGCTTGGATTGCTTGGAGTCGATTACGGATATGGATTTGATAAGGATGTGTCTGGTACTAAGGGAGGAAACCAATTCCATCTTGTTATCGGACAGGAATTTTAATGTGTAACATCAATTAGTGAAAGAGATGAGCAGATTAGCAACGAAAATATTGGTGGCAATTGCGATGCTTGCGTATTCTGTAGGCAGTTTTGCCCAGTTCAGCAGCGGTAAGATAGCCGTTGTCGACGTGGAGTATATTTTGAAGAATATGCCAATGTATGAGTCGGCCAACGAGCAGGTGAAGCAGATCACTAAGAAGTGGCAGACTGAGGTTGAGCAGAAGCATGAGGAGGCTCGCATGTTGCAGAAGAACTATCAGACAGAGGTTGTCTTCTTGTCTGACGAGATGAAGAAAGCTAAGGAGAAAGAGATCTTGACTAAGGAGAAAGAGGCAAACGACCTTGGCAGAAAATACTTCGGACCTGATGGTGAACTATATAAGAAGAAAGAGAGTTTGATGAAGCCAATTCAGGATGAGGTTTATGTTGCTGTAAAGGACATTGCAGAGCAGAAGGGATTCACTCTTGTGCTTGACAAGACATCTACAGTAGGTATGATGTACTACTCTGCAAAGATCGACATCAGCGACGACGTACTAGCAAAACTTGGATACACTAAATAACAGTGCCGGTTATGAAACACCTGTTGACGACGATATCGTTGCTGTTGACTTTCGTATTCGCATCTGCGCAGAACACTCACGTCAAGCTTGCTCATTACGATGAAGATGAGATTGTAAAGTTGATGAAGGAGACGGAGACTGCCGAGCGCACCTTGCAGAGCCTGTCGGATCAGTATGAAGCTGAAATGGTGAAGATGGAAGGCGAGTATACTCGTAAGGCTGCAGAATACCAGAAGGAACAGTCGTCGTGGGATGAGACAATCAAGAGAGTGCGTATGGAGGAGATCCATACAATAAAGCTCAAGATGCAAAACTACTACGACATGGCAAGCAAGACGTTGGCCGATAAGAGAAAAGAACTTTATGTTCCCGTTCACAAGAAGCTTGATCAGGCCGTGGCGGAAGTCGCCAAAGAACAAGGCTTCCTTTATGTGTGGGATGTTAAGGATTTGAAATATCACTCGCCGCAGGCAGTCGATATTACAAGCATGATTAAAAGAAAATTGGGAATCAAATAAAAACTAATAAAAACGAAATATGGTAAAAAGACTTTTAGCATTTCTATTGTGCGCTATGCCGCTATTTGCTAACGCACAGTCAGTGAAACTAGGACACCTTGATGTACAGTCACTTTTCTTGAAGTTGCCAGAACTTAAGGATGTTGAGGCTAAGTTGCAGGAGGTTCAGAAGCAGTACGAGACTGAGATGAAGCGTATGGAAGACGAGTACACACGTAAGGCATCTGAGTACCAGCAGAACTTTGACGCTATGGATGAGACAATCAAGAAGAACCGTGCTGAGGAACTTCAGACACTTCAGGAGAAGATGAAGAACTATTTCCAGATTGCACAGAATGCATTGCAGCAGAAGCAGGAAGAACTTCAGAATCCTATCCGTGAAAAGATCCTTGCTGCTATCAAGGCAGTATCTGAGGAGAACGGTTTCACTTACATCTTCGACACAAACGCACTTCTTTTCAAGGCTGCTAACGCTACTGATATTACAGACCTTGTTCTTAAGAAGCTTGGTGTGACTAAGTAAGAAAGTCGATGTGAGCAATCACGTTGCTTTAAAATGTTGATAAAACGAATTTGAAGAGACGGCTATCATGCCGTCTCTCATTTTTACTCTTAACTCTTAATTTTTAATTATGTCCAAGAAGGGTTCGATCGGAGTTTTTGATTCAGGTTTCGGTGGATTGACTATTCTGAAGGAGATAATAAAAGTGATGCCGGAATACGATTTCTTGTTTCTTGGCGACAATGCGCGTGCCCCATACGGCACTCGCTCATTTGATATTGTCTACGAGTATACTCGTCAGTGTGCTAAATATCTGATGGACCACGATTGTCCGCTTGTGATTCTTGCGTGCAACACAGCTTCTGCAAAGGCATTGCGTACAATCCAGCAGAAGGATCTTCCATCATGGTCTGTCGACAACAGAGTGTTGGGAATCATCCGTCCTACAGTCGAGAATATACTTCAGCGTACAAAGACAAAGCATATAGGATTGTTTGGAACTAGCGGTACAATTAATAGTAACACATATCCACTTGAGATTGCAAAGACAGATCCGGAAGTCGTAGTGAACGGATGTGCGTGTCCTATGTGGGTGCCATTGGTGGAAAACGGAGAGTATGATTCTCCTGGAGCCGACTATTTCATTGAGAAGAAAGTAAACGAGTTGATGGAGAAAGACTCGTTGATAGATACAATCATTCTAGGTTGCACTCATTATCCATTGTTGTTGCATAAGATAGAAAAATACGTTCCTTCCAATGTGACAATCGTGTCGCAGGGGAAAATAGTCGCAGACAGCTTAAGGGATTATCTTAATCGTCATGAGGAAATGGATTCACGTCTTTCCAAGAATGGCGACAGCAAATTCCTTACAACAGAATCTGTAGATAAATTTCAAGCATCTGCAAAAATTTTCTTGAATACAGACAAGATGATAGAGGCGCAAAGAATAATTTTCTAGAATTAAGAGATATATGAAATATGGAGACGCGAATTTTCGCGTCTTTTTTTTGTTACTTTTTGTCAAGTGAAATGGAGGATTAGTTCAAAAAGTGGTGCATTTGTTAATAAAAGCAGCCACTTTATCAACAGTGTTGATTTCTACACGGAGATTGTTAATAACTGCAGATGGAATAATGCTGAAAGATTTGAAAATGGCGTTACATTTGCAATGTAATTCAAACGCAGAAGATACACAATATTACATATACAAACCAAATGTGATACACAAAATTGTTTTGTAAGTCATTGGAAAATAAGTTCTTTGTTTTGAAAAGAGTCACAAGTGATTGCGACTCTTTTTTTATGCCTGATTGTTTCGTGTACCGTATGCATCTTCTTTTATGTCTATAGAAATAATTACATTCTAATAATCAAATTATTCCATAAAAATCGTAATTTTGCAAAAATGCATTAAACGAGAAGAAAGCGATGTATAAACTATTGGTTCTAGATATTGACGGTACTCTTACAGACTCAGCTAAGAATATTTCAAAAACCACAAAGCGTGCGTTGAGACGTGCGCAGGATAAAGGAGTGAAAATTGTCTTGGCAAGTGGACGACCTACACCAGGAATTGTGCCTGTAGCTGAAGAGTTGGGATTCGCAGAACATGGTGGATACATTCTTTCGTTCAATGGAGGAAAGATCATCGATTACCAGACAGGCAAGACAATCTTTGAAAGCGTGTTGCCTGGAGAGATGATCCCAATGCTTTACAATGATTCTAGAGACAATAACGTTTCCATTATTTCGTACGATGCGACATCTGTGTTGACAGAGACTCCAGAGGATGAGTATATCATCAAGGAGGCAAAGTTGAACAAGATGCCTATAACAAAGGTGGAGAGCTTTATTCAGGCCGTGCAGCATCCTGTGACAAAGTGTTTGATGACAGGTCATGCGGAGCATCTTGCGGAGGTGGAGCAGCGTGAGAAGAGCAAATACGGAGAGAAGTTGAGCATCTATCGTTCGGAGCCATATTTCTTGGAGATCATGCCTAAGGGAATTGACAAAGCACAGTCGTTGCAGCGTCTGCTTGATCACCTAGGCTTGACTAGAAAAGAGATGATTGCATGTGGCGACGGATTCAACGACTTGTCCATGATCAAGTTTGCTGGTCTTGGTGTAGCGATGAGTAATGCGCAGAAGATAGTAAAGAGACATGCCGACTATATCACATTCACAAACGATGAGAATGGAGTGGCGCATGTCGTCGACAAATATATTTTCGGTGAGAAAAAGCAGCGAATGCTTGAGTGGAAGAAGAATTTGCGATTGTCCAACCTTTCAGCAAAATTGTACAAGTACACTCATCGTATGCAGAACAAATAATTAATACGAACCTATTACTTCTTGGATATGAGATTTTTCAGACAATACGGAGCTTCAATAGTTGTGGCGCTATTCATATTGAATATGTGCATGATGCCATCTTCAAGTGTGCCGTCAATCTCATTGGGTGGCTTTGTTCCAGATTTTTTGAGACCTATTGCAGATTTTGTCAAAGCCAACCTTGACAAGTTTGCTCACTTTACATTCTTCCTTGTTTTGAGTTTCACGCTTGGTCACGACCTATGGGTACAGAGAGTAGACTTCTCAACCAAGAAGATGAAGTTGTGGGCGATATTGGTTCCGATCCTATATGGAGGCTTGATTGAGATTATGCAGGCCACACTTACTACTACACGTTCGGGCGATGTGGAAGACCTATGCTTTGATTCGTTAGGAACACTATGTGGATTCTTCCTAGCTAAGAAGTTTGTTCCAAAATGGTTTGAAAGAGAGAATATCGGTGGCGCGCAGTGCAAGTGATGTGCTGTGCGGAGTGTTCACCGTCTTATCCTCCATGTGATCACTTGTACATCTAAAATGCCCCAATCTATTATCATACAGAGTTCACTAATCTGAATAAGACCGTGGATTTAAAACAAAAAAGACGGTGAATTCACCGTCTATACTTTGTTGCGGAGGCCCGACTCGAACGAACGACCTTTGGGTTATGAGCCCAACGAGCTACCGACTGCTCCACTCCGCGATCCATTCAACTCATTTCTGAATTGCGATGCAAAGGTAGCCTTTTTCTGCTATACAACAAATTTTTGAGAGGTTTTTTTGCATAAAAAAATTAAAAAGTTTTATAAAATATTGAGAATCAACAAAATAATATTTGTATAGATTTTTGGCTTTATACCGCGTCAAATGCATGTATTTTTACCGCATAAGCATGGATTAATGAAGAAAAACGTACCAAAACTAGTTATTTTGAGTCTTTAGGCGATTAATGGGGGTTCAACGCATCGAAATAATTATATATATTTGCGGTGTTGATAGATTTCAGAATTTAATTCAAAAGGATTATGAATAACACATTACTCAATCTTTATGCAGGGTTGGCTTTGTTTGGTTTTGCAGGTACTGCTTCAGCTGCAATCAGCCAGACTCCTGTGACAGGTAGCACTGATGGTGCTAAGAACATCTATAAATTCTTGTATGAGAATTATGGAAGGAAGACTGTTTCCGGTGTTCAGACTGGAGACATGGACGGTGCGTCTGCACTAAAGAATCAGAAAGATTTTGCTGCTGTAGTCGACAAGTCGGGAAAGCAACCGGCTCTTGTTGGTCTTGATCTTCTTATGCTTACAGGTGCGCAGGAGACTGACTCTTGGTACCAGAGCTACACTGAGACTTGTGTTGCTCTTGCAAAGGAGCTTTATCAGAAGGGTGGTATCCCGGCATTCACATGGCACTGGAAGGATCCAAGCCGTGAGACTGAGGAACACAGCACAAAGGCTAAGTTCGA
The DNA here is from genome assembly GCA_045629285.1 of Paludibacteraceae bacterium. Lineage (GTDB taxonomy): Bacteria > Bacteroidota > Bacteroidia > Bacteroidales > Paludibacteraceae > UBA1723. Next base: position 54,821 of record JAZQQY010000041.1, on the reverse strand, counting down.
CTTCCGTTCTGCTTTCAAGTCTGGCACGACTGAGTGGGATAAGGAGAGTGATGCCTACAAGACAATGATCAAGGATATCGACGCTGTTTCCAATGTTTTCCTAAAACTTCAGAAGGATGGTGTCGCTTGTATCTGGCGTCCGCTTCACGAGGCATCGGGAGCTTGGTTCTGGTGGGGCATCGGTACTGCTGAGCAGTATGTCGCTCTTTACAAGTTGATGTACGACCGTATGGTTAAGGAGAATGGTGTCAACAACTGTCTTTGGGTTTGGAACATCGAGCGTCTAAACAAGGCTCCTTATGATGAGAACGTGCTTGAGGCTTCTTGGTATCCTGGCGACGAGTACTGCGATTTCATTTCAGTCGACGTATATAAGAAGGCTAACGATAATGGTTCGTTGGTCGGCTACTACAATAAGATCAAGGATTTGATGGGCGACAACAAGATCATCGCTCTTTCAGAGAACGGTCCGATTCCAGATGTTGCAAACATGCACAAGGACGGGTCTGTATGGAGCTGGTGGATGCCTTGGTACGATAGTTGGGGCGACGACAAGTTCATCAGCCAGACTTCCAACTCAGTATGGAAGAGCAACATGGAGGATGAGCGCATCATCACTCTTGAGGACATGAAGGGATGGGGCACTTACACTGGTACAGTCATCGTCGACGATCCCTGCTCACTAAACACAGCGACTCACAAAGAGGCTGAGTGTGCCGACTATACAGGAGGCGTTGAGGTTGGCTCAGAGGTTTGTTCTGGAGGTAAGGCAGTCTCGATCCAGAATACTGACGGCTCTCTAAACTTTGAGTTCGATATTCCTGCTGACGGCAACTACGATATCGTTCTTGGTGGAGCTATTCCTTACGATGCTGGAAAGGTATGTGTCGTTAAGTTGGCAGACGGAACAAGTGTTGAGGTTGCAATCAATGCGAATGGTGCACACGAAGTCGGAACATTCAAGCTAAAGGCTGGAAAGCAGACAATCTCGGTCGTTCCAGGTTGGACTTGGTGGGTTGTAGACTATATGGAAGTTAATCCTGCAGTTGTTCAGACAGTAAAACCATCTAAGATTACAGATTCGGAGGCTACTGAGTCTGCTCAGAAGCTTTACGATTTCTTGAAGGAAAACTTCGGAAAGAACATCATTTCCGGTTTCATGGCAGGAAATATGGATGCTTCTGATGGAAAATTCAAGAATCACGAGGATTATAAGGAGGTTTACACAAGAAGTGGAAAGTATCCTGCTCTTGGTGGTGTCGACTTCATGAACGCAACAGGTCAGAGTGCATATTTGCCAAATGACACTTGGTTCCTAAACTACACTAAGAAATCAATGTCTCTAATGGAGGATCTTTGGAGCCTAGGCGGTATCCCTGCATTTACATGGCACTGGCGTGACCCATCTTATGAGACAGACATGTTCTATTCAAGAGGTGAGGCTGGCGACACAAAGTTTGACTTCACTGTAGCAATGAATTCAGATGGTTCATGGAACGAGAAGTCTGAGATCTACCAGAACATGATCAAGGATATCGACGTGATCGCCGACTACTTCCTAGCATTGCAGGAGAAGGGCGTTGCAGGTATTTTCCGTCCATTGCACGAGGCATCAGGCGGTTGGTTCTGGTGGGGTCGTCAGGGTGGCGCTAACTACGCAAAGCTATATCAGCTAATCCGTCATGAGATGGTTGACGTGAAGGGTGTTCACAATCTAATTTGGGTTTGGAATCCACAGAGTGTTGCAGATACAGATTGGAATCCTGGTGATGAGAATTATGATGTGATCTCAATCGATATCTATAATAAAGCATTCGACTATCAGTCAAACTACGTTGTATACAACAACTTGAAGAAGATGTCTGGTTACAAGAAGCTTATTGCTTTGAGTGAGAACGGACCAGTAGTTGATGCAGACGCTTGTGTCGAGGATGAGGCTATGTGGAGCTGGATGATGCCTTGGTACCAGAGCTGGAGCAGCGGTTTTGCTGACCAGACTTCAGACGACGAGTGGAAGAAGGTAATGGGACATGAGAACGTCATCACACTTGATGAGATGCCAGGTTGGGATAAATACACATCGGTAAAGGAGGTTCAGGCTGGAGCTGTTGTATATCCTAATCCAGTGAAAGACAACATGACGATCGTTGCTGAGAATGCAGCCGTTAAAGTGATGGATATCGCTGGCAGAACAATTGCGTCGACAACAGTGAACGGAACAGCAACTATCTCTACATCAGCATGGATGAACGGCATTTATGCAGTAGTCGTATCTTCTGATAATGGAGATAAGATTTTCAAGGTTGTGAAGTAATTAGACTTTACATAGGATAAAAGCAAGGGTAGAATGGAAGTTCTATCCTTGCTTTTTTTTATATTTGTGGGAAAATTAGGAAAAATGAGCATACATAAATACATATATATAGTTGTTGCGTTAGTTCTTTCGACCATGTCGGTGTTTGCGAAACTTAACATTGCGCCGGGAGAGTGGAAGACTGTCCGTTCCTATACAGGCATCTCAAGCATCATTCCTTCCAAAGAAAAGGTTTTTGTGGTTGCTAATGGCGGCTTATACTATTACGACAAGAAGACAAAGGAGATTACCACTTTGTCTACACTTGACGGACTGAGCCCGTCGACTGTGGAAATGGTGGAGTATGTAGAGTCGACGAAGACATTGTTCATTATCCATTCCGACATGGCAATTGACTTGATGACAAATGGAGTCATCATCAGTGATGAGTCGATCAAAGGAAGCGAGATCAGCGGAAAGAAAGTCAATAGCCTGAACGTTTACGAAGATTACGTATATATTTCGCTGGATGCCGGAATAGTTGTATATGATACAAGAAGAAAAGAGGTCCATGACACCTATGTCATCGGAAATAACGGAGAATATGCGGCAGTATTCCAGACAACGGTTCTTAACGGAGACATCTATGCATTGATGGATGATGCAAACGATTGTTTCAAAAGAAAGCTAAAAGTCTGTAAGAAAGGTGCTAATGCAAGTGACTTCAATGAGTGGGAGACTGTGCAATTGCCGGTATCATGTCTTGCGGATTCCGGCACAGTCGTAAAACAGTTGGAGTGTGTGTCAGGCAAGATTGTCTTCTTGACTGACAAAGCACTATATGCACGTACTGAGGACGGAAATTGGGTGGATGTGAGCCCGAACGGAGTAGCTCCGAATTCAATGCAGGTTTATAAGGACCGATTGACTGCGAAAACAAGAGATGCATTGATTTTGTTCAGTCAGGACGACCTGACTAATGTAAAGTACAGAAGGTGTAAGACAGATGTGGCCGTTTATGATGTCGACGAGGATGCTGTATGGATCAACTATGGTGGACTGAGAGAAGCAAGTTTGCCGGCAGATGAACTGGATGTTGTCTTGTCCGACTCCATTGTCTTGGATGGACCTAGCAAGAATGATTATTATTCCTTGCAAGTCATTGATGGAGATATCTATTTGACTGGAAATCACGACTATTATGCGACTGTCGGAGCCGATTATTACAGAGACGGGCAGTGGCATTATTTGGCAGATTTCTTGAAGAAAGAGACTGATGGATTGTTAAAAAACAAAGATTATAGGTTTAGTTGTGCATATAGGATGTTGGTCGATCCGCTTGACAAGGATCACATTTTTGTGCCTACATGGTGGGGACTTCATGAGTTCTATAAAGATAGTCTTGTGAAACTGTATGACAAGTCGAATTCTATTCTTAAGGGTACTATTGCGACAACGAATAAGATAAATACCAAAGCGGAGTGTGCATGGTATGATGAGAATCACAATCTGTTTGTTTCAAATCCGAAGTCGCAAGGCAATATGATATTTGTTATGGATACGGCAGGCGTCTGGCATGAATTGAATCATCCTAAATTCCTGACTCAGCCATCGGCTCATTTCCATTTCCGTGCAAAATCAGGCATTGATTTCATTGTGGCCGAGTACTCGACCTGTGCACTTTGTGTATTGGATGTGAACAAGACTCCGCTGGATGCGAGTGATGATAAGACAAAACGTTTGACATCGTTCAAGTATACGGAAAACGGAGTGATGGAGACATTTACACCGGTATATATCTTCGGTGTTGAGGAGGATCTTAAAGGTGACATTTGGATTGCGACAGACCAGGGTCCTATCATCATGAAGAATGTGAAAGGATTGTTTGAAGACAAGGAGTTTTACGATCGACCAAAAATCACGCGTGAGGACGACAGCAGATATGCTGATTTTCTATTGGCTGCCGACAAGATCAGAAAGATTCAGGTAGATGGAAGAAACAGAAAATGGATTGCTACCGAAGGTAACGGAGTGTTTTTGGTGTCGCCTAACGGAGATGAGATTCTAGAGAACTTCACCACGAAGAATTCTCCTCTTTCATCCAATACAGTGATGGATATAGTCTATGAAAGAGAGACAGGAATCCTTTACATCATGACAGATACCGGAATATTCATGTATGCTACAGATTCGTCATTCCCTGAAGATGATTATGAGAATGTGACCGTATATCCAAATCCTGTCCGTCCGGATTATGATGGCGACGTGGAGATAAAAGGATTGGTAGATGAAAGCAACGTCAGGATCACGGATCAGCGAGGTCTTGTGATCGAGAACGGATTGAGCAAAGGAGGAACATATAGATTCTCAGCCCGTAGGAGCGACGGCACTCGTTTGCCGACAGGAGTCTACAACATATTTATCACGACTGAGGCTGATGAAGAAGGTTTGACTCAAACAAAGCATTTGAAATTTGCGGTTGTCAGATAAGATTTTTTATATTTGTAGGAAAATTTAGTAGTATGAAGAGAATAATCTGTATATTAGTTGCATTGGTTGTCTCAACCATATCAGTTTTTGCGAAACTTGATATTGCTCCGGGAGAATGGAAAACAGTCCGTTCCTATTCCGGAATCTCACATATTATTCCTTCCAAGCATAAGGTGTATGTGGTAGCTAAAGGAGGATTGTACTATTACGATAAGGACACAAAGGATGTGTCTCCATTGTCTACACTAGAAGGATTGAGCCCATCCCCCATCTCCATGGTCGAGTATGTCAGGGCGACAAACACACTGTTCATCATCCATTCTGATATGACTATAGATCTGGTTGTCGACGGAGTGACGATCAATGACGAATCCATCAAAGAGAGCGATATAAGCGGAAAGAATGTCAACGATTTGAAGGTTGAAGGTGATTTGGTTTATATCTCGCTTAATGCAGGAATCATTGTTTACAATACAAGAAAGAGAGAAGTCCTTGATACTTATATCATCGGAAACGGAGGTGAATATGAGGCTGTATACCAGACGGCGATCCTTAACGGAGACATCTACGCTTTAATGGCTGATGTCAGCAGTTGTTTGGGAAAAAAACTGAAGATATGCAAGAAAGGTGATAATGCGAACGATTATAAATCATGGAAAGGTGTTCCGTTGCCGATCTCATGTCCTCTTGACTCTCCTTTCGAGGCAAAGCAGATGGTCAGTGTATTCGGCCAGATTGTCCTTTTGACTAACAGAGGAATGTTTGCCCGACTAGAAGACGGAGGTTGGGTCAATGTAAGTCCCAAAGGCATTACTCCTGATGCCATACAGGTTTATAAGGGCAAGTTGACTGCAGTCACAAGCGATCAGCTGATGATTTTCCATAAGAATAATCTTGGCGACATAAAGTACAGAGACTGCGAGGCTAATATGGCAGTTTATGACGTTGAGTCGGATGTGGTATGGCTAGATCAAAATGGTTTGAGAGTGGCTGAATTGTCAGAGAATGAAGATACAGTCACAATGTCGGATCCTATTGTGCTTAGTGGTCCGAGCCAGAATGAATATTTTTCTATTCAGTTGATTGACGGAGAGATCTATTTGACTGGAAACCACGATTATCGAACACCGGCTGTGGGTGATTATTGTAGAGACGGACAGTGGCATTACTTGACAGATATCGTTAAAAGAGACACTGCAGGTATGATGCTTAAGGATGATTATAGATTCAGTTGCGCATACAGGATGTTGGTCGACCCGCTTGACAAGGATCATATCTTTATGCCTACATGGTGGGGACTTCATGAGTTCTACAACGACACTCTGGTAAAGATCTACGACAGATGGAACTCTATTATCAAGGGCCCTATTTCTATCTCCAATACCTCAAATACGAAAGCTGAGTGTGCATGGTATGATGATGAGCATAACCTTTTCATTACCAATCCGAAGTCGCAAAGTAATTTGATCTATGTGATGGATACTTCAGGGGTTTGGCATGAGTTGGATCATCCGAAATTCTTAGCCCAGCCTTCTGCACGTTTCCACCTTCGTACAAAGTCGGGTATAGATTTCATTGTGGCAGAATATTCACCTTGTGGAATTTGTATTGTCGACATGAACAAGACACCATTGAATGATAGAGACGACAAGACAAAGCAGATCAGTTCATTCAAATATATGGTTGATGGAATAGAAGAGGAATTCAAGCCGGTATATATCTATTCGGTGGAGGAGGACCTTAAGGGAGACATTTGGATTGCGACAGACCAGGGCCCTATCATCATGAAGAATGTGAAAGGTGTATTCGACAACAAGGAGGTCTATGTACGTCCAAAGATTGTCCGTGAAGACGACAGCAGGTTTGCCGACTACCTCTTGGTGGCAGATAAGGTAAGAAAGATACAGATAGACGGTAAAAACAGAAAGTGGATTGCCACAGAGGACAATGGCGTTTTCTTGGTGTCTCCTACAGGTGACAAGATCATTGAGAACTTCACTACAAAGAACTCTCCTTTGTCGTCCAATACTGTAATGGATATCGTTTACGATAAGAATACAGGTGTAATCTATATCATGACAGATACAGGTATCTTCATGTATGCAACGGATTCGACATATCCTGAAAACAGTTACAATGATGTCGTTGTATACCCTAATCCAGTTCGTTCCGACTATGATGGCGACGTGGAGATTAAAGGACTAATGGATGAAAGTAACGTTAGAATCACAGATCAGCGAGGTATGGTGATTGAGAACGGAAAGAGTAACGGAGGAACATACAGATTCTCTGCTCGTAGGAGCGACGGCACTCGTCTTCCAACCGGCATCTACAACATTTTCGTCACAACAGAGTCGAATGGTGATGCTGAAATAGAAACTAAACATTTGAAATTTGCAATTATCAGATAAAATGGAAAAACTAACATTGATAAAGGTAGGCGGTAAGATTGTAGAGGAGGAAGCTACACTTAAGAGCCTATTGGAACAGTTCTCTAAGATTCCTGGAAACAAGGTGCTTGTACACGGCGGTGGTCGCAGCGCTACAAAGGTGGCAGGACAGCTAGGTATCGAGACAAAGATGGTAGAGGGTCGCCGTATCACAGATAAGCCGATGCTTGAGGTGGTGACTATGGTGTACGCCGGACTTGTAAACAAGAATATCGTTGCTCAGCTTCAGGCTAACGGAATCAATTCCCTTGGTTTGACCGGTGCCGACATCAACTATATGAGAAGCGACAAGCGTAAGCCTAATCCAATCGACTACGGTTTCGTAGGTGATGTAAGAGAGGTAAACACTGAGATCCTTGCTGATCTTATTGCACGTGGAATCGTTCCTGTATTGTCGCCAATCACTCACGACGGAAAGGGTAACCTTCTAAACACAAACGCAGATACAATCGCTCAGGAGGCAGCCGTTGCTTTGGCTAAGAGATTCGATGTCTCTCTAATCTACTGCTTCGAGAAAGATGGCGTGTTGAAAGATGAGAACGACGACTCTTCTGTAATTCCATTGATCACTAAGCCAGATTTCGAGGCTTACAAGGCAGACGGCACTATCAGCGGAGGTATGATTCCTAAACTTGACAATGCGTTTACTGCTATCAGCAAGGGTGTGAAGGAGGTAGTGATCACTTCTGCCAACCACATTCTAAGCGGAGGAACAAAAATTCAGTAATCCAAGAAGATGACGATGAAGATAGTTTTGGCAACCAAGAACAAAGGAAAAGCAGCTGAGTTTGCTTCTATTTTGGGCGACAAGGTTGAATTAATCACACAAGAAGAAGCTGGAATCAAAGAGTCCGCAGAAGAGGACGGGACAACTTACGCTGAGAACTCACGGTTGAAGGCAAAGTTCATCTTCGACAAGACAGGTTTGCCTACAATGGCCGACGATAGTGGACTTGAATGCGATGCGCTTGACGGTGCTCCCGGCGTCTACACAGCACGTTTTGCAGGAGAAGATGCGACAGACAGCACTAACATCGACAAACTGCTTGCAGTGCTTGACGAGGAGGAGAACCGTAAGGCTAGATTCGTAGCCCATATCACATTGGTGATGCCAAACTATGAGATACATTGTGAAGGTACACTTAACGGTGAAATCACGAGAGGTCGCAGAGGTACAAACGGATTCGGATACGATCCGGTGTTCATTCCTGAGGGATATGACAAGACGCTTGCAGAGTTGGATGATGAGGTCAAGAACAGTATTTCGCACAGACGCCAGGCAATAGAAAAAATGCAAGAAGCGTTGAGTAATCTGAATCTCAACATCTAAGTTATGAACAAATATATAAAAAAAGACAGAAAATATTTGTTTTATCCTCTAAAAACTATAATTTTGCAAACCGATTTTCAAGGATATTGAAAAGCAAAAAGTTAGAAAATAATTAAAAAAGTAAAATAAGATGAAAAGAACTTATCAACCTTCGAACACAAAGAGAAGACATAAGCACGGTTTTCGTTCAAGAATGGAGACTCCAAACGGACGTCGCGTACTTGCTGCACGTAGAGCTCACGGTAGAAAGAAGCTTACAGTGTCTGACGAGCCAGCTTTGAAGAGATAATTTTGAAGGAAAGGCAGAAGAATAAGCGTGGAATGAAAATTCCGCGCTTTTTTCGTTTTGGTTGACTCCAATAGAAATTACCGAAATGGTCACGAATGATCAGGAAAATGGATGCTTCGTATAAATGAGCACTCGTGTTTATCTTAATTTGGATTTCAATTCGGAAGCGAATATTGATGTATAGACCTCTGCACCTTCGCCCGATAGGTGAGTCACGTTGTAGAATAGGTCGGGCCTATCGGCAAACAGTGAATGATTGTTTAGGATAATGTTGCCATGTTTCTGTGCAATATGTTGCAACGGTTCATACATGCCTGGATATGGAGTCGTATACCACGGAGATATTGTGAATATCAATTGAATGTTTTTCTCTGCACATCTGTCTGCAAACGCTTCAATCAGATCAAGTTTATCTTGGTCGATCTCCCTCTGCTCACAGTTGCTGATAGGGTCGAAATCTTTAGGGGATTTCCCTTTCGGCAAAAACCCTTTTTTCAATTCATGTCCGCGTGCCAACATTGAACCTAGCAGGTTGACTGCGTTAGCATTGTATCTGTATGATGAGAACATCTTATATATGCGGTATTTGCCTGTCAAACCGATAATGCTGTCGGTTGCGTTGCTCTGCCCGATAAACGGTGCAAAAAAGCCTAAAGTGGCAAAATCGTCGTCATATTTGTATAGGTCGCACTGCATCACCTCCAGACAGACGATGCGTGGTGTGTGATGAGTCAATAATAGGTTCAATGCACAGTAGTGGGAGTAGATGTTTTGTGAACCGTCGATGCCGGCATTGTAACATGTCATTCCAAGCGTGTCGGTGATGATGTCGGGCACGTAGTGTGAACCGCAACGTGATGTGCCGAACAATAGGATATCCTCGTTCATCTCTTCTGCAATATATCTTACTTTCTGAGACACCACGTCTTTTGAACGACTGTAGACGAAATGAGAGAAGCAGAATCCTACGGCACGGTCGAGTGCCACAACTCCACATACAATGAACAGTATGCTAAATATCAACTTCTTCATGGCGTTAGAATTGGAAATAGATAAACTGGTCGTTGTTCAACACTCCGAAGATCAGAATGTAGACAATCATAATTACGTAGGATATATGTCTTACCCACCAATTGTAGGATGAAAGGAAGTGTATGTTCCAACCTCTTTCCTCCTTGAGATCTTTAAAACAGACCAATCCGGCTGCCATCATCACAGCCATCCAGATGGAGTATTTCTCGAACGGTGCGCCGATGTTGTGGGCAATTCCGTCGAATACCATATATATATCCGCTATATTTTGGCAACGGAACACGATCCATAGGGCGCAGACCAACACCATTGTCACGGCCCAATGCAACATCCATGATATGCCTTTGAAACTTTTCCTATGCCAACCCAACATTCTCTCCACCACTTGCAGTGCGCCATGTCCTAAGCCCCAAAGCACGTATGTCCAGTTGGCTCCGTGCCACAATCCGCTCACTACGAATGTGATGAAAATGTTGAGATAGTTTCTTGCCTTGCTTGTGCGGTTGCCTCCCAACGGAATATAGACGTAGTCGCGAAACCATGTGGATAGCGAGATATGCCAACGATGCCAGAACTCCGAAATGGAGGATGCAAGATATGGTTGACGGAAATTCTGCATCAGATCAAAACCAAGTATCTTGGCTGAACCGATGGCGATCAGAGAGTAGCCTGCGAAGTCACCGTAGATCTGAAGCATAAATAGGATGGCGGCGATCAGGTATGAGCCTCCGTTGTGCATCTCAAGATTGGAATAGATAGCGTCGGCGTATGAAGCGCATCTGTCGGCTAAGGCAAGTTTGAGGAAGAATCCCCAAAGCATCATGCTGAAGCCGTCGAGTGTACGTCGATAGTCGAATTGCTTATCTTCTTTGAATTGAGGAAGAAGGTGTGACGAACGTTCTATCGGACCAGCCACAAGTTGAGGGAAGAACGACACGAACAGTGCGTATGTGCAGATATTCCTTTCTGCTTTTGTCGTGCCTCTGTATACGTCGATCGAATAGCCGAGTGCCTGAAAAATATAGAAAGATATGCCGACAGGTAGCAGCACATCAAGGCCCTGAATCTTCATATTGCCGCCGAAGACGCTTGCGATGTCTGACACGATCTGTGCGGCGAACCCGTAATATTTGAAGAAGAATAGAATTCCAAGATTGAAGACGACGCTTGCTCCAAGCATCAGTTTGCGTCTCTTTACGTCGTCGCCACACTTATCTATCGCAAGAGCTGCTAAAAAGGTAGTGAGTGTGCTTGTAAGAAGGAGTAGGGCGTATGTAGGATTCCAACACATATAGAAATAGTAGCTGCCAATCAACAGGATCAAGTTTCCCCCGTCGACAGAATATTTCTCTGGTGCGACTTTCTTGAACAACCAGTAGAGACTGCAGATTGTCGGGAAGAACAGAAGGAAATTTAATGAATTGAACAGCATAAATCTTATATGTGAATACCATGTGTCGCAAAGACAAAACAAAGGTATCTAATTTGGGTGATAATAACAAATGGACAAAAAAGAGACGCAACGAAAATTGCGTCTCTTTGTGTATGAATTATAGTCTTATTATTTAATGCACTTTGCAACAGACTGTTTGCCGTTTGCGACAACCTTGATGAAGTAAACGCCTGAAGGCACGTTGATATTGATTGTGTTGGCACCAGCCGATAAGCTCATTGCCTTGTTCATCCAAACACGACCAGTAACATCCCAAACCTCAACATTTGAGTCTGCCGACTCAGCAGCGATAATCTGCAAGTTGTCGTCAGAGAATGAAGCCATGATCGAGTTGTCGGCAATGCTCTGCTTTACGCAGTCGTAGCCACCCTTGTTTTCGAATGTCACTGTAGCGATACTCATCTTTGGCATCTCAATCTCGTCGTTCAAATCAATGATGCCATAATCCTTACTTCTCTCATCCTTTGAAGTGGCAGTCATTGTTAGGCGGGCAGTGCTGTTCTCAAATGGAGAGTTGACCTTAACGGCGTGGTTGTTACCCTTATTGATGATAACGATAGTCGCTTTCTCTCCGTCTGGGCTCACGAATGATGTGACAACTAAGTCAGGATTGTCAGTTGTGCTGCCTACGCAGATGTAACCCTTTGGAACGAACTTAGAGAAGTGGCGTAGACCATGGTAGTCAAGACATACCTGGAAGCCTTCGCTTGATTTCCACTGACTCTCTTCCCAAGGATTGTTTACTGCAATACAACCGTCTTTTGCAGTTGTACCCCACAATAGGTTCCAATACATATATGAGCCGACGTGGTTGTAGTTGAAACTGTTTGCCACGATCCAGGCAGTGTGTACGTCGTTGCCGCTCTTCTCAGCGCGCATCGCACAGTTTTCAGTCATGAACTGAGGCATGTTGCCATACTTAGTAGCCAACTCCTTCTGAGCATTTACGTATGCGTTTGGCTTAGCGTATCTGTCGGCAGTCTCTTCACCGCTGTGGTAGTAGTGGAAAGCCAAACCGTCAAGCAAAGAAGCATCGAGAGCATCCATATATCTCTGAGTATTGCCGTATCCGATACCAAGCACCTCAGGACCAAGAATCTTTGGCACTTCGTTTAGTTCCTTGATCTTAGAAACGAAGATCTTAAGAGCCTTGTCGTATCCTGCACGGTCGAACTCCTTACCTGTATAATCCTTGTAATGCTCAGTTGCATCGAATAGAGTGGCGGCGTAAGTTGCCTCCATATCAGGCTCGTTCTGCATAGAGATATAGTCTGGGTGGATACCCTCCTCCTGATACTTAGCCAATGATTTCTTCCACCATTCAGCGTATTCATTATAAACGAAGTTGCCGTCGGAACCTTTCTTCAAAGTGTAAGGGCCATCTACTTCTCCATTTTCCTTTAGATTGCCTGGAGCGGCCCATGACGACATCTCAACGATGAAGTTCTCTCTGCCAAGACGTTTTACGGCCTCGTTGTAGATATCCAACTCATCTTTTACTTTATGCTTGTCTATATCCTGCTTCCAGTTGCCGATACGCAAAGCAGAAAGGCCAAGGCCGCTGTAGATAGTATCGAAGATAGCCTCTCTGTTCGGATGCTGAGTAAACCATTCCTGATAGTAAACGATACCTCCGCCGATACCAAGCACCTCTTGCTGTTTGTCTTTGATATCCATGCCGACAGAAGCCTTAGTGAATTCACCGTTGTCTGTTTCAGGGACATCAAGTGACAGTGCGGTCAAAGTCACATTGTCGATGAAATAAGTGTTGGCTGTATGGGCAAGGTCAAAATTGAAACCGTCGACTTCTCCTCCTGATGTGAAATTAAGTGTTTTCTGAGAATAAGAAGCAGTCACCTCCTGGTCGGCTTGGTAGTTAGCTTCTCCTGAAGTCGAGACGCGCACCGAACCAGTACCGCTCTGAGTACGGATATAGTACGAAAGCTCGTAGTCGCCGGCAGGAAGACCTGGGCCATCAACTTCGAAATTCGTGTGGATCTGTACTTTCCACTGATTGTCTGGGTCGCTGATAGGATTGACAACCTTCATACAGCCGACACCGTCGAACTGAGTTCCGCTTTCACGTTCCATGGCAGCACCGTCGTCAGCGCCATTCCACATAGCCCAACCGTCGACATTCTGCTCAAAGAAACCGTTGGAGATGTAAGAGGCCGCATTCGCTATAGAGAAAAGCGTAAGGGCCGAAAGAGTAAAAATCTTCTTCATGTGTTTTTATCCTTTTGTTTAGTGTTATTAGATATGAATGGGACAAAAGTAAAATTTTATTGTTGGATATGCAAGAGATGGTTTCAAGTTTCGGGTAAGACGGTGTGACTGTCCATTATAGCCGCCACGGGTCAACGTAGATGCGAAGCATCGAAGGCGTCCCGTGGGGATGGGTAATAGGTAATGGGAAATAAAAATGTCACAGTCAGTTTTTGCGCAAAAAGAATCAAAAAGCGTATTCTTTTTATCAAAATGCGACAAAATGGAATCAATTTGAGTTGAAAAGCGACAAAATGAAACGTGATATGAACGGTGATTGAAATGTTCATAACAAATTGTAAGCGTTCGGAATTCCAATCCTTACAATTTGAAGGTATTTAATGGCGTTTTGTGACAATTTGAATTTAGCCTAAAAAAAGTATCGTTTTTAACATTTTTTAGTTAGCATCGAGCAAATTCTTGCTTAACTTTGCATCGTCGGAAGGAAAAAGAGTCATTTCCACTTCCAATGGAAGGAAAAAATGACGGTTTTGGCTGAAAAAGCTGAAATTTTGCTTCCAATGGAAATTTTGAAAAATAGTAATAACATTATAAAACGCGAATCATTATGTCAAACTTAAGATTCAAAGTTGTTAGCGAGGCTTTCAAGAAGAAAGCGCTTGCAGTTGCATCTCCAGAGGGGATGACATCAGAATACTACGGTAAGTATGTATTCAACAGAGAAAAGATGATCAAATATCTTTCCAAAGAGACTTACAAGATTTTAACAAAGGCAATCGACAATGGTGAAACCCTAGACCGTACAATTGCAAACGGTGTTGCTGCAGGTATGAAGAGCTGGGCAATGGAAATGGGTGCCACTCACTATACACACTGGTTCCAGCCACTAACAGAGGGAACAGCTGAGAAGCACGACTCATTCATTGAGTACGCAGGTATGCCTGGTGGTGCAGTTATCGAGGAGTTCTCAGGAAAGCTTCTTGCGCAGGCTGAGCCAGATGCATCATCATTCCCATCAGGTGGTATCCGTTCGACTTTTGAGGCTCGTGGATATACAGCATGGGATCCATCGTCACCAGCATTCATCGTAGACGATACACTTTGTATCCCTACAGTATTTATCTCATACACTGGTGAGCAGCTTGACTACAAGACTCCACTTTTGAAGGCTCTAGGCGCTGTAGATAAGGCAGCAGTTGATGTTTGCCACTACTTTGACGCTTCAGTAAAGAAGGTATTCTCTTACCTAGGTTGGGAGCAGGAGTACTTCTTGGTTGACGAGGGTCTATACGCAGCACGTCCAGACCTATTGTTGACAGGTCGTACATTGATCGGTCACGAGTCAGCAAAGAACCAGCAGCTTGACGACCACTACTTCGGTGCTATTCCTTCAAGAGTTCAGGCTTTCATGCGTGATCTTGAGTTTGAGGGTTACAAATACAATATTCCATTGAAGACTCGTCACAACGAGGTAGCGCCTAACCAGTTTGAGTTGGCTCCAATCTTCAATGAGACAAACTTCGCTAACGACCAGAACCTTCTTATCATGACAATCATGGAGAAGATCGCTCGTAAGCACGGTTTCCGTGTACTTCTTCACGAGAAGCCATTCGCTGGAATCAACGGTTCAGGTAAGCACAACAACTGGTCACTTGGTACAAACACAGGCGTTGGTTTGTTCACTCCAGGTAAGACTCCAGAGGAGAACCTACAGTTCGTCACATTCGTTGTTAACGCATTGATGGCAGTTTACAAGAACAACGCATTGCTTAAGGCATCTGTAATGACAGCTCAGAATGCTCACCGTCTAGGAGCAAACGAGGCACCGCCAGCAATCATCTCTGTATTCTTGGGAAGCCAGATTTCTTCAGTTCTTGATAAGCTAGAGGCTGCTACATCAGAAGAGGCTATCATCATGGATTCAAAGAAGAAGATGAAGCTTGCAGTTGCTACAATCCCTGAGTTGTTGATCGATAACACAGATCGTAACCGTACTTCACCATTCGCATTCACAGGTAACCGTTTTGAGTTCCGTGCAGTAGGTTCATCAGCAAACTGTGCATGTGCAATGATCGCATTGAACTCAGCTATGGCTGCTCAGCTTAAGGAGTTCAAGGCTGCAGTAGACTCTAAGATCGCTGCTGGTGCAAGCAAGAGCAAGGCATTGTTCGAGGTTATCAAGCAGTACATCAAGGAGAGTAAGGCTATCCGTTTCGACGGTAACGGTTACTCAGATGAGTGGAAGGCTGAGGCTGCTAAGCGTGGTTTGAACTGCGAGACTTCAGTTCCAGTTATCTACGATGCATACACAACTAAGGAGTCTGTTAAGATGTTCGAGAGCCTAGGTGTATTCTCAGAGAGAGAGCTTGAGGCAAGAAACGAGATCAAGTGGGAGACTTATACAAAGAAGATCCAGATCGAGGCTCGTGTACTTGGCGACATGGCAATCAACAACATCATCCCAGTTGCAACACGCTACCAGTCATTGCTTCTTGACAACGTATTCAAGATGACTCAGGTTTACGGTAAGGATGAGGCATTGAAGCTTGCAGGTACAGATTCAGATCTTATCCGTGAGATTTCAGAGCGTATCTCTAAGATCAAGACTTTGACAGGCGAGATGATCGAGGCTAGAAAGGTTGCTAACAAGATCGAGGGAGAGCGTGCTAAGGCTGTTGCTTACCACGACTCAATCGTTCCGTTCTTCGACAAGATCCGTTACGAGATCGACAAGCTTGAGATGATCGTTGACGATGAGATGTGGACATTGCCTAAGTATCGTGAGCTATTGTTCATCAGATAATTCATACTGACTGATACATAATTGAAAATCCGCCGGACGCAAGTTCGGCGGATTTTTTTTGTCAATTATCCATGTAAAATTATTGGTAACTCTATTGCACACTAAGGTTTTCAGTGTGCAGTGCATAAAAAACACTTTTGTACAACATATTTTTTAGTATTCGCCTAAACAATTGATTTTTAATAAATTAACTTATTTGCTTTGCAAATATGCTGAAGGACATATAGTTTTATTAACAAACGTTTAATATTTACACTAAATTTGTTAAAAACGATTAAAAATACAACAGTGTTGCGATTGGGCGCAATTCCCACACTGACGTTTTTAGCTATTTTATCTCTTTAGGGAATTGGAGAGACGTAAAAGGATTTGTTAGGGCACATTATTTGAGGACTGATTAGGAAGACTGATAAAAGGATTTATGTATGTGAAATGAGTATTAAGTGAGTTTATTTTGAATGCGAAATTAGAGTTATTATTTGAGTAGAATTATTTTTTGGGAAAACTTATACTTTAGTGAATGAAAAAATATCAGAAAAAACTACATACTACTAATTAAATCCGCCGGACAGATGTCTGGCGGTTTTAGTTTTAGATAAAAAACATTAAACTTGTGCCATTTGTTTTCACACCTTATTTTCTATATTTGCAAGATAATATAAATACCAATAGGACTATGGCAGGTAACCAATTAGCTAAACATGTATGGCTCGTAGACCTTCTACGACAATATAAGCATCTTACTTATAAGCAGATAAGTGAGAAGTGGCAGAGGTGTGGACTAGGTAATGGAGAGGAATTGCCGCTTCGTACATTCCATAATCTTAGAGCTGCTATTGCCGACAGTTTGGGCATCGATATTGAACTGGATAAAAGCAAGACAGGTTATTATTACCACATTGCCGATTCTTCGTTAGAAGAGGGAAAATCCATCAGAACATGGGTGATGGATTCATACTCTGTGCTCAATCAGGTTCTTGCCGACAAGAAGTTGGAAAACAGGGTTCAATTCGAGCAGATTCCTTCCGGTAACACATGGCTCTCCATGTTTATGCAGGCGATGAGGGAAAACAAGGTTGTGAGGATCACCTATAAAAAGTTTAGAGACAACGAAGGCAAGACGTTTGAGGTGGAACCGTACTTCATGAAAGTTGCTAACAGACGTTGGTATGTGATTGTGCGAGCGCTTCACTACGTTGAACGAAATAAGGAGTTGAACACCAGTGAAGATGAAATACGTGTCTATGCTCTTGACCGTATTGTCGACGCTGAAATTACTGATAAGTCGTTCAAGATCAACAAGAGTTTTGACGCAAAGGAGTTTTACGACGGATGCCTGGGTGTCATACATAGTAAGGAGAAGAAAGAGCGTGTTGTGATTCGTGCATACGGTGAGGCGAGAAATTATATGGAGACATTACCATTCCATGAGTCGCAAAAAATGATTTCCAGCGACGACAAATCATCCGTTTTCGAGATGTATGTGAAGACAACATACGAGTTTCTGCAACTTGTCATGCAGCAAGGAGACCAGATTGAGGTGCTTGAGCCTGAATCGGTAAGAGAGAGCATGAGAAATATAGCCGATATACTTATACACTATTACAAGAAATAATGAAAGGACTGGATTTTATAGCGATAGATTTTGAGACAGCGACAGGAAAAAGAGCTTCTATATGTGAAGCCGGAATATGCATTGTCAAAGATGGAAAGGTAGTTGACACAAAATCGTGGTTGGTTCGCCCCGAAGGCAATGTCTATTCATATTGGAATATTCAGGTACACGGAATTCGCCCAGAGCAGACAGAGTGTGCGCCTGAATTTCCGGAGGTGTGGGCCGAGATAATGGAATATTTGGAAGAGACACCTGTTCTTGTGGCTCATAATGCGGCATTTGATATTTCTTGCATACGTAAGTCGTTGGAAATGTATTGTTTGCCGACGCCTGACGTGAGATATTTCTGTACTCTTCGTGCTGCCCGTCACAACTATGATTTCTTCAGCAATACGTTAGATGCTGTTTGTCGTGAGTTTGACATAGAGGTCGGCAATCATCACCGTGCTGGCGACGATGCTGAGATGTGTGCAAGGATTTTCTTGAAACAACTTCGAGATGCCCATTGGCCGGATTGGGATGAGTTGGATTATTGCAATGGAAAACTGTGAATATGGTTTCAGGTTTCATGTGAGGCTAGGAAATACTAGCCATGGAAACGGTAGTTAAATTATAGACAAAAAAAAGAGAATCATTTCTGATTCTCTTTGTACCCAGACCCGGGATCGAACCGGGATGGGTTGCCCCACTGGTGTTTGAGACCAGCGCGTCTACCGATTCCGCCATCTGGGCGATTCATTTCTGAATTGCGAGTGCAAAGGTATAGGAGAATTTTGATATGTGCAAGCGTTTTGGCGATTATTTTTAATAAAAGTTTATAATTGAATGTAATTCAGTTTGTTAAATATTAGCAAAAAAATGCATGATTTTACCTTCAAACCCTGGAATATGAGTCTTAAAGCTTTAAACCTGAAACTTGAAACTTGAAACATGTAATAAAATTTGTTAATTTGGCGAAAATTTTAGATTTTTGTGGTTTGAATTCAATAACATAACACAATTATACGAAGTATTATAATAGGGTAACACATTAAACTTAATTTGCATGAAAGGTATAATGCGTAATATATTATATGGAGCGACTGCTGTCATAGCTATGTCTGCAAGTCTCTCTAATGCAAAGGTTCCTGTGCATATCAATTCAGGAAACCCAGCATTCCCTTTTCCACAGTTCTTGCATTACGAATATGGCAAATCACATTCGCTTAAGAATCTAGGAACAGATAACCCAGAGGGTGTTGTTCACATAGAGATGGAGCAGGATATACGTGATGCTTATCAGATTTTTGCCAACGAGTGGAAGTACACGGGAGATTCATGGGATGGCGTGCAATACATCCTTGGTAACATTGGTTGTCCTTATGACTGTCGTGAGGGTGACGGATACTCTATGCTTGCCGCTGCGGTGATGGGTGATAAGGAGTCGTTCGATGGTCTTTGGTTCAGAATCCACGATCAATTCCGACCTGGTTCCCAGAGTTATGCTACCGGTGCAACGATACCGGGAGGAGGATATGGAAAGCTGATCATTGGAGACGCGAACAACGACTGTTCGGCTACCGACGGTGATAATGAAATTGTCATGGCTTTGTATATCGCTTGGCGTCAGTGGGGTGATGACAGTGGACATAAGGCGGCGAACGGAGAAATGATTTCTTATAAGAAAGAGTTGATTGATGTCACTCGTGGTCTTGTCGCTAGATATGAAGAGAGATTCAAGACAGAGAATCCAAGAAGATGTACTACTGGAGATGTCGGTCTTGACGGATATTTGAAAGGAGGTACGACTTGGGCAGAGGTTACAGGATGGGCTACTGCAAACCCAATCACAATGAATGGGGTTGTATACGAACCTGAATATAAGGGACCTGTAAAAATGCACACCGACTATGCTGCTTCTGGATATTATAAGGAGTTTTATGATCTTATTCTGGAATTGGATGTCAAGGAAAGTGACGAATGGGAAAGAGAGCAGTACCGTCGTTGTGAGGCATCTACGGATTGGATTGTACACAATTGGATGAGTCAGAATGCAAAGAATATATTTTGGGGTGAAGAGGCATCGATATCTGAAAATAATGTTGTTACTATGGATGCTGGAAACCAGGGAGGTCGTTTCCGTGGTGCATGGCGTACAGCTATGAATTATGTTTGGCATGGAAATCCAGAATATACATGGGACCCTGTGACTCATACAGTTAAAGCTGGTGGCAATACATATCAGAAGGAGTCGTGCGAAAGAATTTCAGAGTTCATGAATGATCCTCAGGGATGGGATGGTTCGGCTGCATGTACAAAGTTTGGTGGAGGACCATCAGTTTCATATAAAGGTCCTTCAACTTTGCATTGGGATATTAACCCTGATGGAACGTTTCCGAAGAGTGAGTTTACTCTAAACTGGCAGATGGCTACAGGTATGCCTTCTGCTATTGGAGCTCAGGACTTGGATTTGGCAGGTATTCTTTATCGTCAGTGTAATATTGAGTGGGATTGTGATGACTTTGGTGATGGCTATTTGTCTTCAGTTCCTCATTATTTTCATGGATTCTTCCGTTGGTTGGGTATGACAATAGGTACAGGTAACAATATTGCTCCAAGCCAGATGGCAACTCCTAAGCCAAACATGAAGATTTATCGCTCTATCAAAGATAGTGTAACTTATGCTTATACTGGAGACAAAATCCAGTATGTGCTTGATTACAGAAATTTTGGTTCTGTCGACGCGAAGAATGTGGTCATTGTAGAGCATGTGCCTGGAGATTTTGTATTTGTAAGTGCTAGCGACGGTGGTGTTTATAATGCAGCATCTCACACTGTTACTTGGAATATCGGTACTGTCCCAGGATTCAAGAGTGATGATTCTGAAGGTCCGGCTCTTGATTTAAAGGCGGGAAATTTGGCAAAGACTATAGGACAAGTTTCTTATGAGTGCAGAATCGGACCAGATGCATTTGGTAGATACTGTACTACAGCGGACATCACATGTTCAAATGGTCTTGGATGGACAACTAATGAATATCCTAACTTCATTACTGCGACTATGCAGCGTAGCTGTGTGGATGTCATTAAGCGTGCTTTGAAGATTGAGAAGACAGCTGATAGAGATAAAGTCAATCCTGGAAATATCGTAAATTACAAGATTGCTTTTGAAAACTCATCCGATGCAGGTTGGCTAGATGGTGGTCGTCCGAGAGTGACAGTCGCTATGTCTAACAATTTGGATGGTTCTCAGTTGTGGTTGCGTTTTAGACTATATAGTGATGCGATAGAGCCATATATCAACTATGGAAACTACCGTATCGCATATTATATGTACGATTCTGGAATTGATTGTCTTGCAGGTGAAAAAGATTGCGCAAGAGGTTGGCAATGGAATACTTCAATATATGAAGGAAAGAGAACAGAAACCGATAAAGTTACTGTTACACATGAAACAATCGTAGAGAATTCAGATGATTTTGGTAGATGGAATCAGAGATTGTGCATACAGTTTGCTCCGTTGTTGGTGACTTCAACAGCTCATATTTCCAACTATATGCAACCTGGTCGTATTCATAAGGGAGGAACATTCCCTCTTCGATTGGCAGGTTATTTGAATATGAGCGATTGGAGTAGTCCGGATTATAAGGACGACTGGTCGTGGAATGCTGATGCAGCTGATGCAGAAGATGGAAATTACCACTTGATATCTCCAAGTCATCAGATAATCGATCCTTTGACAGGACAGTCTGTCGAGCAGGAGATTACAGAGTATTTGCCAAGCATCTGTGAAAAGCCAAGTAGTTTGATTAAGAATATCCTTGTTGAGGAGTATGATGGTTATGTATGGCGTCGTATTCTAGGAACAGGACCGATGGCAGGTCGTGAAGCACGCAACGTAGTTGTTATCGACACATTGCCAAAGGGAATGGAATTTCAGTCATTCTTGAATGAATGTCCTTTGGAGGAGTATAAGGCAAGTTGGGATAAGTATCAGATCGCTGATGGTCGCTGGTGTGTAAAATGGGAGATTCCGGTTTTGCAGATCAAGCAGAAAGGTACAATTGAATACTCTGCGTTGGCAAGCTTCCCTTCAGGAGCCGAGTGTGAGACTCCTGATGAGTTGACACAAAATGTCGCTTGGATTCTAGCAGACAAAGATTCTCCGTTGTCGGATACAGCTGAGGTTACTGTCACTTGTGCAAAGGTGCCTAAACCAATTGTTCCTACAACACTAGAGAAGTTGGTTGACAAGGAGAGTGTAATGACAGGGGATCAGGTTGTCTATACTATCAATTATGAGCAGACTCATGGTTCTGTCACAGCTAATGCTATAGACCATCCTTCTGAGTGGACTGCCGTCGGCGCTTCTATCAAAGATGGTGTACTTGCAGTCAATCAGGGACAGAAGGCAATGTTCAAGCCTTCTAAGTCGGAAAACCTGTATATAGAGTTTGATGCAAAGATTGTACCTTATCAGGAGGGTGAGTTCATTGTAAGAGACGACATAAGATTCCAATTTAAGTTTGATGAATCTAATGGTATGGCAGTGACTTGCTACGATGGAACAAAGATAGTGAAAACGGCGACTTGTGCATTGAAGAACAATCCATCAAGATGGAAAGTTAAAGTACAGGACGATATCCTTCAGGTATGGTTTGGTAAGGATACATCGGCATCTGCCGGATTCACAGCAGAGGGTATTACAGTAAAGACTGGTATGTTCGGATTCCAAGGTGTCGGATATGGTAACCATGAGTATTCAAATATCCATATCCATACGGATGTGGCTTACGACTTGGATATCGTCGATAAGATTCCTGCTGAAATCAAGGTTGTCTCGGTAGAAGACGGTGGTGTTGTTCAGGGTGATTCAATCGTATGGAAGTTTGAGCATGGAAATAACAAACCTATTCCGTTTGGTAAGAAATATTCTGTATCTTGGACAGGAGAAGTCGTTTCATGCAATGAGTTGATTATCAATGAGGCATACGTTTCGTTGGCTGGTCATTCAAGTGATGAGATTCGCGCTCAGGCAGTCAGCAATTGTGTTGATGATTGTGAGGGAGTCCAGTCTGCTGAGATCTCAATTAAGGACGTGACAATCTGTGAAGGTGATTCAACAGTTATTAAGGCTGTAGGTTCGCCAAAGAGTTCAAAATACGAGTATGAATTCCTACTAGACGGTAAGAGCCTTGGTAAGGCTTCATCTGTAGATTCTTTCATTGCAAAGAAGGCCGGTGAATACAAAGTCACAATCACGGATCCTAGTTGTCCGGCATCTAGTGCGATAACATCGTCATCATCTGTGGATTTGACTGTAAATGCGTTGCCGACTGAGAAAGTAAAAGAAGAGGCAATATGTAGGAATGAAGATTTGAAACTTGGAGATGTTTCGGTCGACGGTTATACAATCGAGTGGTTCGGAGATAAGAATAAGACAATTTCTGTAGCTGCAGAGGATATTCCAGCAGAGGATGTCCGTACTAGCTATTTCTATGTGCTTACCGATGAGAATACGGGTTGTAAAGGTAAGTTGAATGAATGGGAGGTAATGATCAATGATGTTCCTTCTGAACCAACAGTAAAGCCGGAGAAGGAGTTGCCGCTTAAGGAAGGTGTTAACGAGAACATCACAAATATGGCTTCTGCTTCTGGTAGAGATAATTATGTTGTTTGGTATAAAGATGAGACTGCCGCAGTCAAGGATTCAGTCAAGGCTCCAATCTTTGTCGACTTGAGCACTGAAGGTAAGGTGACATACTATGTACGTGAGAAATCACCAGAAGGATGTATAGGCGCTCCTGTGCCGGTAAGTGTTGTTGTCACAAGCAGCCAGAAGGTTAACGCTAACGACACAACTATTTGTGTAGGAGAGACAATCGATGTTACAACTCTAGTACAGCCTGACGGTAACAATACAATAATCTGGTACGACGAGAATGGTGATGAGATGAGTGCACCTGATCCATACTCTTCTACAGAGGCGGCCGAAAAGGTATTCACTTTAGCTCAGAAGAATGATGTTGGTGCAGTCAGTGAGAAGTCTTCATTCACGGTGACTGTAGTTGAGGTTGCTAAGTTACAGGATGCTGAGATCAATTATTGTGCAGGTGATCCTGCAGTAAAATTGAGTGCAACTGTTGATGCTTCTTGTGCGACATGCAAGACTCCGACATCTCTTAACTGGTATTTGAAGGATCAGCCAACAACAGAATTGATCCCTGAGACAAATGTCACTAGCACGAGAATGTACGACTATTCGGTTGAGCCTGTATATGAGATTGCAAGGGGTCATACATGTGTAGGATCAGTGAAGGCATCGATCCAGGTAAATGTGGAGTTTGTTCCAGCTGTAATGCCAGACCATGCCATCCATTATACTTTGTCGGATCTAAGAGGTGGCAAGTTCCCTACTTTGACAGAGCAGGATCCAACTGCCGTCGTTCCGACAATGAACACAAACAAGCTTATCTGGTACGACGTGGATGGAACAGAATTGGGAGAGACAGCACCGTCGCCAGCTGCTGTGACTGAAGATACAGAACTTACATATAAGGTTAAGCAGGTAAGCAAGAACGGTTGTGAGAGTGCATTGCAGGAGGTATCTGTGATCATCACTAAGACTCCGATCCCGACAACTACAATCGCTTACTACTGTGAGGGTGATACTCCGGATCCAATCACTCAGTTTGTACAGACTACTGATGCCAGCTACACATTGGTCTGGTTTGATGATGATCCAAAGAAGAATCCTGCAGCTGCTATATTGTCAAGCGCTCCTGCAATCAATGTATCAGTTGATCCAAATGAGGTGGAGACAATCAGGAAATACTATGTTGCTCAGGAGAATGGAAGTGGAAGAAGTAGCGCTAATGCAGTCGAGGTCCACATCTTTTCTAATCCAAAGCTTGTCACTCGAGACAGTTCTTCTTGTGGTGAGCCAATCGATATCAACGGATTGTGGTCGGATATAAGCAAGAAGGTTGAGTTCACAACATTCTATACTGCATTCGGAGGCACAATGGCTCAGGATGAGTTGGTGACTAAGACAGGAACATATCGTGTTGAGGGAGGATTCAAGGTCGGTGTAGAGCCAAATACAAAGGAGTGTATTTCCGTTAAGGCTCCAATCAAGATTGAGATCCATAGCCTTGGTACTCCACAGATCCTAGGAAATGATTCAGTTTGTCCGAATACAGCTGTTGAGTTGAAGGTGGATCTTCCTGATGCTGAAGTCTACGATTCTATTCCACGATACACTTGGAACAAGCCTAACAATTCAGTTGTAGAGGGTGAGTTCGTAAGTGATCCGATCAGAAAGAACACTACATTCTCAGTGACTATTACTGATGGAATATGTAAGAAGACTTATGAGAAAGATGTTGTGATCAGCAGTGGTAAGATCGACGGTAAGATCGAAATCTCAGAGGCAGATAATGAGAATTCTCCTCTTGTGATGAACGCAACTGCCGACGGAGCCAAGTTCCACAGTTGTGGTGGCGATGTCACTATCGTTGCAAATGTTGCGGGATCTAATTTCGTTTGGGCCGACGGTACTACAGGAAACACTATCATAAAGAAGGGTGGTGTCTATAAGTTGACATACGAAAACGGTTGTGAGACAAGCTTCGAGGTTGAAATCGCACCTAATCCTATTGTCGACAGAACTGCAGTGTTCGATTCTACTCTATGTGAAGGTGAGAACATAACACTTGCTCTTGATATTACTGCAGGGCTTGAGTCGCCAAGTATTGTTTGGAGGAAGGACAATACCGAGATAGGCACTGATGCTACACTCGTTTTGAAGAAGGTTACTGCAGCTGAGTCTGGAGTCTACACTTACGAAGCAACAAACAGAGGTTGTAAGGCGAATGGATCATTCGGTACATTGACAGTGTTGCCTCGTCCGACTTATACAATCAAGGAAGTAAATCCTGTTTGTGCAGGGGAGACAGAAGAGATCGGTCTTGAGTCGCTTACTCCTACAACAGCAAATGTAGAGTGGGAGCCAAGCCCAACATTGACAAGCACAGGTATCACTGCAGTTATCGCACCAACTGAGAATGAGACATACTCGTTCACAATCAGCCAGAATGGAGGTTGTAAGATCAAGGAGAATATATCTGTTAAGGTTTCGCAGCCAATTGATTTCAAGATTACAACTAATGATACCACAATATGTGAGAATAGCAATGGAACATTGAAGTTCGGTGTGAATGTTCTTTCTGGTGTCGTTCTGGGTTATGAGTGGAGAGACAGCAATCAGGATACTCTGGTGTCTAACAGTAGTGTGCTAAGATTCAATGAGAGGAAGGTAGGCACATATAAGTACACAGTTAAGCTTACATCTGAGGCTTGTCCGTCAGTAGTTGATGATATAGAGATCACTATCGCAGGTGCTCCTATCATCGATACTGTGGTTAAGGTTGACTACCATAATGTAGAGATCGTTCCTAATACAAGCTATGGAGAAGCTCCATACGAGTATAAGATCGATGCTAACGACTACACTGACGAAGAGGTTGCTTATGTGACATACGGACATCATACAGCTATTATCAAGGATAAGAACGGATGTATGAGCGAGTATGAGTTCGTAACTGAGGCTCCAAGCTTTGAGATTCCTACTGTGGTCACTCCTAACGGTGATGGAGATAACGATGCATTTATCTCGGAGGTCATTGCGGAGGCTTATCCGGATGCAAGAGTTACAATCTATGATCGTTTCGGTAAGAAGCTTACAGAGATCAAGGGTAGTGAATCTTGGGACGGAACATATAACGGTCACAGAATGCCGACTACCGATTACTGGTATGAGATCTGGATTGAGGAGATCCGTAAGAAGTATGTCGGGCACTTCACTTTGATCAACGAATAATCTATAGGTTAATTATGGTAAGAGGATGTGCTGGCTTTTTGTTTAATGAAGAAATGTAAGCATCCATCTTGAAAAATTCCATATTGGATGTTTACCCTCAATATGGCACACCTTAATTATATCTTTGTGTCAAAACTATAAAATAACAAAAACAATGATTGAATTAACAGAAGAAGACTACAAAAAAGAATACCGTCTATACAAACACGAAAAGACAGACAAAGTTTGGTGGGTGGATCATGTAGAATATATTGGCGAATATATGTTCACTTTTGACAAGAAGACTGTCTATCATTTGTTTGGGGACTATCCTAGCAAACTTACAAAGGAACAAAAAGAATTATTTGACAAGGAGAATCCTTATTGGGTTGAATTCTTTGAAGAAAAAGGATCTAAAAATATCAATTATTCATTTCCATTTGGTCAACCAATAATTCCTGTAAGACAAATAGACAATGGACAAACAAAACAGTTGTTTATTTTGGGAGTCTATGCAAGTGCAGTTCATGTAAAATGGATTGGGCCTGACGGGAAAATACGTATCCGAGCGATGGCTGTAGCAAGTGAGCCTGAAATATTCTGGCGTGGAGATATTGAGTATGTGAAGAATGTGATAGAAAGAATCAATCTCGATTCAAAATATGGTCATTTGGAACCAGCTGATCAATCATTCAATGGGCCTTCGGGAAAATGTTTGGATGACAACTATATACATCCATTGGGATTGAGTCGTGAAGATGTATGGTTGTGTGACCTTCTCCCAGAATCCCGAAAGAATCCATCACAAGAAGAGGCTTTAAAAAAGAAATACGATGGATATGTAAGTATTCCTTACGATTTTCCTCCTGTCCCAAAACCTATTGCAAATGAACAAAGAGTTGAGGAAATAGTTAAAGAACTGGAATCCTCTGGAGCGCAAAAAATTATTTTACTTGGTGATGAGCCAATTAAATATTTTCTAAACCACTTTGACAAATCCATAAATAAACTCTCAGATATATGTCATTATGGAGAAGAAAAGCAAGTGACCATAAACAAGAAGATATACCAAGTTATCTGTCTTGCACACCCAAGACAAACGGCAAAACTAGGTAAATCAAGCGAAAAGTGGTATAATGAGCATCAAACTTGGATTAAAGAAATAAATCCAAAATAAACCAAAAGAATGGTGATTTATTATATGAAAGAAGATTTCAATGTATTAACAAAAGAAGATTGGCTACATCTTTAGCCCTAAGTCTGGCACAACATGGAAAGAAGTCGATTTATTTCTCTCTAGAAATGAGCAAGGATCAGCTTATCAGAAAGATGAGGATGCAAATTGGAGAATAGATGTTTACACAACTTTTTGTTGGTGGATCTGTTGGATATTTCTTTCCTACGGATAAGAAATGTAGGATAAGAGTTGTTTTAAAAAATACAACAGGTTGTTATTCTTTGTTTTTTCATATGGCAGATGATATAGATAGGGCGGGAAATCCTCCATACAAAAAAATGTCAAGTATAAATCAAGAACTCTCATTTGATATAATCTTCGATGAAAATAGGTATAAAAAATAAAAGAAATAAGAAATCGTTTATTATTTCTACTATGTTGTTATTCTGTAGTTCATGTATAGAATATAAGCCAGATATAGACTTGGCAGGTATCTATGTGAACTATTATGATACAAAAGATGATATTCTTCATTATTTAATTTTATGTAGAGATAGCACCTATAGTCATGTATATGTAGCAGGATTAGATACTATTTTTAATTCAGATAAATGGCATGCAAGTTTTGATAAAAATGCCATGTGTCTTCGAATTGTATTAGATAAATGGTTACCTATGGGGAGCGAAACAGAGTTCTTTAGTTTTGGGAAAACAAACATTGAAGATCATGTTTTTATCTATAGAAACTATGAAAAAAATCTTTCGTTTTATGAAGATAGTAAAATGTACGATTTTCAGAAGATTGAATGCAATGAAGTGTTAGATTGTTTAGAGATTAACTATAGTGATCATAAATAATCGAGCAAACACTAGTTTTAGGAACAAATCTCGATATAGAATCATTGTTTATAAATAAAATAATAACTTTATTATATAAAATCATAGTTTTATATGGTATTTAAATCATGATTATAAAGACTAAATCAAAATAATGGAATTGCGATATTTAAAAATGCGTAAACATCCAACTTCGAAAAAATATCTAGTTGGATGTTTACTAGATATATAAAGGCAGTGCTGCTTCGCAACACCACTGCCCGTCTAATTATAGTAACAGTACATAAAACAAATCAGTATTCAAGCACACACGATTCGCCAATCTCAGGAGTTACCTCATAGCGAATCTTAGCCATCTGTTCCGAATGTATCAGCCAGTTGTCTGCATTAAGATCAACCTTCTTGCCAGAGGAATGAGGCACAAGGGGAGAACTTTCCTGCTCATTATCCTCCATTATGACAGAGGAAAGAGCAAGCAAGACCAAACCTAACAAAAGCATAATTCTTGCCATATCAAAAAACATTAAACGTATAACGAATAATTACTCAATCCATGCAAAAGAACCATTGTAAAGCATAATCTTCTTCAACAGGTTCTCCTCCTCATGCTCATAGTAAACATCATCCCAATCAATAGTGTCGGTCACGATATATGGAATTTTGTCCAACCCAAAATTCTCATAATAATACTCATGGATATAGTTCTCATAATCCGATTCAGAACCGACACAGACTGCACGTCCAGCCAAATCTGAGGGAACTCCATTCATCATCAGATAGAACTCCTGTTCCGACTTCGCCATGTCACGGAAAGAGAAGAATTTCCGCACCTCGTTAGGATTGAGAAACCTGTCAAATTCAGGGAAGATCACAAACGGACAATCCACGGCAGTGAACACAAGACTCTCATCAAGACCAGAGAATTGAAACAAGTCATTGCAGAACTCATATAAATCCGCAAAAGAGCTGAACTTGGAAAGGTCAACCTTCAATTCCTTTCCCGTTCTTTCATATAAGTCTTCGCCAGAGACATACATGAAATAATTTTCTAACTGTATCATATCGTAACTTTATTTGTTATTTTTACAATATAAATATACTGATAAATAGGAAGTTATATAAGGAATAAGGTAAGAGAGAAGGATAAAGGCACAGGACACCACCCCGCCCTCTTAATGATCAATTTTTGCGAACACGGATAAACAACAAAGGCAGGATTCCCAAAATGAGAACCCTGCCACCCGACAATAATTTGCAGAAGCCCAAGAAGGACAGTCGGGAATATGAGCGAAGATATGAAAAAGTTAGGAACAGGAGCGATAGCGAAGGGAGAAAATCCCCTAGGAGCCAAATCCTGAGGAATCCATTAACAAACTTAACAACCCATAGATAATCGAATGGCTATTTCGTTCAGATCGGAAGTGCCTAATTTAGTTTTAAGCGTTTCCAATATAGCCGGATTAACGACTCTCAACCCCTTCATAATTGTACTTACGGGATTACCTTTGCATAGATTAGCAAAATTCTTTGCTTGTTCCTCTACTCTGCTCATATCATAAAGAATTAAATATTAGTCCAAATCACTTTCAATCTGCTCTCTCACCTCATTGACAACGGGAAGGAAGTCATAAAAGGCTTTAAGGATTCTATCGCCACACACATCAGCGGACGACTCCAAAACAGCCATGGAGTAAAGAGAAGCGATAGACTCGTAAGCCTTAGCGATAGTGTCGCACTGTTTCAGCATATCCGAAAGTAACATTTTGTTGTGCGACTCTGGATTGAAATTCCCATCCACATAAGAAGAATACTCTTTGTTTTTCATATAAAAAAGAACTAATTATTACTCATTTCCAATACTACAAAGATACTGATAAATAGGAAGATATGGGAGAAAATGAGCAAGAGAGAGGGAAGAAGAAAGGAGGCTCCACCCCACGCTCAAAAATGATAAAAAAGGTGAAAGTATGCTAGATTGTTGCACATCATGTTCCTAAATTTGTGGAAAAATTCAAAACCATATACAGATGAAAGAATACAACGCACCCAATCTTTTCAGTTTCGCCACATCGGAGTTAAGCCAGGATGCCATGTTCGCATGGCTCTTGCAATGGTCGGATGACGCATATCTAAGTTCGGACAAAGAAATGTGTCAGTTAGGCAAGCGATTCATGTCACTGATGACACATATACCAGCCGACGACATTCATAAAGTGAATGTCGGACGACAGATGAAGAACATAGATATATGGGCAGAAGTCAACGACGACACCCTTCTTGTGATAGAGGACAAGACAGGCACAACCGTCCATGACAACCAATTACGCAGATATAAGGAGATTGTGGAAAAAGACTACAAGGACAAGATGGAGAATCTTAGATTTGCCTATGTCAAGATAGAGAACGAACCTAGAAGCCTGGAGGAGTTTATCGAAGAAGAAGGCTATGACACCATCTACAGAGGGCAGTTGCTAGATGTGTTCAACAGCTATACAGGAGAACATCCCATAGTTAGGGACTACAGGGCACACCTTCAGTCTATAGAGGACAAGACCAACGCATACCAGACACTACCTGTAAGCCAATGGAAGGGAGGGTACGTTTGGCAAGGATTCTTCAAACAGTTAGAGAAAACCATTGATTTCGTAGACGAATGGGGATATGTGGACAACAAGTCAAACGGATTTATGGGATTGTGGACAATATGGCAAGGCAATCAAGAGGCACTAATTTACCTACAGTTTGAAAATTCAAAACTATGTGTGAAGCTCAACTGCAAACAGCCAGGCAACGAATCTACGCTCAGAAAGAAATACCATTTAAAACTGATGCAGAAATTTGCCGAAGCAGGAGTCAAGATCCGCAAGCCGGAACGATTCGGGAAAGGCGAACACATGACCATAGGTGTGGTGGACTCAGAGGAAGTTTTTCCAGGAGACATTTGTGACTTCGACAAATTAAGTGCCAAGTTGAAGATTTTAAACGAACTGATAAGAGAGATTCTACAAGAGGACAAATAAGAGGAAAGGGAGATCTTAGGAAGGTCGCCCTTTTTCAGTTAGGTACAGCTCGGTAGAGCAAAGGGTAAAATTCCCCAGAGCAAGAGCCTACACCCCTTTCTTTTTATAGGGGAAATGTCATAATTAGCTTGCATAAGGATAAGAAAATGTATAATTTTACTGCACAAAAATCAAAATATCAAAGACTATGAAACTAAGCGACCATGCACTTTCTCTGATTTACTATCCCATTAGTTATTTTCATTCATTCGGTGACACTGAGCTTGAAGAACTTATGGAAAGTTCACAAGATTATTTTCCGACAGATCAGCAGAATAAGTTGAAGGATATCCTTGCTCATATACGCACAATTCTCGAATCAAAGAAGAATATTGACTTTGCTCCTTTCTTCAAGCAGCTGGACGATTTTGAAGTTCCTTCATCTTTTGAAAAACATGAAGAGATCTTTGCTTCTTACTTTGAAGCAGTGTATAATGATATGTATGTCATTCCGTACCTTCATCACTTTGTAACAAAGGATAAAGCAGCAGACATTGCATCGCAAACAAAAATGTTGATTAACAAAATGCTTCAGTTCTTCAACTCAAATGCTTACAATGATTCAGAGGATGATGATCTATATGATGAAGCAGAAGCATTAGCCAAGCAAATTGACGATATTGAAGGAATCAACCTTTTGTACACAGCACTTGGTCCAGCAGGCAGACATTAAATTATCATAATATGGAGAACAATTCTATAAACCCAGAAACAGTCGCAAAAATCAAAATGGCTCTTGACGAGTATCACAGCGAGTATGACATAAGAACTATTTTATGGTTACTGCGTGACATTCAAGAAGCCGAAGAGAATGGAGACGACCAACTTCTCGCAGAAGCTATTGAATACGCAAAAGATTTCTTAAAAGGAACTGCGTTTGATCCTTTTGCATAAAAGGAAAAAGTGGAAGATCCCAAAAGGTTAGGCACGGCTCGGTAGAGCAAGGGACAAAAATCCCCAGAGCAAGAGTATGGGGAAAGATTAAATCTGTATCATATCTTTAAGCAACTCTTTAAGACCATCCAAATCAGAGACCTTTTTTTGATTGAACATATAAACGAGCTCTGGAGTGGAAATATTGCGAGGAGGGGCGAAACAGTCATCCGCATAGATGACTTGGAAGAACCTGTAATTGCCATCGCTGCACAAATCGGACTCGTCGCACTCGTTCCACAAACCGATAGGGCAAACCTGCATCTGGTAGGATCTTTCCGAAACCGTCATAATAGAAACAGAGTCGACACAAGCCATCTTCTCACAAACCTCACGGACAACCTTCAGCATAGGTTGGGACACTTTGATATTCAATTTAGCCATAAAAGAAACATTATTTTTACACTACAAAGATACTGATAAACAACGGGAAAGAGTATAAAACAAGAAAGAGAGAGGGAAGCAGTTCCGAGGCACCGCCCCACCGTCTAAACGAGAGGAAGTTAGGGACATAGATGCAATAAAAGAGGCAGAAGATTTGATGAAAATTTAGATTATATTACCTTTATCAAAAATTCAAATCTACAACGAAATACTATGGACAAACTACATATAAAAAAACAAACGAGGATTATTATAGCATCTATAGCATTTATAGCATTATTCATAAGTTGTATCTCTAACAATGCTAAATCTGAAACAGATCTAGAAAAAGACGGATATCACGGAAATATTCAGGAAGTTATAGAATATGATTGCAAGATTTCGTTTGGAACATTACATAAAGAGGCTGTAAGACAATCTATTACTTATAATAAAGATGGGTACAGGACAGAAGCTGAAGATGGAAACAAGACAAAATACAAATTCAAATACGACTCAAACAACAATAAGACTGAATCTTGCGTGTACAATTCAGACGGCAGTTTGGATGGCAAAGCAATCTTCAAATACGACTCAAACAACAATAAGACTGAATATTGCTGGTACGACTCAGACGGAAATTTGTATTGGAAATATACCTACAAATACGACTCAAACAACAACGAGATTGAATGGTGCGAATATTCTCCAGAAGGTAGTTTGAATAGAAAAGAGATCAAGAAATACGACTCAAACAACAATCTTATTGAAGAGTATTGGTATGGATCAGACGGCTGTAGGAGGAGTAAATACACCTACAAATACGACTCAAACAACAATCGTATTGAAGAGTATTATTTATCTGGAGAAGGTGAAGTGCTAACAGGAGGAAAAATCATAGAATACAAATACTGGTAAACAAGAAAGGTTAGGCACGGGCTCGGTAGAGCCTAGGAGAAAAATCCCCAAGCATGGCACTTGGGGCATAAATGGGGGACTTATCAGTCCTCCCCATTGAAAACAGCCATTTCCTCGGCTAATTTGGCTTGAGTGTCAGCGTCTGCGAGCGCCTTGTACTCGTCATCAGAAAGGTTTGAGGGGCGTTCAACTAGCGAGTCAACGAAAGAGCCCAAATTGTCACAGAAGATGTCGGTATGCGTCTGCAGCACCGTTTTCTCTTCATTGTCAAGAAGACGCACCTCGTAAGAGTCGCTGCCCTCATTAAGAGAGATATATACCCAACCCTTGTGGACGGCGCCCGAAACGAGCATTTTAAGTGTAGGCATCCCGTCAAAGTAGCAGCACGCCTGCACGCGCATACCCCACGAGAAGAAAACCCATTTGTCGATAGAGAAGAACAACTGCTTGAAAATAACCTCAGCGACCTCTTTGCAATACATCATATCCATAGTGAAAATGAAATGTAAGCATCCAATTTGAAACTCGACTTGCCCCTTATCTTTGTCGCGAACATAAAATTTAGAAAATATGGCAAGCGAAAAGAAAATGTGCCAAATACGTGACACGTATGAGGCGAACAAGGGAAAGGAAGGAGTGACCATCTCCAAAATCTGCAAACAGTCGGGTGTGCCGATAGTGGAATATGTCGACTGGCTTACGTTGCAGGCGAAACCCAAACTGGTTCCTGTTGAAATTGTTGAGCATGAGCAAACACCAGCACCGGCACGGACTGAAATTTCAATCAAGGCAGACCTTGTGCTGCCAAACGGTTTGAATCTAAGGCATGAGTCCATCTGCCTATCTGAACTGAGAAATCTGATCGATAAAATTGCCGTGTTATGCTGAACCTCAATCCGGACTACAGGTACTTTTACGTAGAGGGTATCACCGACATGCGTCTCGGTCACTTCCGCCTCTGCAACACCATACGGGAGATGCTCGGCCGTGACCCTTATAACGGCGACGTGTTTATAACCATGTCGAAGAAGCGTGACAAGGTCAAGCTGGTCAGATACGAAAACCACTCCTACACGGTGTTTATGAAGGCCTATGAGCACGGATTCCAATTTCTGGTTCCGAAGCCTTCAGAGGAAGGGAAAACAACTTATCTGCTCAGTCTTTCCAAGTTACAGGCACTTATGGAATGCACGGCAAGAAGGGAAATAAAAATATAATTACAACACTGATTATCAGTAAGCAAACTTGCATATACCCGTCTTTTTTATTATTTTTATATAATGAAAAAGGCGTTGACAGAAGACGAGAAAATGATAAAAGAGGCGCAGTTGCTAAAGTCCGCAGAAACGGATAAAGGCGACAGCGCCTGCAAGGGATTCACCAGCGAGGAAGGGGTGATGATAGCCGCAAGATTTTACACTTTGGTGGAGACATGCAAGTTAAACGGCGTGTCTCCAAAGGACTATTTCGTCAAGGTCTTGGAGGCCTTAACCAATGACTATGGAGACTACGAAAAACTGACACCAGACAGAATCAATGAGATTTAGAATGGTTTAGAATCAGCCTTCGGGCTGATTTTATTGTTTTATAGCGTTTTTAGACTATATTTGCAGATATAATTAATAAATTAGACGTTTACAATAGATTTGATGCTTCCTTTAGGCTGTTACTCATCAATAATAAAAAAGCACAGAATTCCCGTCGTGTGCCATCTGCTTATTGGCATTCTGTGTTGTGTCCTATTGTTCCAATCGGGAATGACGATAGTGGGTTCTGCGTTTGCTGGACTGTTATTGCCCTTGATTCCCACAGTAGCTTTGTGTTGTTATATTGAGAAATCAGATTCATTATTTCAGTTTCTCGGTATTTGTGTTCTTTTCTTCTGCGTTGTAGCAGACGCATTTCTAATTCTAACGGTTTTTGTGATGGGAATCACAATCATCGGGGTTGCAATACTTATGACATATTTATTGTTTAGAGAGAAAAGTGTTTTCAAATTCACGCTCATAACAGGTTGTTTCGCCTGTTATCTGACCATACCATCTGTGTTTTTCATATTGCTGTTGATGTCATCAATAAATCCGGACTAAATAGTAAGCGTCCAATCTGAAAAAATCAATCAAATTGGACGCTTACCATTATTTGAAATGTTAATAAGACTGATTAAGATCAAATAGATTAAAAGGCTGAGTTTCAAGAACGAAACTCAGCCTTTTTGTTTATATGATAGTTTGGCTAACAACCAAACTATCATTGTTTTTATTTTGTTGTAGCAAACTTAACACCTGCCTGAAGGTGTGCTTTCATCAATTTCTTGAACTTGGCATCTTCGCTTCCGCAACCTTCGAAGTCAGAACCTTCGGCATCGCACCAGATTTCAGAGTGATCAGAGTCTGGAGAGTAAAGATAAACCTTGCCTTTAGTTCTCAAGCAATACTTGTCGCCATGAGCGAAGAATACAGTGTCTCGTTTAGATCTTGCTAAGTCGATACCGTAGCCTACATAGTCTTTGTATTCAGCTCCGATAAGAGATAGTGTAGTAGGGATCACGTCATACTGAACTCCTAGCGTGTTGTCAACTCTAGGCTCGACCTCAGGATGGTTGATGATAAGCGGAATGTGGCAGCTTGCCAAAAGGTTGTGAACATAGTTTCTGCCGTGGTCGGCAACGAATATGAACAATGCATTCTTACCCCATTCAGTGCTTCTTACTTTATTGTATAGCATTCCAAGCTGAGCATCTGCATAGTAGATAGCAGCCTCCTCCTCTGAGAATCCCTTCAAGTAGTACTCTTTTGGAATTGAGTAAGGTGGGTGGTTAGAACATCCGTATACTACGCTGAATGTCTTCTCTACGCCATTTTTGATCAAAGAGTCTGTCTTGTTGATTGCGAAATTGTAAAGATATTCGTCAGTAGCGCCCCAACCGTGGAATATGTATTCTCTCGGATAATCGTCAAGGCAGTATCTGTATTCAAATGGATGAGCTGCGAAGAATCCGTATACATTGTCGAAATTAGGACCATGAGGAATGAACATCTGAGTTGTGTATCCCAAACTCTTGAATACTGTCGACACCACACTTCTTGATTTAGGGATATTCTTCATTGAATGGAAGTGAACGAATGTAGGACAGCTACTGAATGTCGCGCACATACCCTTCTGTGTGATCACTCCGGCACTGTAAAAGTCGCTATAAGAAAGTGATTTATAGTAGATAGAATCAAGGAATGGAGTGATTGTCTTCGGATATCCGAATGTCTTCATCACCTTGGCACTCATTCCCTCCATCAATACAAGGAAGATGTGATCTTTCTTCTTGATGCTGTTAGCATCTGCTTCGTGTGGATAGTTATGATATCTGAACGCTATTTTGTCAGCTTCTTTATCAGGCATATAGTTGAAAACGTCATTTCCCTTTGCAGCCTGCTCAGTACATTTCTCAAGGAAGAAGATGTCGTTCATTGCAGAGATATTAAGGATTAGCTGGTTGCTATACTCTGCAAATGAAGTATCAAGAGGTTTTCCGAATACCTTCTGGTATGGTCTGATGTGCTTCTCCTTGTAAGAGATCTTACCACGGATTCCGGCAAACATCAATAGACCAAGCACTACGAATATCACGATGTTAATGATACGGTTCTGCATGTTCTCCTTTACAAACTTCTTGTATAGGAAGAATACTAGGAAGCAGAAACCTACGCAGAAAATCAAAGATAGTAGGAAGGCGATCAAGTACGGACCAGTAGTGATCATGTCCAAAACCTCAGTACCCATACCCAACGACTTGACGTTTTCAAGGGTCATGTTGGAGAATTGGTATTTTACGTAGACAATGTTACCGCAACATACCGCCAACTCTATGAAGTAGAGTATTGTTGTGATCCACAAACCTATTTTGGATGCGATCTTGTTTTCCTTGCCGATGATGCTTTGGATGCCAAGTACAAGTGTTACTGGGATTAGAGCAATCAATGAACAGTGATTGTCATAAACAGCACCACGGACGAAACATTCCAGTATTTCGGAAAATTTTGTACTGTCTTTGATGGAAAGAGAACAGTAGGAAAGTTGTATGCCTCTGATAATGGCAAATGCTATTAGAGCTGACAGATGAGTCAGCAGGACAAAAACCAAATAGTTTATGGATTTATCTTTTTTCATTTGTAATTAATTTTAACCTTGCAAATATAATAAAAACGGGATAATTTTTAACGTTTGCCTATTTTCAAATGCTTGCCGACACAAATATAGATGTTTTTGCCCCGTAACAATGTAAAAAAATAGTAACTTTGTAGACCGAATTAAACTTGATTTGACTTATGAGGTTTCTGTCAAAAATTTTTGCAGTTTGCGGAGGTTTGGTGGTGATGTCCTCGTGCGGGGATGATATCATTAACGAATATATCACCAATGAATATACTAACATATACAATAAAGAGTATTATTCTACAGTTCTTTCCAACCAGAAAGAGATCACTGAAGATATCCGTGCTCCATTCTTGAAGAAAGGCGACACAGTTGCGATCTTTGCATTGTCGAATGCTGTTTCCAAGTCTGAGATGGAGGCAGGAATCGCCACTATCAAAAGTTGGGGTTTGAATGTGGTTGAGGCGGACAATCTTTACAAGGTCGACGGCAGATATGCGGGTACCTTGGCTGATAGAGTCGACGGCACTCAGAAGTTGATCGACAATCCTACTGTCAAGGCGTTGATCGCTGCTCGCGGTGGATATGGAGCTGCCATGACTCTTCCTTTCATTGACTTGGAGGCTTTGACTGAACGTCCGAAGTGGATCGTAGGTTATAGTGACGTCACTGCTCTTCATGTGGCTGTCAATAATCTTGGAGTTGAGACTATCCACGGAGGTATGGCTCAGAACCTTTCAAATGCCACTACTTCAGAGAGTTTGCGTAAGGCTTTGTTCGGAGAGGCAGATGGAATGCAGATCGCAACAAATAAAAACTGTAAAGAGGGAATCGCAGAGGGTAGACTTGTAGGAGGAAACCTATCTTTGATCTACAGTCTTGGCGGTACGGCCTACGATTTGAACACAAAGCAGGCAATCCTATTCATTGAGGATACAGGAGAGAGCAACTATAGTTTGGACAGAATGCTTACACAGCTTAAGTTGAGTGGAAAACTTGACAATATTGTTGGTGTGGTTGTCGGACAGTTCATCAAGATGACTCAGGGAGCAGACAAGAGTGTAGAGGAAATTATTGCAAGCAAGTTTGCAGATCAGGATATTCCAATCATGTATGGAGTGAACGTTGGTCATGACCAGCCTAACAATGCCATCTGCTTGGGCAGACGTGTCAGACTTGAGGTCAATGGTACAAATGCTACGTTGAGATACGTTGATTGATTCATAATCTGTAGAGACGGTGTGCACTTTGTCTCTACGTAAAATGGAAAAAAGAAAAATTAAGATATAATGGAAAAGAAGTTCAAGAGAACGACCGTGACTTCGGCACTTCCGTATGCTAACGGACCAGTGCATATTGGTCACCTTGCAGGAGTATACGTCCCTGCAGACATTTACGTGCGTTACCTTCGTTTGAAAGGTGAGGATGTGATTTTCATCGGTGGTTCAGATGAGCACGGTGTGCCTGTAACAATCCGTGCAAGAAAAGAGGGTATCACTCCACAGGATGTTGTGGATCGTTACCACAAGATTATCAAGGATTCATTTGCAGAGTTCGGTATCTCTTTTGATGTATATTCACGTACTACATCAAACACTCATCATAAGATGGCTTCAGATTTCTTCCGTACATTGTACGACAAGAATGAATTCGTGGAGCAGACAAGTGAGCAGTACTACGACGAGGAGGCTAAGACATTTTTGGCCGACCGTTATATCGTAGGTGAATGTCCTCGTTGCCACGCTCAGGGTGCATACGGTGACCAGTGTGAGAAGTGTGGTAGCACACTATCTCCAGAGGAGTTGATCAATCCGGTTAGTAAGTTGTCAGGATCTAAGCCTGTTAAGCGTCCTACTAAGCATTGGTTCTTGCCGTTGAA
Organism: Paludibacteraceae bacterium; assembly: GCA_045629285.1. Lineage (GTDB taxonomy): Bacteria > Bacteroidota > Bacteroidia > Bacteroidales > Paludibacteraceae > UBA1723. Next base: position 14,686 of record JAZQQY010000041.1, on the reverse strand, counting down.
CAAGCACCAGGATTGGTTGAAAAAGTGGATCTTGGAGAACCACAAGGAGTGGAGATCGAATGTGTACGGTCAGTGTAAGAGCTGGTTGGATATGGATTTGATGCCACGTGCCGTAACTCGTGACTTGGAGTGGGGTATTCCAGTTCCGGTAGAAGGAGCAGAAGGTAAGGTGCTTTACGTATGGTTTGATGCACCTATCGGATATATCAGCAACACAAAGGAGGTTTGTGACGCTAACCCAGGAAAGTATGGTAATTGGGAGCAGTGGTGGAAGGACGAGGATACTCGTTTGATTCACTTCATCGGTAAGGATAACATTGTGTTCCATTGTATCGTATTCCCTGCAATGTTGAAGGCAGAGGGTAGCTATATCCTTCCTGACAACGTGCCAAGCAACGAGTTCTTGAACCTTGAGGGCGACAAGATCTCTACATCACGCAACTGGGCTGTTTGGTTGAATGAATATTTGGTCGACTTCCCTGGCAAGCAGGATGTACTTCGCTACGTGCTTACAGCTAATGCTCCAGAGACAAAGGATAACGACTTTACTTGGAAAGACTATCAGGCTCGCAACAACAACGAGCTTGTTGCAATCTACGGTAACTTCATCAACCGTGCATTGGTGCTTACTTCTAAGTATTTCGACGGAAAGGTTCCAGCTTTGAAGGAGTTGACTGACTACGATAGGGAGACATTGAAGGAATTCGCTGATGTTAAGGCAAAACTAGAGCAGTTGCTTGACAACTTCAAGTTCCGTGATGCTCAGAAAGAGGCTATGAACTTGGCTCGTATCGGTAACAAGTATTTAGCTGAGACTGAGCCTTGGAAGCTTGCAAAGACAGACATGGACCGTACAGCGTCTATTCTTCATATCGCATTGCAGATTGCTGCAAACTTGGCAATCGCATTCGAGCCATTCTTGCCTTTCTCATCAGAGAAGCTTCGTAAGATGTTGAACATGAAGTCGTTCGATTGGAATCAGCTAGGTAAGGTAGATTTGCTTTCCGTAGGTGCCGAGCTAGGTAAGGCAGAGCTTCTATTCGAGAAGATCGAGGATGCAGCTATCGACGGACAGATCCAGCGTTTGGAGAACATCAAGAAGGAGAATGAAGCCGCTGCTGCTGAGGCTGCTGCAAAAGAGGCTGCTGCATCTTGGAAGCCAGAGGCTGTCAAGGAATATGCAGACTTCGAGGGCTTTGAGAAGCTTGATATCCGTGTTGGTAAGATCCTTGAGTGTACAAACGTGCCTAAGTCGGATAAACTTCTTCAGTTTAAGATCGACGACGGTATGGGCGGACGCACAATCCTTTCTGGTATCGCTAAGAGTTATCCTAATCCTGCAGAGCTTGTCGGCAAGCAGGTATGTTTCGTGGCAAACTTCAAGCCAAGAAAGATGATGGGAATCGAGAGCCAGGGTATGATTATGTCTGCAGTCAACAGTGACGGAAAGCTTGTGGTTATCTCTCCAAGCAAGGAAGTCGCTAACGGTTGTGAAGTAGGATAATTAATTATGGGGACGCAAACAATTGCGTCTCCATTTTAAACTCTTAATAACTACAGTTTTGTGCATCGCAAGCGTGCGTTGCCTACAAATATCTGTTGTGCCTGAATACATTTGGTTTTGTAATATGTGTAACCTGCTATTATTTTGTTTTTTGTGTATCTATTTTATAAAAGCAGACCTGTTTGGCACACTTTTTGATGAAAACTATTTCGAGTGATAATATATAACTGAAGAAATGAACTTTAATAACATTAGCCTAAAATCGCTTTTGGCGGTTTTAGTGTTTTCTTTTGTCTCGCTGTCTGCGTTGGCAAAAGATGTCGTTTATGTGACGTCCGGAGGAGCTGGAGACGGAAGCTCCTGGAGTAATGCGATTGGAAACATTCAGCAGGCTGTTGATTCGGCAGCCAAAAGAAAAGCAGATGTTTGGGTAGCCAAGGGTGTCTACAAAGGTGGAGACGGATTGGCAGTCGTAAACCTTAAGCCCAAAGTAAACCTATATGGTGGTTTTGCAGGAACGGAAACATCTCTTGCAGAGAGAGACACTGCAAAAAATCCAACAGTTTTGGATGGAGAGGGAAAAATCCAGGTAATCAATCAGGATAAAGATTATGCCGATTCTTTGGCCGTTGAGGTAAACGGTTTCACAATCCAGAATGGTAAAGCGACCTATGGAGGAGGTGCGTATTTGCGTCTGAATGCTACGCTTAACAACTGTATTTTGAAAAACAATACAGCTACATCCTATGGTTTGGCAATCCATGCGCAAAATTCGTACATCAAGAACTGTATAATCCTTAACAACACTTCAAGCAACGGATACAGAACAATCTGTTTGAGTGGTAGTGTCATGGACAGTTGTGTCGTGAAGAACAATGCTGCATATTATTGTTCGGCTATCTATGCGGAAAGAAGTAACATATCTAATACCAAGATAGATTCGAATAAGGATAAATTTACCGGTAGCGAATCGCCTCTTTATATAATCAATCATTCCCTGTTGTCCAACTGTGAGGTAACAAATGAATATGGACGATATGCCGGTGTGTGTGTATATAATTACAGTAACGTAAGGAAATGTAAAATCCACGGAAACAAGAGTGCATACAACAGCCTTGTCCATGTTGAATATGCTTCATCTATTGAAGAGTCTGAAATCTTTGATAATGAAGGAGTTGGCTATGAGATAGTTTATGTGTATAATTCGTCGTCAATGAATCGTTGCAAGGTTTACAACAATGTGGTTGACAATAACCATTATATTGTAAATATTCGTACCAGTTCAACACTTTTGAATTCATTGATCTACGGCAACAAGAACAGTTCAGCATCGTATGCTCCTCTTTGTCTGTATAGCAGTTCGAAAATGATCAATACAACATTCGTCGATAATGAGACTGGTTCGTCGATTGCTCTTAGTTCGAGCAATTCGTCTGTAGCCAATTCCATCATTCTCGGAACGAAGTTTGTAAAGACGTTCAAAAATCAGGTTGAGTTGATAGGAACTAATGCATTCTCGAACTCGATGATTGAAAATGGTATAGATGGTCCTGGCAATATCTCCGGTACAAAAGAGCTCGCTGCGTTTACAGATCCTGAAAACGGGGATTATTCACTTTCTGAAAAGTCGTATTGTATCAATAGAGGAGCAGATAATACATATCCGCTAGATTTGTTAGGCAACGACAGAAAGCAGAATGGAGCTATCGACATGGGAGCTATTGAGTCAAAATATGATAAAGCAGCAGTCCCATCATACAACGATACACTTTATGTAAAAGCTGGTTCTAAGGGTGACGGTACAAGTTGGAAGTCGGCATTCGGAGATGTCGATCAGGCGATCAAATATGCTTACCGTGATGGCAAGAAACACCAGATTTGGGTAGCTGCCGGCACTTATTACGGAGATACGACAACCACTTCATTCGCTATCAGTCTGGAGAAAGGAATCAGTTTGTACGGAGGTTTTGCCGGAACAGAGACATCGCTTGCAGCTCGCGATACAGCTAAGAATCCTACTATTTTGGATGGACAGAATAAAAGAAGAGTCGTAAATCAGAATTATGGTTTTGATGCTTCAATGGCAATCGTTATCGACGGTTTCACAATCCAGAACGGTAAATCGGACAACGGTGCAGGTTTGTATCTAAGAGATAATACGACACTGACAAATTGTAATGTTAAGGGAAACACCGCTTCTGCAAACGGTTCGGCAATCTACGCTATCAAGTCGACAATCAAGAATGTCCATATCTTCGGCAACAATTACACCAGCGTTCTGAACTACACAGTTCGCCTTACTGGATGTTTGATGGATAGCTGTGTTGTTGAGAATAATAGAGCATACTATAACGGTGGTATATATGCAGAAGAGAAATCTAAAGTAACAAACTGTATAGTTCAGGGTAATTACTGTTATTACGGCTACAGAGGCTGTTATTTCACTTCATCTACAGTCGACAGTTGTAAATTTGTAAATACAACAGGATCAGGTTCGGGTGTTGAGCTTCAGGGATCAACCGTAATGAGAAACTGTTTGATTGAAGGAAATGTAAAAGCAACCACACAGCTCGTTTATGTTGCAAGTGCAAATGCGTTGATCGAGGATTGTCAGATTTTGAATAATACCTCTTCTTCATCCATTATGGGCGTTTACAACGGTAGCGCTAGCAGATGTATAATCAAGGGCAATACATCAAATGCGAATATACTTGATGTCCATTATTCCACATCATCGATTACAAACAGTTTGATCTGCGATAACATTAGTTCGACAACGAATACAGAACCTATCTATCTATATGATAAGGCATCGATGATCAACTGTACTGTCGTCAACAATGAGACAAAGACGGGAAGTGTCATTCTCATGAACAATTCAGTCTTGAAAAACTCGATTGTTGTAGGCAACAAGATAGATCTTAACTATAGCTCATGTTTAAGGACAAACGGTACTAATACGATTCTGAACAATATGTTGCAGTCTACTTATGTAGACGGAAATATTTCAGGAAAGATGAAGTATGCGGCATTCACAGATCCTGATAACGGAGATTACTCGTTGTCGGAGAATTCGTTCTGTATCAATGGAGGTGCCAATGTTAGCTACACACTCGACGTTTTTGGAAATGAAAGAAAGCAGGGCGGTGCAGTCGACATGGGTGCTATCGAGTCGGAATATACAAAGGTGCCATCGCTTGAGAAGTGTGGTGAGATTGTCTATGTAAAGGAAGGAGCAGACGGTGACGGTTCAAGTTGGGAATCTGCGTTTGGAGACATTTATCAGGCAATAGATGCTGCAGCTGCCGACGGTGACAGACATCAGATATGGGTGGCTGCCGGCACATACTATGGCGACACAACACTGTCGGTAGTGGTGAATATGGCAAAAGGCATAAGCTTGTATGGAGGTTTTGCCGGTACGGAAAAGTCGTTTGAGGAACGTGACGCGGAAAAGAATGTCACAATACTTGACGGTAAGAATATCAGAAATGTTATCACTCAGAATTATGCGTTTCCTGAATCGATGTCTGCCGTTATCGATGGTTTTACAATCCAGAATGGTAAGGCCGCGTATGGTGCTGGAATATATGTGGCTGGAAATGTAACGATCAGTAACTGTATCCTTCATGATAACTCAGCTAACAATCAGGGTACAGCGATCTATGCGGTAGGTTCTACAATCAAGCATGTTCAGATCTTTAAGAACACTTATTTCGGCAACGGTGATAGAACAATCTATCTAAAAGAGTCGAAGATGGATAGCTGTGAGATTAAGAACAACAGCGCCCGCAATTATGCTTGTATCTATGCGGATGTTAAATCCGAAGTGACTAACTGTGTGTTTGAAGGAAACACTACTAAATACTCAGACTATAAGGGTACTTATTTCAACCAGGCTTCTTTATCCGATTGCCAGTTCATCAACATGGTCGGAGGTGCAGGAGCTATTGAGATGATGTCCACCAACATGAAGAATTGTGTTGTAAAGAATAATACGGGAATTAGTACATATATGTTCTACCTTCGTAGTAAGAGTTTTGTTGAAGACTGTCTGTTCTTGAACAATCAATCCAGCAGCAGTCTTGTTCTCATGAGCGGAAACGCTGAGATTAGACGTTCACGATTCAATGGAAATACAACAGGAGGAAGAATTTTGGAGGCGTCGTCCAGCTGTTTGGTTTCCAACTCAGAGTTCTGCAATAATAAAGCTACTTCAGCATCGGCTCAACCGTTGTATTTGTATCAGTCGATTGCAGAGAACTGTACGTTTGTAAGAGACACGTTGAATGCTTCTACATTTGCGTCGTTAAACTATAAGTCTACGTTGAAGAATTCCATCATCGTAGGAAACACATACGCTGCAGGTTATACCAATAATGTTACATTATCAGGAGAGAGTACAGTGTCTCATTCGATGATTGAAGGAGGTATAAACGGAGAAGGAATCATTGATGGTTCTATGCAGATGGCTGCATTCACAGATCCTGACAATGGCGACTATTCGCTTTCTGCAAAATCATATTGTGTCAACAGCGGTACTGATGTTACTGAAACTTTGGATTTGCTTGGTAACGAAAGAAAGCAGAACGGTGCTGTCGACATGGGTGCGATAGAGTCTGCCAACGATTCTTTGGCAATGGTTGAACTTGCCGAGATCATATATGTTAAGGCTGGAGCAGACGGTGACGGTACAAGTTGGGAGTCGCCGTTAGGAGATATCGACGACGCGATCAAGAAGGCTGCTCTCGACGGTAAGAGACATCAGATTTGGGTTGCAGCCGGAACATATTATGGCGACACAACTATGTTGTCTACTGTCCTAACACTTGAGAGTGGAATCAGCCTATATGGTGGATTTGCAGGAAACGAGACATCGATTGCCGATCGTGATACTGCAAAGAATCCAACTATCATCGACGGTAAGAATCAGCGTCGTGGTATTTCTCAGAATTTTGCATTCCCTGATTCAATGGCAATTGTAGTCGACGGATTCACTATCCAGAACGGATTTGCAGCAAACGGTGGTGGTGCATATTTGAATGTGAATACTACTTTCGACAACTGTATCATAAAGAATTGTAGTGCTACAGAATACGGTACAGCATTATATTCACTTGGAGCTAAGATCAAGCATTCAGAGTTCATAGGCAACGGAGACACGAAGACTTCGGCTTCCAACAGATACGGAGCTTTGTATGTGAATGGAGGTATGGTTGACAGTTGTATTGTGAAGAACAACAAATCATACTACACAAGTGCTATCAATGCTGAAAGCACAACGATCACAAACCTATTGGTTGAAGGAAACGAATCGGCAGCATATTATACAGTCAGTATTTCTAAGACGACAATGTCCGACTGTAAGATCATCAACAACATCAACAAGAAGAACAGCGATAACATAGTCAGAGCTTCTTCTAATTCTGTTGTCGACAGATGTTTGATTGATGGAAACGAGTGTTACGGTAATGTTCTGTATCTTAATAGTTCTACTGTTTCTAATTCACAGATTACAAAATCCAAGTCGCGTGGATCATATTTGGCCAATTTGTATTTCAATTCAAAGATGATCAACTGTACAGTGGCCGACAACGAATCTTCCAGTCAGACTATGTGTCTCACAAATTCTAGTCAGATCCTAAATTCAATCATTGTCGGCAATAAGCGTTCGAATAATTCAGGAAGTATCTATTTGAGCGGTAGTACAGTCAAGTACACAATGATTGAGGGTGGTTCTAACGGAGAAGGAAATATCGACGGTAGCAAATCAAGTGCCGCCTTTACAGATCCTTCGAAGGGTGATTATTCTATTTCTGAAACATCTCTATGTATCAATGCCGGAACAGACGTTGCTGAGCTTCTTGATTTGAATGGTAACGAAAGAAAGCAGAGCGATGCTGTCGACATGGGTGCGATCGAGTCGTCATTCTCTGAAAGAGCATCTGTTGGTACTATCATCTACGTTAAGGCTGGATCTGAAGGATCTGGTTTGACATGGGACGACGCTCTTGGCGAGATCAATCAGGCGATAACATTGGCGTCGACATCTGGTAAGAATCATCAGATATGGGTTGCCAAGGGTACATACTATGGAGATACAACTTTGACATCGGCAATCTCTCTTTCTGCAGGAGTCAGCCTATACGGTGGCTTTGCAGGAACAGAGTCGTCATTGGATGAGAGAGATGTTGAGAAGAACGTCACTGTCATCGACGGTCAAAACAAGAGAAGATGTATCGTTCAGAACTACGATTTCGCTGATTCGGTGGCAGTCGTGGTTGACGGATTCACAATCCAGAGAGGAAGCTTGAATAGCAATTATGGTGTAAATGCCTACACTAAGAAGAACACTACGTTCAACAACTGTATTTTCAGAAATGCAAAGAATGGTTATGAAGCTGTTTATGCCGATTATACAGTATTCAAGAATTGTAAGTTCACTGAAAACTCAATTCAGGAGTTTGATGTTAGAAATGCTGTAATCGATAGCTGTACATTCTCAGACAATGTCACTTCATGTGGATCATCATTGGTTTACATCAAGGATTCCAAGATGTCTAATTCTCAGCTATATGGATTCACTAACAATGCTACGATATTTGAAGTTAATGGATCTACTGTCGAGAATACAGTTGTCCGCAACAACACTTTGACAGGTGGCAATGTGGTCTACTTGAACAATTCTAAGTTTGATAACTCAATGGTATTTGCAAACAATACAAGTAGCTATAATGGAAATACCGTCTATATCTACACTAGATCTTCATTGACTAATACGACGATTGCCCACAACAAAACTAGGAATGCTAGCGCAATAGGATATTACTATTATTATGCTAATCATTACGCTACAATTGCAAATTCCATTATCTATGCGAATAAGGTATCTGACGCTATTGTGCCGCAGGTCGTTTCGCATGATCATGTGAAGGTTACTTATTGTGCTTCTGATGGCGACTTGAAGGGAGAAGGCAACATTAAGTTGGCTACTTCGAACAGCGGTTCGGATGCATCTCAGAATTACGTATGCTTCATCAATGCAGCAGGTGGCGACTATCGTCTACATGCTACTTCATCTTGTATTGATAAGGGTCTCGACAGCTTAAAGACTGCTGAGACTGATATCTATGGTGGCGCAAGAATCTATGGTAAGGCTATCGACCTTGGTGCTATAGAGTTTGACGGCGAGTATGTTCAGATGTTGGATTACAGCCAGATTGTATGTTACGACAGAACATCGCTTGAGGCTACATTCGACTCTACAATCGCTAAGGTTGATTGGAAGATCGATTACGTAGGAAAGGTTGCCGGATTCGATGAACTGTCAGGTAGCGGCACAACAATTCCGGCTATGCGTCTTTTCACTTCCAAGAGTGATATCGACACTTTGACATTGAAGGTTACTCCTTACGATAAGGAAGGTGTGGCTGGCACTTCATTCAACTATAATTATTACGTATATCCTGACTTCTCTAAGAAGAAGGTTACATTCAAGAATCCGGCTGCTAACTATGTCAATAAGAGCTCGACAAATGTTACGGTAGACTGGAACATGTTGAATCTTCCTGTCGCTGTCGACGAGTATGATTTGTATGTATGGAAGTCGACTGCGAAGATGCCGTCTGAGCCTACTGCAACATACGTGAAGGATCATACCAAGTATTTCTCTGGTCTTGACAACCATACTACTTACAAGTATATGGTTAAGGCAGCAATCGCTTGCGACACTGTTTGCTCAGACACAATGCAGTTCAGAATCGACATCCCTGTAAGTTTGGAATTGAATGGTTCTTCTGTATGTGAGTTGGGAACAAAATTGAATGCAACTACAAATTCTCACAGATATGTCAAGGGATTTGAGTTGAAGGATACAATCACATATTCAATCACTGGAGCAGATGCTTCAGACTTCTCTATCCAGGTTTCAAGCAGTTGGAATCCGTTGACAGGAGGATATTACGATGTTTATTATAATCCGACTGATTCGAAGAAAGCGTCAAGTACCGCTACTTTGACATTCAAGTCGGGCAGCTATACGGCAGTTTTGTATTTGAAGGGTATTCTTGCAAACTACTACGTATTCGATGCTGTGGTTGATAAGGATGTCTACACTGCTGGCGACACTATTCCGCTTAAGGGAATTGTGACTGATGCTTACGGAAACCCATTCGAGGGTAAGCTTCTAAAGGTTACATTGAGAAAGGGCGGTTCGGATATCAGAACATTCGAAGGAGTATCCGATGCTAAGGGAGAGGTTAATGTCAAGTATGAATCTTCAGTATTCGAAAGCGGAGTTTATACAGTAGGTGTATGCTTGAGCGGAGAGAGCACAAGCGCTACATTCGACGGATTTGACATTCCTGGTATCTCTTGCAGCGTCGGCACAGACAGATGGTTGGTGCAGAGAGGAGATACAGTTTCGGGAACTGTAACAGTAAGAAACCGAAGCAATGTCGAGGCTCGCGGTATTAAGATCAGGACTTTGACTTTGGCCGACGGTTGCAAGGTTGAATTCGATACTCTTGATGTATTGTACGGCCTTGAGTCGAAGAAGATCAACTATCGCATGACAGGTGTTACTCTAACAGAGGGCACTAAGTTCTTGCCGTCGACATTCCGTGTAGAGACTGCTGAAGGTCTGACTGCAGATTTCACTTCATACTTCTATTGCGAGATGCCTTACGGTCAGATCAAGGTATTGCCTGCAAATATCAAGGAGTATGTATCTAAGCAGAATCCTAAGTACATCGAACTTTTGCTTTGCAATACAGGATTTGGTGAGACAGGTAAGGTTTCTATCGCTCTGCCAAGCAATTTTGAAGGAATCACAATACCTAATGGCACTCAAGTTGAAAGCATAAAGTCGGGTGATACAGCAAGAGTGGTCTTGAAGTTGGCTTATTACGATGGAGCTAAACTCAACACTCCAATCAACGGTTCGATCGGTGTAAACTGTGAGAATGGCAAGTCGACATCTATCAGCTACAACATGGAGTATACATCTTCATTTGTCGGAAGTGTAGATGTGGATGTTGTCGACGAATATTACTACAACACAACATCTAAGAGCCATCTTGCCGGAGCAACTGTTGAAATCAAGAACGCATTCAACAATAGCAAGATTGCAGCTACAGGTATTACAGATAGTACTGGTAAGGTTCACTTCGACAGTATTCCAGAGGGAGACTATTTGTTGACAGTCAAGGCTGATAAGCACTCTAACTATAGAGAGACTATCTCAATCCAGGCTGGCCAGAATTTGAGTAAGTTCATCTTTATCACATACCAGGCTGTGACATACAACTGGAATGTTGAGCGTGTAGAGATTGAGGATAAGTATGAGATTGATATCAATACGGAGTATGAGACTAATGTCCCTGTTCCGGTTGTGACTGCTGAGTTCCCTAACGGAATTCCAAGTAGAGAGAAATTCAATCCAGGAGATAAGGATGTTGCATATCTTGTGATTACTAACCACGGCTTGATTGCCGCAAAGAACGTGTTGATCAATGTTCCTGTAATGGAGCACTTCAAGTTTATTCCTGATGTTGATCATATCGATTCTCTTCCTGCAAGCGTCTCTGTAGTCGTTCCTGTTACTATTGAGAGAGCTAAGCCAGATGGCACATTTGATCCAGATCCGACTCCTGATCCAGATCCAGATCCGACTCCAGATCCAGACCCAGATCCGACTCCTGATCCAAGTGATCCTGATCCAAACCCATCGGTTGATCCTAAGGATCCTACAAATCCTGATCCAGATCCAACAGATCCAACTAAGCCATCTACTCCAAGTGTGGATACAGGTAAGGATTGTCAGATCATTATCGTTAAGTATTCGTACGAGTGTGGAGAGATTGTAGATAAAGAGACTTATGTCAAGACATGGAAGTGTTACTCATCTACTCCGACTGGAGGTAGTGGCATCGCTATCGGCGGCGGTGGCGGCGGTGGCTACGGCTATGGTGGTTTTGGCGGTGGCATAGGCGGTAGCGTCAATATCGGTGTCTTTAGCGTCAAGACTAAGAATTGTGATGACGACGAGTGTAGCGGTAAGGTTGATGGCGGTCTAAGCTGTTTCTTGGATTTGGTTGGATGGGTTCCTTATATCGGTGATTTCATAGAAGGAGCATACAAGATAACTAAGCAAGGAAAGAATACCATAAAGGTAATAAAAAAGGTTGCCAATATAATTAGTGATGCTAACACACTTATCGGAGCTGGATCATCTGTAAAGGATGCTTGGGGTGATGCTTTCAGCAATGGTTTGTCAGGTAGAGATATTGTTAGCAATGTTTATGGTGCCGGAACTATGGGATTCGGTTTGATTCCAGTGATTGGAGATTTGGTGCCATTTGGATGTTTTGACTGGTGGTGTCAGGCCCATTCGTGCAAGAATAATGGAGTATTTGCAGAGAACTGTGGTGAATATATATACGATAAACACAAAAACAAGAAAGAGGCTAAAGAGTCGTCGTTGAGAGCAGCCAATGCTGATGCTGCTGATTTCTATGCATCTGCTACTCCTTATATGTTGGCATGGCATGACCTATTGGAGTTTTCTGCATTTGAAATCTACAGAAGCAGATTAGTTGCGGAATGTATCGGAGCAAACGATGAGTTGATGAAGAAGGCTGGTTTGATCGACTATCTAGACCTAGTTTGGGATACAATTGCATATAGAAAGAAGATCAACATTGACGAGGTTAAGAAGATACCGGTATCAGACCTTTCTTTGACTGATATGATTGAGATCAGTGAGAGATGGAACAAAACTGTGGATGCTTGGAACGATAGCGTATTTGCTTCAAATGAGGAGTTCCCTAATATCGCGGATAAGTCGGTAGTCGACAATTATATCGATGGTATTACAAACTTCTATCAGTATGTTGTTTTCCGTGGCTTTGAGGATATTCCTGACATGGTCAATTTCATCAATGAAGAGATGGCTAAGCATAAGAAGCAGAAGAAGAGCGTTTGTGCTAGCGTCAAACTTCATATCTCCCAGACATTGACAATGACTCGTGAGGCATTCGACGGTACGCTTACAGTAAACAATGGTAATGAGTCGTCGGATATGGACAACTTTACTGTTGAACTTGATGTTCGCGACGATAAGGGCAACCCTGCTAACGATTTGTTCCAGATCAATACTCAGTCGTTGAAGGGAATCTCTGCTGTCGACGGAAGCGACATAATCGCAGCTGGCAAAGAGGCTACAGCAGTATTCAGATTCATTCCTGAAAGAGGTGCTGCTCCTAAGGAGCCAATCAACTACTCATTCGGCGGAAGAATCATCTATGTTGATAATGGCGATACAGTCACTATGGATTTGGATCCTGTGACATTGACTGTTTATCCAAGTCCAAACTTGCAGATCGACTACTTCATGCAGCGTAATATTCTAGGTGATGATGCTTTGACAGAGGATCGTGTCGAACCTAGCGTTCCTGCTGCTTTGGGTGTGAGAATCGACAACCAGGGTTATGGTGCTGCTAAGAAGGTTAAGCTTGAGACTGCACAGCCTGAGATTGTTGAGAACAATAAGGGCTTGCTAATCGACTTTGCGATCATCGGTTCTAGTTTGAACGGTAAGGATTGTGATCTTGGATCGGAGAATATTGACTTCGGTACTATCGATGCCCAGTCGGCTAAGACAGGTGTTTGGTGGTTGACAAGTTCATTGCTTGGACATTTCACTAAGTATGAGGCAAGTGTCGTTCACGCTAACAGCTTCGGTAATCCTGAGTTGAGCTTGGTTAGTGGAATTGCCATCCATGAGTTGATAAAGACAGTCGATGCTTATGGTGTGAAGGAGGATGGAGTTGTCGACTTCCTTGTAAATGATGTTGAGGACAGTAATGATACTCCTGATGCGATCTACTATTCTAACGGAGGTAAGGATACTGTCAAAGTGGCTAAGGAAACTAAGTTTGACAATAAAGTCGTCACAATGGAAGATACTATTGTAAGACTTACTGTTACTCCTTCAGAGGCAGGTTGGAACTATGCTAAGATGTCAGATCCAGGAGATAATTTCTATGAGATTAAGAAGGTGGTGAGAGTGAAGGATAGTGTGGAGATTCCATTGGATAATGTATGGTCGACATTCGTCACTCTTCCTGATGGAAAAGATCCTATCTACGAGAATAGCCTACACTTCTTGGATTACATGACGACTCTTGGAGAGAACGACTATGATCTATACTACAGCATCAGAAAGAATATCTTGAAGGTGACAGAGATCACTGGTATGCCGGAAAATGAAGTGGTTACCACTACTCCTGTGGATAGTGTGGTTGTCAAGTTTAATCGTAAGATTCAGAATGAGTCGTTCGACTATAACGATATAGAGCTATATTGTCAGGCTGGAGAGAATTTGAGCGATTCTACAATAACAATCAAACAGATCGATGATTTCACATACGTGGTGAACATCTCTTCTAAGACAGATTCTACTGGATTCTATAGGCTAGAGGTTAACGTCAACAATATCTATGATGATAGAGGTTATCCGGGAGAGTTTGGAAAGGGTGCTGCTTGGACTCAGTTCATAGAGAATGGCAATGATGATCCAAGCGAAGGTGACGATCCAAGCGAAGGTGATGATCCTGACGATTTCCAAACTGTAGTTGAAGGAATAGAAACGGATGAAATCGTGGTTTATGTAAATCAGAACAATATCTATGTGAAGTCGGCAAAAGATGGAATGCTGGATATTTATGATGTACTTTCACGACTCGTTGTGAAGAACGCTCAGTATGGAGTAGGCGTAACGAATGTAGCAACACTTCCGAAGGGAGTTTATGTTATTGAAGGTCAAAAAGTAATTGTGAGATAATAGACTTACAAAAAAACAAAGAAAGGCGCAATATTTGTGCCTTTCTTTTGGTTTTTGAAACTTAAAATTCTAATTTTACGGCAGTCCTTTAGCTATCGCAGGGGTGCGTGACTAATAATTGTTTGGTACGTCTTTTTGTTGATAACTATATGAATGTGATAACGATATAGATATTATGAAGTCAAAGTGTAAGAATTTGAAATCGCTGTTTATGAGTGTGGCGATTTCCTTTGTCGCGCTATCGGCGTCGGCAAAAGACCACCTTTACGTTAAGGCGGGAGCAGACGGAGACGGAAGTTCCTGGAGTAAAGCGATGGGTAATCTTCAGCAGGCTGTGG
>JAZQQY010000040.1:0-43042 GCA_045629285.1 Paludibacteraceae bacterium | reverse complement strand
AGATTAAAAAAAGAGGTTTGCGAAATATGCGGAAGGAACGACATACTGATAATGAGACAACTAAAATCAAAAAAGATTCTTTCCGCACTCAATCCGTTTCATAAGAAAATAATTGAAAGCGGAAGCATGAGTGTTGCCGTTTGTCCTAGATGCGACAACGTCATTCCATAAAAAAACAAATAAGGGAGAATAAAAGAGAAATCGCCATTGAATAAATAGATATTATTTATAAATTTGTAGCCGAAAAATGTACTTTTTTTCGAGCGTTTTTTGAAAAATTTGCCATTTTTCGCTCCTAAAGGTCTGCAAATCTGCGAGTTGCATTTTTACCTCTCGCAGACCATCTTCCACTAAAACAAGGATTAAGACTGTTATATCCAAGCTCATAAGACCATGCATATAAAAAACTCGCAGACCATCTTCCACTAAAACAAGGATTAAGACTAATGATTTAAAGATTAGTAAATATTTTTGGTTTGTGACTCGCAGACCATCTTCCACTAAAACAAGGATTAAGACTGGTTTGCGACCTGCTCCTGTTCTTGCTCCTCCGTGCGTCTCGCAGACCATCTTCCACTAAAACAAGGATTAAGACAAGGTTCCTAGCGGAGAACCATGTTCCCAGCCAGAGCTCGCAGACCATCTTCCACTAAAACAAGGATTAAGACATTAGTTGTATAGTTTTATTTTTAGTTTTTCAAAAAATCTCGCAGACCATCTTCCACTAAAACAAGGATTAAGACTCCTTTAGTTTTTAGTTAGACATAGTAAAAGCGATACTCGCAGACCATCTTCCACTAAAACAAGGATTAAGACATTTTCCGCCCTTTTGGACTTAAAAAATTCAACAACTCGCAGACCATCTTCCACTAAAACAAGGATTAAGACTCCCCATCTCGCTCCACTATGGAAACCATAGAATGGAACTCGCAGACCATCTTCCACTAAAACAAGGATTAAGACTTAGCTTCAGCTAAGAGCATATTGGCTTTTTCGAGTTCCTCGCAGACCATCTTCCAC
This sequence comes from Paludibacteraceae bacterium, assembly GCA_045629285.1. Lineage (GTDB taxonomy): Bacteria > Bacteroidota > Bacteroidia > Bacteroidales > Paludibacteraceae > UBA1723. Next base: position 42,022 of record JAZQQY010000040.1, on the reverse strand, counting down.
TAAAACAAGGATTAAGACACCTCGATAACATCTCCTTGACGCAAGATTAAATCTCTCGCAGACCATCTTCCACTAAAACAAGGATTAAGACCGAGCCAAAACGACATAAATCCCGATAAATTCGCATCCTCGCAGACCATCTTCCACTAAAACAAGGATTAAGACTTAAACTGCCAGTTGTTTAATTTTGTAGCCAACTGCCTCGCAGACCATCTTCCACTAAAACAAGGATTAAGACTGATAGGAGCGTCAGCATCTGCCCTTTTAACAACCTCTCGCAGACCATCTTCCACTAAAACAAGGATTAAGACCTTTGTTGCCATAATCGTAAAATTTAAAAAAGATTACTCGCAGACCATCTTCCACTAAAACAAGGATTAAGACTCTTAATAAAATTGTGCTGAAGTAGCCCTAGTTTTTTCTCGCAGACCATCTTCCACTAAAACAAGGATTAAGACCGTCGCCAATGTGAATGTTGGCTATTCTTGCAGAACTCGCAGACCATCTTCCACTAAAACAAGGATTAAGACTGGACTCAAACTCAAACAAGTCATCTGTTGTGTCACTCGCAGACCATCTTCCACTAAAACAAGGATTAAGACTTCTTTTTCCATTTTTGTTTGTAATTTTGTTTTAGACCTCGCAGACCATCTTCCACTAAAACAAGGATTAAGACTTGTGCCCATTCTGCAGTGTTGTGTGACTGCATACGAACTCGCAGACCATCTTCCACTAAAACAAGGAATTTCTAAATGCGATTTGAGAAATGCGAAATCATAATTTCACATTTTTGGGATTGAAATTGCATACTCTTAGCTAATCAAGTGTCAAAAAGAACAGTCCCAAATGACAAATATTCCTTTGTATCTTGCGGAGTAAGCATAATTGTTTTCTCTCCATTTTCTCCCATAAATGAATAAATCTTCGTAAATTTGCAGAAAATTAAGAATCTATGATTGAAATAATTCCAGCAATTGATATTATCGACGGTAAGTGTGTCCGTCTGAGCCAGGGTGACTACGACCAGAAGAAAGTCTACAACGAGAATCCTCTTGAGATAGCTAAAGAGTTTGAAGACGCGGGTATTCGCCGCCTTCACCTTGTCGACCTTGACGGAGCTAAGGCACACCACATCGTCAACCATAAAGTGTTGGAGGCTATCGCTACTAAGACTAATCTTACTATCGATTTCGGTGGTGGTCTAAAGAGCGACGAGGATCTTAAGATTGCTTTCAACAGCGGAGCATCGATGATTACAGGCGGTAGTATCGCAGTGAAGGATTCTAACACTTTCTGCGGCTGGATTGATAAGTTTGGTGGAGAGAAGATCATTCTTGGTGCCGACGCGAAGGATGGCAAGATTGCAGTTGGAGGCTGGATCGAGACAACTCAGGAGCCGTTGATTCCGTTTATCTCTCAGTACCGTCAGCGTGGAATCTCAAAGGTGATCTGCACAGATATCAGCAAGGACGGTATGCTTAAGGGAGCCTCAACTGATCTTTACAAGGAGATCCTTGCAGCTGAACCAGGTCTTTACCTTATCGCCAGCGGTGGTGTGAGCAAGATCGAGGATATCATAGAGCTTGACGAGGCAGGTGTTCCTGCCGTGATCACAGGAAAAGCCATCTACGAAGGCAAGATTACCCTTGATCAAATATCAAAGTTACTTGCTTAAAAATTGGCGATTTATTTCTAAATTTGCACAAAACTATTGAATATGACTATTGATTTCGATAAACTTGGTGGACTTGTGCCAGCAATCATCCAGGACGATGTGACATTGAAGGTGTTGATGCTTGGATTCATGAACAAGGAGGCTTACGACAAGACAGTCGCAACAGGCAAGGTGACTTTCTTCTCCCGCACTCGCAACAAGCTTTGGACAAAGGGCGAGACAAGCGGCAACTTCCTTAATCTTGTCAGCATCAAGAACGACTGCGACAACGATACTCTTTTGATCCGTGTCAACCCAGTCGGACCAGTTTGCCACACAGGCACAGACACTTGCTGGGGCGAAGTGAACGAAGGCGGCATGACAGCACTTGAGGCAGTTCAGAAGCAGATCAAGGCTGATGTTGCAGATCCGTCGACTTACGCAGGCAAGAACCACGCCGAAGGCAAGAACCGTGTAGCCCAGAACTTGGGTGAGGAGGCGGTTGTTGCTGTAATCAAAGCGTCGAAGGGTTCACGTGAGGAGATCATCGAGCAGAGCGGTTCATTACTTTACCACTTGCTTGAGATGCTTACTGAGAACGGCATCGACATCAACGAAATCAAGACTATAGCACCTAAAGATTAATACTTTACGACTGTGAGCGAGATATTGTTAGACTACAGGAATGTATCAATCAACCACTCTGAGGTGACTGTGTTGAAGAACTTGACGCAGCAGATCAGAGTCGGCGAACTTGTCTACCTCACAGGTAAGGTGGGAAGCGGAAAGAGTTCGTTTCTCAAATCGATATATGCAGATGTCGAAGTGTCGGCAGGAAGTGCAATGGTGCTTAATTACGACATCCGCAAAATCAAACGTAAGGACATTCCATACTTGCGCAGAGAGTTAGGAATCATATTCCAAGACTTTAAGCTGTTGACAGACAGAAGCGTAGAGAAAAATCTTGATTTCGTATTGAGAGCGACAGAAGTCAGCGACAAGAGTGAAAGGAAGGAAAGAATCGCAAATGTGTTGGCATACGTAGGCATGGACAACAAAGGCTACAAGATGCCTCACGAGTTGTCGGGCGGAGAGCAGCAGCGCGTCGTGATCGCAAGAGCATTGCTTAACGATCCGAAGATGATCCTTGCCGACGAGCCGACCGGAAACCTTGACAGAGAGACCGGAAAAGACATCATGACACTGCTTCATAAAATTTCACGTGAGAAGACAGCAGTTGTGATGGCGACACATAACATGAGATGGCTGGAAATGTTTGAAGGACGAGTCTTACACTTCAACAACATGGAAGTCAAGGAAGTGTCTGTAAACGAAGTAGTAACGACACAAAATGAATATTGATCATGCTTAAGTTTTTATTCATACTGCTTATCCTATTCTTCGGATTCTTATATATAGCGCCGACATTATTGAAAATATTTGCGTCAAGAATCGTAGGAAAGATGACACAGCAGACATATAACAATCAGAGCCGCGGCAATCAGCAGTCGTCATACTCGTCGACTTCAGACAGAGCCGAGGAAGTAGAGGAATACCATGGCAGCGTTCTTGTCCACGACGAAGACAGTGCGAGAAGAATGAAGAGGATGAAGGCCGACGCGGAAGATGTCGAGGCGGTTGAGATAGACGAGTCAATCAAGGTTGAAGAGAAAGAAAAAGCCTATAGGTAAAGTAAGGAGTAAGAGGTTAGAGGTAAAATTATACCAGAAACTTGAATCTCTTGTAAAGACGTCGCGACAGCGCGTCTCTCGCGTCAGCACGACTCAATAAAAAGAAAGAAAAATATAACAATAAAATAAAAAAATGGGAAAGAAAGCATTGTTGATGATCCTCGACGGTTGGGGAATCGGTGACAAAACAAAGTCTGACGTAATCGCGTCTACAGACACTCCAAATTGGGATGCATTGGTAAAGAACTATCCAAACTCACAGCTACAGGCTTCAGGTGAGAACGTTGGTTTACCTGACGGACAGATGGGTAACTCAGAGGTAGGTCACTTGAACATCGGTGCAGGACGTATCGTATATCAGGATCTTGTAAAGATCAATCGTGCTTGTGCAGACGGTTCTATCATGAAGAACCCAGAGGTTGTATCTGCATTTGAGTATGCAAAGAAGACAGGAAAGAAGGTTCACTATATGGGTTTGACATCGACTGGTGGTGTACACTCATCATTCGATCACTTGTTCAAGCTTTGTGAGATCGCAAAGGAGTTCGGTGTAGCAGACAAGACATTCATCCACTGTTTCATGGATGGTCGTGACACAGACCCTAAGAGCGGTAAGGGCTTCATCGAGCAGCTTACAGCTCAGGCTAAGAAGACAGGTTGTACAATTGCTTCAATCATCGGTCGTTTCTACGCAATGGACCGTGACAAGCGTTGGGAGCGTGTAAAGGAGGCTTACGACCTATTGGTTAACGGTGTTGGTACACCAGCAACTGACATGGTTAAGGCTATGCAGGACAGCTACGATGCTGACGTAACAGACGAGTTCGTTAAGCCAATCGTCAACTCTGCAGCAGACGGTAAGATCGGTGAGGGCGACGTAGTTATCTTCTTCAACTACCGTAACGACCGTGCAAAGGAGCTTACAATCGTATTGTCTCAGAACGACGTTCCTGAGCAGGGAATGAAGACAATTCCAAACATCCAGTTCTACTGTATGACTCCATACGATGCTTCATTCACAGGAGTTCACATCCTATTCCCTAAGGAGAATGTAGCAAACACATTGGCTGAGTACCTATCAAGCAAGGGTAAGAAGCAGCTTCACACTGCAGAGACAGAGAAGTTCGCTCACGTAACATTCTTCTTGAACGGAGGTCGTGAGTTGCCATTCGACGGTGAGGAGAGAATCTTGGTTCCTTCTCCAAAGGTTGCAACATACGACTTGAAGCCAGAGATGTCAGCATTCGAGGTAAAGGACAAGCTAGTTGAGGCTATCCACTCACAGAAGTTCGACTTCATCGTTGTCAACTTCGCTAACGGTGACATGGTTGGTCACACAGGTAAGTACGACGCAATCGAGAAGGCTGTCAAGGCTATGGATCAGGTTGTTAAGGAGGTAACTGACGCTACACTTGCTGAGGATTACGCTACAATCATCATCGCTGACCACGGTAACTGTGACTACGCAATCAACCCAGACGGAACACCTAACACTGCTCACTCACTTAACCCAGTGCCATTCGTTTACGTTGCAAACGATGCTAAGTCGGTAAAGGTTTCTAACGGTGTATTGGCAGATGTTGCTCCATCTATCCTATCTATCATGGATCTTGCTCAGCCATCAGAAATGACAGGTAAGAACTTGATCTCAAAGTAAATTTGGGATTAAACAAATAACAGAAAAAAGGAGGCCAATGGTCTCCTTTTTTTGTTGTATTAATTTGACAATATGTGTTTTCATTCCTATTTTTGCCACGCATTTGCACAATGCGATTGTTCCATCTCTCAATTCACGTTCTATTTTGGGAGATCTAGGATTTACTACTTATAGAACTTCTTTTTCAATACCACGAAACACATGGGAAAATTTGTTGTCTCATTTTTACTATTCATACTTTCCTTAAATTGCTATGCACAATTCAATCACTATCAGGACAATTACGACAATATAACAGAAGTATCCAGCGAACATAAGCTTAAGAAACTGAACTTTTCCAAGGGAATCAAATTCATAGGCACTACACACAGAGTAAAAACTTCTAAAAAGAAATACGAGGTTCCGTTCACTAAAGGAACATTATATCTTATCGACAGGACTGATTATGACACGATTAAGGTAGAGGGCACATGGGAAACAAATCAAATAGGAATGAAGTCCTTTTGTATGGATGTTGAAAACTGCACCATCAAATTCCCGTCGTCTGTGATTGCCACATCTAAAAAGGCTCATATAGAAATTCTAAAAGAGAAAAACGAATCTTTTGTGTTTATCCAGTTGGACGATCCCGACATCAAGGCAGGCTACGTAGTGTTGGAACATCACTCTGCTACAATAAAGGATGTTCTGATTCATAACGAGAAGTATCTATCTGTCGAATATAAAGTCGACAAAAACCATAACGAATTAGTCGCAGAAAGAAGAGCCAGGGATTTGAAGACAACTTTGGACAACGCAAGTTTCAAGAATCTGCAGTATAAATACGACGGTTCTTATATCGGTGTGCTAAAAGATGACTGGATCAACACTCCAACTATCGAAAAAGGATATTTTGAGCAAGGATCCCTTACTCTATCCGACGGCAACAAATACCAAGGATGGTTCACTCCGTACTCTCCCGATGCCTTATACTCATATAAAGAAGGAGCATTGTTCTATACAGACGGCAGCGTATACACAGGCACATTCAATGGAACAAGTTACTTAAAAGGCAAATACGTATCTAAAGACAATGACTGGAAATATGGAGATTTCGATGCTAACGGGGATCTAAAGAACGGTTCGATGAGTTGGCACTTCAGACATGGTTTCTTTGAAGGAACGGTTGCCGGCGACACGACAAAAGGTAATCTTATCGTATCTGAAAACGAACAGTATAACAATGCAGAATGGGCGACAAACATCACCAAGAAGCCAAACTATAAAAATATCATTTCTGGAACTGTTCGTTTCAAGGATTCTGAAAATTTCTACGACTGCGTATATGAAAAAGGAAATGTGAAGAACGGGACTGTCAAAGGAAATATCAATACAAGTTTCTACGACGGATACGTAAACGGCAAATTCCAGGAGTATCAGTTTACCGACGGAGATATCGATGCAGAAGTGTCGACAGAGATAACAGATGGCCAAGTCAAAGGTAATTATGCCTTTGGTGAGTTCGTTAACGGTCAGCTAAAAGCGACTATCGGAAAGAAATTCTACGACGGAATCGTCAAAGACAAGATGTTCAGCGGACATTACGAATACTCTGACGAAGAGGTATCGTTTGTAGGAACAAAAGAAAAAGATGCTGTCAGTGGAGTTTTCAATCTCCAGAGCGAAGATGTCATCATAGAGAAAAGATATGACGAAAACACAGAGATGTTCGGTCCGGACATTACGCTAAAAGGTTTTTGGAAGAAATACAACTGTATAAAAGGCACTGTCCATATCGACTCTGACGGAGTATTGTATGAAGGAACCATCAGTTATGTCAACGGCTACAACAAAGTAGCATTGAAGAAGAACAAAAAGAAGTTTAAGACAATCACTCTAAAAGCAAAAGACTACATTGACTCCGCATTGTTAGGCGGCATCATCAAGGAGATTAAAAAATACGAATAAAGGAGGCATAAAAAAAGGAGAGTCTTACGACTCTCCTCTATAAAAATGTCTAATCTTAACATCCTAATATTACTTCAACTTTGCCAAAGCCTGATCAAGCGACAAACCAGCATACTCCTGAGCTGAGAAGATACGACCTGACTTCTTGTCGTCGACGAATACTCCCAAAACAACACCTGGCAATGCGCTCTCTGGTGCGTTTGGAGCGTTAGGACCACCAAGATCTGTACGACACCAACCTGGATCTGTCAAGCTAAGTACGACATCAGTACCGTCGATCTTAGAAGCCAAATCCTTAGTAACCTTGTCAAGACCTGCCTTACTTGCCGAATAAGCAGCCTGCTCTGGCTCAAGATTGATTCCACTAGTAGTGTTAACGATTCTACCGAAACCATTCTTGATCATGCGTGGCAAGTAGTGGTAGCAGATAATCATTGGAGCGATAGTGTTAACCTTCAAGCTCTCAACGAAATCTTCTGCCGGTGTGTTATAATATTCAGGGAAAGGACGGTATGTAACCTGAATTCCCGCATTGTTTAGAACAATCTCAATGTTTGTACCATTGTCGTCGATCTCCTTAAGCATACGCTTTACATCCTTGTCGTCCTCAAGCTGACACTCTACAGAATATGCGTCAACGCCCATACCCTTAACCTCAGCCAAAACAACATCTAGATGTGATTTTTTTCTACTCTGAAGAACAACGTTGCAGCCTCTTTCTGCCAAGAATTTTGCTGCCAAAGCTCCGATACCACGTGACGCACCTGTCACAAGGGCCCACTTACCTTTAATTTCTGTCATAACTGTTTGTTTAAATTTTCTGCGAAATTAGAGAATTTTATCGACAATCCCATGTTTCCAATAAAAATTCTATATATAGTCAATAATTATTGACTGATATTCAATCAATTATTTAATTATTCAACAACAAAGTCACGAAGTACACATGGAAAAGTATGACAACTTTTGTTTGGGAAAAGAGAATCTCTTTGTGTGGCTCTGAAGGAAATTTGCAAATCAAATACATTTTTGTATTTTTGCGGTAGATTGAACTACTCAATCTACATAATCAAATAACAAACATTCACTAGCAAAAATGAAGAAACTATTTACTTCAGTTCTTTCTGTAGCATGCGTACTTGCATCGCTATCTTCATGCGGAAAGGCAGAAAAATCTGAGTCAACTTGCACAGCAGCTAAATCAGAGTCGACTTGTTGCGCAGGAAACCAGGCTTGCACAATCGACACTTTGGTAGCAGATTCTATCATCCTACCAGCAGCACAGACAACTGGCGGCATGCCAATCTACGATGCATTGACTGCACGTGCTACTTACCGTAATTTCAAGGATGACGCATTGTCAGACCAGACAATCTCCAACTTGCTTTGGGCCGCGACTGGCGTTAACCGTCCATCAGCAGACGATCCTCGTTTGACTGCACCTACAGCAAGAAACGCACAGGAGATCGACGTTTACGTCTGCACTAAGAAAGCCATTTACCTATATCATCCAGTTGGCCACAAGTTGACTCTTGTCACTAAGGGCGACTACAGAGAAAAGGCAGGAAAGAACCCATTCCACGCAAATTGTGCTGTTGACTTGATCTACGTTGTCAACTATGACAAGATCGCAGATTGGGACGAGCATTCAAAAGCATTCTACGGTGCAACTGATTCTGGATTCCTTAGCCAGAATGTATATCTATTCTGCGCTGCAGAGAATTTGAAAACTGTCGTTTGCGGACACATCGACAGAGAAGAGATCGCTAATTTCATCGGTTTGAAGAACGGATACGTCACACTTACTCAGCCTGTAGGAAAGTAAGATGTATGATGTAAAAAGTAAAAAAGGAGACGCAATCGATTGCGTCTCCTTTTTACTTACATCTTACATTAATCAAAGGTTAACCTCCGGCATTGATGCCCAGCCCTTCTTGATATCCTCGTCAGTTGGGATATAGTCGCCCATCTCACCGTTGTTGAACTTCTCGTAAGCGACAAGGTCGAAGTAACCAGTACCAGTAAGACCGAATAGAATCTTCTTCTTCTCACCTGTCTGCTTGCACTTCAAAGCCTCATCGATAGCGACACGAATTGCGTGTGAACTCTCTGGTGCAGGAAGGATACCCTCAACACGAGCGAACTGAGTTGCAGCCTCAAACACACTTGTCTGCTCTACAGCTACCGCCTCCATCATACCCTGATGGTAAAGTTCAGAAAGTGTTGAAGTCATACCGTGGAAACGAAGACCACCGGCGTGGCTTGCAGATGGAATAAAGCCGCTACCTAGAGTATACATCTTAGCTAGAGGACAAATCTTACCTGTATCGCAGAAGTCGTAAGCATACTTACCACGAGTGAAGCTTGGGCAAGATGCAGGCTCAACAGCGATGATTCTATAGTCGTTCTCGCCTCTCAACTTCTCTCCCATGAATGGTCCGATAAGTCCACCAAGATTAGAACCACCACCAGCACAACCGATGATGATATCCGGCTTAATACCATACTTGTCAAGAGCAGCCTTTGCCTCTAGGCCTATCACACTCTGGTGAAGAAGCACCTGATTCAACACACTACCCAAAACATAACGGTATCCCTCAGTGTGAGTGGCAACCTCAACAGCCTCAGAAATTGCACATCCAAGTGAACCTGTTGTGCCAGGGAACTCAGCAAGGATCTTGCGACCGATCTCTGTTGTATTTGAAGGAGACGGAGTAATAGAAGCACCGTATGTACGCATAACCTCACGACGGAATGGTTTCTGCTCATAAGAACACTTAACCATATAAACTCTACAGTCAAGGCCGAAGTAAGCGCAAGCCATAGAAAGAGCTGTACCCCACTGACCAGCACCTGTCTCCGTCGTCACACCCTTCAAGCCCTGCTTCTTAGCGTAGTATGCCTGAGCGATAGCCGAGTTTAGCTTGTGGCTACCAGAAGTGTTGTTACCCTCAAATTTATAATAGATTTCTGCTGGAGTGCCAAGAGCCTTTTCCAAACAGTATGCACGCACCACTGGTGAAGGGCGGTACATCTTATAGAAATTACGGATTTCCTCAGGAATAGGAACGAACTTAGTTGTCTCATCCAACTCTTGCTCTACCAATTCACGACAGAACACTGCACTAAGTTCATCAGCAGTAAGTGGTTTCAATGTTCCTGGATTAAGAAGCGGAGCTGGCTTCTGCTTCATGTCCGCACGAAGGTTGTACCAAGCTGTTGGTATCTCATCCTCCGAAAGATAAATCTTGTATGGGATTTTCTGTTCCATGGTATATAAATATCTTAAATGTTGTATACAAAGATAGCATCTTTAATTGACAAAGACAAAAATTGCCCATCCCAAATAGTCACAAAAAAAGAGGATGCATCTTCACGACACACCCTCTTCGAAATTGTTTTAAGGAATCATTCAGCTAAATAATCCTCAATATATCTTTGCAACTCTTCATCGTAGCCATCAGTTTTGCTAAAATCTATCCTCTGATTTTCACAAACAATAGACAATCCCATAGTGCCGAAATTGACATATAGTTCAATCTGGTTTGAATAAGGATTGAAATAGCACGAGACAGTACCTTCTTTTCCAGACTTGTATGATCCTGAAGGAACAGAACCTGGTTTTAATGAAAGAGAAGTATATCCCTTTTCTCCTACAAACTTGGAATATAGCAATCCGTATCTTGACATTTCGTCGTTATTAAGCGAATGAATACCACATACACATGAGAAACTCACCGTATACGGCAAATCCAAAACGACCAATTTAGTAGTAGTCAACACCATATTGTCATCTTCATCCCAACTGAAATTCAGCTTCACAGGATAAGGTTTTTGATTTTGTTGTTCATCTTTCACATATACAGTAGCATAAACCACAATATCACCATTCAAGATACCTTTGATTCCTTTCAAAGAGAGTGTCGGAATGAAGATAGGAGAATCCTCTATATCTTTGGCCGTCGAATCACGTAATAATGTATCTACGCCAAGATATCCGTTTGGAACAACGAAATCCGGTATTGGAATATCATATTCGGGAGTATCATACATTCCGTTCTCTTTCTTCTCAGCCTGAAGATCCTTCATATACTGTTCCATCTCAGCCTTGAAGTTTTTTGCTCTACTAAGATCAAGCACCTGTCGTTCACAAACAGTACGTGCATTCATCACATTATAGTCGATAACAAATTCAATCTCATGACTCGTAAGATTGAAAAAACCTTTGATAGAAGAGCCGTTCGGATATGGATCATTACCTGTCGACACATAGCCATTGTTGGAGACAAACTTAAACCAGCAGCCTTGACCTCCGGCATGTTCGTCCTCCTCCCAACTATTAAGTTTCTCCACACTACATTTTGCCTTAAAGCTGACAGAGAAAGGCATATTACCGATTCTCATTTCAGGAAGTTCAAACCACATAGAGTCTGATTCCCAAGATAAGAACAAAAGTGTAGGGCATCCCGTCGACAATAGAGTTTTGTCGACACCATTGATAGTAACCTTAGAGGAAACAACTATGCTGTCGTTTAGAAAACGACGGACCGCATGACGTCCGTCCAACTGAATTTGTTCAGCCAGATTCATTTCGTCATCATCGTCAGAACAGGACATCAATGACAATGGCATAGTCAACACCATCATAATCAAAATCAACAGTTCACGCATAATTGTCATAAATAAACTAAGATTATATTTATTAGATTATTTTCCTTCCTTAATAGCCTGCATCTCAGCAACATACTTCTGCATCTCCTCTGCAAAGTTTGCTAATCTGCCTGTATCGATAGTCTGTCTTTCGCAATCTGTCTTTGCACCCATCACATTATAATCGATTGCGAATTCGATTTCTTTAGTCGTAGGATTAACATATCCTTTCATTGAAGCTCCGTTCTTCTGAGGTGTCATCATCACGACAGTTGCGTCATAGCTAGTGAAACTATACCAATCACCAACATGAGCATCGTCGTTAACCTTAGCCACATTACACATAGCCTCAAAACTGATTGAGAACGGCATATTACCGATCTTCAACTCAGGCACTCTGAACACCATATTGTTTCCTTCCCAAGCAAAATCAACAATAGTTGGGCATCCTGTCGGAACCAATGTTTTATCCTCTCCATTAACGACAACTTTTGTAGACACCACCATACTATCGTCAAGCAACTGTTTTACAGTCGGAAACGAATCTACGATTACAGCCGGCACTGTATCTGTAGGGACAGAAGGCACAGTGTCATTCTGAGCTGGCGGGTTCTGATCATTTTGCTTTGCTGGTTCAGCATCTTCATCATCAGAGCAAGCAATAAGCATAGATAGCAAACTTACTACCATCATCATCAAGAACAAAAACTTTCGCATTGTTTTCATCACTTTGTTTTAAAAAAATGTTATTAAATAAAATCACTTGTATATAATAAAGATCGACGGACGTTTATTCAAATCCGGCAACGTCATCTTCTTCCATTCAGCAACTGTCTTTGTGACAATATATTCAGTCTCCAGAGTCACATCGCAAGCCACACAAAGAAGTGTATTAGGCTGAAGAGTCTGAAGCAAAGTCTGCATCATCTTCATATTACGATAAGGAGTCTCAATAAAAATCTGAGACTGACGTTCACTTGAAGCACGATGTTCAAGTTTTTTTATCGTGTTCAATCTGTCTGCCGACTCGATAGGAAGATAACCGACGAAAGCAAAGCTCTGTCCGTTGAAGCCCGAAGCCATAAGTCCCATAAGGATCGACGACGGACCGACCATCGGCACCACCTTAATCTCTTTTCTCTGCGCGATCTTTACAACCTCTGCTCCTGGATCCGCCACACACGGGCATCCAGCCTCGGAGATGATTCCGACATCGTTGCCCTCAAGCACAGGTTGCAAGAAAGTTGAGATCTCTTCTGGCGACGTGTGCTTATTTAAAGTGTAGAACGACAACGCATCTATATCGATATCCTTGTCCACACGTTTTAGGAAACGACGGACAGTACGAACGTCTTCAACGATAAAATGGCGAAGACGTCGAATCACCACATAATTATATTGCGGGAACAGATTGTCTATGTCACACTCACCAAGTGTATTCGGGATTAGAAATATTGTACCTTTTTTTGCCATATCATTATCAGAATGCGACAGCAAAATTAGAGAAAAAAAGCGTAAATTATTGGCAAATGCGTAAAAAAGGCTATCTTTGTGCCGTTGCCACGCCGTCAATTGATTGTTAAACTTTACAATTATTACTACAAACCGGGTGAAATTGTCGTTTACAATGGCGGGCCTCGACTCAAGGTTGCTTGCAGCCTTGTTTTGCATCGCACGGAGGATTACAAAGGAAACGCGTACCCCAATTCCTTATTTCAGAGGAGTTTAATTTAATCACGGTGTGGCAATTTTTCAAGTTGAGAATTCATCCAAATAGGAAGACGGAAACATTTCCGTCTTTTCACATTTTTAAACAATGTAACTAGAAAAAAATGCGAAAAACATGTTAGCAAGCACACACATATTTATAATTATATGTTATACAATAGACATTTGTCAAAAAAAACAAAAAAAAGAATACGCAAAATGAAAATTTATTATATTTGCTAATTAGATGGAAAAAGAAATAATAGGGTTTAAGAATATGATGAAGAATTTTACTAAAATATTATTAGGATTTATTGCAGCGATTACAGGCTTGCAGGCGACTGCTATGGAATGGAGAGCAGTCAATACAGTAGACTTTGGCGGAGAAGATGAAAGCGCAGATGCAATTTGTAATACAGAACCTACCGATTTAAAAACTGATCTTACATTTATTGGTCAAAATGCGATGATGTCTTCCGGTAAATATATGGTAATCAAAGCTACTGAATTAGCTGATATGGGAAGAGGTTACAACTTGACAAATATCGGAACTGTATACACAGGAGCTCCAACATGGGCAACCGGTGGTGACCATACATACCCGGACAATAAGAACAAAGGATACTACATGGCATTTGACTGTCTGGGAAGAGGTAATAATGAATTACTATACGAGAAAGAACTTCAAATATCATGTTCAAATGTAGAATTTAAGCTAGAAGCATATTTTGCATCATTGGAATGGAGAGTAGCGTCTAATACAGTAAGAGTATCCATTCAAACAAGTACAGGAGAGGTCCTATCGGAAAAGGCATATAAGGTAAAAGCTGCTAGCGAAACAACAAGACAAATAGAATGGCAGCAACTTTTCACTACATTTACAGTAAACGATGCAAGCATCAATAGTGTAAAATTTGTAGTTGAGGCAACTTCCACTTTCCCAACAGGTTGGGATATTGCTTTGGATGACATTACAATTTCTGTCAACCAACCAACAATCTCAATTTCAGCATCTGATTTCAACTATGAACAACCAGCCACATTAACGGCGACATACGACCAGGCAGAACTTAACTCGTTCTTCAGTTCGTCCGGATCAAACATTCAGTATGCATGGCACTACAAAAAGTTGGGAGATGACGACTCGCAGTATACAAAACTGACTAGCGGAATTTACACACAAGGAATGAATTTGGAATACACTATTCCTTCGTTCAAAAAAGATGAAAACAACGGCGTATACAAACTTGTTCTATACTCAAATGGAAACGAAGAAGGTGGCCTTTGTTCTGTAGTAAAGGAATTTGAAATCAACGAGACAAAGGATAAGGCTACGGTTGTCATCTGTCAGGATTCTACAAAGAAATTTAAAAATCTAACTTTAAATTGGAATGACGGATTCCAGATTATAGGAGACCTAGAAGTTACAGTCAAGGCTGATTTGTATCAATCTTTGCCAACTGCTACTGTATACCAATGTAAGAATAATGACTACCCAACAGTGGGAACATTCCAAATGAAAGACATCATTGAAATGAACGATGCTGGAACTTGTCCTAAGACCGTACAGCACCAAGTCATGGAAGTCACAGCAAATTTGATTACAGACGAGGCTAAGCATCTATGTGCAGGAGAAACATACATTACTGATGATAATGTTCCAAAAGTCTATTCAGATGCCGACATAGATGAAAAGGGGCTTACTAGAATTGAATTTGATTATGACGGTTGTCGTCACCAGCAATACATATTCGTTCATCCAAATCCAGAAGAAAGTGCTGAAGAAACAGTATGTGTTGGAGAATCATACGGAGGTGTCTCATACAATACTCCGGGAGTATTTGATGCCGCACCAGTAAAATTCAAAACAATATGGGGCTGCGACAGTACCGTTACGCCAAAGATCACAGTTGTTGCTCCTACAGTTGTTGATTTGGGCGAAAAGATGGTTTGTCCTTCAGACAACTATGAGTTCGGCGGTGTATTCTATACTACACCAATGGAGAGAGACCTAGAGGTTACAACAGTTGGTTCTAATGGCTGTGATAGTACGACTAAGATTCATTTGATTGTAAACGAAGGTGGTGAGATCGACATGGATACTCTAATCTGTAGAGAACAGATTCTATTCGGAGAAACATTCTCTGTACCTGGTGTATACAAAAGGACAAGAACTGGTTTCACAGAATCCGGATGTCAGAGAGATACGAATTGGACTATCGAGGTAGTTGAGATCACATTGAAGCTAAGATTGTTCAATAACCAGACGGAAGTATGTGATGGTCAGCCATCTTCAATGATCGTTCAGTTGCACGCAGAAGATTCTAAAGGCAAGTATCTAAACCCGACACACTATTGGGAGCCCGAGGTACCAAAGAATGAGTTGAAGCCAACACTTTACTTGCACGAGACAACAACATATTCTCTATATGCCGACTTGGATTTGCCTTCTGACGTTGACAGAAATGCTAAGGGATGTCACGCTAAGGAGACTGTCACAATCACAGTCCATCCATTGCCTGAATTGTCTGTCGACTCTGTAAACCCAGATGACAGAAGCGTAGAGTACACAATCACTGGCGGAACAATGCCTTACAATATGTTCTTAGGCGAGAGGAAACTTGGAGTGACAGAAAGCAACACTGATAAGAAAGACCACTTGCCATACGGAACTCATATTCTACAGGTTCAGGATAGCATCGGTTGTTCAGCTGAACAGGAGATCACAATCGAGGCAGTCAAGCTTGAGCCAGACGGCTTCTTCACTCCAAACGGTGATGGAGAGAACGATTTCTGGAAAGTCAAGAATCTTGATACATATCCGACATCAAAAATCAGAATCTTTGACAGATTCGGTAAGTTGCTACACGAAGGAAGCGGTCAGGATTTCGAAGTCGGTTGGGATGGAACTTACAATGGCAACAAAATGCCAGCAACAGATTACTGGTATGAAATCGACATTGACGAGATCGATACTCAGTATTTCGGACACTTCACTTTGATGAGATAACTTCAAATTCATAATAGCAGAAAAGGAACGCAGATATGTGTTCCTTTTTTGTTTTAGATAATCTCAGCAAACGAATTATAGCCCACACATTAAAATTTAATTGCATATCATCGTCACAAATATTATTTTTGCATAACAAAACGAAATTTATTGATATGGAACAGAAAAGCAACACTGCGATACTTCTTATTCACTGTCCTGACCAGGAGGGTATCTTGGCGGCTGTGACTAACTTCATAAACGTCAACAAAGGAAACATCGTCTACCTTGACCAGCATGTGGATTATCAGCAGAACACATTCTTCACTCGTATAGAGTGGGATTTGACAAACTTCCTTATTCCACGCGAGAAATTGCATGAGTACTTCTCTACTCTATTCGGTTCACGCTACGACATGCAGTTCAATTTATATTTCTCAGACGTAAAGCCTCGCATGGCAATCTTCGTGTCGAAGATGTCGCACTGTCTGTTTGATATTCTTGCCCGCTACTCAGCAGGCGAACTGAACGTAGACATTCCGTTGATCGTTTCCAACCATCCTGATTTGGCTTGGGTTGGTGAGAAATTCGGCATTCCATATCACGTATTCCAAGTAACAAAAGAAAACAAAGCTGAAGTTGAGAAAGCAGAGATGGAGCTTCTAGCTGAAAACAAAATCGACTTCATCGTGCTTGCAAGATATATGCAGATCATAAGCGAGAATATGATCGATACTTATCCTAACAAGATCATCAATATCCACCACTCGTTCTTGCCTGCTTTCGTAGGTGCCAAGCCTTATCACCAGGCTTTCGAGAGAGGTGTCAAGATTATCGGTGCAACTTCTCATTATGTGACTACTGAGCTTGACGCAGGTCCAATCATCGAGCAGGACGTTGCTCGCGTCACTCACAAGGATTCTGTCAAGAGTTTCATCCACAAAGGTGAGGATTTGGAAAAGATCGTACTTTCTCGTGCTGTTGAGAAGCATATCGACAGAAAGGTATTGGTTTACAAGAACAAGACTGTCGTATTCTCTTAATCCATGCAAGATTTTTTCTCTGCCGACACACTAGCGTTCATAGCCGCACATCAAAACGATGACGTGGCGAAGTTGGCATTGAAATTCTCGTCGTGCAAAGATATCGATATCCGTGCCGCACTGCAACAGATCGAAGGTCGTCAGATTGCCAAATCAAAATTACCTTCGTTTGCAAATGTTGAGAATATCGTTTATCCGGTCAGACTGTCGATGGAACAATGCTCCTCAGAGAAAACCGCCCTATATAAGCAATCAGTTGCTGGCGACGGAACTTCCATGATAGACCTGACATCCGGATTCGGGATCGATTTCTACTTTATTTCTCGCAATTTCAAAAATGCAGAATATGTGGAGCGAAATGCAGAACTCTGCAAAATAGCATCACATAATTTCAAATCTCTCGGTGCGACGAATGTGTCGGCGACTAACGCAGACGGCATAGATTTGATAAAGACATCCGCGTCGCATTATGACTTGATCTTCCTCGACCCTGCCCGTCGCGACAAGAACGGCAAGAAAACTGTGGAAATCAAGGACTGCGAACCAGACGTAGTAGCATTGAAATCTGTGTTACTTGAGAAGTGCGACAGATTGATGTTGAAGCTCTCGCCGATGCTTGACATCAAATCTGCAATCAGAGATCTGGATTGTGTGGAAGAGGTCCACACTGTAGCTGTAGACAACGAATGCAAAGAACTTTTGTTCATCTGCAGAAAAGAGACCCAATTCAAGAGAGTCGTTGCAGCCAACATAAAATCGGACGGGACCTCAGAAATCGTGGAGTCAACATCCGCGTCGCCGACAGGATGCATGGAATACAGCGTTCCCCTCGCCTATCTATACGAGCCTAACGTCGCGATTCTAAAAGCCAACATCAGCGACTGTCTGGCTTCGGATAAAGTCAAGAAGGTCGCGCCATTCAGCCATCTTTTCACGTCGGACGAATTGTGTGAGGATTTTCCAGGCAGAAGATTCCAAGTAGAGAAGATCTTTTCAATGAACAAGAAAGAGCTCAAGGATAATCTTTCGGGAATCACGAGAGCTAACATCACTTGCAGAAACTTTCCGCTACAAGCCGACGAGTTAAGAAAAAAAATAGGAATAAAAGACGGAGGTGACAAATACATCATTGCCACAACCGATGAAAACAACAATCATTTATTAACAATTTGCAGAAAAGCATAATGTCTGCAAAATAAAATTCCGCTCTGGCATGATTTTTGCAGTGTTTTGAGTGGATATAATAAAAAAGATGAAGAAACTATTTACAATAACTTGTGCTCTTTTATGTGCTTCCCTAACTCTCGCAGCACCTGCCAAAGGCGGCAAAAACAGCAAGAAAAAAGGCGGAGGCGGAGCTTTTGGAGAAGGCGACATCGTGATGGATATCACAGTCGGCGCGCCAACTCATTCAGGAACAGATTTCCGACAGGTGATGATACCACCTCTATCTTTGTGTATTGAAGGAGGAATTGCCAATGTAGGCAAGAGCGGCAAGATGTCTGTCTCATTGGGAGGTATGGCGAGCTACTACCTATACGATGTATGGGGAAACGAACACGGTTATAAATATCACGGATACTACTACAACAACTATCTATTCTACGATGCTGAAATGCACAATGTTTTTGTAGCGTTCCGTGGCGCATTCCACTTTGATCCGACAGACAGAATCGACGTCTATGGCGGTTTACTAATGGGTGGACACTGGAAGATCTGGAACTATATCGATGGTCTTGAATTCCACAGCTACTACGGCGAAAATCCAACACGCAACAAGTTCTGTTTCGGTCCATTCATCGGAGCTAGATTCTTTGTCGGTAGCGCATTCGGTTTCAAAGCTGAATTCGGTGCAGATTCAGGTAGCGGAATGCCTTACGCTCAAGCCGGAATCACTTTCAAATTCTAATATATCTCGTAGAGACGGTGAGCTTACCGTCTCTACATTCTTAAAAAATCAATAGAGACGACGAGAATAAAGTCTCTTCTACATTTGGTAACAGACAAAACAGCGTTTTTACGCAACTGCATGAAATATTATTTAGTCGCAGTGCTTTTCTTGTTTTCTTTAGCAGCAGTTTCACAAGAAAAAAGTCCGCACTCACAATCCATGGGATCAGTATCAGTTTACGATGACTATCACTCTAACTGCTCTTTTACCGCATTGGCAGAACAAACAGAATTAAGTTTGGGCTATCACAACTGTTTCTTTCTCTCAGAACTGGGAGAGACGACACTTCACGCCACATTCCCGACAAAATCTGTGATTCATAGCTACACAATGTCAGTGTTCGGTTATTCCGACTTCAACGATATAAGTGCCAAAGCTTCTATGGCTCGTATGTTCACGCCACGAATGAGTGCCGGCATCGCAGCCTCGTATATCCTGCATCACCACGTCGGAGCAGAGAGAATCATGTCAGGATTCAAAGTGTCGCCTGGATTCTATTGCTACTTTGCGGAGGATAATCTGTTGACATTCTATGCAGAGATAGGTAGCTACCCTAAATCCACGAAGAAATCCGAACTGACATGTTCTGCTTTCGTAGCCTACAACCTTACAATCAATACATACGTCAACTGGGCAACAGAAATAGGGATAGAACGCAACAAGTTTGTAGGAAAGATGGGATTCAGCTACGACGTAGAAAATTTCAGTCTACGCTGCGGAGCTAGCATCCAGCCGATCCGTCCGTCGGCAGGAATAGGATTCAACATTGACTGTTTCAGCATGTCGTATGCGGCTGATTATTGCAACACTCTCGGCACAAGCATGTCGCTAGGATTCAAATGGTTGATTCAAAACAAGAGACGAGATGCGAGATAGGTTATTGATAATAATGTTGTTGTTTCGGTCGCTACTGTTTGCCAACGAGGAAAGCCTCATCCAAAGTTATATGGAGGCATTGGAAAACATGGACGACGAGATCTATGTGGATGTGGAACAGATGACAGACGAAGTCTCTGAATTACTGACAAACAGAATAGAATTAAACACAGTCGACGAATCATATCTGAAAAAGATACCGTTGCTTGGGCAAAGCTCCATCAACGGAATTCTCCGTCACAGGGAATTATACTGTCGCTTTTATTCAATCTACGAATTGAAAAATTGCGATGGGATCAGCGAGTCGGAATTGGCTTTTCTAAAACAATACGCATACGTCGGCGATAGCGACAGCATGAAACGAGACGACAGTTTCAACCAGATTCATGCATCTGTAACTTCTTTTGCAGGAAGAGTCTACCCCGACAAATCCGGATACAAAAGCGATGCAAAAAAACCGTACTTGGGAAATCCATGGCAAACATATCTGAAACTAAAAGTGACAGCCGGATCAAAACTATTCATGAATTTCAGCATGGAAGACGACGCTGGGGAACGATTCTTCGTCACCGACGACGGAATTGCAGACTATTCGTCGGCAAGCGTGGAATTGAGGGATACGAAATGGTTTGACAAGATTATCGTTGGAGACTATCACGCATCTTTTGCTCAAGGATTGGTTATGGGAGGGTACAATCTAGGCAAGTCAAATTGCATCAACTCGGATATGTTCTCATACGAAGGCTTGACACGTCACTCTTCCACGTCAGAATACGGATTTCACAGAGGTTGTGGAATAATGTCCACGCCAACCGAAAAAGTCCAGATAAACGCATTTCTGGCGCACCAAAAGCCAGATGCTAATCTATCAGACTCTTCTACCATCAACAGCCTTAAAACAGACGGTTATCACCGCACTGAGGCTGAACTTGCAAAGCGAAGGAATGTGGAGCGAAACATGTTCGGAGGAAACATAAAGTGGAAGCAAAAGAGATGGAGCATTGGAGCAACTGCAGTCTACTACAAATACGACCACATTCTGACACCAAATCCACAACCATACAACATTTTCCGCACACGCAACAGAGCCGACAACTACGATGCAAGTGTAGATTATAAAGTGAAGATAAGGAATATTCAGATGTGTGGAGAGTTCGCGAAATCAGCCGATGACGGTTTTGCGATGATCAACCATGCTCAAATCCACGCCAACAGCAGAATGACGTTCTCATTAGTACAACGGCACTACTCTCCCGAATACAACGCAGATTTTGCAAACGCATTTGGAGAAAACAGTCGGAATCAAAATGAGAGTGGAATGTTCATGGGTGTTGATTGGCTTCCATATCCACACATTCATCTGAGAGGTTATGTCGACGTTTATAGATTCGATTGGTTAAAATATCAGGTAGAAGAACCAAGTAAAGGATCGGATTGCATGGTTACAGCAGACATCGGTTTGGGCTATAACAAAATGTTGACGGCAAAATATCGTAAACATACAAAATCGCAGACAGATAGCGACAAAAGGGTGTTTGAAAAAGAGATGCACACCTGGCGACTGGCATACAAAAATGAAAGGCGAACTGTAATAAACTACAAGTCGATCGTGGAGGCAAACTTGCTATTTGACTGGGGTTGGGTAATTGCTCAAGATGTGTCATTGTCTCGTCGCAACAAAAGAGCGAATCTTTCAATCAGATACGCATATTTCCATGCACCTCAATATCAAAACAGAATCTATCTTTCGGAAAAAGATGTCATGGGATATTATTCAATGCCGATGTTTTACGGCGAGGGGCATCATATCGGTGTATCAGCACAATGGAAGGTAAGCTCTAAACTACAGGTTTATGGCAAATATAGCGAATTGATATATACCGACGGAAGGCGTCAAATCGGAAGTCAGACAAATGAGATAATAGAAGGAAACAAATCGACACAAATCAGATTCACACTAGTTTATGGACTATAATCCACATCTCTTAGTTTTTACCTCTTACTTGCAATAAAGCCATCCACCCTCGTTGGCAGAGATGATGCCTTTCTCCTTCATATCCGCAAACTCTCTTTCGAAATCGGGAAGACGGAATTGATAGATATGACGGAGAGTAGCTTCGTTGATATTTCCTTCACGAAGATGGACACGCAATTTAATCGAAGTACGGAAATCCTCTCTCTGCATCTCCTGAACAACAGCAGGAGACTTCTTGCCAAGTTCACGACAAACGTCGCAAGTGCCACACGGTTTAGCTTCCACATCTCCAAAGTAATGAAGGAGCATCTGACTACGGCATTTTGTTTTATACTGAACATACTGGATCATATTCTCCATACGATAGATAGCACGTTCCTTACGAATCTCGTAAGAATCCTTAGATATGCCGACATGTTGCGGTTCCTGACGATTGACCAAAAATTCAATGAATGTAGCTTGTTTTCCAGGTACATACTTGATGATTCCAAACGCACGAAGATTCTGCAAAGCATTGTAGATTTGCTGACGAGAGTCGCCATAGACACCAAGTTCATGAGCAATCTCAACTTCATCAATAAATACATAATCAGCAAAGACACCCTCATAAAGACGCATCACGGTCTCCATGACACGGTTGGAAAATTCCGGCACAGTGTCGTAGTCGTCGCTATAAAGATCATCACGTCGCACATTGAACATAAGGCGGGACGGACGAGTCGCATTAGGAGAATATGTAAGATAGCCGTTCTGAGAAAGGATATTCAGGCACGACTCCACCCTCTCGTATTTATGATTCCACTCCTTGCAGAATTTCCATAGATCAATTTCAGCTGTCCATCCGGCACCTTCATGAATCGGGATATTCAGATATCTGCAAATATTATCATAAACGACGCGAATATAATCCTTCAATGGGAATTCATCCAACAGATGTCTACGGAATGAACTAAAATCCTTATTATCGTATAGCAAGATAGCAAACGAATCCTTCTCGTCTCTACCTGCACGTCCTGCCTCCTGGAAATATGCCTCAAGATTCTCCGGCAATGTATAGTGGATAACAGTACGTACGTCTCCCTTGTCGATACCCATACCGAAGGCATTAGTAGCGACAATCACACGCACACTTCCATTCTTCCACTTAGTCTGCTTGTCATCCTTCAATCGAGCATCAAGACCTGCATGATAACTTTCCGCGGAAATGCCAACTGCATTCAACTTGGCAGCGACTTCCTCAGTCATCTTACGAGAACGGACATATACGATTGAAGTGCCCTGTCCTTGCTGACTATCCAAAATTCGTTTGATATATTCAATCTTGTCGTCCGTTTGTCGAACCAAATAAGAGAGATTCTTACGCAAGAACGATTTACGATAGACATTCTTCTCCTTAAACTTCAGTTTATTCTGGATATCATCCACAACCTCAGGAGTGGCAGTCGCAGTAAGAGCCAGCACCGGAGTTTTCTGGAGCAGATCTCGAATCTCGCTGATCTTCAAATAAGACGGACGGAAATCATAACCCCATTGAGATATACAGTGCGACTCGTCGACAGCAATCATACAGATATCCATTCGGAAGATATTGTTGCGGAAAGAGTCAAGCGACAGACGTTCAGGGGAAATGTATAGGAATTTATAAGCGTCGTAGCAAGCATTCTCAATCACACGATATACCTGCTTCGGCTCCATACCGGAATGGATATAGGCCGCCTTGATTCCTAGTTTCTGCAACGTTTCCACCTGGTCTTTCATCAGCGACACAAGTGGAGTGATTACCAAACATACTCCATCCATAGCCATAGTCGGCACTTGGAATGTGATACTCTTTCCACCTCCGGTAGGAAGCAGAGCCAAAGTATCCTTACCCGATCCGATAGATTTGATAATATCTTCCTGGACAGGACGGAACGAATCGTAACCCCAATACTTCTTCAGAATCTGAAGGTACGACGCCCCTGCCGATTTCGCATTGTTTTGAATCGGAATATTGGCTTCGTAATACTGACGAAGCAGCTCATCTGTCTGCGGATCTATATATGGAGTGTAGGCCATGTTGTTCTTTGAATTGGTGCAAAGATACAAAAAGAGGATGTATCTTCCGATACATCCTCATCGTATTTTAAGAATGCGAGATTCTTAGAGTTTATAACTATATCCTACTAACAAATAGTAATTGTTTGATTTAAGTTTGTCGTCCAACTGGAAACCGACACCAAACGAATTATGTTTGTTGATTTTCTTCTTGGCTCCGATAGAATACTTGAATCGGTTGCAATCTTTTTTTGCTATTTCATAGTATGCCTCAGCCGAGATATACGGATTTAGTTTGATACTAGCAATGTCATATTCGATCTCTGCCTTTCCTCTCACAATCTGCTTAGGATTCACCTTATGTGAATTGCCGTAACTATCGTCAAGGAATGTAGCCTGATAACGTGCACGTAGAGAGAACTCAAAGTTTCCCGCGTTTACACTTCCTGTCAAGGATGCGATTGCACGGTGATCAAGCAAGCAGTAATCCGTCTCATTATAGACAAGAGCAGAATATGCGACACCACCTTTAAGATATTTCTTGAGAAGTTTGAAGTCTGCACCCAATGTCGTAGCAGAACGGTCAAAATGGCTCATATTCTGAGTAAGACGAACCTCTTCTTCCAAAGAAAGATCCACCTTCTTGCTGAGTTTCTTCGACAATTCAACTGAAATATTGCCACCAAAATCATCCTCTGCCGACACGTTAAGTGCAGCACAAGAAAGAAGCAACAATATAATTTTCTTCAAACCTTTCATTAAACTCTATCTTTATAAGCGAGATATTACTCAGTGAAATCTTTAGCTCTAGTTATTCCATCGATTGTATTGATCGACTTATCTGCAGTCTTATAATAGACCTTAACCAAAGCAATATCCTTAAGAAAATCGATATGACCGATCTCAAACTTAGTGATATCCAAGCCTGTACGAGCCTTCAAGTCGGCCATCATCTCATCGTACTTATCAGGAGTGATAAGATTGATTTTGTCGTATTTGATAAGCTTTACATTAACTTTCGCCATCAAACCGCTGCGCTCCATAACCCAAGCAGCAATGACAAAAATCAAGTTGGTAACAATCAACTCTGCATAAGAAACACTTGTAGCCAAACCATTGATTACGGCAACACCGATAATCATGAATAGGTAAGACATCTCTCGAATCGCAATGGCTTCCGTACGATAACGCACGATACCGAAGATTGCAAACAAACCAAGCGCAAGACCGATCTGTAGTTTCTCGTGACCAAGCAAGAAAATCAAAAGGAATACAGTAACTGCGATCATAGTGAAGCAGAAAACCCAATCCTTACGCTTGCTGCGAGAATAGTATAGCCAACCAATGATAATAAAAGAGAATAGCATTGTCACGGAGAAACGTGCAAGCATCTCAATAAGTCCGTCTGCATTAATCAACGGAACACCTAAAAGTTCAATTTGAGATAAATCCATGATATTTAATTTTTACTTTTTTGACAACATTTTCTCTATGTAACGGAGTTTCTCCTTAAAACGATTCTTCTTCAAACCCTCATCAGTAAGAATCATACCAAGGCAATACTTGCTGATACTTTTCTTCTTGATTCTGAAATCGTCCATATAACTCGTGAACGGAGAATAAACGTTACCATCACGCTTCACTTCTACGATACAAAGTGCAGGAATCGTATTATGGTTTCCTGTAACGCAGTTATCGAATTTGATGTTCAAATCGATAGTCAAGCGCTCTGTCTTACCTTTGTTAACTAGAGTGATACGAGAAAATTGGTTACGTAGTCTGCCTGATATCTTGTCGACTGCATAATTGGCTTTTTCTGTGATGAAATCGACAGCCTCAGGTTGAGACGCGATCTGATCATTCGCTACAGAAATACGAATCTTCTTTGTACGTCCCTTATTGTTCTTGTTCTTGATCTCCAAGAACGTAAGGTTAGACTCAACATATTCCCTGACTCTGATCTTTTGGCGATTCAACTTTCTGTCATGATGGATTGTATACATCTCGGCATCAGCAGTATCGTAATAAAGCGTACGATAAAAAGCCTTACGCTTGGAAGCAATCTCCTGAACGTAGTAATCGGATTTTGCTTTATCCAAAAGTGCAGGCAGACGACGAACATCGACAAGATACTTCGTGTCGATTCTATTCATCAGTTTGATGCCGCTCATCTGTTCCAATGTGATCGGATCCATCTGAGACAGTTTCGAATCAATCGTGGAAATAAGTTCCTGCATTTCCTCGTCACAAACGACGGTAGTCTGCGAAACGTTTGTCAACTCCTGCATATTAATGTTTGTTTAATTATTCGGTGATATACTCCACCTCTTTCACACTCTTTACTTTGCCCTTTGCATCGTAAGTTGTCTCTTTTGATCTCTTTCCAGCAGCGTTGTACTCAGTCACAGTCTTCTTTTCCAACTTGTTGAACTCATCATACTTGATTTCAGCGACACACTTGCCATTGGCATTGTACTCAAATACAGTACGCTCTTTCTGGCTACCGTTGCTTGAATATTTGATCTGTTCAACCTTCTCTCCTTTAGCATCGTACTTAGAAACCTCAGAAAGGGAACGTTTGCCACCTTCAATTTTCCACTCCTTTACCTCTTTGATCTTCTTTCCGTCAAGAGTCTTTTTTTGAGCATCTACAGAAGAAAAAGCAATTAATGAAAGGACTAATGGAAACAATACTTTCAATGTATTCATGTCATTAAAATTTTGTGTTAGACAAGATTAAAATGCCAAAGCCCGCAAAAGATCGGCCTTAACGATTTCTCCAGCCTTACCTGTTTTAACTGTCGTAGATTCGGCAACAATATTACCATTCTTTTTCTCTTCAGATTCAATCCAAACTACATATTCTGAATCTGGATCTAGACGAGAGAAATAATAGCTTCCTGAATCATCAGCACGAGTATCGGAAACAGACATCTGACCTACTTTTCTCAAGTAAACACGTACTGCAACTCCAGGAACATAAGTTGTTGATGTAGCAGCGTGTCTAACTTCTACTTTTCCTACAATTCCTGCCTTACCTGAATTCTTACCTTCCAATAGATACATTGGAGCAACTTCAGCTGTACCCTTCTTATCGCAGTGGACACTACGCATCTTGTAGGTCTCATTGTCGTTATAAGCATAAACAACATAATCTCCTTCACGAAGATAATCAAACTCAAACTTACCGTTATGAGATGTCTTTGTCTTATCGTCGTAAACACTATTCTTATCTCCACCGTAGATCAAGAAAACATCTACGTCTGAAGCAACAAGAGTGTCACGGACAAAAGAATAGTTGTCTCCGGATTTTGCGATGTCGCCTCCGTCTACAATCTTATAAACGATACCAGATATTTTAGCTTTTCCGCCTTCTCCCTCCTCATCAGAGCAAGAAATAAAAGAAGCGAACGGCAATACTGCCAATAAAAGA
Organism: Paludibacteraceae bacterium; assembly: GCA_045629285.1. Lineage (GTDB taxonomy): Bacteria > Bacteroidota > Bacteroidia > Bacteroidales > Paludibacteraceae > UBA1723. The sequence goes on along the minus strand of JAZQQY010000040.1, from coordinate 14,412 downwards.
ATCAATCTACTTAAAATCTTCATACCTTTTTATTTGATTGGACATCAATAATCCTGATGTCCGAAATAATCATCATCAATGTTCAAGCCTTCGGACTCCAATTCCTCAGCGTCGAAATCATCACTACCGAATTCATCTAGGTAAACTCCGTCATCTGCAGCAGACAAGAACTTGTCGTTGTAATCCATATCCTCAAGCTGCTTAGGAGCATCACCTTTGCTCTTTACGCAAGTCGGCATGATCAATGTTCCTTTCTTGATTGATGTCAACTCAATGAAGAACATTCTCTCGTTCAAGCTGTCGAACATGAACAAAAGACGCTGTCCCTTATCCTGAACTAGTTCCTCCAAACGAGTCTCTGCCATGATGTAGTTATCCTCATCGGATGCAGTAAACTTCATCTCCATCAAAGTGATCTCAGTCTCTCTCTCCCAACCTTCATCACAGATGAAAAAAGAGGTCATCTGATCCTTTGTATATCCTACTGAATCCAACAATGCATCGTTGAAATCAAGAAATGTGCTCTCTGCATCGATTTCGATTACGCGAGCAAATTTATCATTTTCGTTTGATATGATAGTAAAACTGTATATCATAATGCAATTTTTTATGCTTTTTTTGTCGTTTTTTGTTATTTCAACTCTTTTTCGATAGTTGAAACACTCTCTCTGATCTCTCTATCTGTCTCGCAAAGATCCATAACTGTCTTAACTGCATGAAGCACAGTAGCATGATCACGGTTACCGATCTGCTCTCCGATTACTGTCAAAGAGTTCTTAGTGTATTTTCTTGCAAGATACATTGCAATCTGGCGAGCCTGAACAACGTCGCGCTTTCTCGACTTTGTCTGTATCTCGTTTACAGATAGCTTATAGTAGTCGCAAACCTTCTCCTGAATATCGCTGATGCTCAAAGTCTTCTCTCTGAAAGTGACCATGTCACTGACGATGCGTGATGCCAACTCAATATCGATTGGAGCACCAAGGAACATAGACTGAGCAAGAATAGATGCGATAACGCCATCCAACTCACGCAAATTATCAGGAACTCTCTCGGCAACAAAACGTAACACATCATCAGGAATCTCTACGCCCTGCTCTTTTGTCTTCTCTTTCAAGATAGAGTACTTCAAATCAAAGTCAGGCGACGCCAACTCTGTCTGCAATCCCCACTTGAAGCGAGACAAGATACGCTGTTCGAAACCTTGAATATCCTTTGGAGCCTTATCAGCAGTAATGACAACTTGCTTTCCTGACTGATAAAGATGATTAAACACGTTAAAGAACAAATCCTGAGTAGCAGCTTTATTTCCTCCGATCTCCTGAATATCATCGATGATAAAGACATCGACACTCTGATAGTATGACAACAATTCAGGAATCTTCTGCTCCATCACAGCTCTCTGCATGAAGTTCAAGAAATCGTTTGCACTCAAATATAGCACGTTAAGTTCAGGATGAGCCTTCACACAGGCCATACCCAAAGCGTTAACCAAATGTGTCTTTCCAAGACCAGAATGACCAAACACGAATAGAGGATTATAGAACTGAGCACCGGGCTTCTGAGCTACGTTCATTGCAATCTTTCTTGCAAATGTATTGCTCTTGCCTTCGATGAAGTTGGCAAAAGTCCACTGGCTGTTCAAATGATTGTCGAATGAACGGCGACGTACAGCAAACGGATCATATCCAGGCTGATCAACCAATTTAGCAGGCTGAATCGTATTTACAGATTCACTCTCGATACGACTAGCTACAACCTTTACTCTCCACTTTAGATTGACCTTACCGAAACATTTTCCAATACATGCAGTAAGAATTTGAGAAAATTGTTTTTCCAAATACTCACGCACCATATCACTCTCTACAGCTAGCACTAGGTTGCCATCTACCAAAGAAACTGGTACGATTGGTTCGAACCAAGTGACATACTGTTCGTCGGAAACAATATCTCTGATACGCGAGAGACACTCTCTCCATTTCGTTTGACATTCATTCAAGCTTTCATTCTGATCCATAATAATTGCTATATTTTGTCCTAATTCGTGATTTACTCTTCTTGATTTACAATATTTTCTTACTTCTTAACCGATTCTTCTTCTGTTTCTCCTTTCTTCTTACGAGAGAATAGAGAGAACTGAACATAACGGTTAGGATTCTTTTCCAAGTCTTGCAACAACGAATTTGCACTATTCGCTGTGTTCGACAAGTTATTATATAAAGAAGGGTCTTTTAGCAACAGGCTAATCGAACCACTTCCGTTCTGGATTTCATTAGATAGTGAGTTGAAACTTGTCAAAGTAGAGTTTACCTTAGAGAATGTCAACTGGAAATCTACCTGACTCAAATTGTTTCCTACTTTGTTGAATGTATTGACCATTGAACGAGCGTCGCTCAACAACGGCTGGACATCATTAGACATCATAGTATTGAACTTTGCCGACACACTCTTCAAATTGTTTGTGATGTCATAGAAATTATCAATTGACTTTGAAAGCTTCTGATCTCCACTAATAGCGCTCAAAGAAAGCATCAAAGTATCAAGCTGTGGAATTAGCTCAGCAACTCTTGGCATAATCTCATTTGTAACAGCATCAAGCATACCAGGCACAAATAGCGACGGAATTGTATCGCCACTCTTGTAATGGTCTCCTGTGCCATCATTTTTGATATCAAGTGAAAGCGACGCTCCACCCAATAGTTCACAAGCCAGCAATGCCTTAGTTCCTTTTGGCAACACTAGTTGATTGTCACACTCAAGCATAACAACAACAGGTGCATCCGGATCCTTGTAGTTATAGTCAATTGAATGTACGTTTCCGATAGCAACTCCACGTGACATGATCTTGCTTGACTCAAGAAGTCCGTTTACATTCTCGAATTTCACAAAATAGTGATTGCTGGGAGTCATAACCTTGACACCCTTCAAATAATTGATTCCCAAATATAGGATAGCAACAGTGGCTATTACACATAAACCAATTAAAAATTCTCGACTATATTTAAAGTTCATTGTTATATAGTTTTTCTTTGTCCCTATTTAAGATATGGACGTGCATCAGCACCGACCAGTTTTTCTCCGTTCTTGAATACTACGATAAAGGCATCAGGAAAATCCAATTTTGCCTTTCTTCGAAGCAACTGAGCATCGGCAAAAGTGGTCTCTTTTCCATACATGTACTTGTAGATACCACCCTCCTGAACCTCAATAGCCGGAGTACATTTTTTGAATTGCGCAGAATTAGCAGGCAACTTCTTATTTGATGAAAAGAGCTGGACACGATACACAATTTCATCCTCAACAGGTACCTCTTTTACATCTTCAAGCTTCTTGCTCTTCTTTATGAATTCATCTTTATACATCACAATTGCCTGATAAATAGACAATGCGACTTTCTCCAAATTATCTTCTTTCGACAGGTAATCCTCCTCTATCATGTTGGAAAGATATCCCATCTCAACCAAAACCCCGGGCATCAGAATATGCTTCAACACCCAGAAATTTGCTTGTCTGACCTCTCTGTCGACTCGGTCTGTGTTCTCCTTAAACTGAGACTGGACCAACTGAGCCAACCTGATACTCATCTCTCCACCACTACCTGCATCAAGCATCATATTGCTGAAGATAAAGCTTTCGTCAGTGTCATCCAAGTTATATTTGTTGCTGTAATTCTCCTCAAGTTCAGCAACCTTGTTTTCTCTTACAGAGACATCGTTTCGGCTTTCTCCCAATGTGTAGGTTTCAAAACCATTCACAGCAGTCGCCTCTGATGCATTCGCATGAATTGAAATAAAAACGTCGGCTTGAGCCCTATTCGCAATCTTTGGTCGCTCATCCAAAGGGATGAAGAAATCCTTCTTACGAGTATAAATGACCTCAGTGTTTTCATCGGGAGACAACAACTCACCCACTCTCAGTGCGACCTTTAGATTCAAATCCTTCTCATAGACCTTTTTCTTCAATCCGATTGCACCGCAATCACGGCCTCCATGACCAGGGTCTAGGACAACTTTGAACTTTTCAGCCGACACACTTTGCAACGACAAAACAAGCGCTACAATGATGAAACTCACTATTTTATAAGTCAAAGTACGCATTTCACAAGAAAACACGTTAGCAAAGATAAAAATAAATTTTTATTTCACCACCTCAAAATGCATCAAACAAATTATATCTTTAAACGAACCATAGTTGCGATCTGTGCGCAAAACTTCTTCAAATTTATAATTTTCAACAACTTTTGAAGAAGATGATTCGCTAAAATAATTTTCAAAATCTTTTTCCAAGACTATAAAATATCCGTTTTGAGGCTTTTCTTTCACAAACAGCTTGACTCTATCGTTTAGATAATAGTCCAATTCAAAGAAATGAAGTGGATTTCCTGACGATTCCAAGTCATTCGGAAGGAATGAATATATGTTTCCTTCTGGTACTACTTTTTCAATTTTCGCAGCAAATGCCTTTACACTCTTTGTGTTCAAAACTGTCGGCAAATAAACTGCATCAAGCAAAGCAAAGAATATTACCGAAAGAGCTATCATAGCTGTCAATATTTTCTTTTTCGCAAAATAATATGTCAATGCTGCGACAACAACTATCACAATTGCTAGAATCAGCTTGCTATATCCAGCCAATGCAGCTACCATTGCAAAATCAGCCTGCTTTTTCGGATAGACTGATTCCGGAACCAAACCAATAACCAAAGCTAAATGGATAACAAAAACCGTGATTATCAATCCGATCATGAAATTTTTGAAAATCTTACATGCCTTTGGAAACTCAGCAGCTAGGTAATCAATATATTCAGCGACATAATACGCAATGAATGGAAATGCCGGCATCAAATAGACACTTCGCTTACTTGTCGGAATGCAGAAAAACAGAACAAGCAATACAGCACAAAGAAGTGTGTATAGTCTGATATCCGACATTGATTTTAATTCATCATACTTTTTCTTTAACCAACCGACAACTCCCAATCCTTTATCAAAAGAGTAGGATTTCCAAGGCAAGAAGAATAACGAAAATACCAAAACAAATGTCCAAGGCAAGAATCCTGCGATGATGTAAACGAAATTAATGATTGCAGGTCCTTCATGTGACGAATATGTCATTGTGCCGGTCAAACGGCCTACATTCTCTTCGTAAACAAGAGCCCAAAAATCATCTCCTCCTTGTGCGTATGCTGCGACATACCACAATGCAGGAGCAACAATCGATAGAATTGCGACTAAAGCAAGTTTCCAAACGATAGTCCAAAACTTAACGCCTCGCATCAACAAGAATACTCCGAATACTGCGCAAGGAAGACAAACACCGATCGGACCTTTAGTAAGCGTAGCACAACTCATAGTAAGAAGCGCTAACCAAGGTAGTTGCTTCATTCCTTTCTTCCACCAACGATAAAGCAGATATTGGGAACAAACCATACCCATAGTCAACATCATGTCGACACGGCAGTTCATTCCTGCTCTGTGAAGTTCAAATGTAGAAAGTGAAACCATCGCTGTCAAGATTGCCATTTTTTTATCGGCATACTTTGCATAGAACGCAAAAGTTGCGACAATCATAGCGACAAAAGATAGTGCAGATGGAATACGTGAAGTGAATTCACTTATACCACCAAGTATCAATGAAATGATTGTAATGCACCAATGAAAAAAAGGTGGCTTATAAGGTATATCGCCACCATTATTGATAGGCAGAATCCAATTGTCCTGCAACAACATAGAAAGGCTCACTACAGCCTCACGCGGTTCTCCCTTTGTATGGAATTCGTTCAGACCAATAAACGGCATCACAGTCAATAGAGCGATGACAGCAACAAGCAAAGTCGCTTTCTTATTGTTCATTGACTCTAACATCATCTACTACTGTCTACGTGTATATACAAAATCTATACTTGGACGAAGAGTCACATCCTTTTCCTCACTTGACTGCAAACGTAATGCCGAAGTGCTAAGGTACTGCTTGTAAAATGCTGTTCCACTTGCTGACACAGCAGATACCGGCAACAATACCATATCATCGAATACATTCTCCTGTCCCTTCAACGACTTTTGAGTTGCATACGCAATGTCGAAAGTATATGAAGCTGAAGCTGTATCGTAAACTGCGACAAACGACTCCAAAGCATCAGGATAATCGTTGTTATAGAAGAAATCCACAATCTTATCACGCTTGATCATCATAAGATATGTGTTAGGCGCTTTATTCAATCTGGTCTTCCAGTTGATTTTCTTAACAGGGAACTTAAGTTTTGCCGAATTGAACATCACGTTCGACAAATTCTCCGCACCAACTGTTTTAACAATACTATCCCTGATTTCGTCGAATGGGATAGTCACATTGGAATACAAACCTGCAGGAGTGAAAATGTATGAATAAGGCTCACCTTTAAGTTTTTCCAATCTCTCATCCAAATCCGGATGTGAGAACAGATTCACCTGATTCACTCCCTTATTTGCAGTAAGCAAGAAACTTGACACCAATGGATTCATCTGATTTCCATTAACATAGATGCTACGTCCAGAGACAACTGTATCTCTGTCGTCATAAGTAGTGTAGATATCTCCGTCAAATGAATAATAAACTTGTATACCTACTGATGTACAAGTAATTACAGCACCTTCGTTGAAAGAATGGCTTAGATAGAAACCTTTGTATAGATCACAGAACTCCTCCTGTGTCGAGACCTTCTTGTTTACATAGACATCCATAAGTTTCTCGGCATAATCATCATCAAGTCTGATTCTGATTGTCTTGTCGCCACAGATTCTGTATGTAGCTGTACCCAAAAGGACAGACTTATCGCAATAACCCTCGATCTTCATGTTAGAGTAGGCAGCATTCATGTTCGGCAATGTCTTGTTCAACTCATATAGTTTAACAGACTGAAGCGCAGTACTGTCGCCTACATAATTCGTTGAATACTGGACGTAAAAGAATGCTGAATCAACTTTGACATCACGACCGTTTCGGATTGACGATATTTTACCGTAGTGATCGTCGATAGCATTCAAGATTCCTATACTGACACCAGACACAGAACCCGAATTAGAAACCGTAGTGTCAGGAATCAGCACGCCACCAAGACGACCGTCTATCTGAGTCATGAATTCTGCACGAGTAATACCGAACACATCGTCGGCATACTGGCCTAAATATAAATAATCTGATTTTGCCAAGACTGAATCACACTTTTCTGTTGCGGTAGAGCAAAATACTCTTGCCGAGTGTGTGGACATGAAATCCTCATCTGGCTGAACTGTCAAACCTATACCCTCGTCGTCTTTACAAGAAGAAAATGCAAGAGACAATAGGCAAGGGAAATATAAAAAGAATCTTTTCATTACAACTTAGGACTACTTGCTACCTTATCGTACAATGCATCGATCGGATCGACGTAATTCTCACCCTGGTATGGCACGAATCTGTCGCCCATATTCTGCAAATCTGCCACTAAGTCAGGATTGATGTTCTCACTTCCCTGAACAGCTCCGTCAGAATACTTCAGTGCGAAACGAGTAAGGTCGGCAAAACTAACCTCTTTATCCTTGATATCGGCAACATCCTCGTCAGTGATGCCGTTAATCTTCAATTTTTCCGCAAATTTAGCTGAGAAATTATTCTTGAAATCGTCATCGTATACAGAATATACGACACGTGAATCCTTAAAGAAAGGATCATTACTATAAGCACGCTTGATATAGATAGGTGCCAAAGCGGAAATCCATCCGTGACAGTGAATCACATCTGGCGACCAACGAAGTTTTTTCACTGTCTCAAGAACTCCACGAAGGAAGAAAATCGCACGATCCTCATTATCCTCAAACTCCCCATTCTCATCGGCAATATCATACTTACGCTGGAAGAAATCCTCATTGTCGATAAAGTAGACCTGCATACGTGCCTGCTGAATCGAAGCCACCTTGATGATCAAAGGATGATCTGTGTCGTCAATACAGATATTCATACCAGACAAACGAATAACTTCATGCAATTGATTTCTACGTTCGTTAATGTTTCCAAACTTCGGCATGAATATACGCACTTCCTTGCCTTTCTCAAGCACGGCCTGAGGTAGTTGTCTACACAAATCTGCGCGTACAGTCGACGGCAAATATGGGGTAATTTCCTGCGAAATGTATAAAACTTTTAGTGCACCCATCTGCGATTTTATAATTTTCTTATAATTATAGAATATACAAAAGTAGTCAAAAATGCGCAAAGTTTGGTCGGTTTGCCCAAAAAAATATTTTTTTATGTTCTATAATAACTTTTTAATGACTACTTTTGTGACGTCTTATAATTAATACACGGACATGAAGATTGTAAAGAAAACATCCGAGTTAGAAGTTTTGGTTTCTTTGTTCAAGGAATTGGGACTTAAAATCGGTCTGGTACCGACTATGGGTGCGCTTCACAACGGACACGCATCATTGGTAAAGAAAGCGGTTGCAGAGAACGATGTTGTAATCGTCAGCATCTTCGTCAACCCTACTCAGTTCAATAATAAGAATGACTTGGCAACTTACCCTCGCACATTGGAAGCAGATTGCGCATTGCTTGAAAGTATGGGTGCCAATATCGCATTCGCCCCAACTGTAGAGCAAATATATCCTTATCCTGACAATCGTCAGTTTGATTTCACTCCGCTTGACAAGGTGATGGAAGGCCCAATGCGTCCTGGTCATTTCAACGGCGTAGCTCAGGTCGTTTCTCGTTTGTTCGACATCGCTCAACCAAACAAGGCATACTTCGGAGAGAAGGATTTCCAGCAGTTGGCAATCATCCGTGAGATGGTAAGACAATATGAGTATCCAATCGAGATCGTTGGATGTCCCATCGTAAGAGAAGGCGACGGAATGGCACTAAGCAGCCGTAACATGCTTCTTTCTGCTAACGAAAGACAGATCGCAGTCCGAATTTCCCAGACTCTTGCAAAGAGTCAGTCGCTATTGAGAGAGAAGAGCGTTGCAGATCTTCGTCAGTGGGTTATCGACGAAATCAACAAGGGCGGCGAGCTTGAGGTTGAGTACTACGAGATCGTCAATGGCACTACCCTACAGCCAATCAGCAGCTGGAACGACTGCGAGAATCCTGTAGGTTGCATCACAGTGTACTGTGGCAAGGTAAGACTAATCGATAATATCCAATATAAAAAGTAATAGACGATGTTTGTTCAGATTCTAAAATCAAAGATTCACAGAGCCGTTGTGACAGAGGCAAATCTAAACTACATCGGCAGCATCACAATCGACGAGGAGCTTTTGGAAAAGTCAGGCATCCTACCTAACGAGAAGGTTTATATCGTCAACAACAATAACGGCGAACGTTTCGAGACATACGTTATCCCAGGCGAGCGCAACTCAGGCGTTATATGCTTGAACGGTGCGGCAGCAAGAAAGGCTGAGGTCGGCGACGTAATTATCATCATGGCTTACGGTTGGATGACTGAGGAAGAGGCTCAGACAAGACAGCCAAAGGTTGTTTTCTTGGATGCTCAGACAAATAAGATGGTGTAAATTTGAAATGCTAAATGCTGAATATCAACAAAAAAAGGAAGTGCGACGCACTTCCTTTTTATTTTATTCCAATGAAAAACTAATCGGAATTTACTTCTTGATGATTGTCTGAGTCAATACCTCGCTACCGCAGATTGCACGTAGAACGAACTGACCGATGCTGATCTCAGCAGTGTTTAGAGTCACTACATTATTACCAGCCTGTAGGTTGTGCTCACCGTAGCTCTTGATCACACGACCATTAGCATCCAAGATCTCCAATGTTACAGTTGCTGCCTTAGGAGCATTCAACTTTGCATTGACAACTGTCTTGAATGGGTTAGGATATGCGTTCAACTCAAACTCACCTTCAACATCCGCCAAGTTTGAATCCATCTCAAACGACTTTAAGTTCTTCAAAGCTGTCTGTGTCTGGTAGTATGCCTCCTCAGTGTGTGACTTTCCACAAGCACAGTTGCAGTCGCTTTCCATATCGCTGATCAAAGCAATCATAACTGGATAACGAACACCTGGCGCAAAGTACTGGTAACGAGTTGTGTGGATGTCATAATTAGAAGAGCCGAATGGCTGCTTGTACATCTTCTCAACCTTTACACGAAGTACGTTGTTGTAAGTTGTTCCATCAGGCAATGTTAGTGTACCCCACGCATCAGCTGATGTGAAGTAGTGTCCCTCTACTGGATATGTCTCACCTGAGTTCTCTGTGTAAACACCATCCATAGAACCAGTACGGATATCACCGTATGAGAATGGGAAAGGAAGGTCCACGATTGGCTCATTGAACTCAATCTTAGCATTCTTTGACTGCAAACCCCAATACATCTTTGCATTCTTGCTGATCTCAAAGTAAGTGTCCTTGTCACCACCCTCGTCGCAAGCGAACAAAAGATTTGATGAAGCAACGTTCAGATTACCCATTGGCTGACCATAGTTGACGTTCTGGTTGATTACCATAGAGCCAATCTCCTTAGCGCCTGAGAAATCCCAAACCTGATTTGCACCCTTCTCACTCTTATCTACATACTCGAACTTTGTCAAAGTGCGTGAATCACCCTGAATAAGTCCGTTCATCTTATATGTCACTGTAGTCTGCGCCATAGCAGAAACTGCCATCATGGCACCAAAACAAATTGATAAACTCTTTTTCATACCTTTACTCTATTTTCTGTTGGTTCAAAAACTTATTTCTGCAAATATATAATTTAAATGTGAATATTCAAGAAATGACGATACGATTTATGAAAAATTAATAATTCATTGTTGATAACAAATCGATACTGATTCTTAACAACCAAATCCTTGAATCATCACAACATAGAACACGACTTGATTCTATCAGGCAATTCGGCAAAAGGGAACAAAGAAATGCCCTCAGATTTACGAGAAATACAGATATGCTGTAGTCCGTTGCTGGCGACAAGAATCGGAACAGGCAATTCTCTATTATAAGTAAATATCTGATCCATAACTTTCTGAGTTAACGGTACAGACGGCGCCTTAAATTCAAATATGGCTATTGGTTGAAGACGGGAATTATAGACTACTGCATCACAACGTTTCTTCATTCCATTGATCTCTACCACCTGCTCATTTGCAACCAAAGCACGGTTGACTCCCGTTGCTCCGATCACATATTCCATCATGGTCTGGCGCACATATTCCTCCGGTGTAAGCTTGACCCACTTGCGTCGACAACCGTCTAAGACATATAACCCATTGGATTCTCTTTTGACATTTAGGTCACACTTAGGAAGCGCTAATTCCATATTTTTTACTACTTTTGCGAATATTTTGCTACAAAAGTAAAATTAAAAGTCAAAATTTTTAATCTATGGCTACTAAAACTTCAGATGCAGACGCAAAAGATATAATTGCAGACGTAAAGGCTGGAAAGATCAAGCCTATCTATCTGTTGCACGGTGAAGAGTCGTATTATATTGACTTGGTCTCTAACTTTCTGGAAAATAATATTGTAGCCGACGAAAACAAAGACTTTGATTTCTCAGTACTATACGGTGGCGAGATCAGAATGCAGGATGTGTTGGCAGCAGTGTCAAGCTACCCGATGATGAGCGACTACCGATTGGTAGTGGTGCGTGAGGCACAACAGATAAGAGAAAAAGATTACGATTTGTTGCAATTATATGCGAAGAAATTCAATCCGAAAGCGGTCTTAGTGCTTTGCTGCAAACATAAGAAACTTGATGCTCGCAAGGGCTATTACAAGGATGTGCAGAAAGTGGGTGTGGTGATGGAAAGCACCAAGATCTACGACAACCAGGTGCCGACATTCATCATCAACTATGTACGTGAGCGTGGCAAGGACATCAAGGATCAGGCGGCTCAGATGCTCAGCACCTTCGTCGGACCAAATCTATCCCTTCTTTCCGCAGAGTGCGACAAACTTATTGTTGCAATGAAGGGCGACGAAAACATGATTACCGAGGATCTTGTGCAGAAGATTGTATGCATGAATCGTGAGTTTAACTCATACGAGCTCCTCAACGCTGTTGCTGCGAAAGATGTGCAGAAAGCAAATACACTTGCAATTGTAGTGGGAGGAGAAAAGGTGGAACTTCCGGCAATCGTGGCTGTTTTCTTCAATTTCTTCCAAAACTTAATGGTATACTTCAAATACTGTAGAAATGTGGACGACAATACAGCCGCAGAGAAAATGGGAGTACGTCCATACTTCGTAAGACAATACCGTGATGCGGCGACTAAATACAACGGATTCCAGGTACTGAAAACAATCGGTATCCTTCGTGAATACGATATGAAAAGCAAAGGTGTCGACATTATGCCAGGCACTACAAACGGCCAACTGCTGCAGGAAATGATCTATAAGATAATGCACTGCAACGGCAGAACCGATGCTTTCTAATTATAAAGACGCAATTTATCGCGTCTCTACAAAAATATCCTAAAAAGAATCTTCTAATCAAACAAGATATGAAAATCAAAAGTGCAGAATTTGTAATAAGCAATTCAAAGATGAACGCATTGCCGCAGCACGACATGCCGGAATATGCATTCATCGGTCGTTCCAACGTCGGAAAATCGTCGTTAATCAATGCGATCGCCGACAACAAGAATCTTGCCAAGACATCACAAAAGCCAGGCAAGACACTTTTGATGAACCATTTCCTAATCAACAAAGAATGGTATCTTGTCGACCTTCCTGGATATGGATATGCGTCGATCAGCAAGAAAATGCGTGATGATCTTGAGAAGATGATCAAGAACTATGTGCTTCAGCGTGAGATACTTACAAATCTTTTCGTGCTTATCGACAGCCGTTTAGAGCCACAAGCCATCGACTTGGAATTCATGAATTTCCTTGGAGCCAACGGCATCCCGTTCTCAATCATCTTCACCAAGATTGATAAGTTGTCTCAGACTCAGCTAAATAAGAATCTGAAGAACTACCACGACAAACTATTCCAGACATGGGAGGAACTACCGCCTATGTTTGCTACGTCGTCAGAGAAGAAAATAGGTATCGACGATGTGCTCGACTATATCGAGAGCATCAACGAAGAATATAAGAAATCAGAAGAATAAAAACCGTAGAGACGGGGCATGCCCCCGTCTTTTTTATTGAAAGATAAATGAAAAAGACCGCCGTAGTCATTTTGAATTACAACGGAGAGAAGATGCTCCAGCAGTTTCTTCCATCCGTCATCAAATATACCCCTGATGAAATTGCCGACGTGATTGTTGCCGACAACGCATCCACAGACAACTCAATGGATGTGTTGAAAGAGCAATTTCCTTCGGTTAAGACGTTGGTGTTGGATAAGAATTACGGTTTTGCAGGCGGCTACAACCGTGCGATTGAGCAAATCGACTACGAATATATACTACTGTTGAATTCCGACGTAGAAGCCACAGAAGGCTATTTAGATCCACTTGTGGAGGCTTTGGACAAAGATGCTAAACTTGTCAGTGTCCAGCCAAAATTGCTCGCTCAGAAAGCGAAAGACAAGTTTGAATACGCAGGAGCAGCAGGAGGATTCCTCGACAAGTATGGCTATCCATTCTGTCGAGGCAGAATCTTTGAGTCGATTGAGACAGACGAGCATCAATACGACACCGAATTAGATGTGCTCTGGACCACAGGAGCAGCCATGTTGGTACGCAGAAAAGAATACCTTGAAAACGGCGGTTTAGACGATCGTTTTTTCGCTCACCAGGAAGAGATCGACCTATGTTGGAGATTAGCGTCCAGAGGCTATAAATTGCGTTGTATACCGACGTCGATCCTATATCATGTAGGAGGAGGAACATTAGATGCAAAGAATCCACGAAAGACCTTCTTAAATTTTCGCAACAATCTATGCATGATCTATAAAAATGCAGTCGACGCGAATAAAATCCTCTTCATCAGATTTTTCTTAGACTATATGGCAGCAGCAGTATATCTGCTTAAAGGAGAGACAGGAAACGTCAAAGCAGTATGGAAAGCACGACGTGAGTTTGCAAAAATGAAGGAAGACCTAAAGAAAGACAGAGATGAGAATCTCAGCAAGACAGTTTGCAAACCAGAGGGATTAGTAGATTACTCAATACTGGTAAAGGCAAAATTAATGGGAAAGAAGAAATATTCCCAAATCAATTCATAATTCATAATGCATAATTCGTAATTGTCGGTACGTGCTGGAAAGCGAGGGATATTACATTCGCGACAGCGGGCCATCCCTTCAAACCGTGTGATCCATGTACGGATTTTCCGGACCATTTTCGGAAATTTCACGTTCAAATCCAAGAATCGGCGCCGGAAACCCAAAACAAAAAAAGGAGTCAACCATTTCTGATTGACTCCTGAAAGCGGCGGCTACCTACTCTCCCGAAATTCAGTACCATCGGCGATAGCGAGCTTAAC
>JAZQQY010000039.1:0-61702 GCA_045629285.1 Paludibacteraceae bacterium | reverse complement strand
TAGACAGAATAAAACTGCCAATAACATTGATATACGTCTTTTCATATAGATATATTTTTCGCAAAAAAATATGCTTAAATTTAATTCCGTGTAAAATTATGAAATTTATAGAAAAAGAAAACGTAAAATTTCCGGAAATGGTTCGTAAAATTATCTTATGCCAATGGAGGTCGAATAATTTTATGGTAAATTTTCCGGAAATTTTACGTTCAAAAACAATCCGTGTCGGATTTTATAATTTCGAGATCGAATCCAAATTTCTGTCGCTACTGATATTCTTCCCGTCAGTTGTCATCAAAAACTCGATCAAATCGGCATATTTCTCGCAAACCTTTGGTCGCACCATCTTCATTGTTGAGTTCAACAGGTGGTTGGCTTCTGTGAATCCTTCGCTCAACACTCCCATAGTGGCTGGTAACCAACGCTCTGGATGCAATCCTGCGTATTTGCCTCCCTTACGCATCTGGCACACTTCATTCCATAGCATATCGGCTGCGATCTTCTGATTCTCTGGTTTGCTTAGGTCTCCGTGTCCGTCTGCATTCAACCTTGCTTTCAATGCCGATGCATTTGGTACGACAAGAACGACAGTGTATGGCGACTGATTATTGTATAGCATACACTGGTCGATAAGTGGCGACAATTCCACGATGCTCTCCTCAATTCCCTCTGGTGAGTATTTCTCACCGTCGCTTGAAATCAAAAGGCTCTTGAAGCGTCCGAGTACCTGCAAGAATCCGTCGGCATCAATGTAGCCCATATCTCCGGTATGAAGCCAACCGTCGACGATGGTTTCCTGTGTCGCTTCTTCGTTCTTCCAGTAACCTTTCATCACGTTGCCTCCCTTGATGACGATTTCGCCCTTCTCTCCGCTTGGCAAATCGTTCCCGTCGGCATCACAGATTTTGATATCCATATAGTGGACAGGTGTTCCCGAACTTCCGAACTTAGCTCGTCCGCCGATATTGGTACTGATCACTGGAGACGCTTCGCTTAATCCATAGCCCTGGAAAATAGGAATGCCTACCGACATGAAGAATCTCTGTAGCTCGACGTCAAGCAACGCTCCACCACCGATGAAGTATTGCAAACGACCACCGAAGTTGTCGCGGATCTTGCTCATCAGAATTTTGTCTCCAAGCCAAACAAGTGGTTTGCGCAAGAAGCTCAAGCCTGAACCTTTATGGAAATAGTCTTTATTATAAGCATACGCATTTTTGCGGAAGAACTCGAACATCTTCCATGCAGTGTCGCCTTTAGCCTTTACTCCTGATTCGATATTTTTTCTGAACGCTTTCGACAATGCAGGTACACTCATCATCAACGTAGGACGAATCTCCTTGATTGCCTGAGGAATAAGTTTCAAAGTCTCCATCGGAGTCTTGCCGACAATCTGTGATGCGATAGCAGCTCCGTAGTAGATGAAGCAGTAAAGGCAAGTGGTGTGGGCGAAACTATGGTCCCAAGGCAGAATAGTCAAAGTGACATCATTCTGAGTAATCTTCACAAGAGAACAAGACTGAAGAGTATTTGATACATAGTTGCCGTGAGTAAGTATGATTCCCTTAGGATCCGAGGTCGTTCCACTGGTGTAACTGATATTCACCATGTCGTCCTTGTCAATAGAAGCGATAAGAGCATCAAGGTGAGTAGCGTTGTCTATATCTTTCAACCACTGTTCGCCGTCATGAACGATATCGTCGTAAGTTGTGACACCGTCGCTCAACACATCTGTCTTGTCAAGATGGATTAATGAGACTCCTTCTGGCCCGAATCCGACGTCGGCAAGTCGCTTAGCCTGAGGAGCGGAAAGGATAAGATAGCGAGCGCCCGAGTGAGCAAGACGGAACGACACCTCTCCCTCCACATTCAGTTTGATGGATAGAGGCACATTCACGGCACGAGCCATAAGCATACCAAGTTCGGAGATCAACCATTCGCGTCGACCTTCACTCATAAGAGCTATACGGTCTCCTGGCTTAACGCCCATCTTAATAAGTCCGGCTGCAAAGAAACGAGCCTGTTGCTTCACCTGTGTAAACGTAAGGTTTTCCCATTTCCCGTTTCTTTTGTCAAGAGTGAGTGTATTATTTGGAAATAGCTTGACACCGCGGTCAAGAAGATCTATGATATTTTCTAGTTTTTCTGCCATGATTATTCTCCTTTTGTTTCAAAAATACTGATTTTTAAGATAAATTCATAATTCAAGATTCGTTATTCATGATTATATGATTAAACTAAATGAAAAATCATAAAATTTGTATGGATGTTCAATTAAAAAGAATTTGGATATGGACACAAAATACATAGGTTCAGGAGAATCAAAATACGATAATTGGCCATAAACTTGGTAAAATAAAGGAACCTGTTGTTTATGTTAAACGCAGATATCTTGACTATGATTCTGATGAGATAACAGAAGGTGTCCCAGATCCGTTTGTAGAGAGTTTGACTCATGACAGCATTATAGTTCAGGTTCCTTACCTAAAAGGAAAGGCTCGCAATAGAGTTGAAAAATATTGTACATAAATCTGAATTCTATTTAGGTAAACAGAACAAACATTACATAAATGGTGCTAATCGTTAAATATAATTCCTTAAGATCTGCGAGTCTGTCTTTATTCTGTAGTTCCATATTTCTCATGTCAAAGATATCTTTTTTATACAGCAATCCTATAATAGCCTCCAAAACTTTGTCAAATGGATTGATTTTAGTTATTTAGGAGTAAATCGGTATGACATTTGCACTTCGGGGAGTAAATCGGGGAGTAAACAAAAAAGAAAATCTCCAACCTATTGAAATTCAATCGGTTGGAGATCTTCTTGGTGACCCGTACAGGATTCAAACCTGTAACCTTTTGATCCGTAGTCAAATACTCTATTCAGTTGAGCTAACGGGCCATACCGTTTGTTTTAGTGACCCATACAGGATTCAAACCTGTAACCTTTTGATCCGTAGTCAAATACTCTATTCAGTTGAGCTAATGGGCCAATCACAACCACTATTTTGTGAATTGCGGTGCAAAGGTATGGAATTTTTTAGTAATACAAAACAAAAAAGGAGTTTTTTTATGTCGGACAGCAAAATTTTGCTCTATTTCTACATTATTTTTCTATTTTTGCCCTATATTCATAAAAATGAAACGACTATTATTCTTCATAATGTTTTTGTGTGCGACGTTGAATTTGTCGGCACAGTCTAATATTTCCGAGTATTCTCTTCGTGAAGTTTATAAGAAGGGGGATGCTTCTGTTATTCGTGCAACGAAAGACAATGAAGAAAAGTATGTTCTGAAAATTCAGAATAGCAAGTTGAAGATTATGTATGTTGCTCTTGGAACCAAGGGCGACGCAGTATTCACACTACAGAGTTTCATTGATAAACCGAAACCGTATCAAGTGTTGTATAAACTTGATAATCCGTCAAATAACATGGCCGGATATTTCCTTAAGGAATCTAATGCCTCTATTCTCGTCAGGTTCTATGAAGGCATGAATCTTAACAAATTTGGTGCTGTCCCCTTGAAGAATTTGAAGAAGATTGTCAAATGGCTTAAAGAAAACTAATTTATCTTTTTTGACCTGTTCCTCTTAAATAATCAAGGATTTTGAAAGTTTTGCTGAAATATTTGTGGAGATGGATGTAAGGTACTAGTTCTGCTCCGAACTCACGGTGTGAAGAGCCGATTCCTTGCTCCATGCTTCCTTCGAAATCAAAGCCTTTGGTTTTGCCTTTCAAGAATTCAAACGTATCCCATAGCATTAGCGACGGAGCTCCTTCATTTTTTCTATTCTGATCTATTCCTGTCCAGATATAGTAGGCCCACTCGCTGTCCCAAACCAAGAAGAATACCGACAAAAGTTTGCCTTCTGCATCACGAGTGCTGACAAGAGTTCCTTGTCCGGCTTTTTGTGCCTCCTCAATGAAGTGTTTGCAATTCCATTTGTCAAGTTCATCCTCCATTCCTCGCTCTTTATAGGTGCGACGGTGGAAGTCAAGAAACTCGTCGATTGACATGTCGAATGTCGTAGTCAAACCATTTCTTTGGGCTTTACGTATGTGTTTCTGCTTGGATTTGCAGAATCTAGAGAACAATTCATCCGTATCGTCTATGTTTGGAAGTCGGTATGTATAGCGTGTGTATTGTTTGTATCCTGCCCAGTGGAAAGGAAGGTGATGGGTGAAGCTAGGTGAGAAATTTTGCCAAAACAAGTCCGCACCTAGTGCTTCTATTTGAGATATGATTTCGTTGAATACCTTCTCCTCAAGCATCAGTTTTTCATAAGTGGATAGCTGCTCAGGGTAGAATATGAATGGCCCTGTATGCTGACAAAACTCATGTTGGGAGATCAGTGTGAATCCGAATTTTTTGTAAATGGCATAAGGCATAGTGGCGATGACGTTGTTGGCTTTATCACGAATGATAAGCACATCCCAGTTGTCGCCGCTGCACGCATTCATCCACCAGTATTGAGAGAATACCGGTATTTCAGGATGCTGTTTGCAAATCTCTTTATATTTTTCCTTATTGCTCATGATTTTACAAATGTAAGTAAAAAGAAAGGAACGCAAAAATATTGCGTTCCTTTTATAGTCAATGCTAAATTAGAAATTTTAGCATTAATTCTTCACAATCAATCTCAATGTCTGGCTTGTCGACTCAGTGCTTACAACCACTGTGTAGATGCCGGTTGAAAGACGTGAGATGTTGATTCCGTTAGCTGCATCGAATGCTGAGATCTGATCAGCCAAGATCATCTTGCCGTCTACGCTCAAGATTGTCACATTTACATTCTCGTCGCCATTTAGCATCTCGATGTATAGTGTGTTGTTGGCTGGATTTGGATACATTCTGCAGATAGCTGCAGGTGCATCGATCAAGTCGGTAGCTGCACCGGCATCGTATGTTCCGTGAACAACGGCTCTAGCACAACCTGAGCCAGCCTGAATCTGCCAATCCACCATTGCTGGGAATGGTTTGTCTGCAGCCTGACCCTTGTCTGCTCCAGTGAATGTGATCACGTCGCCATTATTTGCGAATGTGCTGTAGTCTTTACCATTTGGATAGAATGGGATAGAACCGTTTGCTGGTTTTGCTGACAAACCATATTCACCCTTCTCAGTAATCTCAATTGGATTGCTCAACTTGACTGTGTACCAGCCTGCGTTCTGCAAATCAACTGCGTCTGAGTTGAATGTCGACTTCTTGCCGTTGTGGTTGAGTGTGAATGTGATTGCCTGGCTACCCTTAGTGTAAACAGACGACACATAAACTGTCATTCCTGTGATCATGAATGGCTTGAAGGCTGTGAACAATGCCTGTGTCTCACCCCAATCCTGAGTTGTCAATGATGAGAATGTCTTCTGTTCTGGCCCTGCTACGAAAGCACTGCTTCCTGCATTCTGCACGTAGACGTCGATATCCTTGCTGATTGTAGTAGTGTAAGTGCTGCCTGAACCAAGAAGGTTACCTCCCTCAGCCTTGTCGTACCACTCGTAGTCGCCGTCGCCTTCTGCCTTGAATGTAATCTTGCCGCCACCGCTCGATTTAGCGTCTTTTACGACAGGAAGCTTGGATGTGATGTCGGCAAGCACCGACATGGTGCCACAACCAGGAACTGAAATCATACACATGTATGATCCGGCTCTAGTTGCTGTGTATGTTGGAGATGTTGCACCCTTGATGTCAACTTTCTCTTCCATCCACTGATATGTAGCACCCTTGAAATCTGTTGTGGCATCAATAGTGTAGGTTGCAGGATTACACAACTCAGCATCGATATGTATGTCTTGAGGAAGAACTCCTGAGATAGAAACAGAAGCTGATGTCTCCCACTCTCCAGCTGAATCTACAACGCAAGTATATTCTCCAGCCTCCTTGACCTCGTAAGTTGATGATTTAGTGTCAGAAACCAACTGCTTGCCGTCCTTTGACCAAGTGAATTTCTTCTTTCCGTCGGCATGGATCTTACTGTCAAGAATGATTGAACTCTCTCCACAGATTGAACGGTCTGCTCCAAGATCTGGAGTAGGGTGGCCGAACTTGTTTGGTCCTACCGGGTTGACAATCGAGTTGATATATCCAAGAGATGCTACAAGTCCGGCGTTGTAGTCGATACCACCCTCGGAGTATGTGTACTCTTTCTCAGAGTCAGTGTATGCACCGTCGTTGATTGATCCACCTACCATGTATCCAAACTGCATGAACTTGTCCTGAGTAGTCAAGTTCGCCTCACTATCGTTGTCAAGACCGTAGAAATTACGGTGGTGTGGGAAGTGAGGATAATTCTGTCCGAATCCAACAATGTAAGAGAACTTCTTGCCATTGTTACCCATGATATACTCGATAGATGCAAGTGCGTATGGATTCAAAGTTGTCAAATTTCCTTTGACCTTTTCATTAAGTGCATAAACGAATGCCTGGTTAGCTGGGAAACGAAGGATACCCCAACCGCCATTCTGCTTGTTAAGGAAATATCCGCTTGCTGGCTTATACAAGTCGCAGAAGAACTGCAAGGCTGTCTTTGCGTTTGCGTCGTTAGCATATTGCGCCATCAAGTAGCAAGCCAAGTCTTCTGTGTTGTTATAGTTAAGTGAGTAGTTGTGGTTGAATGAGTCCTCTTCGGCCATGAACGCAGCATACTTTTTTGCAGTGGCTAGATATGTCTCGTCTTTTGTGGCACGGTAAAGCTCCATTGCAATGATAACGATATCCGACTCGTATTTAGGTTTTGCAGGGTAGAAATCACTACCGGTATTACCCATTGGTGTTCCCAACACATATTCGTATGCTACCTTTGCTTTTGCCAAACATTTGTCTGCGTAATCAGCATCGTATGGACGGTAGCAACGGCTCATGACGGCAAGTGTGGCACCACAGAAAGCTGTCATAGATGTAGTCTTTCCGCTGGCTTTCCAAACTTTACGTGAACCTTCAGCCTCTCCTCCGTTTGAATTTGAAAGTGTTGCCTTTACCGAAGAAGTACACCATACAGCATGGTCTGCATTACCGTCGCCCACTTGATAGTAGAAAGTGCTCTTGTCGCGTACACACTTCATGAAGAAGTCGGTAGCGTATTTCAATTCGTCAAGGATATCAGGAATGCCGTTTGGCTTCCCCTTCTTTCCTTCCCAAGTATAGTCGCTTGCTCCGATGTAACCCTCGTAGTTCTGAGAGTAGAAATCGTCGTAACCGTTAGGGAACTCTGAATATCCCAATGCTAGCATGTAACCAGAGTAGAACTCAGTCTGACCAAACTTTACGTTATCTCCACAGTCTACCCAACCTCCAGTCAAATCGTAATCTCCGTCAGCATCTTTAACGAAATCCTGACCCTTTACGAAAGCCTTAAGGTTTGCTCCTGTAGTTCCAGTTGTCTTTGTTGGTTCGTGCTCAGCGATAAGCCAGTTGTGTCCGTTGCCTGAACGCTGTGCTCCATAGAAACGGCCTGTCATCCAAAGTGCCTTCTGATACTGCTCTTTGTCGAATGTCTGAGCAGAGACAGTGTTTATAGATGCCAATGCCAATGCTGCGACTGTAGCCTTCACAGCAATAGATGAGTATATTTTCTTCATAAGCTATCCCTATTTAAATTACTAGTGTTTATTTGTTTCTGTAAAGACGGAGTGCACTCCGTCTCTAAATAATATTTGTAAGACAGGTATGTCCTGTCTCTACTTTTACTTGACTGCGATCTTAGCGACGCGCTTCTCGTGACGTCCGCCTTCAAAGTCTGTTGTAAGGAAGATCTTTGCAATCTCCAATGCTTTCTCCTTGCTGATGAAACGAGCAGGCAAACCAACGATGTTTGCGTTGTTGTGCTGACGAGCAAGCGACGCGATCTCAGTCTCCCAAGAAAGTGCGCATCTCACACCCTGGTGCTTGTTGCAAGTCATAGAGATACCGTTTGCACTACCACAGATTGCGATACCAAGGTCAACCTCACCCTTCTCAACCGACTCGGCAAGTGGGTGAGCGTAGTCAGGATAGTCGCAGCTATCGTTAGTGTCAGTACCGAAGTTTCTGATTTCAGAAACAAGTGGAGCCAACTGCTCTACCAAGTACTTCTTCAAATCAGTACCTGCGTGGTCGTTAGCAATACCTATCTTTAATTCTCCTAAAGCCTTCATGTCCTTTATATTTTATTTGTTTATGCGTTTTTACCAAATTATAAATCACAAATATAGATATCAAAATTTAGTTTAGCAAATATCGAGTGTGATTTTTGGAAGGAATGAGATATTATGCTTTTCGTTATTAATGACAAAGTGATTACGCGAACCGCCGAGTGTGATTTGGATACTGGCGAATTATTTTGGGACCGACATCGAAAATATTTTGTAAATTTGCAGAAATTCAAGTTGGATGGCAGCGACATCACAATGAAGGATCTCTGGTTGTACAGTTTCAAAAATTTAGGCAACATGGAAAATATCGACCCATCAGTATACGAAAAAGCAGACGAAGGTCTACTCAAACTTATAGAAAGAGCTAAAGTTGGTGCACTTTCAAAAAAGGAATATGCCATGTATGAGGCGAGTTTAAAAAGACTTGCGGACGAAATTGACATGGAAGAGCACGGTTTTGAAAGAGGCCTGGAAGCAGGAAGAGAAGAAGGTAAGCACAATGAATCTATTCGAATCGCTACTGATATGAAGAAAAAGGGATTTGATTTTGCTTTAATCCACGAGTTGACGAATGTTTCTCTGGATGTGATTGAAAGACTATAGGTTAAGGTCTTGTCTTTGCAATAAAAATCATTCCACGGTTTGAAAATATGAATCAAACCGTGGAATGTTTTTTATAAAACGTTTGTCGTTATTTCTCCAACGCCAACGCTACTCTGTTCAATTTCATATCCACTTCTTTCACGATAACATTCAATCGCTGGCCTACGGATATTATTGTCTGCAGGTCGACGTTGCGCTGTCGTGTGAATTCTGAGACGTGCACCAATCCGTCTCTGTGGACTCCGATGTTGACGAAGGCTCCAAAGTTGGTGATGTTGGTGACGATTCCTTCCAATCGCATTCCGATCTGCAGATCCGACACCTCTTTCACGTCTTTCCTGAATGCCAACGGTTTGATCTTCTCTCTTACGTCTCTGCCTGGCTTATCAAGCTCTTTCATAATGTCTTGCAATGTAGGCAAACCGATCTTCGCGTCGACGTATTTGTTCAAATCAATGGATTCTCTCACCTGTTTGTTGGCGATCAGTTCCTCCACCGTCACTTTATAATCTTTTGCCATTTTCTTCACCACGGCATAGCTCTCCGGATGGACGGCTGTGTTGTCGAGTGGATTTTTCTGACCGCGTATACGCAAGAATCCCGCACACTGCTCGAAGGCTTTGGTTCCAAGTTTCGGCACTTTCTTCAATTCGTCTCTCGACGTGAATGCTCCGTTCTCATCTCTGTATGCGATGATGTTCTCTGCGAGTTTCGGGCCGACGCCGGAAACGTATGTCAACAGGTGTTTGCTGGCTGTGTTAAGGTTGACGCCGACGTGGTTCACCGCACTCTCCACAACTCTGTCAAGCGACTCCTTCAGCATCTTCTGGTCGACGTCGTGCTGATACTGGCCGACGCCGATGCTCTTCGGATCAATCTTGACAAGTTCAGCCAAAGGATCTTGCAAGCGTCGTCCGATGGATACTGCTCCACGCACGGTGATGTCGTAATCCGGAAACTCTTCACGCGCGACTTCGCTGGCTGAGTAGATGCTGGCTCCGCTCTCATTGACGATGTAAACTTCCACTTCGTTGAGGCGGGCATCCGACAACGCCTTTTCCACAGCCTCTTGAGTCTCACGGCTCGCTGTGCCGTCGCCAATAGCGATTGCTCCACATTTATATTTCTTTATCAATGCCACCATTTTCTCCTGCTCTTTCGGAAGTTCCGCACCTCCACGAGAAAGGAATAGAACGGTATGGTTTAGCAACTTACCTTGTGAATCCAAACAAACGACCTTGCATCCTGTGCGGAAACCTGGGTCGATGGCAAGCACTGCCACCTCACCTAATGGCGACGCGAGCAATACCTGCTTCACGTTTTTCGCGAAGACGTCGATAGCCTCCTCGTCGGCTTTTGTTTTGCTGGAATCTGCGAACTCTGTTTCAATCGCAGGACGTGCATAGTCTTTGTAAGCCGATTTCACCGCTGATTTCACGAGTGATGAACTGTCGGAATTGCCATGTATGAAAAGGCCTCCTATGTTGTCGAGACACCAGTCGTCGTCACATTTGAGCGACACTTTCAGCATGCCCTCTTTCTCTCCACGTCGCATTGCAAGCAGACGGTGCGATGGCACTTTTGAGAGTGGTTCCGAGTGTGCGAAATATGTCTGATACTGTCCTGCCTCATCCTCTTTCTTCTTCACCACCTCACTCTGGACGATGCCGTTGCGACGGTAGGAACTACGGATGCGTGAACGTGTGCGCTGGTCTTCGCTGATCCACTCAGTGATGATATCCAAAGCTCCCTGCACAGCCTCGTCGGCAGATATATCGATACGGTTCTTTCGGCAGTAATCGTCTGCCATATCCTCCCCGTCGGAACGGGAATTTTGCGACATGATCATCTTGGCAAGACCTTCAAGTCCAAGCAATCTGGCCTTCTCCGCTTTCGTACGTTTCTTTGGTTTATAAGGAAGATAGATATCCTCCAATTCAGATAGCGACGAAGCCTTATCCAACGAACGTTGAAGGTCGGCAGTCATCTTGCCCTGTTCCTCGATGCTCTTTATGATTGCGCTGCGACGCTCATCCACAGCGATTATCTGATTCTGCAATTTGATAATGCTCTCGACGGTAGTCTCGTCCATTCCGCCTGTCATCTCCTTACGGTAGCGACAGATGAATGGGATAGTACACTTGTCGGCAAGTAGAGAAAGTACATTAGTCACTTTGTCGACTGGTAGTGAGAGTGTCGATGCTATTGATGCTGCTATATCTTTGATGTCCGTCATTATTGTCTTGTGTTACTTTTCGTTTAATTTACTTTCAATTTCCTCTATTGTTGGAATTAAGCCTTCCACTTTTGTTGATTCTTAAATTTGTCAATCAACAATTTATGGTGCCCCCATGGGATAAGAAAAATATTAATTGGAAAATGCTCCCCAAGTTGGGGAGTAATTATGGTGGAGGATTGATTTTGCTCCCCAAGTTGGGGAGTCTTTGTTTTACTATACAATAGATAGAAATTCTTCATGTATAAAAGATTGGTCTGAGAAAAACCATCCACATCAGGTAGCTCTCTTCTTAAATCCTCACTCAAGTTCTTGAAAAAATGTGCACCCCATCTACTTTCTGCTTTTGTTTCGACAATTTCTCTTCCTAAATGCCAATAGAATTCCAACATTTCAGAATTAACTTTCACAGCCGCTTTGATTTGGCTTTGACAATAGCGTTTTGCCAAATCTTTTACCCATTGTGTGTAACAAGAATCTGTTATCGTAATCTGTTTCATAAATTTTGTATTTACTATTCCTAATTATTTATGTATATAAATATCGTGGTCGCCCATGTCGTACTGATAATATCTGTTGTCTGATTTGATGCAGTCAAGTTTGAAGTAAGTACGGATATAACCGTCGTACGGCATGACGGAAACCTTCCACACCTGTCCTTTATCCGACACGTCACCACTATTATATTTAGAATCTGATTCTGTATTAGGAAGGGAAAGATGCCATTCCGTCATATTCTCACGTCCCCACCTGCCAAGTGGATCCCAGTTGTTGCCCCAGCTTGTGCTCCAGAAAATCGGAAGGTCAGTATTAGTGCTGAGCGACATTGACTGATTCTTCAGATCTTTAGTCAACTGCTCAATATCCGCATCTATATTATTTGATTTATACCATAGCTCGAAACCATAGTCGTCAGTGACGTAATCAGCTGGTTTTAATACCGGCTTCATTGTCTCTGTCGGACGGAACATGAAACCGGTAGAATCTTTAATTTCCGCGATTGTTTTATTGTAAAGGTTCTTATTTACCGAGCAACTTGATGATAGTGCGATGATTCCCACAAACAGGATTTTGAAAAATATCAAATTGATTACTGAACTGTTTTGCATGTCTTGTATTGTCTTTGTTAAAACGACCGCAATTTACAAAAAAGAAAGTTTATAACTTAACTTTCGCTCATTCTTTTTTACGCTCCTCCTACGGACTCGCGTTGGTGGGCGGGTTAGGGCTTTCGCCCTTAACAAACCTTATTTGGGACAACTGCTATATAATCAACAATTTAATTTGCAATAACCTTGGAATGAATTAAATGAAACCATCGTGTAATTTATGATAGATTTCAAATTCTGTTTTTGTATTTATTGATTGATATTTTGTATCTTTGAAATTGAATTTCAGATAATGAAGAATCTACAACAATCTTTTATCATCGAAATGAGATTATGTATAACAAAAAAAAGAAAATGAAAAGAAACGTTCGTTTAGTCCAAGCGAGTATTGGAGCATTTATGGGTATTGTGTTATGTGGATGCCCTGAGATTCATCAAGATAATCTTGGACCAGTAGGATTTATTGTAAGAATGGACACCGACTATTCTCAAAATATTATGGCCTTAAAATTTTCGGAGCACGACTATTTAGTTAAGTGTGGTTATGGTCACACAATACCATTAACAAACAACTATTATTATGTGACTGACAACTATGTTTCTATTGTCTATACAATATGGAATGAGTCGGAATGTAATGATTCAATTAGAAGTTTAAATCAGATTGGAGAAAATATTGAAAATGAAGACCCATTTGTTGAAGTGTATACAGTTTGGGAGACAGAATCAATAAATGATCTTGTAAAAAGAACGGACACTCACAATTTCAAAGGACTAACTAAAGAAAAATAAAATGTTATGATTGTGAAAAAGATTGTTATGCTATTTCTATTTTTAGAAATGGCAAGTGATGTTATTGCTTATACTCCAGGAGAGATACTTTTGATAAAGCAAAAGAATGGAGATATGGAGAAAATTGAATGGGGGCAGTCTAGAAATCAAAGTGGAACAACGAATCCATTTGATGGCTGTTCTCCCTCATATAACGCACATTGTCCTTCAAGCATTGGAGAAGTAGACCAATGCCAAAGGACGTTGGCAGGATGTGGAGCAATTGCTATTGGACAACTAATGGCTATGTGGCAGCATCCATCAAAATCAAAGTATCGAACATATAATTGGGATAATATTCCTCCTGTATTAAGGGATGGTGATCCAGAAGATTGTCCTCTATTAATCAAAGATATCGGGTTGGCATGTAATATGCATTATCAAACATTCGCAGGAATCAGCATTACGGGATCTTGGTGTACGTCAAACAATATGGTGGATGCGTTAGAGACTTTTTCTTATTATGTGAGTACTTGCGACAAAGAGGATTGGCTGAAATACAACACAATTGAAAATTGGAACGAACTAATCAGAACCGAAATTGACTGCGGACGTCCAGTGATAATGTTTGGGAAAAAAGGATCAATAACAGAATCTCA
This sequence comes from Paludibacteraceae bacterium, assembly GCA_045629285.1. Lineage (GTDB taxonomy): Bacteria > Bacteroidota > Bacteroidia > Bacteroidales > Paludibacteraceae > UBA1723. The sequence goes on along the minus strand of JAZQQY010000039.1, from coordinate 48,196 downwards.
TTATTTTATCATAGATGGTTATTCGTCGTTTTTCCCTAACAAATTTCATATAAATTGGGGATGGAGGGGAAGCAAAAATGATTTTATTTATTTGGACAACGTTGAGGAATGTGGTTACATCAATGATCAAAAAATCTTCTATGGCATATACCCTAAAAGAGAGAATGCACCTAAAATCACATACTCAAAGAAAAGAAAATATTTACTCTCCAATTGTCAACATACCGAATATGGAAGAGTCAGATATGAAGTGACAAATGCTGATTCTTGGGAATGCTCTGTTTATGACCGCAACGGAAAATTATTGTCGAAAGGTGGAGGTGCAGTTGAGGATGGAATCGCGGATGTCTGGGATGGAAGTTCGGCAGGTAATTTATCACAAGATGACTATTGGCTTGATATTACTTTCAAAAACAGTAATGGTGCTAGGGAATCTTTTTCTGATCATTTCACATACATCACTCTAACAAATTATCAGGTTGAACGTATCAATTTCGATTTGATAAATGCCAGATACACGCCCAATCATTATAACGGAGAGAATAGTGCTATTGAGATAAAAACTGATAATGCCAGTGGTTACGTCGCCTCTCTTTATGATCCTAACGGGAATTTGGCATGGTCTAGCTCAGGAAATGTTGCGAAAGATTTGATTAGACTAACTCCTAACCTATCCAATTATGAGTCTGGAGAATATTTATTAGTCTTAAAACTAGATGGAGGATGCTATTGTACGTCGTCTTCAACTGAATCTTTTAGAATTTTCTATGATGATTCAGTGTATGGAGAGGTAACAATGACAAATGAAATGTTGTATAACAACGCTGTTGCTATATTAAAGACACCATCAGCATTAGAAATGAAAAGTGATGAGCCATTGACAGAAATATCCGTTTACACGGCATCTGGAGTATGTATCGCTCAAGAAAAATGCATTGGTTATGTTCATTCTTTTAACATAGAAAGATTCTCTCAAAACCTATTGATTGTAGTGGTCCAAACAGAAAATGGAATTTATTCTCAAAAAGTAATCGTAAATTAGTTCTCCTTGATCTCTGAGCCTCTGTGGTTTAATTAAATTTCTCCGAAGAATTGGTAATATTAGCAGAATTTCTGGTATGATATAGATTTCTTGATTTTTCGTATCTTTGCACCACTTTTAATTCATATCGATAATAATAAATAAACATTTTATGAAAAAGTACGCAATGTTGGGACTTTTGCTCCCAGTTTACGCACAAGCTCACGAAGTAGCAAATGACACAACTTATCTTGAGGATGTTGTTGTGACTGGAGCTCGTATGTCTTCAGATATCCGCCACTTGCCTATGACGGTCTCTGTTGTTGGCAGGGAGACGTTGGTGAAGAATGAGCAGACAAATGTCCTTCCGTCGGCCGTGATGAACGTGCCAAGTTTGTTCGTAACTACTCGTGGCATGATGGGCTACGGAGTCAGTGGTGGTGCAGCCGGAGGAGTTAGCCTACGTGGTATCATGGGCGGAACAGGAGGTTTGTTGGTTCTTATCGACGGTCATCCACAGTATCAGGGTATCTTCGGTCATCCTATCTCTGATTCTTATCAGACGATGATCACGGAGAAGGTGGAGGTGTTGCGTGGACCAGCATCTGTGCTTTACGGTTCAAACGCAATGGGTGGTGTCATCAACATCGTTACTCGTGGAATGAAGGAGGATGGAGTGAAGACTGACGTTAATGTCGGAGCTGGCTCATGGGGAACTGTACAGGCTGAGGCTACAAACAGAATCAAGAAGGGTAAATTCAACAGCACAGTCAGCGGTCAGTATAATAGAAGCGACAACCATCGTCCACGCATGGGCTTTGAGCAGTATGGTGGCTATTTGAAGTTGGGCTACGATTTCACTGAGAATTGGAATATATGGGCCGACGGTAATCTTACTCATTTCAACGCGTCTCAACCAGGAGCTGTGGATGCACCGATGTATGAGGCTGACCAGTGGATCACTCGTGGAGTGGCTACGTTGGCGTTGGAGAATCACTACAAGAATACTAACGGACGTATCTCTTTCTATGATAATTTCGGAAAGCATAAGATCAACGACGGTTACGCTGAGGGAGCAAAACCTCAGACTCGATTCTTCAGATCCAAGGATGCTTTGATGGGAGTGTCGATGTATCAGAGTGCTGAGACAGAGGATGGCTCTCGCTTCACATTAGGTTTTGACTACCAGAATGTCTATGGCGACGCATATTATACTTCTCGTGAGACTGGCGAGATCTTGGAGACTAAGAACAAGCAGAGTGCGGAGGTGAGAAACCATGAGTTTGCTGGCTACGCTGATTTCCGTCAGGATATCAAGAAAGTGACTCTTGATGCCGGACTAAGAGTGGACCACCACTCTGTAGCCGGACTTGAGATGATTCCACAATTCGGAGTTGTTTACCGTCCCGTCGCAACTGGTGAGGTTAAGGCGATGGCAAGCAAAGGATTCCGTAATCCTACAATGAAGGATATGTACCTATATCCACCTTCAAACGAGGAACTAAAGGCAGAGAAACTATGGAACTACGAGCTATCATGGAACCAGAGATTGAACTGTGGAAAATACACTGCCACAGACTCAGTCAAGTATCATGATGAGGTAGTTGCTGTGGAGGTTGAGAAATACAACCACGCAATCACTTACGGCGTCAACCTATTCTATATGAAGGCCGACAACATGATCCAGACAGTCAACAAGAAGAATGTCAACACAGGCGAGTTGGAAAACTGGGGTGCTGAGGCTGAGTTATCTTGGAGAATCAAGGAGCACTGGGGAATCAGCACAAACCACTCTTGGTTGCATCAGGAGAACAAACTTGTGTCGGTGCCTACATACAAAGGTTATCTTGGTGTAGATTGGTTCTCTTGCAACCACAAATGGATGGCATCTCTTGGTTTGCAGCAACTTGCCGGACTCTACACTGCCGTCGGCAAGGATGAGCAGAAAGAGAACGCCACATTGCTAAATGCCACTTTGAAATATAAGATCAACGATATCATCTCCGTTTGGGCTAAGGGAGAAAACCTACTTGCTCAAGAATACGAGGTTATCGCTGGCTACCCAATGCCGAAGGCAACAGCAATGGGTGGTGTGAAATTGAGTTTCTAATGACCTACAAAGATGCATTTGAACTGGCAGTTTTTCAAGCTGGAGTGTGGATCGAATCTGTCGGAGATCTTGACGACCTTGAACGTAAACTGGTAGAAAACCACAAGAGTTGCGATTGTACCGTCGGCTTGAAGGAAGTCGACGATTATATATTCGAGACGATTGAGGAGGATGCTGTATGCACTGATTTCAAGGAGGATATCATCAGAAAAGCTCTCTCGCTTGGCTTCTATCCGATGTCAATGGAGAAGATGGTGACGACGGAGGAGGAGTTGATGCAGTATAAGGATCAGCTTTCCAATGTGAAGAAGGTTAGGGGTGGAGTGTATGCATGGCGACATTTCATGACTATCCGTCACCATCTGAAGAAGATGATTGTCGACTTTAACGAGTTCAAATTCCCAAAGAAGACGCGTAGATATGTGCGTCAACAGTTTGGCGACTACACTCTGACTTTCAATAAGAATTTCGACTTGTGCGCTCAGACTCTCATTGCCCAATACGATGAGACTTGGGTTGTGCCGCCATTGTTGGATGTTTTGAAAAAGATTCATGATAATCCCGACGACGAGGTTAGCGTCGACAGTGTGGAGCTATGGAATAAGGAAGGAGAGTTGGTGGCAGGAGAATTAGGATTCATCACTCACAACGCCTACGCCAGCCTATGTGGATTCCACATTGAAGACAACAGTGGTACGGTGCAGATGGCAGCGTTAGGCACATGGCTCAAAGAGAACGGTTTTGCCTACTGGGATTTAGGAATGGAGATGGAATATAAATACGTCTACGGGGCTATTTGCATGGGCCGATGTGCGCAGAGAGAATACTACGATAGATTGTCACCGAAGAGAGTCGCCCTTCCGTCGACTGAATTCAAAATTAAGGATTTGATAAAATAATGCGAATGTATGCGAGCGGACACAAAGCGATCATGCGATATGCACATGACTATTGGATGTCAACTTGATGTGTTGGGATGTTCCTGAAACCTGGATCCTATTTTTTCTCCTTAGCGAACATCACGTCCAATTCCGACTGAGGAAACGGACATGGCTCCTGAAGCATCTTAGCCTTGTAGAATTGGTCACAAGCTCTCTCCACTGATGCTGCATCAAAACACTTGAAAAGAGTCTCTTTGAGCTCATCCAAATGCGCTGCATCCGCGTCGGAGAATTTGCCGCAATCCTTGTAACTCATGTTTTTGCTTGGGCGGATATCGTGGTAGTAGTACGACCAAACAAGGAATCGCATACACACATCCGGTGTCATTATGATTTCGTCCATGGAAAAAGAATTGAGTTAAAAAAAGAAAAGCGAAGACTTGCGCCTTCGCTTTACTATGAAAAATATATTAAATGTCCTTTGCTTCGTCTGCGTGGTTAGTGTAGAACACTCTCAATGGAACTGAAGTCACCTTGATGAATCCCTTAGCGTCCTCGCTTGTCCATCCCTTGTTCATCTCACCGTACTCACCGAACTTAGTCTTAACCAAGTCGTCCTTAGAATCAACACCGACTGTTGAGAATGTGTAAGGACGAAGCTCAAGAATAACCTCACCGTTTACGTGGCGCTGGCTCTCCTGAAGCATTGCCTCGATGTCGCGCATAACTGGCTCAAGATACTGGCTCTCGTGTAGGAACATTCCGTACCAGTTAGCAACCTGATCCTTCCAGTACTGCTGCCACTTAGAAAGAGTGTACTTCTCCAAGAACTTGTGAGCGCCGATGATAACCATTGGAGCTGCTGCCTCGAAACCTACACGACCCTTGATGCCGATTATAGTGTCACCAACGTGCATATCACGACCGATACCGTATGCTGCTGCGATCTTCTCAACTTCCTGGATTGCTGCGATCTTATCTGTGTACTCCTTACCGTTAACTGAGCAAATCTCACCGTTCTTGAAACCAAGCTTCAAACGCTCGCTTCCAGTCTTAGTAACCTGCTTCAAGTATGCTGTCTCAGGCAAACCTTCGCGTGAGTCAAGAATCTCACCACCACAGATTGAAGTTCCCCAGATACCTACGTTGTAAGAATACTTCAACTTAGTCCAGTCTGCTGCGAAACCGTGCTGGTTCAAGTAGTCGATCTCATACTGGCGAGTAAGTGCCATATCACGAGTTAGAGTGATGATCTCTACGTTTGGAGACATAACCAAGAAAGTCATGTCGAAACGAACCTGGTCGTTACCTGCACCTGTCGAACCGTGAGCGATGGCGTCTGCACCGATCTCGTTTGCATAGCGTGAGATAGCCATACCCTGGAAAATACGCTCTGAAGAAACAGAGATTGGGTAAGTACCGTTTCTCAATACGTTACCGAATACCATGAACTTCAAGCTCTTCTCGTAGTACTCTTTTGTTACGTCAAGAGTGACATATTTTACAGCGCCCAACTTGTAGGCGTTCTCCTCGTTCTGCTTAAGCTGCTCCTCGCTGAAACCACCTGTGTTAGCGCAAGCTGCGTATACATCGTAACCCTTCTCCTTAGCAAGGTACATCACTGTGAATGATGTATCCAAACCGCCACTGAATGCTACTACTACTTTTTTGTTTGCCATTTTTATTTAGCTATTTAAATAAAGACTTTATCTTATCCAATAGAGTCTTAGACTCCTTTGCTGGCAACTTGTATGGCATTGGTCCATACTTTGCCTCTATTGTTTGTCTGCATGTAGGATCTAGATCCAATTCTTTCTGTGCGATCTCCAAACAGTCAGGATCGTTAGGATCAAACAACATACCTGTGCAGATGCAGTATCTTCGGTCTGTACGCTGAAGCACGTCGAAGTTGACACATCCTTCGCAACCATGCCAGAAACTCTCGTCGTTAGTCAACTGAGCGAAAGTGACAGGCTTATAGCCGTGCTGAGTGTTGAGCTTCATCACTGCAGCTCCACTTGTAAGACTGAAAATCTTTGCCTCTGGCCAACGTGAACGTGCCAACGAGAATGTCATGTGCTTGATGCGACGAGCCAATCCCTTGCCACGATATTTATCTGGTACAATCAATCCGGACGTAGTGACATATTGCTTGTTGTCCCACGTCTCAATGTAGCTAAAACCGGCGAAATCGTCGCCACACAAAGCCAACACGGCCTTGCCCTCAATCATCTTCTGCTTGACATATTCCGGATTACGTTTGGCAATACCTGTGCCACGCACCTTAGCCGCTGCGGCTATAGTCTCCAGAATTTCGTCGACGTAGTGCACGTGGCTCTCGTCGGCAAGCACAATTCTTATTTCTGGTTCTTGCTTTTGATCTTGAATCTGATCCATTGCTAATGAATTAATCTTTCTTCAATGTTGGAATGATTCTGCTCAACGATTCAATGACCGTACGCTTTGTCAATCCTTCTTTCATTACGCACACAACAGTGTCTTCTCCTGCTACTGTGCCAATAATAACATCTGAAGCCTCGTCGTCGATTCTGTAGGCCATACTGCTCGCATATCCTGCGCGCGTGTGGATTACAAGAATGTTTCCAGAAAAATCAATCGACACAGCTGCGTTAGTAAGGTATGCCGCCTGTGCTTCAGCCTGATCGTCGTCTACTGGCAGCTTATAGCAATAACCTCCGTCTGTGCAAGGTGTTTTGACTACCTTCATCGCCTTCAAGTCGCGCGACAAAGTAGCTTGTGTCAAATTAAATCCCTTGTTCGTCAAAAGTTGCAAAAGTTCATCTTGACTTCCAACTTTTGTCGTTGCTATAATCTCCTGAATAACGGAAATTCTTCTGTTTTTGTTCTTCACTATCGCTTCATTTTGTGCTTGTACGATGCTAATCTGTGTTGATTTTGATTGTCAACGTACTGTAAACAAGCAATTTAAGTACTAGTTTTTGTGCTTGCGCTTTTTTATGTTGCAAAACACTATGCAAAAATATACAAAATCATTATTCAATATTCATTTTCTGTATATTTTTTGCAAAAAAACTGCGAATTATCTGTTATCTATAGTTTCTGGATTCATATCGTGCCTGATCATGCGATATTCAGCCATCTCTTCGTATTTTGTGCCAGGCTTTCCATAGTTGCAATATGGGTCGATACTGATGCCTCCGCGTGGCATGAACTTGCCCCATACTTCGATGTATTTGGGATCCATTAGTTTGATTAGATCCTTCATGATGATGTTGACGCAGTCTTCGTGGAAGTCGCCATGATTACGGAAACTGAACAGATACAGCTTCAAACTTTTGCTCTCCACCATCTTCACATTCGGAATGTAGCTGATGTAGATTGTTGCGAAGTCTGGCTGACCTGTGATGGGGCAGAGACTAGTGAATTCCGGGCAGTTGAACTTCACCCAGTAGTCGTTGCCCTGGTGCTTGTTGTCGAATGTCTCCAGCACCGACGGGTTGTAGTCGGACGAATATGTCGTCTGCTTGTTGCCAAGTTGTGTAAGTGCCATATTATGACTATTTTTTTGTCTGCAAATATTTCTCCAAACCTGCCTTGCGAAGTCGACACGCAGGACACTCTCCACAACCGTCTGCCGGGATACCGTTGTAGCATGTCAATGTCTTGGTCTTTACCAAGTCGAGCACGCCAAGCTCGTCAGAAAGTTTCCAAACTTCTGATTTGTCTCTCCACATAAGCGGTGTGTGGATCTCGATATCGTAGTCAAGGGCAAGCGCTACTGCTGCATTTGCTGCCTTGATGAATGTGTTGCGACAGTCGGGATAGCCGCTGTAGTCTGCCTCCGATACTCCAGTCACAAGGTGATGGGCGCCGATAGTGTAGGCGTAGACTGCTGCGTATGTTAGGAAAATAAGGTTTCTTCCTGCGACGAAGGTGTTTGGCAGTTCGTCGGCTGGCTTCTCCTTACAGACATCCATTGATGAATCAGTAAGTGAATTATGGTGTAGATTGGCGATGGTGTCGATCTTGTGGATGACGTATGGCACGCCAGCCTCTTTTGCTATGGCTGTAGCAATCTCATTCTCCAACACATGCTTCTGACCATAGTTGAACCCGATTGCGTAAACCTTGTCGAAATTTTTCTTTGCCCAATAAAGGCAAGTTGTTGAATCTTGTCCGCCGGACAATAATACCACCGCTGTCTTTTCCATATCTCTTATATTTGACTCCGCAAAGGTACTAAATTTTTTGTAATGAATGGTGTAAATATAACGACGTTGTTGCATTTGTCTGTGTGGTGAAAATCATTTAATTTTGCGGTATGAACTATATAATCCTCAGTTTCGCTTTTTATGGCAGGTAAATTTTTCGACGGTAGATTCTTGCTCGCCACTCTGCTTACACTGGCAGCTTCTCTCTGTATTCGCTATTATGAAAAATCGGTTGTTGAGGAAGAAGTAGCAGAAGAAGATGATGATACATCTCTCGTTGATACAGGCGTAATAAATGGACATGAATATGTCGACCTTGGTTTGCCAAGCGGATTGAAATGGGCGGCTATGAATATTGGTGCTGACAGTCCGTATGAATATGGCGACTATTTCGCATGGGGAGAAACTACTCCCAAAAGTGAGTATACTGGTAATAATTCATTGACTTTGGAAAAAGGTTATGGAAAACTTGAATCGGAGGGTATAATCGGTGACAACGGCATACTTTCTCCTGGATATGATGCCGCAACTGTCAATTGGGGCGACGGATGGAGAATGCCGACGCAAGGAGAATTTTGGGAATTAATGCGTGAGTGCAGATGGCAATGGAAAACGATAAATGGAAAGCATGGATATGTGTTGACCGGTCCTAACGGCAACCGAATTTTCCTTCCTGCCGCTGGTTGCCGCTTTGGTACTTCGAGCAACCATGTGGGTTCTTACGGCTACTACTGGAGTTCTACTGTGGTGTACGAGAACTATAGTAGCAGCGCAGACTTCCTTTACTTCTATTATAGCAGTAAGGGCACGGGCAACTACTACTGCTACAGCGGGCGCACTGTTCGTCCTGTCTCAGAAGAGTAGTGCCGGACGAAGGACGCATCCGATTATTTGATTCATTTGATTATTTTGGACTTTTGTCATTTCAACATCTGCAGGGCAGGACAAAAACAAAAAAGAGGGTACATATCAAACTGACAAAGCTGATATACATCCTCTTTTTAACTTTTGTGATACAGGATTGTTTTTTACTCGACAGGGTAGTATGCCCATAAAGTAACAGACTTCATGCCGAATCCGATTTTTCTCCCGTCACCGTTGATTCCCAATTCAAGGGGTGATGCTGGGTTAAGAGGAAATATCTTCATTTCTAGGATGTTGTGGTTTGAGATGTAGCGACTGTCAAGGTTTAAGAATATGGCTTCATCTTTGGTAATGGTGTATTCTCCACAGTCTATACCTTTCACAGTAATTTTGAATTTATTCTCTTTATGATTGTCGGAGACGAATGCTTTGAAATCTAAGCGAAGCGTTATTTCGGCATCCTTTCTTACCTGAAAAATCATGAATGCGTTTTCTTTAGTACACCAACGTCCCCAATCTTCGTTGACGTCAAAACCGTCTCCCCAACAGGATAGATATCTGTCGCTGAAATTATAGAACTTGGCCATTTGACCTATTTTGCCAACTCCATCCACATTGATGACGTTTTTGGGTACTTGAGTGCCTCTTACGATCTCTTTCTTGCAAGAAGTTAGTAAAGGACATAGTATGATGCATAAAAAGAGTAGAACTTTATTCATTTTCTTTGCTTTTAAGGAGATGTTATTCATATGTCGGAGTAAGTTTCCATTTGCCTAATTCTGAGGAAAGGAACAATATGCAGATTGCAATCATTGCGTATTCTATCAAGAAAAATGTTCTGGCAGTTTCGATGTAGCTTGTCGTCATACCCAGACAGATTCTTGTTGCCAAACCGGTAAATAGGATATAGGCTGGACCGTATTTGCCGATCATTGTCGTCTTATCTTTGCACAAGTGGATCAATGTGTAGAAAGCAGCTATGTAAAACAAGGCCGACGCGACACACATCACCGCTAAATCGGTAGTGCTTTTTGAAATATAGAGATCGAATGCTTCTATTTCTTTTACAAATGTAGTTCCCAATAATATCAATGGGATTGATGCAATGATAGTGTGGACTGACAACTTTTTTTGCTTGATGAGTGTCAGTAGTGGCAGCATGATAGTGAAACACCATACAGTGTAAGACTGTGATCTTGTCATCATATATTTGCATATTGGTGTGCCTATGCATAACGCCATTTTTTTCAGAATGCTGAACTGCTCGAATTCAGGCATACGAAGGATCTCTTCGGCTGTTCTGCTTACATTGCCTGGACATGTAAAACTGAATAGCAGGTGTGCTACAGCAATGACAAGAAGCATATAATATAGCTTGTCGATCTTCTTGTTTTGCCAAAATGTATAATATACGAACATGCCGTATATTAGAAATGCGGCCAACGCAATTTGTTCAAAATTACAGCAAAATAAGGCGCAGAGTGCGCAACCCGAATATGTTTTCCATCCATACTCACATTCGCCTGCCTCTATGTTTCTCTTTAATGGAAATAAAGTAGGGAGGAACGTAGCTAATGGCCACATGTATACGATCATTGTGACAAGATATCCGGCGGAACCTTGGTCGGTGATCTTGTATTGGAAAGTGATGATTATGGCAAGAATCGCAAATATGACTCCTTTGTTTTTTGAAAACAACATATAAGTCATCCCGACAATAGCTGTAAGAATCAAGGAGTTTGCAATGATGAAAGTTGATATCGGAAATTGGACGAAATAGAATGTGAAGAATTCAATGAAAATTCTGGATGTCCACGATTGGTATCGCCAATCCAAGAATGATAAGACATCATCACCTTCGTAGTATCCTTTCGCAAATATGTAAAACCACTGATAGTCGTCTGTAGCAAGGTCAACAGAATTGTGAAATTCTATAATAAAGGCAAAACAAACGATAAATGGAACTAGCACTTTTAATGTATTCTTTCCAATCAATTCCATAGAATATTTGAGATTTGAATATTGTATAATTTTTTGTCTGACAATAATGACGTCTCTATTTTTCCCAGCGGTTTTTAATGCAGACTCTGCAAAGGTACTAAATTTTTTTAATGAATGGTGTAAATATAACGACGTTGTTGCATTTGTCTGGGTGGTGAAAATCATTTAATTTTGCGGTATGAACTATATAATCCTCAGTTTCGCTTTTTATGGCAGGTAAATTTTTCGACGGTAGATTCTTGCTCGCCTCTCTGCTTACAGTGGCTGCTTCTCTCTGTATTCGCTATTATGAAAAATCGGTGGAGAAGGATGTTGTTGAGGAAGAAGTAGCAGAAGATGATACATCTCTCGTTGATACTGGCGTGATACATGGCCATGAATATGTCGACCTTGGTTTGCCAAGCGGATTGAAATGGGCGTCTATGAATATTGGTGCTGACAGTCCGTATGAATATGGCGACTATTTCGCATGGGGAGAATCTACTCCCAAAAGTAATTATATTGGAATAGATTCATTGACTTTTGGAAAAGGTTATGAAAAACTTAAATCGGAGGGTATAATCAGAGACAACGGCATACTTTCTCCTGGATATGATGCCGCGACTGTCAATTGGGGCGACGGATGGAGAATGCCGACACAAGGAGAAATTTTGGAATTAATGCGTGAGTGCAGATGGCAATGGAAAATGAGAAATGGAAAGCTTGGATATGTGTTGACCGGCCCTAACGGCAACCGGATATTCCTTCCTGCCGCTGGGCACAGCTATGTTGCTTCGAGCAGCAGTATGGGTACGTACGGCTACTACTGGAGTTCTACTGTGCTCAATAGCCCTAGCAACTACGCTTACTCCCTCATCTTCAGTTCGAACAGTAAGGGCATGAACTACTACGACCGCTACTACGGGCACTGTGTCCGTCCTGTCTCAGAAGAGTAGTGCCGGACGAAGGACGCAGCCGATTATTTGATTCATTTGATTATTTTGGACTTTTGTCATTTCAACATCTGCAGGGCAAAAACATAAAAAGGCGTCTTTTTCAAGACGCCTTTCGTTTGGAATATTTTTTTTCGCGGAAATATTTATAGTGGAATGTTTCCGTGCTTCTTTGCTGGGTTCTGGCGATTCTTTGTCTGCGCCATATCCAAGCTCTGGATGATCTTCTGACGTGTCTGAGAAGGAAGGATGATCTCATCGACATAACCAAGCTCTGCAGCTCTGTATGGGTTTGAGAATGTCTTCTCGTATTCAGCCAATGTCTGTGCTCTTTCCTCACCCTCCTGCTTTCTGTAAAGGATGTTGACAGCACCTTCTGCACCAAGAACGGCGATCTCTGCACTTGGGTAAGCCAAGTTGACATCTGTACCGATGTTCTTTGAAGCCAACACGATGTAAGCGCCACCGTAAGCCTTACGAGTGATCAATGTTACCTTAGGAACTGTTGCCTCTACGTAAGCGTAAACGATCTTAGCTCCGTGACGGATGATACCGTTGTGCTCCTGTGTGCAGCCTGGTAGGAATCCTGGAACGTCCTCAAGAGTGACGATTGGAATGTTGAAACAGTCGCAGAAACGAATGAATCTTGCTGCCTTATCTGAAGAGTCGATGTCAAGCACACCTGCCTGGAATGCTGGCTGGTCTGCTACGATACCAACTGTCTTGCCTGCCATGTGAGCGAAACCAACGATGATGTTCTGAGCAAAGCTCTTGTGAACCTCGAAGAAGTTACCGTCGTCGACGATGCTCTCGATAAGCTCAATCATATCGTATGGCTTGCTTGGATCCTCAGGGATCAACTCGTTCAACGACTCGTCCTCACGCATTGGATCATCCATTGTTGTTGCGTATGGACACTCCTCGAAGTTGTTAGAAGGCAAGAAGCTCAATAGCTCACGAACCATCATTAGAGTATCCTCCTCTGTGTCGCCTACGAAGTGAGCGACACCCGACTTTGAAGCGTGAACCGCTGCACCACCAAGACCCTCCTTGTCAATATCCTCGTGAGTCACAGTCTTAACTACATCCGGACCGGTAACGAACATGTGGCTCTTCTCCTTCACCATGAAGATGAAGTCTGTCAATGCTGGAGAGTAGCAAGCACCTCCGGCACATGGACCCATGATTACTGAAATCTGAGGAATAACACCTGAAGATATTGTGTTCTGGTAGAAAATGTCACCGTAACCTGCAAGGGCAGATACACCCTCCTGGATACGAGCACCACCAGAGTCGTTGATTGCGATGATAGGAGCACCCATCTTCAAAGCAAGACGCTGCACCTTTGTGATCTTGTTCGCATTTGTACGGCTCAATGAACCTCCAAGCACAGTAAAGTCGTATGCGTAAACATATACCAAACGACCATCGATCTTACCGTAACCTGAAACGATACCGTCGCCGCTAATCTTTTTCTTATCAAGACCGAAATTGGAACAGTTGTGGATAACAAACTTATCGATCTCTACAAATGTACCCTTGTCAAGAAGAACATCAATTCTCTCTCTTGCTGTAAGCTTACCCTGCTCGTGCTGCTTGTCGATCTTATCCTGACCTCCACCTAGCTCAGCGATACGGCTAAACTCCTGAAATTCGTCGAGTACTACTTTTCTGTCTCTCATAGTTAATTATTTGAATTAAGCATTCTCTGGAAGATCCATCAATGTGATAAGTGTCTGGTCGCCGTTGATTACGTCGCCCTCCTTCACTAAGATATCCTTGATAATGCAATCTCTTTTCACTTTGTAGTCGCTCTGCATCTTCATTGCCTCGACAACGATTACGCTCTGGCCATTCTTGACCTCCTCGCCCTTCTGCACTAGGATCTTAACGACCTTACCTGGCATTGGTGAGAATACACGGTCCTGAGACTCGCTTGCGTCGCCCTTCTTTCTGTTCTGCAGATATTTTGCCTGCTGGTCTACGATCTCAACCGGGAAAGTGTTGAAGTGTGTGTTCACCTGATAGCTCTTTCCTCCCTTTGCTCTCTTAAACTCAGCGTTGTAACTACGTCCGTTGTTAGTGATGATCGAGCAACTTCCGTTCTCTGCCATCACGATGTCGACTTCGTATGTCTTGTCGTCAATCTTGATTGTGACCTTGTTGTCCTCTTTGCTGATAAGTTCAACTTCAGCCACGCGGTTTCCTACATGTACTTCCATTTTATCGACTCGTTATTAGATTCTGACCATACTTGTGCGCTTGCCAAACTCTCTCCATCTGCTGATAGGACGGTTGTCTGCAGTCTTTGGTGAGTTCTCCTCCAAGTTCACAATATAATCCATATATGATGCGATGATTGCGATATCCTCAACCTCGCTCTTCTCTGCTTCGTAAATCTTCTCCTCGCTAAGCTTCTCGCCGTTCTCTGCGATGAACTTTGTGTTGTACTTTCCTTCAACGAATGCAGGAACGTCCATGATCTTTCTCAGGTAAGAGATGTTTGTCTTCAAACCAGTGATCTTGTACTCGTAAAGCACACGTCTCATTCTTTCGATTGCGAACTCTCTTGTTACAGCCCAAACGATAAGCTTACCGATCATTGGGTCGTAGTGTACAGGAATCTCGTAACCCTCGTAAACGAAACTGTCTACACGTGTTCCGATACCAAGTGGCTCCTGAAGCTGCTTGATCACACCTGTATCTGGCATAAAGTTGTTCTCTGCATCCTCAGCACAGATACGGCACTCGATCGCATGACCTCTCTGCGACAAATCCTCCTGCTTGAAACGCAACGGAAGACCGTTTGCTACGTTGATCTGCTCCTTTACCAAGTCAACACCTACAACCTCTTCTGTGATTGGGTGCTCTACCTGTAGACGTGTGTTCATCTCAAGGAAGTAGAAGTTCAAGTGGTCGTCCACAAGGAACTCGATTGTACCGGCTCCCTCGTAGTTTACAGCTTTAGCTGCACGCACAGCGATCTCTCCCATCTTAGCTCTTACGTCTGGAGTCATCAATGGGGAAGGGCTCTCTTCTACAACTTTCTGATTTCTTCTCTGGATTGAACATTCACGTTCGAACAAGTGTACGCAGTTGCCGTGCTGGTCTGCCAACACCTGGAATTCAATGTGGTGAGGAGTCTCGATGAACTTCTCTATATAAATTGTACCGTCGTTGAACGACGAAATAGCTTCACTCTGTGCTGTGTTGAATGCATCTGCAATCTCCTCTTTCTTCCATACAAGACGGATACCTTTACCGCCTCCACCTGCACTTGCCTTAAGCATTACGGGAAGTCCGATTTCCATTGCCACCTTCACTGCCTCGTCAGCATCCTTCAATGCCTCCTGTGTTCCAGGAACTACAGGAACTCCGGCTGCGATCATTGTCTGGCGAGCCATAATCTTGTCTCCCATCTTGACCATCGCCTCAGCTGGAGCACCGATAAAGATGATTCCTTCTTTCTTACAACGTGCTGCAAACTCAGCATTCTCACTCAAAAATCCGTATCCTGGGTGAATTGCATCTGCACCAAATTTCTTGGCAGCATCAATAATCTTATCGATGCAAAGATAACTTTCTCTTGAAGCAGCAGGTCCGATGCAAA
The DNA here is from genome assembly GCA_045629285.1 of Paludibacteraceae bacterium. Classification (GTDB taxonomy): domain Bacteria; phylum Bacteroidota; class Bacteroidia; order Bacteroidales; family Paludibacteraceae; genus UBA1723. Next base: position 32,584 of record JAZQQY010000039.1, on the reverse strand, counting down.
TTGCTTCGTCTGCATAGAATACATGCTTTGATGTTCTATCTGCCTCAGAATATACTGCAACCGTCTTGATGCCCATCTCTTTACAAGAGCGCATCACACGCATTGCTATCTCACCTCTATTGGCAACTAAAATCTTTTTAATCATAGTTTTCTTTTCATTTTCTGCATATAAAGTCCGTCGACAATAACGCACTTTAATTCCAAAAACGGTGCAAAGATAACAAATAAATCATATCATGTATCTCTTTTCTATACATTCAAGTGTTTTTTATACATTTTTTTTGCACAGTTTAAACTGTTTTGTGCAATAATTAGATAGTGGTTTGTTAGTCTATTTGTTGATTATTAACAAGTTGTCTGATTTTGACTTTTTTTAACAAATTAATCAAATTTTTTAACTTTTTTTGATGGTTGTAAGAGGCAACTTTTGTTAATATCAACAATTATAATTATCAACTAAATAAATTCAGATGAAAATAAATTTGTTGGTTTCATTGTTTTGCGTTGTTTAAAAACATACTTTTGCGGCCGATAAAAATTGAGGTATAAATGAAGAAAAAAACTTTTGGGGCTGCAGTCGCTAGTGTTTTTGCTGTAGCTGAGGTTATGGCTGGTGGTATTGTGAGTAATACAAACCAGCATGCTGCTTACCAGCGTAATTTTGCTAGAGAGGCTACAACAGAGATTGATGCTGCTTACTCTAATCCCGCTGGTCTAGTTTGGAGAAACGATGGATGGGAACTGGCTTTCTCTTATCAAGCTACCATTCAAGAAAGAAACATTGAAAGTAAATCTCCTACATTTGCCATGAATGCTGATGGCGACGGTTCTGCAATTCGCTCTTATAAAGGTGATGTGTTGGCACCGTTTATTCCAAGTCTTCAGGCTGCTTACAAGAAAAACCGTTGGGCTTTCTTTGCTAACGTTGCTGTCTCTGGTGGAGGTGGTTCATGTAAGTTCAATGATGGAATGGCTAGCACTGAAATCTTGGTTTCGGCACTTCCTTCAGTAGCAAATTCGGTATTCGGAAACCCAATGTTCAACCAGTACAGTGTGGAAAGCAATATGGATGGATCATCTTATATCTTCTCGTTGACGTTGGGTTCGGCTGTAAAACTTGATGATCACGTTTCTTTGAGCTTAGGTCTTCGTGGCAACTATGCTCTCAACCGTTATGAGGGTTACGTAAGAAATATCAAGGTCAACAATCCTTTGGCACCAGGCGAGATGGTCGCTCCTGCTGAATTGGCTGCTGGCTTGGTTAAGATGGGTATGGTCGACGCTCAGACTGCTTCTGCTGTTGGCGGCTTGACTGCTGATAAGGAGATTGATTGTGAACAGACTGGTTTCGGTATCTCTCCAATACTTGGTGTCGCGGTTAATTTCGACAGAGTCCGTTTCGGTGCTAAATATGAGTTCCGTACTAAGTTGGAAATAGAGAATAAGTCGGAAAAGGACGGAGGAATGCCGGCATACGCAGATGGCGAGACTCTTCGTAGCGACGTGCCTGCAATTTTGGCTACAGGTTTGGATATCGACATCCTTAAGCCGCTTACTTTAGGTTTGTCTTACCGTCACTACTTTGATAATATGGCTACTATCGACGCTTACGATAAGGAGTGGTACAACAAGTGCGACTACGCTGGTAAGGGAACTAATGATATTGCTGCTGCGTTGGAGTGGAGAATCAACGATAAGTGGACTGTCAGCGGAACTGCAATGCGTACTCTTTACGGTGTGGAGGATAGATTCCAGAGTGATCTAAACTTCTCTCTTGACTGTTGGAGCTTCGGTGGTGGATTGAAATTCTCTCCATGTGAGAATATCGACATCAATGTAGCATACTTCGGTGTGAATTACGATGACGACTATACTAAGGTTTATGCTCCTGATTTGGCAAACAGAAATCCTGGCCGTACTGATGTGTACAACCGTAAAGCAAACAGTTTTGCTGCAGGAATCAACTTCCGCTTCGGTGGTGAGAAAAGTTCAGCTGCAGAGATTGAAACAGTAGATTAAACGATAAAAATTACAACCCTTTTTATCTTTGCCGCAGATTGCATGTGATGTAGTCTGCGGTTCTTACATTTTACATCTTACATAACAATATTCGATTTCCCTAATGTTTTCCTGTTTTTTCAATTCTTATCCTTAGGCAACCAATAGGCGACGCATCCTAAAAGCGGCAAAAACGATGTCAGCCAGAATACGTATTCGATGTCTGTCTTTTCTGCTATCCAACCGCAGACGGCGCTACCGATGCCTCCTAATCCGAAGGTCAAGCCGAAAAATAGTCCGCTTATCATGCCGACATTACCCGGTAGTATATCCATGGCGTAAACCAATATTGCCGACGTGCTGGTGAAGATGATCATGCCGATGATGATGACAAGTGTGATGGTCATGTAGAAATTGCAATATGGCAATAGTAGTGCAAATGGTGCTGCTCCAAGAATGGATGCCCAGATGATGTATCTTCTACCGTATTTATCGCCCAATCTTCCTCCGACAACAAGTCCGAACGCAGATGAGAAGAGTAGGGCGAACAGACAATACTGGCTTGTCTCTATGCTGACGTTGAATTTGTCAATCAGGTAGAATGTGAAGTAGTTCTGGAGATTGCTAAGATAGAAATCTTTTGAAAACATCAGAATCAATAATACGACAAGTGCCCACGCAATTTGCTTCTTTGTCAAGGATGTTGTGTTCTCTTTGTCGAACTTGGATTTTCCTTGCTCATGATCTTTAAGATATTCCTTGTACCAGTTGCCTACCCAAATCAAAACGACGCCTGCAAGTGCTGCTATCAATGATACAAAACTGATGCTTTTCTGTCCGTAGTTGATAACTACCAAAGCCACGACAATGGGCCCTAGTGATCTGCCGATGTTGCCTCCGAATTGGAATACCGACTGTGCCAAACCTTTGGCTCCTCCTGATGCATAACGTGCTACGCGTGAGGCTTCTGGATGCAACACTGCTGATCCACAACCTGCCAATGCTACTGCAATAATCATCAGCGGAAAGCTGTTGGCGAAAGCAAGAAGCATTAGTCCACTGAAGGTGCCTGACATTCCGATCGCCAATTCGTATGGATATGGCTTTTTATCAGAAACGAATCCTACGATTGGTTGAAGTATGGAAGATGTCAGCTGCAGCACGAGTGTCAGGATTCCTATCTGACCGAATGTCAAGCCCCAATTCTCCTTCAGAATCGGGTATACTGCAGGAATGACTGACTGAAGAAGGTCGTTTAGCAAATGCGCCAAACTTACCATTGCTAATATGGATACGACTGCTTTCTGATTATTGCTCATCTTTTGTGTTGTTTTCAAAATGATTTAATACAAAAAGAGACGCAAATTCTTGCGTCTCTATTATGGTATAATGCGCCGTTGGATTATCCCCAACGATTATGCATTACATATTCATACCACCGTCTACCTGGATAACCTGACCTGAAACGTAGCTTGATAGGTCAGAAGCAAGGAATGTTGCAACGTCTGCAATATCCTCTGGCTTACCACCACGACGCAAAGGAATCTTCTTAACCCACTCCTCACGAACCTCGTCCTTCAATGCAGCTGTCATAGCTGTCTCGATGAAACCAGGAGCGATTGCGTTAGCACGGATACCCTTTGAACCCATCTCCTGAGCAACACTCTTTGCCAAAGCAATCATACCAGCCTTTGAAGCTGAGTAGTTTGCCTGACCTGCGTTACCGTGTACACCTACTACAGATGCCATGTTGATGATAGAACCACCACGCTGACGCATCATGATTGGAACAAGTGCGTGAGTGAAGTTGAATGCTGATTTCAAGTTTACACCGATAACTGCATCCCACTGCTGCTCTGTCATTCTTAGCATTAGACCGTCCTTTGTGATACCTGCGTTGTTAACCAAGATATCGATGTGGCCGAACTCGTTCTTGATAGCCTCGACTACTGTGTGAGTCTCCTCGAAGTTAGCGGCGTTAGAAGCGAATGCCTTAACCTTTACACCTAGTGCAGCGATTTCCTTCTCTGTCTGCTGTGCATCCTCGTTGATAGCCAAATCTGTGAATGCGATGTCAGCACCTTCGCTAGCGAACTTAAGTGCGATAGCCTTACCGATACCTCTTGCAGCTCCTGTGATAAGAGCTACTTTTCCTTCTAGTAACTTCATATTAATATAATTTGTTTTCCGCATTAAGATGTCAGTTTCACTTTGTAGAGTGCCCTTTCGTCAAGACACGCACGTCGGTGCGTCTCTACGAGTCTGAATCTTAATCCATAATTTTTATTTGTAGTACAAAACGTACTGGTTTTTCTTTTTTGTCGCTCATCCTACGGGCTCACGAATGAGGGGAGGGGTTAGGGCGTTCCGCCCTTAACAATCCTCAACATTTATTGAGTGAATCTACGTTGTCTTCGTCAACGTTATACAACATAAAGATAGTCGCAGTGGATAAGTGGCTTGTCTGCCTTCTTTCCGATCAACTCCGCAACCTCTTCGTTGGAATAGTCTACCTTGCCAAGAGCGATCTGCTCTCCCGACTCTGATACTACTCTGATGATGTCTCCGCTTTCAAACTTACCGCTGACACCGATGACTCCCACTGATAGCACAGAGCATCTTTCGTCGGCAAGAATAGCTTTTTCTGCTCCCGCGTCGATCTTGATCTCACCTTTGCAGAATCCTTCGCTGTGCGCGATCCATTTCTTGACGCTGCTCACCTTCTCGTCTGGAAGGAAACGTGTGCAGATGATATCTTTTGTGTCGTCAAGTAGGTCAAGGATGATGTTGTCTCGCTTTCCGTTGGCGATGATCACCTCTACACCCTCGTCGGCTACCTTGCTCGCAATTCCCATTTTCGACTGCATTCCGCCACGTCCGAAACTTGATTTGCTTGTCTGCAAGTACTGCGACAAATCTCTCTTGCCTGGCAACACCTCGCGGATCACCTGGCTTTCAGGATCAGCTGGATTGCCATTGTAGATTCCGTCGATATTACTCAAGATGATAAGTGCCTGAGCGTCAATCATTGTGGCGACGAGACCCGAAAGTTCATCGTTATCGGTGAACATCAACTCTGTCAATGAGATTGTGTCGTTTTCGTTGACGATGGGAATCACACCGTTCTCTATCATCACCTGCATACAGTTGCGCTGGTTGAGATAGTGCTGGCGAGTATGGAAACTCTCTTTTGTTGTCAACACCTGTCCGCAAGTGATATCGTTGTCGCGGAAAAGCATGTAGTAGCGGTTGATGAGCTTTGCCTGTCCGATCGACGAGAAAAGCTGACGTTGGCTCACGGCATCCAGTTTGTCCACAAGAACCTTGTTTCTTCCGGCTGCCACAGCACCAGAACTGATCATCACAACCTCCACACCCTGCTTGTGCAACTCCGACACTTGGTCGACGATGGAAGACATACGAGTGACGTCCAATGTGCCGTCTTTTTTAGTCAGCACATTAGAACCGATTTTGATAGCTATTCGTTTGAATTTCGACATTAGTTATCTTTACTTGTTTGCAAGAATACCCTGAATTACGGAATTTGTGAATCCGTTTTTCTCCATTGCGTTCAATCCCTTGATTGTCCAACCGCCAGGTGTAGTCACCTTGTCGATCTCAACCTCAGGGTTAGTCTTGTTCTGAAGAATCAACTGAGCAGCTCCGATCATAGTCTGAGCGACAACCTCGTGAGCGATGTCAGGACGAACACCAAGTTCACAAGCTCCCTCTGCAGCTGCACGGATGAATCTAAGCACGTATGCGATACCGCATGAGCTTACAGATGTCATAGCACCCATCTGGCCCTCAGGAATGATGATAGCTTTTCCAAGGTGGTTGAAGATGTCAAGCACGACGTTCTCCTCCTCTTTAGTGGCGTCGAGAGAACAAACGAAAGACATACTCTCCAATAGAGCGATTGCAGTGTTAGGTAATACACGGAAGTAAGAAACATTCTTACCGATGTATCCCTTTACTGTCTCAAGGCTTACACCAGCAGCGATTGAGATCACCTTGTGCTGCTTCTCGTCGATTGCCGACTTGATGTCGTTGCAAACAGTCTCTACCAACCAAGGCTTAACTGCGATAAGCACGTAGTCAGCCTTCTTAACTGCCTCTTTATTGTCCGCTGTAGTGAAAATCTTGCTGTCAAGAGCTGTGAAAGCGTCTCTGTTAGCCTGCATAGGGTCAGAGATGAAAAGATCCTCTGCCTTGCACAATCCTGATTTATATAAACCTTTGGCGATGGCACCACCCATGTTGCCGGCGCCGATAAATGCTATTTTCATTTTTATGAAATTTTTTGCAAAGATACTAAACAATGTGGAATGCGAAATGCGAAATGCAAAATTATTTTAAATCGGAGCGAGCGTATAGAAATAAGCGTATATAATTGCTTTATTTTACGAGATGAACCATATACGAAAGTAGGGTAGATCTCCTTTGATTTTGAGAAATCGCACTGAAAATAGTGCAAAATTTTGTAGAATTGCACTAATTTTGGTGCGATATTTTGAGAAATTGCACTAATTTTGGTGCATATTTATATTTCTTATCATTATAGAATATGGAAAAACTTCAAAATAGGTTTAATATAATGTTATCTGAAACTCCGATGGGGTTTCATAGATATATGTATGATCGTATAGATTGGAATGACAGACTTATTGGATTAAAGGGTCCAAGAGGAGTAGGAAAGACCACATTGTTGTTGCAAAGGGCTAAAGAGGCATTGGATAGGAACTCGACATTGTTGGTAAATGCGGATGACCTTTACTTTACATCGAATACTTTGGTGGATTTGGCGGATGATTTTGTGAGGAATGGTGGCAAAGTTCTGATGATAGATGAAGTTCATAAATATAAAGAGTGGAGCCGTGAACTGAAATTAATCTATGATTATCATAAGGATTTGCACGTTGTGTTTACGGGGTCAAGTATTTTAGATATAGAAGAGGGGGAGGCAGATCTTAGTCGACGTGTGGTGCCTTATGAAATGCAGGGACTGTCGTTTCGTGAGTATATGAAGTTGTTCAAAGGTATAGAATTGCCTCTGTTGGATCTTGAAGATGTTTTGTCGAATAAAGTTATGGTTCCTAATGGATTCCACCCTTATGTATATTTTAGTGAATATTTAAGGACTGGATATTACCCGTTTTCAAATGAATCTCAATTTGAACGTCGATTGATTCAGGTTGTCAATAAGACTATTGAGGTCGACATTCCTCAGTATACGGATATGACAGCTTCGGCCATACGTAAATTAAAAAGGTTGATGAGTATAGTGTCAGAAAGTGTGCCGTTCAAACCCAATCATACCAGTATATCGCAAGTTTTGGGAGTTAGCAGAAATCTATTGCCTGAATGGTTTGTCTATATGGAGAAGGCAGGTTTGATAATGCAGTTGAGAGACGACACAGGAGGAATCCGTGGATTGGGCAAAGTGGATAAGGTATATATAGATAATACAGCTTTGATGTATATGTTAGGACGAGAAAACACCGATATCGGAAATGTCCGTGAAACATTCTTTATGAATCAGACTAGAGTCATGCATGACGTGATTACGTCGAGTGTGGCTGATTTCCAAATTGGAAGATATACTTTCGAAGTTGGGGGAAAGAACAAAACACAAAAACAGATAGCCGGAGTATCAAATGCATTTGTGGTTAAAGATGATATAGAGATTGGATATCAAAACGTCGTTCCCTTGTGGCTTTTTGGATTGATGTATTGAGGATTTAAAAGAGGGAGTGTCTAAAACTTGTTCATTTTACACTATCTTTTACACTACTTGTTGGTGGAACAGTAATGATGTTGTATGTTGCATATTGTTTATGATATGGAGTTGTCTATATAATCTTTCAAATAGATATTCAAGTCGTTTTCTGTCATCATACAATTTTTTTCTGTTAATATGTTGATGTTTTTACCCTTGGCAATGTTTGTTTTTGCAACACATCCGCTTGCACATAAAGGAAGCATTTTGCATTCTACGCATTCTTTATGTTTGATTGGAGAATGATTCATTTGGTGATAGAAATTTCCGTTTGGAATAAAATTGCCGTTTAAATCAATTTTTCCAACTTTTGCTTCTTCTCTGCCAATGAATAACTCACATTTATAAACATCCAATTTATAATCCACAATAAATTTCATTTCTGAATTTAATGAACAAGGGGATTCCTTGCCAAAATGATGGGGAACCTCTATTCCATTATCTCTCAATAGTTTGTCAAATACGCTTACATTGATATTTGAGTAGTCGCATTCTTCCACACATGATGTTTCAAAAGAATCATTTTTGCCTTTATTGAAAGTTAAAAAGCCAAAATATAATTGACCAGCGAAATCTTTAACGTTTTCAAGCATATCTTTTGCATCATTCAAATTGTCAACATCTACATTCAAACGAAGATTAATATTATCTTTCAGTCCTTTTTCTTTCATTTTTTTGAGATTGTTGAGAATGATATCATATGTTCCTTTTTTGCTATGAGTTATTCTTCGTTTGTCATGTTCTTGCTTGATGCCATCTATGGAAACTTGTACAATCATGTTGTACTTTCTAATAAGATCGATCATAGAATCATCCAAGAGCGTAAAGTTTGAAGTTATACTAAAATTGGTCGCGCAGTTATATTCGTTTGCAATTTCATTTATGTTGTCAGATATATATACTATATCTGATTTTACCATCATTGGTTCTCCTCCAAACAAAATACAGTTGATTTGTTTTGCGGAATGTTGCTTTACCTGAGTTCTTGCAAATTTTATAACTGCGTCTATTTGATCTCTGCTCATTTTTGCAAGTGGTTTGTTTCCTCCTTGTATACAATATGGACAAGCAAGATTACAGTTGTATGTTGGTATGAATATGAGGGTTAGTATTTTTGCGTTTCTGCTAAATCGAATAGAATTGTAGTGATACAAAAATTCTTCAGCTTCATCTAAATCATCTTCGATTATGATGTGATTTCGGTAAAGCATCTCTCTTTCTTCCTTTGAAAACTGTTCAAAATCACATTTTTTTAAGATTTCCAAACATCTATTGTCTAATTCGACAATTGCTGTGGACAATATATTATAAAGATAGTATGTACCTTTGTGTTCTATGATATGGTTGTACTTAGATTGTTTCATTTTTGTGTTGTTAAAGAGGAGGGCGTATCAAAACTGATAAAGTTTCGTGCACCCTCCTTATTAGATTTATCCAAATTGATCAACAGCTGCAAGAACACATCATTTTGTTTCTCATTTGGTATAAACGTCCCATTACGAATTGCTCATCTACTTTAGATGTTGCAATACCTTTTTTTATTTCTTTCATATTGTTGAATTTATTAGTTAACGTTTTCCTCTGTTTGTTTTCTTCTTTAATCCATCACAAGGGTCTTCAAAAACTTTTTTCCCTCCATTATTTTCACAATATGTATTTATTGCTGCTTTGCCAATTGCAATTACCATTTTGCCTAAAATGCTAGCCATTCCCATATCTTGATTTTTTGTTATTGTCCCTAGTACGTCTTTTTCTGAATCAAAGATAAGGTATTAACTTAGACCGTTGTGAAAAAAAATGTAGGGCAACTCCCTACATATAGTCATTTACACTACACTTCTTTCATCTTCTCACTTAAGTCGGCAAAAAAGTCGTGGCCTAAAACTTCACTGATGCGTTGGATTTGTTGTGAATGCAGACTTGCACTCCCTAAGATTTCATAAACATGTGTTCGGCAACAGGGGATTCTTCTTCCTAACTCAGATTTAGATATACCGTTACTTTTCATAAATGAGGCTATCATGTTTCCTATATGTATTTGTTCTCCTTTCATATTTTGGCGTTTTATGAAAAGAAGCGTGGATATTTACTGCTGTCCCAAGGTATCGCCAAACACCCCACACCTACAGTAATACCCACGCATAGCGTAGGCATTCACTTTGTAGAGGTGTTAAAATTTGGCGATTTTTGAGACACTCTAAAGCAAACGCTTCTTTATTTATTTACTATGTAATTAAATATATATCTGTTTTTTAATCTAATGTTTTTACAAATTCATCAATGCCCAATACTTCCATTTTAGGAAATTCTATGGTTTTCAAAAGGCGATTATATAGCAGTAGTCCAAATGAGGATTGTTAAGGGCGGAACGCCCTAACCGCCCAACCCACGCGAGCTCGGAGAGCGAGCGTATAAAAATAAGCGTGTATGGACAACTCGTATATATTTGCTTTTTAAAATATCAAGTGTCTGTCTTCTGACACGATACATTTGTCCATTACTTATTTGTATGGAGTCCTTTCGTGTAGGTTTCTGAATCCTTCTACTTTTTCTTCTGTCATTTCTCCTGATTCCCACAATTGATTCATTTCTTTCTCTAATTCAGAAGCAAAAAAATTGGAGATCACTTGTTTCAAATCTGCAAGTGCTTCTTGTGACTTGACAAATGACATCATGTCAAGTATCTCTATTTGGGCGTTATTTAATGTTGTTGATTGCATAGCTATAGTATTTTGGGCAAAATTACAATTTGAAAACGGAAATCGCAAATTATTATCCGTCACTCTATATTCGTTTGATTTTATACGTCCATAAACTGATAAAAATGAAAATATCTTTATTTTATACGTCCATAGACCGATGAAATTGTTAAATGTTTGATTTTATACGGCTGAAGACCGATAAATTTTAAAATAATTTAATTTTATACGTCCATGGACCGATAAAATTGCTATTTTTGCTTCAAAATGAATTTTATGATACGTAGAGATAGCTATATAAAACAGATACTTCCTTTTATAGACAAGGATTTGATAAAGGTGTTTATGGGGGTCCGACGTTGCGGTAAGAGTACTTTGTTGACACAGATAAAAGATCTATTGCTTGAACGTGGAGTTTCACAAAAGCAAATATTGAGTGTTAACTATGAGTCGAAACGATTTGATCATATTAAGGATGCAGATAACTTATATAAATATGTTTGTCAGTGGCAGTCGGAATGCGATGGAAAAGCATATCTGTTCTTTGATGAAATTCAAGAGGTAAAAAACTGGGAAGAGGCAATCAATTCTTTCAGAGTAGATTTTGACTGTGACATATATATTACCGGTTCAAATTCCAGATTGCTTTCTGGTGAATTGGCTACAAACCTACGTGGAAGATATGTCTCTTTCAATGTATTTCCTTTCTCTTTTGCAGAAGCTAAACAATACTATAAAAATGAAGGTGTTGCAATATCTGATGAAAAACTCTTTGCGGAATTTTTGAAGTATGGTGGTTTTCCTCAAAGGTTTGTTTTTAATGATGACGACGCTAGAATGATATATCTGTCTGATTTATATGAAACGATAGTTTTGAGGGATATTGTGGAGCGAAATGGAATTAAAAATGTTGTGCTTTTGAGAAAATTGCTTGATTTCTTTGTGGATAATGTAGGCAACACTTTTTCTGCCAATTCTATCGCAAAAAAAATCAAAAGTGAGGGTATCAATACAAGTGTTGAGACTATCTTGCTTTATATAGAAGCAATTACAAAATCGTTTGCCTTGTATCAAGTTCCACGCTATAATATAACTGGAAAGAAACTTCTTGAAAGTTCAGAAAAATACTATTGTGTGGATTTGGGCTTTCGATCTATATTAAGCAGAACAGATAAACTTGACATAGGTCATGTCTGTGAGAATTTGGTTTATATGGAGTTGGTTGCCAGAGGATGGAATGTTTATGTTGGTAAATTGAACAGTGCTGAAATTGATTTTGTCTGTACAAAAATGGATAAAACGATTTATATACAAGTGGCTTATTTGATTACAGACCACGATGTGGATAGAGAATTTGGTAATCTTGAATCGATACGCAACAGCTATCCTAAGTATGTGATTAGTGCTGATGCTGTTGATTTGAGTAGAAATGGAATAATTCACTTAAATATCATTGATTTCTTAAATCAAGTTGTCGAATGGTAAAGCAAAAATCCCCGATACTCTTGGCAGAATATCGGGGATTTAGCATTTACTTCGCTATCTCTACCTTTGCTTTTCCTCCTTTGATCTTCGCTCCATCAAGTTTTTTGATTGCTGCGAATGCTTTGTCGGATTTGATGGCGACGTGGGAATAATGGTCGTATAGCAGGATCATTCCGACGTCTTCTTTTGCCAACTCGGCTGTCTTGATGACGAATCCGGCGACGTCGCCACGACTGATTTTCTCTTTCTTTCCACGGCTGATATAGATCGGCGTGAATTCGGATTTCAACACGTTGTTTGTCGGCTCGAATTTGTACTCTTCGATTTTCTTTGGCAAGAACTCTGGCAAACTAAACTCTCTATAGATCATCACGTAAGCTGTACCGGACGCTGCCTGACGCGCTGTTCGTCCGTTACGGTGTGTGAAGGTCTCAAGTGTGTTTGGCATCTCAAAATGCACGACGTGTTTCACCTGTGAGATATCCAATCCACGTGCAGCCAAATCGGTTGTGACGAGGATTGCCGAGCAACCCGATGCAAACATGAATAGTGCTCGCTCTCGGTCTTTCTGCTCCAGTTTACCATGGTACACCACGACGTCGTGTCCGTCTTTCTCCAACGCTGTAGCCACGCGTTCCACTGTGTCGCGGAAGTTGCAGAAGACGATGGTGCTCTCGTTGTTGAATGTAGTCACAAGTCCCTGTAGTGTAGGGAGTTTGTCTTTCTCTGGCGACGTTACTCGCATCAGTTTCAAGTTGTCGTTGGGAGTCTCAGTTGTGAAATCCAACGTCTCGATTGGCTTATCTGCGATCCAAGGTGTGATGTCGACGCTGCTTGTGGCTGATACGAAGATTCGTTTGTCGACGGATGTCAGATTGTCGTTGATGCTCTGCATCTCGGCTGAGAATCCCATCTCAAGAGCCTTGTCAAACTCATCCACTACCCATGTGTTGATTGTCGACGCTGCAAATGTCTGTCGACGGATGTGGTCGAGCACACGACCTGGTGTGCCAATCACAATGGATGGCTTTTCACGCAATCGTTTCTCTTCCTCGGCTGTTGAGTGACCTCCACATAGTAGCGTCGCCTTGATGCCTGATTTCAAACTGCGTAACACTTCAAAAATCTGTTGCGACAACTCTCTCGACGGAGATAGGATCAATGCCGTCGAACCGTTTTTCACCACGTCGGCACAAAGCGGTAGAAGGAAAGCAAGTGTCTTTCCCGACCCGGTAGGCGAGAGTAGCAGGATGGCGTCCTTCTTAGGATAGACCTCCTGCATCTTCACCTGCATTTCGTTTAACTGGGCAATGCCAGCATTCTTTATATATTCGTTGATCATGTTTGTCTTAAATTTAGTTTGATGTAGATATGTTTATTATTCGTCTGTGCCAAGCCCTTCATTTTTGAAATAAGCTTCTGCAGAATAAAGAGGGATGTTCATCATCCAACCTTGGTCTTTATATGGAAGCATCGATGCTCGAACTCCAGTCAAGTTGTATTCTTTAAAGTCCTGCGTTATGAATAAGCGTAGAGATTTTGCATGTACATTTTCTTCTGCTTTAGCCTCTGTTGGTATGATGCGATTATGACCTTGAACTACAAAATCAAGTTCCATAGTACTATTGTCTTTTGAATAATAAAAGATGTTTTTGTCCATTTCATCATGCACTTCCAACGATTTGATCTGCGAAAGAAGATAGTTTTCTGTGAAAGCTCCTTTGAATTCAGAGAATACATTTGTGCCTATAAGCATTTCACGAGAACGAACTCCACACATACAAGATAGCAACCCACAATCCAATAGATATATTTTGAATGTAGAGTCGTCGGAGTAAAATTTTAATGGTTCTTGTGGCTTGGATACTCTGGAAATCTTGTACACTAGTCCGGCATCAACCAACCATTGTATCGCTTTTTCAAAGTCTACTGCTCTAGCACCTTTTTTTATTGCACCAAAGATGAATTTTTTATTTTCTTTAGCCAATTGCGCTGGTATGCTTTCCCACACTTGTCTTATTCTGACAACTTCTGTGCTGGTATGCTTTCCCATATCTTTACTATAGGTTGCTAGTATTGAGCGTTGAACATCTCTTGTTTCTTTTGCATCATGATTCTCCAGCCATGTTGAGACAGCTTCGGGCATTCCACCACAAAAATAGTATTGCCTTAAGTAGTCTGTTAGCGAATCATGTTGTATTGTCATTGACTCCCAATCTAAATTTCGTACGGCTTCCGCTAGCATATCTCTGCCATTTGCCATTAAAAACTCATCAAATGTCATGGGGTACATTCTTAAGTCGTTGACTTTTCCTACTGGATAGCTTTCGTCTTTTCTTATTGAGATTCCTAATAATGACCCCGCTACGACAACATGCAAGTCTCGTCTGTCTTCACAAAAGTATTTTAGCGAAGAAATGCCGTTTGACACTTCTTGTATTTCGTCAAAAAATAGCAGTGTTTTACCAGGGATTATCTTTTTTTCGTTTGCTTGCTCCAACTGGTAAATTATACGGTCCATATTGAAGTCGACAAACAGTGTGTCTGCAAATTTGTTGTTATGACAATTCACATACAACATATTATCAAATTCGTTTTTTCCGAACTCTTTTATGATGTATGTTTTTCCCACTTGTCTTGCTCCTAATAATACAAGAGGTTTGTGTTTTGGATTATTTTTCCAACTTAATAACTCCTTGTAAATATTTCTTTTCATTGCTCTTTGAATTGCGTTATGCAAAAGTATTAATAATAAATAGATTATGCAATGATTTTACACTTTTCTTGGGGAACAAATGGCTTGAAATTACACTTTTCTTGGGGAACAAACGCCCTTAAACTACATTTTTCTTGGGGAACATGTTGTATTAAAGACGCACGACTGTGCGTCTCTACGAGATATACGAATTATGAATCATGCATTATGAATTATGCATTAAGATATATTTCCCCAAACATTCAGCTCTCTTGCCAGGTGTGCGAGCTGGTTCACGTAGATCTGATTCTCCGGCGACTTCAAATCGGGATCGTTGGCGATGATGTTGATCGACGCGTCACGTGCACGCATTAGGATCACTCCGTCGGTGGCGATGTTGGCGATACGCATCTTCATCGGTGTTCCACTCTGTTGTGTGCCTTCGATGTCTCCCTCTCCGCGCAGACGAAGGTCGGCTTCGGCGATCTCGAATCCGTCGTTGGTGCGTGTCATGATCTCCATTCTGCGCATAGTCTCCTTCGCCAACTTGACATCTGTCACCAAGATGCAGTAGCTTTGGTCTGCACCACGTCCTACTCGGCCTCTCAACTGGTGGAGCTGGCTGAGTCCGAATCGCTCTGCACTCTCTATCACCATCACGCTGGCGTTTGGCACGTTCACTCCAACTTCAATAACTGTCGTCGCAACCATAATATTTGCCTGGCCCGACGCGAATCTCTGCATATTCTCGTCTTTCTCTTCCGGCGTCATCTTGCCGTGAACCATACATATATTATATTGTGGCTGGGGAAAAACAGCGCAAAGTCGCTCGTAACCTGCGGTAAGATTCTCGAAATCAAGTTTTTCACTCTCCTTAATCAACGGAAACACTACGTACACCTGTCGTCCTTTGGCAATCTCCATACGCATGAAATGGTATAGTTTCTCCCTGTTGGTGTCGTACTGATGATACGTCTGAATGGGTTTTCTGCCTGGAGGTAATTCGTCAATCACGGAGACGGAAAGGTCGCCATACAGCGTCATAGCCAAGGTGCGAGGAATCGGTGTCGCCGTCATCACAAGAATATGAGGCGGAATCGTGTTCTTATGCCAAAGCTTTGAGCGTTGAGCCACTCCAAAACGGTGTTGCTCGTCGATGATTGCCATGCCGAGGTTGTTAAACACCACGGTGTCCTCAAGAATCGCATGAGTGCCAATCAGAATCTGCGTCTCACCGGATTTTAGCGACGGAAGAAGTTTCTTACGAACGGGTGCTTTAGTGCTACCAGTCAGTAGGGCGACGTTGATGCCGATGGGAGTCAACTGCTTGAAGATAGTCTCAAAATGCTGATTAGCAAGGATCTCCGTCGGAGCAAGCAGACAAGCCTGATAACCATTGTCGAGAGCCATGAGCATTGTCATCGTGGCGACAAGGGTTTTTCCGCTTCCCACGTCTCCCTGAAGCAGACGGTTCATCTGTTTGCCAGTGCGCACATCCTCACGAATCTCCTTGATCACTCGTTTCTGGGCACCAGTGAGCGGGAATGGCAACTGTTGGTTATAGAAGTTGTTGAAATAGTCGGCGATGCGAGGAAACACCAGTCCATGCTCATTAATCTGATGCTTGTAGGCACGCTGCATCTTGAGCTGGATATAGAACAGTTCCTCGAATTTCAATCTGTACTGAGCCTCAGCCAATGCTTGAGAATTTTCTGGATTGTGGATATTCCAGATAGCTCGGTTGAGCTCCATAAGATTTTCTCGTTCACGGATGTCGGCTGGCAGAGTCTCGTCGAGTGGGGAAGTCTTGAGATTCTGAAGCTCATCCATGATAATCTGTCGCAAACCTGAAGAATCAAGGTAGTTGCGCTTCATTTTGTCGGACGTATTGTACATGCTCATCAGACCATTGGTGAGATGTTTTTTTGTTGCCGACTCGATTGTGTCCATCTCCGGATGAGCGATCTGCAGTTTACTGCCGAACACGGTTGGTTTACCGAAGATGATATATTCTTTGTCTGCCTGGATACGGTCAAGGAAGTATTGTACCCCTTGAAACCATACCAGCGAGATTGTGCTTTGTCCGTCTGAAAACTCAGCCTGGAGACGTTGTTGTCGACCCGCACCTACAGTTTTCATCGATATCACCTTGCCTTTGATCTGGACGTAGGTGTTAGCTCCCGATATCTCACGGATAGAGTAGAATTTGCTTCTGTCGATGTATCTGTAGGGAAAATAATACAGCAGATCCTCTGGGCGAAACACTTCTATTTCGCTCTTCAACACATCAGCCTTCTTTGGCGAAACACCACGGCAATGTGTCAGTTCTCGGGATCTGTAGAATGCTGTCGACAAACGAAACTAATTAGTAGTTAATAATTGAGGTTCAAAAATGAGGATTTAAAAGGACGGTATGCCCTTGATTCCCTATTCAGCATTTAACATATATTCCGCAATGGCAAGGTCCATCGGAGTCGTGATCTTGATATTCTCACGACATCCCTCTACCAAAGCAATCTTGTGTCCGCTATATTCCACCACGCTTGCATCGTCGGTGAAAGTTTCGATGAATCCGACGCCGTAGGATTTTTTGAGAAGTTTCAAGTCGAACACCTGAGGCGTTTGGACGAGTTTCACCCTTCTTCTGTCGATCTGTGCGTTCTCGCCATTCTCTGAAAGGATGCGTACAGAGTCGACTGAATCCACAACCGGAACGACAGCCTCCTCTTTTGCAGCAGCATCGTATAAACGGTTGATCATCTCTGTCGACGCGAATGGACGTACACCGTCGTGGACGCCGACGAGTGCATCCCCGTCGCAAGATATGGTATTCAAGCCATTAAGCACAGAATGGAAACGAGTCTTTCCGCCCTCTACGATTGTTATATCATCCGTGTTGAAGCCATACTCCTTGCAACACTGGTGCCAATAGTCGAAATGCGAAGCTGGCAGACAGACGATGATTTTTATTCCGTCGACTGCATTTTTGAAACTATTTCTGAAAGCATCGATAGTGCGCAAAAGGATTGGTTTGTCAGCGATTGGTAGAAACTGTTTTGGTATTTCTGTACCCATTCTTAATCCTGAGCCTCCGGCCACTATAATCACAAATCTATTCATACTCCACCTAAATTTGCTCAAAAGTATTAAAAAATGCTTACCTTTGCAAAGAAATTCAAAAGAGAACTAATTAAGGAGGTTTTTATGCCATTAAATATACCGAGGAATTTGCCGGCTGTTGAAGAGTTGAAGAAGGAAAATATTTTCGTCAAGGATTCGGTTGAGGCAGCCAATCAGGATATCAGACCACTGAAGATTGTGATTCTTAATCTTATGCCGATCAAGATTACGACAGAGACGGATTTGGTTCGTCTGTTGTCTAACTCACCGTTGCAGATCGAGATTGAGTTCATGCAGATCTCCAGTCACACATCCAAGCATACTCCTATTGAGCACATGATGGCCTTCTATAAGAGTTTCGAGGTATTGCGAAATAATAAGTACGACGGTATGATCATCACCGGAGCCCCACTTGAATTCATGGATTACGAGGAGGTGACATACTGGAATGAGCTTACTGAGATTTTTGATTGGGCACGTACACACGTCACTTCTACACTTTACGTTTGCTGGGGTGCGTTTGCTGCACTCTACCATTTCTACGGCATCAACAAGGTTATGACGGATTCTAAGATCTTTGGTGTGTTCGAGCATCAGATCTATGAACCGTTGAATCCTATTTTCCGTGGATTCGACGATACATTCTACGTGCCTCACAGCCGCCACTGTACATTGGATAGAAAAGATGTTGAGGCTGTGCCTGATTTGAAGATTCTTGCAGGAGCAGAAGTTCCCGGACCATATATGATGATGGCAAACAACGGTAGAGAGTTTTTCTTGACTGGCCATCCTGAATATGCTCCGTACACACTTGATGCTGAGTATCGTCGTGATTTGGCTAAGGAGTTGCCGATTGAGCCACCAATCAACTACTACAAGGATAACGACCCGGATAATGGGCCTCACGTGAAGTGGAGAAGCCATGCCAATTTGTTCTATGCAAACTGGCTAAACTATTTCGTTTATCAGATTACTCCATACGATATTAATTTGGTGAAGTAAGGACTTTGATTAATTGATAAATGGCGTAAAATTTGTAATTTAGCACTCCGAAAAACGAAATGAAGATGTTAGATATAGTGTCAATACGCAAGGATTTTCCGATTTTGGGCCAGGAGGTCTATGGAAAACCGTTGATATACTTCGATAATGCGGCCACTACACAGAAGCCGCAGGTGGTGCTCGACACTATCGTCGGCAACTATTCCACACAAAATGCCAATATCCATCGTGGTGTCCACTTCTTGAGCCAGGCTGCTACTGTCGCTCATGAGGAGGCTCGTGCGACGGTGCAGAAATTCATCGGAGCGGAGAAGTCATGTGAGATTGTCTTCACTCGTGGCACTACTGAGGCTATCAACCTTGTTGCTGACTCTTTTGTGAGAAGCCAGTGTGTCGACGGTGATGAAATCATTGTGTCGGAGATGGAACACCACTCTAACATCGTGCCTTGGCAGCTTCAGCAACAGAGAAAGGATATCAAGATCAAGGTGATTCCGTTTGATGAACGTGGACATCTTTTGGTGGAAAAACTTGAGGAGATGATCACTCCACGCACTAAGTTGGTGTCCGTCGCTCACGTTTCCAACACTCTTGGAACTGTCAATCCTATCGAGGAAATCGTGCGTATAGCACACTCTCATAATGTGCCTGTCTTGGTGGACGGAGCACAGTCGACACCGCATATCAAGGTGGATGTCAAGAAGTTGGATGTTGACTTCTTTGTTTTCTCCGGACATAAGGTCTACGGTCCTACAGGTATCGGCGTCCTTTATGGAAAAGAGGCTTGGCTCGACAAGTTGCCTCCATACCAGGGTGGTGGTGAGATGATCAAGAACGTTAGTTTCGCTGGCACTACTTTCAATGAGTTGCCGTTCAAGTTTGAGGCTGGCACACCCGACTACATCGGCTCGACAGCGTTGGCAGCCGCACTCAACTACGTCTCAGCAATCGGTATGGATGAGATTCATGACTACGAAGAGTCGCTACGACTTTATGCGGAGGAGAAGATGAGAGAGATTGACGGAATGCGTTTCATCGGTGAGAACGACCAGAAGAGCGGATTGGTTTCCTTCTTGGTCGGCAATATCCATCCGTACGACGTGGGTACGCTTTTGGACAAGTTGGGAATCGCCGTCAGAACAGGCCATCACTGTGCTGAACCAGTGATGCAACATTTCGGAATCGAGGGCACGGTGCGAGCATCGTTTGCCATCTACAATACAAAAGAAGAGATTGATTCATTCGTTGCCGGATTGACACGTGTGGCATCAATGTTTAACAGAAAGAAGCGTTAAAATATGAGTTTGATAGACGAAAGAGAAGAGGAAATCATTGAGGAGTTCTCATTCTCGGATGATTGGTTGGATATTTACCAGTTGATTATAGATAAAGGTAACGACGGTGCAGGTATCGATGCACATTACAAGGACGACAAGCATTTGATCGAAGGTTGTCAGAGCAAGGTGTGGGTCAACGCTGAGTTAGTCGACGGAAAAGTTTACTATCAGGGAGAGAGCAACACTGAGATTGTCAACGGTATCGTATCTATTCTTGTGTATATCTTGTCGGGCAATGCACCACAGGATATCCTTGATGCCAAACTTTCATTCATTGACAAAATCGGTTTGCAGGAGCATCTTACTCCGACTCGTTCCAACGGTATGTTGGCGATGATCAAGCAGATGAGAATGTACGCAATGGTGTTTGCTTCGCAGGTGTAATATATGTTTGAAATTGTAAAAAATGCACTTTGTCCACTATTCCTGATCCACGCAGCGACGCTGTTGGTATTGGGAATCAAAGCTGCATTCCTGACTCACGGATTTAACCGTATCGACCTTATAGTCTACCTTATTCCAGTTACGATAGCTGGTGCATATTTCGCAGCCGGTTTAGGTCCTGCGGCAATTGCTGTAAATTCCGTATTCAACCTCATTTTTTCAGCAGCGATGCTTTATTATTTGGGGGCAGATATTAAATGGACATTCATATTGAGCGTGCCGTTCGGTCTGCTGACGGTAGGTTTGGTTTATGTGTTGTGATAAATAATCATTTGAGAGATTATTATACCTATTGTTTTTCGGAAATATGCAATATTTTGTGGATGAATAGCAAACTGTGCATCCTGATTTAAACACTATTTTTTTTAGTGATAATATAATAAGATATGAGAAACAAATTTATGAGTTTTATAGTAGACGTCGCTTTGACGTTTGCTGTTTTTATGTTTGCGTCATGTTCCTTTGACAATAAACCTGAAGAAGAGATTAACACTGCCGAATATTTTTGGTATAAAGTTTCATTTGATCCAGATGGTACGGGAGACAAAGTGATTGTTTTTGATGCTCACGTCTATAATGAAGAAGGAGAGGTGATACTAGAAGAGCCGGATTCGACGAAATCCGCAGAAGAGATGTTGAATTTCCTAAAGCAACATAAATTGCCCAATCGATTAGATTTGGCATGGTATTCGTATCTTGAAGATAAAGTGTATAAAGTAAATGCGGAACTCCCTTATGAGTCTTTGTTAAACACAGCAAGGTATATCACAGATCCTAAAATGTTGCAGCTTAATTTGTCTGTAAGACTGATGCCTAACGGTAAAATCAATATAGAATCACATAATTTTAGCAGTTGTATACGAGATGAATGGAATGTGATTGGTGTTGAAACGAGTGAATATGATGATCGTTTGCCTAAGGATAAGGAACCTGTGTTTGAAGGAAACTCTGCTGATATGGAGCGAGACAACTATAATCTGGTCCGCGATTCAATGAAAAAGGATAACTCATTCCTTGTAGACGTAAGTAATTTCAGACAGATGCGTTATGATTATGATATTGAATTCGATATAAAAGATTATAATTTTGAGAATATAACCTTGTGGTTTCAGAATGGAGAATCTGCTATGGTAAGCTCGAGTAGAGTCTTTAATACATTGATTAAGAATCCGTCTGTTCCGTATGGAGGCAATCTAGTAGTATCGGATAGAAAAGAGCAGTATTGCTACAATATTAATTTCGACAATGAGGAATGCTGGAGAGTATTAGAATATGCGAAAATGGAAAATGTCGGAGGAAAAGGAGTTATGACTATAGCATTTGAAAACGACAAAGTGAATGTCGTTGTGAGATATGGATCAAAAGAATATCCTATTCGGAATGTGTTGTCTTATGGTTTCTCCATGTCGGAGTTAAGGTCTGGCTTGCAAAATATGATTGAATAAAGCAATGTGGAGACGTGGCGTGTCGAGTCTCTTCTTATTTTAAACACGATAGAGGTATGGTAAAGTTAATATTAAGGATAAATGTGGTTATAATGCTTCTTTGGGGATGTGTCTCTCAAATTTTTGCATCGGTAAAGCCACAAGGAGATGGTTCGAAAGATTGTCCGTTTAGAATCACAAAGCCTGCGGAACTGCAATATTTTGCGGCGGTAGTAAATGGCTCGGATGATAATATTCCACAGAATAGGGACGCGTGCGCTGTTTTGATGAACGATATTGATCTTTCTGCTGTGTGCGGCAAGACTCTGGGTTCTTGGATTCCGATCGGATATACAGAAGAGACAAGCTTTCATGGTGTGTTTGACGGTAGAAACCATCGTATTGACAATATATATATCAATAAAGCGAGCCAGATGGGGCAAGGCCTTTTTGGAATCGTCAGAAAAGGAGAGATTAAAAATCTTATTATGGGCTGTGGCCTTGTTCATAATATCGGGGATTGCGCTGGTAGTATCGTGGGTATTGGCAGCGCTATTATTACAGATTGTAGCAGTTATACAACGGTGAAAGGGAATTGGAAGTTCTATGGAGGAATTATTGGCTATGCAAGTACAGGAGCTTACATTAAAAGATGTGTTTTTTATGGAGATGTGAATGCACCCAATGCCAGCCATTATGGAATGGGAGGTATCGTGGGCACCACCTCTAATGATGCAATCGTGGAGGATTGTTGTAATTATGGAAAAGTTGTCGGCTCAACCCGTGTGGGAGGAATAGCAGGAGGACTTTTAGGCAGTACTATAAAAAACTGCTGCTCTTTTGGAGAGGTGAGAAGTATAGAGAATAGATTGTGTGGTGGAATCTATGGCCATATTGAGCCTTTAGGAGGTTGGACAACTCGAGAGTGTGAGGTGAATAATTGTTATTACTATAATCCAGAAGAGAAAGGGGATGAGATGAACGTTGGAATGAGTTGTCCGAAGTCTGATTTCGTTAATGGAAAAGTCTGTAAGTTATTACAAAAAGGATCAAGGAATGTTTGGCATCAGGGACCGTCGTTCCCGCTTTTGAATCTTGCAAAAATTGAAGAGCTTGGCAAATGTGGGGGAAAAACAATAGAAAAGGATCCCAAGGTGTTTCGTTTGTATTTTGAATTGGCGAGCACAAAACTTCACCAGAGTGGTGATGAATTTGATGCTATCCTAAATGAGATAAAAGCCAACCCTACAAAGAAATACCAAATTGTTGGCCATGCTGATGAGCGAGGTTCTAATACATACAATTACGCTCTCTCTGAGGGTAGAGCTAAAGTAATTTATGATTTGCTTGTGAGTAATGGAGTTGATAAGTCTCAGTTGAATATCAAGGGAGTCGGTTCGGATAACCCGTTGGTCAAAAATGCTCATAATGAATACGAGCATAGTATGAATCGATATGTTGAGATAAAGAGGCTTGGTAAATAAGCTTTGAGATATTGTCGCTACAAAAGCGAGATGTGAATAATCATCTTCTTGAACAATTATCTTTTTGACGGTGCGTATCCGAAATATTCCTTGTATTTTCTGCTGAAGTAGAACTGGTCGCTGAATCCGGTCATATATGCAACTTCCTTGATTGGAAGATCTTGGTTGCGCAACAATGCATCTGCCTTCTTCACACGATATTCATTCAGTAGCTCGATCGGAGTCTGGTCTGTAATTGATTTTAATCTACGCTGCAAAGTTGACTTGCTGGTTGATAATAGTTTAGCTAAATCTTCAATTGAGAATTCCGATTTTTGATAGTTCTGTTCGATTGCGTCCAACACACTCTTTAAGAATGGGTTTATTTCAGTCGACACAGGTTCTTCCGTGTAGTTTTCCATCAGAATCTGTTGCTGCTGCGTACGTCTCAATTTCAAAATGTTGATGACTTTTGTCGACAACTCCTCGTCCTTGAATGGCTTGGTTATGTAGTCGATAGCTCCTTGTGTAAGCCCTTCCATACGTGTCTCATCGTCGCTCAATGCAGATAGGAATAGCAATGGAATGTGTGACGTTGATTTCTGTTCCTTTAGGTTCTTATACATTTCAAAGCCGTTCATTTTTGGCATCTCCACGTCGGCAACGATAAAGTCTGGCAAATCCTTTGATGCTATTTCAAATCCAACTTCTCCATTTTCGGCTTCAAGAATATTCATGTATGGCTCCAATGCATTGCGAATGGCAAGACGGATCATTGGCTCGTCGTCGACAATCAAGACAGTGTTTCCTTCCAACAGACTTCGTTCTGAACCTGTTGTTGCAGCCGTTGTGAATTCCATTTTCGGTTGCTCTTTCTCTGCGATTTTTTCTGATAGCGGCAGGCTGATGGTGATGCTTGTGCCTTTGCCTTTCTCACTGTCGATCTGAATTGTGCCGTTGTTTTTCGCAACGAATTCGCTGCACATACGGAATCCTAAACCGGTTCCGATCTCATTGTCTGTGCCCCGTGTCGACGTTGCGGCACCGCTACGTAGATTTTCCAACTGCTCTTTGTCCATTCCTACACCAGAGTCTTGGACTGAGAAGAATGCGTGAGAATCTTTTTCGTATAGCGACATCTTTATTTCTCCACGTTTAGGAGTAAACTTGATGGCATTGTCGATAAGGTTTCGCATTACTGTACCTATCAGTCTCTCGTCGACATTAGCGCATTTCTCTATGTCATCCTTGATCTGGATTGAGATTAGTTTATCTCCGATCGGACCTTTAAGCAATGCAATGACTTCATCTAGCAAAAAGCGTAAATTCACATCCTTCGGCTTATATTGCACTTGCGATTGGTGCGACGTAGACCAGTCCAACAACTGTAATAATTCCTTCTGTAGGTTTGTTGCCGAACTGTGAATAGTGTTTAGCATTGTCTGTTCCTTCTGTGGCATGATGCCTTCTGTCTTTCCTGAAAGTATCTCCAGACCACGGACGATGGAGAACATCGGATTCTTCAAATCGTGTGCAATGATGGAAACAAGTCTATCTTTTTCCTTCATTGCATTCATAAGGTCGGAAGTACGGTCGTCGACAAGTCTTTCCAACTCCTCCTCACGTCGTTTCATGGCGTTCATTCTCGCATAGATTATGAAGGCGACGATCAAACTTAGCAGCACTGACATGATTATTTTGAACCATGTAGTCTGCCACCATGGAGGCAACACATGAACAGTCATTGAAATTGAGGATGCGTTATCTTCAAAGTTGTTGCGGTAAGCCTTTACCTCAAGTTGGTATGTTCCTGCTGGAATATAGTTCAGTTTAATTTCGCGAGATTGTCCAAGCGATTGCCAACTGTCGCTCAGCCCTTTGATGCGGTAATGACATTGAATGTCGTTGATGCCTGAAAGGTTGAGTAGATCGAAAGTCAAGCTTACTTGGTTGGATCCTTGATTGAACGTCACCTCCTGACCTTCGATATGCTGTTTGCTGTCACTGATGTTTAAGTCGCCCCATGCAAGATAGTCAACGACAGAATCTTTGTTGAGACTGTCAGGATTGAACGATATGAATCCGTCTGAACATCCCCAATAGAATATTCCATCCTTACCTTTATATACGGCACGTTGTGAGAAATATGTCGCGTTATGATTCCACGAATTTAGTGGGATAGAGCTGTAAGATTCCAGTTTTGGATCAAACTGTATAATTCCTGGTGAACCTGCGCACCATAGCGTTCCGTTTTTGTCGATGCAGATAGATACGTAATTTCCTTTGGGTAGGTATTCCAACAGTTTATGTTCCTTTCCGTCGGCACTGAAACGGACGATTCCTTGGTTTGATGCAGCATAAAAATTGCCGTTTTCATCGCAGATTCCTTGATAAAAAGAGAACGGATCTACGTCGTTTTTCTTAAGTAGAAAGTTGATTGTGTCTTTTGTGTCGCAGCGCCATATTCCAAATGAAGTGATAATCCATTTCACGTCGTCATTTTCTACGAAGTAATCCACCCATTTGTCGCCATCTCGTACTCCGTTGAAAACAATCTTTTTCCATTTGTTCGGAGCGGTTTCCACGTAAATTCCGTCACCTTGAGTCATCACCCATGTTTCTCCGTTTTTTGTCCTTTTCAGATACTTAGCACTAGTGATTGGATTTTTGATTCCATTGAAAATAACCGATGAAAAGGCGTTTTTTTGCAAAGATTCAATGCCTCCTGACCATGTGGCTATAAGCATTTTGTGGTCAGGCGTCTCTTCGAATGCCAATACATTATTACATTTCAAACCATTACCTACTTCCCAATGCTTCCATTCGTTGCTTCCTGCATTACGCTGATACATTCCGTACCCGTCCGAACCTACGTAGAAAGTACCGTCGGATGCTTCATGGAAACTTGAGACGATAGCGTTTGGAAAACCAAATTTTGACGAGTGTAAGGCTCTGTTGATGAAATTTTTACGACAACACCATAATCCATTTTCCTGTGACCCGATCCAGATGTTTCCGTCTTTATCCTCGTATAGAGACTGCACTTTGTGAAATGCATCGCTATCTTCGTGATTTACAATTTCTTCCAATTGGAAATCTTTGTCCATTCTCCATAATCCGTGACCCCATGTGCCAATCCAGATGTAGCCGTCCTTGTCTTTGATCATGGAAGAGATGTTTCGGAAATTACCCTTCAAAATCCTGTGATCAACGATTTTGCAGTTGGCGTCAAGGGTAAATAGCCATATATTGCCCACATTTGATGCGACAAGAATGTGGAAATCATCAAATTCAAGAAGTGAAGATGCAATATCTTTGCCGTCTAACTCATACGATTCCAATACTTTACCGTCTTCTGATTGAATCTTGATTCCGTCAAACGAACCTAACCAATATCTTCCTGTCTTATCAAGATAGGCAGAGAGTATCATACGGTCGGCGGTAGCTATAGTCAAAGAGAATTCCGTCGCCGGCGGTACGTTACCGACAGCTTTCTGTTCGTTAAATCTGTATATTCCGTTGGTAGTTAAAGCGTAATGTCTTCCATCAGCTAGAGTCGTATAAGACGATATCTTAGAGTCGGGCTTTTGGATTTCAACAAAATTAACTTGCTTGAAAGTATCTGCCTTAGTGTCGTAAGACAATGATAATCCAGGAGTTCCACCTAGTAGCATTGTGTTGTCGGGAAGAACACCAAAGCATCTGATGTCGTTGCGGTAGATAGAAGGATGGCTATCCTTAGTATAAATCTTTATCTGAGTTCCATCTAAACGGTTCAATCCGTATTCGGTTGCAGCCCAGATAAATCCGTTCGCATCTTGGGTGATTGCATAGACAAGGTCGCAACTCAATCCGTTTTTGGTTGAGTAGTGGTCGAAATAAAATTGTTTTTGCGCAGCCAAAAGATTTGATACCAGACAGAAAACAATGATGAAAATGTGTCTAATGCTATTCATCGTAGTCGAGTTTTACAAGACAAAGATAAAAATATAAGGACATTTTAGCACGGATGAACATGATAATTATGTGGAAATCGTTTATTTTTTTGCATCGGAATATCTTCTTTTTAATGGTTGTTGCTTAGTTAATCGGCTGATTTATAATGATGTAATGCGCCGTGATGCAATTTTATATACTTTTGACGCATTTTCAAATGTTGGTTGGATTGTATTCAAGTACTTTTGCAGATGAAAAAACGAACACAGTCTAGCGTAGTCAGTCTAACACATTTTTTATTTTTTTTCTAGTTGTAATTCGTTGTTGTTTGTTTTTATATTCTAATTACTTTTTACAAGATTGATACGTGATGAATAAGAAGTTTATATACATATTTGTTGCTTTACTGGCGACGTTTGTTTCTGCCAATGCAGATCCTGATCCGAATTTTCACATTTATTTATGTTTGGGTCAGTCGAACATGGAAGGTCAAGGAGCGATTGAGTCACAGGACTTGAGAGTTGATCCTCGTTTCCAGGTTTTATCTGCGGTTGATTGTCCCGACTTGGGGCGAGTCAAAGGCAAGTGGTATACTGCTACTCCTCCTTTGTGCAGAAATTTCACACGACTAGGACCAGTAGATTATTTCGGACGAAGAATGGTAAGTTCACTGCCATATAACATTCGTGTCGGAGTTATTGTTGTCGCGATCGGAGGGTGCGACATAGCGTTGTTTGAAAAGGAAAATTACAAGAAATATACAGCCGCTGCTGAAAATTATATGAAGCCTGCTATTGAAGAATACGGAGGCGATCCATACGGCAGATTGGTTGAGATGGCAAAGTTAGCACAAAAGGAAGGTGTCATCAGAGGTATATTGCTACATCAGGGAGAGACAAATACAGGTCAAGAAAATTGGCCGACTAGGGTAAAAGAAGTGTATAAAAATTTATTGTATGATTTAAACCTGAAAGCAGAGGATACGCCGTTGTTAGTTGGCGAGGTAGTATCCGCCTCTGGTGCTTGCTGTGCTGCTCATAACGCTGTTATAGCAAAGGTGCCGTCGGTAATTCCTAATTCATACATTATATCCTCTAAAGGGTTGCCAAGTCAGGACGAGGCACACTTTAGCTCTCAGGGATATAGACAAATGGGCGAGCGTTATGCCGACCAAATGCTTAAAATATTGAACAAGTAGTAAGTAATATATGTTTTCAAAAAAAATGCCGTTCGCCCGTGTGGGTAAACGGCATGAAAATTTTGCTTAGGTATACTCAATAATCTAACGCACACTAAACTCAATTATTTTGTAGAGACGCGGTATGCTGCGTCTCTACGTGTTTTAAATCAACACACCGTTGCAGTGGTCGACTTCATGCTGGATGATTTGAGCTGTCCAACCGGAGAATTTCTTTTTCTGCGGTTGGAAATCAACATCTTGGAACTCCACCTCGATGTCTTTGAAACGTATTGTCTTTTTGATTCCAGGCAACGACAGGCAACCCTCTTCTGCCGGGTACGGTTTTGATTTGGCAACGATGACCGGATTTATCAAGGCGATTTGTTTCTTGCCGTCGCACACCACAATTATATTCTTCAATTCACCAATCATATTGGCTGCCATGCCCACGCATCCATCCAGGTGGGCACGGAGCGTATCCAGCAAGTCGACTACGATCTGCTTGTCATTTTCTGTCGCCGGCAACGATTTCATCGATAGGAATGCCGGATCATGCATTATTTCTCTTACCATACTATAGATTTATTATCTTGGACAAAATTACTTATTTAAGTAATGTTTTTTGTATATTTGCGCAAAGTAGTTTTACTTTTAGAGAAATATTAGGTTAATTATTACAATAAAGTTTTATCATGAAATCTAAAGTATTTGTACTATTTGTTTTGTTAAGTCAATTTGTCTTTGGAGTTCATTCTAAAGACTTTTATGTAAAAGAGGACGGTTCTGGAATAAAAGATGGATCTTCATGGCAGGATGCGCTGGATGTCAAGGGATTTGCTGAAACATTCAGGACATCTGAAGCCGGCTCTACATTCCATATTGCAGAGGGATTGTACAAACCGTTTTGTGATAGTCTTGGAGTAAGCGGAAAGGATACCATAAACTGGTGTTTCTTTTCAAATACACCTAAGAATATTATCGGAGGCTACTCTGCAGATCCGGAAGAGGGGGAAATGCCTGATGCAAAATTGCACAAGACAAGATTCTCCGGTGATATAAAAGGTGATAATAACCCTGAAGACGAGTATGAAAACAAATCCGACGATGTATCGAATGTGGTGTTGATTGTTTCCAAGGAGTCTGGAAATTGTCAATTTAAAGGTATAGAGTTCAGTTATTGCAAGGCAATCAGAGCTGCATCCCAATCATTGTTAAGAGTTATCACGAAAGCTACAGATGTGATAGTCGATACAAAGGTCGACAGTTGTTCCTTTATGTATGCACCTAATGCATTGTCGAGCAACACTGGATCTTGTGAAGTGACCGGATGTGATTTTTATGAGAACGGAGTCCAATTCACCAGCAGTTATTATAACGGAAGTTCGGAGATGAAATTAAATTCTTGTGCGATATATAATCCGAAAAAATTCGTTTCGCTAAATGCGGCAATGGCATGTACTGTTGTAAACACGACAATCGAAGCCCTTTCTGTATATATTTCTGGTTTGTCAGCTGAAAAAATGATTTTTGACAACAATACCGTTTTGGCAGAGAATATTACAGTCAGCGCAAGTGGAGATTATGTTGAGGTGAGTGGTAATATCTTATCTGGAAATTCTGAATTTGAAAAATATATCTACAAAGATAAAGAGACTGAACTAAAGGTTCAGTATAATGTGATAAAATCACTTGACGAGGACAATACTTACGATGTCTCGAAATCATCAAACATTGTGAGTAAGGATATTGAAGGATTGTTGAAAGAATCCGATGAAGAAAGATTGTGTGTCAAACCTTTGATTTTGTTGTCGGATATCCTTCCTGATGGTACATCGCTAAGATTCCCGTTGGATAAGGCCGATGAGTCGACAAACGGCAAAGACCTGTATGGCAACGACAGATTTGATATGACAGTTATTGGAGCAAACGATTTTCCATGTCGTTCGGTTGAAACGCATTTGTCAGGCGTTGAACATATTAGTCTTGATAATACAGAAAATGGTATTCTCAAAAATTTGGAAGTGTCGGTTGGATTGCTAGAAAAAGAAGTCCCTGATACCTTGAAGAGAAAATGTGGTGGTGATAGTATTGTCTTTCATAAGATCAGAATAGAGCCGTCGCTTAAGAGATCTGATTATTTCGTTAAGGAAAAAGGATCAGGAACAAAGGACGGATCATCATGGAAGGATGCAATGGATTTGGAGTCGTTCGCCTACACATTCCGAATGTCGAATGCCGGCTCTACATTCCATATCGCAGAGGGATTGTACAAACCGTTTTGTGATAGCCTTGGAGTAAGTGGAAAGGATACCATAAACTGGAGTTTCTTCTCAAATACACCTAAGAATATTATTGGAGGCTACTCTGCTAATCCGGAGGAGGGAGAAATCCCTAATGCAAAATTGCATAAGACAATATTCTCTGGCGACATTTTGGGGAATGATACAGGTGTAGATTATGATTATGAGCATAGCTGGGACGACGCGATTAATGTGGTGTTGATTAAATCCATTGTATCTGGAGATTGTTTTTTCAAAAATTTGGAATTCAACAGATGTGGAGCTGAAAAGGGATGTCGACAGGCGATGTTAGCTATTGTGTCATATATTGATGATGTAGAAGTCAATGCGAAAGTGGATAGTTGTATGTTTAAGTACGGAAGTGTGGCTTTAGGAAACAACTGTGGACTTATGGATGTTTATGCCTGTGACTTTCTTGAAAATTATGATATTTTTGACTACTATGAAAATGGCAGATCAGGTAGCCTAAGCTTTAATTCTTGTTCTGTATACGATTCAGATAGAATTCAACTTGTAGGAGCATCACAGTGTTCCATTTCCAATTCTACATTTGAATCAAAGACGTTCAATACAGGAAATGGATCTGAAGCCAATAGTAAATTTGTCTTTAGTGGTAATACAGTATTATGTGACGAAGAAATGCGTCTTATGGCAAATGGAGGAATAAGTGAATATGTGGGAAATATATTCAGTGGACAGGTGATATTTCAAACATACACTTATGGTGAGGGTCCAGATCCTGTTGTTGCCGTTTCGCATAATGTCATAAAGGAAATTGACGAGTCCGGTAATTATGAGATTTCCACAACGTCGAACATTGTAAATAGAGATATTGCTGGATTGTTGAAAGAATCAACTGATGAGAGATTATGTGTCAAACCTTTGATTTTGTTGTCGGATATCCTTCCTGATGGTACTCCGCTAAGATTTCCGTTGGGGAAGGCAGAAGTGGCGACAAAAGGAAAAGATATATTTGGAAAAGACAGATTCCAACAGACTGTAATGGGTGCTTATGAAATTGCATGTCGTGATGTTAAAACTTATTTGACAGACGTTGAAACTGTTACAAAAGGAGAAAAAAAATACGGAAAGACATTCGATAAATTGGGAAAGGATGAAGTCTTGGAGACTCTATCTACGACTTGTGGTGGCGACAGTATTGTATACCATCAGATTATGGTAGAAAACTGCAAGGTAGAAGCTTCCATATACGACACGATCGTCATAGGTCAAGAACTAAAAGTTGTGGATGGTACAATCCTAAAATACGATAATGTTGGCGAATATTCGTATGTTGCTAAGATAAAATCAACAGTGGCTTGCGATAGCATCATTACTTATAATATTGTAGTAAAGGAAAACTGCAAAGTGGAGGTGACCGTAAATGACACAATCTTCGTAGGCGATGAGCTAAAGGTAATCGGCGGTAACGTACTGACATACGATGCAGTTGGCGAGTACATACATGTGGTAAATACAACATCAACAGTGGATTGCGATAGCATCATTACTTATAATATTGTAGTAAAGGAAAACTGCAAAGTGGAGGTGACCGTAAATGACACAATCTTCGTAGGCGATGAGTTGAAAGTAGTAGGCGATACAATCCTAAGATACGATGCAGTAGGTGAGTACACTCATGTAGCAAACACAACGTCGACAGTCGTTTGTGATAGTGTGATTACTTACAAAATCGTAGTGTTGGAGAAAGATGAGGAGAAC